>CAVVQY010000011.1:0-135738 GCA_963750545.1 uncultured Actinomycetes bacterium | reverse complement strand
GAGTAGTTACATTATAATAATAGCACAAATGTTCTAATTGTCAAGAGGGAATTATTTAGGGGGTATAGGTTATCAGCCCTTGCTGTTCCCACCTGTGTTGTTATTTTGTGGATTACCCCGTAAATACTTTATTTTTATATCTCGGATGAAATTGGATTTTTTTCTTCTTGGACATCACTTAATACCTTATATAGTTCAAGATCGCAAATATACAAACTTATATATAAATTATGTATATAAATATACAACTACCCCTTTACTGGAGGTTTGTTTTGGCTCTTAAAGAAATCCCCGAATTTATTCGTAATAATTATGAGATCCATGAATTGGACACGAATACACGAATAAGACGAGGATATTTTGAACGTGAAAATATCCAGCAGAAGCAGCTGGACGGGTAAAAAGCTGGACGATCAAGATATGAAAGTGTTTGGAAGCGAAAGAGGCGAAAGAAAACGCGAATAAGGGAACAAACAGCCCACCTTTCCGACTGGAGAGAACGCCGAACTCGCTACACCTGCCCCAATTTCCATAAAACGGAAATTAGGGGAGGAGTAAATTCTAAAAGAAATCCCTTGGAAAACACAAGAGACGCCCCACTGAGGCGTCTCTATATGGAAGAATCATCAGAAGATGTTACTGGGTGGGTAATGAAAAGTGCATGATACGGTTGTTACCAGCATCAGCAATCCAAACACCACCTTTACCATCGGTGATAATGCCAGTGGGGAGGT
Organism: uncultured Actinomycetes bacterium; assembly: GCA_963750545.1. Classification (GTDB taxonomy): domain Bacteria; phylum Actinomycetota; class Thermoleophilia; order Gaiellales; family Gaiellaceae; genus PALSA-600. The sequence continues at coordinate 135,004 of CAVVQY010000011.1, read as the reverse complement.
TGAATTGATTGGCGCCGGTGCCGTAATCACCAAAATAATTGACAAAGGTGCCGGTGGTGGTGAAGTGGAGAACACGATAGCCCTCGGGATCGGTGGTGTATAAATTGCCATTATTATCCACGGCAAGGAAGGGCTTATTATCCAAAGACTGCCCATACCAGGCGACGACTTCCCAATTCTTCAGGGGTGTATATGTGCCACTTGCATCTTTCGACATCACCTGGATGCGCTGGTTCCAGGTATCTGCGATGTAAACCAATCCATTCTTATCCACAGCCACACCCACCGGTTCATCGAATTGACCCGGTTCCAGGCCAACTGAGCCAAATTGGGAGACATAGTTGCCATTTTCATCATAAATGACGATGCGCTTATTACCCGTATCGGTGATAAACACCTGGCCATTATTATCGATGGCGATATCACGCGGACCCCAAATGGCGAAGGGTGTATCAGCCTGACCAAAATAACCCCACATATTCACAAACTTACCATCAGCAGTAAACTTTTGAATGCGGTGATTCCAGGTATCGGCAACAAATACCGAGCCATCGGCGCCAACAGCAATCCCCCAGGGCTGGAAGAAAGTACCGCCGGGAGCTTCACCTTTGGAAATATCGGCGAAGGTACCCCACACCTGCAACACACTGCCATCTGCAGCGAGATGCTGAATGCGATTATTGAACGTATCTGCCACGTAAAGCGTCCCATCGGGAGCGAGAGCCAGATCGCGGGGGTTTGGAATTGACCTGGTTCTGAGCCAGCCGTGCCAATCACCTGGTCGGCACTCACCGTGATCTGTTTGCCCTCATACGGGTCAGCCTGGACCGGGGCGGTGCTGGCGGTGGTACCGTAATCCCATAATTGGGCAACCACATCCTTGCGAATATACAGCCTGAACTTTTCAGAAGGATTCCAATTTTGAAGGCTCATATCCTGACCGGTCTGCTCACCATATAAGCGTGTAATCACGATTAAGCCAGATCTGGAAGATAGCTTCACGCATTTGAGGATTGGAGATGGCATAAAGCAAGCCGATCCTTATTCAAATTGAAATAATCCATATTTGGCCACCAGATGCGGTTGTACTCAAATTTATCATATGCCTGACCAACGACAGGCTCGATCTTACCAAAATTATCCTGACCAACCAGGATCAAGGGGACATCACGCAAATCGCGAGTGGGGGCATTGCCGTAATAGCGCTGATTGGGAAAGTTGCGTAAGTACCACCAATAAGGATAGGTGGTTTTATCGTCATAAGCGACAGTGATATCAAGACCACCAGTGAGGCGACGGGATATATCTGTGATCTGCTGGAGGGCAATCTTATCACCAGGGGCGCAGTGAGCATAGACGAGATATTCCTTTGCCAGGTCATAGTTGATGTAAGAGGCCATGAAGGCGGCGCGAGCAGTGAGGACTGCCAACAAGCTGAAGAAAACCAACCCAAAGCCACGGCGGACCAAACGAGGTGACCAATCTCTCATCAAAAAGTACAAACCGATCCCACTGGCAATGGTAACTACCAATGAAATGATGAACCCACTGGTTGCAGACAGCTGATCCAGAGATTTACCGGCAAATGGAGGGTTCGCTCCAAGCCAGATGCGGAAGGTGCTCACAAAGTGCGGGGATAAAGACAAACAGGAGGGCAATAACCAACCAGCCTTTCTTGATGCGGAAGGCAGCCCAATCGGTGGTATCGATCAGGTAACCGATAGCCCAACCTGAGAGAAGGATCATCGGCAAGGGTGATGTGCACAGTCAGCCAGGGCATTTTTTCACCGGCAACGGTGTATGCCAGCAAGGCTGGTGATCGCCCAGAAGATGAGCAAGGGGATGGTCGGAGGTTCGACATAGTTGGGCTGGGTGCTTCGGGTTCTGGTTGAGCAGGCTCATCATGGTTGATTAGCAGTGTATCAGCCTGGTGTCAGATTTCACTTTCGATGAACGGGATAGTATCACATGGCTCAGGTTCATCCAATTGTGGGATTCTCAGGGGTAAAAGTATCATCATGGATGGTTTTACGACCCATGATTGCCAGAAGAATTCCCAAGAATGGAACCGATGGCAGGTAGGAACTCATAGATAGGGATCTGGATGAGAGCATAATAATAAATGGGTTGATCACCACGGTTCACACCCTGCTGAGCTAACCAATAACCGAGAGAGCCAACAAGACCGGTGAAAAGACCGGCTCCGTTGGTGAACATGCTGGTATAGAAGACGATATAGATGGCGTACCAAATCCCGGCGTTGATCAACCATTGACGCTTGTTCCACCATAACCCGAGTATGACGGAGGCGATGATAATGGGCACAACAATAATCGCCATATGGAGCATATCGGTCATGGTGAGGGCACGAACCTCAGCTGCATTGACCGGAATTTTCCAACCGAAGGCGTTGATGCCGAAAGCAGATAATTGGGGCAGGACGAGGGTGCCGAGGAGCATAAGCAAATCAAAAACACGCTCCTGGCGGATGCGGTTTAATCCGAAACCAGCGATGGCGAAGTAAACCGCAACAACCAAACCGATCACGCCAAGGATGATCAGTAATAATGTAGAGAAAGGACGGGAGAGAGGCAAGGGCAGGGTATTGAGGTTGAGGATCTCAGCGTTCAGTCATTTTCCCAGCAAGCGTCTTGAGCACCACACCTGCTAGCGAGGACGAAGAGAGAAAGAATCAGGGTGACAATAAAGGTTGAACGAAATTCAGAGCGATTCCACTCACGCCGCATCATGCGGTAAAAGAGATAAAGAGCTAAAAATAACAAAGCCTGGGCAGTGTAGATAAATGATGTTTCTTTGGTGCAAAAGTGGAGGACGGTGACAGCGGTAAATACATATAAATACTTATATTTACCCGTATCCAGATAACGCAGGACTGACCAGAGCATGACCACGCCAAAAAAAGCCACAAAAGCTTCATTACGGACATAACGCCCGTAATAGAGCATATACGGCGAGATGGTAAGGAATAAGGCAGCGACCAGGGCTCCGGCGCGACCTAAATAACGACGGTAAGCCCACATGAAGGCCACAGTGGCAATGCTGAACAAAGCGGCGGGAATGCGGGCGGTAGTATCACTATCGCCGAACAGGAAATAGGAGAGAGCGACGAGGTGGAATTGGAGTGGTCCGTGAGTCACAGGGTCGTGCGCATAGCCATCGCCCTTATAAAACAGCCAGGAAAAATAGGTGTGGGAGGTCTCATCATGGCTCATGACACGCGGCTCGAGCATATACAAGCGGGTGAAGATCGCCAGGATCAGGATCAGCTGCAAAGATCAGCTTTTCCAAGGCTGATCATTGGGGAACGAAATAGAGGGCGATCAAGCCATGTGCTTTTTGATCCAGTTGATGAATTCTGGGGGATATCCATTATTTCTCCTCAAAAAACTTCTACTCAAACGGGCTTATTTTAACTCATTTGCCCAAGATATTAACTGTGATTGGGAAGGACTATTTTCGCCATTGCTACGCAGCTCATAAGCAAATCCAGATTCCTGCCAGCGAAGCGTGAATTGAGGCAAGCTGTCGTCCCAGACCGCATTGATCTGCACTGTACCTGGTGGAGTGGGAGTAGCCCGGATGGTGATTGGGTGGAAATTGCATTCCAACCACCGACTACATATTCACCTTGAACATTGCCAATGTTTACAAATTCGACATGGGCATTTGAGCCGATGCTGAACACATCCTGACTATTCCCAAGTGGTCGTTGGGTGAGGAGAAGAGTATAATCTTCACCTTTTATATAGGAGTGTGACGGCATTATACGCTGGGTCATAACGTGCGCCGATGAAACGAAGGAGCAGCGGGTGAGGAGGGGATTTGCTTTACTGTAAACCCTGCCTGTTGCTGTGACATCATCAATACTCAGCGGGAAGTTGGATGGATTTGAGAAATCCAATGAAATCAAGCGGATTGGCCGGGGTGACCTGTACATCGAGCTGGTCGGAGGCTGCGGGGAGGAAAAAATGGATGAATTGATCGGCAGCCACTCTGACTGAAGGAATGAATGCAAGGGATAGTATGGCAAGCACAAATATTATAGATGCCAAAATCCAGGCGGGTTTCAACTGAAGTACCCAGTTTTTGGCTTGAGATGAAGATCTGGAATAGGCCTGCGTTTGCCAAGGTGCAGTGGTCATGCGAGCACCATATCGAGGAGAAGGTTGGGGTTTGAACCCACTCAACAATTGCTGGATTTTTGATTCGTCGGGGATGTTCTCATTGTGATTATTACGCATAGGCGCCGCGCATCAGCTCGCCGTTCGAAACGCCGGTCGCGGCGACGACCACCTCCTGTGGGGCGAGGTCGTCGATCGTGAAGATCCGGTCGAGGTCGTCGATCCCGTGTGCGCGGGCGTCTTCGATCTCAGCCCTCCGCGTGGGCCAGAGCTGGGCCTGCAGCTCGCCGCCAAGGCAGCGAAGGGCAGCCGCTGAGAGCACGGCCTGCCGGGTGCCGCCAATTCCGATCGCGAGATGATCGTTCGTCCCGCGGACGGCGGCGGAGATCGACGCGAGCACGTCGCCGTCCTGGATCAGCTTGATGCGAGCGCCGGCCGCGCGGATCTCCTCGATCAGGTCGTGGTGACGTGGCCGGTCGAGGATGATCGTGGTCACGTCGTTCACCATCCGGCCGTAGGCGTCTGCGATCGCGCGGATGTTGTCGGCGATCGACATCGAGAGCGAGATGCTCCCTCGGGCGCGCGGCCCGACGGCCATCTTCCGCATGTACATGTCCGGCAGCGACGGCATCGAGCCCCGAGGCCCGACCGCGATCATCGACAGCGCGTTGTTGCCGCCGCGGGCCGTCACCGCCCGCCCCTCGAGCGGGTCGAGGGCGAGATCGACCTCCTCGCCACCCGATCCGATCTCGGTCCCGACCGCCAGCTGGTCGGCGCCCTCGGGCGCCCCGATCACGACGCGGCCACTGATCGGTAGCGCCTCGAGCGCGAAACGCGCACCGGAGAACGCCGCCTCCTCGGCCGCGTCCTGGTCGGCTCGGCCGAGCCAGCGCGCACCCGCGAGCGCTGCGCGCTCGGTCACCCGCGCATAGCTCTCGCAGATGCACGGTCTGCGCGGGCCAACTTCGGCCGCGAGACGCTCCGGATCGATCCGCAGTTCGGTCACAGTAGAACCTCCATTCGCTCGGCAGAACGGAGCACGAGCTCCATCAGCTCGGCGGTCGCGCGTTCGGGATTCGAGCTCTCGATCACGGGAACGCCGGTCTTCTCGGCGCGCCGGACGATGTGCTTCTGGATTCTCCTGATGTCGTCGAGCTGATCGAGGTACTTGTCCATCGCGCGCGTACCGCCGGTGGCCGAGTCGCGAACGTGGAAATGGGTTCGGTGCACCTCCTCGCTCTCGATCGCCAGCACGGCATGCACGACGAGCACACCGTCGATCCGGCGCGGCACCATCCCGGGAACGAGGTGGACGCCCTCGAGCACCATCGACCACCCCTCGGTGAGGGCACGCTGGATCGCGCCCTCGACTCCGACAAGGACATTTTGCGTCTGCTCGAGGAAGCCGAGGAGGGTCGGATCGCCGGTCTCGGAGTCGACCACGGAGTGCCCGGCGTCGAAGCTCGAGTAGTGCACCGACGGCATGAACGCCGTCGAGAAGAAGGCGCGGATCGTCTGGCGGATGAAGTCGGTCGAGGTGACACGTGTGATCCCCAGGCGGTGCGCCACCTCGGTGGCGACGGTCGACTTGCCGGTGCCGGTCCCGCCGCCGACGAGGAGCAGGATCGGCAGGTCGAGCGAATGGAGGGCCGCATACCGGCGCAGCCGGTTCACGACTTCGGCCCCCTGCTCCTGCCCGAGGACCTCGCAGGCGAGCTCCTCCAGCCGCTCCAGATCGATCGCCCGCTCGTTGCGCTCGGCCAGGTCGAGCTCAATCCGCGTCGCTAGCTCGTACGCGCGCTCGATCGAGACGCCGGCGGCAACGAGCGCCCGCGCCATGATCCCCTTCGAGTAGGGCAGCCCGCCCGGCTCGCCGAGCGGCAGCGGCTCGCCGTACCGCCTGGGGCTCATACCCGCTCCAGCGCCGGCAAAGCCGCCGCCTCCGCTCTCTGTGAGCCTCCGTCGAGCCTACGGCTCATACCCGCTCCAGCGCCGGCAACGCCTCCGCTCTCTGTGAGCCTCCGTCGAGCCTGCGGCTCATACCCGGACCGCCTCGGGCAGGAGTGCGAGCAGTGCCTCGTCGAGACCCTCGCCGACGACGTCGTTCGCGGCCAGTACGACCTGCCTGCCACGCACCAGTGCATCCTCGGCGACGACGTCGATGGCGGCGGCCTTCACCTCGATGAGGTACGTGTCGGCGTCGAGGGTCGCCAGCTCGGCGCGAAGAGCCGCACGATCGGCCAGCCGCGGCGAGACGTGCACGATCTCGGCGTCGAGGTGCGAGACGTCGGCGCCGCCGGCGGTGAAGACCGCGACGCGGCCCTCGAGCGGGGCGAGCGGGCGGAGCCGCAGCGTCGCCGTGACCGCGCCTTCGAGCTCGCAGTCGATCGCCACCACCAGGTCGGAGACGAGCCGGCGGTACGTGTTGAAGTGGGAGTCGACGTCGTGGCGCGCGCCGACGAGCAGCACGCGGCGGTCGACGGCGATCGGCGGGATCGACGCGCCGCTCGAGTCGAAGACAACGACATCCGGCTGCCGCTCGGCGGCAAGGCGCGCGCCCGCGAGAACGTTCGAGACGAATACCTGCCCGGCGAGCCCGCCGCCCGCGCGCCGGCAGCCGATCGTCGGCACGCCGCAGATCGCGGCGATCTCGAGGTAGTCGGAGGCTGCGTGCCGTCCGGCTCGCGACAGCTCGACGAGCTCCGACACCGTGGGCCGCCGCTCGATCACCTCGGGCTCGGCCGGCCCGCCGCGACCCATCGCGACCACGACCACGTCGCGGTCTTGGGCGAGCAGCATCGCAAGGTGCGCGGAGAGCGCCGTCTTCCCCACCCGCTTGCCGGCTCCGATCACAGCGATCGACGGCAACTCGAAGTCCTCGTAGACGGGCGGATCGAACCTGAAGTCCGCTCCGACGTACGGCAGCCCGGCCGCGAGCGCCTGCGAGGCCCAGCGGAAGCGGTCCTCCGGGCCGAGCACCGGCTCGTCCGAGAGATCGACCACCACCTCTGCATTGCCGAAGTCCTCGAGCAGCGGAACGCCGTAATCGGCATCGCCGCGCAGCTTCTCGTTGCCGCCGACGAGGATTGCGCCGACCCACTGGTACGGCAGCTCGGCGAGAGCGTCGCGCACGACGTCGGGATAGTGCTCCCCGTCGATGAGTGCGACGGCCCTCATCGCTGAGCGATCACCTCGCGCTCGATCCGCCCGGTGTACTTCTCGTACTCGAGTGTCGCCAGGTCGAACTGGATGATCCGCTCCTGCCCGTGGAAGGGGTAGCGCCGCCAGATGTCGACGTGCGTGCCGGTGATCTCGATCACGTTGTAACAGGGCCTCGTCGCGCCGCGAAGACGCAGGCACGAGACGGTTCCCGTGCTGACGACGAACAGGTTCTCGAGACGCCAGGCATACGGCACGTGCTTGTGCCCGGAGAGGACGAGGTTCACGCCTGCGCGCTGAAGGCACTCGATCACGTCGCCCGCGTCGTAGACGATGTTGCGCTCCCGGCCGGTGCCGGGCACGGGCAGGAGATGGTGGTGCAGGACGAAGATCCGCATCTCGGCGGGAGTCGCGAACTGCTGCTCGATCCACGAGTAGCGGCCGCGGCCGATCTGGCCGTGGTCGAGGTCGGGCTCGGTCGAGTCGACGGCGACGACCGTGACGCCGCCCTTGCAGAGGACCGAGTTGCGGTCGCCGTAGGCCTGTTCGAAATGGACGTACCCGACGTTTCTCGAGTCATGGTTTCCGGGCACGACCACGAACGACTCGCACTCGATCTGGTCGAGATAGCGCTTCGCCTGCGCGTACTCCTCCTTGAACCCGAACGTCGTGAGGTCGCCGGAGCAGATGACGATGTCCGGCTGCATGGTGTTGATCTCGGCGATCGCGCGCTCCATCAGGTCGGGCACGAAGTGGGCGTCGCCGCAATGGATGTCCGACAGATGCGCGATCGTGAACGGCGACGGCATGGTCGGAGTGTAGAAGGCGTTTCGCCGCGGCATCCGGATTCGCTGCTACCGTGGTCGCAGGTGGCACTGGAAACACCCAATTTCCAGGCATATCGCGGTGAAGAGCAGCCGCGCTTCGTCAACGAGGCCGAGCTCGAATACGCGAAGATCCTCGACTATCACGGCATCCCGTGGCTCTACGAGCCTCGCACGTTCGTGCTCGAACGGGCCGAGGACGGTCGCGTGACCGAGGCTTTCACGCCGGACTTCTACCTCCCCGAGCAGGATCTTTACCTCGAGGTGACGGTGATGAAGCAGTCGCTCGTCACGCGCAAGAACCGCAAGCTGCGGAAGGTGCGGGAGCTCTACCCCGAGGTGCGGATCAAGCTCTTCTACGAGCGCGACTTCGAGCGGATCGCGGCCCGATACGGGCTGCGTAAGGCGATCTGAGCGAGGCAGGAAAGCACATCGGCGGCGTGTACCTGGGCGCGGCCGAGATCGCCGCTCGCGTGCGAGAGCTCGGCACCGAGCTGGCCCGCGACTACGCGGGCCGCGAGCCCGTCCTGGTCGGCTCGCTCAAGGCCTGTGTGCCGTTCCTCGCCGACCTCTCCCGCGCGATCCCGATCGCCCATGCGCTCGACTTCGTCGAACTGGCGGGCTACGGCTCGGCGGAGATGGGCGGCCACGAGCGGATCCGCTTCCTCAAGGATCTCGACATGGAGGTGGCCGGCCGCGACGTCGTGATCGTCGACGAGGTGATCGACACGGGGCTGACGATGCACTACCTCCACCGCGCGCTGTCGCTGCGCCAGCCCGAGTCACTCGCTTGCGCGGCGCTCTTCGACCGGCCCTATCGGCGCCTCGTGGACGATCTCCCGATCCGCTACGTCGGCTTCACGATCCCGGACGAGTTCTTCGTCGGCTACGGCTTCGCCCTCAACGAACGCGGCCGCAACCTGCCCGACCTGCACCTCGTCGAGTAGCTGCACAGACGAGAGTCGCCGGTTCCTGGATTTTTAGGCACGGCTAAACTTTCGGGCGTGCCACCCGCGTCCGTCGTCCACGAGCAGCTCCCGGAAGGGCTGCAGACCGTTGACGAGGCGTTCCACCGGACACGCTTCCGCGCACTCCCGTTCCTCGGGCCCGCGTTCATCGCCTGCGTCGCCTACATCGACCCGGGCAACTTTGCGACCAACATCGCCGCCGGATCGCAGTTCGGCTACATGCTCGTCTGGGTGATCGTCGTCTCGAACCTGATGGCGGTGTTGATCCAGACGCTGTCCGCGAAGCTCGGGATCGCGACGCGCAGGAACCTGCCCGAGGTCTGCCGCGAGCAGTTCTCTCGCCGCACCTCGCGGGCTCTTTGGGTGCAGGCCGAGGCGATCGCGATGGCGACCGACCTGGCGGAGTTCCTCGGCGCGGCGATCGGGTTCAACCTGCTGCTCGGGACGAGCCTGATGGTCTCGACCGTGATCACGGCGATTGCGTCGTTCGCGATCCTCGGCCTGCAGCGGTTCGGATTCCGGATCTTCGAGGCGGTGATCGCAGTGATCGTGGGTGTGATCGGCGTCTGCTACGTGGCGGAGCTCGTGTTCGCGCACCCGGACTTCGCCGCGGTCGGACACCACGCGATCGTGCCGCAGCTCAAGGGCTCGGAGTCGCTGCTCCTCGCGGTCGGCATCCTCGGCGCGACCGTGATGCCGCACGTCATCTACCTCCACTCCGCGCTCATGCAGGACAGGATCGTGGCCGGGACGCGGGAGAACGCCCGGCGGCTGCTGCGCTACACGCGCGTCGACGTGATCATCGCCATGTCGGTGGCGGGGGTGATCAACCTCTCGATGCTGGTGATGGCGGCGTCGACGTTCTCGGCGCACGGGCTGACGAGCGTCGACTCGATCGAGACCGCGCACCGGACGCTCGAGCCGCTCCTCGGCCCCGCGTCTGCGGCGCTGTTCGCGCTCGCGCTGCTCGCCTCCGGCCTCTCCTCCTCGGCGGTCGGCACGCTCGCCGGCCAGGTCGTGATGCAGGGCTTCGTCCAGCGCCGGATCCCGGTGACGGTGCGGCGGCTCGTCACGATGGCCCCGGCGTTCATCGTCGTCGCGATCGGCGTCAACCCGGGCCGCACGCTCGTGATCTCGCAGGTCGTGCTCTCGTTCGGAATCCCGTTCGCGCTCGTGCCCCTGATCCGCTTCACCTCGAGCCGGGCGCTGATGGGCCCGCTCGTCAACCGCCGCGTCACGACCGCGGTCGCCGTCGTCGTAGCGGCGATCATCATCACGCTGAACCTGTTCCTGCTGGCGCAGACGTTCGGCCTGTAGCGCTACAGGTAGCCGAGAGGATCGACGGGGTTGCCGCCGATGCGCACTTCGAAGTGGAGGTGCGGACCGAAGCAGTGGCCGGTGCAGCCGACGTAGCCGATCACCTGGCCCTGACTCACCTGCTGGCCGCAGCTGACGGCGATCGACGACTGGTGGGCGTACGCGGTCGCGAGGTTGCCGCCGTTGTCAAGCACGACGAGGTTGCCGTAGCCGCTCTCCCAGCCGCAGTAGATGACGGTGCCGGACGCTGCCGCCTGGATGGGGGTGCCGTAGCCGACGCCGATGTCGATCCCCTGGTGCATACGGCCCCAGCGCCAGCCGAACGGGCTCGTGACCGGGCCCGAGACCGGCCAGATCAGGCCGGCCGAGGATGGAGTCGCTGACGGGCCGCCGGCGCTGCTCGCCTGCGCAGCTCGAATCTGGGCGCCGAGCGCAGCGCTCGAGGCCTGGAGGGCGTCGATCTCGGACGCCTCGGCACGCTCCTGCTCGCTCAACTCGGAGAGCGCAACCAGCTTGTGCTCTTTCGATTCGGCAAGCGAGTCGCGGGCGCCGAGGAGCGCGCTGCGCGTCTCGCGAACCTGGGCCGCGCGTGCGGTGATCACGTGGGCGGCGCCGGCAACTTTCAGGCGCACTTGCCTCGTCCGCGCGCGGGCCCGCTGCATTGCGCGCTTCGCATTCGCCACCTCGATCGCGATCCGACGGTCCTCGCGTGCGATCCGGCCCATGTAGTCGACCTTGTCGAGCACGTCATCGATCGAGGTCGAGCCGAACACGAACTCGAGCAGCGACGGCTCGCCACCGATCGTAGATCGAGACGAGCCGGCGGTCGAGACGCTGGACAGCGACGTCGTACTGCGTGCGAAGCCCGACGAGCCGATTCGACTGGAGCTTGTAGAGCTTGGTCAGCTTCGCGAGGCGCTCGCGATGGAGAGCGAGGTCCTGCTCGAGCGTCGAGAGCTGAAGCGAGACGTCGCCGACGTTCGCCTCGAGCCCGCGGATGCGCGCGGTGACGCCGTCGATCTCGCTGCGCAGCGCCTGCTCGCTCTGCCGCTGTGCGGCGAGCTTGCTCGAGAGGGCGCCGATGCGCTGGTCGACCTCGCGCTTCTTGCCGAGGATGTCGTCGCCGAGCGCAGGCGTGGCGAGCGCGCACAGCACGAGCAGGCCCAGCGCGATGCGCACCGTCGCGCCACGAAGCGTCGTCACCCGGCGAAGTTTCGTCGCCGCGTCGGCTAGTCCTCCGGGGCGCGGTCGTCCAGCGCCTGGAGCGCGTCGGCGGCGGCGCGACGGAGCGGCCCGACCATGGCCCGGTAGTCGACGTCGTCGATCTTGCCCGTGCGGTGGTCGAACTCGAGCTCCTTCAGCGCGCCGAGCGCGTGGTCCCGCTCCTCGATCAGGGCGAGTCGACGCTCCTCGGCCTCGGTCGGCGCGTCGAGCAGGTCGTCGTCACCGTCGGGATGGCGCAGGAACGGCAGCGCGACGAGGAAGACCGCGATCGCCGCGATCAGCCCGCCGAGGACGATCTCGGTCATGTCTTCGCGAGTGCCAGCCTGGCGATCAGCCGCCGCTGCTCCCGCGCGTCCGGCCAGAGCGCGACGAGCGAGCCGAAGAGGAAGACGATCCCCGCGATCCAGATCAGGTTCACGAGCGGCTTCACGAGCACCTTGAAGAAGACGGTGTTGCCGTTCCTCTGGTCGAAGATCACGTACAGATCCTCGGCGCGCAGCCAGTTCGTGTGGATGCCGACCTCGCGCGAGGTGTCCCCGTTGAAGTAGTTGTTGATGCCGGTGCGCAGCGTGCCGTTGGTGCGGCCCGTGATGTCGAGCACGGCGCGTGTCTCGTTCGCGTTCGAGCTCTTGCTCAGCTCGAGCTTGCGGTACGTGAACGTGTTGCCGGCAACGGTGACCGACTGGCCCGGCGAGAGCTTGCGCTCGACCTCGGAGGAGTACGAGCTCGACCCGGCGATGCCGATCGCGAGCAGCACGATCGAGGCGTGGACGACGTAGCCGCCGTAGCGGCGGCGGTTGCGCGCGACGAGCTCGAACAGCGAGCCGGTGACGCGTGTGCCGCGCACGAGCTCGACGACGATCGTCGTGAGAACGAAGGCCGAGAAGGTGTAGGCGATCAGGCCGGGCCGGGAGGAGCCGGCACCGAACAGGACGAGGACGGCGCCGGTGACGAGCGCCACGCCGATCGGCCAGCGCAGCGTCTTGACCAGCGCGCGGACGGATGTCCGCCGCCAGGCGATCAGCGGCCCGATCCCCATCAAGAGCAGGAGCGGGAGGCCGAAGGCTCTCAGGAAGAAGTCGAAGTACGGCCGTCCAATCGTGCGCGACTGCCCGAGGAAGAGGTCGGTCAGGATCGGGAAGATCACGCCCCAGAGGATCGTCAGGCAGAGCGCGACCAGGAGCAGGTTGTTGTAGAGGAAGGTTGCCTCGCGCGAGAGCGGCGACTCCAGCTTCGTCTTCGCGCGGAGCAAGGGCAACCGCCAGAGGATGAGCGCAACGGAGAAGAGCGTCGTGAGGATGACGAAGAACAGGAACCAGGCGCCGATCGAGCTCTTTGCGAAGGAGTGGATCGAGTTGACGACACCGGAGCGGGTAAAGAACGTGCCGAGGATGGAGAGCTCGAACGCGAGCGCGACGAGCACCATGTTCCAGATCTTCAGCATCCCCTTCTTCTCCTGCACCATCACCGAGTGCAGGAACGCCGTCGCGGCGAGCCAGGGCATCAGCGCGGCGTTCTCGACCGGGTCCCACGCGTAGTACCCGCCCCAGCCGACTTCGACGTACGCCCAGTGGGAGCCGAGCAGCTGCCCCACGCCGAGGAACATCCACGCGGCGAGTGTCCAGCGCCGGGTGGCGACGATCCAGCGCTCGTCGGTCCGCCCTGACAGGAGCGCCCCGGCGGCAAACGCGAACGGGATCGCAAGGCCGACGTAGCCGAGGTAGAGCATCGGCGGATGCGCAACCATGTACGGGTTCTGCAGGCTGGGCGTGAGCCCGGCTCCGTCGACCAGGCGTGACTGGGTCATGAACGGATTCGAGACTGCGACGAGCATGAACGCGAAGAAGGTCGCGATCCCGGCGATCACCGGCACCACCCAGGCGATCAGATCGCGCAGGAGCCGACGGTTGACGGCGACCGCCAGCGCGCCGTAGCCGGTCAGGACGAGCAACCAGAGCAGGAGCGAGCCTTCCTGGCCGCCCCAGAACGCGCTCAGGGCGTACACGGTGGACAGGTCGCGACTCGTGTGGGCAGCGACGTACGTGAAGCTGAAGTCGTGGCGCGCGAGCGCCGACGCAAGGACCAGCGAGGCGACAACCGTCGAGCCGAAGCAGGCGAGCAGCGCATTGCGAGCCGAGTCGGCGAGCCTGCGTCTGTTGTAGACGGCGGCGATGGTCCCGGCGACGAGCGCATACACCGCCAGCCCGAGGCTGACGACGAGCGCCGCCCTACCGAGATCGGCCACTTAGACCTTCTTGTCGGTGTACTTGCTCGGGCACTTCGTCGTCATCGCGGTGGCGACGAACGAGCCGCCCTCGAGCTTGCCGGTCGCGTTGACGTCGCGGCCCGCCTTGAACATGTCGGGCACGGAGCCGTGATAGACGATCGGCACGGTCGCCGCCTTGCCGCCCGCCGGCGGGTTGATATCGCGCAGCGTGAAGCGAAGGCCGCCTGCCGAGTGCGCGTCGCCGCTGATCGGGCCGACGACCTTCCCGGTCAGCGAGAGGTTGCCCGTCTGGCCGGCGAGCTCGCTCGGCTGGACGGAAGGCGTCGAGCTACCGGCGACGGCGGTGTAGAGAAGGAATACGGCGAGCAGAGCCGCCACGGAGAGGGCGACCACGAGCCGAGCCGGACTGCGCTTCGAACGGGCCACTGAGGGCAGTCTAGCCTGGCTGAAGCAAGACAGTCAGGCGTCTGCGCGCACCGTGAGGCGCCTGTCCGGCACGCGATACCCGTGGTCGGCACAGAGCGACCCGGGCGCCTCTTCAGTCAGCGCATCGCAATAGCCCTTCCCGTAGGCGGCGCGCATGAAGGCCGCGACGACCTCCAGGGACCACTCGCCGATCCCCGCGGCTTCACGCCACAGGTCGACGAGGCGCATGTCGATGTCGAGTTCGAGCAGATCGATTCGCGACGGGTTCTCTGGCATGGGACGAGGGTAGAAAAGAGGTCGGACGGACAGCGTAGGCTCCGTTCGAATGGCCCCTCGCCTTCACTTCGGCCCGGCTCGAGTGCCCTCGCAGAAGAGCCCGGAGGCGGCGATCGAACTGTTGCTCGAGCGCGGCTACAGCGCCTGCGAGATCGACTTCGAGGGCCGTTTCTGGATGGACTACGACTTCGCCGGCCGGTTCGGGGAGCTGGCGGTCGCGAACGGGATCGTGCTCTCCGTGCACGCGCCGATCGCCGGGTTCATGGGGCACGCCGAACGGGGCAAGAAGCTGAACATGGCGGTCGGAATGCTCGACCACTCGGCGGGGATCGCGAGGGCCGCCGGCGCCGAAGTCGTTGTCTTCCACCCCGGCTTCCTCCTCAACCGCAGCCGCGAGGCGGCGATCGACTCGGTCTGCGAGCAGCTTGCTGAACTGCGCGAACGGCTCGAGGGGAAGGACCGCGCCGTGCCGTTCGGGATCGAGGTGATGGGCCGCGTGCGCGAGCTCGGGTCGCTGGATGACGTGGTCGAGATCTCGCGCCGTCTGGGCTGGGTGCGGCCGGTGATCGACTTCGCGCACATGCACGCGACCTCGGACGGCGCGCTCACGTCGGTCGAGCCCTTCGTCGCCGCGCTCTCGAGGGTCGACGACGTCCTCGAAGCTGCAGCGCCGTTCCACATCCACTTCTCAGACATCGCGTTCGCGAACCGCAACGAGACGAAGCACCTGCCCTACGGCGAGGGCACTCTGCGGGCCGAGCCGATGGCCGAAGCGCTCGGACGCTTCGAGCGGTCGGCGACGGTGATCTCGGAATCGCCGGACGAGCAGTCCTCGCAGGCGATCCGCGCCGTCCTCGGGGCGTAGGATCGGCCGATGGGGATCAAGCAACGCCTGCTCGAGACGGCGCCGGAGCGCGTGCCGGCCGAGCTCGCCGCGACGGTGCAGGCGTTCTGCGAGCCGATCGACGTCATCCGGGCCTCGTACGTCGGCGTGACCGAGATCACCGAGGACTTCGGCTACCCGCGCGAGCAGCTCGCGGTCGCATTCGAGCTCGCCACCCCGTCGGCCGAGACCGAGGAGGGCGACCGGGAGCTGCGGCTCGTCGCCGACCGCTTCTACGAGTCGATGCCCGACGACGTTCAGGCCGGCGGTTGCAACTTCCTCGAGCCCGGGGCGATCGGCGTCTGGCAGGAGAAGGCGCAGCGGGTCTTCGCGCGGTAGACCGGAGCGCGGTTCTTTACATAGCATCGGGCGCATGCTCGACCCGAAGGTCTTTCAGGCGTACGACGTCCGCGGCATCTATCCGTCCGACCTCGACGAGCAGGGCGCCTACGAGATCGGGCGAGCCTACGTCGAGCAATTCGAACCGCTGCGGATCGCCGTCGGGCGTGACATGCGACTCTCGTCGCCGTCGATTGCGGCGGCGCTGATCGAGGGCGCCACCGATGGCGGCGCCGATGTCGTCGACCTCGGGATGGTCGGAACCGAGATGGTCTACTTCGCCGTGGGCGAGCTCGGCCTGGACGGCGGCGTGATGGTGACCGCCTCGCACAACCCGAAGGAGTACACGGGCATGAAGATCGTGCGACGCGGGGCGCTGCCCGTCGGGAGCGAATCCGGGCTACTCGAGGTGCGCGACCGGGCTCTGCACGGGCCCTGGCGCGAGGCGCGACGCCCCGGCGAGGCGAGGGCCGCGGACATCTGGGAACCGTTCGTCTCGCGGGTGCTGTCGTTCGTCGACACGGACAAGATCGCGCCGGTGCGCGTGGTGATCGACGCCGCGAACGGGATGGCGGGCGCGATGCTGCCGCCGGTGCTCGAGCGGCTGCCACAGGTCGACGCAGTGCGCTTTTGCTTCGAGCCCGACGGCTCGTTCCCGAACCACCAGCCGAACCCGCTCCTGCCCGAGAACCGCGAGTTCATCGTGCAGAAGATGCAGGAGGAGCACGCCGACTTCGGGGTCGCCTACGACGGCGACGCCGACCGCTGCTTCTTCGTCGACGACCACGGCGAGTTCATCCCCGGCGACTTCACGACCGCGCTCTTCGCCGAGTCGATCCTCGCGAAGGAGCCGGGCGGCAAGGTGATCTACGACGTTCGCGCCTCTTGGGCGGTGCCGGAGGCGATCCTCGCCGCAGGCGGCGAGCCGCTCGTGAACCGCGTCGGCCACGCGTTCATCAAGCAGCGGATGCGCGACGAGGGCGCCGTCTTCGGCGGCGAGGTCTCGGCGCACTACTACTTCCGCGACTTCACGCAGGCCGACTCGGGCGTGATCCCGTTCCTGCTCATGCTCGAGCTCGTCTCGGCGCGCGGCCAGAAGCTGAGCGAGATCCTCACCCTCCTCCGCACGCGCTACTTCCTCACCGGCGAGATCAACACGCCCGTCAAGGATGTCGCCGTCAAGCTGCAAGAGTTGAAGGAGCGCTTCGGCCCCGAAGGCCGCGTCTCGCACCTCGACGGCCTCTCGATCGAGGCGGACGACTGGCACTTCAACGTGCGTCCGTCGAACACGGAGCCGCTCCTCCGTCTGAACCTCGAAGCGCGCTCGCAAGAGCTGATGGAGCCAAGCGCGACGAGGTGCTGGCGCTGATCCGCTCGTAGCGGCGCACGGCGGTGTCGGGTCGCCGCGCCATGGCTACGATCGCCGCGTGATCGAACTAGGGCATCTGACCGACCGCAAGCCGCCTTTTCGCTACGCCGCCTACACCCGCGTCGGCTTCTCGGACACCGATGCGCAGGGGGTCGTCTACTACGGGCGCTACCTACCCTACTTCGACCTCGCGCGCACCGAGTACCACCGGCACCTCGGCCCGATCGACCTCCGCGGGGAGTTTACGATGCGCGCCTCGATCGTCGAGTACCACGCGCCCGCGCGCTTCGACGACCTCCTCGAGATCTTCGTCCGCGTCAATCAGGTCGGCACGACGAGCGTCATCTACGACTGCGCGGCGTATCGCTGCGACGAGGACGGCAAGCCGGACGTGCTGATGGCGACGGCGAAGCAGACTCTCGTCCTGATCGACCTTGCGACCAGGCGCCCGACGCCCGTTCCGGACGCGTTCCGGACGCGTGTGACCGAGTTCGACGGATGAGTCGTAGGCTCGACGGAGGCTCACAGAGAGCGGAGGGGCCGGCTCTGCCGGCACCGGAGCGGGCATGAGCGCTTTGGCTGCGATCGAGCAGGCTCTCGGCCGCGGCGCGGACGCAGACGATGTCCTCCGCGACGTGGTCAACGTGCTCGTGACGGAGGGCGGCTGCGCCTGGGCCGGGATCCTCTTCGTCGAGAACGGCGAGCTCGTGCTCGGGCCCGAGGCCGGCAGCCCGCACCCCGAGGCCCGTTCGCAACTGCCGGTCATCTACGACGGCGACCGCGTCGCGGAGCTCGTCGCAGACGGCTGCGACGACCGTCGGCTCCTCGAGCGTGTGGCGCTGCTGATCTCCGCCGACTGCCTCGTCGGCTGGGACACGGGCGGCGTCCCGTGGAACGCTGACCTCTAGGACGGCGTTACGCGGTACGCGTCGAACACCGAGTCGAGCGACCGGAGCGAGTTGAGCAGCGAGCGCAGCGCCTTCACGTCGCCGACCTCGGCCGTGTACCAGTTCTTCGCGAGCTGGTCCTCGACGCCGCCGCCGTAGCTGACGATGTTCGCGCCGTGCTCGGCGAAGGTGCGCGCGACGTCCTCGAGCAGGCGCGGGCGGTCCCACGAGTTCACCGCGATCTGGACGCGGAACGACTTCGTGCCGTTGCCGTCCCACTCGATCGGCGTGAAGCGCTCCTCGTTGCGCCTGAGCGCCTTCACGTTCGGGCAGTCCTCGCGGTGGATCGTGATTCCCTTCCCGAGCGAGATGTAACCGAGAATCGGGTCGCCCGGCACCGGGGTACAGCACTTCGCGAGGCGCACGAGCACGTCCTCGACGCCCTGCACGACGACGCCGATGTCCTGTCCGGAGACCGCGTCGCGCGCTCGCGGCGCCTTCGTGATGACGGGCGCCTCCTCGGCGACCTCGTCGGTCTTGAGGCGCTGGATCACCTTGTTGACGATCGTCCCCGCCGAGAGCTTCCCCGAGCCGAGTGCGACGTAGAAGTCCTCGGCCTTCTTGAAGCCCGAGTCGCGGATCACCTGCGCGAGCACAGAGGATCCGCGCAGCTTCGTGTAGGGCAGGTTCTGCTGCTTGAGCGCGTGCTCGAGCGAGTCGCGGCCCTTCTGCTCCTGGTCCTCGCGCGTCTCGCGGGAGTACCACTGCCGGATCTTGTTACGAGCGCGGGAGCTCTTCGCGAGCGAGAGCCAGTCGCGCGACGGGCCGCGGCCCTGCTTCGAGGTGAGGATCTCGACGAAGTCGCCATTCTTCAGCCGGTAGTGGAGCGGCACGATCCGCCCGTTGATCTTCGCCCCGACCGTCTTGTGACCGACGTCGGTGTGCACGGCGTAGGCGAAGTCGATCGGGGTCGATCCCGCCGGCAGCGTCTTCACCTGGCCCTTGGGCGTGAAGACGTGCACCTCGTCCTCGAACAGGTCGGTGCGGAGGTTCTTGAGGAACTCGCGCGGATCCGCCTCGTCGGTCTCGACGTCCATCAGCTGCTTCACCCACGTCGTCCATTCGTCGTCCCGCTGCTTCTTGCCCTGCTTGTAGAGCCAGTGCGCCGCGACGCCGTACTCGGCGGTCGCGTGCATCTCGCGCGTGCGCACCTGCATCTCGAGCGGGCGGCCCTGCGGCCCGATCACGGTCGTGTGCAGCGCCCGGTAGCCGTTGAACTTCGGCATCGCGACGTAGTCCTTGAAGCGGCCTGGCATCGGCTTCCAGAGCGAGTGGATCAGGCCGAGCGCGCCGTAACAGTCGCGCGTCCCCTCGTCGCCGTCGCGCTCCACGATCACGCGCATGGCGGTCAGGTCGTAGATCTCGTTGAACTCCCGCCCCTTCTTCGCCATCTTGTCGTAGATCGAGTAGAAGTGCTTCGCGCGGCCGGAGATCTCAGCCGGGATGTCGACCTTGTCGAGCTCCTGCTGGAGCACCATCGACGCCTCGCGGACGTGCTCCTCACGATCGGCGCGGCGCTCGGTGACCATCTGCTTGATCTCCTCGTACTTGCGAGGGTGGAGCGTCTGGAACGCAAGGTCCTCGAGCTCCCACTTGAGCGCGTAGATGCCGAGCCGGTGCGCGAGCGGCGCGTACACCTCGAGCGTCTCGCGCGCCTTGCGCACCTGGGTCTGCTTACCCATGTACTCGATCGTGCGGAGGTTGTGAAGGCGGTCGGCGAGCTTGATCAGGATCACGCGCACGTCCTCGGCCATAGCGACGATCAGCTTCCGGTAGTTCTCGGCCTCGGCGTGCTCGCGACTCTGGAACTGGACACGGGTCAGCTTCGTGACGCCCTCGACGAGCTTCGCGATCTCGTCGCCGAACTCGGCACGGATGCTCTCGATCTCGACGCCGGTGTCCTCGACCGTGTCGTGCAGCAACGCCGCGGCGAGCGTTGCCTCGTCCATGCGCAAGCCGGCGAGGATCTTCGCGGCGCCCCACGGGTGGTAGATGAACTCCTGCCCCGAGCGGCGCAGCTGGCCGTCGTGGGCGTTCGCCGCGTAGTCGAACGCACGGCCGAGCAACTCGCGATCGGCGTCCGGCTTGTATGCCTCGACCTCGGCGAGCAACTCCTCGACAAGATCGTGATGTCGTTCGAGTACCGCCACGGACTCAGTGTACCCCGGGGCCTGGCGGCTTCCTTCTCGCCCGAAAACCTGCCGCGAGCAGGCAGGAAACGCGCGGCGTGCAGGGAACCTCTGCCTCCCATGCTCCGTCGTCGCCGCCAGATGAGGAAGCTGCGCCGGGTCGCCCGCGTCCTCCTGGAGCTCAATCCTGGCGGCCACCGCCCGCCGAGCCCGCACCGTCTCCGCACCCGTGCCGTTTTCGGACGCGGTGGCTAGCGGCTTCGTCCCACACCCCCACCCTGGGTGGGGAGCCGATCCCGCCGCCCTCACGGGCGACGTTACCGGGAAACACGTGCGAAAACAGGAACAGGACTGGGTCTTTTCTGCGCCTTTTCGTCCAGAGCGCCGCGCTTGGTTGCGCGCCGAGTGCTCGCGCGGCACGCGTATTGGCGCCGTCAGGCGAGCTTCGACGCGTCCGTGCCCGCGAGCAGGCGATCGGGCTCGTCGTGCCACGGCCCTGGCTCGCTCACGAGCTCCGTTGCCAGCTCTCGCGCCCGCTCCAAGAGCGCGCGGTCGGCGCGAAGGCGCGTGAAACGGAGGTCGCTGAGGCCGGACTGGCGCGTGCCGAGAATGGCGCCCTCGCCGCGCAGCTCCAAGTCGCGCTCTGCCAGCTCGAAGCCATCGTTCGTGTCGACGAGCGCCTGGAGCCGCGCCTGAGCCGAGTCGGTCAGCTCGTCCTTTGCCCGCGAGATCAGGAGGCAGTACGACTGCTCGGCGCCGCGTCCGACACGGCCGCGCAGCTGGTGCAGCTGGGCGAGCCCGAACCGGTCGGCTTCCTGGACGATCATGATCGTCGCGTTCGGCACATCGACGCCGACTTCGATCACCGTCGTCGCGACGAGCACGTCGAGCTCGCCATCCTTGAACGCGCGCATCACCTCACGCCGCTCCGCAGCCTTCAGCTTCCCGTGCATCAGCCCGACCCGGTAACCGGCGAGCTCGGCACGCGCAAGCCGTTCGGCCTCGACCTCGGCCGCCCGCGCCAGGCGCGTCTCGGACTCCTCGATCAGGGGGCAGACGACATAGGCCTGGCGGCCCGCATCGAGGTGCGCGCGGAGACGCTCGTAGGCGGCGCTCGACCGCTCCTCGCCCACCCATGCCGTGACGATCGGCCGGCGGCTTGCAGGCGGCTTCGCGATCTCCGTCACGGCGAGATCGCCGTACACCGTGAGCGCGAGTGTGCGCGGGATCGGCGTAGCCGTCATGTGCAGCACGTGCGGAGCCCGTCGATCGGTGAGCGCGCGCCGCTGTTCGACACCGAAGCGGTGCTGCTCGTCGACGACGGCAACCGCGAGGTCGGCGAATTCGACCTCAGGCTGGATCAGCGCGTGCGTGCCCACAGCGACCTGCGCCTCGCCACTCGCGATCGCAGCCCGAGCGCGCTTCGATCCGGCCGTGCCCGTGAGCAGCACCACACGCACCCCGAGCTCCGAGCAGAGCGACTCGACGGTGAGAAAGTGCTGCTCAGCAAGGGTTTCAGTCGGAACCATCAGCGCACCCTGGCGTCCCTCCTCGACCGCCCGCAGCAGCGCATAGAGCGCGACGACGGTCTTGCCCGAGCCGACGTCGCCCTGTAGCAGCCGCTGCATCGGCACCGTCACGGGCGAGATCTCGGTCAATCTCTGCAATCGCCTGCTCCTGGTGCGCGGTCAGCTGGAACGGCAGCGCCTTGCGGTAGCGCGTGACGAGCTCGCCCGGTTCGCCGAGCGGAGCTGCGACCGCGCCCTCGTCGCGCGAGCGCAGCACTGCGAGCTGGAGCGCCAGCAGCTCGTCGAGAGCCAGACGCTGCCGCGCCTCCTCGGCCTCCCGCCCATCCTCCGGGAAGTGGAGCGCCCACAGCGCGTCGCGACGGAGCGGCAACTCGAGCTCGGCCGGCAACGGATCGAGGACGTCGCATGCGTGCACATCGAGCGCGGCCCTCGTCAGCTCGCGCAGCCTCCACGACGGAACCTGTTCGCTCGCGCCGTAGACCGGCGCGAAATCGGCGGTCGCGCGAGCTTCGCCGAGGTCGTACGACTTGACGTCGAAGCCGAAGCGGCCGAGCCGGCCGCGCAGGCGCACCGCAGTGCCGACCTTCAGCCGCTCGGCGACCCACGGCTGGTTGAACCACGTCGCCGAGATCGACCCGGTCTCGTCGGCGATCGTGGCGCTCACGAGCGTCCGGCGTCCACCAAGACGGCGCAGCCGCGCGCCCCGAACGGTGCCGGCGATCACCGTCTCCTCCTCGCCCCAGAGCTGCGCGATCGCCACTTCGTCGGCGGCCGTCTCGTACCGGCGTGGCCGTCGCAGGAGCAGGTCGCCGATACTCTCGAGGCCGAGCGGGCGGAGCTTCTTCGCAAGCGACGCGCCCAGGCCCGGCAACGAGTCCAGCGGGAGCTCGAGCCGCTCCGGCCTCGCCCAACCGCGCGGACGGTCGCCGGACCGCGCGTTCCCGCCGAGGCCCGTGTGCACGCGGGTCATCGTCGCCACCGGGAACCGAGCATTGGACCCGGACCGGACGACGCCGCGCCACGCATCAGTCGGGGTCGTCGAACCAGAAGAGGCCGACTGTGCCCGGGCCGGCGTGGGTGCCGACGACCGCGCCCAGCGAGGTCGCGACCTCCACCTGCGCGCTCGGGCGCACTCGGGCAACCAGCTCCTCGAGCGCAGCCAGCCGTTCGAGAGCGGTGGCGTGGGCGAAGCCGATACGAAGCGACGGCGCTTCCGTCGAGCCCGCTTCGAGCAACGCGCCGAACTCGGCCAGGGCCTTCTGGCTTCCGCGCACGCGTTTCAGCGGCACCACCTCTCCGTCGCGGAGGGTGAGGATCGGCTTGACGTTGAGCAGGCTGCCGGCAAGGGCGGAGGCGCGGCCGATTCGACCGCCGCGCGCGAGGTAATCGAGCGAGTCGAGCGTGAACAGGAGCTGGTGCTCGTGGCGGTAGCGGTCGACGAGTGCGTCGACCTCCTCGTCGGTCGTCCCGCGCTCGAGCCGGCGCTGGATCGCGAACGCGAGCATCGCGATCCCGGCCGACACCGTCCGCGTGTCGAGCACACGAACCGCATCGCCGACAGTCGCTGCCGCGGCCTGCGCGCTCGCGAAGGTGCCCGAGAGGGTCGCCGAGAGCTGCAGAGAGATGATCCGTTCGAACGTGGGCGCGAGCTCCTCATAGACCGCAGCGAAGTCACCCGGCGCCGGCTGCGAGGTCGACGGCAGCTCGGGCGCACTCGCGAGTCGCGCGTAGAACTGGTCAGGACCGAGGTCGGTGTAGTCGCGGTAGCTCTCGCCGCCGAAGTTGACGTAGAGCGGGACGATCCGCCAGTTCGGGTGGACGGCCGGGCCTTCCGGATAGTCCGCGGTCGAGTCGAGGACGAGCGCCGTGTTCCCGGCGGTCAACTCCATTCTGCGGGCGAGAGGTGGGCGGCTTGGTGGATCGCCGCGACGATCCGCTCGAGCTCCTCGTCCTTCGCGACACAAGCGACGGCGCCGGCTTCGTAGAGCTCCTCGACCTCTGCGACCGAGACGGACGCCGTCAGGCAGACGACCCGTGTCGCGGGCGAGGCGCGTAGCACCGCCTCGGCCGTCTGGGCGCCTGACAGACCCGGCATCCGGTAGTCGACGAGCACCACGTCAGGTCGAAGTTTGGCGCACACGTCGACCGCCTCCTGGCCCGTGGCGACGGACGCGACGACGTCGAGGTCGCCACGAAGGCCGAGCAGAAGCTCGAGCGTCTCGCGGAAGATCTGGTTGTCCTCGACGAGGACGATCCTCACGGTCTCCGCCACGGGCCGGAGCTTACGTGCCTATTCGGCAGAGATCAGGAGGGCGTAGTGCGGCTGGCCGCCTTCGTGCACCTCGAGCTCGAGGTTCGGATGGCTGCGCTCGAGGTCTGCGAGCAGGCCGTCGAGCGGCGGCGGATCATCGCCCGTGAGCAGCGTAAGGACGCTGCGGGGCTCAGCGAGCAGCCGGTCGAGCACGGCCCGCACGACCTCCTCGAACGAGCCGCCGCCCGCGACCGGCTCCCCGTCGGCAAGTCCAAGCCAGTCGCCAGATCCCACCGCAAGGCCGTTCAGCTCCACATCGCGCGAGGCGACCGTGACCGCGCCCGTCACAACCTCGTCGGCGGCGTCCTGCATCGCAGCGGCGTTCTGCTCGGCGGGCGCGGCGGCGTCGAAGGCGACCATCGCGGCGAGTCCTGCCTGGAGTGAGACGGTCTGCACAACCCGAACCGGCTTCGAGGCGTTGGCAGCCGCGTGCTCCGCAGCCATGAGCACGTTGCGGTCGTTCGGGAGGATCACCGCCTCTGGTGCAGGGTCGTGCTCGACTGCCGCCAGCAGCTCCGCAGTCGACGGGTTCATCGTCCTGCCGCCGTCGACAACGTGTGCACCGAGACTCTCGAACAGCCGCCGGTTGCCCCCGCCGCCCGAGACCGCGATCGCGGCGGAGGCGCACGGCGCGTTGCTCGGAACCGCATGGAGCAGGCGCTCCTCGCGCTCCCGCATCTGCTCGTGCATGTTCGCGATCTCGACCCCTGCTACCGCCCCGCGCGCGATCCCGAGCGAGAGCGCGCGGCCGGGGTCGTCGGTGTGGACATGCACCTTGAGCGCGCTCGGGTCGCCGACGACGAAGCAGCGAGTCGCCGAGCGGCTCGAGCTCGGCCTCGAGCGCGTCCGCGTCGAGCCCTCGCCCTCGACGACGAAGACGGTGCAGTAGCGGTAGCGCGAGAGCTCCTGGTGGATCGCGTCCTCGTCGAGGCGCCAGGCGACCTCGGGTGGACGCTCGGGCAGCGGCTCGCCGGTCAGCGCGGCCGACGATCCCGCGCAGGATCTCGACGAGACCCGGCCGCGCCAGCGTCGACGACGCCGGCCTCGGTAAGCACGGGCAGCATCGCCTGCGTCCGGACGACGCAGTCGTCGCCGCGCGCAACCACATCGGCGAGCGAGCCGCCGCGCTCGGCCTCCTCGGCCAGCTCGCGGATCGCGGTCAGCATCGTCCCCTCGACCGGCGTGCGTACGGCGCGGTAGGCCGCGTCGCTCGCCGAGCGGAGCGCCCGGCGCGAGGTCGTCGGAGCTCGCGCGAGCGACTCGGCGGCGCCACGCACGATCTGCGAGAGGATCACGCCGGAGTTCCCGCGGGCACCCATGAGCGCGGCGCGGGAGAGCTCGCTCGCCAGCGCCCCGCGGTCCTCGGCATGAGACGCCTCGAGCGCCTCGACCACCGCGCGCACGGTCAGCGTCAGGTTCGTGCCGGTGTCGCCGTCGGGCACCGGGTAGACGTTCAGGTCGTCCACGCGCTGCCGGGCCGCCTCGATCGCGACCAGCGCGCCGCGCGCGAGCTCCAGCACGCGCGCCCTCATGCGCTCTGCCGCACGCTCTCGACGACCACCTCGACCGCCGCCACGGAGAGGCCGGTCAGCCGCTCGACCTCGTAGGCCACCTGCGAGCGCACCGTAGCCGCAACCTCGGCGAGGTTGAGCCCGTTCTCGACGACCACATGGAGCCCGATCTGGACAGCCTGTGCGTCACCCCCGACCGTGATCCCGTCGCGCCGAAGGATCTTCCCGAGCCGAGACCCCGGCACAAGCCCGACGACGCCGTAGCAACGCTCGGCCGTCCCGCCGACGATCTCCGCAACGACCTCACGCGAGATCGAGATCGAGCCGCGAGGCGAGGAGATGATGAGCACTGGCACGGCGCAGCCTTAGACGCCCACGGAACTCTCACGGTTACGCCCGAAGCTAGCCGCCCTTCGTGAGCTTCTGAGCAGCCCGGTGTTTCCAGCTCGTGAGGTCGAAGACCGTGTTCAGGCGCGCCAGCACCGCACGCGCGATCAGGTCTCCGGCCGGCGACTGGTAGTGGACTCCGTCGGCGGCGCGCATCAGCACGAGCCGGCCGTGCGCGTTTCGGAGGTAATCCGTGTAACGGCCGTTCTTGGTCGCGAACATTCCGTAGGTGTCGATGAAGGCGGACGTGCCCGGATGCCTCGCCACCGCCACGCGGAGCAGTCTGTTGATCGTCCGGAAGCTCTGGTTCTGGGTCGGGCCGCGGATGATCGGCAGGCCGAGCCAGACGACGTAGATCCCCGCGTCGTTCAGCTCGGCCGTCACGCCTTCCAGCCGCCGCCGGTACTCCGCGTTCCAGGTCGGGCTGCCGAGCGGGCCGAGCGAGTGGCCTGCGGGCGCGCCCGACATGTAGTTGTGGCCGTCGTCGGCCCCGAACGCCAGGACAGCGACGCGCGGCCGGAGCTCGCGGATCACGTCCGGGAAGCGCGTGTACCAGTTGAAGACATCGGGCCGTCCGAGCCCGGTCGCGACCCGGCTCTCGACCGAGATCACGTCGATCGCACCGCCGGAGCCGACCGCGCGCTCCAGGGCCTGGCCAGGCACGACGACGAGCGAGTCGCCCGCGACCCAGATCCGCAGCGGGTGGGCGGGCGTGAAGGCCGGGCGCGGCGGCGGCGCGGGCTTCGTCGGCTTCGGCTGCGCGGGCACCGTCTTGCGCGCTCCGGGCTTCGTCGGCTTCTGCGCCCGGACACTCCGCGCCGCCGCCACGGGAAGCACGACCGTCGCATCGATGCGATCGTCGCCGCTTCGGCCGAGCGCCGCCTTCATCTCGTACCGGGGTCGATCGAGATACAGCGCGTGGCTGACGGCGGCCAGCGGGCGCGTGACTGCCAGGGCGACATCACGCCGCATTCCCTCCGGCTGGATCGCCGCGGTCTTGCGGAGCCCCTGCGCGTCGAGCAGCGCCGTGAGGACGAACGCCGAGAGCAAGACCACGGTGCCTTTGGTAGCCGCGCTCATCCTGGGCCGGAGCTCACTGAGGACTCAGAAGCGGTAGTAGATGAAGGGGGCCACGCCGGCGGGCCCCAGCGTGTCGATCACCATCAGACAGCCGGCGACCCAGGCGGCCTGGGCGGGGACTCGGAGGCGCCCGAACCGCGCGAGCACCGCTCCGATCGCACCGGCGGGCATGTACTGCCACGCGATCCCGAAGACGATCGCGAGCACAACCGGACCGGTCACGAGCGGC
This sequence comes from uncultured Actinomycetes bacterium, assembly GCA_963750545.1. Taxonomy (GTDB): domain Bacteria; phylum Actinomycetota; class Thermoleophilia; order Gaiellales; family Gaiellaceae; genus PALSA-600. Next base: position 107,727 of record CAVVQY010000011.1, on the reverse strand, counting down.
GAGGGCGTTCCCCAGGCGTCGAACAGCCGGGCGATCACCTCGACGGCGCGTGGGAAGGAGTCGGCCCGGAAGAAGATCCAGGCGAAGCAGACGAAGTTGAACGTCAGGACTCGCCCGACGACCCGCCGCCTGCGCGTGTCGGGCGGCTCGGGCAGACCGCGCTTCCTCCGGAGGTCGTGGCGGAGCCGCTCGGCCGCGAGCCCGAGCCCGTGGAGCCCGCCCCAGATCACGAAGGTCCAGGCAGCTCCGTGCCAGAGCCCGCCGAGCAGCATCGTCAGCATCAGGTTGCGGTAGGTGAGGAGCGGGCCTTTGCGGTTTCCGCCGAGCGGGATGTAGAGGTAGTCGCGAAGCCAGCGCGACAGCGTCATGTGCCAGCGGCGCCAGAAGTCCTGGAGCGAGACGGCCGCGTACGGCGAGTCGAAGTTCTGCGGGAACTCGAAGCCGAGCAGATGCGCGATCCCGATCGCGATGTCCGTGTAGCCGAAGAAGTCGGCGAAGATCTGCACCGCGTAGCCGTAGACGCCGACGAGCACCTCGAGCGACGAGTGTGCGTTCGGGGCCGCGAAGACCTGGTCGACGATGTGCGTCGCCAGGTAGTCGGCGATCACGACCTTGAAGAAGAGCCCGGTGACGATGAAGTAGAAGGCGCGCGAGGTGTCGACCGAGCGCGGGTCCCGCGGACGCTCGAGCTGCGGTAGCAGCTCGCTCGCGCGCACGATCGGCCCGGCGACGAGGTGCGGGAAGAAGGAGAGGAAGACAGCGAAACGCGCCAGCGACGGCGGCTCGAGCTCTTCGCGGTAGACGTCGACGACGTACGAGATCGCCATGAAGGTGAAGAAGGAGATGCCCGACCGGCAGGGTGACGGCGAGGATCGAGGAGTACGGGCCGGCGCCGAAACGCGTCAGCGCGTTCTCGGCCGAGGTGACCAGAAAGCCGGCGTACTTGAAGTACCCGAGCAGGCCGAGGTTGAACGCCACGGCGGCGGCGAGATAGCTCTTCCGGATGCGGACCTGCCGCTCTCGATGGATGGCGAGCGCGAAACCGTGATTCGCCAGCGTCGAGCCCGCGAGCAGGAAGATGAAGCGCCAGTCCCACCAGCCGTAGAAGAAGTAGCTCGCGAGAAGCATGAAGAGGCGCCATGTGCGCTGTCTCGGCATCAACGCCCACGAGAGCGGCAGCACGATCGCGATGAACACCGCGAACGTGACCGTCGGGAAGAGCACCTGGGTAGGCCCTGCTCGAGGCTAGGCGCTGACGCGTAGCATGACGCGCTGCGTCGCCTTCCGGCCCAATGCGTCCGTCACCCTCACCGAGAGGAAGTAGGTCCCCGGGCTTCTGGGGATTCCGGCGACGAGGCCATCCGTCGCGAGCAGGATCCCCTTGGGCAGAGCGGCGACGCGGCGCCAGCGATAGGGCGGACTGCCGCCCGTCGCCCGCAGCAACGTCTTGAAGGGCTTGCCGCGGCGCGCATCCGGCACCTTGGCTGTGACGACCTCGACGCGACTCGTGCGTTCGGCCGACGCCGGTTTCGAGCCCGTCGCCGGAGCGGTGGTGGTGGTGGTGGTGGTCGTGGTCGGCGTGACGACGAGCCCGAGCGTGACCAGGGCGGAGCGGATGAACGTGGCGAACGCGAACGCCCCGGCGCCGAGGAGATGGAGGCCGTCGTCCTGGAACCAGTCCGGATGACTGCGCGAGAACTGGTTCCAGTCGAGGACCGTCAGCTCCGGGCGGCGGGCGGCGACAGCCATCAGGTCGTCGTTCATCGCGATGTACGGGTGATGCGCCTCGTGGAGCGTCAGCCACAAGACCCGTTTCACGCCGGCCGCCTTCATGGCGTCCAGAGCATCCTCGACGTCTCTCCCGAAGACGTCCTCGTAGTCGTTGTAACCGACCACGACGACCACCGTGGGCCCGAGGCTCGCGCCCATGCTGTTTACGAGATCGATGACCGTCGGAGGACGGCTGTTGCCGTAGTCGCAACTCGTCTCCTCGATGCGCCGGCACGGGGCGAGCTGCAGATCGATGTCCGTTCCCTGCCGAACGATGTCCCCGGCTGGCACCCACTCGAGCGCACTTGCCACCGAGTCGCCGATCAACGTCACGTGCTGGCCAGGCGGGTCGGCGTCGCCGGCAGCCCTCGGAGCTTCTGCCGTCAGGAAGACCGCGAGTGCGACGAGAGCTGTCGCCAACGGCAGGCGGCGGATCAGCGCGAGCCGAACGTCGCTTGTCAGCGAATGACGCACGCCCGCGATCTTACGGCGTATCGAGTCGGCCGTCCGCGACGCGGAAGGGCTGCATCGCCGGGCTGCGGTCGGACGCTAGTGTCCCGTCGCAGAGATTCGTTCGCAATATCGGGCGAGGTTGGTGAGGATCTCGTCGGCGGTCTTGACCCAGACGTAGGGGCGCGGGTTTTGGTTCCAGTGGTCGAGCCAGGAGCGGATGTCTGCTTCGAGATCGGCGACGCTTCGGTGGACGCCGCGGCGGAGCATCTTGGTGGTGATCTCGGCGAACCACCGCTCGACGAGGTTGAGCCACGAGGATCCTTTCGGGATGAAGTGGAGCACGAAGCGCGGGTGGCGAACCAGCCAGCGCTTGATCGTCGGTGTCTTGTGGGTCGCGTAGTTGTCGAGGATCAGATGAACCTCGAGTTCGGCCGGCACCTCCCGGTCAAGCTGGTCGAGGAACTTCTTGAACTCGACAGCGCGGTGACGCGCATGAAGACCCCCGATCACCTTGCCGCTGGCGATGTCGAGCGCGGCGAACAGGCTGGTGGTGCCGTGCCGCTTGTAGTCGTGGCTCATCCTTGCCGGGGTTCCCGGCAAGATCGGCAGTACCGGCTGGGAGCGATCGAGCGCCTGGATTTGGCTCTTCTCATCGACGCAGAGCACGAGCGCATGCTCGGGCGGGTCGAGGTAGAGCCCGACCACGTCCCGGACTTTCTCGACAAACAGCGGGTCGGTCGAGATCTTGAACGTCTCGACCAGGTGCGGCTTCAGCCCGAACGCCTGCCAGATCCGGTTGACGGTCGAGGCGGACACGCCGACCTGGCGCGCCATCGATCTGGTCGACCAGTGCGTCGAGTCAACGGGTGCCTCCTCGATCGTGCGCCGCACGATCTCTTCGACCGTGTCGTCCAACACGCTGCGCGGCACCCCAGGCCGCGGCTCGTCCGAGAGAGCGTCCGGGCCGCCTTCCACGAAACGGCGCCGCCACTTCGAAACCGTCTTCGGATGCACCCCCAACTCGGCAGCGACCTCATCGTTATCGAGCCCTTCAGCGCACCGCAACACGATCCGGCTACGAATCGCCAAACGCTGCTCGCTCTTTGGCCGCCGCGCCCACCGTTCCAACTGCTCACGATCCGCAGCCCCCAACACCAACAGCTGCTTCGGTCTGCCAGTCCTCGCCATCTCCGCCTCCATGATGGATGTCGAAGACAACAACGGACCGCTCCCCCAGTTATTCCCTCAATCTCTGCGACAGGACACTAGACGGCCTTCTGCACCTTGTTGCCCTTGAGGCAGCGGGTGCAGACGTACGCGCGCTTCTTCACGCCGTTCACGAGCAGGCGGACGCGCTGGAGGTTCGGGTTGAAGCGGCGCTTCGTCGCCACCATCGAGTGGGAGCGGTTGTTCCCGAACCCGGGACCCTTGCCACAGACTGAGCAGACCTTCGACATCGGCGCGCCAGTCTAGCCGTCAGTGGGCGCTCGCGCGCAGGCGGGCGAACAGGTCGGCCATCTCGAGGGCGCTGCGTACGGCGTCGGCGGCGCGCTCGATTCGGGCCTCGCCTTGCTCCACCGTCTCGACCGTGAGCACGCCGAAGGAGACCGGCACGCCCGTCTCGATTGCGGCGAGCTGGAGACCGGAGGCGGCCTCGCTCGCGATGTAGTCGAAGTGGGGCGTCTCCCCTCGAACGATCGCCCCCAGCGCGATCACGCACGCGTAGCGGCGGGTCTTTGCGAGCGCCATCGCCGCGAGCGGCAGCTCGAAGGCGCCCGGCACGGGCACGACCGTGACGGCGTCCGGTGCCACCTCCGCGTCCTCGAGTGCATCGAGAGCCCGCGCGAGCATCCGGTTCGTGAGGCCTCCGTTGAAGCGCGAGACGACGATCGCGACCGAGCGGCGACGGCCGAGCGGCATCCCCTCGAGCACCGTGTAGCCGTCCGGGACATCGATCTCGCCCTCGACGTGCTCGACGCTCGTGCCCTCCTCGGGCACGTCTTCGACGACGACGCCCGACTGCGGCTGCGGCCAGCCGGCGAATGGATCGTCCCCCGCGGGCGCTGGGTCCTCGTCCTCCGGTGCCGCGACCTCACCGTCCGGCTGTGCGGGCGCGTCCTCCGGCTCGGGCTCGTCCGCGGCCGCGGGCTCGACCGGCAGAGACTCCTGGCCCGGCGAGACAGGGTCCGCGGGTAGCGGGCTCTTCGTCGACCGCCGGCGCCTCGGCCGCCTCGGCCGCCTCGGCTCGTCGGCGTCCTCCTCGGCCTCGCCGCTGCGCTCGACGACGGCGAACTCGTCGTACTCGTTGCTGGTCAACTGGTCGGGCTCTCCTCGTCGAGGTTCCTCAGGTCCTGGTGGTGCAGGACGTGCCCGAGCTTATCCCGCTTGACCTCGAGGTAGCGCCGGTTCTCCACGTTGGGCGTGATCTCGATCGGGACCTGTTCGACGACCGTGAGGCCGAAGCCGTCGATCCCGGTCAGCTTCTTCGGGTTGTTCGTGAGGATGCGGATCGTCGTCAGGCCGAGGTCGGCGAGGATCTGGTTGCCGATCGCGTAGTCGCGCGCGTCGGCGGGGAAGCCGAGCCTCGCGTTGGCCTCGACGGTGTCGAGGCCGCCCGCCTGCAGCTCGTAGGCGAGCAGCTTGTTCAGCAGGCCGATGCCGCGCCCCTCCTGGGCCATGTAGAGGAAGACGCCGCGTCCCTCGCGCGCAATCTGGGCGAGCGCCTGCTCACGCTGCTCGCCACAGTCGCAGAGAAGTGAGTGGAAGACGTCGCCGGTCAGGCACTCGGAGTGGACGCGCACGAGCACGCCCTCCGCGCCGTCGACCTCGCCCGCGACGAGCGCGACGTGCACCTTGCCGGTCAGCTTCTCGCGGAAGGCGACCGCTGCGAACTCGCCGTACTCGGTTGGGAGGCGGACGGAGACCTTGCGCTCGACGAGCTTCTCGCGTCGCCGGCGATGCTCGACGAGGTCGGCGACCGTGATCATCTTCAGCCCGTGCCGCTCGCAGTACGGAATGAGGTCGGGCACGCGGGCCATCGTCCCGTCCTCGTTCATGATCTCGCAGACGACGCCGGACGGATTGAGGCCGGCCATGCGCGCGAGGTCGACCGCCGCCTCGGTCTGGCCGATCCGCTCGAGCACGCCGCCGGGCTTGGCGCGGAGCGGGAAGACGTGTCCGGGCTGGACGAGGTCCTGCGGCTTCGCGCCGGGTGCAATCGCGACCTGGATCGTGTGGCTCCGGTCGGCGGCCGAGATGCCGGTGGTGACCCCTTCGCGCGCCTCGATCGAGACGGTGAACGCCGTCCCGAGCGGTGCCTCGTTGTGGTCGGTCATCGGCCGCAGCCCGAGTTGCTCGGTTCGCTCGTCGGTGAGGCAGAGGCAGATCAGCCCGCGTGCATGGGTCGCCATGAAGTTGATCGTCTCGGGCGTCGCGAACTGCGCGGCGATTACGAGGTCGCCTTCGTTCTCGCGGTCCGGGTCGTCGACTACGACGACGAACCGCCCCTCGCGGATGTCCTCGATTGCCTCCTCGATGGTGGCGAACGTCGTCGTGACTGCCATGCGCACAGGCTAGACGACTGACGCCGCCAGGCCGCCTTGGGCGACCGCCGGCCCGCGTCAGGCGATCAACGTGAGGCGAGCAGCCGCTCGACGTACTTGGCGAGCACGTCGGGCTCGAGGTTCACCGGGTCGCCGGCTCGGAGCTCGCCGAGCGTCGTCACCGCGAGTGTGTGCGGGACGAGCGCGACGGCGAACCCGCTCCCGTCGAGGGCGGCGACTGTGAGGCTCGTGCCGTCAACCGTGATCGAGCCCTTCTCGACCACGTAGCGGAGCAACTCGGGCGGGGCGTCGAACCAGACGCGCCTGCCGTCGTCGGCGTCGGCGTCGGCGCGGCGGACCGTGCCAACCGCTTCGACGTGGCCCTGGACGTAGTGTCCGCCGAGCGGCTCGCCGACCCGCAGTGCCGGCTCGATGTTGACGCGCGAACCCGGCGCGAGGCGCCCGAGCGAGGTACGCGCGAGTGACTCCGGCACGACGTCGAACGCGATCCGCCCGCCGTCCACGGCGACCGCGGTGAGGCAGCAGCCGCTCACCGAGACGGAGTCACCGACCGACACCGCTCGAGCGGTGTCGAAAGCCTCGACTTCAAGCCGCACCGCGGAGCCGTCACCGCCGAGCGAGACGACGCGGCCGACCTCGCGGACGATCCCTGTGAACACGCGCCTAGGCTAGATGATTGATTCCACGACATCGTCTGTTCCGGGGCGTGAGCTGGCCTGTTTCGGGCGCGTCGACGACCTGGTGGCGATGCTGGCGGCATCGACGCCAGGGCGGCGGCGTGAAGCGGACGGCTTGCGCGGGCCGGCAATGCCGGCCCGCACAAGCCGGGAGCGGCCCAGACACGCCAGATCGCGCAGCCGGACACGCGAGATCGTGGAATCAATCATCTAACGTCGCTCGGTCCGCGAGCGATGAACGCACCACGGTCCGCACCCCACCCACCCGGGGTTTTCCACCCACGACCGACGCTAGCGCCGAAGCCGTCACGCGTGGGTGACGTCTTCGTGCCGATTCAGTGACTTTCGACGAGCGGTCCGGGCCGGATCACGCAAACACGGCGCGCCGGGCGCGACGAGGCGACTACTCCCCGTAGGCGAGCGCCTCGATCGTCTCGCGGACGATCATCTCGAGGCCGCCCGTCTCGCCGGGGAACGCGTTGCCGAGCGCGCCGAGCAACTCCTCGACCGCGGTGCGCTGGCCGGGCGCGAGCTCGTCCGTGCCGATCTCCTCGATTCGCTTGCGCAGCTCGTCGTTCCCCAGTGTCCTCATCAGCCATTGCGAGAGGAGGGAGACGATCTCGTCGTCGGTGCGTTGGAACTCACGGTTCGTGAACATAGGCTTGGAGCAGCACATCCCCGCCGACGGGCTCGACGATCAGGTGGGAGAGCCGCTTTGTCGATCCTAGCGGCGGCAGGAAGGCAGGGCCGGCTCCGCCGGCGAGGACGGGCGCGACGAACACGCAGAGCTTGTCCACGAGGTCGGCCTCCAGGAAGGCGGCCGCGAGCGTCGGCCCGCCTTCGAGGAGGAGCGACTGCACGCCCTCCTGCGCCAGCGCCGCGAGCTCTTCGGCGAGCGCGCCCGAGCGCAGCTCGAGCTCCGACTCCGCCGGCAGCGGGCCGCTGCCGAACGCCAGGCGGCGCGGCTGGCCGCGCGGCGTCGGCACGTCACGGGCGTCGAGTCGAGGCGCGTCCGCGCGCACCGTGCCCATGCCGACCGCGACCGCGTCCGAGGCGGCGCGGAGCTCGTGCACGAGCCGCCGGCTCTCCTCGCCCGTCACCCACCGCTGCCCGGGCACGGTCATCCTGCCGTCGAGTGAGACCGCGGCCTTGTACGTGACGAACGGACGGCCGAGCGCCACCCACGTGCGCCAGGCCTCATTCTGGGCCCGCGCCTCCCGGCGATCGTCGAGCTCCGCCTCGACGCCGCCCTCGCGAAGCCGCTCGAGACCGCCGGCCGCCTCCGGGTTCGGATCGCGTGATCCGGCGACGACGCGCGCGACTCCTGCCGCGAGCACGCGCTCGGTACACGGCGGTGTCGTGCCCGAGTGGGCGCACGGCTCCATCGTCACGTAGAGCGTCGCGCCCAGCGCCCGTTCTCCCGCCGCGTCGAGAGCAACCACCTCGCCGTGCCGGCCGCCCCGCTCGGTGACGCCCTCGCCGACGATCTCGCCGGCGCGGACGACGACCGCACCGACGGTTGGCTTCGGGTAGGCGCGGTGGGCGCCTTCGGCCGCGAGTTGCAGTGCCCGCTCGAGACTCATGCCCGCTCGCGGCGCCGGCAAAGCCGCCGCCTCCGCTCCTGTGACCCTCCGTCGAGCCTACGGCTCATGCAACGGCTTGTACCAGCCCGCGGCCATTGCGTGATTTGGAACTCCGTTCGTTGCCCGCGTTACGCTCCATGCTGTGAAGCCGCGCTTCAGAGAAGGAGAGGTCGTCCGCATCGCCGGCGAGGCCGACGCCGCCCCGGCCGAGGGTGTCGTCGACGACCTCGCCGGCCCCGACGACGCCGGCACCGGGTGGGCGGTGTCCGTCTGGGTCGACAGGCCGACCCGCGGCGGCCGTTCGGTGTGGGTCGTCCGCGAGGACGAGCTCGAGCCGACCGGGTTCGCGGAAGGCCCCGGCGGCGAGCACGTTCCCGTCGCCGCTGTTCCTCCTGCCGCCGAACGCCGCACCGTCCTCGAGCTGCGAGTCGTGACGGCGCTGACCGACTCGAGCCAGGCCGCGCAGGCCGCGGAGAACATCGAGCTCGCGGTCCGAGACCTCGTGGGCCACTGCCGGATCTCGATCGAAGCCGAGCGCCACTGGGCCGAGCCGTTCCACTACGAGCTCGACGTCTTCGTCGAGCCGCTCGGAGACCCGATCGAGGCGCTCCTGACGGTCGCCGAGGCAGGCGGCGACGGCTGGCTCTCATGCCTCGACGACGGCTGGCGCTGCAACCTCTGGTGGAGCCGCCCTGACGACGATGCCGTGTTCCTCGTCCCGGAGATCCAGGGCGCGGAGATCTCGTTCCTCCCGTGGGACGACCCGTCCCGCCGCCCCGAGTCGGAGCGCCCGCTCGTCGCCGTCGAGGCCGGCGAGGGCCACGACGAGCTGGGCTAGGCCCGGTGACAGGCGAGGCGCCCGCAGGTGCCGGGGTCACATTCGGTCGGCTAACTCGGCACCCGTAAACGCGCGATGAAGAAGCCGGACGTGCCGTGCCGATGCGGGGTCGTGAGCAGGAACTCGGGACGCTTCGGGTGCGCGAACTGCGGCCACTCGTCGCCGAGCGGCTCGACCTCGAGGCCGGACGCATCGACGATCGCCTCGTTCTCGTCGGCATTCAGCGTGCAGACCGAGTAGACGACCGTGCCGCCCGGCCGGGTCCGCTCGGCCGACGCGCGCGAGCAGCTCGAGCTGGAGCTCCGGCAGCGGGCTGCGCACGCCAGCGGAGGTCGGGGCGGCGGCCGAGCACGCCGAGGCCCGAGCACGGCGCGTCGACGAGCGCGCGGTCGAAGCCGCTCTCGCCGAGCTCGCGGACGTCGGCGTTCACGACGCGTACGTTCGTCGCGCCGAGTCGGCGCAGCGTTCTCCTCCAGCTCGCGGGCGCGGCCCGGGTGCACCTCGACCGCGGTCACCTCGCCGCGCAGCATCGTCGCCTTGCCGCCGGGCGCGGCGCACGCGTCGAGCACGCGCTCGCCGTCCTGCGAGCCGACCACGAGCGCGGCCAGCTGCGAGCCGCGGCTCTGCGGCCAGATGCGACCGGCGGCGAGCGCCTCCGGGTCGATCCGGTCGACGCGCTAGGCGCCCGGGACGTCGGTCGGCTCGCCGACCGGATCGGCTGCGCGGACGACGAGCTCGCCCGGCTCGTTCTGTGCACGCATCAGGGCGAGTGCCTCGTCCTCGCCCCAGTCGCGCACCCACGTCTCGTAGATCCAGTCGGGATACGACTCCTTGAGCGGGCCGTCGGGAAGCGACGCGACGAGCGCCGGGAAGCCCTCCGCCAGCCGCCGCGCGACCGCGTTCGTGAACCCGACGGCACGCTCGAGGCCCGCTGCGCGCACGAGCTCGACCGCGTCGTCTGCGACTGCGTGCGCCGGCGCGTCGCTCCACGCGAGCTCGTAGCCCGCGATCCGCAGCGCGGCGCGAACGGCAGGGTCGAGCTTTCGCACCGGCCGGCGGCCGAGCTCGTCGATGCCGTGGTCGATCGTGCGCACGCGCTGCACGGTCCCGTAGGCGATGCGCTGCGCCAGAGCGCGGTCGCGCTCGTCGAGGACGCCGGCCGCGGCCGCGAACGCGCGATCGGCGTAGGCGTCGTCCTCGAAGACGCGTCGTACGACCTCGAACGCGACGCGACGCGCCGGCGCGATCACGGCTGCAGGCCGCGGAGAAACTCGTCGTACGCCATGCGCCGCCGGCCCTCCGGCTGCACCTCCTCGGGGACGAACGCGCCGTCCTCGAGCCGCGCGCGCCAGACCGTGACGCGGCGCCCGTGCAAGATCGTCCACGCGCCGATGTGCGGCGAGAGCGCGCGCACACGCCGCCAGGCGTCGACTGGATTCGACAGGTCGAGCTCGCGGTCGGATGGCCCGATCTTCTCGGCGTAGGTCACGCCGTCCTCGCTCTGCGGCAGAAAAGACGGCGCGGAAAGCACGCGGTCGAGGAGCTCCACCGCGAGACCTCGGCCGCGCGCGCGAAGACCGTGCCGGCGTCGTCCTCGGGCCGGATCGGGAACGCCTCCCGCGCGGCGATCGGCCCTGCGTCGAGCGCCGCAACCGTCTCGTGGATCGTGACTCCGGTCTCCTCGTCGCCTGCGAGAATCGCCCGCTCGACCGGCGCAGCGCCACGCCAGCGCGGCAACAGCGACGGGTGCACGTTCAGCCACAGCGCCAGCTCGAGCAGGGAAGCGGGGATCAGCAGGCCGTAGGCGCAGATCACGATCGTCTCGACCGGCTCGTCCGGAAGCTGCGGCCGCTCCGGCTGGTGGACGGCGATTCCGAGCCGCTCTGCGACCTCCTTGGCGGGCGGCGGCGCGAGCTTCGCGGCCTCGCCCGCGAGGAGCGTCCGGCCGTGTCAGCAGGTAGGCGATCTCGTGGCGGGCCGCGAGCCGCTCGAGCACGTCCGCGCCGAACGGAGCCGTCGCGGCGACGGCGAGGCGCATCAGCGCAGGACGGGCTGCGGGCGGAGCGCGCCCAGCGCCTGCCTGCGGTGCTCGGCGTCGGTGCGGTCGATGATCAGCACGCCATCGAGGTGGTCGACCTCGTGCTGCACGATCCGCGCCTCGAGCCCCTCGAGCTCGTAGCGCACGTCGTTCCCGCCCGGATCCTTGCCCTCGAGCATGACGCGCAGCGACCGCTCGACCGGCACGCGCACCTCGTGCAACGAGAGGCAGCCCTCCTCGTCGGTCTCCTTCGCGTCGGACGGGTCGACCAGCCGCGGGTTCACGACCGCCTTGGGCCCGGTGTCGTCTGGCTCGAAGACGAACACCCGGCGGAGCATGCCGAGCTGCGTCGCAGCGAGCCGACGCCCTGCGCGTCATGCATCAGCAGCTGCATCCGCTCGACGAGCTGCACGAGCTCCTCGTCGAACTCGTCCACCTCATGTGCCTTCATTCGTAGCGCGACGTCCGGGTACTGCCGGATCTGCGAGAGCGCGCGGCGGCGGATCGCCTCGGCCTGGGCCTCCTCGAACTCCTTCTGGGCCTCCGGGTCGAGCTCGTCTTCGGCGGCGTGGTCGTGATCGTGCTCGCCGTGCTCGTGCTCGTGCTCGTGGTCGTGGTCGTGCTCGTGGGTGTGGGCGTCGGCCATCGGCGGCGAAGTCTACGCGGGGAAGCGCTCGAGGATCCAGGCAGCGTCGAGCGGCTCGCGACGGTAGGGCCGGCCACCGACCTTGACGAAGTCGCGGGAGCGCGGATCCATCGCAAGCCGGGCCTCGAGCGGGTACCAGCGGTTGTGCCTCTCGATCAGCTCGTTGACCTCGCGGAAGTTCCAGCGCTCGGCGAGCCGCCGCCACGCGGACGCGTCGGCGCCGGTCTCGGCGTAGGCCTCTGCGAGCCGCTCGAGGTGGCTCTCGGTCTCGTGCTCGATCTGCCGCAGCCGCTGCATGTACGGGCGCGGTCCGCCGAGCGAGGCGATGTAGTTGTCGGCCTCGGGGCGTGAAGTTGCGGAGACGACGCCGGAGCGGTTTGCCGACGAGCGGATTGAGCTCGCCGTCCCGATCGAGCTGCTCACGCTCGCGCTGGCGAGTCCGGCGTGACGTCGCGGATGCCCCACTCGCCGAGGATCTCTTCGGCCGGCGTTCGCCTCACAGTCCGCAGTGTGCCGCACGGGCACTCACAACGACTGCGGGTCGACGTCGACGACGACGGTCAGCCCGGCGCGGCGCATCGCGGGCGCGGCCGAGGCGAGCAAACGCGCGGCGTGCGTCGCGACCGCGCGCGGGCGCTCGGTCTTGGCGACGAGCTGTGCACGGTGGCGGCCGCGAAGCCGCAGGAGCGGCGCCGGGCCGAGCAGCTCCGCCTCGGGTAGTCCAGCCCGGAGCTCCTCGAGCGCTCGTTGTACGTGACGCGGATCCGGTGCCCGAGACGACGATCCGGACGAGGTGGCGGAACGGCGGGTAGCCGAGCTCGCGACGGCGCTCGACCTCTTCGGCGAGGAACCGGACGACGTCGTGGCGCGCCGCGTAGGCGATCGGCCGGGCGTCCGGCTGGAATGTCTGCACGAGCACCCGGCCCGGAGCATCGCGGCCGCTGCGCCCGGCCAGCTGCGTGATCAGCTGGAACGTCCGCTCCTCGGCGCGGAAGTCCGGCAGCGCGAGCGAGGTGTCGGCGTCGATCACGGCCGCGAGCTCGACACCCGCGAAGTGATGGCCCTTCGCGACCATCTGCGTGCCGAGCAGGACGACGCCGCTGGTCTCCGCGAAGCGCCGCAGCGCTGTGGTCAGCGCCTCCGGTTTCGCCGCGGTGTCGGCGTCGAGGCGGATCAGCTCCAGCTCGGGGAACTCCCGCGCCAGCTCGCGCTCGAGCTTCTGCGTGCCCGCGCCGAGGCGGGCGAGCTCTGTCGAGCCGCACGCCGGGCAGGCGGACGGCGACGGCTCGGCGTGCCCGCAGTGGTGGCAGCGGAGCCCGTCGTCGCCATGAAGGACGAGCGCGACGTCGCAGTTCGGGCAGCGGATCGTCGTCCCGCACGCGCGGCAGTGGAGCGCCGGCGCCACGCCGCGCCGGTTGAGGAGCAGGATCGCCTTGCCACCGCGGTCGGCCACGCCACGGAGCTCCCGCAGGAGCGGTGCCGAGAGCGGGTAGCCCGCCTCGCGTCGCAGGTCGACGATCTGCACCGGCGGCAACGAGCCCGTGACGCGCCCGCCGAGCTCGAGCCGCTCGAGACGCTCCCAGCTCTCCGGCCGAGGCGTGGCGGAGCCGTAGACAACGACCGCGCCCTCGAGTGCGCCGCGCTTCGCGGCCAGCGTGCGGGCGTCGTAGCGTGGATCCGAGTCCTGCTTGTAGGACGCATCGTGCTCCTCGTCGACGACGATCAGGCCGAGGCCGCGCACCGGGGCGAACACCGCCGAGCGGGCGCCGACCACGATCCTCGCCTTCCCGCTCGCGATCCGCTCGCGCTCGTCGCGACGTTCGGCCTCGGTCAGCCCCGAGTGCAGAATCGCCACGCGCTCGCCGTAGCGCGCGCGCACCCGGCCGACGGTCTGCGGCGCGAGCGCGATCTCGGGCACGAGCACGATCGCGCCGAGCCCGCGCTCGAGCACGGCCGCGCACGCCTGGAGGTAGACCTCGGTCTTCCCCGATCCGGTCGCGCCGTGGAGCAGGTAAGTCCCCGAACCGACGTCGAGCCCTTCCACGATGCGCGCGACCGCTGCCCGCTGCTCGGTCGAGAGCTCGAGCGGCGGGTCCTCCCCGGTGAGTGCCTGACGCTCGGCGGGCGGCGCCTGCACCTTGCGTCGCTTCGGCGCGCTCGGCGCGACAAGTGCGAGCGCTCGGGCCGGCGTCGAGCCGTAGTAGTCGGCGAGCCAGAGCGCCAGATCGACGAGCGCAGGCGGCACCTGGCCCACGACCGCGTCGATCGGGATCGGCTCGATCCCCTCCGGCGGGCTGTCCTCGACGGCGACGACGATCCCGCGGACGCGCCGTCCCCCGAACGGCACCGACACGATCGCCCCTTTGCCGACATCGTCCTCGACCTCGTAGGTGAACGGCCGTGCCACGGCACGGGCCGTCACGAGCGGATACACCGACGCGAACGGCACTCCTCAGGCCTGCTCTTCTTGCGCCTGCGCCCGCCGGATGCGCTTCCAGTTCAGCGTGCGCGCCATCAGGAACAGCGCGATCCCGCCGACCACGAGGCTGAAGACGACGAGCGCGATGTTCATCCCGACGCTGAACGCGAGTAGGAGCGACTTCGAGACCGCTTCGTCGGCGAACAGGAACACGATCAGCCCCTGCTTCGTGCCGGCGCCGCCCGGGGTCGCCGGGAACAGGGTCGCGAGCGAGTCGACGACCTGCGCGAGAAAAGCGTTGTGGATCGTCGCGTTGACGCCGAAGGCGCGCAGGAAGTAGTACATCGACGCGACCCTGAAAGCCCACGCGACGAGCTGCGGCGCGATCACGCCGAACGCAAACTGCCGCGGCTGGCGGAGGACGGCAAAACCGCGGCCAACTCGAGCGCGCATCTCCGAGCCGTGCTCGGCGAAATGGAAGAAAGCGAAGAGCCCGACGGCCGCGATGATGAGGAGCGCCGCGCCCGTCCACTCCCTGTGGCTGACGAGAAATCCCCAGTCCACACTCGGCAGCCGAGAGTAGACCTCGTGCGCGGGCAGGACGCCGATCGAGAACGCCCAGGCGATCAGCGCGCCCGCGATCACGAAGTCGGCCATCGTCTCGACCACGAGCGTCGGGGCGAGCGTCGCGTACGACGACTCCGGGATGCGGTGCTTGATCAGATAGAGCTTGACCAGGTCGCCGCCGCGTGCGGGCACGATCGAGTTGACGCCGACGCCGGCGACGTACGCGCCGAGCGCGCTCCAGAAGCCGACGCGCTGGTCGGGGTAGGCCGCACTGAGGATCGTCCGCCAGGCGATCGCGCGGAAGACGAGCCGCAGCAGGTGCAGCGCGAGCGCGATCGCGAGGTACCGCCACTGGACCGCCGCGAGATGGTCGCCGAAGACCCGGAACGCGTGGAAGAACTCACCCACGACTACAGCCTACGAGGCAGGCCGCGTGGGCAAGCAGCGCGGGCTCAGCCGCCGAGCGCTCCGAGCACGAAGTCGGTGGCGAAGCCGAGGGCGATCCCGAGGAACGTCATCCAGCCGACAACAACCGGTGTCCGGTAGCGGCGGCACACGGCGCTCAGCTCGAAGACGACGAAGAGGATCGAGCCGGCCGCGAGCGAGAAGAAGAGCACCTGGAGCGCGACGCTCACCCACGTGTAGCCGATCGCCGTGCCGAGGAACGTGGGGCCGCCGCCGATCAGGCCGAGGAGCGCGAGGAAGCGCCAGCTCACCGGCTCGGTCTCGGCCGACAGCGGGCCGACGATGCCGAAGCCCTCCGTCGCGTTGTGGAGCGCGAAACCGATGATCAGGACGAGAGCGAGCGAGACCTCGTCGGCCGCGGAGGACTGGCCGATCGCGAGCCCTTCACCGAAGTTGTGGATGCCAATGCCGGTCGCGATCAGGAGCGCGAGCCGGCGCGCCGGCGACATCGAGCCCGGCAGCGAAACAGCCCTCTCGTACTCGTCGACGGCTGCCGCGCCCGGGCCGACGAGCGGCGAGACGCGGCGGCACTTGAGCCACCAGTCGTAGTAGACGAGGCTCATCAGGCCGACCGCGAACCCGCCCGCGAGCAGGACGACGTACGGGACGAATGTCGACCAGTCGCGGTCGTTGAGCGCAGCCTCCACCGGTTCGACGCCGTGGGCGAGTACGTCCCAGAGGAGGAAGACGAGGATCCCGGTCGCGAGCGCCGTCAATCCCGCACGCGCCCCGGGCCGCGTGCTGCGCACCCGCGCGAGCGGCAGCCCGATGAAGATCGTCGCGCCGGCGATCGCGCCGAGGAGCAGGGTCTGGGTTTCGCTCATCTACCGAGCCTTCCGCCTGGTGGAAGTAAGGACCGCCTTACGAGGCCGACAGAGTAGCGGGGTTACGATGGCGTTGCGATGGCACAGGGACATTCGATCGACGAGTACCTCGAGACCATCTACTTCCTCGCATTCCCGATCGGCGAGTACCGGCCCCAGGAGACGGGCCTCCCGACACTCTCGGCTCGCGTGGCGGAGATGCTGGGCGTCTCGCGCGCGTCGGCCGGCGAGATGCTGAAGCGGCTCGAGGCGGAGGGGCTCGTGGAGCGCGGCGAGCACAAGGAGGCGATCCTCACCGCACCCGGCCGGGTGCGTGCCGAGCGGGTCGTGCGCAAGCACCGGATCATCGAGAGGTTGCTCACCGACTTCATGGACTACACCGCGGCCGAGGCGCACGTTCACGCCGACGAGCTCGGCGACACCTTCACCGACGACATGGTCGAGCGGATCGACGAGCGGCTCGGCCATCCCGAGCGGTGCCCGCACGGGTGGCCCGTCGACACCGTCCTCGAGCAGGCGGAGAACCTCGAGCTCGCGCCGCTCGCGGCGCTCGAGCCCGGCTCCGACGCGACGATCGTGCGGCTCGCAGAGCACGACGGCGACCTCCTGCATTGGTTCTACGACGAGGGCTTCGTGCCCGGAGCGAGCATCCGCCTCGCCGCCGCCGAGCCCGCCGCCGGGCAGTTCCGCGTCCGCCTGAACGGGGAAGAGAAGACGATCGCCGACAAGGCCGCAGCCGGCCTCTTTGTCCGGCCCGCGGCGTAGCGCCCGCGCTGTCTGGCACGTTCTCTGAGACGCGACAGCGACGCTTCGGAGAGCCAGCGGCGCGCTGCGGTTACGCGTTGGCCGGTGCTTCGAGACCCGCGGCGGCCCGGAGCGCCGAGGCCTTGTCGACCCGCTCCCATGTGAAGTCGTGGTCGTCGCGACCGAAGTGGCCGTACGCGGCCGTCTTCGCATAGATCGGACGGCGAAGGTCGAGGTCGCGCAGGATCGCAGCCGGGCGCAGGTCGAAGTGCTCCCTCACCAGTGCCTCGATTCGCTCCACCGGCAGATGCTCGGTGCCGAAGCAGTCGACCAGGACCGAAAACGGATGAGCCACACCGATGGCATACGCGACCTGGATCTGGCAGCGGTCGGCGAGGCCGGCCGCGACAACGTTCTTCGCGACGTAACGCGCCGCGTAGGCGGCCGAGCGGTCGACCTTCGTCGGGTCCTTGCCCGAGAAGGCCCCACCGCCATGAGGTGCTGCGCCGCCGTAGGTGTCGACGATGATCTTCCGCCCGGTCAGCCCGGTGTCGCCCATCGGGCCGCCGATCACGAACTTGCCGGTCGGGTTCACGTAGACGAACTCCTTGTCGGAGAGCCGTTTCTCGTCGTAGAGATCCGGCGGCAGGATCGGACGCAGGACGTGCTCGACGATGTCGGGCTTCATCATCGTCTCCGGGTCGAGGCCCTCGCGGTGCTGGGACGAGACGAGCACCCGCTCGATCTCGACCGGCCGTTGATGGCCGTGCTCGTCCACGTCGTACCGGATCGAGACCTGCACTTTCCCGTCCGGGCGCAGGTACGGAAGCACGTCCGCCTTCCGCACCTCCGAGAGCCGCTTCGCGAGCTTGTGCGCGAGCATGATCGGCAGCGGCATCAGCTCGTCGGTCTCGTTGGTCGCGTAGCCGAACATCATCCCCTGGTCGCCGGCGCCGATCCTGTCGAGCGGGTCGTCGTCGCCCGGGTCGTGCTGGACCTCGAAGGCGGTGTCGACGCCTTGCGCAATGTCGGGCGACTGCTCGTCGATCGCGACGACCACGCCGCACGTCTCGGCGTCGAAGCCGTACTTGGCGCGCGTGTAACCGATCTGCGCGATCCGCTGGCGGACGAGGCGAGGGATGTCGACGTAGGTCGAGGTGGTGATCTCGCCCGCGACGACGACGAGGCCGGTCGTGATCAAAGTCTCGCAGGCGACCCGCCCCTCGGGGTCGTCCGTGAGGACGGCGTCGAGGACGGAATCGGAGACCTGGTCGGCGACCTTGTCCGGGTGTCCCTCGGTGACGGACTCCGAGGTGAAGGTGAAGCTTCTCGCAGCGATCTCGGAACCCTAGCGGGCGACGCTAGCGGCCACGGCCGGGCGGGTCTCGTCGGTCGGCCGCCGGCCCATCAGGTCGCCCGCCAGCTCGAGGAGCGGTCGCCCGTCGAGGACGGCGCAGACGCCTTCGGTGATCGGCAGCTCGATGCCGAGCCGACGCGACAGGTCGCGCAGGACCGGTGCCGTCGTCAACCCTTCCACCACATGCGCGATCTCGGCGCTCGCCTCACCCGGCGTCGCGCCGCGGGCGATCAGCTCGCCGGCCCGGCGATTGCGGCCCGACGGGTGCCAGCACGTCACCATCAGGTCGCCCATGCCCGCGAGGCCCGAGAACGTCTCGGGGTCGGCACCGAGCGCCTCGCCGAGCCGAGCCATCTCGACGAGACCGCGCGTGACGAGCGCCGCCTTCGCGTTGTCGCCGAGCCCGAGGCCGTCGACGGCACCGGCTGCGAGGGCGATCACGTTCTTCGCAGCAGCGCAGAGCTCGACGCCGATCACATCGTCGTTCACGTAGACGCGGAAGATGCTCGAGTTGATCGCGTCCTGCAGCTGCCGTGCGAGCTCGCCGTCCTCGCTTGCGATCACCGCCGCGCCGGGGAGGCCTTCGGCCACCTCCTCGGCCATGTTCGGGCCCGAGAGCACCGCCACCGGCCTGTCGCGGACGAGCGTCGAGAGCCGCTCGCCGGTCTCCGGGTCGAGGCCCTTCGTGAGTCCCAGCACCGGAGCGTCGCCCGGCAGTGACTCGACGACCGAGCGAAAGGCGCGGCTCGGAACCGCGACCACGACGAGGTCGGCAGCCGTGATCGGCGCCTCGTCGACGGTGGTCGCTTCGATCCCCTCCAGGCCGACCTCACTCAGATAGCGCGGGTTGTGCCCGGTCTCGCGGATCGCCCGCGCGTCCTCGGCGCGGTGGGTCGCGAGCACGACCGAGTGGCCGCGGTCCGCGAGCAGCCGCGAGAACCCGGTGCCCCACGTCCCGCCTCCGACGACGACTGCCCTCATGAGCGCCGCCGGAAGTCGATCGCCACGGGCACACCCTCGAGCTCGAAGCGCTCGCGCAGCTCGTTCTCGACCCAGTAGGCGTAGTCGCGGGTGACGAGGCTCGTGTCGTTGACGGTGAAGCGGAAGCGCGGCGGCCTGGAGGTGACCTGTGCGCCGTAGAGGAGGTTCAGGCTCTTGCGGCCGCGCGACGGAGGCTGGCGCGCCTCCTTCAGCTCCCCGAGGAACCGGTTGAGCTCGGCGGTCGGGATGCGGCCGGCGTGCTTGTCGTAGAGCTCCGCCACCTTGCCGAGAACGCGTGTGATCCCGCGGCCCGTGCTCGCCGACGTGGTGATGAACGGTGGGCGCTGACGCAGCCGCCGCTGCAGCTCTGGTCGGACGTCTTCGATCGTCACCTGCGAAATGTCCCATTTCGCGAGCACGACGAGCGTCGAGCACTGTGCTTTCCGGGCGACGTCCGCCGCCGCCAGGTCGCCCTCGACGATCCCCTCGCCGGCGTCGATCAGAACGAGCGCAACGTCGGCGCGCTCAGCCGCCTGGAGCGCGCGGAGCTCCGAGTAGTACTCGATCCCCTGGCGCTGCTTGCGCTTCCGTCGCAGCCCCGCCGTGTCGATCAGCAGGTACTTGCGGCCTTCGTGCTCGAGCACGGTGTCGATCGCGTCGCGGGTCGTGCCGGGAACCTCCGAGACGAGCGTGCGCTCCGAGCCGATCAGAGCGTTGAAGAGCGACGACTTGCCCACGTTCGGGCGGCCGAGAATAGCCACTCGGATCGCCTCGTCACCGGTGACGTGACGGCGCACCGTCTCGTTCTCCTCCAGACGCTCGACCACCTCGTCGAGCAGGTCTCCCGTGTTGTGGCCGTGCATCCCCGAGAGCGGCAGTGGGTCGCCGAGCCCCAGCCGGTGGAACTCGAGCGCGAGCGACTCCTGCGAGGGGTCGTCGATCTTGTTCGCGATCACGAGCACCGGCTTGTGCGCGTTGCGGATGATCGTTGCGAGCTCCTCGTCGCCCGGCGTCACGCCCGCGCGGGCGTCGACCACGAACAGCACGAGATCAGCCTCGGCCACGGCCGCGCGCGCGTGCTCGACGATCGAGCGGGCGATCGCGTCCTTCGCGCGCACGTCGACACCACCCGTGTCGACGAGCAGGAAGCGTTTGCCTGCCCACTCGCAGACGAGCTCCTTGCGGTCGCGTGTCGTCCCCTGTGTCTCGTGCACGACGGCCGCACGGGTCGACGTGAGGCGGTTGATCAGCGTCGACTTGCCGACGTTCGGGAAGCCGACGATCGCCACCGTCCCGAGCAGCAGGTCGTCGTCCGCAGAGGGGGGCGTGCCCTCGAGCAGGCCGTCGTCGTCGGGGCCGCTCACGACGGCGGCACCTCCCCGCGCGGACGGCCGCGTGCGTGCACGCCGGCGAGCCAGTCGAACAGGGTGCGGATCCGCCGCTCGATCTCGAGCGAGCCCTCCTTGTAGCCGCGGCCGCCCTTCGGCAGCCCTTCGAGCAGGAACGGCTCGCCGACCGCGATCGAGCACGGCGCGAAGTTGCCGAGCTTCCAGAACTGTGTCCCGTAGACCCCGACGGGGACGATCGGCACGCCCTCCTGGATCGCCACCATCGCCGCGCCCGGCTGCGCGTCGCCGGGCTCGCCCGAACGCTGGCGCGTGCCCTCGACGAAGACCCCGAGCGCGCGGCCGTCGCGCACCGCTTGCCGCATCAGCCGCACCGCGTCCCGGTCGGATTCGCCACGGCGCACGGCGAGCGTGCCGTGCCAGCGGATCAGCTGACCGAGTCCGGGCGCACGGTGCGCCTCGACTTTTGCGATGTAGTTGAGGTTTCGTGGGGAGAGACCGCCGACGAGGGGCACGTCGATCCACGCGAGGTGGTTGATCGCGACGACGCAGCCGCCCTCCATCGGCATTCGGTCGAGGCCGTAGCCACGCCCGCGTGTGGCGAACACGGCCAGCGGCGCCATCCACAGCCGGGAGGTCTTCCAGGCAAAGTCGCCGTACGACACGCGTTCAGGCGAGGGAACGCGCTCGGACGAGGTCTTCGATCCGGGCCACCACGTCGTCGACCTCGAGGTGCGTCGTGTCGATCTCCTCCGCGTCCTCGGCCGGCTGCATGCGCACACGGTCGGACTCGTCGCGCAGCCTGAGGTCGGTCGCGAGCGCGTCGGCGCCGATCTCGGGCCGCTCCGCCTCGCGCCGCCGCGCGCGCACGTCGGGATCGGCGACGAGGTAGACCTTCACCTCGGCGTCCGGTGCGACGACGGTGCCGATGTCGCGGCCCTCGATCACCACGTCGCCCTCGCGGCCGAGCTCGCGCTGCCGGTCGCGCATCACCTCGCGCACCTTCGGATTTCGCGCCACGACCGGCACCATCCGATCGACCCGCGCCTGCCGGATCGCCGCGGTCACGTCGGTGTCAGCGATGAACACCCGCCCTCCGGCGTCGAACGTGATCTCGTTCTCGCGGGCGAGCGTGGCGAGCGCGGCCTCCTCGCCGAGCGGCAGGCCGCGCTGAAGAGCGAGCCACGTGAGCGCGCGGTACATCGCGCCGGTGTCGAGGTAGCGGAAGCCGAGCCGCGCCGCGAGCGTGCGGGCGACCGTGCTCTTGCCGGCCCCTGCAGGGCCGTCGATGGCGACTATCAACGTTGGATCACCGAGCCCAGGAGGTCGAAGAAGCCGGGGAAGCTTATCGCCGCCGATTCGGCCCCCTCGAGGCGCACTCCCTCGCGTGAGACGATGCCCGCGATCGCGCCGAGCATGGCGATCCGGTGGTCGCCGCCGGCGTCGATCTTTCCGCCTCGCGGCCGGGTCGGTACGCCGGTCACGGCGAAGCCGTCGCTCGTGGCGCGTGCCCGCACGCCGATCGCGCGCAGCGCGTCGACGGCCGCCTCGATCCGGTCGCTCTCCTTCACCCGAAGCTCCTCGGCTCCGTTGACGTAGCTCTTGCCGTGCGCGAACGCGGCGAGCAGCCCGAACAGCGGCAGCTCGTCGACGAGCAGCGGCACCTCGGCCGCCTGGATCTTCGTCGCGACGAGCGGCTGCGCGACCACCTCGACGTCGCCGATCAGCTCGCCCGCGACCCGGTGGCGCGCGTGGACGGCGATACGGGCGCCCATCCGCTCGAGCACGCCGAGGAGCCCCGTCCGGCGCGGGTTGAGGCCGATGTCGTGGACGGTCAGATGCGAGCCCGGAAGCAGGGCGGCCGCGACGAGGAACGGCGCAGCGGAGGAGATGTCGCCCGGCACCTGTACCTCGGGCAGGCGCAGCGTCGCGCCGCCCTCGATGCTGACCGAGCCCGGCTTCGTCGCCACGTTCGCGCCCGCCGCGCGCAGCATCAGCTCGGTGTGATCGCGCGTGGGCGCCGGCTCGACCACGGTGGTGCGGCCGCGCGCGCCGAGCCCGGCGAGCAGGATCGCCGACTTCACCTGGGCGCTCGCGACCGGTAGCTCGTAGTCGATCGCCTCCAGCTCGCGGCCCTCGATCGCGAGCGGCAGACAGCCGTCGTCGGCCGTTCAGCTCGGCGCCCATCAGCCGTAGTGGCGCGGCCACACGCTCCATCGGGCGGCGCGAGAGCGACTCGTCGCCGACGAGCTCGAAGCGCCCGCGCTGGAACGCGAGCACGCCCATCACGAGCCGCGCGAGCGTGCCGGCGTTGCCGCAGTCGATCGGCCCCTCGGGCGCGATCAGCCCGTGCAGGCCGACGCCGTGGACGCGCAACAGGTCGATGTCCTCCTCGTCCACCCGGACGCCGAGCGCGCGAACCGCGCCGAGCGTCGACTCGGTGTCGCCGGAGCGTCCCCAGCCGGAGACGAGCGTCTCGCCCTCGGCGAGAGCGCCGATGAGCAGCGCCCGGTGCGAGATCGACTTGTCGCCCGGGACGGCGATGTGGCCCTCGACTTGCGTCGCGGGCTCAACCCTCATCGAGCACCGCGGAGACGACGACGCCGTAGCCCTGCCGCTCGAGCAGCTCGGCGGCGCGTCGGGCCTCGCCCTCGCCCGTGACGAGCAGCGTCACCGTGCCGCCGCGCTCGGGCGAGATGTGCTGCAGCTCGAAGTCCTCGATATTGATCCGCTCGGCGCCGAGCGCCTGCGTGATCGCCGCGAGCACGCCCGGCCGATCGGGCACGTGCACCCGCACCTGGTGCAGTGCACCCGCATCCGCGTACGCGCTGTCGAGCATCCGCCGCCGGTTCTGCGCCGCCTCCCCGATCCAGCGTGCGAGAAAGCCGGCGTCGCCGCCCTCGAGCGCGGCCTCGACCTGCTCGATCCGGCGCCGGTGCTCGGCCAGCGTCTCGCGAACGGCGGCGGCGTTGTCGAGGAAGATGTCCACCCAGATGCGAGGGTTCGCGCCCGCGACACGGGTCATGTCGCGCAGTGAGCCGCCGGCGTTCGCGAGCGGCTCGTGGCCCTCGACGCGCACGGCGCCGGCCTGGTTCACAACCACGTTCGCGAGTACATGCGGTACGTGGCTCGTCATCGCAACGAGGCGATCGTGCGCGGCCGGGTCGATCGCGACGGGAACGGCGCCGAGCTCGGCGACGAACCCGTGCACGAGCCGGTGCCGCTCCGGATCGGTCTGCGAGGTCGGCGTCAGGAACCAGGTCGCGCCCGTGAAGATGCCCGCGGAGGCGTGCTCGGCGCCGCGCGCCTCGGAGCCACAGATCGGGTGGCCCCCGACGAACCGGGGCGACCCGCCGGCCGCCGCGACCACGCTTGCCTTGGTCGAGCCGACGTCGGTGACGGTCGTCTGTTCCGCCGCCGCGGCGAGCACCGCGGCGACCTCGGCCGGCAACGCCGCGATCGGCGCCGCCACGACCGCCAGCTCGGCGCCGGCGAGCGCCTGCTCGAGCGAGGAAGCCGCCTCGTCCAGGGCGCCCCGCTCGGCGGCTGCCGCGAGTGCCTCCGGGTCGGGATCCCAGCCGGAGACAAACGCCCCGCGCTCCCGCGCGGCCAGGCCGACCGAGGCGCCGATCAGGCCGGTGCCGACCACCGTGAGCCGACTGTCACCACCGAGCACTACCGCCGCATCAGCTCGGCGAGCCGGAACGCGAGGTCGAGCGACTGGCGGGCGTTCAGGCGCGGGTCGCAGAGCGTTTCGTAGCGGTGGTCGAGCTGCTCCTCGCCAAGATCGTCCGAGCCGCCGAGGCACTCGGTCACGTCCTCGCCGGTGTATTCGAGATGGATACCGCCGGGCCACGCGCCCTCTGCGCGGCAGGCGGCGAAGAAGCCCTCGATCTCGCGCATGATCGCGTCGAAATGCCGTGTCTTGCGGCCGCCGGCCACGAACATGTTTGCGTGCATCGGGTCGCAGGCCCACACGACCGGATGCCCCGACTCGCTCACGGCGCGCAGGAGCGGCGGCAGCAGCTTCTCGACGCGGTCGGCGCCGAGGCGCGTCACGAGCGTCAGACGGCCGGGGATCCGCTCCGGGTTCAGCCGCTCGCAGAGCTCGACAACCTCCTCCCCGGCCGCTGCCGGGCCGAGCTTGCAGCCGAGCGGGTTGTTGACCCCTGAGAAGAACTCGGCATGAGCGCCGTCCGGCCGGCGCGTCCGCTCGCCGATCCAGAGCATGTGCGCCGAGCAATCGAACCAGTCGCCGGTGAGCGAGTCGCGGCGCGTCAGCCCCTCCTCGTAGTCGAGCAGCAGGCCCTCGTGACTCGTGTAGACATCGACCTGGTGCAGCTGCGGGGTCGCAGCGAGGTCGATCCCGCATGCGGCCATAAACGCCAGGGCTCGTTCAATTTCCGACGCGAGCTGCTCGTAGCGGAGGCCCTGCGGCGAGTCGGCGACGAACTGCTGATTCCACAGGTGCACCTGGTTCAGATCGGCGAAGCCGCCCTTCGTGAATGCGCGCAGGAGATTCAGCGTGGCTGCCGACTGGTGGTAGCCGTTCACCATCCGCTCCGGATCGGGTACGCGCGCCGCCGCGGTCGGCGCGTCGTCGTTCACCATGTGGCCGCGGAACGAGGGGAGCTCGAGGTCGCCAACGCGCTCGAACGGCGAGGAACGCGGCTTCACGAACTGACCGGCGACGCGCCCCACCTTCAGCACCGGCAGCGCAGCCCCGTACGTGAGAACCGCTGCCATTTGCAGGAGGATCTTCAGCCGCTCACGGATGCTGGGCGCCGTGAAGTCGCGGAACGACTCGACACAATCGCCCGCCTGGAGCAGAAAGGCGCGGCCAGCGGCGACCTCGGCGAGCGAGGCCTGGAGCTGGCGCGCCTCGCCCGCGAAGACGAGCGGCGGCAGCGACTTCAGACGCTCGATCGCTGCGCCGGCAAGCACAGCGTCGGGCCACTCCGGCTGCTGGAGCGCCTCGAAGTCCCGCCACGAGGACGGGGACCACGTCGAATCGAGCACGGCCACGTCGTCAGTGTAAGCGTGGTGACGCGGCGCTAAGCTCGAACACCTTGCGGATCTTCTCCGGCATCCAGCCCACCGGTGCGAAGCACTTCGGCAACTACTCCGGCGGCTTCCGCCAGTACGCGGCGACCCAGGAGCGCGCGACCCGGGAGATGGGCGCCGCATTCTTCTGCATCGTCGACCTGCACTCGATCACGGTCGACTTCGACCCGGCCGACCTGCGAGAGCGCTCGCTCGACCTGGCGGCGCTGCTCTTCGCCACGGGCCTCGACCCGGAGCGCTCGACGGTGTTCGCGCAGAGCCACGTCACCGCGCACGCCGAGGCCGCCTGGCTGCTCTCGGCGGTGACGAGCTACGGCCACCTCGGCCGGATGACGCAGTTCAAGGAGAAGGGCGAGCGGCAGGAGTTCCTCATCGCCGGCCTCTTCACCTACCCGATCCTGATGGCCGGCGACATCCTCCTCTACCAGACGACGCACGTCCCGATCGGCGACGACCAGCGCCAGCACCTCGAGCTCGCGCGCGACATCGCCGAGCGCTTCAACACTCGCTTCGGCGAGACGTTCCAGGTTCCCGCGGGCATCTACCCCGAGACCGGGCGCGCGGATCATGGACCTGCAGGAGCCGTCGAACAAGATGTCCACCACGGGCGGCACGACGCAGGGGACGCTGCTGCTGCTCGACCCACCCGAGGTGATCCGCAAGAAGGTGAAGAGCGCGGTCACCGACTCGGGCAGCGAGGTGCGCCGCGGCGAGGACAAGGCCGGCGTGACGAACCTGATCGACGTGATGACCGTCGCGACGGGCGAGTCGCCCGAGGCGATCGAGGCACGCTACGCGGGCGGCGGCTACGGGCAGTTCAAGAGCGACGTCGCCGAAGCGGTGATCGCGCTGCTCGAGCCGATCCAGGCGAGCTACGCGGAACTCCGTAGCGACCCGGGCGAGCTGGCCCGGCTGCTCGCGGTCGGGGCCGGCAAGGCGCGAGAGCAATCGGCGCCGACGCTTCTCTCGATGTACGAGCGCATGGGCTTCGTGCTCCCGGCGTAACCACACCGGCACAACCTAAGTGCCCGTCGCCTGACGACTGGCTTGGTTCATCACTCCGAGACGTGACGCAGGAAGGCAACGCACTCTTGCCGGATGTAGTCCCGGCTGGCCCACTTTCGGTCAACTGGTCGAGACCTAGCGCGGATCCAGGCGCCGTACCGGCCCCTGGTTGACTTTGGCTTCGGCTCTTATGACACTGTCGCGACACCGATCGAATTGCAGTCACTAAAGGAGGTTGCACTGTGGCAGGCATTCACGCCTTCGACTTCGACGCGCCAGACGAGACGCGCCGTCCCGACAAGACACAGGTCGATGTCATCCGGTTCGGCGGGACAACCGCCGCTCGCTTCACATTCCAGCCCGGCTGGAAGTGGTCGGAATGTGTGAAACCCGTTGTCGGCACCGATAGCTGCCAGGTGCACCACGTCGGTGTCGTTCAGTCCGGGCGGATACACGTGACGCACGAGGACGGATCAGAAGCGGACCTGGGACCAGGAGACGCTTACGTGATCGAGCCAGGACACGACGCGTGGGTCACCGGAGACGAGCCGTTTGTCGGCCTGGAGTTCGAGTCGCACTCGGCGGAGGAATACGCGCGCAGCTAGCGGGGCCGGACCCGTGGCGGCAAGGGCCAGGGGCTGGTGGATCGTGGTCCGACCGCTGCGCCAACAGCAGGGGCGGATGGCCTCCGATTCGAGGTTTGACGGCCTTCGCGTTGTCTGAGCGCTCGGGGGACTGTGAGACTCGGCGCGTCGGTCCGTCTGGGGCCGTTGCCAGCCTGGTTGTCGTCGTGCCGCGTGTACGCCTAAGGATGCAGCCGCCGGACGGAGAGGCCTTCCACTTGCCGAGGTCGATCCGCCGCCGCGGCGCCTCGCGTTCACGTTCGAATGGGAGGAGCCGGATCCCGACGACCAAGAGACGGTGGTGACGCTCTCGTTCCTCGACCGTGGCGAGGGAGTGACCGTCGTTCTCGACCAGCGCCCGTTCGCAACGGAGGCTCGCCCCGCCCTTCACGAGGCAGGCTGGACGGAGAGTCTCCAGCGGCTCGAGCAATCGCTGACGTGACCGCCTCGAGAGACTCGAGGCCATGAGTCTCCGTGACTGTCGAGATGAACTACGCACATGCGCACGCTGGGCTCTTGATCCGATGCGACATGTCAGGGATGATCGCGAGCTGGAAGCATCATCCTGAAGCTGCCCAAACGCAGCCCGGAAAGCAGAGGAGGCGCTGTGGCTTTCATGGTTCACCATCTCAAGATCGACGACTTCGACACCTGGAAACCGTTTTTCGATGCCGATCCGGTCGGCCGCCTGCAGGCGGCGAAGGGCCACATCATGCTGCGAGGCGTCGACAACCCGAACGAGGTCTTCACACGGGTGGAGTTCGACTCGGTCGAGGACGCGAAATCGTTCCGAGAACGTCTCCTTGCTTCCGGCGCGCTCGACAGGACGACCGTGTTGACGCCGCCGACCGTCGTGGAGCTGGTCGAGAACATCACGTACTAGCGTGAAGGGCGAATCGCGCGCCCTCACCGCAGTGACTTATCCTTGCGCGCCGTTTGGGCCAGAGGCTTGATGTGAAACTCGTTGTCGGTGGAGCGAAGGGCGGCCCCGACCCCCCTCTCGCGTAGGCTTGCGCTGTGGCCGTGTCCCTGGGCACTCGGCTGATCGACGCGATCGCGGCGCAGGATGCGACTGCAATCGCCACGTGCTTCACGCACGATGTCGAGTTTCGCGGCCTCACCCCTCGGGGGCTGAGAGAGCGGTCTGGTGCAGTAGAGACGGCCTCGCTGATCGCGGCGTGGTTCGCAGACTCGACAGAACTCGACCTCGTCGATGCGACGACCGACGAAATCGAGGACAGGCTCCATGCTCTCCTACTGCTTTCAGGGAGTCGAGGAAGGTGAGCCGTACATCGTCGAGCAGCATCTCTACTGCTCGGTCGAAGCTGACCGAATCAAGCGAGCCGATCTCCTCTGCTCGGGCTTCCGTCCTCGCCTCATTCTAGTTCAAGGAAGGACTCAAGTCGGTACCCGGTCCCTCGACCGCCGCGGCCGACGACGTTCCTCTGACGATCACGCTCAAGCGGCGAGGCCCTAACACGACGCACGAGTAGGCTGCGTGTCGTGCCTGCAATGCAGACCTGTGCCTGCAATGCATCCCGGGCGGGACGAGCTCGGCTCGCTCGACGGCGTCGATCGCTGGCTCAAGGTGCTCGTCCGGTGCGCTCCGCGCCAAGCTTCGGCGACCAGCCCACCGTCGCAAACGGGTTCACGAACACAATCGCGGAGCTGTGGGGCGAGGATCGCGGCGTGCGCGCCCGCAGCGCGATCGGCGTCGCAGAGCTGCCGAGCGGTCTCGCCGTCGAGGTCGAGGCACTCGTGGCACTCGTCGGCTGACCGCCGTCAGGAGTCGCCGGACGGTCCGTCCCCGCCCGCGCAGGCGACGGCGTACCTCAGCACGACCAACGTCGTGCCCGCGCTGATGGCCGGACGTCGGCGATCAAGCCCGAGCAGGCCGTCTCACAGCCCGGCCGCGTGTCGCAGCGCTGCGACCTCGCCGCTCGAGAGCTCGCGCCACTGGCCCTCACCCAGGCCACGGGCATCGAGCGGGCCGTAGCGCGACCGGTGCAGGTTCGTTACCGGGTGGCCGACGGCGGCGAGCATGCGCTTCACCTGGTGGGTGCGGCCCTCATGGATCGTCAGCTCGACCCGGCCGGCCGCGAGCCGGCGGGCCGCGGCGGGTGCGGTCGGGCCGTCGTCGAGCTCGACGCCCTGCTCGAGGGCATGGAGCGCGTCGGCGGAGGGATCGCCCTCGACCTCGGCGACGTAGACCTTGTCGACCTCGTAACGCGGGTGGGCGAGCCGGTGAGCGAGCTCGCCGTCGTTCGTCAGCAGCAGCACGCCGGTGGTGTCGGCGTCGAGGCGGCCGACGGGCACGACGCGCGCCTCGTGGCCGACGAGTTCGACGACCGTCGGCCGTCCCTGCGGGTCGCGCGCGGTCGTGACGACGCCGGCCGGCTTGTTCAGGAGAACGTACGCGAGTCGCTGTTTCGCGAGCAGCTCGCCGTCGAGCTCGACCCGGTCGCGGGGCGCGACGAACGTGTTCAGCTGTCCGAGCTCCCCGTTGACCGTGACGCGGCCGGCTTTGATCAGCTCGTCGGCCCCGCGCCGCGAGGCCACACCGGCACGGGCAAGCCATGCGTTCAGCCGCATGACAGAAGGTTCGCTTTCGGCACCAAGCCGTGACACATGCGTCACACCTTGCCCGGTAACGTCACTGGCAGGGGGCTTGCGCCCCCTTGGGGGCACGTAAGGGCGCGTCCGCGGTGCGCAGCGCACAAGTTCGCGGTGCTCGGCGAGGGTGCCGAGACCTGCGTGTCGAGCTGTCCGGCGGCGGTGGCCCGGCGACTGTGCGAGCTGGTGGACGCGCCTCAGAACATCAGCGTCGCGAGCTGCTTGCGATACTGCATCGAGAGTGGGTGATCCTGTCCCAGTTCGCCGAAGAGAGCGACCATGACGCGCCGTGCCTCCTCGCGCTGCGCCGGATCGGCCGCGCGTTCGAGCAGGATCTGGAAGGCGCGCTCGTAGTCCCCGGCGGCCAGTGCCTCGCCGACTTCCGCGTCGTCCAGTTCCTCGGCGACGGGCGGCTTCGTCAGCTCGTCGAGGAACGCGTCGACGGCCATTCGCGACTTCGCGCCGACGAACTCGGCCACGACGCGACCGTTCTTGAACGCCTTCACCGCCGGGATGCCGGAAATGTCGTACTCGCGCGCAAGGCTCTTGTTCACGTCGACGTCGACCGTCGCCAGCACGACCTCGCGCTCCTCGACCGCCTGCTCGAGGACCGGGGTCAGCTCCTTGCAAGGCTTGCACCACTCGGCCCAGAAGTCGACGACGACCGGCGTCTCTGCCGACCGCCGAATCACCTCGGTCTCCCAGGTCTTCTCGTCGACCTCCACGGCCCGCAACGCTAGCGGCCGGCCCCATGGTCGGGGGCGGAGGCCCGAGCCGGTTACGCCGGCCGCTTCTCGGCGACGGCCTCGAGCCGCTCTCGGATCTCCGTCACGTCGGCGCCGAGGTCGTCCACCCGCGGGAGCGCCGCGAGCGACTCGAGCCCGAAGACGCGCTCGAAGAGGGGCGTGGTCCGATACCGCACGGCGCCGAAGTCCAATTCCCGGCCCGACTCGGCCAGCAGCCCGCGCTCGACCAGTCCGGCGACGACGCCGTCGACGTTGACCCCGCGGATGCGCGCGATCTCCGGTCGCGAGCACGGCCCGAGGTAGGCGACGATCGACAGCACCTCGAGCGCCGCCTGCGAGAGCCCGCGCTCGACCGGCCGCTCGAAGAGTCGCGCGCAAGCCTCGGCCGCATCGCGCGAGGCCCGGAACGCCCACCCTCCGGCGACGTGCTCGAGCACGATCCCGCTTCGTCCTTCCCGGAAGCGCTCGCCGAGCAGCTCCAGCGCCTCCTCGACGCGCCCGCGCTCGTCGTCAGCCGCGACGGCAAGGTCATCTTCCGACAGCGGCTGCGAGGCGACGACGAGCACCGCCTCCACCGTGCGGGCCAGCTCCTCCACGGGGCTCGACGGGATCAGGCGGAGCGAACGTTCCACGACAGACTCCTTTCGCTCTCGGGGCGTGAAATCCTGATCGGCGCGAACGGTGCCGCCTGCGCGAGCGCGAGCTCGCCCTGCTTCGACAGCTCGAGCAGCGCGAGGAACGCGACCGCGACCTCGACCCGCGACAGCCCGGCCACCTCGTGGTCGAAATCGACCCGCGCCCGCCGCCGCAGCAGCGATCGCCAGCGCTCCACGAACTGGGCGACCGGCGGGAAACGCAGTCCCATGTGCGCCGTCGACGGCGCCGGCGGCTCGACGGCGAGCAGCCGCAGCACCTCCGCGAGCCGCTCGGGCTCCTGCGACGCGAACCGAGGCTCGGGTCGCGCCGGCGCGAGCGGCGCCGGGCCGAGCCGGAAGAACCGATCGCGCCCGACCTCCAGCCGCTCAGCCAGCCACGCGGCGCCCTCCTTCGCCCGCCGGTACTCGGCGAGCCGGCGCGCCAACTCCTCGGCCGCCTCCTCGGGCTCGAGCTCCGCGAGCTCGGCCTCCTCGTCCGGGAAGAGGGAACGCGCTTTGAGCTCGAGCAGCGCCGAGATCAGAACGAGGAACTCGCCGCACGCGTCCAGGTCGAGCTCGTCGCGCGCAGCAAGGCGCTCCACGAAAGCGAGCACGATCTCGGCGAGGTCGACCTCACTCAGCGGCACCTCGTCCCGCAGGACGAGCGAGAGCAGCAGGTCGAACGGCCCCTCGAATGCGTCGAGGTCGAGCTCGAGCTCGCCGACGAGGGTGGCAGCCACAGTGCGGGAGGCTAACCGTGGCCTCGGACGCGGCCCTTCGGGACGGCCATCTTCGGTCCCGGCGGCGCCTTGGGACGCCGGCGCAACCCCCGCTTCGCTCCCGCCCCCTCGCCTCCGCGCCCGAGCACCTGCCACCAGATGAAGAACGCGGTCGAGCAGACAAAGAGGACAATCGAGACCCACGCGTTCAGCCGCAGCGGACCGAACTCGTGCGCCGGGTCGACGCGGAGAAGTTCCTCGAAGAAACGCCCGAAGCAGTAGTAGGAGACGTAGAGCGCAAACAGCGCGGGCGGCCGGATCCGGAAGCGCCGCCCGACGTAGATCAGCATCACGACACCGATCGTGTCCCAGATCAGCTCGTAGAGGAACGTCGGGTGGAACGTCGCAGTGCCGAGGTATTGCGCCGAGCGGTGCAACGGGCCGATCTCCAGCCCCCAGGGAAGGTCCGTCGGCTTGCCGTAGAGCTCCTGGTTCCACCAGTTGCCGATCCGCCCGATCCCCTGGGCGAGCAGCATCCCCGGCGCGACCGCATCCATCATCAGCGTCCCCGACGCACCCGCGCGACGGACGATCCACACGCCGACGAGTGTCCCGAGCAGGATCCCGCCCCAGACGCCGAGACCGCCCTGCCAGATCTCGAAGGCGCCCTTCCACTTCGGCGACGGCACCTGGTCCCACGAGGTGAGCACGTGGTAGGCGCGCGCACCGATCACGCCCGCGGCGACACCCCACACGGCGGCGCGCATCACGAGATCGGGGTCGCCGCCGACCTTCTTCCAGCGGACGGCGGTGAGCCAGGTGCAGGCGAGGATCGCCACGAGGAGCGTCAGCCCGTACATGTGGACTGTCAGCGGGCCGATTTCGAACGTGCCGGTGCTCGGCGACGGAATCGAGGCGACGAGAGCCGGCACGAGGAAAGGATTCTGCCCGGGGCTCGCCGCCCCTGCCCGCAGCAGGGACGACGGGCCCGGGCCGGCCCGCCGCGACGCTCGCCCGTCAGGCGGTCAGAGCAGGATCCGGAGCGCGAGCTCGGGCGGGCACCCGTGCTCGATCAGAGAGGTCGCCTGGTGGAGATCGACGTCGGTCCGGATCGCGAGCAGTAGCGGCGGTTGTGGGGGCGTAACCGGCGCGCTCGAGAGCCTCGGCCCGCCAGCGCTCGACCTTCTCGCCTTCCATGTCTCTCACGTGGACTTCGATCGCGCTCATCTGGGCCTCCTCCTCGGTGTCCATGTACCCGATGAAACGCCGAAAAGGCGCGCTTGATACCGCATGAACAAAAGGATTTACCGACTTCTAAGCCGGCGCTAAGACTGGCGTCCGAGGCCGGATTCAGCAGTCGTACGAGACGATGACGCGCCAGTGCTCGTGGTTTCCGTCGGGCTTGCCGAAGCCCTTCCCGTGCGGGTAGAGATCGGCGTTCGAGCCGCTGTCGCCCTCCGGCACCGGATCGTAAACCTCTCTCCGTATCTACACGAGTGCAGACTCGCCGAGGAGCGCCCGTACCTCGGCGTAGAAGTCGGCCGCCGGCTCGACCCGGAACCGCGGTCCGAGCGCGTAGACGACCTTGCCCTGCGAGGTGACGCAGTCGACCAGCACGGGACTCTCGCCCGGGAAGTCGCGGAGCACTGCTGCGAGGTCGCGGATCACCCCGGCGGGCGTCCTCGTCGCGTCGATCCGCAGGCGCACCTCGCGCCTGGCGGCGACCGACTCGAATGCGGCGACCTCGGAGACGACGAGCTTCGTCTCGCCCTCCTTGTGATCGACGCGGCCCTTCACGATCAGGACGCGGTCGGTGACGCAGAGCTCGGCCGCGGCCGCGTAGGTCGAGTTGAAGACGACGCAGTCGACGCCGCCGGTGACGTCGTCGAGGCGCAGGAAGACCATCGGCTCGCCGCGCTTCGTGGTCAGCTGCTTGACCTCGCCGACGATCCCGCCGACGACGACGGCCTCGCCGTCGCGACGCCGCTCGAGCTCGGCGATCGTGGCGTCGGTCTTCGCGCGCAGCTCGGTGCGCAGCGACGAGAGCGGGTGCTCCGAGACGTAGAGGCCGAGCGTCTCCTTCTCCATCCGCAGAAGGTCGGGTTTCTCGAACTCGGCGGACGCAATCGGAGGATGGTGCTTCTCGTTCGTCTTGTCGACCGCGCCGAAGTCGTTGTCGAAGATCGACGCCTGGCCGGCCAGCCGGTCGGCCTGCTGCTTCTGGCCGTAGGAGAGCGCCTGTTCGAGCACGAGCAGCATCCCCTGGCGCGAGCCCGGCAGCGCACCGCACTTGACGAGCGACTCGAGCGCGCGCTTGTTCACGACCGACGGGTCGACCCGCTCGGTGAAGTCCCAGAGCGACTCGAACGGGCCGCCCTCCTCGCGGGCGCGGATGATCGTGCGGCATGCGAGCTCGCCGACGCCCTTGACCGCGTTCAGGCCGAAGCGGATCTTGCCGCCGACGACGGCGAAGTCGATCTGCGACTCGTTCACGTCGGGCGGCAGGACCTCGATCCCGAGCTCGTGGCAAGCGTTGACGTAGAACGGCACGCGGTCCTTCGTGTTCATCACCGAGCTGATCAGCGCAGCCATGTACTCGCACGGGTGGTTGGCGCGCAGCCACGCGGTTCGGTAGGAGATCAGCGCGTAGCAGGCTGCGTGCGACTTGTTGAACGAGTAGTCCTGCGCCTTCTCCATGTCGTCCCACAGGCCGGACGCAACCGCAGGGGTGACGTCGTTTCCGGCACAGCCCTCGAGGAACTTGTCCTTGAGCGACGCCATCAGCGAATGGATCTTCTTGCCGATCGCCTTGCGGAGGTCCTCTGCCTCGAAGAGCGAGAAACCGGCCATGTCCTTCGCGATCTCCATGTATTGCTCCTGGTAGATGCAGATCGCGTACGTGCCGCCGGTGATCGCCTTCAGCCGCGGGTCGGCGTAGGAGACCGGCTCCTTGCCGTGCTTGCGGTTGGCGTAGGTCGGGATGTAGGCCATCGGACCCGGGCGGTAGAGCGCCACGAGCGCGACCAGGTCATCGAACTCGGTCGGCTTCACCTGTCGTAGCGCCTCGCGCATGCCGGAGGATTCGAATTGGAAGACACCCGTGGCCTCGCCGCGCGCGAGCATCTTGTAGGTCTTCTTGTCGTCCATCGGGATCTGCGCGATGTCGAGCCCGCCGCCGACGAGCTCGACCGCCTTGTCGATCACGTCGAGGTTGCGGAGGCCGAGGAAGTCGACCTTCAGCAGGCCGAGATCGCTGACATCACCCATTGGAAACTGCGTCACGACTTCCTGGTCCGGGCCTTTCTGCTGCAGTGGCACGAGGTTCATCAGCGGCTCGGCGCCGATCACGACGCCGGCGGCGTGGATCGAGTCGGCGCGCGTCAGCCCCTCGAGTGGCCGCGCCAGGTCGAGGATCTCCTTCGCGACCGGGTTCGAGTCGAGCTCGCGGCGCAGCTCAGCGCCAGGCTTGAGGCACTCCTCCAGCGTCTGGCCGGGGCCTTCAGGGATCAGCTTCGCGATCTTGTCGACCACTCCGTAGGGAATCTCGAGCACGCGGCCGGCGTCGCGGACGGCGGCGCGCGCGGCCATCGTCGAGAAGGTGATGATCTGCGCGACGCGGTCGCGCCCGTACTTCTCGGTCACGTAGTTGATGACGCGCTCGCGACCTGCGACGGCGAAGTCGATGTCCATGTCGGGCATCTCCTTGCGGCCGGGGTTCAAGAAGCGCTCGAAGAGGAGGTCGTAGCGGATCGGGTCGAGGTCGGTGATCTCGAGGCAGTACGCGACGAGGCTGCCGGCCGCCGAGCCGCGGCCTGGGCCGACGCTGATTGCGTGCTGCTTGGCGAAGTGGATGAAGTCCCAGACGATCAGGAAGTAGTCGGTGAAACCCATCTCCTTGATCGTCTTGAGCTCGAACTGGAGCCGCTCGGTGAGCTCCGGTGTGGCGGCGCCGTAGCGCTTTTGCAGGCCTTTCTCGCAGAGCTCGACGAGGAAGTCGAAGGCCTCGCGGCCGTCGGGGACGGGGAACTGGGGCAGAAGGATCCGCCCGAGCTCGATCTCGACGTTGCAGCGCTCGGCGACCTCGAGCGTGCGGCGCACCGCGTCGTCGTGACCCGGGAAATCGGCGGCCATCTCGGCCGGCGTCTTGAAGAAGAAGTGGTCGGTGTCGAATTTCCAGTGGTTCGGGTTCTTCAGCGAGTCGCCGGACTGGATGCAGAGCAGCGCCTCGTGGGCGCGCGCGTCCTCGTGCCGGAGGTAGTGGACGTCACCGGTCGCGACGGTCGGCAGCCCCGTCTTGGTCGCGAGCGCCGCAAGCTGCGGCAGGATCCGCGCCTGCACGTCGAGGTGCGCGTTTTGCAGCTCGACGTAGACGTTGTCGCGGCCGAAGACCTGCGCGAGCCGGTCGAGCTCTGCCTGCGCGTCGGCCGGGCGGTTCTCCTCGAGCGCCTTGCAGACCCGGCCAGAGAGGCAGCCGGAAAGCGCGATCAGCCCGGCGGAGTGCCGCTCGAGCAGCTCCCAGTCGACGCGGGGCTTGTAGTAGTAACCCTCGAGGTAACCGAGGCTCGAGAGCTTGATCAGGTTCGAGTAACCGCCGTCGTCGGCCGCGAGCAGGGTGAGATGGGCGTACCCCTTGGTCTGCGATCGGCGGTCGTCGGCGACGTAGACCTCGCACCCGATCACAGGCTTGACGCCGGTTCCGCGCGCCGTCTTGAAGAGCTGCACTGCGCCCGCCATCGACCCGTGGTCGGTGAGCGAGACCGCCGGCATCTCGAGCTCGGCGGCCCGCGAGACGAGGTCGGGAATGCGGCAGGCCCCGTCGAGGATCGAGTATTCGGAATGGACGTGCAGGTGGACGAACGGCGTGGAGGCGGCTGCGCTGTCGAGTCCAGAGGCCATGCGGAGCGGACAGTGTACGACCGCCTCAGGACCGCACTCGGAACGGCCGCAGGCCCCGGTTCGGCGGGCTCTCGAGAAGCAGCTCGAGGCCGAGCGAGAGGGCCGGGCGGCGCCTTAGGCGTGAGCCACCTCGTCGCGCCGGGCGGTGTCGCCACCGCCCGGCGCCTTGCCTTTCAGCCTGTCCAGCATCGCCGACGCCTCGCCGCGGTCATGCGGGAACTCCTCTCCCGTCTTCTCGCACAAGACGGCCGCAAGGGCGTAGATCTGCCTGACCGTCGGTGGAGCGTCTGACCTCACGCCTCGATGAAACCAGAGAAGGTGTGACATGTCTGTGCCGGAAGCGTGACAGTCGACCCACCGAGTCACCGCTCCGTGTCAACCGTTGCTCGGAGACCGAGTACCGTCCCCGTCGTGCCCGCGCCCCACGACTCGCCCCTCGCCAACGCGCTGCGCGACGACGCACTCGAGCGGTTCCTGCGCTACGTCCGCATCGACACGCAGTCGGCCCGCGAGTCGCAGAGCTACCCGAGCACGGCGAAGCAGCTCGAGCTCTCGCGGCTTCTCACCGACGAACTGCGCGGCTTGGGGCTCGACGACGTCGAGCTCACAGGCCACGGCTACGTCTTCGCCACGCTGCCCGGCGCTGACGGACCGACCGTCGGACTCGTCGCGCACGTCGACACGAGTCCCGACGCGCCCGGAAGCGGGGTCGACCCTCACGTCTGGAAGGGCTACGACGGCGGCACGATCGTGCTGTCCCGCGATCCCGGGCAGGTGCTCTCGCCCAAGACGAGCGCGCTGCTCGCCGAACGGGTCGGGCACGACATCGTCACCTCGGACGGTACGACCCTGCTCGGGGCCGACGACAAGGCCGGCGTGGCCGAGATCATGGCGGCGGTCGCCTACCTCGTCGCGCATCCCGACGTTCCCCGCGCCCGCGCGCGGATCGCATTCACGGTCGACGAGGAGGTCGGCCACGGCACCGACCACTTCGACATTGCGCGGTTCGGAGCCGACTTCGCCTACACCCTCGACGGGGCGGAGGTCGGGGAGATCGAGAACGAGACGCTGGTCCGCGATCGCGTTGATGGCGACCTTCCACGGCGTCGGAGTGCACCCGGGAACCGCAAAAGGGAAGCTCGTGAACCCGATCAAGCCGGCCGCGCGATTCGTCGCGAGCCTGCCGCGGGACACGCTCTCGCCCGAGACGACCGAGGGCCGTGAGGGGTTTGTGCATCCAAGCGAGATCACGGGCGGAGCCGAGGGCGCGACCGTCACGCTGATCCTCCGCGACTTCGACTGGGAGACTCTGCTCGAGCACGAAGCGCTCGTCAGGAGACTTGCGGAAGAGGCCGCCGCAAGCGAGCCACGCGCGAGCGTGACCTTCGAGCGCTGGGAGCAGTACCGCAACATGCGCGAGGCGCTCGACGAGCACCCGTACGTCGTCGAGGCGGCGCTGGAGGCGACGCGGCGCGCCGGGCTCGAGCCTCGCCTCGGCTCCATCCGCGGCGGCACCGACGGATCGCGGCTGACCGAGATGGGCCTGCCGACGCCGAACATCTACACCGGGGGCAACGAGTACCACTCGGTGCGCGAGTGGATCAGCGTGCAGGACATGGCCGTCTCGGCCGCGACGGTCGTGAAGCTGCTCGAGGTGTGGGCGGAGCCGGAATGGCAACACAGAGCGCGTCCGTAGCGGCGACGGACCGGGACGCGGCGGGGAGCCCTCGCGGTTCCGAGGACTGCCCCCGCACACCCCAGAAGTCCGCTACATGTCGAGCGCTTCGTACACCTCGATGCCGCCGCCCGGACTCTCGAGGATCGGGCAGCTGCCGGCCTTCGCCAGCGCGTCGTCGAGGCTGTCGGCGTTCAGGATCGAGTAGCCGGTGAGACCCGACGTCGAGCCGCCGTCTACCGCCGCCGCGGGCCCGAACGGGTTTCCGGCATCGACGACCGCGTCGCCGAGGCTCCCGAACCAGCCCATCCACGCGTCCATCACGCGCTTCCGCTCCTCCTCGGTCTCCGGCACCATTCCGCCTTTGTAGAGCACCACGAACTTCCCCATCGTCCTCTCCCTCCGTCGTTGGTTACGTATGTCTCTACGCCGCGCCGGTGAGCCACGGATCGGGGCCGGGGTCGCCGCCCGGCGCCGCGATCGCGAGCCGCTCGAGGTAGTGGTCCCACCCGACGGCGTGCGACTCGGCAGCCTCGCTGCTCGGCAGGTCGCGGTGCGTGAACCGCAGCGTCGTTCCGCCGTCCTCGGCGACGAGGTCGATCTCGATCGTCGAGGAGCCCGGCGGTACGGGGTTCGGGCCGTCCTCGTCCGGCTCCCAGCCCCAGGTGTAGACGAGCCGGCGCGGCCGGTCGAGCTCGACGAACTCGCCGCTCGCCGTATGGCCCGGAATGATCTCGATGCGATAGCCGCCGCCGGGCCGCGGGTCGAACGCGGTCGCCGGCTGGCCCTTCCAGCGCGCGACCTTCTCGGGGTCGACGAGGAACTCCCACACCGTCTCGGGGGATGCTCCGATACTGCAGCTCGCGCTCGACGAGGATCTCAGTCGTTGTCTCCATCGTTCTTCCTCTCCTCTCGTTCAGCCTCACGTTTGAGCGCCGCAAGCCGCACGTCCCAGAACTCCTCGAGGAACGCTCGCAGATCGGCGAGGCCCTCGGGGCGCGCGCGGTACAGGCGCCTGGTGCCGTTGCGTCGTTCGTCCACGAGCCCGGCCTCCTTCAGGAGCGTCAGATCCTGCGAGACCGCGGGTCGTGTGACATCGAAGTGCGAGGCGATCTCGCCGGCCGAGAGCTCTTCGATCACGGACGAGCCGCAGGATCTGGCGGCGGCGCGGCGCGGCGATTGCCTTGAGTGCGGTCTCCATGCTCGCCTTATGTAAGCATTTTCTTACGTTAGCTGCAACTTAAACACGCTGGAACCGGTTCGGCCGGGCGGTAGGCTCTCGCGCACCGACTGCGGCCCAACAAGGAGCGCCCGACATGCCCCGCACTCCCCTGCTGTCAGACCTCGTCGAGCTCGCCTCCGCGTCGCGCCGGGCGGACGCGCTCGGGATCGACGCCGCAGAGGCGCTCGGCCGCCGGGCCGAGGCGCTCGCGAGCGACGAGGGTCTCACCCGCCGCGACCTGCTGAAGAAGGCGCTCGCTCGCGGGCGCCGGCGCCACCCTCGTCGGCCGGATGGTGCTCGACCCCGAGCGTGCGTTCGGCGCGTCGCGCCGGGCGCAGCCGCGGATTGCGATCGTCGGCGCCGGGATCTCGGGCATGACGGCGGCGATGACGCTCAAGGACGCGGGCTTCCACCAGGTCACGGTCTACGAGGCGAGCGACCGCATCGGTGGGCGCACCTACACGCGCTCCGGCGACGGCTTCTTCGAGCCCGGCCAGTGGAGCGAATGGGGCGGCGAGCTGATCGACACCGACCACGAGCTGGTGTTCGCGCTGTGCGACCGCTTCGGCTTCGACGTGATCGACCTCGAGCAAACCACCGCGAGAGGTTCGAACGACGTCCTCTACTTCGACGGCGGCTACTACCGGTGGGACGCCATGGTCGACGACTGGCGCCGCGGCCGGGTCGACGCGGCGATCAAGCGCGACATGCGGGCCCTGCCCGAGTACCCGTGGGCCTTCGACGATCCTGCCTGGACGCCAGAGGGCCTTGCCCTCGACGCGATGAGCCTCTACGACTGGATCGAGACGCGCATCCCCGGCGGGCATTCATCACGGCTCGGCCAGTTCATCGACGTCGCCTACGTGATCGAGTACGGCGAGGACACGCAGCGTCAGGGAGCGAGCGACCTGCT
The DNA here is from genome assembly GCA_963750545.1 of uncultured Actinomycetes bacterium. Lineage (GTDB taxonomy): Bacteria > Actinomycetota > Thermoleophilia > Gaiellales > Gaiellaceae > PALSA-600. Next base: position 67,345 of record CAVVQY010000011.1, on the reverse strand, counting down.
TGGCCTCCTCGGCTTCCCGGCGAAAGGCCCGTTCTGGATCTACGGCGCCTCGGACGAGCGCTGGAAGATCGTCGGCGGGAACCAGCAGATCTCGCTCGCGCAGGCCGACTATCTCGGCGCCTCGAACCTCCGCCTCGGCTGGTCGCTGACGGAACTCGAGCGCCGCCGCGACGGCACCGTCACGGCGAGGTTCGACGTCGGCGGCCGCACGAAAACCGTCACCGCCGACGAGATCGTGCTCGCGATCCCGCTCGGCGTGATGAAGCGGATCAAGGCCGCGGGCGGGTTCGACCGGGCGTTCGACGACGCGCGCAAGCTGGGCTCGATCGACGCGCTCGGCTTCGGCGCCAACAACAAGCTCCAGCTGCAGATCGCCGACCGCTTCTGGACGGAGCGCGGGCCGTGGGGCAACTCGAACGGCGAGTCGTACGCGGACACCGGCTACCAGGAGGCCTGGCACGCGACCGGCGGGCAGCCCGGCCGCTCCGGGATCCTCGTCGACTACACGGGCGGCGACACCTCGAGGCTGCTCCAGCCCTCGAAGGCCTGGAGCGACACGGGCGACCCGAATCAGGCCGCAGGCTCCTACGTCCAGAACGCCGCGAGCGCGTTCCTCGCACAGATCGAGCCGGTCTTCCCCGGGATGACCCGCCGGTGGACGGGCAAGGCGACGCTCGCGGCGTGGCACGTGAGCCCGTACCAGTACGGCGCCTACTCGTACTGGACGCCGGACTACCTGCACAACTACTCAACCAGCGAGGCGCCCCCGATCGGGCCGATCCACTTCGCGGGCGAGCACACCTCGTCGGGCTTCCAGGGCTACATCGAGGGCGGCGCCGAGGAAGGCCAGCGCGCCGCCGGCGAGATCGTCGACGCCTACCGGTAGCCGCGTCAGCTCATCGGCACTTGCCGCAGGAGGCTCGGCTCGATCCGGTCGAGGATCTCGCCCAGGCTCTCGCCGGTGGCCGTGATGCCGTGATTGCGGAGCCCGATGACGGCGTGGGACGGATCGGGTTCGGCGGCGAGGAGCGCCGCGACCGCCTCAGCCAGCTCGGCCGTCCCGCACGGGTAGTTGATGTCGGTCGCGGCGATGCCGTCCATCCAGGCGTGAACGTGGAGAATCGCGTCGACGTCGGGGTGGCGCTGGTAGATCGTCCAGTGCTCGATCGCGTCGACCGAGACGCGGCGCGGCTCGACGTTCGGCGGCACCGTGAGGATCATTCGCGCGTTCTCCGGGTCGTAGCCCGAGACGAGCAGGATGTCGCGACCTGCCTCGTCGAGCTGCGACTTGTCGACGCCGCTCGCGCTCATCCAGAAGCGCTCCTCGTCCTTGCGCGCCGAGAGATTGCCGTAAGAGAGGCCGCCGATGCCGTAGAGGCGGGCGACGTGCCGGAGGTCGCGCTCGTCCAGCAGCTCCTCGATCGGGAACGGCGCCGGGAGCAGGCCGAGCTGGTCGAGCCGCCGGCCGGCTTCGCCGATCTCCTCCGTCAGCTCGTCTCCCGACCACAGCTCGGGCTCGAGGTCTGTCCGAAACTCGTTCTCGATCACGAGCCGCGACCGGGCGAGCGGGAGAAGGCGCTCCGCGACGGCCTGAGCGAGAGTGACACCGTTGCCGTTCTCCTCGACGCTGTAGTGCCCGCGCTCCATCGTGGTGAACGAGACGCCGCGTGAGGGGACGTAGCAGAGCACCACGTTGGCGAGTGCCCGCACGAGCAGCGGATAGGACTGCCTGAGGCCGTCCTCCGGCTGCTCACTCTGCGTGTACAGGGCCGCGACGAAGGTGCCGCGTGACTTGCGCCGGAACGGCTTCGGCGCGTCCGCGTCGATCAGGTTGAGGACGAGGCCTGCGTCGGCCGGATCGTCCACGAGCGCGAAGCCGGCCGCCTCGAGTGCGACGCCGAGCTGCTCGGCGAACACCGCAAGCGACCCGTCCGCCGCGCCTGCGAGGGCATAGCCGCTGACGACCTCGCCCCGCGGCACCTGCACGCCGACCCCGGCTGCGCTACTCAAGGCCGTCGCCCTCCGGCTTCCGACCGCGCGTGCCGAGCCAGGCGCCGACGCCGATCCCGGCTGCAACCAGGAACCCGAGCACCCGGCGCTTGCCGCGCTTCTTCTTGGGCTCGACCGGTGCCTCGACGGCCTGCTCCTTTCGCCTGAGCCGTCTCGAGCGTTTCGCCTCCGGCTCGGGCTCGGCAGCCTCTGCCTTGGCGTTTCGCTTCAGGACCTGCTTGATGACGGTCCAGGTGGCCCAGCCGACGACGGCATTGCGACGGTTCATGATGCTCATGCCGCGAGCGTACAAGAGAGCCGGCCCCAGGCGGTGAGAGCGCGCCCAGGATCAGGGTGTTCGTCCGCGTGCCGCAACGGTCAGACCTTCGTGGCCGCCCGCGGCTTGCGGTTCTGAATATGGATCGCACGGCCGAGCGCAGCGAGGCCCGCCTCCTTGATCGCCTCGGCGAGCGTCGGGTGCGGCGCCATGCCGTCGGCGACCGTCTCGACCGTCGACTCGGCGTCGATCGCCACCACGCCCACCTCGATCAGGTCGGTCACGTGCGGCCCGACCATGACGAGGCCGAGTAGCTCTCCGTAGCGCGTCTCGTGGATCGACTTGACCCAGCCGGTCGTCTGGTCCTGCATCACGGCGCGTGCGTTCGCGGCCCACGGGAAGCGGCCGACCGCGACGTCGTCGCCGTACTGCTCGCGCGCCTGCGCCTCGGTGAGACCGACCGCGGCGATCTCGGGGTCGGTGTAGATCGGGCGCGGGACGCCGCGGTTGTCGACCACGGCGTCGTGGCCGCAAGCGTTCTCGGCCGCGACCTCGCCCTCGCGGAACGCCGTGTGCGCGAGCTGCCAGTAGCCGGCGCAGTCGCCGACCGCGTAGATGTGCGGGACGCTCGTCCGGCGCCGCTCGTCGGTCGCGATCCCGCTGCGCCGGTCGAACGAGACGCCGGCCGCCTCGAGGCCGATCCCCTCGACGAGCGGCGCGCGGCCGACGGAGACGAGCATCAGGTCGGCTTCGACCGTCTCGCCCTCTCCAAAGTGGACGATGAGGGTGGTGCCGCTCTGCTCGACCTTCGTGCACTGCTTGCCCAGTTGGAGTGCGATGCCGCGCCTGCCGAACTGCTTGGCCAGCTCCTTGGCGGCGTCGTCGTCCTCCTGCGGGATCAGGCTGTCGAGCATCTCGACGATCGTCACCTCGCTGCCGAAGGTGTTGAAGATTGAGGCGAACTCGCAGCCGATGATGCCTCCGCCGAGGACGACCAACCGCCTGGGGACCTCCGTCTGCGCCAGCAGGCCGGTCGAGTCAACGCAGAGATCGGAGTCGAGGCCGTCGATCGGCGGCCGCATCGGAAACGACCCGGTGGCGACGATCGCGGAGCGGAAGGTGACGTCCTCGCCGCCCTCGACGGCGATCGTGTTCGCGTCGCGGAACGAACCGGTGCCCTTCACCCACTCCACACCGTTCGCTTTGAACAGTGACGCGACGCCGCCGGTCATCTGCGCGACAACCGCGGCCTTCCATTCGTTCGCCTTGCCGAAGTCGAGCTGCGGCTCCGAGACGGAGACGCCGAGCTTGCCGAACGAGTCGCGCGCCTGGTGCAGGAAGTGCGCGGTCTGCACCCACGCCTTCGTCGGAATGCACCCGACGCGCAGGCAGGTGCCGCCGAGCTCCGGCTCCTTCTCGATGCAGACGACCTTCGCTCCGAGCTGGGCCGCTCGCAGAGCGGCCGTGTAGCCGCCGGGCCCTCCGCCCAGGACGGCGACGTCACAGTCCATGTCTCCCCCTCACTTGTTGCGGCGATGCTATCGGGCAGAATCTGCGACGGCATGAAGCTCGAGGGCATCCACCACGTCACGTGCATCACCGGCGACGCGCCGCGGAACGTCGAGTTCTACGCCGGCACGCTCGGGCTGCGGCTCGTGAAGAAGACAGTCAATCAGGACGACCCGACCGTCTACCACCTCTTCTACGCCGACGAGCGCGGCAGCGCCGGGGCCGACATCACCTTCTTCGAGTACCCCGGCTCCCCGCCCGGGCGAGCCGGCGACGGAATGGTGCACCGCGTCGTCTTCCGCGTCGCCTCCGAGGAGGCCCTCGACTTCTGGGCGAAGCGCACAGGCGGCGAGCGCCGATTTGGCTCGGTGCTGTTGCACGATCCCGAGGGGCTCGCGCTCGAGCTCGTCGTCGACGGCTCCGGCGACGAGCCGCTCGTCGCGAAGCACCCCGAGATCCCCGAGGAGTTCGCGCTGCGCGGCTTCGCCGGCGTGCGTGCGTACGCGGCCGACCTGGGGCAGAGCGCCTACCTCCTCTTCCAGCTCGGCTTCAAGCCCGGCTGGGAGGCACGCGGCACCAAGCGCGGCGGCTTCTACGTCTACGACGACCCGCCGCCGGAGCGCGGCCTCTCGGGCGGCGGCACGGTGCATCACGTCGCCTGGGCCTCGCTCGCCGAGGAGCACGAGGCCTGGCGCGAGAAGGTGATGGCGGCGGGCGGCCAGCCGACTCCCGTGATCGACCGCTTTTACTTCCGCTCGATCTACTTCCGCGAGCCGAGCGGCGTGCTGTTCGAGATCGCGACGCTCGGCGGCGACGGCTTCGCCGCCGACGAGCCGCTGGAGTCACTCGGCGAGCGCCTGTCGCTGCCGCCGAAGTTCGAGCCGATGCGTGAGCAGCTCGAGCGGCGCCTGACCCCGCTGCCGGACCCGCGCGCGGAGCACGTTGAGCGTCGCCGAGCGGCCCGCCTCAGGGAAGGCGGACGGCGCGCTCGTGCTCTTCCACGGCCGCGGCGCAGACGAGTACGACCTACTCGGTCTGCTCGACGCGCTCGACCCCGAACGGCGCCTCGACGGCTTCTGCCCGCGCGCGCCGCTGACGCTGCCGCCAGGCGGCGCGCACTGGTACGTCGTGCCACGCGTCGGCTACCCCGATCCGGAGTCGTTCGCGCAGGGCTACGCGGCGGCCGCCGGCTTCGTCGACTCGCTGCCGCACGAGCGCGTGGTCGTCGGAGGCTTCTCGCAGGGCGCTGTGATGTCGTTCGCGGTCGGTCTCGGCCGAGGTCGGCCGCGGCCCGCGGCGATCGTGGCGTTCTCGGGCTTCATCCCCGAGGTCGAGGGCTGGGAGCTCGACTCTGAAGCGCCGTTCCCGCCGATCGCCCTCGCCCACGGCACCTACGACCCGATCATCCCGGTCGAGTTCGCCCACCGCGCCCGCGCCCAGCTCGAGGCGGCGGGCGCCGAGGTGCTCTACCGCGAGTCGCCGCTCCAGCACCAGATCGACCCGCAGGTGCTCGCGGAGCTGCGGCCCTGGCTTCGCACACAGACCGTGCTGCCTTAACCGCGCGGTCGGCTACGGGGTGTGGCACGCAGCCTTCGTCCGGCCGCTGACAGTGAGCCAGGTGGTGCGGGAGTCAGGTGCTGCGGCCGCGCTCGGCTTCGAGTCCGACGTTGATGATGTCGGTCAGCGTGAATGTCGCTGGGGTCTTGCCCGGAAGGTCCGTCTCGGGGTCCCGGTTTGGTCTCCAGGTTGGGTCGACGCTGAGGTAAGAGAGGGGGTCGCCGACGAGGAGGCCGATCAGAACCTCGGCGACGATGCGGCCCCCGACCGGGCCGAGGTGCGCTCCTTCGGCTTTGCAATCGGCTTCCTTGAGGATGTAGAACCAGAGCGGCGCCCGTCCCGCAAGATCGGCTCGAACCTCATCCTCGGTGATCTTCAAGTCAGCGAGAAGCTCGGTGTTGAACTCGACGTCCCCGAGAAGCTCGTCGTCGGTGAGCGGCGGGATACCCATCGCTCGAGCGACGTCTTGGCCGGCCGGGAGGCCGAGCGCTCGGCCTCGCAGGAGGTTGCGGCCGGCAAGTGATTTTGCCTCGGCGCGGTCGACGTCAGCGAGCAACAGTGGAGCGGTGCCCGGCAGTTCGCCGAGAGGATGGCTGAGCTCGGTATCGATCCTGTAGCTCGGCTGTGGGAGGCCGTCCTCGTTCGGCCATTTCGGGTGCTCGATCGGCAGGAAGTATTTCCACTGCACGCCCGCATCCTCGGGCAGGCGGCCGAACCCGCGCAGGTCTCTGAGGCCATGGGCCGGTGGCGGAACGACGAGGTCGTCGTCGCCTCCCTGATGGAAAAGCGGGATGCGCTCGGCATCCCTGACAGCCGGTTTGACGAGGTCGTTGATCAGGTAGCTGGGGCGGATCATCGAATGGCCGAAGCGGTAGGCGGCCACCGAGAACTCGACGGGCATGAATGGACGCTCTCTCCAGCTGTAGAACAGCAGATGGGGGGAGATCATCAGCTGGTACCCCTTCTTCTGCTTGCCCGCCTCGTCCGCGCCAGACGGGGCGAGATAGACCTCGCCGCGGAGGATGTCGTCGATCACGTCTCTTCCGACAAGGCGCCGGAGGAAGTCGTGGATTACGACCCACTGGTAGTGCCAACGCACCGTCTGCTGCGCGAGCTTGAACAGCTCGTCGTGGTCGAGTGACCGATTCTTGGGCTCGAGCCGAACGTGGTCGACGACGGCGTTGTGGAACTTGATGAATGCGACCTGCAGCTGAGAGACGATCAGGTTCTCGTCGTTTCGGGGATCGCCGATCAGCGCCCGGCTGTTCGGGCCACGTGGTAGGTCCGGGCCATCGAACTCTGGCTTGTCCGAACGCCGTTCCCCGAGCTCGAGCTTCACGCCGTCCGGCTGTTGGTACAGGTAGGGCTGATTCGCCGGGCCGCCGCCGTAGAGAGAGTCGAGGTCAAAGCGAGGCGTGCGGAAGTCCGTCAGCGCGTCCGGGTCGTTCTGCCGGGTCAGGCTCGAAACCGGATCGAAGGTGATGTCGTGATCGACGAACTGCCCGAAGTAGGTGTAGCCGGCGGGTAGCCGAAGCTCCCCGTCGAGCGTGCTCTCATTCTGATCCTTGTCCTCTTCGTCCGTGATCAGCGGCTTGTCGGGCTCGGACGGCTGGATCATCGTCGCGGCCAAGGCGACCAGTGTCTTTGGATCGTGCTCGTACACCGGCACGTGCCGGAACATGCGTCCGAAACGCCCGGTTGTCGTCGACGAAGACGGTGTCAGCAGCAGCCCGCGCAGCGCTCCCCCGTGGGGCGGCTGCGTCGGCGTGTTCGAATCTTGCGCTGCAGACATCCGGACTCCTTCCGGCGCGACTCGATCAGCCGCGCGTCCGAGCCACTGCTCGAGGGAGTGTCAACCCGGACGTGGTCGGCTGTCAACCCAGCCGACGATCACCTCGCAATCGGAATGCGAACGACCTTCCGGCACACCATCATCGGTTCAGTCTTGAGCGTTGACGTTCGCGAGCAGGCGGCGCGTCAGTCGGCTGTGCTGCTTGTGAGCATCAGCTTGTCAATCCACCCCGTAAGCCCTCCGCCCTCCAGCTGCACGACCACGAATCCGTACGCCTCCTGATTCGGCTTGAATTCACGTTTGTCCGGATCCGAATCCCGGTGCAGCTGCAGTGTCCAATTCCGTTCGCCGGGGTCTGTCGAGGAATCTTCTAGCTTTGGCTTACCCATTCCGTACGCGCCCGCATCGAGCTCGAACGTAGTTTCGCCGTTGTTCACGGCCTCCGTCACCTGCACGACCCCGGCATACATCCACGCGGCCTCGTACTCCCTCTCGATCGTGCCTTCCGCGACGAATATGTCGCGGATTTGCAGCTGCTTCTTGAAATTTGTCGAACTCACGGAATCACCACCGCCTTCGGGTAGATGACCAGAGTCGTGCAAAGATCGACCAAGGCGATGCTCTCATACGGCGGCAAGTGCGTCTAGTTGCGTGCGCGCGGCGTCCGCGGCGACGGCATTGCCCTTTTCCTCGTAGAGACGGAGGGCGTCGGCGACAGCCTCCGACGCCTCTGCCCCGCGCCCGCCCGATTCCAAGACAGCAGCCAGATCGGTCAGCGCATCGGCCCGGTAGTTGACGAAATCTGTTCGTTCCGCCAGCGTCACGCCCTCGCGTGCGAGGCGCTCTGCGTCGTCGAAGCTCTCGCGCGCAGCGAGGAGCTTGGCACGGACGCCCCGCCAGAGGATCTGCGTCGCTAGATCGTCTGGCTCGGCGAGCTCCTCGCTCACGTTGCTGAACTGCTCGGCTTCCTCGTGTCGCCCCTGCGCCAGGATCGCTCCCGCGAGGAGTGCGGCCGTCGTCGAGCGGAGCGCATTCTCCCCCATCGCCTCGTAAGCCTCGTAACCGCGGCGAAGCCGTAGCTCGGCGGCCGCGAAGTCTCCGGCCAGCATCTCGACGATCGCTTCGGGATGCGAAAGGATGTGGTCCAGCTCGAGCCCGAGATCCTCGAAGGCGGCATTGCTGGCAGCGAACAGCGAGCGTGCGAGCTCGAACCGGCCGGCGACACCGTGTAGGCCGCCAAGGTGACGGAGGACCGCGGCTTCCGATGCAGGATGTCCGCGTACCTCGAGCTGGATCTCTTCGCAGCGAGGGATGGCGACGTCGACGGGCATCGCGCCGAACCAGGCCGAGGAGGCGAGCCAGGTGAGGATGTCGGCTCGTTGGTGCTCCTCTCCGGCGCGCCGGGCGTGCTCGGCGGCTTTTTGCCACGCTTTGGCTGCAGACGACGCGCGGCACAGAGTCCAATCCGCCTTTGCCTGGAGCTGCCACGCGCGGCAGAGACCATGCTGGTCGTCGACCCGTTCGAAGATCGGGATCACCTGCTTCGTGACCGCACGTACGCCATCGGTCGCTCCGGGTGCGGCGCGGTGGAGCTCGAGGAACTGGCGCTCGACGAGCAGCCGCGCCTGGGCGCAGTCGTCGTCGGCAGCCCCCGCCAGAGTCTTCGCGTCCACGAGAACGAGCTCGGCCTTTGTGAACTCGCCCGCATCCATGAGGGTGGCGGCGAGGTCGGTGAAGAGCCGCGCGCGTCTCCCCTCGGGGACAGGCGGCAGGGATGCTGCGCGCTCGAGCAGGCCGATTGCGGCGGCGAGATCACTCCGGCCGAGAGCCGCGGTCGCCGCGCCTTCGAGGCGTTCTGACGCCCGCCGGGCGAGCTCGTCCGCTTCGGCGCCCGTGTCGCGTAGCTCGACGCGGAAGCGATAAGCCTGCTCGAGGTGGTAGCCGACGAGGGCGTCCTCGGCGGCTCGCGCTTCCAACCGCGCCGCGACGCGCTCGTGGAGGTCGGCGCGGGTGGCTCTTGGGGATGCCGTCGTAGGCGGCGTCGCGGATGAGTGCGTGGTGGAAGCGGAACCCCTCGTCCGGTGCGGTCGTGTCGGGCCGGACGAACCGCTTGCGGGCGAGTGCGAACAGGTCCGCCTGGACCGTCTCGCGCTCCTCCTCGGGTGTGAGGTCGAGGACGGCTCCGAGCGAGAAGCTTCGGCCGGTGACGGCCGCGCGTTCGAGCACGACGCGCTCGCCTCGCTCGAGCCGGTCGAGGCGTTCGTGGAGGACGCCGCGGATCGAGCCGGGCATGTCGCCCGCAGCGCTGTACTGGTCGGCGTTCGCCGCCAGCTGCTCGACGAAGAGAGGGTTTCCCTCGGCCGCCCCGACGATCCTGGCGCGGACGGCGAGCGGCACCCCGAGCGCTTCGAGGAGCGACTCCGAGTCCAGCTCCGACAGCGGCTCGAGCACGAGCGCGGCCGCCGGCTCCTGCAACCAGGCCGGCCGCCGCTCGGAAAGCTCGGGCCGAGTGAGGCAGAGCAGCAGAACAGGTGTCTTACCGAGCCGCGCAGCGAGGTACTCGACGAAGTCGAGAAAGGTCGGCTCTGCCCACTGGACGTCGTCGAAGACGACGACCAGCGGGCGCTCGGCCGCGAGCTCTTCGAGGATGCGCCGCGCCGCGGCGAAGATCTCGTGGCTGCTCCCCACCAGCTCCCCCTCGTCGCGTCCGGCCTGGCGGAGCAGCTCGCGCAACGGCCAGAAGGTCACGCCCTCGCCATAGGGCGGACAGCGGCCGACGAGCACTGTCGCTTCGACCCCGAGCTCGGTGAGGAGCTCCCGCGCGAGCCGCGACTTGCCGATCCCGGGCTCGCCGACGAGCGTGACGTGCCGGGCGCCTCCGCCGCCTGCGACCTGCGCGTAGACGCTGCGGAGCTGCTCGAGCTCGCGCTCGCGGCCAACGAGCGGCGCGTCCTCACGGCGCCGGATCGCCGTCGCCTCCGGATCCACCGACTCGAGCCGGAATGCCGTCACTTCCTGGCGCTTCCCCTTCACCTTCAGCGGCTCGACCGCCGTCGCATCGACCGCGTGCGCGACGAGGAGATGCGTCTCCTCGCCGAGCAGAATCTCGCCCGGGGCCGCTGCCTCCTCGAGCCGCTTTCCGACCGCGACCGGGTCACCGGTGACAAAGGCGTGCCCCGCCCCCGGATCGCCGGCGACGACCTCACCGGTGTTGACCCCGATCCGCACCTCCAGCCGGGCGCGGGCGCCCAGCTCGGTCTCGAACGCCGTGACGGACTCCCTCAGCGCCGAGGCCGCACGAACAGCGCGAAGCGCGTCGTCCTCACGCACGACCGGGACGCCGAAGACGGCCATCACCTCGTCGCCGATGAACTTCTCGACCGTGCCACCGTGGCGCTCGATCGTGCCCGCCGCCAGCTCGAAGAAGCGCGACATCACCTGCCGCAGCGACTCGGGATCGAGCTGCCCTGCGAGCTCGGTGTAAGCGACAACGTCACAGAACAGGACGGTGACTGTCTTGCGCGTCTCGATCGAGAGGTCGGGGGTGAGCGGGGCGCCACACGACCCGCAGTAGTCGGCGCCGTACGCGGTGGTCGCGCCGCACGTCCCACAGACCGGCGCGGGCCTCGCGGGCCGCTGCACTACAGGCGCCGGCGCCGGCGGGGGAAGGGGTGGCGGTGCAGCGGCCAGGTCGAGCGACGTGTCCTGAAGCAGGATCGCCTTTTCGAGCTGCTGCAGCGCCTGGCCCGGGTCGAGACCGAGCTCGTCGACGAGGGTGGCGCGGGCGTCCTGGTAGGCGGCGAGCGCGTCGGCCTGGCGGCCGGCGCGGTAGAGCGCCAGGATCAGCAGCCCACGCAGGCTCTCGCGCAGGGGATGCTCGCGAACGAGCGCCTCCAGCTCCGGCACGACCTCGGCATGGCGGCCGAGCGCCAGGTCGGCCTCCAGCCGCTGCTCGAGCGCGACCAGGCGCAGCTCCTCGAGACGGCCGATCTCGTTGCGGGCAAACGACTCATACTGAAACTCCGCCAGCGCCGGGCCACGCCAGAGCGCGAGCGCCTCGCGGAGCACGCGCCCCGCCTCCTCTGCGGCCCCGTCTGCGAGCAGCCGGCGGCCCTGCTCGAGCAGCCCCTCGAACCGCTGAACATCGAGGGCGTCCGCTTCGAGGCGAAGCACATACCCGCCCGGCCGCGTCTCCAAGACGGCCTCGCCGAGCACCTTGCGCAGATGCGAAACGTAACCCTGCACCGCCTTGACCGCCGTCGCCGGCGGCTCCTCACCCCACAGCTCCTCGACCAGCCTCGCCCTCGGCACGAGCTCATTGGGCCGCAACAGCAGCACCGCCAACAACGCCCGCTGCTTCGCACCACCCAGCGGGAGCTCGCGCCCATCCACCCACACCGCAAGCGAACCGAGAATCCCGAACTCCATCAGCCGAACGTAACACTCGACACGACCAGCCTCCAAGCGTTTACCGAGCCGTTGCCGCGCGTCTGACCCGTAGTTACCAGCGAGACGTTTCCTCTCCCCAGCGATCGCAATCAGGCGATCGAAGCGAGAAGGAGATTCCAATGAAGATTTCGAGAGAGCTCGCATACCGCCACCAGGACGGTCTCGAGGTCACCCTCCTCTGGAACGCCCTGTCGAACGAAGTCTCAATCGAACTGGTGGACGAGCGCCACGAGACCGCACTCGCGTTTGCAGTCGACGCGAAGTACGCGCTCGACGCCTTCTATCACCCCTACGCCTACGCACCCGTCCTCGATCTCGCCCTCCAGGAAGTGCCGGCGTTCGTCGCCTGAGCCGAGAGCGCTGGGGAAACGCGTTTTCCCGCGCTTGCCCACCACTCGTTGGTGGGCTCCACCCTCGCTTATCCTCTCCCTCGCGGCCCATGCCGCCCGGCGAAGGAGCCTCGGACGATGGCGGCCACGAGAGTCGAAAAGCATCTTCGAGCGAATGGCGGTCGGCTCGTCACCGGCGGGCGGGGCGCGTTGCTCGCGGCGCTCGCGCTGCTCTTCGTGGCGTGCATCGGGCTCGGCAGCGGCCGCTCGCTGTGGGACATCGGCGGGCCGCCGCGGCTCGTCGATCCTCGCTCCTACGCCGGCGACCTCGTCATCGTCGGCTTCGCGCTGCTCGTGATGGCTGCCGTTCGTGTCCGCGTTCCGGCGCCGGACCCGCGCCAGCGTGTCGTCGACGAGCCCGAGTCGGACCTGCCGCCGGTGCGCGTTCCGTGGTGGGTCCGCGTCCTCGCCATGCTCGCCGTGGCCGGCGCGCGTCCTGGTGGCGCTGCTCGTGCTGTCGCTCCTCCCGGGCGCGGATCCGAGAGCGCGCAGGACGATCCCGCGGCCGCACCCGACGGATCCGGGACGTCGCCGCCAGCTTCGCCGGACGGACGCGCTGCCGCCGGTCCACTGGTGGGGCTACACCCTCCTCGCGCTCGTCGTGCTCGGAGGCGCTGGTGACCGCGTGGTACCTGCGCGACGCTCGGAGCGAGCCGGGTCGAACCGGAGCCGGAGGGCACGGACGAGCTGCTCGCCGCGGTCGACCTCTCGCTCGAGGACATCGAGAGCGAGCCCGACCCGCGCCGGGCGGTGATCAGGGCGTACGCGCGGATGGAGCGCGCGCTCGGCTCGTACGGGCTCGCGCGCCGGCCGTCCGAGACGCCGCTCGAGTACCTCGCGCGCGCGCTCACGCTCGCTGCGTGTCGGCCGCCGCTCGGTCGAGCGGCTGACCGCGCTGTTCGAGCGAGCGAAGTTCAGCCAGCACGAGATCGACTCGTCGATGAAGACCGAGGCGCTGGCGGCGCTCGGCGGCGCTGCGCGACGAGCTGGCCGGAGTCGCCGCGTGAGGAAGTGGGACCGCCGCCGCATCGTCGCGACCGTCGGCGCTCGCCGTCGTCGCGATCGTGATCGCGCTCGCCCTGTCCGGCGCGGCGCGCGGGATCGCGCTCTACGCCTACCTCCTCGTCCTCGTCGCTGATCGCCGTCGTCGCGATCGGCTCGCGCATCGGCACGGACGTGGCCGCCGACGCCGCGCGTTCGAGCGGCTGATCCCGGCCGCGCTCGAGCCCGAGGCGCGGGTGCTCGCAGCTCGAAGGGCTCGTCGGCCGGCTGGCCGGCGGCAACCCGAACGCGTTCGACCTCTACCACCGGCATCCGGCCGCTCGTGCGCGAGATCGTCACCGCGCAGCTCGCGCGCGGGCACGGCGTCGATCTCGAGCAGCCACCCGGAGCGCGCCCAGCAGCTCGTCGGCCCGTGGACGTGGCAGCTCATCCGGCCCGACCTCGAGCCGCCGCGCGACCGAGTCGGGCGCGGCGTGGTCGGCGCGAGGAGCTGGACGCGCTCGTCTCCGAGCTGGAGCGGCTCTGAGATGGCCGAGCTCGGGCTCGACGAGGTGCAGGACGATCGCCGACCGGATGCTCGACGAGGTCGAGAAGGCGGTCGTCGGCAAGCGCGACGCGCTCGAGCTCGTCCTGCTCGGGCTGCTCGCCGACGGCCACGTCCTGATCGAGGACTTCCCGGGCCTCGCCAAGACGCTCGTCGCGCGCTCGTTCGCGCAGGTCGCCTCGATGAGCTTCTCGCGCATCCAGTTCACGCCCGACCTGATGCCCTCCGACGTGACGGGCTCGTCGATCTACAACCAGCGCACCTCCGACTTCGAGTTCCGCGCCCGGGCCGATCTTCGCCAACCTCCTCCTCGCCGACGAGATCAACCGCGCCCCGCCGAAGACGCAGGCCGCGCTGCTCGAGGCGATGCAGGAGCGCCAGGTGACGATCGACGGCGAGACGCACCGGCTCGAGCGCCCGTTCCTCGTGCTCGCGACGCAGAACCCGATCGAGTACGAGGGCACCTACCCGCTGCCCGAGGCGCAGCTCGACCGCTTCCTGCTGCGGATCGCGATCGGCTATCCGGACCGCGAGGACGAGTGGACGGTGCTCGCACGACGCGGCGAGCGCAAGCACGACGAGGTCGAGCTCGACGCGATCGTCGACGCGGCCGACGCTGCGTCGCGATGCAGCGGGCGATCGAGGACGTCTACGTCTCCGAGAGCGTCGGCCTGTACATGGTCGACGTCGTCGCGGCGACGCGCGACAGCGCGCGCACCGAGGTCGGCGCGAGCCCGCGCGGATCGCTCGCGCTCTACAAGCTCGCCCGCTGCCGCGCCGTGCTGCGCGGCCGCGACTACGTCATCCCCGACGACGTGAAGGCGATCGCTGGCGCCGGCGCTCGGCCACCGGCTCACGCTCAAGCCGGAGCTGTGGGTGCGCGCGTGCGACCCGAGGCGATCGTGGCCGAGATCCTCGAGACCGTGCCGACACCGGCGGCCGAGGACCAGGCACCGGCGCTCGAATGACGCGCTCGGCCTCGGCGAGGCTCGGCGTGTACGCCGGATTCGCGTCGGCCGCGTTCCTGCTCGCGCTCCTGCTCGGCCGGCCGGAGCTGGCCGCGCTCGGGGCGCCCGTTCGCGGCCTTCCTCGTCCTGGCGCTCTCGCTCGCCCGGGCCCCCGAGCTGACGCTGGCGGTGACGCTCGCCGAGGAGCGAATGGTCGAGGGGCAGCCGGTCGATTGCGAGCTGGAGCTGTCGGCCGTCGGGGCGCTGCACGAGGTCGAGCTGGCACTCGTCCTCCCGCACGGCGTCGAGCTCACCGACGGCGCCGAGCGGGTCGTGCTGCGGCTCGCGCCGGGCGAGCGGCGGACGCTCGCGTTCCGGCTCGTGGCCTGGCGCTGGGGCGCCTACCGGCTGGGAACGTTCGCCGTCCGCGTGAGTGACCGCTTCGGCCTCGTCGCCCACGACGCCGTCGTCGAGGGCACCGTCCCGCTCCGCGCGTACCCGCGGCCCGAGCGGCTGCGCGCGCTCGTCGATCCGCTCGAGACTCAGCCGTTCGCGGGCAACCGGGTGGCCCGTGTCCGCGGCGAAGGAATCGAGTTCGCCGACCTGCGCCCGTTCGTCGCCGGCGACCGCGTCCGCCGGGTCAACTGGCGCGCCAGCGCCCGCCGCGGAGAGCTGTACGTCAACGAGCAGCACCCGGAGCGAAACAGCGACGTCGTGCTCTTCCTCGACAGCTTCGCCGAGGTGCGGCGCGAGCGCGAGGGGACGCTCGACCTCGCCGTGCGAGCGGCCGCGTCGCTCGCCCGCGAGTACCTCGAGCGGCGCGACCGTGTCGGCGTGGTCGGCTTCGGCGGCGTCGTGCAGTGGCTCCTGCCCGTCGACGGGCACGCGCACAGCACTACCGGATCGCCGACGCGCTGCTCACGTCCGAGGTGACGCTGTCGTACGTGCTGAAGGACATCGACGTCCTGCCGCCGCGGACGCTGCCGCCGCAGGCGCTCGTGATCGCGCTCAGCCCCCTGCTCGACGACCGCAGCGTGCGCGCGCTGTTCGACCTGCGCGCACGCGGATTCGACCTCGCCGTGGTCGACGTCTCACCGCTGCCGTTCGTCACCGCGCCGACGAGGCGGCCGGAGGCACTCGCGCTGCGGCTCTGGCCGCTGTGGCGCGAGTCGCTCCGCTTCGGCTACGAGCGCCTCGGCGTGCCGGTGGTCGAGTGGACGGAGGGACAGCCGCTCGCCCAGGCGATCGAGGAGGTGAGCGCATTCCGTCGCTACACGCGTCGCGCGTACGCCTAGCGGTCGCGACGATCGCCGCTGCTCCTCGGGGTAGCGCTCGCCGGCTACCCGCTCGCTGGGGCGGGCGATGCAGCACCTGGGGTCATGACGCTGGCCGGGCTCTCGCTCGTCGCACTCGCGCTCTCGCTGTTGGTGGATCCGGCTGCTCGGGCTCGTGCTGGTTGCCCTGGCCGTCGAGTTCGTCGTGCGCGAGCTCGTCGCGCACGTCCCGGCGGGCATCGCGGTCGGCTACGGCGCCGGACTGCTGCTCCTCTGCGAGCTGGTCGCGTGGGCGGAGACGCTGCGCTCGACAGGCGCTCGTCGAGCGGCGGTCGTCGCCCGGCGGGTGGCGCACCTCTGCGCCCTCGCGCTGCGTCGCGGCGGTCGCCTCGGGCCTCACGCTCGCCGGCGGCGGCATCTCGCCGCCGAACGCGTTCCTCGCCGGCGTCGCGGGCGCGGCCGCCGTCGCGGCGCTGCTCGCCCTCGTCTGGTCGCTCGGGCGCGACGCGTCATGAGCCGGGTACCGCCGAGTCACGCAGCCGGCACGGCCGTCACAGTCTGACGTCCGAGGCCGCCACAGGTGCTTGCTCAGCCAATGCCGCCTCGATCGGCCGGAGCGCGGCGACATTGCCCTTCGCCTCCATGATCCCCCGCGCCTCCTCGAGCAGCCGCCGCACCTCACCCGCTCGCCCCCGCGCCACCTCGACCTCGGCCGCGGCGGTGAGTGCGGCGACACGGAGGTCCGGGGTATTCGACGGCGTCGGTGAGGCGGAGCGCCTCTCCCACCAGCCGTTCGGCCTCTGCGAGGTCGCCGCGCTGCAAGAGCACGCGCCCGAGCGCCCTCCGCCACGCGACCTGCGTCTCCAAATGGTCATCCGTCGCGACCTCGGCGGCATCGCGTGCGAGCGCCTCCGCCTCCTCCAGACGCCCGAGCGTGCAAAGGACATCAGCGAGCTCTGCGCAGAACTCCGCGGCGTCGCTTCGAGAGCCAAAGCGGCGGAACGTCTCGTAGCCCGTGCGAAGCTCCTGCTCGGCGGCGTCCGGATCGCCCGCCAAGAGCTCGATCCTCGCGGCCACGCCGGCGTGCGCAGCTCGGTTCCGAAGGAGCCCGAGCGCTTCGAAGGTCGCCACTGCCTCGGCGGAGATGCGCCGCGCGTCCTCGATCGCTCCCTGCATCGCCAGCAGGCCCGCGAGGCAGACGTCAATCCACGCGCCGCGCATTCGGTCCGGCCCCGCTGCCTGGAGCAGCTCCTCTATTCGTGCGATCGCCTCGGTGACGGGCGTCGGACCGTAGACCAGCGCTTGGGCGAGAAGGCCCGAGAGCCTCCCGACGAAGTCGGGGCCGGCGTGCCCGCGGCGGGCGTGTCCGAGCGCCTGCTCGAGCGCCTCCGCGGATTCACGCCAACGGCAGGCCACAAAGTCGCCACAGCTCTTCAGCCACCACGCGCTCGCGAGGCCGAGCTCGTCTCCGAGCTGCTCGAGCTCCGGGATCACCTCACGGGCGAGCCGCACGCTCTCGTCGGCGGGGCCGATGCCGCCCGACGAACGCACGAACTGTCGCTGGATCACCGCGTGCAACTCGGCTGCGCGGTCGCCCAGCAGCCTGGCCGCCTCGATCGCTTCCTCGAGATCGGTCGCGGCGCGAGCGATGTCGCCGGCCCTGTTGCGCGCCATGCCGAGCTCCGTCAGGAGCGCAGGACGCGCCGCATCTTCGTCCGGAAGCAACGCAAGCGTCCGCTCGAAGAGCGAGATCGTGGCAGGCACATCGGCGCGGCGGACCGCTTCCTGGCCTGCCACAAGGAGCAGGCGGCCCGCCCGCACGCCGAGTTCTGTGTCGGGGTTTCCAAGCTCGCGTCCGAGTTGGAATGCTTGTTCGAGGTGGTAGCCGATCAGGGAGTCTTCAGCGGCTTGTGCTTCGAGTCGGGTTGCGACGCGTTGGTGGAGGTCGGCGCGGGTGTTCTTGGGAATGCCGTCGTAGGCTGCGTCGCGGATGAGCGCGTGGTGGAAGCGGAACCCCTCCTCCGGTGTGGTCGTGTCCGGGCGGACGAACCGCTTGCGGGTGAGTGCGAGCAACCGCGCTTCGACACTCTCGCGATCCTCGGGCGGTGTGAGGTCGAGGACGGCTTCGAGCGAGAAGCTGCGGCCCACGACGGCCGCGCGCTCGAGCATGGAGCGCTCCTCGCGCTCGAGCCGATCGAGGCGCTCGTGGAGGACCCCGCGGATCGAGCCAGGCATAGCGCCGGCGGCGCCGAACTCGTCTGCGATCGCCGCCAGCTGCTCGACGAAGAGTGGGTTTCCCTCGGCCGCCTCGGCGATCCGCGAGCGCACGGCGACCTGGACTCCGAGCGCCTCGAGCAGCGTCTCCGAGTCGGCCTCCGACAGCGGCTCGAGCGAGAGCGCCACCGCCGGCTCCTGCAGCCAGGCCGGCCGCAGCTCGGCGAGCTGCGGCCGTGCGAGACAGAGTAGGAGGACGGGCGCGTCGCCGAGCCGAGCAGCGAGGTACTCGACAAAGTCGAGGAAGGTCGGTTCGGCCCAGTGCACGTCGTCGAAGACGATGACCAGCGGGCGCTGGGCGGCGAGCTCTTCGAGCACGCGGCGCGCCGCGGCGAAGACCTCGTGGGTGCTCCCGATCAGGACGTCCTCGCCGCGCCCGGCCTGCCGAAGCAGCTCGCGCAGCGGCCAGAAGGTGATCCCCTCGCCGTAGGGCGGGCAGCGGCCGACGAGCACCGTCGCCTCGGGCGTGAGCCCGGCGGGGAGCTCCTTCGCGAGCCGCGACTTGCCAATCCCGGGCTCGCCGAGGAGTGTGACCTGGCGGGCGCCTCCACCGCGATGCGACCTGCGCGTAGAGAGCGCAGAGCTGCTCGAGTTCGTGCTCGCGACCGACGAGCGGCGCGTCTTCGCGGCGTGGCAACGCCGTTGC
Source organism: uncultured Actinomycetes bacterium (assembly GCA_963750545.1). GTDB lineage: Bacteria > Actinomycetota > Thermoleophilia > Gaiellales > Gaiellaceae > PALSA-600. Next base: position 48,696 of record CAVVQY010000011.1, on the reverse strand, counting down.
CTCCGCGTCCACCGATTCGAGCCTGAACGCCGTTACCTCGCGCCGCTCGCCCTTCACGCGCAGCGGCTCGAGGGGCGTCGCCTCGACCGCGTGGGCGACGAGAGCATGCGTCTCCTCGCCGAGTAGCACCTCTCCCGCGGCCGCACTCTGCTGGAGCCGCTTGCCGACCGCGACGGCCTCGCCGGTGACGAACCCGTGGCCCGCAGCCGGATCGCCGGCGACGACCTCACCGGTGTTGACCCCGATCCGCACCTCCAGCCGGGCGTCGGAGCCGAGCTCGGTCTCGAGCACGGGTATCTGCTCCCGAAGCTCGAGCGCCGCGCGAACAGCGCGCAGCGCGTCGTCCTCGCGCACCGCCGGGACGCCGAAGACGGCCATCACCTCGTCGCCGACGAAGTTCTCGACCGTGCCGCCGTGGCGCTCGATCGTGCCGGCTGCCAACTCGAAAAAGCGCGACATCACCTGGCGCAGCGACTCGGGGTCGAGCCGCCCGGCAAGCTCGGTATAGGCGACCACGTCGCAAAACAGGACGGTAACCGTCTTGCGCGTCTCGATCGAGACGTCGGGCGCGAGCGACGCACCGCACGACCCGCAGTAGTCGTCGCCGTGCGCGTTCGTTGCGCCACACCTTCCGCAGACACGTGCGGGCTTCGCGGGCCGCAGCCGCGAGACGGGCGCGGGCGACGGCGCGGGCGCGGCCGCCGCCAGGTCAAGCGAGGGATCCTGATGGAGGATCGCCTTCTCGAGCTGCTGCAGCGCCTGGCCTGGGTCGAGACCGAGCTCGTCGACAAGCGTTGCCCTTGCGTCCTGGTAGGCGGCGAGCGCGTCGGCCTGGCGGCCGGTGCGGTAGAGGGCCAGGATCAGCAGCCCGCGCAGATTCTCGCGAAGCGGATGCTCGCGCACGAGCGCTTCCAGCTCGCCCACCGCCTCGGCGTGACGGCCGAGTGCCAGGTCGGCCTCCAGGCGCTGCTCGAGCGCGACCAGGCGCAGCTCCTCGAGACGGCCGATCTCGTTGCGGGCAAACGACTCGTACTGGAAATCAGCAAGCGGCGGGCCGCGCCAGAGCGCGAGCGCTTCGCGGAGCACGAGACCCGCCTCCTCCGCGGCGCCTCCTGCCAGCAGTCGGCGGCCCTGTTCGAGCAGGCCCTCGAACCGCTGAACGTCAAGGGCCCCCGCTTCGACGCAGAGCACGTATCCGGCAGGCCGCGTCTCCAAGACGGCCTCGCCGAGCACCTTGCGCAGGTGTGAGACGTAGCCCTGCACCGCCTTGACCGAGGTCGCGGGCGGCTGCTCACCCCACAACTCCTCAACCAGCCTCGCCGTCGGCACAAGCTCGTTCGGCCGCAACAGCAGAACCGCCAGCAGCGCGCGCTGCTTCGCACCACCGAGCGGTAGCTCGCGGCCGTCCGTCCAAACAGCGAGCGAGCCGAGGATGCCGAATTCCACGAACCGAACGTAACACTCGACACGACTGGCTTCCAGGCTTTACCGAGCCTTTGCTGCGCGTCGGACCTGCAGTTACCACCCGGGCGTTTCCTCTCCTCATCGATCGCAATCAGGCGATCAATCGAGAAGGAGATTCCAATGAAGCTTTCGACATTCATCCTCACGGCGAGCGTGGCTCTCGCGATCGTCGTCCCGGCGGCCCAGGCCCAGATCCCCAGGGACGAGGGCGTCATTCCCCCGGTCCGCGTCACGCAGGCCTCGACGCCGTCCGGCGCTCACCTCAAGAACCTGCTGCTCGCCAAGAAGCAGGCCGCCAAGATCAGGGCGCTCGGCGCCAAGAACAACGCCCTCCTCGCCAGGAACACGGGCCTCGCTGAGCAGGTCGCGTCCCTCCAGGCCCTCGTCATCAAGTACATGCCTGTGGTCATCGGCCCGCCTTTGGTCCCAGACGCCAACGCATGTATCGACTACGTGACTGACTGCACCCCGGAGCAGAACTGCACCCTGTGGGGCTTTGGCTGCAACTACCTCGTTACTCCGGTGGAAAGCACCTCGAAGAACGAGTCCTCAGCCGCGGCGCCCGCTGCTGAGACCGCGGCCGCCGACAGTTCCGCGAACAGCACTCAGAACACCAACTCCCAAGCCACGTCCCGGATCAGCAGCCTGCTGACGTGCGGGACGCTCGCCGACCCCGCGTTGAGCAACGAAAACCCGCTGGACTACAACTGGGATTGTTAACAAGCTCGCCTCAGGAATACACGCGCCGGCGCTCGTTCTTTCTCAGCGAGCGCCGGCCGGAGCCACGACTCGAGCCTCTACAGGTGGGCAAGAGCGGACACGATTCCCGCTCTTGCCCACCACACGTTTGCTGCGGGAGCGTCTAGAGCGGCGAGTGCTCGGCGACCGTTGCGAGCGCGTACGCGGCGGCGTCGGACTCGCTCATCGCTCTGCCGGCCGCCCAGGCCGCCGCGATCTCGGGCTCGTCGGCTCGATCGACGACGGGCGCCACGGCTTCCGCGTACGCCGACCGTTCGTACGGCCCATCTCCTGACCGATCTGCTCCTCGAGCGTCTCGGCTGCACCGAGCATGCGGGCCGCCGACTCGAGATCTCCTCTGACCGCCGTTGAGGCGGCGAGCCCTCGCAACGACCACGCGACGATTGCGCGCAAGCCGTGCCTGAGGGCGCTCTCGAGGCTCTCGACGAAGAGCGGGACCGAGTCGTCGTACCGGCGCTCATGGAGCGCCAAGATGCCCGAGGTCGAGTGAACGCGTTCCCCGACGTCTTGCGTCGGAGCCGAGCTCTCGAGATAGTGCGAGGCTTTCTTCGAGCAAGTGCCCGCGCACGTGCGTAGTCGCCGCGTTGCATCGCCGACAGGCCCTGGTCGTGAACCACGACGTGCAAGCCCATCAGATCGCCCAGCTCCCGGAATATCGCCGCGGCTTGCTCGTACAGCGAGTCCGCCTCGTCGAGGTCGCCGCGCAACTGCGGCGATGACTCCCAGCTGGCGGAGTGTCCAGGCCTCGACTTCAGGGTCTTCGGCCGCGCGGTAGGCAGCGAGCGCCTGCTGCGCAAGCTCCCAAGCGCGCTGCAGATCCTGCCGCCGCCAAGCGAACAGCCCCGCGCCAAACCAGGCTCGCGCCTGCAGCAACGAGCGGCAAGTCGGCGGCCAGCCGCACCGCCTCGTCGGACCAGCGTGCACCCTCGCGGAGATGGCCGCGATGCGACCAGAACACCAGCAGGCCCCACACGAGCCGGACGAGCGACTCTCCGTCTTCGCGAGCGACGAAGCTCTGTCAGGGCGGCGCGGAAGTTGTCGTGGTCGCGCTCGAGCGAGAGCAAATCCACGTCGCCCTTGCGCCAGTCGCGCGCGATTTGCTCGGCGACCGCGAGGAAGTGCTCCGCGTGCCGGCGCCTGATCTCCTCCGCCTCGCCGCCGGCTTCGAGGCGCTCGAGGGCGTAGGCGCGGATCGTCTCCAGCATCGTGAAGCGCGGCTCGCCGTCGGGCTGTTCCTCCTGGCGGAGCATGTTGTTGTCGATCAGCGTCGAGAGGCCGGTCAGGAGACCCTTGTCACCGCAGACGGCCTCGGCGGCGGGGAGCGTGCAGCCGCCGGCGAAGACGGCGAGGCGCGCGAAGAGTGTCTGCTCGTCCGGGCCGAGCAGGTGGTAGCTCCAGTCGATCGTCGCGCGGAGCGTCTGCTGGCGCGCGGGCATGTCCCGTGGGCCGCCGGTGAGGAGGTCGAAGCTCTGCTCGAGCCGGGCGAGCAGCGCCTGCGGAGAGAGCAGCTTGGCGCGCGCGGCCGCGAGCTCGATCGCGAGCGGGAGTCCGTCGAGGCGGACGCAGATCTCGGCGACCGCGGGCGCGTTCGCGTTGGTGACGGCGAAGTCGGCCTTGACGGCCCGGGCGCGTTCGATGAAGAGCGCGACCGCCTCGTACTGCGAGAGCGACGAGATCGCCGGCAGGTGCGCCGGGTCGGGCAGGTCGAGCGGCGGCACCTGGTACTCGTGCTCGCCCGGAGAGGTGAACGGGGATTCGGCTGGTGACGAGGAGCTTCAGCTGCGGCGCGGCCGCGAGCAGCTCGCCGAGCGTGGGTGCCGCCTCGACGAGGTGCTCGAGGTTGTCGAGGACGAGCAGCAGCCGCTTCTCGGCGAGGAAGTGCTCGAGGCTCTCAGCGACAGAGGCCGCGCCGCTCTCCCTGAGTCCGAGCGTCTGCGCGATCGTGGGCAGGACGAGCGCGGGATCGGCGATCGGCGCCAGCGCGACGAAGAACACGCCCTGGGGGAAGTCCTCGACGAGCTCGGCGGCAGCCTGCAGCGCGAGCCGGGTCTTGCCCGTGCCGCCCGGCCCGGTGAGCGTCAACAGACGCACGTCCTCCCGCCGCAGTCGCTCGGCGACCGCAGCCAGCTCGCGCTCGCGCCCGATCAGCGGTGTGGGCTGGACGGGCAGGTTCGTCGGCCGGTTCTCGAGCGTGCGCAGCGCCGGGAACTCGTTCGGCAGCCCGTCGATCACGAGTTGCGAGAGCCGCTGCGGCCGGGTCAGGTCCTTGAGCCGATGCTCGCCGAGGTCGCGCAGCGCAACCCCGTCGGGCAGGTCGTCCTCGACGAGCTCGCGTGTGGCCTGTGAGATCAGCACCTGCCCGCCGTGGCCGGCCGAGCAGATCCGTCGCGGCGCGCGGCACGTCGAGCCCGACGTACCCGGTCGGCCCGACCGACGGCTCCCCGGTGTGGATCCCGATCCGGATCGGCAGCTGCGTCGTCGGCCAGCTCGCGCTGAGCCCGCGCGGCCGCCCCGATCGCGCCGGTCGCCGTCGGGAAGGCGACGAAGAACGCGTCACCCTGCGTGTCGACCTCATGGCCGCCCGCGTCCGCGAAGGCCGCGCGCAGCAGGCGACGGTGCTCAGCGAGCAGCAGCGCATACTCAGCGCTCCCGAGCCGGGTGAGCAGCCCCGTCGAACCTTCGACGTCCGTGAACAGGAAGGTGACAGTGCCGGTCGGCAGCCCCTCCAGCGAGCTCGCGGCGGCTGCCAGGTCGAGCGACGGGTCCTGCAGCAGAATCGCCTTCTCGAGCTGCTGCAGCGCCTGGCCCGGGTCGAGACCGAGCTCGTCAACGAGGGTGGCGCGAGCGTCCTGGTAGGCGGCGAGCGCGTCGGCCTGGCGGCCGGCGCGGTAGAGCGCCAGGATCAGCAGCCCGCGCAGGCTCTCGCGCAGCGGATGCTCGCGGACGAGCGCCTCCAGCTCCGGCACGACCTCGGCATGGCGGCCGAGCGCCAGATCGGCCTCCAGCCGCTGCTCGAGCGCGACCAGGCGCAGCTCCTCGAGACGGCCGATCTCGTTGCGGGCAAACGACTCATACTGAAACTCCGCCAGCGCCGGGCCACGCCAGAGCGCGAGCGCCTCGCGGAGCACGCGCCCCGCCTCCTCTGCGGCCCCGTCTGCGAGCAGCCGGCGGCCCTGCTCGAGCAGCCCCTCAAACCGCTGAACATCGAGGGCCCCCGCTTCGAGGCAAAGCACATACCCGCCCGGCCGCGTCTCCAAGACGGCCTCGCCAAGCACCTTACGCAGATGCGAAACGTAACCCTGCACCGCCTTGACCGCCGTCGCCGGCGGCTCCTCACCCCACAGCTCCTCAACCAGCCTCGCCCTCGGCACCAGCTCATTGGGCCGCAACAGCAGCACCGCCAACAACGCCCGCTGCTTCGCACCACCCAGCGGGAGCTCGCGCCCATCCACCCACACCGCAAGCGAACCGAGAATCCCGAACTCCATCAGTTCGAACGTAACACCCGACACGACCAGCCTCCAAGCGTTTACCGAGCCGTTGCCGCGCGTCTGACCCGTAGTTACCAGCGAGACGTTTCCTCTCCCCAGCGATCGCAATCAGGCGATCGAAGAGAGAAGGAGATTGCAATGAAGATTTCGAGAGAGCTCGCATACCGCCACCAGGACGGTCTCGAGGTCACCCTCCTCTGGAACGCCCTGTCGAACGAAGTCTCGGTCGAACTGGTGGACGAGCGCCACGAGACGGCATGCACGTTCGCAGTCGACGCCAAGTCCGCGCTCGACGCCTTCTACCACCCATACGCCTACGCACCCGACCTCGACACCGTCCTCCAAGACTCTCCCGCATACAGGCTTCCTATCCCACCGGGGCAAGCCCCTAAGTTGTTCGGCTCTTCGGTGTTCTGGTAGGCGAGAGTAACGATGAAGCCGACGAGAGAAACTGAGCCGAACGAGCGCGTGCGGACGGCGCCGCTGGATCAGACCCTGTTCACGCATCGCCTCCGCAACCGTGCCGGTGATCCGAAGCGAGTCGGGCTCGACGACCAGCCTCCAAGCATCTACCGAGCCTTTGCCGCGCGTCGGCCGTGCAGTTACCACCTGGGCGTTTCCTGTCCTCAGCGATTGCATAGGGCGATCGACTCGATAAGGAGATTCCAGTGAAGATTTCGACACTCATCACCACGGCAAGCGTGACTCTCGCGCTCCTCGCCCCGTCGGCGGCCGGCGCCGCGGTCGCCCTGGACACTGTCCTGCCCCGCGCGATTCCGGCGAAACCGGCCGTCTCCCACAACAAAAGGCACTTGGCCGTTCTCTGCAGAAACTCGCTTCTACAGCGGCCGGTCACTTGCTACGACAAGAGCGGCCACCGCCTGCCGATCGCCAAGCGCGGCTCGTCGCTATCCGCCGCCAGAACCACCGTGACGCCGTACTACGTCCTGCCTCGGCGTCTCACCACCGAAACGCGGCTCTGCACCAGCTGGGCTTCGAGCTGCGAGCTCGTCCCTCCAACGGACAGCACGCGGAATGACAAGTACCAAGACATAGCGCCCGGCGCAGAGACCGCGGTCGCCGACAGCTCTGCGAACAGCTCTCAGAACACCGACTCCCTACCCGAGCTCCCCGCCGCCTCCTCGTCGAGCCTCGACGGCCCGCAGGACGACGACTCGGATTGTTGACAGCTCGCCTCACCGAGCGATCGACTCGACGAGGAGATTTCCGTGAAACGGGGCCAAGAGAGAAGGAGCGAATCCAGGCGCTCCTTCTCCAGGCCAAGACCGCGCGTGTGACTAGTCGCCGACCTCGAGCGTGCGGCGCATCGTCAGCGTGTGCTCGCCCTCGACGACCGTCTCGAAGCCTTCCCGCTCGAAGATGTGCACCTCGGGATGGTTTCGCTCCACCGATGCCGAGAGCGCCGGAAAGCCGTCGGCCTGGGCACGCTCGACCAGGGCGTGGAGCAGCTCCTGGCCGATGCCCTCGCCGCGCCGACCGGGGACAATCGCGATCGTCAGCTCCGGCGTCTCCTCGTCGATGAACCCGTACCCCGGTGTCGAGGCGCGGAAGAGGCGGTACCAGCCGGCGCCCAGGCGGTGGCCCTCCTCGATCGCGATCAGGGCGATGTCGCCCTTGCGGCCCCAGCCGTCGACGTAGCCCGAGAGCGGGATGTCCGTCTCGAGCTTCGACACATGCCAGTTGTAGGCGTGGGTCAGCATCGAGCGCATGAACGGCACGTCGAGGTGGCCGCCGTTGCGGATCAGCGCCGTCACCGGCCCGCGCTCACAGCGCCAGCGCTGGGTCCTCGAGAAGCGCCTTCACCGTCTGCAGGAACTCGGCGGCGGGCGCACCGTCCACGGCGCGGTGGTCGACCGTGAGCGTGACCGTCATCATCGGGCGGACGGCGACCTCTCCGTTCCGGACGACGGCGCGATCCTCGGTCGTCCCGACGGCGAGAATGGCCGCCTGCGGCGGGTTGAGGACGGCGACGAACTGTTCGATCGCGAACATGCCGAGGTTCGAGATGGTGAACGTGCCCTCTTCGAGGTCGGCCTGCTGGAGCTTGTGGTCGCGGGCTCGGCCGACGACGTCGGTGCGGGCCTGAGTGATCTCGGCGAGCGAGAGCCTCTCGGCGGAGCGGATCACCGGCACGACGAGACCCTGCGGCGCGGCCACGGCGATGCCGACGTTCGCGGTGGGGAAGCGCAGCAGCGCCTCGTCGGTGAACTGCACGTTGACGTCGGGGTGGCGGGCGAGCGCCTGCGCGCAGACCTTGATCAGCACATCGGTGACGGTCACGCGCACGTCGGGGTCGAGCTCGCGAAGTCGCTGCACGAGGGCGTTCGCACGGGTCATCTCGGCCGAGATCGTGAGCTCGAAGACCGGCACCGTCCAGGCCGCGGTCAGCCGGCGCGCGATCGTCTTGCGAGTGCTCGTCAGCGGCACCGACTCGACCTCGCCCGTCGCGACGGGCGCCCGTGGGGGGGCCGCCTGCGCGCCCGCACCCTCGACGTCCTCGGCGACGATCCTGCCGTCCGGGCCTGTGCCGCGCAGCGTCGAGAGCTCGATCCCGCGCTCCCGCGCCATCCGCCGCGCGAGCGGCGATGCTTTGATCCGGCCGCCGTTCGTGACCACGGCGGTCGAGGGCACCTCGACCGCGACCGGCGCCGAGGCAGCGGGTGCAGGTGCAGGCGCAGGTGAAGCCTCGGAGGCGGCGATCGCCACCTGCTCGCCGGCCTCGCCGATCACCGCGACGGTCTGCCCCACCGGAACCTCGCCGGAGGCGATCGCGATCTTCAGCAGCACGCCGGAGGCCTCGGCCTCGACCTCCTGGGTGACCTTGTCGGTGTCGAGCTCGTAGAGCGGCTCGCCCTTCTGCACGCTGTCGCCCTCTGCCTTCAGCCACTTGACGATCGTCCCGGCCTCCATCCCCTGGCCCAGGCGCGGCAGCTTCACCTCGCTAGCCATGCGCTCATCGCCTCCCGACCGTCCGCCTGATCGCCGCGAGCACGTCCTCGGGCTGCGGGATCACGAATTGCTCCATCGCGGGCGCAAAGGCAAGCGGCGCGAACTTCGCGCCGACGCGCTCGATCGGCGCGTCCAGCCAGTCGAAGGCCTGCTCCTGCAGGACGGCCGCCACCTCGGCGCCGAAGCCCATCCGCGTCACCGCCTCGTGCGCGACGACCGCGCGGTTCGTCTTGCGCACCGACTCGACGAGCCCGTCCTCGTCCAGCGGCTGAAGCGTGCGCGGATCGACGACCTCGACCGAGATACCTTCCTCCTCGGCCTGGGTCGCGGCGATGAGCGAGCGGTGAACGAGCGGTCCGGTCGCGATCACGGTTACGTCGGTGCCTTCGCGCACGACACGCGCCTTGCCGAGGGGGATCGGCTCGAGCTTCGCCGGCACGTCCTCCTTGACCGGGTAGAGCAGCCGGTGCTCGAAGAAGATCACGGGGTTGTCGTCGTAGATCGACGACCAGAGCAGGCCGCGCACGTCGGCGGGCGAGGAGGCGAAGACGACCTTCAGGCCCGGCACGTGCACGAGCCACGCCTCGAGCTGCTGGGCGTGCTGGGCTCCCGGCGACCAGCCCGCGCCCCCTTGGGTGCGAATGGTGAGCGGCACCTTCACCTGGCCGCCCGACATGTAGCGGTGCTTCGCGGCCTGGTTCACGATCTGCTCGAGCGAGAGCGTCAGGAAGTCCTCGTACATGATCTCGACCACCGGGCGCATGCCCTGCATCGCGGCCCCGATCCCGGCGCCCACGATCGCCATCTCGGAGATCGGCGTGTTGCGCACGCGCTCGGCGCCGAACTCCTCGAGCAGCCCGTGCGTGACGCCCATCGAGCCGCCCATCTCGGCGATGTCCTCGCCCATCAGGAACACGTCCTCGTCAGCCCGCATCGCCTCCGCGAGCGCTCCGCGGACGGCCTCGCGATACGAGAGGTCAGGCACCGCGGGCCTCAGGCGTAGACATTCTTGAGCGCGTCCTCGGGCTGCGGGTCGGTGCCGTTCTTCGCGAACTCGACCGCGCCCTCGACGATCTCGTGCACCTCGGCCTCGAGCGCCTCCCACTCCTCCTGCGGCACGCCGAGCTTCTCGCGCAGCCGCACGATCGGGTCGCGCTCGAGCGCCTCGTCGCGGTCTTCCTTCGAGCGATAGACCTGCGGATCGCCGATGTAGTGCCCGTGCATGCGGTAGGTCTCGATGTCGAGGAAGACGGGACCCTCGCCGGAGCGGACATGCTCGAGCGCCTCGCGGGCCTTCTCGTGGACTCGCTCGAGGTTCTGCCCGTCGACCTTGATCGCTGGCATGTCGTAGGCGAGCGCGCGCTTGGACATGTCGTCCCAGACCGGCGAGTGCTGCCAGCCCGGTGTCGACTCCGCCCACTCGTTGTTCTCGCAGACGAAGAGCGTCTTGGTCTTCCAGAGCTGAGCGAGGTTGAGCGACTCGTGGAAGGTGCCCGTGTTCGTGGCGCCGTCGCCGAAGAAGGCGACTGCCACCCGCGGCTCGTCGCGCAGCTTGAACGCGAGGCCCGCGCCGACGAGGGCCGGCAGGCCTCCGCCGACGACCGCGTTCGCGCCGAGGTTGCCGCGCTCGATGTCGTAGAGGTGCATCGAGCCGCCGTAGCCGTGCGAGCAGCCCTCGATCTTCCCGTAAAGCTCGGCCATGAGCGCGTTCGGATGAGTGCCGCGCGCGAGCACGTGTCCGTGCGCGCGGTGGGTCGAGCCGAAGACGTCGCCGTCCTCCATCGCATCGCAGACGCCGACCTCGGCCGCCTCCTGGCCGATCGCGACGTGGAGGAACCCGGGAAGCTCTCCTGCGCGAAAACGCTCCTCGACCTTCTCCTCGAAGCGCCTGATCAGGAGCATCTCTCGGAGCAGGTCCCGTAGCCGCTCCTCGGACAGCGCGCGCCTCTTCTCCACCTTCGCCACTGAGGGCTGAGTGTACGTTTTGCCGGTGAAGCTGGTCAGGCAATGGCGCGACCTCGTGGACGGGTTGCCTGCCGGTTGGGGGGACGCGCATGTGCGGCTGCGGCTCGAAGACTCAGCGCAGGTCGACCGGGCGCTGGCGCTGCTCGGCCCGCTCCAGGCGCATCGCGCCACGGACGGGACGCTCGCATTCCGCGTGGCTGCGGACGACAGCGGGCCGCCGGCGGCGATGGCCGGACGGTCACTGGAGCTGGTCGACCGCGAGCGGATCGCGGGCACGTTGGAGCTCGAGTCGACCGTGGCGGGGCCGCCGGCCGCGGCCCCTGAGCGGGCGCCGGAGCAGTCCCTTCCCGACTCGTGGGCGGCCGCACTCGCAACGCTGCCCGCGGACTGGAGCGACCTGCTGGGCGAGGTCGAGCTCGGCTCCTCCGACTACCTCGAACGCGCGGCTCTCCACCTCTCGCCGATCAACCCGCGCCGAGACGGCAATCGGCTCGCTTTGCGCTTCCGCTGTGCGCGGAAGGCCGGGTACGGCGCCTCGCCCGAGATGGTCAGGCGCTGCCTGGAGCGCTGCGACGCGGAGCGCATCGCCGGCCGCGTGCACGTCCTGCGCGCGCTCTCGGACACGCAGCCCGTACAGACGCAGGGCCCCGTCTGGCAGATCGCCGGCCGCACCGTCTGAGCGGCGCCTACGCGCGAAGCTCGGCGCCGAACCGCTCCGCGAGCGCCGCGACGATCCTGTCGCGCAGGCTCGTGGCGTGCTCCTCGGAGAGCGTTCCCTCGCTCGACTGGTAGGCGATCGAGAAGGCGACCGACTTGCGGCCCTCGCCGACCTGCTCGCCGCGGTAGACGTCGAACACACGGATCTCGCGCAGCTCCGGGCCAGCCGCAGCACGCGCGGCCGCAACGAGCTCGCCGGCGGCGACGTCCTCCGGTACCGCGACCGCGATGTCCTGCCGGACGGACGGGTAGCTGATCACGTCCTCGTAGATGACCGGCTCGCGGGAGCCCGCGAACAGGTCGTCGAGGTCGAGCTCGAAGGCGCCCCACGTGCCGTCGAGCAGACGTGGGTGCAGCTCTCCGACCAGGCCGGCCGGCGTGCGTGCGCTCTTGCCCGGATGGAGCAGCGGATCCTCCGCGCGCTCGAACGCGGGCTCGGCCTTGAGCGCGGCGTACAGCGTCTCGACGATGCCCTTCGCGTGCAGGAAGCCGCCTTCGGTGATCCCGGCGACGCGGAGCCGCTCGTTCGGCAAGTCGCCGTTGGGGAGATAGACGCGCGCGATCTCGAACAGCGCGATCGAGCGCGCGCCCGCGTCGACGTTCCGGGCGGCGGCGTCCACTAGGCTCGGCAGGAGCGTCGTCCGCAGCGCGGTCAGCTCGACCGAGATCGGCTCCGGCAGCTTCCACGTCGTCTCGTCGTCCGGGCGGAGGCTTGGCGTGTAGGTCTCGGCGAAGCCGAGGCCGACGAGGGCGTCCTCGAGCCGGCGGCGCAGCTGTTGCTCGCGGGTCAGCCGGCCGAACATCTCGCGCCGCGCGGGCAGCGTGTTCGGCACGTCCTCGAGCCGGAAGCGAGCGATCTCCTCGATCACGTCCACCTCGCGCGTGACGTCGCGCCCGCGCCAGGTCGGGACGACGACATTCCCGTCACGGCGCTCGAAGCCGAGCTTCTCGAGCAGGCGGTACTGCCGCTCGGGCGGCGTCTCGACGCCGATCAACGCGTCGGCGCGTTCGGGCCGGAAGCTGACGACCGGGCGCTCCGGGAGGCCCGCGCTGACGTCGGTGTGCGCGACGAGCTCGCCGCCGGCCAGCTCGAGCAGGAGTACCGTCGCGAGGTCGGCGGCGAGCTCTGCAAGGTACGGATCGACACCCTTCTCCCAGCGGCTCGAGCCCTCGGTGCGGAGCCGGTGGCGCTCGGAGGAGCGGTAGATCCCGTGCGGCTCGAAGTTCGCTGCCTCGAGCAGAACCGTCGTCGTGGCCTCGCCGATCTCGGTCTCCTCGCCGCCCATGATCCCGGCCAGCGCGATCGCACGCTCGGCGTCGGCGATCACGAGATCGTCGGGCACGAGCGCGCGCTCGACGCCGTCGAGGGTGCGCAGCCGCTCGCGCGGCGCAGCGCGGCGCACGACGATCTCGCCGCCGGCGAGCTTCGCGTGGTCGAAGGCGTGGAGCGGGTTCCCGAGCGCGAGCATCACGTAGTTCGTCACGTCGACGACGTTCGAGATCGGGCGCATGCCGGCGGCGTTCAGCCGCGCACGCAGCCACATGGGCGACGGCTCGATCGTCACGCCCTCGAACAGCCGCCCGATGTAGCGCGGGCAGCCCTCGAAGTCCTCGATCGCGATTCGGGTCGAGCCGCCCGGTAGCACCTCCTGCGGCAGGACGAGCGGCGCCTTCAACTCGAGGTCGTAGAGCGTCGCGATCTCGCGCGCGAGCCCGTAGATCGACTGGAGGTCCGGCCGGTTGCCGGTCGACTCGACGAGCAACACGTGATCGACGAGCGGCAGGACGTCGCCGAGCGGCGTGCCCGGGTCGGCTTCGTCGAGGAGCATGATCCCGCTGTGCTCCGTGCCGAGGCCGACCTCGTCCTCGGCGAGGATCATCCCGTCGGAGACTGCGCCCCGCACCTCGCGCCGCTCGAGGCGCAGCCCGTTCGGAAGCTCCGCACCGGCTAGCGCGACCGCGACGGTAGCGCCGACCCCGAAGTTCCAGGCACCGCAGACGATCTCTCGCGGCTCGCTCTCGCCGACATCCACCTTCGTCACCTGCAGCCGGTCGGCGTTCGGGTGCTTGACGGCCTCGAGCACTTGCCCGACGCGGAACAGGCCGAGGTTCGAGCCGGCGTCGTCCACGCCGCGCCGCTCGATCCCCTCCACCTCGGCAGTCGAGATCGAAAGGCGCGTCGCCAGCTCCTCGAGCGGCATCTCGACCTCGACGTACTCGCGCAGCCAGCTCACCGGAACGCGCATGACTAGAACTGCCTCAGCACTCGAAGGTCACCCTCCCAGAGGGCGCGGATGTCGGGGATGTCGTGGCGGAGCTGCGCGGTGCGCTCGAGGCCGCACCCGAACGCGAAGCCGCCCCACTCCTCGGGGTCGAGGCCGACGTTCTCGAAGACCTGCGGGTCGACCATCCCCGCTCCGCCCATCTCGATCCAGCCGGACTGCTTGCAGGTGCGGCAGCCTGCGCCGCCGCAGATCCCGCACGAGACGTCTGGTTCGATCGACGGCTCGGTGAACGGGAAGTAGTGCGTCCGAAAACGCACGCGCCGCTCGGGGCCGTAGAGAGCGCGCATCACGTGCAGCAATGTCCCTTTCAAGTCAGCGAGCGTGAGTCCCTTGTCGACGGCGAGCCCCTCGAACTGGAGGAAGATCGGGTACCGCGTCGCGGTGATCGCGTCTCGCCGGTAGACCCGGCCGATCGAGACCATGTAGATCGGCGGCGGCTTCTCCTCGAGGATGTGGATCTGCGACGGGCTCGTCTCGGTGCGCAGGACATGCGTGTCGTCGAAGAAGAACGTGTCTCGCGGCGAGCGCGCCGAGTGGGTCGGGAGGAACGCGAGCTTGTCGAAGTTGTATTCGACCGTCTCGACCTCGCGGTCGTCGCGCACCTCGTACCCGAGGCCGAGGAACGCGTCCTCGACCGCACGCCGGATCTGCGTGATCGGATGGAGGCGGCCGAGCGGCAGCTCCTCGCCCGGGAGCGTGACGTCGATCACCTCCTCGCGCAGGCGCCGGTCGAGTTCCTCGTCTGCGAGCTCGCGCTCGCGCGCGTCGACGGCGTGCTCGAGGCGCGTGCGGATGCCGTTCAGCAGCATCCCGCTCTCGCGGTCGCGCACGCCGCGTAGCGCCTGGGCCAGCTCACTCTTGCGACCGAGGATGCGGATACGGACGTCCTCGATCTCGGCGGTCGTCGCCGCAGCCGCGATTCCGCGCTCGGCCTCCGCTTCGTGCGCCTGCCAGTCGATTGTCGTCATCATCCTCCTTTGGTCGCGGGCCGACGATCGGAAGCCCCGGCTCGTGACTCGGAGGACTAGGCGTCGTGCGCCGGCGCCCCCGACTCGAGCCGGGGCCGCATAAACAGGATCGATCCAACGCGCGCCTTCACAGACGGGCAGCATACCGCCGTGTCCCTCTACGACAAGATCGCCCACCTCTACGACCCGTGGTCGCGCAGCGTGGTCGAGGACATCGAGTTCTACGTCGAGGAGGCCCGGCGCTCGGGCGGTCCCGTCGTCGAGCTCGCTGTCGGCACCGGGCGGATCGCCGTACCCACCGCGGCGGCGGGAATCGCCGTGATCGGCGTCGACTCGTCGCAGGGGATGCTCGAGGTGGCGGGCGAGGCGGCGGCCACCGCGGGCGTCGAGGTCGACCTGCGCCTGGGCGACCTGCGCGACCCGCCGGTCGATGGGCGCTACCCGCTCGTGGTGATCGCGTTCCGCTCGCTCCTGCACATGCAGACCGACGCCGACAGGCGCGCCGCCCTGCGGGCTGTCCACAAGCTTCTCTTGCCGGACGGCCGCTTCGTCTTCGACGTCTTCGCGCCGGCCCCGGACGACATCGCCGACACACACGGACGCTGGCTCGAGCGGGAGGAGGGCATCTTCGAGCGTGCCGAGTGGGATGAAGAGCACCGCACACTCGTTCTGCACGTACGCGGCCTCGGGACCGAGGCAGCACTGAGCCTCGCGTGGCTGTCGGTCGCCGAGTGGCGCGTGCTCCTCGACGAGGAGGGCTTCGTCGTCGAAGACCTCTACGGCTGGTTCGACCGTATTCCGTGGAACGGTCACGAGGACTCGATCTGGGTCTGCCGCAGGCACGGTTGATCGCCCGTCGAGGCGCGGCGAAATCGAGTCGCTCCGCGAGGTCCAGACCTTTCCCACCCACGCGCCGAGCTAGACTCGGCACCTCGAGAACCTCCTAGTGCGGCAAACCGATTCGTGGGAGCAGAACCCGAGCGCGGAGATGAGGAGATAGACCCCGTGCTCTTTTTGTTGGCCGTCGTCGCGACTATCGTCACCTTCGGCCTGCTCGTCGTGTTCGGGCGCTCGGAACTGCGCGCGCACCGGGAGCAACCGTCAGACGCCGCCCCGGAGCGGCGACCGCCGCCCCGCGACCCGCGCGAAGCGATTTCGCTCGTCGGAAACGCACTCGCCGCGACGCACGACACGAGCGGGCTCCTGCCGGTGATCCTCGACATCACGGTCGAGGCGACGGGCGCAGCAGGCGGAAGCGTGCTCGAGGATGACCGCGTCCTTGCGCGAGTCGGGGGAACGGCCGGCGAGCTGCCGCTCGAGCTCGACCTCGGCGAGTCCGCCACCGGCGGCTATATCCGGCTCATCGTCGATCCGCCTGCGGGCGGTCTCTCGGCCGACGCAACCTCGCTCGCCAAGTGGCTGGCCTCTCAGGCGGCGATCGCGCTCGAGAATGCGCGTCTGCACCACGTCGTCCGCCGGCAGGCCTTCACCGACGAGCTCACGGGTCTTGTGAACCGACGCCGTTTCATCGAGGCTCTCGACGCAGAGATCACTCGTGCGAACCGCCTCGGCGCAACGTTGTCCATCCTCCTCGCCGACCTCGACGACTTCAAGCGGATCAACGACCGCTTCGGGCATCCGGCAGGGGACGAGGCATTGAGGACGTTCGCCGACCTCTTGCGCGGCCAGTTGCGCACGATCGACACCGCCGCCCGTCTCGGGGGCGAAGAGTTCGCGATCCTTCTACCCGGGACGGATGTCGAGGGCGCGCTCGTGGTCGGAGAACGGATTCGCGAGATCCTCGCCGAGCGTGCGATTCTCGAGTCGAACATCGGTGGAGCCGGTCTCACGGCCAGCATCGGCGTCGTCCAGTACAGGTCAGGTTCGCACGACGATCTGCTCCGAAGGGTCGACGCCGCCCTCTATCGAGCAAAGGAGCTGGGAAAGAACCGCGTGGTCGCAGACAATCGGCACTGATTCCGCGGCACGCGTCTTCCGCGCCGTCCAACCCGTCGGGGATACTTGTATACGTGCTCCCAACAGGACTCATCGCTCGGCTGGTCCCGCTCATTGCGTCTGCTGCGGCCGCGGGGTACTTCTGGAATAGCGCGTTCGGCGGAAGCTCGGCCGGGGAACTGCTCTTCGGGCGCCACACCGAACACCGTTCTGCGCCGCCGCGCGTCCAGGTCGCGCCGCCGCCGGCCAGCAACGGGTCGGGCGCGACCGTACAGCCTGCGCCTGAAAGCCCGGCGACCGTGGAACCTGTGCCGTCGGCGTTGGCTGACGCACTTCGACACGCACGGGCCGCCGGCTCCTTGCGGGTCGCCGGGCGAGGTCCGTCGGTAGGCGGCGTCGTCATCCTCACCGTGCCTCAGCTCGCTCAGACCAAGACGTCTCCGCCCCCCAACACCGCGTCCCCGACCTCGCCGCCGGTATCGCCGCCGACTCCTCACCTCGGGGTTCCTTCCACGATCGGCGGGAGCACCGGCATCCAGGCTGCCTCCCCCGCGCAGAAGTCGCAGCCGGCAACGAAGCCTGCCGTTTCGCCGGTGACGCCCTCTTCGCCGGCGCCGGCGCCCGCGCCGAAGTCCGCGCCGAAGTCGACGCCGAAGTCCACGCCGAAGGATCGAAGCCGGCGACTCCATCTTCCACCGGATCGCCTTCGCCTCAGACGCCGGCGACCGGCGTCCCGTCCCCCTCCACTCCAGGCCCCACGACCCCGCCCGGCACCCAGCTGCCTGCGACTTCACCCGTTGCGCCGGAGTCGTCCCCCACGGTCCCCACCTCGCCGACCGCTCCCATCTCGCCCACCGCGCCGACCACGCCCACGTCGCCGACGACGCCCACAACTCCCGCACCGCCCACCACCGTCTTCCCCCCGAACAACCCGACCACTCCGCCGCCGGTCACACCACCAGTCACGCCACCACCAGTCACGCCACCGCCTGTCACGCCACCGCCTGTCACACCGCCCCCTGACACACCACCGCCTGTCACGCCTCCGACACGACCCGACTGCGGGGACGACGACCGGGACAAAGGACATGACGACGACCGGGACCGCGATCACGGCGGCTCGAACGCCCAGACGCGATCCGGCAAGGGGGACGACGACGACCGCAGCCGCGGAGGCGACCGGGAACAAGACGACGACCGCAGCAGCCACCGAGGCGACCGCGACCGGGACCAACACGACGCCGAGTCGGCTCAGGAGAAAAAGCGCAGCTAGGGTGCCGGCGGCCGCAGGCGGTCGACGGCGTCGTCGTTCTGACGCCGCCACTCGTAGAGGGCGATCGCCCCTGCGACCGCAGCGTTCAGTGACTCCGCGCCGCCGATCGGAATCCAGGCGTCGACGTCTCGCTCGAGCTCGGCGGGCAGCCCTTCGCGCTCGGCTCCGACCAGGAACGTCACCTCACCTCGCAAGTCGAGGCGCCTGAGCGGCTCGCCATCGCGGGCGACGAGCGCGACCCTCCTCCCGGCGAGTGCACCGAAGGGAATGAGCGGTACGCGCCAGATCGAGCCGGCCGACGCGCGCAGCGCCTTCGGCCCGGTCGGGTCGGCACACCCCTCGGAGAGTGCGACGGCAGCGCCGAAGGCATCCGCAGTGCGAATCAGCGTGCCCACGTTCCCCGGGTCGGCGACACGCCAGAGAGCGAGCGTCACGGGACGCGCCTGAACGCCGGGGAGGTCGGCACGCCGGTAGACGCCGATCACCTTCGGTGGGTGTGGGGCGGTCGAGACCTCGGCGAGCAGTCGCGGCTCGACCGTCTCGCCCGCGACGAGCAACTCGACCGGCTCCGCTGTCGCCGCCTCGACGAGATCCTCGCCCTCGCACGCGAACAATCCGAGCTTCTCGCGCCAGCGCCGCTCGTGCAGCTTGCGGACGAGCTTGAGCTTCTCGTTGTCGCGGGAGGTGATCAGGCCCGCGCCGCCGGCTCAGGCGGCCAGCGCCGACTTGGCCTGCTCGGCGAGCTTGCCGAACTCCGCCGGATCGTGGACGGCGAGGTCGGCGAGAATCTTGCGGTCGAGCTCGACGTTCGCTGCCTTCAGGCCGGAGATGAACTGGTTATACGAGAGTCCGTGCGAGCGGGCGCCGGCGTTGATGCGAACGATCCAGAGGCGCCGGAACGCGCGCTTCTTGTTCTTGCGGTCGCGATAGGCATAGACGAGCGAATGCTCGACCTGCTCCTTCGCATAGGTGTAGTTGGTGCTCTTGAGGCCCCAGTAGCCCTTCGCCTGTTCGAGGACCTTGCGCCGCTTCTTGCGGGCGTGGACGGATCGCTTGACGCGCGGCATCGGTTATGCCTTCCCCAGGAGCCTCTTGACAGTCTTGACGTTCGCGTCGGCAACCGGCTGGTCCTTATTGAACGCCCGCTTCAGCTTCGGCGACTTGTGTCCGAGGAGGTGGCTCTGCCCCGCCTTCCGGCGTAGCAACTTGCCTGTCCCCGTCACCTTGAACTTCTTCTTCGCTCCCGAGCTTGTCTTCTGTTTCGGCATCTCGTTTGACTCCCGCGTTCTTCGTCGGCGCCAGCACCATGGTCATGTTGCGACCTTCGAGCAACGGCTGGGACTCGATCAAGCCCAACTCCTTCACGTCCTCGGCGAGCCGCATCAGCAGGTCACGCCCCCGATCCGGATGCTCGCGCTCGCGGCCCCGGAACATGATCGTGACCTTCACCTTCGCCCGCTGGTTCAGGAAGCGAACGACGTGGCCCGTCTTGGTCTCGTAGTCGTGCTGGCCGATTTTTGGTCTGAGCTTGATCTCCTTGACGTGGACCTGAGTCTGGTTCTTCCGGGCCTGCTTCGCCTTCTGCTCCTCGAGGTAGCGGAACTTCCCGTAGTCCATCACCTTCGCGACAGGCGGGTCTTCTTTCGGGGCCACCTCGACGAGATCCAGTCCCTTTCCGTAGGCATATGTCCGCGCCTCGTCCGTCTCCTTGATTCCGAGTTGCTGACCTTCCTCGCCGATCAGGCGTACCCGCGGGACGCGAATCGCATCGTTGATTCGCACCTGCGGCTCGGGGCGACGCGGGGGCTCCCACGAGCCTCGCCGTGGCCTCAAATTCTCTTCACCAAGCTCTCGTTGTCCTCCTTCGGAAATGGAAAAGCCGCTGACATGCAGCGGCAGAAGTGAGTCTCAACCCGCTCGGTTGAACCTCCGAGACCAGTGCCTTCGACGGCCGTAGAGCCCTCGACGACGCTGTTCAGGAGGTGAGAGACCTCTCCGCCCCTGCTTGCCAGGGCGTCAGCGTAGCAAGGGAGGCGCGAAGCTCCGAAAGCGACTTCGTCGACTGATCGCCGCCGTGCTCGCGGACCGCGAGCGATTCGTCGGACTCCTTGTCGCCGTACACGACGACAAAGGGAATCTTCTCGAGCTCCGCGTTGCGGATCTTCTTGCCCACCGTCTCGTCGGACTCGTCGACGCCGACGCGGTAGGGCGCCAGGCGCACGGCGAGTGAGTAGGCCGCCTCGCGGTGGGCCTCGCCAACCGGGATCACCCGCAGCTGGACGGGCGCGAGCCAGAACGGGAACGCGCCGCCGAAGTGCTCGGTCAGGATTCCAATGAAGCGCTCGAGCGACCCGAGCAGCGCTCGATGGATGACATACGGCGTATGTTCGGTGTTGTCGGCGCCCATGTAGCTGAGCCCGAAGCGCTGAGGCATCTGGGCGTCGAGCTGGATCGTCCCCATCTGCCACGAGCGACCGAGCACGTCGGTCATGTGCAGGTCGACCTTCGGACCGTAGAAGGCACCGTCGCCCTCGTTCACGACGTACTCGATCCTGCGTCGCTCGAGGGCCGAACGGAGTGCACCCTCGGTGAAGTCCCACTCCTCCTCGGTCCCGACCTTCTTCTCCGGGCGCGTCGAGAGCTCGAAGCGCGCCTCCATCCCGAACAGGTCATAGAGATACGCCGCGTAGTCGAGGCAGCCGAAGATCTCGTCCTCGATCTGGTCGGCGGAGCAGAAGATGTGCGCGTCGTCCTGGGTGATGTGCTTGACGCGCAGCAACCCATGGAGCGTGCCGGTCTTCTCGTCGCGGTGAAGCGTCGACGACTCGGCGAACCGAAACGGCAGGTCGCGGTACGAGCGCAGCGCCGAGCCGAACAGGAGCATGTGGCCGGGACAGTTCATCGGCTTCATGGCAAACCGCCGGTCGTGCTCCTCGTGGCTCTGCACCCAGAAGATGTTCTCCTCGTAGTTCTGCAGGTGCCCGGACGTCTCGTACGTGCCCTGGTCGTAGAGCAGCGGCGTCTTGACCTCGACGTAGCCGCGCCGGGCGTTCTCGCGCCGGCGAAGGTCTTCCAGCTCGTTCCAGATCACCATCCCTTTCGGGTGCCAGAACGGCGAGCCGGGCGATTGCTCTGCGAGGTGAAACAGATCGAGCTCACGCCCGAGCCGTCGGTGGTCACGCTTGCGCGCCTCCTCGAGCCGCTCCAGGTGGGCGTCGAGGTCCTCCCGCGTGTAGAAGGCCGTGCCGTAGATCCGCGTCAGCTGCGTGTTCTTCTCGTCGCCGCGCCAGTAGGCGCCCGCGAGGCCGGTGAGCTTGAACGCCTTGATCGGCCTGGAGTCCTGCAGGTGCGGCCCGCGGCAGAGGTCGGTGAAGGCGCCGACGCCGTCGTGCAATTGCGTGTAGAGGCTGATCTCACCTTCGGCCGTGTCGACGAGCTCGACCTTGTACTGCTCACCCTCGCCCTCGAAGCGCCGGCGCGCCTCGGCGGCGCTCACCTCCTCCCGCGTCCACTCGCGCCCCTCGGCTAGCTCGCGCGCGACCTCCTCCTCGATCCGGGCGAGGTCGTCCTCGCCGATCGGCTGGGGGAACTCGAAGTCGTAGTAGAAGCCCTGCTCGATCGGCGGCCCGATCGCAATCTTCACACCCGGGTAGAGCCGCTGAACCGCCTCGGCAAGTAGGTGAGCGGTCGAGTGACGCAGCACGTACAGCGCATCCGGGTCGGCCTTGTCTCGCACCGTGAGGATCTGGATGGGCTCGCCGTCGGCGAGCGGCAGCCGCAGGTCCTGGACGGCGCCGTTCGAGCGGACGAGCACCGCCTGCTCGGCGAGCTTCGGCCCGATCGCCCGCGCGGCGTCGAGCCCGGTGGCGCCTTCAGGGAGCTCGAGCTCGGTGCTGTCGGGGAGAACGACCTTCATGCTGCAAGGATACGTGCCGCTCTCGCGCGCTCATGTGGTGCCGCCGGCGACATGGCTTGACACATAGCGATATATCGCCGTACTATCGCGACATGCACAAGAGAGATCACATCTATTTCTTCGCAGGTGGGCCCGGCGGCCCTGGTGGCCCCGGCTTCCCGGGCGGTCCCGGCTTCCCTGGCGGGCCCGGTGACATGCCGTTCACGATCCCCCTCCACGGCGGGCCACGCGGCTTCGGCCACGGCATGCGTCGCGGCCGGCGGATTCGCCGCGGCGACGTGAGGGCAGCGATCCTGCTGCTCGTCGAGGAGGAGCCGCGCAACGGGTACCAGATCATGCAGGAGCTCGAATCTCGCAGCGGCGGCGTGTGGCGCCCGAGCCCCGGCTCGGTCTACCCGGCGTTGCAACTGCTCGCCGATGAGGGCTTGATTCGCAGCGAGGCCCGCGACGGCGGCAACATCTTCGAGCTGACCGATGCCGGCCGGAGTCACGTCGAGGAGCACCGCGAGCGTTTCGGCTTGCCCTGGCAGCAGGCGGGCGCTGGCGTGCCCGAGGGCGTGCGCGAGCTCGGCGGGCTCTTCGGCCAGGTGGCAGTGGCGGTCAGGCAGGTGATGCACGCCGGCACCGAGTCGCAGGTTGCAGCGGCCTCGCAACTCCTCACCGAGACACGCCGCTCGCTCTACCGCGTGCTCGCAGACGACGAGACCACGCCCACGACCTAGGCCGGCTCGGCCCCGGGCTCCGCCTCGAGAGTGGCGCCCGGGGCCGAGCCTCCAGCCTCCATACTCAGCCCCCATGCAGGCCGACCCCGGGAGGCGGCGCAGGGGCTGGCTCGAGCGGCTGCCGCCCGCGCTCCGGCGCCGTGACTACGCGTTGCTCTGGGCGGCGATGCTCGCGCAGGGGCTCGGCCTGCAGATGGCGGCGGTCGCCGTCGGCTGGCAGGTCTACGAGATCCGCAACTCGCCGTTCGACCTCGGCCTGATCGGGCTCGCCGAGTTCGCGCCGCTGTTGCTGCTCGCGCTCCCGGCTGGTCACCTTGCCGACCGCTTCTCGCGACGGCTGATGTTCGCCGGCGCGACGGCGCTGACGATCCTCGTCGCGCTGGGGCTCCTCGTGGTCTCGCTGAACGGCGCGACCAAGCTCTGGCCGTTCATCGTGCTGGCAGTCGTGGCCGGGTCGGCAGCTGCACTCGCGACGCCGCCCGGCCGCGCGCTGCCGGCGACGGTCGTCCCGTTCGACCTGATCGCGAACGCGATGGCGCTGCGCTCGATCGCGTTCCAGACGGCGATGATCGCCGGGCCCGCTATCGGCGGACTCCTCTTCCTGGCTTCGGCCGAGCTCGTCTACGGCGCCGCGGCCGGGCTGCTCGCGATCGGGTTCGTGTGCATCCTCGTGATGCACGAGCCCGCCCGGGAGCCGAACCACGAGTCGCCGAGCTGGGAGACCGTCCTCGCCGGCATCCGCTTCATCCGCCGCACGCCCGTCGTCTTCGGAGCGATCACGCTCGACCTCTTCGCGGTGCTCCTCGGCGGCTCGATCGCCCTCGCGCCGGTCTTCGCACGCACGATCCTCGACACGGGCCCGGTCGGGCTCGGCCTGCTCCGCAGCGCGCCGGCGGTGGGCGCGCTCGCGGCAGGGCTGATGCTCGCCCGCCGGCCGCTGCGCACGAATGCCGGCAAGACGCTGCTCGTCGTGGTCGCGATCTTCGGCGCGAGCATGGTCGTCTTCGGCCTCTCGCGCTCGCTGCCGCTCTCCCTCGCCGCCCTCGCAGTCAGCGGCTTCGTCGACATGGTGAGCATGAACATCCGCTCGACGACCGTCGCCATGGTCACGCCGGACGAGCTGCGCGGCCGCGTGCTCGCGGTCGAGATGGTGTTCATCAGCGCCTCGAACGAGCTCGGTGCGTTCGAGTCCGGCGCGGCCGCCGCGCTCCTCGGCACCGTGCCGGCGGTCGTGATCGGCGGGCTGGCCACGATCGCCCTCGCCGCCGGCTGGTCACGCGTCTTCCCGGACCTCGCGCGCGTCGGCCGGCTCGAGGACCTGCGCCCGGCTCCGTCGTAGCTGTTACGTTCAGGCGGCCCGTGCCGACCGTCCGCATCCCGCCCATCCTCCGCCCCGAAGCGGGCAACAACCGTCAGCTCGAGGTGGCCGGAACGACCGTGCGCGAGGTGCTCGAGAACCTCGTCGCAACCTACCCCACGCTCCGCGACCGGATCTTCGAGGGCGACGAGCTGCCGCAGTTCCTCAACGTCTTCATCGACGGCTCCGACGTGCGCCTCTTCGACGGGCTCGAGACGGCCGTCGCTGCGGACGCGACGTTGATCCTCTTGCCCGCCGTGGCAGGCGGGCGGGGCGACCCGGAGGCCGCCCCGCCGAATCCGCCCGGCTAGGCGCCTTCGACCGCCGCGGGTGGCGGCGGCAAGTGCGTGGCCGTGCTCGACGCCGCGTGCTGCGCGGCGGCTGCGCCGACCAGATGGCCGTGCGTCTCCGTGCCGTAGCCGCCCGGGACCGGGATGTAGAACTCGGGGTAGCCCCACATACCGTGCTCGGACACGTCGAGGCCCGCCTCTTCAACCTCGGGCTCGGTGCGGATGCCGACCGTGACCTTGAACAGGAAGAGAATCGCGAACGACACCGTGAACGTGAACGCGCCGACGGACGCGAGGCCGAGGGCCTGCACTCCGAGCTGGTGCAGCCCGCCGCCGTAGAAGAGCCCGCCCTGGCCCGTCGCCAGCTTGCTTGCGAGGTCAGGCACGGTCAGGAAGCCGAGGGCCAGCGTGCCCCACATTCCCGACATGCCGTGCGCCGCAATCGCCCCGACGGGATCGTCGATTCCGATCCTGTCGACGGCGAGGACGCCCAGCACGACGATCACGCCTGCCACGAACCCGATCAGGATCGCCGCCCACGGCGCGACGAACGCACACGCCGCGGTGATCGCCACGAGTGCCGCGATCGCGCCGTTCAGCATCATCGAGAGGTCGGGCTTCTTGATCACGAGCCAGGAGGTGACGACGGCGCCGAGGACGCCGGCCGCGGCCGCGAGGTTCGTGTTCAGCGCGACGTAGGCGAAGAACCCGACTCCTCCGAAGTCGACGCTCAGTGTCGAACCGGGGTTGAAGCCGAACCAACCGAACCAGAGGATGATCACGCCGAGCGTCGTGAACGCCATGTTGTGCCCGGGGATCGCGTTCGACTTCCCGTCTTTCCCGTACTTCCCGATGCGGGGCCCGAGGAGCAGGGCACCGGCGAGACCCGCGAGCGCACCCTGATAGTGCACGACGGTCGAGCCCGCGAAGTCCTGCATGCCCTTGGCGAACAGCCAACCATCCGGACTCCAGATCCAGTGCGACACGAGCGAGTAGATGAGCGTGAAGAGCGCACCGAATGCGAAGTAGACCCACAGCTTCGTCCGCTCGGCCATTGCACCCCAGACGATTGCGAGTGAGACGCCGCAGAAGACGACCTCGAACATGTACCCGGCCGCGCCCGGAATCGCACTGAACCATGAGAACGGCGCCTGGCCGACGGCGAGTAGCTCGTCGATCGACGGTGCGAAGCCTGAGCCGCCCCAGAGCCCGTTGCCGCCGTCGCCGAAGGCGATTCCAAAGCCGACGAAGTAGTAGACGATCGACGCGATCGCGAAGATCAAGACGTTCTTCGCCGCGATGTGACCGACGTTCTTCATCCGCGTCAGGCCGGCCTCCAGGAATGCGAAGCCCGCCTGCATGAACATCACGAGCACCGCGGCAATGACGACCCAAACCGTGCTTACTGCAATGCCGAGCTCTGCGTTAGACACGCGACTCCACCTCCTCCAGCTTCAGACCTGTGCGGTTGTGGACGACGTTCGTCACGGGTGACTGCCACACGATCCCGTCGCCCGACTCGTTCCCGCTGCGGGCCGAATCGGAGACGGCGGCCTGAACCGCGTCCGCGATCTCGTCCCGAACGAGGAAGGTCAGGACGGCCTTGGGCAGAAACCGCGACTCGAACACCCGCCCGCGGTACTCGTGCGTGATGCCGCGCTGCCGGCCGTGGCCGACCGCCTCGACGACGGTCACGCCTACGTGGCCGGTCGCCTCCTCGACGGCATCGATCACAGTCTCGATCCGCTCGCGGATCACAACTGCCTCAACTTTCACCATGCGACTCCTCCTCCCGTTCGACCACGAAAAAAGAGGCCTCAGGAGCCAGCAAACTTCACTGACTCCTGAGGCCTCGATGCCTCGCCGCGCACCTACGCCGGCGCACGAACTTCGGCGATGGTACAGGAAACGCCGGTCAGCGCTAGTCGATGGTGTTCGCGTCGACGAGGTAGGCGTCGTCGACGCCCTCCCGCAGTCGCGCGAGCACTTCGGGCGACGCGGCCGTGTCGATCGAGAGCGCCATCAGCGCCTTGCCCGCCTCGCGGTTGCGCGAGACGGTCATGTTCGCGATGTTGACGCGGGCCTCGCCGAGGAGCGTGCCCACCCGGCCGATCACGCCGGGGACGTCGTCGTAGCGGAGGAAGATCATCCGCGGAGCCAGCTCGATCTCGAGCTCGAAGCCGAGGGCCGAGACGAGCCACTGACGGTTCTCCCGGCCGATCGTCGTGCCTGCGACGCGCGTCTCGCCGGCGGAGACGGCGATCAGGTTCGTGAAGTCGCGCGAGGCGCGGCGCCTCTCCTCGACCACCTCGATGCCACGCTCGGCCGCGATCAGCGGCGCGTTCACGTAGTTCACGGGCTGGTCGACGCGGCCGCGGAAGGCGCCGTTCAGTGCCGCCACCGTGAGCAGCCGCGTGTCGTATTCGGCGAGCTCGCCGTAGTACTCGAGCGTGATCCGGCGCGGCTCGCCGTGCGCGAGCTCGAGCGCGAGCCGGCCGAGGCTCGCTGCGAGCGGCACAAACGCCCCGAGCACCTCGAGGTCTTCCGCGCCGACCGACGGGATGTTGACGGCGTTCGTGACGAGGCCGCCCTCGAGCGCGGCCACGACCTGCTCGGCAACGATCACGCCGGCCCGGTCCTGGGCCTCGTCGGTCGAGGCGGCGAGGTGCGGCGTGACGACGATGTTCGGCGCCTGGAGCAGCGGCCCCGAGTATGGCTCGACCGAGAAGACGTCGATCGCGGCGCCCGCTACCTTGCCCGACTCCAGCGCCTCGATCAGCGCCGCCTCGTCGACGAGCTCGCCGCGCGCGGCGTTGACGATTCGGACGCCGTCCTTCATGCGCGCGATCGCGGCCGCATCGATCGCGGCGCGCGTGTCGTCGTTCAGCGGCAGGTGGAGCGTGATGAAGTCGGCCCGCTCGAGCACGCCCTCGAACGTGTCACTCTCGACGCCGAGCTCGCGATAGCGCTCGGCCGCGACGAAGGGGTCGTACGCGACGACGCGCATCTGGAGGCCGACCGCGCGCCGGGCGACCTGCTGCCCGATCTTCCCGAAGCCGAGCACGCCGAGCGTCTTCTCCGCAAGCTCGACGCCGCCCCAGCGGGCGCGCTCCCAGCGGCCCTCCTTCAGCGCCGCGTGCGCCTGCGGGATGTTTCGCGCGAGCGCGACGACGAGCCCGACTGTGTGCTCGGCCGCCGAGACGACGTTCGACTCGGGCGCATTCGCGACGACGATGCCGCGCCGCGTCGCCGCGTCGACATCCACGTTGTCGACCCCCACGCCGGCGCGGCCGATCACCTTGAGGTTGTCGGCGCGTGCAATCAGGTCGGCGGTCAATTTCGTCGCCGAGCGGATCACGATCGCGTCGTAGCGATCGATGATCGACGCGAGGTCGCTCTGTCCGTCCACGTCGACATCGAACCGCGAGCGGAGCAGATCGACGCCGGCCTCGGCGATCGCCTCGCGGACGAGGACTCTCGGGCGCGCGCTCATGGGCGCAACGGTACGTGCCGGGAGAAGGGCACGGAGCGGGAGGCGATCTCCCGCCAATAGTGCAGAAAATGAAGTGGCAAGATCGGCATGACCGCTCAAAACTTTACTTTTTGTACCGCACGGGCTACATTCCCCCGATGCCTGTCCCGCGGCCCGATCGCCGGGCGCCATGAGCGCCGTCTCGAAGAGAGAGAAGCCGCCCGTCGACTGGGAGCTCGTCCTCAAGCGCAATCCCGTCGAGCGGTTGAAGCGAGAGAAGGCGCCGCTCGGCATCCGCGACGAGCTGCCCGCGCTGATCGCCGCCGGCTACGAGAGCGTCGCCGAGGAGGACGTCGTCCGCCTGCAGTGGTGGGGCCTCTACCACGACAAGCCGAAGATCGGCACGTTCATGCTCCGCGTCAAGGTGCCGGCGGGGAAGCTCTCGCCGAAGGAGCTGCGCGCGATCGGGGAGACGTCGAACCTCTTCGGCCGCGGCGACGGCGAGCTCTCCACGCGCCAGAACATCCAGCTCCACTGGCTCGAGCTTGCGAAGCTGCCAGACGTCTTCGCCCACCTCGAGGCGGCGGGCACGACCACCGCCGGCGGCTGCGGCGACACCGTCCGCAACATCACCGGCTGCCCGGTGCAGGGCCTCGCGGGCGACGAGCTCTTCGACTGCAACCCGATCGTCGACGCCGCGGCCGACCTGTTCTACGGCAACCCCGACTGGGCGAACCTGCCCCGCAAGCACAAGTACTCGATCGCCGCCTGCGCCGACCGCTGCAACGCGCCCGAGATCAACTGCATCTCGCTGGTCGGGACGGTCAGCGAAGGCCGTGAGGGCTTCGCCGTCCTCGTCGGCGGCGGCCTCTCCTCGGTGCCGCGGATCGCGAAGGACATGGGCGTCTTCGTCCCCAAGGAGGACGCGAACGAGATCCTGGGCGCGATCACCTCGGTCTGGTCGGAGGACCTCAAGTACCGCGTCTCGCGCGTGAAGGCACGGCTCAAGTTCATGGTCGACGACATCGGGCCGGAAGGCGTCCGCGAGCGCGTCGAGGCACGCCTCGGCCGCAAGCTCGAGGACTACGCGCTGCCGCCGATCGCGGTCGAGCCGTCGCACCACCTCGGCGTGCACGCGCAGAAGCAGGAGGGCCTCTCCTACATCGGCGTCCCGGTCCACCTCGGGCTCATCTCGGGCGACCAGATGATCGCGATCGCCGACCTCGCCGATCGCTTCGGCGGCGACATTCGGCTGACGCGCCAGCAGAACTTCATCGTCACCGGCGTGCCGAACGAGTCGGTCGCCGACGCCGTCGCCGAGCTCGAGCGGATCGGCTTCCCGCTCGACATCAACCCGGTGCGCGGCAACTCGATCGCCTGCACCGGCGAGCCGCACTGCAACTTCTCGGTCGCCGAGACGAAGACGCGCCTCGGCCGGCTGATCGACGGGCTCGAGGCAGCGCTTCGGCCTCGAGATCGCCGACCTGCGGCTGCACCTCGACGGCTGCCCGCACGCCTGCGCCCAGCACTGGGTCGGCGACCTCGGCTTCCAGGGCACGACCTCGCGCGACGAGGGCGGCGTGCGGCGGCAGGCCTACGACATCTTCGTCCGCGGCAGCCTCGGCCCGGAGCCGGAGATCGGCAAGTCGCTCTTCCGGCGCGTGCCGACCGACGAGCTCGACGCGGCGGTCGAGGGGCTGATCGCCGGGCTGGATCGAGCAGCGCAGGCCGGGCGAGACGTTCACCGCGTTCTCGCGCCGCCTGAGCGACGACGAGCTTGGCGAGCTGGCCGGCCGCGAGCCGGCGAAGGGACGACACAAGGAGGAGGTGGAGGCAGCGTGAGCAGTGTTGAGCTATTCGACGAGCTCGAAGCGGGCGAGCTCTCGATCCAGTTCGAAGGCGAGGAGCCGGAGACCGTGCTCGAGTGGGCGATCGCCGAGTTCATGCCGAACCTGGCGATCTCCACCTCGTTCCAGATCGACAGCGTGGTGCTGATCGACATGGCGTACGAGATCGATCCGAACGTGCCGGTCTTCAGCGTCGACACGGGACGCCTGCCGGACGAGACGCACGAACTGGCCGACCGCCTGCGCACGCGCTACCCGGGGCTGCAGCTCGAGCTCGTGGAGCCCGACCCGTCCGAGATCGAGCGGCATGGTCGGCAAGCACGGCGTCGACCTGTTCAAGACGTCGGTCGACCTGCGCCTCCTCTGCTGCAACCTGCGCAAGGTGCGCCCGCTGACCAAGCACCTGCACTCGCTCGACGCCTGGGTCACGGGCCTGCGCCGCGACCAGTGGGCGAGCCGCACGAACATCCGCAAGGTCGAGATCGACCACGACCACGGCGCCATCGTCAAGCTCAACCCGCTCGCCGAGTGGACGGAGGAGGAGGTCTGGGACTACGTGCGCGAGCGCGACGTGCCGTACCACTCGCTCTACGACCGCGGCTTCACCTCGATCGGCTGCGCGCCCTGCACGCGCGCGATCGCGCCCGGCGAGGCCAGTCGCGCCGGCCGCTGGTGGTGGGAGTCGAACGCGCCGAAGGAGTGCGGCATCCACTGCTCGATCGAGAGCGGCGGCCTCGAGCACGAGCTGCACGCGCTACTCGGGGAGGACGCATGACTGAGGCGACCGGGTTCGCGTCAGCGGCGAGGCGGCCGAGGTCGCGCAGCGCCGAGGCGCAGGCGGTGCTCGCGATGGTGCAGGACGAGGACCGGCGCGGCCGCCTGGCCGACGTCGTCGCCGCGATCGCAGACGGCGAGGTCGCCGGCCCCGACGCCGACGCGCTCGCGGAACTGCTCGAGCTCGGCCTCCAGACGGGCCGCGTCCGCGCCGTCTACGGGCCCGAGGGCGAGCAGGCGGCGCTCGGCCTCTTCCGCCGCCTCCCGCTCGGCCGCGAGCTGACCGAGTCGACCCGCGAGCTGAACGAGGCGCTGCATGCGCTCGAAGGCCGCCGGATCGAGCGCATCGCGGTCAACGCGGTGGGACCCGGCGAGTATGGGGTAACAATTTCCACCGACGATTACGAGATCGTGCTCCGGCTCGGACGAGCCGGAGCCCGCCTCGCGACCATCGGAGCGTGACATGACCTACATCATCGGAGAAGCCTGCATCGACGTGAAGGACATCTCGTGCCAGAGCGTCTGCCCCGTCGACTGCATCCACGAGACCGACCGGATGCTCGTGATCGACGCCGAGGAGTGCATCGACTGCGGCGCCTGCGAGCCGGAGTGCCCGGTCGAGGCGATCCTGCCCGAGGACGCGATCCCGGCCGACTGGGAGCCGTTCGTGAAGATCAACTACGCCTTCAACAAGGGCATCCCCGAGGTCGAGAGGCTCGTCGAGGAGTACGCCGACGAGCACGAGCTCGACCCGGAGAACCCGCGGGGAACCGCTTGACGAAGCAGTACTACATGGCCTGCCTCGACGTGGCAGGCCGGCGTTGCCTCGTCGTCGGCGGCGGCTCGGTCGGGCTCGAGAAGGCCGCCGGGCTCGTTGCGTGCGGGGCCGGGTGACCGTCGTCTCGCCGGAGCTGCACGATGACCTTCGCGCGCTCGGCGTCGAGTGGCGCGCACGCGCCTACGAGAGCGGCGACCTCGACGGCATGTTCCTCGTGATCGCGGCGACGTCGGATCGCGCGGTAAACGAGGCCGTGCACCGCGACGCCGAGGCGCGCGCGATGCTCTGCAACGTCGCCGACGTGCCGGACCTCTGCAACTTCATCCTGCCGGCGGTGCACCGCGAGGGCCCGATCGCCATCGCCGTCTCGACGGGCGGCGCCTCGCCGGCTCTCGCCAAGCGGCTGCGCGGTCAAATTGCGGAGCTCCTGACCCCGCAGCACGCCGAGCTCGCCGAGGAGCTGCGTGCGCTGCGGCCCGAGGTGAAGGAGCGGTTCGCGACCTACGAGGAGCGTCGCGACTACTTCGAGGAGCTCGTGACGGAGCGCCTCTCGTGACGGTGTTCCTGGTGGGGGCGGGACCGGGCGACCCGGGGCTGATCACGGCCCGCGGCCTCGACCTCGTGCGCTCATGCGAGGCGCTCGTCTACGACGTGCTGGTCGCGCCGGAGCTGGTCGAGGAGGCGCCCGAGGATGCACTGCTGATCCCGCGCGAGAAGATCCGCCAGCCCGAGCTGAACGAGCTGCTGGTCGACCTGGGCCGCCAGGGCCTGGACGTGGTTCGCCTGAAAGGCGGCGACCCGTTCGTCTTCGGCCGCGGAGGCGAGGAAGCGCTCGCGCTGGCGGCGGCCGATGTCCCGTTCGAGGTCGTCCCGGGCGTGTCAGCGCTCTCGGCAGTGCCGGCGAGCGCGGGCATCCCGATCACGCACCGCGGCCTCTCGGCGCAGGTGACCCTCGTGTCGGGCCACTCGGCGAAGGGCGAGGAGCTGGACTTCGACCACCTGGCAAGGACGCCGGGCACGCTGGTCGTCTTCATGGGCGTCGCGCACCTGGAGCGGATCGCGGCGGGCCTCGTGGCGGCGGGCAAGGACCCTGCAACGCCGGCCGCGGTCGTCGCGCGCGGCACGCAGGCGGACAGCGAGTCGGTGACGGGCGAGCTGCACGAGATCGCGGAGCTGGCGGCCGACCTGGAGTCGCCGGCGCTCCTCGTGGTCGGCGACGTCGTCGCGGTTGGCGCCAACCTCGCGAGCTTCACGGCACCGGTACTCACTGCGCAGGACTAGCCCGCGGGGTGCAGCGTCGCGAACCCCTGCGAGAGGGCCGCGTCGAGAAGAGCTTCGTCCGCGGAAACCAGGAAGGTCTCCTCGTCATGGACGCTTTCGAGTGAAGCGAGATGAACCGCGTCGTAGGCTCGGAGCCCGTGGCGCTCGGCCAGCTCGCCGGCCTCGCGCGCGAGCTCGTCGGTGAGACCGATCCGGTCGACGTCACGCCACAGGCGGTCGAGACCCTTTCGGGCCGCGATCAGCTCGCGCTTGTCGAGGCGGCGCGATCGACCGGCCCGCCCGAGCGCAGCTCGCGACTCGGGATAGAGAAGCAGCGACGAGAAGACCCTGTCCGCCTCACCCCAGAGAGCGATCGCCTGGTCGGAGCCGGGCTCGGACACGACGAGCTTCACGAACGCGGACGTGTCGAAGTAGAGGATCAGCCGCGGTCTTCGATCACGAGATCGCTCAACGGCCCGGCGCCCTCGATCGGCTTCGGCACCGTCCTCGCGCCTCGATTCGGCGCCCGGGTGACGACCCCCTCGCGGATCAGGCGATCGATCTTCCGCTCCCCATCGATCGGCACGAGCCGAGCGACCGCTCGACCGTGATCGGTGACGACGACCTCCTCCCCGGCACGAACACGCCTGACAAACCGGCTGAGGTCGGCGCGAAGCTCACGGATGCCCACTTCCATGGTCGGATTGTAGCGCTATCTGCAAGTCGTCTTATAGCGACAAGTCCGAAGCGGCGACTACCGCATCCGCTCCACGACGTGCTCGCTGCACCGGAGTTGGTCGCGAAGGCGCCCGGGGACGCACTGCTGATCCCGCGCGAGAAGCTCCGCTAGCCCGAGCTGACGTGGGCGCGCTCGGTCAGTACCTCGCGACGGCGCCACGCACCGTGCAAACGACCCGGTAGCTCGGTCAGCGGACCGCGAGGCCGACAGCCGAGGCGGCCTCCATCTGGTTGGTTCCGTCTGGGCCGTTGGTAGGCGTGCGAGACTCAGCCGCGTGGGTGACGACGAACTCCGCGCGGGTCTTCATGAGTCGCTTGTCACCAGCCGGCTGGAGCAACTCCTCGGCGATCTGCCGGATGACGTTCTCACGTACGAGCTCGCCGAACTGATCGCCGCTGAGGCTTCTGACAGGGTCTCACGGCATGTCGCGCGCCTCCTTGCTCGTGCGATCGATGCGGCGCCCGAAAGCGAGCGCGCGGTCGTGGCGATCCGACTTGCGATCGACGCTCTCACAAGCGTTGCCGAACAAGTCGAGCCGCGGCTGGGGATTCGCGATGAGATGCCCGAAGCGCCCGGGCGTGTGCTCCACGCGGTGCTTGGCCGCCGACCCGACGGCAAACCCGAGGTCATCGAACGTCCACTCACCCCGCTTCTCGACACAACGCTCCTCACAAACGCCCGGGGTGAACCTTCCGTCGGACACGAACTCCGCGCCGAAGTTCACTCGGCGGATGCCATTGACGTCGTCATGGCGTTTATCCGATGGAGCGGTGTCCGGCCGCTCATGGAGGTTCTGCGACGCCACTGCACAGAGGGCAAGCCCGTTCGCGTCCTGACGACGACGTACACGAACAGCACTGAGCAACGCGCCCTCGACGAGCTCGTAGCTCTCGGTGCCGAAGTCAAGGTCTCCTACGACGTGGAGGCGACCCGCCTCCACGCGAAGGCGTGGATGTTCCATCGCGAGAGCGGGTATTCGACCGCCTACATCGGCTCGTCAAACCTGACTCACATGGCTCAGGTCACCGGGCTTGAATGGAACGTTCGCGTATCGGGTGTCCGGAATCCGGACGTGATCGCGAAGATGGCCGCCGTCTTCGCGAGCTACTGGGAGAGTCGCGACTTCGTTCTGTACGACCCCGACGAGTTTCGGGAACGAACGAAGACGGCGGCCCGGGCGGGAGCCCTGCTTCCACCGATCGAGATTGAGCTTCGCCCGTTCCAGGAGGCACTCCTCGACCAGCTTGACCTTGCCCGCCACCAGGGACACCATCGGAATCTGCTTGTCGCGGCGACTGGCACCGGAAAAACGGTGATGGCAGCCGTGGACTACGCACGTCTCCGCCCGACAATGGGTCGCGATCGCCTCCTCTTTGTCGCGCACCGCGAGGAGATCCTCGACCAGAGCCAACGGTGGTTCCAACTGGCGCTCCGGGACGCAACATTCGGCGAGAAGTGGGTCGGGGGCCAGCGACCTTCGCGCTTCGAGCACGTGTTCGCGTCGATCCAGAGCCTCAACGCCAGCGGCGTCCGCAGGATTGACCCGGAACGCTTCGACATGGTGATCGTTGACGAGTTCCACCACGCAGCGGCTCCTTCATATGAGGCTCTCCTCGACCATCTCGTCCCCCGGGAGTTGCTAGGGCTAACAGCGACTCCTGAGCGATCGGATGGGCTAGACGTGCTTCGGCACTTCGAGGGCCGCATCGCGGCCGAGCTGCGCCTCTGGGATGCGATCGACCAGCAGTACCTCGCACCGTTCGCGTATTTCGGGATCCATGACGGCCTTGATCTGCGCGAGGTTCCGTGGCGACGCGGCCAAGGCTATGACGTCGCCGCACTCACGAACGTCTTGACGGCCGACCACGCCTGGGCGCGACGCGTCATCCAAGAAGTTGGACGCAAGATCGATGATCCATCAGCGATGCGCGCGCTTGGCTTCTGTGTCAGCGTCGCGCACGCGAGGTTCATGGCGAGTCAGTTCACTCAGGCGGGTTTGCCATCGGAGGCGATCTGGGCCGATACGCCTCGTGACGAGCGTGTTGACGCACTTCGCAAGCTCGCCGCTGGACAGGTTCGCGTCGTCTTCACTGTCGACCTCTTCAACGAGGGCGTCGATGTTCCGGCGGTCGACACGCTGCTCTTTCTGCGTCCCACGGACAGTCCCACGCTCTTCGTGCAGCAGCTCGGGCGAGGACTCCGCAAGGCACACGACAAGACGATCTGCACGGTGCTCGACTTTGTCGGCACACACCGGAAGGAGTTTCGATTCGACAGGCGCTTCCGTGCGCTCCTCGGCGGTTCTCGCCTCGATGTCGAGCGCCAGATCAAGGGAGGTTTCCCGTTCTTGCCTGCCGGCTGCCACCTCGAACTCGACCGCGTCGCGCAGGAGATCGTTCTTCGGAGCATTCGGGAGGCGATCCCGAGTGGATGGCGGGAGAGGTGCGCGGAGCTCCGTTCATTGGGTGACGTGAGCCTCGGCAGCTATCTCGAGCAGACGGGACTGGAGCTTGAGGACGTCTATGCCGGCAACCACAACTGGACGGAGATGCGGCGGCAAGCCGGCATCGCTGGAGAACCGGAAGGCCCGAGAGAGAGCGACCTGCTCCGTGCAGTCGGCCGGATGCTGCACGTCGACGACGACGAACGCATCACGACGTATGGATCGTTCCTCGCTTCAAGTGCTCCACCTGAACCGGACCGATTGTCTGAACGAGAACGGCGTCTTCTGCGGATGCTCATCACGTCACTCACGCCACTAGGTGATGCGAAGACTCTTCAAGACGCCTCGTCCCTTCTTTGGGAGCATCCGCAGGTACGCCATGAACTCCTCGAGGTTCTCGACCTTCTCCGCGCACGGATCGAGTATCTCGGGCGGCCGCTCGGACTTCCAATCGAGGCGCCGCTTCGGCTCCATGCTCGGTACACCCGCAACGAGATTCAGGCCGCGTTTGGGATCGGGGAAGGAGCCAAGACCTCGCTCTGGCAGACGGGAGTCCTCTGGGAGCCGCGTTCGAAGACCGATCTGTTCGCTTTCACGCTCGACAAGAGCGAGGGCGGCTTCTCTCCAACGACGCGGTACCGCGACTATGCGATCAGCCCTGACCTGATTCACTGGGAGAGCCAGTCGGCCACCTCGATCGACAGCAAGATGGGCCAGCGCTACATCAACCAGCGAGACGAAGGGACGAACGTCGTGCTCTTCGCTCGCCTGCGAACGAGCGACCGCGCGTTTTGGTGCCTAGGCCCGGCCTCATACGTGAGCCACGAAGGAGAGCGCCCGATCGCGTTCGTGTGGCGACTTCAGCATCGACTTCCGGCCGACCTGTACACCGAGTTTGCGGCCGCAGTTGCGTAGAGAGGCCATGAGGTCCAAGACGTCCGGGCGCGCTCGTCCAAGCCACGCTCGCGTTCGATGAGCACCCGCACCGCGCTCGTCACGGGCGCCAACCGCGGACTCGGGTTCGAGACCGCCCGGCAGCTCGGCCGGCTCGGGTACCGCGTCGTGGCGAGCGGGCGCGACGCGGCGAAAGCGGAGCGCGCGGCCGAGGTGCTGCGCGGCGAGGGCCTCGACGTGATCGCGTACGAGCTCGACGTTGCGAGCGACGCGAGCTGCGCGCGCCTGGGCGAGCTCGGGCCCGTCGACGTGCTGGTCAACAACGCGGCGATCGTCGCCGAGAGCCGCGAGCGCAGCCGGAGCGCGCTCACCGTCCCGGCCGACCGGCTGCGCGAGGCATTCGAGACGAACACGCTCGGCCCCTACCGCGTCACCCAGGCGCTCGCGCCCGGCATGCGCGACCGCGGCTACGGCCGCGTCGTCAACGTCTCCTCGGGGATGGGCCAGCTCTACGACATGGGCAGCGGCAACCCCGCCTACCGGGTCTCGAAGACGGCTCTGAGCGCGCTGACCAGGATCTTCGCGCAGGAGCTCGCAGGGAGCGGCGTGCTCGTGAACGCGGTCTGCCCCGGCTGGGTCAGAACCGACATGGGCGGCCCCGGCGCCCGGCTCAGTCCCGAGGAGGGGGTCGAGACCATCGTCTGGGCGGCGACGCTCCCCGACGACGGCCCGACCGGCGGCTTCTTCCGCTACAAGCAGCCGATCCCCTGGTGAGCCGCTAACCGGAGCACTGCACCGGTGACGATGCTGCGTCCCAGCGCGCGGGAGGTTCTCCGCCGTTTCGAGCCGTGTTCGAAAGAGCGTCTGGCTCCGCGCGTAAGAGCTAGGCGACGGCGCGCGTGTCGAACCGGGTCGCCATCGCAGCTTCGTAGGCCGCGATCGCGGCTTCGCGCTTCATCGTCCGCGCGACGTCGTCGAGGCCGTGGAGGAGCGTCTCTCGGGCGTACTCATCGAGCTCGAACGTGATGCGAAGGCCATCCGGGTGCGAGATCTCGAGCGCCTCGAGGTCGACCGTGAGCTCGTTGCGCGCCGCGAGCGCCGCCTTGATCAGCTCGAGCGCGTCCTCCGGCAGCTCGAGCGGCGCCAGACCCGACTTGACCGCGTTCGAGCGGAAGATGTCGCTGTAGCTCGGCGCCAGAATCGCGCGGAAGCCGTAGTCCTCGAGGGCCCAGGCAGCATGCTCGCGCGAGGAGCCGCAGCCGAAGTTGCGGCCGGCGACGAGGATCTGCGCGCCCTCGTACTCGGGCCGGCGCAGCTCGAAGCCGGGGTCCTTCATCCAGTCGGAGAAGAGGAACTCGCCGAACCCGGAGCGCTCGATCCGCTTCAGGGACTGCTTCGAGACGATCTGATCGGTGTCCACGTCGGCGCGGTCGAGCACCGCGGCACGGCCGGTCACCTGGCGCAGCTCCCTCATGCGAGCTCCCGCACGTCGGTGAAGCGGCCGGTGATCGCTGCCGCCGCAGCCATCGCCGGCGACACGAGATGCGTGCGGCTGCCACTGCCCTGTCGGCCCTCGAAGTTGCGGTTCGAGGTCGAGGCGCAGCGCTCGCCCGGCGCAAGGATGTCGGGGTTCATGGCGAGGCACATCGAGCAGCCCGCCTGGCGCCACTCGAAGCCCGCGCTCGCAAACACGCGGTCGAGGCCCTCCTCCTCCGCCTGGCGCTTCACCTTCGCCGAGCCCGGGACAACCATCGCCCGGACCGTGCTCGCGACGCGCCGTCCGCTGACCACGGCAGCGGCCGCGCGCAGGTCCTCGATGCGGGCGTTGGTGCACGAGCCGATGAAGACGCGATCGATGCTGATCTCTCGGATCGGCGTACCCGGCTCGAGATCCATGTAGACGAGCGCCCGCTCGACCGCTTCGCGCTCGACCGGGTCGTCGAATGCGGCCGGGTCGGGAACGCGGCCGTCGACCGGCGCGACCATGCCTGGGTTCGTGCCCCAGGTGACCTGAGGGGTCAGCGCCGAGACGTCGATCTCGACGACACGGTCGAAGCTCGCGCCGGGGTCGGTCCGCAGCTCGCGCCAGGCGTCGAGCGCGCGTTCCCAGGCGGCGCCGCTCGGCGCGGCCGGGCGGCCCTCGAGGTAGGCGAAGGTCGTGTCGTCCGGCGCCACCATGCCCGACCGCGCGCCCGCCTCGATCGACATGTTGCAGATCGTCATCCGGCCCTCCATCGAGAGCGCCTCGATCGCCGATCCCGCGTACTCGATCGCGTGGCCGACCCCGCCGGAGACGCCGATCTTCCCGATCGCGCCGAGCATCAGGTCCTTCGCGGTGACGCCGAAAGGCAGCTCACCCTCGAAGCGGATGAGCATCGTCTTCGGCCGCGACTGGGGCAACGTCTGCGTCGCGAGGACGTGCTCGACCTCGGAGGTGCCGATTCCGAACGCGAGCGCGCCGAACGCACCGTGCGTGGAGGTGTGGCTGTCACCGCAGACGATCGTCATCCCGGGCTGCGAGAGCCCGAGCTCCGGCCCCATCACGTGCACGATCCCCTCGCGTCCCGACCCGGTCGCGTTGAGCGGGACGCCGAACTCGGCGCAGTTCGCGGCGAGGGCGTCGAGCTGCGCCTTCGCGAGCGGATCCGTGATCGGGCCCGGCTCGGTGGGCACGTTGTGATCCATCGTGGCGATCGTCAGGTCGGGGCGCCGCACGCGCCGGCCTGCGAGCCGCAACGCATCGAAGGCCTGAGGGCTCGTCACCTCGTGCACCAGATGCAGGTCGACGTAGAGCAGCGCCGGCTCGTCCGGGCGCTCGTCGACGACGTGCGGCTCCCAGATCCGCTCGAACAGCGTCTTCGCAGCCGCGCTCAAATCTCGCTGCTCCCGGTTGCGGCGTAGCTGCCGAAGATGCGCACCTCGCGCGTCCACTCGCGCATCTCGACGAGGGCCGTCTGCACCTCGCGGTCGAGCGGATGGCCGTCGAGCACCATGTCGAAGCGGTAGCGGAAGGTCGAGTGCGGGATCGGGCGCGAGACGAGCTGCACGAGGTTCAGGCCATGGCGCGAGAACGGGCCGAGCGCATGGTAGAGGGAGCCCGGCTGATGGTCGGTGACGAACGAGAGCGCGACTCGCCAGCGGCGTTCGCGGTCGAGGCGCGTGTACGGCGCGATCCCGACGAACCGCGTGAAGGCGGCAGGACGGTCGCCGACGTCCTCGGCGATCGGGTGCAGGCCGTACGTTCTCGCGGCCTCGGCGCTCGAGATTGCGGCCTCGGTCGGGTCGTCCGACTCGGCCACCTCGCGCGCGGCGTCGGCAGTGGTGGCCGAGGGGACGCACCGCACGTCCAGGCGGTGGATCAGGTCGCGGCACTGGTCGAACGCCACCGGGTGCGAGCGGACGGTGCGCACCTCGGAGAGCTGGATCGGCGCCCGCGCGGCGACGCAGTGGACGATTGGCAGCGTCACCTCGGACACGATCGTGAGCGGCGCCTCGTAGAGGAGATCGTGCGTCTCGGCGACCGGGCCGTGGAGCGAGTTCTCGATCGGCAGCACGCCGAGCCCAACCTCGGCCGCGACGGCGGCCTCGACCACGGCAAGGAAGCTCGCGTACGGCGACGTCGTTGCGCCATCGGGCGCGAGAACGGCCGACGCAGCCGCGCTGTGGCTGCCTGCCGGGCCGGGATAGCCGACTATCGCGGGGGAAACCATGTCTCCCCCGCGGGCCCCCTGCTTCGTGTTTCGGGTGGCCCACTTGCTTGCTGATGCGGACTGATCGCGGTGTTCTTCGCTGACTCTGGCGGAGGCACGGGCAGAGCCCGCACCTCCGTCGCAAGACCAGCGTCGAGGCGAGCGGCCGTGTCGAGGGCGGCGAGGACGGCGTCGCCGAGCTCCTCGGTGGTCGCGGTGCCGCCGACGTCGGGCGTTGGCGTCGAGCTGAGCGCGCTGTCAACCGCGGTCTCGACGCGACGCGCGAGAGCGGGCTCGCCGAGGCCGTGCTCGAGCGCCAGGGCGAGCGAGCGCAGCATCGCGGTCGGGTTCGCGGCGCCGGTGCCGGCGATGTCGGGCGCCGAGCCGTGCACCGGCTCGAAGATGCCCGGCCGCTCATCGCCGAGGCTCGCCGAGGCGGCCAGACCGAGGCCGCCGGTGACCGCGGCGGCGACGTCGGAGAGGATGTCGCCGAAGGTGTTCTCCATCACCAGCACGTCGAAGGACTCAGGCGTCGTCACGAGCTGCATCGCGACCGAGTCGACCAGACCGTGGCGGAGCTCGATCTCGGGATAGTCCGCGGCAACCTCGGTGACGACGCGCCGCCACATGCGCGACGTCTCGAGCACGTTCGCCTTGTCGACCGAGAGCAGTCGCCCGCCACGCGACCGGGCGAGAGCGAAGGCGCGACGGGCGACTCGCTCGACCTGTCTCGGGTGGTACTCGCAGGTGTCGAAGACAGTGCCGTCGACGAGCGTGCCGCGCCGGCCGTAGTAGAGGCCGCCGACGAGCTCGCGCACGATCAGCAGATCGACCCCCTCGCCGACCGCCGGACGGAGGTTCGCGTAGACGTCGAGCTCGCCTCGAAGGCGGATCAGGCCGGCTTCCGGTCGTACGGAGCCGCCCTCCCACTTCGGCCCGCCGACGGCGCCGAGCAGCACCGCGTCGGCCGTGCGGCAGGCGCCGAGCGTCTCCGCCGGCAGCGGCTCGCCGACCGCGTCGATCGCGGCGCCGCCGAAGGCACGCTCCTCGACTGCGACATCGAGAGGCAACGCCCTGAGCACGCGAACGGCCTGCGCCATCACCTCGGGGCCGATCCCGTCGCCCGGCAGGCAGACGACCCTACGCGCCATGCAGCTCCCGCCGGGTTAGATCGAGGACATGCCGATAGAAGTCGGTCAAACCCGCTTCCGAGAGCGGCCCGCCGTTCTCGCCCGAGAGCAACGCGAGCATCGACTCTTCGCGGCCGGAGTCGCGGAGCGGAATGCCGTTCGCGAGCTTGTGGTCGTGCAGGCGCCGCACGATCTCGAGCCTCCGGTTGATCGCGGCGACGAGCTCGCGGTCGACCGCGGTGATCTCCTCGCGCAGCTCGGTCACGACGTCGTCGGTCACGCCGTCACTCCGAGCTCTTCGAGCAGCACGTCCACATCCGCATCGATCTCCACGATCCTGCCGCTCGCCTCGGAGAGCTGCGGTGTCTTCAACCCCGTCCCGGTCACGAGCACGACGACGCGATCCTGCTCGCCGACCTCGCCGCGGCGGACGGCCTCGCGAAGCGCACCGATCGCGACGCCGGTCGCACCCTCGCCGAAGATGCCGCTCGTCTCGGCGAGCAGCGAGATGCTCGCTCCAATCTCGTCCTCGGGCACCGCGTGGATGGCGCCCCCGGACGCGCGCGCCTTCTCGATCGTCGAGGTCGCCGTCGGCCGGGTTGCCGATCGCGATCGACGAGGCGACCGTCGCCGGTCGCACCGGCGTCACGCGCCGGTTCTCGGCGAACGCGGACGCAACCGGCGCGCAGCCTTCGGCCTGACCGCCGTACAGCCGCGGCTCCGCCGCCGCCGATCAACCCGAGACGCCTGAACTGCTGGAACCCGAGCCAGACCTTGGTGAACATCGCGCCGGAGCCGACCGGCATGAAGACGGCATCGGGGGTCTCCCAGCCGAGCTGCTCGCAGATCTCGAAGGCGAGCGTCTTCGAGCCCTCGGCGTAGTACGAGCGCAGGTTGACGTTGACGATCGCCCACTCCACCTCGCCCGCGAACTCGCTGACGAGACGCGAGCAGTCGTCGTAGCTCCCGCGAACGCCGTACACCGTGGCGCCGTACACCGTGGTCGCCGCGAGCTTCTCGGGCTCGAGCCCGGCGGGCAGAAGATGACCGCCTGCATGCCGGTGGCGGCTGCGCGGGCGGCAACAGCGTTCGCGAGGTTCCCGGTCGAGGTGGCCGAGAGCGTCTCGAGGCCGAACTCGCGCGCCTTCGCAGCGGCGATCGCGACGACGCGATCCTTGAACGAGTGGGTCGGGTTCGCGAGGTCGAGCTTGAGCAGGACCTCGCCCACGCCGAGCGCCTGCGCGAGACGCGGCGCCGGCACGAGCGGCGTCAAGCCCGGCCCGCTCGCCGCGTCCTCGGGCGGCGTGCACGGCAGCAGCGCGCTGTAACGCCAGAGCGAGAGCGGCCCCGCCTCGATCCTCTCGCGCGTCGCGAGCTCGGCGACCTCGTCCCAGTCGTAGACCGGCTCCAGCGGCCCGAAGCAGCGGACGCAGATACCGTTGGCGAGCGCCGGATACTCGCTCTCGCAGACGCGACAGCGGAGGACGTCAACCGGCATGGCCCCTCCTAGACTGGCGTACACATTGGAATTCCGGCGAATCCACGATCTTCCCCCTTACGTTTTCGCGACGGTCGACCAGCTGAAGCGCGAGCTGCGGCGCGACGGGCGCGACGTGATCGACCTCGGCTTCGGCAACCCCGACATCCCGTCGCCCCAGATTGCGGTCGAAAAGCTCTGCGAGGCCGCGGCGAAGCCGACGAACCATCGCTACTCGGCGAGCCGCGGGCTGCCGAACCTGCGCGAGGCGGTCTGCGAGAGATACCTGCAGGTGTTCGGCGTGCAACTCGACCCCGACGAGCACGTCGTCAGCACGATCGGCGCCAAGGAGGGCCTCGCGCACCTGATGTGGGTGCTGCTCGAGCCCGGCGACAGCGCCGTCGTGCCGAGCCCGAGCTACCCGATCCACCTGATCGCGCCGCGCCTCACCGGCGCAACCGTCGTGCACGCGCTGATCGAGGACGGCGACGTGCTCTCCGGCATCGAGGAGGCGCTCGAGGTGGCGGAGCCCTCGCCGCGCGTCGTGATCACGTCCTTCCCGCA
The DNA here is from genome assembly GCA_963750545.1 of uncultured Actinomycetes bacterium. Lineage (GTDB taxonomy): Bacteria > Actinomycetota > Thermoleophilia > Gaiellales > Gaiellaceae > PALSA-600. The sequence continues at coordinate 5,496 of CAVVQY010000011.1, read as the reverse complement.
CAACCCGACGACCGCCGTCGCCACGCCCGAGCTCCAGCAGCGGCTGGTCGACCTCGCGCGCGAGCACGAGTTCATCCTGGTCCACGACTTCGCCTACGCGGACATCGCCTTCGACGGGCACGTGCCGCCGTCGGTGCTTCAGGCCGAAGGGGCGCTCGACTGCGCCGTCGAGCTCTACTCCCTGACGAAGTCGTTCTCGATGGCCGGCTGGCGCATGGGCTTCACGCTCGGCCGGCCCGACGTCGTCGCCGCGCTCGCGAAGCTCAAGTCCTACCTCGACTACGGCACCTTCCAGCCGATCCAGATCGCGTCGATCGTGGCGATGCGCGAGGCCGCCGACTACCCCGCCGAGGTCTGCGAGATCTACCGCGGCCGCCGCGACGCGCTCTGCTCCGGGCTCGACCGCGCCGGCTGGCACATCGAGCCGCCGAAGGGGACGATGTTCGTCTGGGCGCCGATCCCCGAGCAGTTCGCGAGCTCGGCTCGCTCGAGTTCGCGCTGAAGCTGGCGCGCGAGGCCGACGTCGCCGTCAGCCCCGGCATCGGCTTCGGGCCCGGCGGCGACGGCCACGTCCGCTTCGCCCTCGTCGAGAACGAGCAGCGGATCACGCAGGCCACGCGCTCGATCCGAGCTCCTGCAGGGCTAGCGCGCTCACGAGGTTGGCGCTCCCTCGGACGCCGAGCCGACGTGACGCGCGTACTTGGCGAAGACGCCTTGCTGTGTAGCGCGGCTCGGGCGCTGACCAGTCGGCCATCCGGCTCGCGAGCTCGTCGTCCGAGATCTCCAGGTCGAGCCGGCGGCGCTCGACGTCGAGCACGATCGTGTCGCCGTCGCGCACCGCGGCGATCGGGCCGCCGTGCGCAGCCTCGGGCGCGATGTGGCCGACCATCAGGCCGTGCGTCGCGCCCGAGAAGCGGCCGTCGGTGATCAGCGCGACCTCGTCGCTGATGCCCTCGCCGACGAGCGCGCCGGTCACGTGCAGCATCTCGCGCATGCCCGGCCCGCCGGACGGGCCCTCGTAGCGGATCACGACCACGTCGCCGGGCTTGATCGAGCGCGCCTTCACCGCCGCGAAGCACGCCTCCTCGGAGTCGAACACGCGCGCCGGGCCGCGGTGCAGCAGCCGCTCGTGGCCGGCGAGCTTGACGACGCAGCCCTCGGGCGCGAGCGAGCCGCGCAGGATCGCGATCCCGCCGGACGGCCTGGATGCGGCGTCGTGTACGGGACGACGACGTCCTGCCCGGGCCGCTCGCACGACGACGTCCCGACGTCGCCGAGCGTGCGGCCGTCGACGCCGCGCGCGTCGGCGTGGATGCGTGCCGGCGCCGACGAGCTCACGCGCGACGAGGCCCGATGCCGCCCGCCTCCTGCAGGTCGGTGGCGACGTAGCGGCCGAACGGCTTCAGGTCGGCGACGATCGGCGTCTGCGACGAGATCGTGTCGAAGTCGTCGATCGAGAGCTCGACGCCCGCCTCGCGCGCGATCGCGAGCAGGTGCAGCACGCCGTTCGTCGAGCCGCCGGTGCCGGCGACCGCGGCGATCGCGTTCTCGAACGCGTCGCGCGTCAGGATCTGGCGAGGGACGGATGTCGTCGCGGACGAGCTCCATCACCATCTTCCCCACCTCGACCGCCGCCTGCTCCTTGTCGGGATGCAGCGCCGGGATGCCCGCAGGCCGCGCGGCGAGATGCCGAGGAAGTCGATCACCATCGCCATCGTGTTGGCCGTGAACTGGCCGCCGCACGCGCCGGCGCCGGGGCACGCGCACGACTCGAGCTCGTACACCTCGGCGTCGGTCATCTTCCCGGCGGCGTGCGCGCCGATCGCCTCGTAGACGTCCTGGATCGTCACGTCGTGGCCCTGGAAGTGACCGGGCGCGATCGAGCCGTTGTAGAACGCGAGCCCGGGGATGTCGAGCCGCGCCAGCGCCATCACGGCGGCGGGCAGCGTCTTGTCGCAGCCGACGAGGCAGACGAGGCCGTCGAACAGATGGCCGGCGCAGACGAGCTCGATCGAGTCGGCGATCACCTCGCGCGAGATCAGCGACGCGCGCATGCCGCTCGTTCCCATCGAGACGCCGTCGGAGACCGAGATCGTGTTGAACTCGATCGGCGTGCCGCCCGCCGCGCGGATGCCCTCCTTGACCTTCACAGCGAGCTCGCGCTGGTTGAGGTTGCACGGCATCGTCTCGATCCAGCACGTGGCGACGCCGACGAGCGGCTTCGCGAGGTCCTCGTCGGTGAAGCCGACGGCCTTGAGCATCGCGCGCGCACCGCGCGCGGTCGACGCCGTCGGTCAGCGCGGCGCTGCGCCGCTTGGCGGGATCGGTCGGCTGGTCGTAGACGCTCATGCGGGGCGGCTCCTTGGTCGGCGATTCGCAGGGGGAGGATCCTGGCGTCGGGCAGGCGCGCTTCGAGCGCGGCCGCGACGGAGGCGGCGTCGGCCTTCGCGGCCCAGACGACGACCGACGGCCCGGAGCCCGAGAGCGTGACGCCGGCCGTGCCCGGCACCGGGTCGTCGCGCAGCTCCGCGAGCAGCGGCGCGTCCTCGACGCGGTAGGGCTCGTGCAGCTTGTCGTGGAAGGCGGCCGCGAGCAGGTCCGCGTCGCCGGCGGCGACGGCGGCGCCGAGCAGCGCGGCCTGGGCGCTCGCCGCGGCGGCGTCGGCGTGCGAGACGGACGCGGGCAGGCGGCCGCGCGACGCCTCGGTGTTCACGCGCGTGTCGGGCACGACGACGATCGGCGCCAGCGGCAGATCGGTCGCGAGCCGGCGCGTGTGCGTCAGCCCGGTGCCGTTGCGCCAGCTCAGGCAGACGCCGCCGAAGACCGCGGGCGCGAGGTTGTCGGCGTGGCCCTCGAGCGGCAGGCCGAGCGCCAGCACCTCGTCGGGCGAGGCGTCGCGCCCGGCGACCGCGAGGCCGGCGACGAGCCCGGCACGCGATCGTGGCCGCGGACGAGCCGAGCCCGCGCTCGAGCGGGATGCGGTTGACGAAGCGGAAGCTCAGCCCCTCGACGGCGCGACGAGCGCGAACGCGCGCAGCGCGAGGTGCTCGGAGCTCCGCGGCAGCTCGTCGGCGCCCTCGCCCTCGAGCGTCAGTCGCGCCGTCGCCGGGCGTCACCTCGAGCTCGTTCCAGAGGTCGAGCGCCGCGCCGAAGCAGTCGAAGCCCGGGCCCGAGATTGGCCGACGTCGCCGGCGCACGGACGACGCACCTCACCGCGACACCCCGGCGAGGATCGACTCGACGTTCGGCTGCACCACGATCGTCGGCTCGGCGAGAACGTCGACGGCCGCGGTGTCCTTGAGCCCGTGGCCGGTGAGCACGGGGACGACCGTGCTGCCGGGCTCGAGCTCGACGTGGGCGAGCCCCGCGAAGCCGGCAGCCGAGGACGGCTCGCAGAAGAGACCCTCCCTGCTCGCGATCTCCAGCCACGCGGCGGTGATCTCCGAGTCGTCGACCGTGACGATCTCGATCCGGCGGTTGGCGACGAGCTCGTCGATCTCGTCCAGGTGCGCGGGCTCGGCGATGCGGATGGCGGACGCCAGCGTCGTCGCGCGCTCGGCGGCCTGAACGGAGACGAGCCGCGTCGCGGCGTTCTCCTCCGAGAAGCCCTTGGCGTACGCCACGCTGTTCCCGCCGCCGCCGTACGGCAGTGCGAGCACGTCCGGCGCGCGGCCCAGCTCCTCGACGATCTCGAACGCGGCCGTCTTCTGGCCCTCGATCCGGTGCGGGTTGAGCGAGTTGACGAGCATCAGCACGCCTCGGTCTGCGAGCTCGAGGCACACGCGGAGCGCGTCGTCGAAGCTGCCATTGACCTCCGCGACCTTCGCGCCGACCGCGCGCGACTGGGCCGACTTCGCGGCCGCGATGGCGCCCTGCGGCGTCAGCACGACGGCGGTCAGGCCGGCGCGCGCTCCGTACGCGGCGGCCGACGCGGCGGTGTTGCCGGTCGATGCGCAGACGATCCCCTCGTAGCCGTCCTCGACCGCCTTCGCGACCGCGACGCACATGCCGCGATCCTTGAAGCTGCCGGTCGGGTTCATGCCCTCGAACTTGAAGTACAGCTCCACGCCGAGCCGCTCGCCGAGCCGCGCCGAGCGGATGAGCGGCGTGCCGCCCTCGCCGAGCGTGATGCGCGGCGTGTTCGGGCCGACCGGCAGGCGGTCGAAGTAGCGGTCGATCACGCCCATCCGAGCTCCGCGACGCCACGGTCGGAGACGACGGGGAACGGCAGCGCGGGCTTGCGCACCTCGGGCAGCGCCGAGATCGCCGCCAGCGCGTCGTCGAGCGAGCCCGAGCGCGTCTCGTGCGTGACGACGTGCACCGCGGCGCCGTCGCCGTTCTGGTGCTGGAGGATGCGCGCGATCGAGATGTCGCGCTCGGCCAGCTCGACGGTCACCCGCGCGAGCACGCCCGGCACGTCGTCGACAGAGAGGTGGAAGTAGAACGGCGAGCGGTGCTCGCCGGGCGGGAGCCGCGGCAGCGAGCGCCAGACGGCGTCGTTCTGCAGGAAGCCCGTGCCCATCGTCCCGATCACGGAGGCCATGTCGGCGATCACGGCCGAGGCGGTCTCGATGCCGCCGGCGCCGGGGCCCTCGAGCGTGATCTCGCGGATGGCGTCCCCTTGCAGCATCACCGCGTTGAACGCACCCTCGACCGCGGCCAGCGGATGGTGGCGGTCGACGAGCGCAGGGCCGACGCGCACGTCGACGTGGCCGTCCACGAGGCGCGCCGCGCCGACGAGGCGGATCACCATGTCGAGCTCGCGCGCCGCCGCGACGTCGAGCGCGTCGATCCGGTCGATGCCGACGACCTCGACGTCCGCGAGCTCGTAGCTGCGAGTTGAACGCGACCGTGGCGAGGATCGCCATCTTCGCGGCGGCGTCGCCGCCCGAGACGTCGTCGGTCGGGTCGGCCTCGGCGTAGCCGCGGTCCTGCGCGTCCTTCAGCGCCTCCTCGTACGTCTTGCCCGCCTCCATCTCGGTGAGCATGTAGTTGGTCGTGCCGTTCACGATCCCGAGCACGCGGTGGACGTTGGTGACGACGAGCGACTCGCGCAGCACCTTGATCACCGGGATCGCCGCGCACACGCTCGCCTCGAACCGGAGCTGGACGCCGGCGCCCGACGCGGCCGCGAAGAGCTCCGCCCCGCGCCGCGCCACGAGCTGCTTGTTGGCGGTGACGACGTGCTTGCCGCGCCGCAGCAGCTCGAGCACGTACTCGCCGGTCGGGTCGATGCCGCCCATCACCTCGGCGACGATCGCGATCGACGGGTCGTCGAGCACGTCGGCGATGTCGGTCGTGAGCACGTCGTCCGCGACAGGGAAGCTGCGCGGCTTGTCGGTGTAGCGGACGAGCGCCTTGACGACGCGCAGCCGGTGGCCGGTCGCGCGCTCGATGTCGTCCGCCTGCTCGATCAGCAGGCGGTTGACCGCGGCGCCGACGGTGCCGTAGCCGAGCAGTGCTACGGGAACGTCAACTGACGCCATGGGCCTCCGT
>CAVVQY010000010.1:0-29113 GCA_963750545.1 uncultured Actinomycetes bacterium | reverse complement strand
CCGACAGCATGGCTTCAATGCTCGGAGAATCGCTCGTCGGCTGGGGCTACCGGAAATCGCGTGCCTTCGGCACGCACGCCGAAGACGGCGCTCTCGAGCTGAGCACCGGCCCATCCCGCGTGCCTTTCAGAATCGTCAACCGTCACGAGTTACCTCCCGTGCCACCGGCGGTCGTGCGTTCCACCGCGACGCAGGTCCTGACGTCGCTGTCGTGTCCCCTGCTTGGCGTGCTGCCGGCGAACCGGCTCATGGTGTCGTTCCTGGATCGCTCCTTCGAGGATCAGGAAGTGCAAGTGGCGCCGGTGTCGGTACGACTCGAATCGAGCGACGCGTTCCTCCCCGGGTTGAGCGGCTTTGTCTCCGATATCGACGCTCTCGGGAACGGAGATCCCTGGGGCGCGTTCGCCGTGAGAGGGCTGCCGGTGAGGCTCAGCTACCCGCGCGTCGTCGACGAGCACGTTGGCATATCTTGAGGACTTGAGCATGCAGTGTGCGAGCTGTCGCGAAGAGAATCCTGAGGGCGCGAGATTCTGCAGTCACTGTGGCGCGCCGCTGCGCACCGGTGCCGCGGAGGCTACGGCTGAACTGCGGCAACTGACGGTGCTCTTCTGTGATCTGGTGGGCTCGACGTCGCTGTCGGAGTCGCTCGATCCGGAAGACCTGCGGGAGCTCACCGGCACCTACCACAGCGTGTGTGAGGCGGCGATCCGCAAGCACGATGGACACATTGCGCAGTTCCTGGGCGATGGCGTGCTGGCGTATTTCGGCTATCCCGTCGCGCATGAGGATGACGCGCGACGAGCCGTGCGCAGCGGGCTTGAGATCATCGCTGGGCTCGCGGTACTCACCGGGCAGCTCCAGGAGGAGCACGGCATCGCGCTGAAAGCGCGGCTGGGAATTCACACCGGGCCCGTCGCCGTGGGCGACGTCGGGGGCGGCGAGTGGCGCGAGCAGCTGGCGGTCGGCAAGACTCCGAATCTTGCAGCGCGCATTCAGAACATCGCTGCGTCTGGCACCGTCGTGGTGAGCGAGGACACGCACCGGATTGTGCGCGGGTTCTTCGACTTCAGCCCGCTCGGTGCGCACGAGATCAAGGGGCTCGCCGAGGTCGTCACCCTGTACCGCGTCGTGGGAGAAAGCGGCGCGGAGAGCAATCTCGACGCTGCGCGCCGCACGGGCCTGACACCGCTGACCGGCCGGGGCGAGGAGCTCGGCCTCCTGGAACAGCTGTGGAGCAGCGTGCAGGACTCGGGTGCGCACGCAGTGTTGGTGGGGGGCGAAGCTGGCATCGGGAAGTCCCGCATCGTGGACGCGCTCCGCGCACGCGTCGAGCGCGAAGGGTCGAATGTGTTCGAGTGCGTCTGTACGCCGTACGCACAGAACACCCCGCTCTTTCCCGTGGTCGGGATGGTGGAGCGCACGCTGGGGTTCACACGTGACACCACAGAAGCAGACAAGCGCCTCGCACTCGAGGCACGCCTGGCGCTGCGCGGCGTGCTCACCGAAGAGACGTCCGCGCTCATGGCGGAGCTCCTCGGGATTCCACGCGCCGCCGCGGACCCGCTGCTGGAAGAACCCGGCGCGCAGGTCGACCCGTACGCCGAATTCGAGATTCCACCCACCGCCGGGGACCCGCTGGTGGACTACTCGCCACAGAAGCGGCGCGAGCGGACGCTGGAGACGCTGTTGGAATGGCTAGTCGCCGTGACCCACGACCGACCGACGCTCTTGGTCGTTGAGGACCTGCATTGGGCGGATCCGACGACACTCGAGTTCGTGAGCTCCGTGCTCGAGTCGATGTCCGCGGAGCCGCTCTTGACGATCTTGACGTTCCGGCCAGACCTTGAAGCCGCCCTGGCACACAAACGGCCGCGTGTCAGCGGTGATGCTGACGCGCCTCGCACCCGAAGAGACGAGCTCGATGGCGATACGTGTCGCCCGCGGCAAGACGATTCCCGACGACGTGTTGAGCCAGATCGTCGCGCGCACCGAGGGCGTGCCTCTGTTCGTGGAGGAGGTCACCAAAGCCGTGCTGGAGCTCGGCGTGCTCGTCGAGCGCGAGGATCGATTCGAGCTCTCCGGGCCCTTGCCGCCCGATCTCATTCCGTCGACGGTGCAGGGTTCGCTGAACGCCCGCCTCGATCGACTGGGTCCTGCGAAGGCGATTGCACAGCTCGCCGCGACGATCGGGCGCGAGTTCGGCTACGAGCTGTTGTCCACGGTCGCCGAGGAAGGCCAGGCCGACCTGAGAGCGGGCCTCGATCGGCTCGTCGACGCCGAGCTTGTCTACCGGCTCGAAGAGTCGCCGGAGGAGATGTATCTCTTCAAGCACGCGCTCATCCGTGACGCCGCGTATCAGTCGCTGCTCAGGAAGTCACGGCGCGCGCTGCACGAACGCATCGCCGAGGCGCTTACCAGCCGCTTCCCCGAAACCGCCACACTGCACCCAGAGCTCGTGGCCGAGCACTACAGCGCGGCGGGCCGAGCGGACCAGGCGGTACCCCAATGGCTCCTTGCCGGGCAACTCGCCGTCGCCCGCGCCGCCAACCACGAGGCGATCGGACATCTGAAACGGGGACTGGAGCTCGTGAGCGAGCTGCCGGAGACAGACCGGCTTCAGCAGGAGCTGGAGTTCCTCGTCGCGCTTCAACCGGCATGGATCGCCGCCGAGGGCTGGGCATCTGCCGACCTCGGACAGGGCGTTCGACGGGCGAAAGAGTTGGTCGAGTTGCTGGGCGAGACCCCCCACCGGTTTGTCGTGCAGGTCGGCGAAGTCTTGTATCTCCTTTGCTCCGGTCGCGTGACACAGTCAATCGAGCCCGCCAAGCAGCTGCTCGAGTTGGCCACCGCGACTGGCGACCCGATGCTCATCACGATCGCCCACATGCATTGCTCGATGGTTCACGCCTATCACGGCGACCACCGGGACTGCATCGAGCATTCGGAAGCCACGCTGGCCCTGCTGGACATCGAGCGGGAACGCGTCATCGGGCGGATGTTGAACCTTTCCCCGTGCGTCGCGGCCGCGGGATACCCGATTTTCGCCTTCTGGAACCTGGGCTTTCCCGAACGTTCCGTGCAGGCGGACGAGCGCGGCGTCGATTTGGCCCTGAAGATTGGCAACCCGAACTCACTCGCGTTCGCGCTCACGTCCAGAACGTGCTCGTCCTACCTGCAAGGCGACCCGAACCTGATCTTGAATGCGAGCGACGAGGCGCTCCGCGTGGCACGTGAGGAGCGGCTCGGGTTCTGGGAGCCGATGATCTCGGTGTTTCGCGGCCACGCGGTGTCGGAGCTCGGAGAGCCAGCCGAGGGCGTCGCGCTCATTCGCAGCGCCATTGAGCAGTATCACGCGGCAGGCAGCAGAGCCGAGCAGATCATGTTCTTCGCGATTCTGGCCGGCGCGCAGTGGAAGGCCGGCGAGTGGGATGGCGCTTTCGGCACGCTCGCCACCGCGATGACGGTGGCGAAGCAGGGCGGCGAGGGCCTCTTCGAGCCTGAGCTGTATCGGTTGAAAGGTGAGTTTCTCCTCGCGCAGGCGATCGGTGCGGCCGGTCCGTCGACAGCCGCACCGAGTGCCGACCGGGCAACAGGGCTCGCCCACGCCGAGCGCTGCATTCGCGAGTCGGCTCGAGCTAGCGCGACGGCAGGAGGCGCGGATGCTCGAGCTGGTTCGCTGCGTGAGCCTCTGCCGCGTACGACGCGAGCTGGGCGCCTTCTCGCACGAGCGCGACGTGTTGGCGGAGGTCTACGGTGCGTTCACTGAGGGGTTCGAGACGCCAGACCTCCGCGAGGCGCGGGTCATGCTCCAGACGCTGAACGCATAACGCCGACGTCCGACGCGCGCGCCCGCGTGCGAAAACGTGCTGCACCCTGGGCCTCTTCAGCCAGAAGGCTTGACCCGCCGGCCCTTTCAGATAAGCGCCCGCGGGGGAAACCTCGGTTTCCCCCGCGGTAATAAGCGGTGGCGGGAATCGAACCCGCATGACCAGCTTGGAAGGCTGGAGCTCTACCATTGAGCTACACCCGCGCTACGGCCTCAAGGGTAGCCGCCCGGCACGCAAGCTCTTGTCCGGTGTCCTTCGCGGGAGCCGCCGGACGATGCGAGCCGGCGCGAAGCGCGGGCTCCGCCCGCGCTCGCCCGCAACGGCAGAAAGATGTCGGAAGGGAGGCACGCGGGAGGAAACCGAAGGTCTACCCGCGCGCTACTTGAGACAGCCCGTGAGGAGCGCGAGGTCGCTCTCCTGCGGGTGCTCGTGCCAGAGCGTGACCACGTTTCTATCGAGCCGGAGCACGTCGGGCAAGCCCGCTTTCACGTTCGGGAAGGCGAAATGGGCGTAGGCGCGCTGGATCTGCTCGGCGTCGCTATCGGTCTCGCCGAAGACGACCTTGACGGAGTTGTCGCCGAGTGTCGCGACGAAGGCACCGCCCGTCGCGGTCGATGCGACGAAGTCCAGGGGGCCGCCGATCTGGACGCCTCTCGCCTCGAGGCACGCGCGCGTCGCCGCAAGAGAGTAGTCGTTCGAGCTGCCACAGCCGGCCGCGACGAACCCCAGCAGCACAATCGACAGCAGAGCTACGCGCCGCACGGCGAGTGAGTCTATCCCGAGTCTGGCACGGGCAGCCCCTCGAGCAGACCTGCCCGAACGAGGGCAGTAGATTGTCCGCCGGAATGCCCGCGGCCGAGGTCAGATTGAGCGAGTACGCCCGGCTCGCGGTTCAGGTCGGTCTCAACTTGCAGCCCGGCCAGTTGCTCGGGATCAACGCACTCGTCGAACACGAGCCCCTCGTCCGGGCAGTCGCGCGCGAGGCGTATGCGGCGGGGGCGAGCTTCGTGGACGTGCTCTACACCGACCAGCACGTCCGCCGCGCGCACATCGAGCACGCCTCCGAGGACGCACTGGGCTACTCGCCGCCCTGGCTCGTGAAGCGACTGGACGACCTCGGCGCCGAGGCGGCGCGCTCCTCGCAATCACCGGCAACCCCGAACCCGAGCTCTTCGCCGACCTCGACGGGAGCCGAGTCGCTCGGTCGCGCATGAGGGAGGTCTCCGAGGCGAGCCTGCGGCTGACCGACGGGCTCTGCAACTGGTCGATCGTTGCGTTCCCGAACGAGGGCTGGGCGCAGGTCGTCTTCGGCGAGCCTGACGTCGAGCGGCTCTGGCAGGCGGTCGCAACCGCGGTGCGCCTGGACGAGGCCGACCCGGTCGCCGCATGGCGCGAGCACATCGCGAACCTCGGCCGGCGAGCCGCAACGCTCAACGATCAGTCCTTCGACGCGCTCCGGTACCGCGGGCCCGGAACCGACCTGACCGTCGGACTGCTCCCTCAGGCCCGTTTCCGGGCGGCGCTCGACGTGTCACGCGGCATCGAGCACGTCGCAAACATGCCGACCGAGGAGGTCTTCACGGCGCCGGATGCCCGCCGAGTCAACGGCACCGTTCGCGCGACGTATCCGCTTCAGATCCAGGGAACGATCGTGCGCGGTCTCGAGATGCGCTTCGAGGGCGGGCGCGCGGTCGAACTTCGCGCGAGCGACGGCGAGGAACTGATGCGAGCGCACGTGACCATCGACGACGGCGCCGCCCGCCTCGGCGAGGTCGCCCTCGTCGACGCGGACTCGCGTGTCGGCAAGACCGGGCTCACCTTCTACGAAACGCTCTTCGACGAGAACGCCTCCTCGCACATCGCGCTCGGAATGGCGATCGTGAAGGCGGTCGACGGTGCCCAGGAACTCTCAGCCGAGGAACGCCACGAGTGCGGCGTAAACCACTCCTCGATCCACACCGACTTCATGATCGGCTCCCGCGAGCTCGCAATCAACGGCGTCACGAGGGACGGCGACGAGGTACCGATCCTGCGCGACGGCGACTGGGTTTTGTAGCGCGGGGGGAAACCTCCGGTTTCCCCCCGCGGACCCCCCTTTCGACACCTTGCGGCTCGAGTTGTGCGGACACCGGCAAAGCCGGTATCCGCCGCGGCTCGCGATGCACCGACAAGCCGCTTGTTTGTCGGCCTTGCGTTGTTTGTCGGCCTTGCGCGGGTTGCGAACGAGCCCCGAGTTGTTGCGAGTGCGGGCTTTGCCCGTACTCGCTCGCGCGCAGATGCGACGTGTCGGAGAGGGGGCCCACGGGGAGAACCGGAGGTTCTCCCCGTGCGAAATCGGGACGGCGAGATTCGAACTCGCGGCCTCCGCGTCCCAAACGCGGCGCTCTAACCAGGCTGAGCTACGTCCCGTTCGCGGGTCAGTCTAGGCCGTAGTCTGCCGCCCGTGAGTGAGGCCCCACTTCCGGTCAGGCCGGCCGTTCACCGGCGGCCGCGCGTCGGCTACGCGATGGCGGCGAGCGCGGCAACGCTCTGGGCGGTCAACGGCACCGTCTCGAAGGTGATCCTGGCCGCCGGCGTCTCCTCGCTTCGACTCTCGCAGGTGCGGACGACGGGGGCACTCGTCGGCTTCGTACTCGTCCTCTGCATACTGGCGCCCTCGCGCCTTCGCGCGAGCCGCCGGGAGCTGCCGTTCCTCGCCCTCTTCGGGATCTGCGGGCTCGCCTTCGTGCAGTGGTTCTACTTCCTCTCGATCCACCGGCTCGCAGTCGGGATCGCGCTTCTGATCGAGTACCTGGGCGCACTGCTCGTGGCGCTCTGGGCACGCTACGTCTTCCACGAGCGGGTGCGCAGGCGAATCTGGCTGGCGCTCGCGCTGGCCCTCTTCGGGCTGGCGCTGATCGTGAACGTCCAAGACGGCGGGCCGATCTCGACGGCCGGCGTCGGGTTCGCTCTGGCCGCCTCGGTCGCCTACACGGCGTATCTCCTGCTCGCCGAGCGCGGCGTTGGTGACCGCGACGCGGTCTCGCTCCTCGCCTGGGGGTTTGGCTTCGCCGCGCTCTTCTACGCGATCATCGCGCCCTGGTGGAGCTTCCCCGGCGGGCGCGTCGCAGCGGACGTCTCGCTGCTCGGCCACCTGGGCGGGCACCGCGTACCGGTGTGGGGGTTGATCGCGTGGATGATCGTGATCGGAACGATCCTGCCGTTCTTCCTGCTCGTGAGCGCGTTGAAGCACCTGCCGGCGACACGCGTCGCGATCATCGCGATGGTGGAGCCGGTCGTCGCGACGGTCGTCGCATGGGCGTGGCTCGGTGAGTCGCTGACCGCGATTCAACTGGCCGGGGCGCTCGTCGTGCTCGCGGCGATCGTGCTCGCACAGACGGCGCGCTAGCTGGGTCATGGGGTGTTTCCGCGTTGCAAAGATAGGCCCGTCGGCCTATTGGCATCGAGGTCGCCGACGCGTTAGCGTCATCGGCACTGGGCGAAGTGATCTGCGGGCGTGCCCAGCGCGGAGCCGCAGGCAGCAGTAAAGAGAGAGCCCGTCGCGCCGACCCCCCGAGCGGCGGGCTTTCTCGTCTTCCCGTGCCAACTGCCTTTTCGTGAGGCGCCGATAGACTGGCCGCGTGGTCCGCAAGGTGCTTCTCGCGTCGCCGCGCGGCTACTGCGCCGGGGTAGAGCGGGCGGTCGAGACGGTCGATCGGGCGCTCGAGCTCTACGGCCCGCCCGTCTACGTGCGCAAGGAGATCGTGCACAACCTGCACGTCGTCCGCGAGCTCGAGGCTCGCGGCGCGATCTTCGTCGAGGACGAGGAGGACGTGCCGATCGGGCAGACCGTCGTCTTCTCCGCGCACGGCGTCGCACCGTCTGTGCACGCAAACAGCGAGGCACGCCGCTTGCGCACGATCGACGCCACCTGCCCGCTCGTGACCAAGGTGCACACCCAGGCGCGGCGCTACGCAGCCCAGGGCTACACGGTGATCCTGATCGGCCATGCTGGCCACGAGGAGGTCGTCGGGACGATGGGCGAGGCGCCCGACTCGATCGTCCTCGTCGAGACGCCCGATCAGGTCGAGACGCTTTCGTTCCCGGATGACGCCAAGCTCGCGTACGTGACGCAGACGACGCTGTCGGTGGACGAGACCGGGGAGATGATCGCTGCGCTGCGCGCGCGCTTCCCGGAGATCCACGCGCCGAAGAAGGAAGACATCTGTTACGCAACCTCGAACCGGCAGTGGGCGGTGAAGGAGATGCTCAGCGAGATCGGCCTCCTGCTCGTCGTCGGCTCGCGCAACTCGTCGAACTCGAACCGCCTGGTCGAGGTCGCGCGGGCGGGCGGCGTCGCGTCCCACCTGATCGATGACCGCACGGAGATCGACGAGCGCTGGCTCGAAGACGTCGAGATCGTCGGCATCACCTCGGGCGCCTCAGCTCCGGAGAAGCTTGTGGACGGCGTGCTCGAATGGTTCCGAGCCCGCGGAGTCACGGACATCGAGCCTTACCGGCTTGTGGACGAGGACGTCGAGTTCCGCCTCCCCGTCGAGCTCCGCCGCGAGCTAGCGCTCGCAGCCTCGCAGAGCCTCGACTCCTGAGACCGGCCACCCCCGCCACCCCGTAAACGGATGTAACCGTCCGGACTGGGAATGGTGCCCGAAGCTTGACGGGGCTTTTTGAAGCGGTCAAGGTTGACGCCTGCCGATCCCGACGGAACCGATTGGAAGCATCCCCAGACCGCGCGAGCTGCTCGAGGGGATCGCGGCGTTCGAGGCGGGAGGCATCTCGGTCGATGAACTCGGGCCCCTCTACACCGACGCGGTGCGCGACACGATCGCACGCTTCGAAGAGACGGGATCAACGGTCATCACAGACGGCGAGCAGAGGAAGCCGAGCTTCGCGACCTACTCGATCGCGGGCCTTGCGACGCTCGCGCCCGACGGCGTCACGATCCCTTTCGCCGACGGTCACACGCGCCAGCTGCCGCGCCTGATCTCGGGACCGTTCCGCTACCGGACGTACGCAAATTCGTACCTCGAGCTGGCGCAGCAACAGACCCAGCATCCCCTCAAACAGGCTGTCATCTCGGCCTCGGCCCTCAGCCTCCTGTACCCGGCAGACGGGATCGAGGGTTATCCGCGGGCGGAGTTCCTGGACGATCTGGTGCGAGAGGCGGAGCTCGACATCCGGCGCTGCCTCGAGCAGGGTGCGGACACCGTCCAGATCGACTTCACCGAGGGCCGCCTCGCGGTCAAGCTCGACCCCTCGAGGGCACTCCTCGATAGCTTCGTCGACCTCAACAACCGCGTGCTCGAGCGGTTCTCCGACGACGAGCGCCGTCGGATCGCATCCACACCTGCCCGGGCGGCGACAGGGATTCGACGCACAGCGCCGACGTCGACAACAGCGAGCTCCTCCCTGCGCTGTTTCGGCACAAGGCCGGACGCTTCTACATCCAACTCGCGAGCGAGCGCGACCGGCCGCGCTTCTCCGCGCGATCGCCGAGAACGCTCAGGACGGGCAAAGGATCTTCGTCGGCGTGATCGACCCGATCGACCCGCGCGTCGAGACGGCCGAGGAGGTGCGCGACCGGGTGCTCGAGGCCGCCGAGATCATTTCGCCAGCCCGTCTCGGAACGACCGACGACTGCGGCTTTGCGCCTTTGGAGACGACACCTCGACTGCCCGTGAGACGACGTTCGAAAAGATTCGGGCGCGTGTCGAGGGAACGGCCCTCGCTGCGAAGAGTCTCGGCATTTGACTTGGACGCGGTAGGTGCGGGCGCTTGAGATTGGGTAATCCACTCCGGTAGGTTCCACGCAGACCGCGCGACCGGCGAGGCAAAGGAGGCGAATGGCCGGCGTCACGTTCGATGAGATCAGCAAGGTCTACGCTGATGGAACGCGGGCCGTCAACGCCATGAGTCTCGCGATCGACGACGGGGAGTTCATGATCCTCGTCGGCCCGTCGGGCTGCGGCAAGACGACTGCGCTGCGCATGCTGGCCGGCCTCGAGGCGATCTCCGAGGGGCGTCGTGCGAATCGGCGACCGCGTCGTCAACCACGTGCCGTCGCGCGACCGCGACATCGCGATGGTCTTCCAGAGCTACGCGCTCTACCCGCACCTCACGGTCTACGACAACATCGCGTTCGGCCTGCGGCTGAAGAAGCTGCCGAAAGGGGAGATCGACGAGCGCGTCCAGAAGGCGGCGCGCACGCTCGGGCTCGAGGATCTGCTGAAGCGCAAGCCGCGCAACCTCTCGGGCGGGCAGCGGCAGCGCGTCGCGATGGGCCGCGCGATCGTCCGCGAGCCGGCCGCGTTCCTGATGGACGAGCCGCTCTCGAACCTCGACGCGAAGCTCCGCGTCCAGATGCGCGCCGAGATCTCGCGCCTCCAGCGCGACCTCGGCGTGACGACGGTCTACGTCACGCACGACCAGGTCGAGGCGATGACGATGGGCGACCGCGTCGCCGTGATGCGCAAGGGCGAGCTGCAGCAGGTCGACGAGCCGCAGAACCTCTACGACCGGCCGCTCAACCTCTTCGTCGGCGGCTTCATCGGCTCGCCGGCGATGAACATGGTCGAGGCGACGATCGAGCGCGAGAACGGCAGCGTGGCCGTCGACCTCGGCACGCCAGAAGCTCGACGATCGACGCCGCCGGTCCTGACCGCGCGCCCCGCCGTGAGCTCGTACGAGGGTCGGAACGTGATCCTCGGCATCCGGCCCGAGCACCTCGAGGACGCCTCGCTCGCGCCCGACACGCCGGCCGACCGGCGGCTGCGCGGGCGCGTCGAGCTCCGCGAGGCGCTCGGCTCCGAGCTGATGGTGCACTTCACCGTCGAGGGCGCCCGGCGCGCCGACGACGGAGGAGACGAAGGAGCTCGCCGACGACGTCGGGCGCCGGCACCGATGGTCGCGCAGTCCTCGGACGTGCTCTTCGTCGGCCGCTTCGGCGCCCGCGCGCAGTCACCGAGGGCGAGCCGGTCGAGGTGTCGGTCGACACGAACGCTTTGCATTTCTTCGACCCGGAGACGGGTCTCGGCATCTACGACCATGTGCAGGAGAAAGGAGCAGCATCGTGACAAGTCGTTGGGCTCGGAGGGCCGCCGTCTGTCCTGGTGGTCATACCCGCTCGCCGCTCTCGCCGCCTCGAGCGGTGGGTCTGGCGCGACGAGTAGCACGCACGCCGTGTCGGGCAGCATCAGCTTCGACGGCGATCTGGACAGGTGCGGAGGCCGGCGCGTTCGGGGACGTGATCAAGGCCTTCAACAAGGAGTACCCGGACGTGAAGGTCACCTACAAGCCGGTCGGCGACAACCTCCCGACCGTGCTCTCCACTGCCGTCGCGGGCGGCAAGCCGCCGGACATGGCGGACATCGCGCAGCCGGGCCTCGTCAAGCAGTTCGTCGACAAGGGAGCGCTGAAGCCGATCGGCTACGCGCGGAAGACGCTGCTCGCGAACTTCGCGCCGTCGTGGGTCGGACTCGCGACGTTCAACAAGAAGATCTACGGCCTCGTCTTCAAGGCGGGTAACAAGTCGACGGTCTGGTACAACACCCACGCCTTCAAGAACGCCGGTGTCAAGCCGCCGACCACCTGGCCGCAGCTCGACGTCGGCGGCCAACACCGTGAAGGCCTCCGGGGTCCCGCCCTACTCGATCGGCGGCGCCGACGGCTGGACGCTCACCGACCTGTTCGAGAACATCTATCTCCGGCAGGCAGGCCCGGCCAAGTACGCCCTGCTGTCCGCCCACAAGCTCAAGTGGACAGACAAGTCGGTCACCGCCGCGCTGCAGACGATGGCCGGGATGTTCGCGACGCGCGAACATGGCCGGCGGCACGTCGGGCGCCGTCCAGACCGACTTCCCGACCTCGGTCAACAACGTCTTCCAGAACCCGCCCAAGGCGGCGATGGTGATCGAGGGCGACTTCGTGCCGGGCGTCGCGACCGTGAAGGCGAAGCCCGGAACGGACTACGGCGAGTTCGCCTTCCCGTCGATCAACGGCTCCCCTCCGTCCGTCGTGATCGGCGGGGACACGATCGTCGCGTTCAGGCAAAACGCGGCGATCGAGGCGTTCGTGAAGTTCCTCGCCTCACCGGCAGCAGCGGCGGCGTGGGCGAAGCACGGGGGTTTCGCGACCGGCAACCGGAACATGCCGTCGAGCGTCTATCCGGACGCGACGACACGCACGACCGCGTCGGCGATTGCGAAGGCGAAGAACGTCGCCTTCGACATGTCCGACCAGCAGCCGGCCGCGTTCGGCGCGACCGTGGGTCAGGGCGAGTGGGGGCTGTTCCAGGACTTCCTGCGCAACCCCTCCGACGTGAAGGGAATCCAGAGCAAGCTGGAGTCGTCCGCCGCCTCGGCGTACAAGAACGGGTAGTCGCTTGAGCTCGGGCAGCATCACGGCGGAGCCGTCGCCGGTGGCGGCGGCTCCGGCCGTGGAATCGGGACGGGGGCCCGGCTTCGGCCGGTACCTCACCGGCACGCTCTTCCTGCTGCCCGCGCTCGTCATGCTCGGGATCTGGATGGTCTACCCGATCGTCTACACGATCGTCCGCAGCTTCTACGGGCGCTCCGGGTTCGACGACTTCGTCGGGATCGACAACTACAAGGCGCTCTTCACGACGCCCACGCTGACGACCGCGATCAAGAACAACCTGATCTGGGTCGCCGTCGTTCCGGCGTTCGTGACCGCCCTCGGCCTGATCTTCGCCGTGCTGACGGAGCGGGTCGAGGTGGGCGGTCGCGTTCAAGACGGTCGTCTTCCTGCCGATGGCGATCTCGGCGTTCGCGACCGGCGTCACGTGGCGGATCATGTACGTCCAGGACCCGAACCTCGGCGCGGTCAACGCGCTCGGGCGCTCGATCCACGAGTGGTTCCATCCCGTCCGGGTCGCTCTCGGACGCCCTGCCTTCGACTCCTGCCCTGACGGGCTCGGCGCGACCGGGATGGTGCTGAAGACGCCGCTGCATCCCGACGGCGTCGCGCTGCTCGGGCTCACCGGGATCCCGCCCGAGGGCGTGCCCGCGGGCGCCGACGCAGGCGGTGGAGCCGAAGCCGGTGCCCGGCCACATCCAGCGGCGTCGTCTGGCGCGACTTCAAGCCCGGGCGGCGGCGTGACGGGCAAGGTCGAGAAGGGAGAGCTCGGCCTGCCCGGCGTGACCGTGCAGCTCCGCGACGCCGAGGACAAGGTGGTGAAGACCGCGGCATCGGGCGACGACGGGAGCTTCGACTTCGGGGTGGTCACGCCGGGCACCTACCACGCCGGCATCTCGGCGCAGACCTTCGCCAAGCCGTGGGCGGGCTACGCGTGGCTCGGCACGAAGCTGATCACGCCGGCGCTGATCATCGCCTACATCTGGATCTGGGCCGGCTTCTCGATGGTCGTGATCGCCGCGGGCCTCTCGGCGATGCCTCGAGACGTGCTCGAGGCGGCGCGCACCGACGGCGCCAGCGAGTGGCAGGTCTTCCGGCGCGTCACAGTGCCGCTGCTCGCGCCCGGTGCTCTCGGTCGTCTTCATCACGATGGTCATCAACGTCCTCAAGGTCTTCGACCTCGTGATCACCCTCGCGCCGGGCTCGTCGCAGAACGCGGCCAGCGTGATCGCGCTCGCGATGTGGCGCACGTCGTTCGGCGGCATCAACGACTTCGGCGTGGGGTCGGCGATCGCCGTCTTCCTCTTCGTCCTCGTCGTGCCGGTGCTGCTCCTCAACATCAAGCGCTTCCGCGGGGAGGTCTGAATGAGTGACATCGCGCTGCCCAAGCCGAAGCTGACGGAGCGGGACACCTTTGCCGCGAAGGTGCTGCGCTTCCTGATGCGCGCGCCGGTCAACATCTTCCTCGCCCTGCTCGGCGTTGCTCTGGCTGATCCCGACGCTGGGCCTCTTCCTGACCTCGATCCTCCCCGCGCAGGCGTTCACCGTGAAGGGCTGGTGGCAGATCTTCTCGAACCCGAGCATCGCCACCTGGGAGAACTACCGGCAGGTCCTGCACAACCACTCGATCACGCACTCGCTCGTGATCACGCTCGAGATCGCGGTCGCGAACACGCTGCTCGTGATCGTGATCGGCGCTCTCGCCGGCTACGCGTTCGCGTGGCTCGAGTTCCCGGGCCGCGACTGGATCTTCATCGGCGTGATCGCGCTGCTCGTGGTGCCGCTCCAGATGGCGCTGATCCCGATGTTCTCCTTCTACGACAAGGTCGGCATCTACGACACCGTGCTCTCGATCGTCCTCTTCCACGTCGCGTTCGGCCTGCCGTTCGCGATCTTCCTGCTGCGGAACTTCTTCGTCGGGATCCCGAAGGACATCATGGAGTCGGCCCGGATCGACGGCGCCTCCGAGCTCCGGATCTTCGTGCAGCTGATCCTGCCGCTCGGCCTGCCGGCGATCGCGTCGCTCGCGATCTTCCAGTTCCTCTGGACCTGGAACGACCTGATCGTCGCCCTGACGTTCGGCCAGAGCGTGCAGCCGATCACCGTCGCGATCTTCTCCAACCTGCGCCAGTTCGGCGCCAACATCGACCTGATCGCTCCGGCCTCGTTCATCTCGCTGATCGTGCCGCTGACGGTCTTCTTCGCCTTTCAGCGCTACTTCGTGCAGGGTCTGCTGGCCGGCTCGGTCAAGTGACGCAGACGAAGCGCTGCGCGATCGTCGGCGGTGGGCTCGCCGGTTTCGTCGCGCATGCGACCTTGATCCACAGCGGAATCGACGCGGACGAGATCACGGTTTTCGATGCCACGGGCGCCGATCCGGCGTCGGCGTGGCGGCGGCGCGCGTCGTCGATCCGCCAGCAGCGGATGCGCTCCGAGAGCGACGGGCACTGCCTACCCACCTCGTTTCCCGGGCTCGCGGTACGCGCAGCCGCGCGCAGCGGCAACCCGTGGCCGCTCGTGCAGAGCGCGTGCAATCGCTACCACCCCACGGTCGCCGAGTTCCTCGAGCACGTCGAGGAGCTACGCGAGCGGACCGGCTGGGACCGCGCGGTCGTGCCGCAACGCGTGGAGCGCGTCCGGGCCGTCGAAGGCGGTTTCGAGCTCGACGGGCACGGCACCTTCAGCCACATCCTGGTTGCCGCCGGTCACCCTGGCCTGAACGTGCCGGACGAGCTCGCGGACGACCTGCGGGCGGTCCACGCCTACGAGCCGCATGCCTACGCCGACGACGTGGTCGTCGTGGGCGCCGGGATGGCCGCGGCGACGGAATGGCGAAACGCGCTCGCCGCAGGAGCGCGGGTCACCTCCATCCGTCGCCGCGAGCCACTGCGCCGGCCGCTGAACGTGCCCCGGCCCCTCTTCTCCCGTCGTGGGCTCGCGACCTTCCACGCGACGGACCCCGTCGCCCGCGCCGCGTCTCTCGAGCGACTGCTCGCCCCCTCGTACCCTTCCGGCCGCGAGTGGGACGAGCCGCTGGAGCGCGCCGGATCACGCTTCCGCGTGGCCGCCGAGGCGAACGGCGCCGAGCAGATCATCTGCGCGACAGGCTTCAAGCGCGGCTTCCGCAACGACCCGCTGCTCGCACGAATCGTCGACGACCACGGCCTCGAGACGTACGGGAGCCGGCTCGTGCTCGCGCCGGATTGCAGCGTCCCGGCGCTCACTGACGACCGGCGCACGCTCGTCGTCGCAGGCGTAGCCGCCCAGTGGGCGTATCCGGCGGCCGACACGCTCGTCGGAGTGAAGTACGCAGCGCGCGGCTTTCTGCGCAAGGTGAAGGCATGTCCTACACGCTGAGAGGGCGGGTGGACTCCCGTTTGCTCTCGGCGCTTGGGCCTCTGCTCAGCGCGGCCGTGCTCGCACTCGTGCTGCACAAGTGGTGGCCTGTCGAGGTCGCGGCGCTGATGATCGCGGTCGGGGTCGCTCTCGACGTCGTGCTCTACGACCGTCTCTTCGAGTACCAGCCCGGGTGGGTCGCAGTCCCTCTCGGAGCGCTCGAGCTCGGGATCGTGATGGCGCTCGCCGCGCTGACGGGCGTGCACGCCCCGCTCGACGGTGCAATCGCGTTCTTCGTTGTCGCGTGGGCCGTCGCCCAGATCCTCGGCCACGCCGTCTACCCGTGGCTGCAGCTCTCCTACGGCGACGACGGCGGCGAGCTCGGACGGCCTGCCGCCTCGGCCGGCGCCGTCGTCGTCGCGCTCTTCCTCGCGAGCGCCGGCGTCGCGTTCGTGACCCGGCCGCCGACGATCACCCTGTCGTCCGGCGTCCACCAGGGGCCGATCGTGATCGACCGCGAGGAGACCCTCGTCGGCGAGCCTGGGGCGGTCGTCCGGGGCGGCATCGTCGTGCGCGCGTCGGGCGTCACGGTCAGGAACATCACCGTCGTAGGCGGCGAGAACGGGATCGTGGTCGAGAACGCGCGGAGGGTGAAGCTCGAGGGTGTGCGCGTGCTCGGGGCGCGGATGGACGGCATCCACGTTCGCTTCGCGCAGGTGATGATCAAGGACTGCGCGGTCACCGTCGCCGGCCCGTACTCGCAGGGGATCGACATCTCGTATTCGGGCTACCAGGGCATGGGGTCGGTCGAGGGCTGCGACGTCTCGGGCGGGAGCGAGGGGATCGTGGTGCACTCGTCGATGATCATGGTCCACGGCAACCGCGTCCACGGAACGAGCCTGCGCGGGATCACGATGAGCGAGATGTCGATGGGCGAAGTCGAGCAGAACCACGTCTCGGGAGCGCTCGGCGTCGGCGTCTACTGCGGTGACCACTCCGAGTGCGAGATCAAGAAGAACGTCGTCGTCGGCACGCGGTCCGATCGTTCGGGCGACCTCGCCCGGGTGGGAGTCGCCATCGAGGCGAACTTCTACGCGGTGGCGGATCTCGAGGACAACGTCCTCGTCGGCAACCCGACTCCGACGGCGTCCTTCTCCAACAGCCGTTTCAACCGGAAGTAGGGCTACCTCCGGTTCACGCGCCAGAGCGGCGCCGGCAACTGCTCGCTCGTGGTCACGAGCGCCTGGCCGTCGTTCGTGTACGCGATCGCCTCGCCTTGCCGCTCGAGCGCGAGGGTCACGTGCCCGGGGACGCCTTTGAAGATGCTCTCGAAAAGAGTGCCTCGCGGGCGTCGCCACTCGAAGGCATCGAGGTAGGTGCGGATCGCGAGCCGCGTTCCGTCGGGCGAGAGGGCCGCTCCGGTGACGAGCGGCAAGAGCGCGATCTCCTTGGCGAACAGGGCGCCGACCCGCTCGAGCGTGACCCTGCGACCGGGGCGGAGCGGCAGCGGGAGCTGGTACAGCGCGCCGCGCTCGGTCGCCGTCGGCTCGCTCTTCGTGACGACGTAGATGCGGCCGTTGGCCGGATCGACGAAGAGCGCCTCCGCGTTGTGACGGCCGTCCGGGTAGCGGAACGGGAAGGCCTTTGCCGCCGCGGTCAGTGCGTTCCGCTCGGGCTCGAGAACGCGGTAGACGACGAGGTCGTCGCGTACGTGGTCGTTGTCGCCGATGTCGCCGATGTAGAGGTACCGTCGCCCACCCGGCCCGGGAGCGGATGCAAGATCCTCCCAGTCCCCGTTCGACGCGCCTCGCACCTGCACCGTCGCGAGCAGCCGGCCGTGCGCACCGATCAGGTGGAGGTCGGGCGTGTTGCCGCTGTCGTTCACGACCCACCAACCGCCAGGCACGACACCGGCCGCTGTGAGCCCGGACACCTCCGGCAGCGCCCGCGCCGTGATCGTGCCGACCTTCTCCGGCGGCCCGTAGGCTCCGGCCGCCGTGGGAGCGAGCACGAGGGCGGCGAGGGCAACAGCGCGGCGGACGATCGCGTGCTCCCGAGTCGCCGTCAGGCCTTCTCCAGGCGCAGCTCGCCTGCAAGCTCGACCGAGACCGCAAGCGTCTCCGCGGCGATCCGGTCGGCGAACGGAAGCAGCTCGGCGTCCCCGATCCAGAGCCGGATGCGATCGGTGATCGCGAGGCCCGTGTCCTTGCGCAGCACCTGTACGTCGCGGATCAGGTCGTTGAGCCGAGCCTCGAGCCGCAGCTCGTCGTCGAGCGCCGTGTCGAGCGCAACGGTGACTCCGTCCTCTGACGCGACCGCCCAGCCCTCGAGCCCGACCCGCTCGACGAGCACCTCTTCCGGCTCGAGCTCGCGGCCGTTCACCCGGAAGCGGCCGCCCTCGAGCTCCTCGAAGCGACCCTCGGCGAGCGCCGCCCGCAGCTCCCCCAGCTCCGGCCCGAGTTTGGGCCCGAGCACTCGCAGATTCGGTCTGACGCGCAGCTCGGAGGCCTCGACCGTGCCGAACTCGACCTCCTTCACGCGCAGCTCGTCGGCGATCTCGTCCGCGTGGGCCGCGGCCGCGCCGGCGCCCTGGACGACCAGCCGCCGCAGCGGCTGGCGCAGCTTCAGGCCCGTCGTCGAGCGCGCGCTGCGGCCCAGTTCGACCACGCGGCGCACCGCGGCGATCTCGTCGAGCAGGCCTCGGTCGGGCTCGGGCGGCTCCGGCCACGAAGCGAGGAAGATCGAAGCGGGCCCGCCGGCGGCGAGATTCAGCCAGAGGTGCTCGGTCAGGAACGGCATCACGGGCGCGACGGCGCGGAGCGACTGCACGAGCGCATACCAGAGCGTGCGAAACGCGGCGTCGTCGTAGGCGTAGAAGCGCCGACGCGACCGGCGGATGTACCAGTTCGAGAGGTCGTCGACGAACGCCTCGAAGGCGCGGATCACGTCCACGGTCAGCGTCGCCTCGTAGCCCGCGGTCGCCTCGTGGACGAACGCGTTCGTCCGCTCGACGAGCCAGCGGTCGAGCGGGCGCTCCACCGGGGGGCCCGTCTCGAGGTCGGCAAGCGTTGGCTCGAAGCCCTCGATGTTCCCGTAGGTGACGAGGAAGCCGATCGAGTTCCAGAACGTGAGCAGCTTGCGCTTGATCTCGTGTCCCGGGCCGAAGCCGAAGAGGAGATCGCGGTCCGGAGGCTGCGCGCAGTACTGCCAGCGCATCACGTCGGCGCCCATCCGCGTGAACGCATCCTCGGCGTCGATCATGTTCCCCCACGAGCCGTGCATCTCGCGGCCGTGCTCGTCGAGCATCTTCTCGTAGCCGAGCACCCGCCGGAACGGCGCGCGGCCGACGAGCACCACCGACATGAAGAGCTGCGAGTAGAACCAGAGCCGGATCTGCTCGCGCATCTCCGAGACCCAGTCGGCCGGGAACCACTGCTCCCAGTAGGCGTTGTCGGGCAGGTCGGCGTTCGTAAGGCCCGCAGCGGCACCGGTCCCGTTGCCGCCCGGCTTCCACTCCGTGTTCTGCCAGCCGAGAGTCGAGAACGGGACGATGCCGGCGTCGAGCCAGACGTCGCCGACCTCGACCACGCGCTGCACCGTCTCGCCGCAGGCCTCGCAGCGGATCGGCACGCGGTCGATCCACGGCCGGCGCAGCTCCTCGAGCTGATCGAAGCCCTCGACCGCCCGCTCGCGCAGCTCGTCCTTCGACCCGATCACGTTCAGGTGCCCGCACGAGCAGGGATAGAACGGCAGCGGCAGCCCGTAGTAGCGACGGCGCGAGATGTTCCAGTCGCCCATGTTGCGCAGCCAGTCGTCCATGCGCTTGCCCATGTAGGCGGGCACCCACTCGACGGTCGCGTTCGCCTCGAGCAGCTGCTCGCGGACGCCCTCGACGCCGATGAACCAGTCGTCGGAGATCCGCCAGATGAGCGGCGTGTCGCAGCGCCAGCAGTGCGGGTAGCGGTGCTCGTAAAGACCGGCCTCAACGAGGAACCCGTTTTCGGCCAGTACGCCGACGATCTGGTCCGCCGCCTCGGTCGTCGAGAGGCCGTGCAGCCACCCGTAGTCGTCGTAGAAGCGGCCGGCCTCGTCGACCGGCGTGAGCACCGGCAGCCCGAGCTCGCGACCGAGCTCGAAGTCCTCGCCGCCGCAGCCCGTGGCGATGTGGACGATGCCAGTGCCTTCCTCGAGCGAGACCTCCTCCCACGGTACGACGCGGTGCTCGACGCTCGCCCCGGGTCCGAGGTCGTCGAAGGGCCCGCGGTAGCGCAGGCCGACGAGCTCGCTGCCAGGCACGCGCCGCTCGAAGCTCTCGTCCGGGTAGCGCGCGACGGCCACCCACTCGCCGTTTGCGCGCAGACCGTACTCGGCCTCTGGATTGACGGCAGCCGCGACGTTCGCGGGCAGTGTCCACGGCGTCGTCGTCCAGACGACGATCGCCTCGCGTTCTCTGTCGAGCAATGGAAGGCGCACGAAGAGCGACGGGTCCGACTTCTCCTGATAGACGCCGGACTGCGTCAGCTCGTGCTGGGAGAGCGACGTCCCGCAGCGCGGGCACCACTCGGTCGAGCGATGGCCGACATACAGCCAGCCCCGCTCGTTCACGATCTGGAGGAACTTCCAGATGTACTCGATGTTCGTGTCGCTGAAGGTGAAGTAGTCGTTGCCCCAGTCCATCCACTGGCCGAGCCGCTTCGAGCCGCGCGTCAGCTCCTCGGACGACTTGACGACGACCTCACGGCAGCGGCGCGCGAACTCCTCGAGGCCGAACTCCTCGATCTCGCGCTTCGAGTTGAGGCCCAGCTGGCGCTCAACCCCGACCTCGATCCACAGCCCCTGGCAGTCGAAGCCGTTCTGGTAGCGCTGGTCGAAGCCGCGCATCGCCTTGTAGCGCTGGAAGACGTCCTTGAGCGTCCGTCCCCAGGCGGTGTGAACCGCGAGCGACTTGTTCGCCGTCACCGGGCCGTCGAAGAACGACCACCTGGAGCCGCCGCGGTTCTGCTCACGCACCTGCTCGAAGGTGCCCTCGCGCTCCCACCGCTCGAGGATCTCGAGCTCGAGCGCGTTGGAATCGGGCTCTGCGGGGAGCGGCGCGAACACGCTCCGATTCTAGGGATGCCGCGCGAACCTCCCCGGTTCCCCGGCGGGCCGTCGGGCCGGAAGGGAAGAATGTCCCTCACCGACTCGTTGAACCCCCTCGACCGCGGACAGACAGACGAAAGGACCTTCATGCCTGTAGAAGCAACGCAAGCGACCTTCGACCACGAGGTCATCGAGAGCGACGGCAAGGTGATCGTCGACTTCTGGGCCGAGTGGTGCGGCCCGTGCCATGCGGTCGCCCCGGTGCTCGACCGGATCGCCGACGAGCGCTCGCTCAAGATCGTGAAGGTCAACATCGACCACGAGCAGGGCCTCGCGCAGCGTTACGGCGTCGCGTCGATCCCGATGATGATCCTGTTCGAAAACGGCGAGCCGCAGGCCTCCGCGGTCGGCGCCTTGCCGAAGGGTGCGCTCGAGCGGTCGCTCGGGCTCAGCGAAGAGGGATAGCGCGACGGGACCGCGTCAGGCGGTCGCGACGTCGTGGATGCGGCTCTCGCCGAGGTAGCCGGCGAACTCCAACTGAGGTCCGCTAGCCGGTCGGAGCCCGGGCCGCCCAGGCGCGGAGCACGCGCTCCTGACTCGGAAACGCCATCTCGGTTGGCAGCTCGTCGCGCTCGAACCACCGGAGCTCGGCCACGTCGTCGGCGGCCCGCGGCTCGCCATCGGCTCGGACGAGCCACGTCAGGCCGAGCACGAAGTAGTTGTTGTACGTGTCCATGACGACGCCGAGCCAGTCGACCGGCACGATGTCGAGGCCCGTCTCCTCCTTGAACTCGCGGCGCAGGCCGTCGAGCGCCTCCTCGCCCTCCTCGAGGAAGCCGCCGGGCAGGTCCCAGTGGCCGGCGCGGGGCTCGATCGCGCGGCGCGCGAGCAGGACCCGGCCGTCTCGCTCGAGCACTCCCTGCACCGCCGGCGCGGAGTTCGCCCAGTACTCCGCCCCGCACGCGATGCACGCGAGGTGGCCGAGCCGGCGCAGCTCGAGCTCGTGGCCGCAGCGCGGGCAGACGCGCCAGCCGTCGAAGATGCCCACGGCAGGAGCCTAGGCGAGGACCCCGTCGGAAAGCCGCGGCCACGCTTCCCTGGCCCAGTCGCCGAAGTCGAGGTCGGTGAGGCAGGCGAGCGCGAGCCCGGCGTCGGGATCGACCCAGAGGAACGTGCCGCTGCCGCCGAAGTGGCCGAACGTGCGCGGCGAGTTGCGCGTGCCGGTCCAGTGCGGGCTCTTGCCGTCGCGGAGCTCGAAGCCGAGGCCCCAGTCGTTCGGCTCGGCGCGGCCGAAGCCCGGCGTCACGCCGTCGAGGCCCGGGAACTGCACCGACGTCGCCTCGTCGAGCGTCTCGCGGCTGAGCCTTGCCGGCTCGAGCAGCTCGCGGGCGACCGTCAGCAACTGCTCGAGCGAGCCCTCGACACCGGATGCCGGCGAGCCCGCGAGCGGGAATCCCCAGACGTCCTCGAAGTAGCCGGCGAACGGCATCTCGGCCCGCTCGGCCACGAGAGCGCCCAGCAGGTCGAAGCCGGCGTTCGAGTAGACGCGCCGCTCGCCCGGCTGCGCGACGGGCACCGCGCCCTCGAACGGCAGCCCAGAGGCGTGCGCGAGCAGGTGACGCACGGTCGAGCCGGGCGGGCCGGCGGGCTCGTCGAGGTCGACGATTCCCTCCTCCGCCGCCACCAGCACCGCGACCGCCGTCGCGAGTTTCGTGACCGACGCCCAGGAAAAGCTCCACTCAATGTCGCCGTCCGAGGCCTCGACGCGACCGGCAACCGCCACCGCGACGTGCGCGCACGGCCACCTTCGACTTGCCGAAGCGCCTCCATCGCATCGACACTACCCGGGTGGATCGGCAGCTTGATCTTCTCGGGCGCGGCCTTCGAGGACAGTGTCGGCTACTCGCGCGCCGTTCGGGTCGGTAACCAGGTCTGGGTCTCCGGCACCGCGCCGATCATGCCGGGCGACGCCGACCCGCCCGACGATCGCCTACGAGCAGGCGCGCATCTGCATCGACATCATCGCGCGGGCGCTCGGCGAGGCCGGCGCGAACCTCGACGACGTCGTCCGCACGCGCATCTACGTCACCCGCGCCGAGGACATCGACGCGGTCGGCCGCGCCCACCGTGCGGCCTTCGGCGCCGCGCGGCCCGCGACCACCGGCATCGTCACCGGCCTGCTCGACCCGCGGTGGCTCGTCGAGATCGAGGCGGAGGCAATGATCTCTTGAGCGGGCACCAGGCCAGCGTCCTCGAACACCGCTTCGGCTCGGGCGATCCGTACAGACTCGGCGTCGAGGAGGAGTTCATGCTGCTCGACCCCGAGACGTGGGACCTCGTGCAGCACATCGAGGCGGTGCTCGCGGCGGTCGCCGAGGGGCCAGTACGACGGGCGGATCCACCTCCGAGCTGATGCAGTCGGTGGTCGAGATCACGACGCCGGTCTGCCGCACGGCGGCCGAGATCGGCGCCGAGCTCCGGCGGCTGCGCGCGCACGTGGCCGAGGTCGCGCGCGCCGAGGGCTGCCGTTACGCCTCCGCCGGCACGCACCCGTTCAGCCTCTTCGAGCGGCAGCGGATCACCGCCAAGGACCGCTACCGGCGGCTCGTCGAGCAGCTGCAGTACATCGCCCGCCGCGAGCTGATCTTCGGCATGCACGTCCACACCTCCGTCGACGACCCCGACAAGGCGATCGCGGTCACGAACGCGCTGGTCCCGCACCTCGCGGAGCTGCTCGCGCTGTCGGCCAGCTCGCCGTTCTGGCGCGGCGAGCCGACGGGCCTCCAGTCGTCGCGCCAGATGGTCTTCTCGGCGTTCCCGCGCTCCGGCGTGCCGCCGCGCTTCTCGAGCTACGCCGAGTACGCGGAGCTGATCGGCCAGCTCGAGCGCACCGGCGCGATCGCCGACTACACGCACATCTGGTGGGACATCCGCGTGCACGCGCGCCTCGGCACGGTCGAGCTGCGGATCTGCGACGCGGTCACGAACGTCGACGACGTGGTCGCGATCGCCGCGTACTTCCAGGCGCTCGTCAAGCACTACTGCGAGCAGTACGAGGCGGGGCGCAAGCTCGACGGGCTACCACCGGATCCTGACCGTCGAGAACAAGTTCCTCGCGGCGCGCTACGGCCTCGACGCGCTCGTGATGGACCTCGCCACCGGCGCGAGCGAGCGAGTGCCGTCTCGCAGCTCGTGCGACGGACGCTCGCGCGAGCTCGAGCCGCACGCGCGCGAGCTCGACTCGCGAGCGCGAGCTGGAGGGGATCGAGGAGATCCTCGCGCGCGGCAACGGCGCCGACCGCCAGCTCCGGATCTGGAACGCGAACCACGACATCACCGAGGTCGTGCGCGACCTCGCGAAGACGACCGAGGTCGGGCTCAGCCGCGTGCCCTAGCGGTTCCCGCTTGCGAGCCGGCCGCGAATCCGCTTAGCTCGCAGCGATGGCGACGACGCCCAGCGACGATGCCCGCGCGAAGCTGGCTCACGCGCGGGCATCGCTGACGCCGACGTACGTGATCGGCGTCGTCTTCCTGCTCGTCGCGGTGCTCTTCGTGATGGCCTCGCCGCAGGACTGGTACGGCGCGTTCAAGACGATCCACGTGGTCTTCGCCGTGATCTGGATCGGCGGCGGGTTCCTGATCTCGACGCTCGCGTTCATCGCCGAGCTGGAGCACGACGTCGAGGGGCGGACGATCCTCGCGCGTCAGGCGGCGAGCGTCAGCCAGAGGGTGTTCACGCCGAGCTCGCTGATCGTGCTCGTCGTTGGGCATCGCGATGATGCTGAACGACACCGGCGAGCCGATCTGGAACTGGGGCAGCTTCTGGGTCACGTTCGGCCTGCTCGGCTTCGCGCCACGTTCGCGATCGGCTTCGGCGTGCTCGGCCCGACGGCGAAGCGGATCGGCGGGCTCATCGCGACCGTCGGCCCGAACGCGCCCGAGGTGCACGCCGAGATGAACCAGATCTTCCTCGTCGCCCGCGCTCGACGCGGCCATCCTGATGCTGGTGGTCGTCGACATGGTCGCGAAGCCGTTCCTGTAGCCGACCGGCCTCCCGCTACATGCCCATCGCGTGGTTCATAGCCGCCGATTAGCAGGGATTTTGTGGAGATCTGAGTCGCGTGACATCACGACGACACCACCTAGACAGGACTCTACGACGCACAGAAGGTGTATCCGAGCCAGGTGGCGGCCAACGAAGAACGCGCGACGGTGATGACTCCCATTGTGACTCTAGGGGCCCCAGCGTCAGGTGTTTCACCGGATGGATCGGCCCGACGACCGAAACGGCCGGCTCTCTAGCTTGCGGGGATCACCGCCGCTGTGCCGCTCCTGCGGCACTCTCAGCTCGTTTCTCGTGCGGGGATTTCTCTCCCCGATACGGGTTCGCGGCCGAGAGGTCGTGATCGGGTCGGGCTCGGTGAGAAGCTGATCTGTGCGCGCCGGCTGTGCGACCGGGAGTTCGAGCAGCAGGCATGGAACCAGCGGTTCTGCTCAAAGCGGTGTCAGCGGCTGGAGCGGAAGCGTGACCCGTCGCGTTACGGGGTGGCGCATCAGCGGAAACGACGCCAGTGGGCTCGTACGGTCAACCTCGGGCTTGTGTCGTGCGCGCTTGTGGGTTGCTGATCGAGCCGGGCTCGACGTTCTCGGCAAGCTCGGCGAGCTCGTCATCGGTCAGGCGGGAAGCAGCGGCACGCGCCATCTCGCGCTCGAGCACCCGGCGCACGACGATCAGGTCATTGAGCAACGAGAGGTCGCGGTCGTACTCGAGCGCCATCCGGAGCAGTACGGGGTCGAGAAGGTTCCACGCGTCCCGGGGCTGGACGGTCGTCCCGCGGCCCTGCTCGACCCGCACGAGCCCCCGCTCCTCGAGCAGCTTCAGCCCCTCGCGGATGACGGTCCGGCTGAACCCGAACTGCTCGCAGAGAGCCGGCTCGTTGGGCAGAACGTCGTCCTCCGCGAGCGCTCCGCTGATGATCTGCTGCGCCAGCTCCTCGACGACGACGGCGGCGAAACGGGCCGGCCGACGCGCCGCGCCGCGCTCGCGGGCCGGATGCGCCTGCACGCCCATCGAGCGAAAAGCTCTGCCACCGGAAACTTCATATGTTCTAGGGGTGACGGCCGCGGCTCAAATGAAGGTCGGGCTCGGGACGGCCCCGCTCGGCGGCCTCTACGAGTCCGTATCGCCGGAGGCCGCACGCGACACGGTCGATGCTGCGTGGGCGCTCGGCATCCGCTGCTTCGACACGGCGCCGCTGTATGGCTCGGGGCTCGCGGAGCAGCGTCTCGGGCAGGCGCTCGCCGGCCGGCCCCGCAACGCGTACACGGTCTCGACGAAGGTCGGGCGCGTACTGAGGCCCGGCAAGGCGAATCCGGAGTTCGACGGCACGCCGCCGCTCGAGCCGGTCTTCGACTACAGCACGGAGGGCGTTCGCCGCTCGCTCGCCGAGAGCCTCGAGCGCCTCCAGCTCGACGCGGTCGACATCGCGCTCCTCCACGATCCGGAGGACCACATGGAAGACGCGCGACGCGCGATCGAGACCGTGCGTGAGCTGGCGCCACGGGTTGGCGTGGGCACGAACGTCGTGCGAACCGCGCTCGAGTTCGTCGAGCGCGGCGACATCGACACCGTTCTCCTGGCCGGTCGGTACACCCTCCTCGACCGCTCCGCCGGCGACGAGCTCCTGCCGCTCTGCGCCGAGCGTCGCATCGACGTGGTGGCTGCAGGCGTCTTCAACAGCGGCATCCTCGCCGGCGGCTCGACCTTCGACTACCTCGCTGCTCCGCCCGCGCTCCTCGAGCGCCGCCGCGCGCTGAAGGCCACATGCGCCCACTACGGCGTGCCGCTTGCGGCTGCCGCGATTCAGTTCCCCTTTCGCCATCCCGCAGTGACGTCGATCCTGGTCGGTGCACGCACACCCGCGGAGATCCAGGAGGACATGCGGCTGCTGCAGCACCCGATTCCCGGCGAGCTCTGGTCCGAGCTCGAGCGCACGGTCGAGCTTTGAAAGATCAGATGGTCTGCGTCGCCGCCTGCGGGCGCTCGAGCTGCTCGTCGTCGGCCGCAGTTCGGGTCGCGACGCGGACGCCGAGGCTTGAAAGACTGTAGGGCATAGCCGCCCTGCTGATCCGGGCGAGCATCGGGGCGACACGCCCCGACGAGCTCACCCGACTCGACGGGATCAATCGGAAGTCGATACGCGTCAGCGAACGACTCGTGCCGAGCGACCGGCCATGAGGCGCTCGACCTCCGGCAGGGTGGCCATGGACACATCACCGGGCGTCGTCATCGCGAGTGCTCCGTGCGCGACGCCGTAGGCGAGAGCCGTGTCGAGGTCACGGCCGTCGAGCAGGCCGTAGATTAGCCCGGAGGCGAACGAGTCGCCCCCGCCGACGCGGTCGAAGATCTCGAGCCGCTGCATCTGCGGTCCCAGGTGGAAGGCATGGCGGTCGTGGCACACGGCGCCCCAGTCGTTCCGGTCGCGGTGTGGGCCTGGCGGAGCGTGATCGCGACGAGCGCCAGGTGTGGATGATCGTCGATCACGTGCCGCAGCAGCTCCGCGTAGGTTCGTGGGTCGAGCTTGGAGGAGGTCGTCGTCGATGCCGTCGAGCGAGTAGCCGAGCGCCGCCGAGATGTCCTCCTCGTTCCCGAACAGCACGTCGACGGTCTCGACCGAGGCGGGCGTTGACCTCGGCCGCGCGTCCGGTGCCGCCCGAGGACGCCCACAGCGAGGGGCGGTAGTTGAGGTCGAACGAGACGATCGTCCCGTGGCGGCGGGCGGCTTGCATCGCCTCGAGCGCCAGCGCCGCCGTGTCCTGTGAGAGCGCTCCGAACACGCCGCCGCAGTGGAACCAGCGGGCGCCCTCCGTGCCGAAGATCCGCTCCCAGTCGACGTCGCCCGGCCGAAGCTTCGACGCCGCCGAGTGGGCCCGGTCGGAGCAGCCGAGTGCGGGCCGGACGCCGAAGCCCCGTTCGGTGAAGTTGAGCCCGTTGCGTACCTCGCGACCGACACCATCGTACGGAAGCCAGCCGAGATGAGCCTGCTCGACTCCGCCCTGGTAGATCAGATCCTCGATCAGCCGGCCGACGGGGTTGTCGGCCAGCGAGGTCACGATCGCCGTGCGCAGACCGAAGCAGCGCTTGAGTGCGCGGGCGACGTTGTACTCGCCGCCGCCCTCGCAGACGTCGAAGCTCCGGGTCGTCGCGATTCGGTGGTCGCCGGGGTCGAGGCGCAACATGACCTCTCCCAGCGCGACGAGGTCCCAGCGGCACTCGTCTCGCTCGCGCAGGATCACCGGGCGAGCTCCACCGCTTCGCGTGCGAGTCGTTCGATCTCGTCGAAGCGCCGCTCCGCAAGCAGCCGCCCGTCGGCGAGCCAGCTTCCGCCGCACGCGAGCACGGACGGAACGTCGAGGTAGGAGCGGAGCGACGAGGGCCCGACGCCTCCGGTCGGCATGAACCGCACGTCGGGAAAGCGGCGCTCATCGCCGCGACGACCGGCGGGCCGCCGAGCAGCGAGGCCGGGAAGAGCTTCACGACCGGGCAGCCGAGGCTCCGCACGCGGCCGATCTCGCTCGCCGTGGCGGCGCCCGGGACGAACGGCAAGCCCAGCTCGCGGCAGGCGTCGATCACGGCTTCGTCCGTTCCGGGCGCGACTGCGAACGCTGCGCCGGCATCGTGGGCGCGCCGCACCTGCTCGACGGTGAGCACCGTGCCCGCACCGACGACGAAGTCGTCGATCTGCGAGACGCGCGCGATCGCCTCCGCGGCCGCTTCGGTGCGGAAGGTGATCTCGGCGCAGCCGAGACCTCGCGGAGATCTCGGCGCAGCCGAGACCTCCGCGCGCGAGTGCCCGGCATGCGGTCTCGGCCGTCTCGGCGTCGGGCGCGCTCAGCACCGCGATCACCCGGTCGCGCTCGAGCCGCTCCGGCAGCCCGCTCACCGTGCGAGCCAGCCGCCGTCGACCGGCAGGACGACGCCGTGCATGTAGTCGGCGGCGGCGGAGGCGAGGAAGACCGCGGCGCCTGCGATGTCCTCGGGCCGGCCCCAGCGACCTGCCGGGATGCGTTCGAGGATCTTCCTCGCGCGCGTCGGGTCGTCACGGAGGGCCTGGGTGTTGTCGGTGTCGATGTAGCCGGGCGCGATCGCGTTGACGTTGACGCCGCGTGGCGCCCATTCGTTGGCAAGCGCCTTGGTGAGCTGGGCGACGCCGCCCTTGCTGGCCGCGTAGCCGGGCACGTTGATGCCGCCCTGGAACGACAGCAGCGACGCGACGAAGATGATCTTCCCGCGGGCTCGCTCGAGCATGCCTTTGGCGAGCTCGCGCGTCAGTACGAATTGCGCGCTGAGGTTCACCGCCAGGACGTCGTCCCAGTCGGCGTCCGTGTGCTCGGCTGCGGGCGCGCGGCGGATGGTGCCGGCGTTGTTCACCAGCACGTCGACGGCCGGCCCGACGGCGAGCGCGTCCACGAGGGCGTAGACGGTGCGGCGGTCGGTG
>CAVVQY010000009.1:0-22308 GCA_963750545.1 uncultured Actinomycetes bacterium | reverse complement strand
GGTTGCGGCAAGGACCGCGGTCGGCTCGTACCCGCAGTGGGCCATGCAGTTGTCGCAGCGCGGGTCGTTCCCTCGCCCGTACTTCGACCAGTCGGTGGTTTCCACCAGTTCTTTGTAGGTGGCCGTGTAGCCGTCGGCCATCAGGTAGCAGGGTCGCTGCCAGCCGAAGAGCGAGTAGCTGGGGATGCCCCACGGCGTGCACTGGAAGTCGGCCTTGCCTTCGAGGAAGTCGAGGAAGAGCGGCGTGTGGTTCAGGCGCCAGCGCTTGCGCCGGCCGCCGGCGAACGACTCGCTGAAGAGCTTGCGCGCCTGGATCACGCCGGGGAAGTGCTCCTGGTCCGGCGCCTTCTCGTAGGCGTAGGCGGGTGAGAGCATCATCTGGTCGACCTTCAGCTCGTCGTTCAGGAAGTCGAGGACGTCGCGCACCGTCTTCGGCGTGTCGGTCGTGAGGAAGGTGGTGTTCGTGTTGACGCGGAAGCCGCGGCGCTGCGCCTCGCGGATCGCGTCGACGGCCTTGTCGAAGGTGCCGTCGCGCTCCACGAACTGGTCATGCCGCTCGCGCATACCGTCGAGGTGGACGACCCACGCGAAGTACGGCGACGGCTTGAAGTCGTCCAGCTTCTTCTTCATCAGGATCCCGTTGGTGCACAGGTAGACGAACTTCTTGCGCCGGATCAGCTCGCCCGCCATCAGGTGCACCTCGGGGTGGACGAGCGGTTCGCCGCCCGCGATCGAGACCATCGGCGCGCCCGACTCCTCGATCGCCGCGAGCGCCTGGTCGACCGGCATCCGCTTCTTGAGAATGTGCTCCGGGTACTGGATCTTCCCGCAGAAAGAGCAGGCGAGATTGCACTGGAAGAGCGGTTCGAGCTCGACGAGCAGCGGGAACTTGTCGTTGCGGCGCAGCCGCTGGCGCAGGAGGTAGCGCCCGACCGCCAGTTCCTGCCTCAGCGGAACGCTCACGGCGTGGACCCTACTCGACGAGCGGGCTTCGACGGCGGCAGCCCATTCGGAGAGCGCGGCGCCGGCATGGCGCAGAGCGAGGAGTGCGCGCGAGCCCTCGATCACGAGGCGCGGGTCGGCGAGCCGGCGTCCGGCGGCGTCCGCGACGACGCGCACCACGGCGAACGGGCGCCCACCGGAGCCCTCGGCGAGCCAGGCCGACTCCATGTCGACGGCGAGCGCGCCGCTGCCCGCGAGCGCCTGCCGCTCGGCCGGCCCGACGAGCCGGTCGGCTGACAGCAACGCGCCGACGTAAACGCGGAGACCGCGCCGTCGAAGGCCCGTCGCGACGAGAGCACTGCCCGGCACCTCGACCGGCTCCTCGCCCTCCCGCCACAGCTCCGTCGCGCAGACGACGTCGCCGGGCCGGAGCTCGGGCGCGACGCCGGCGCAGACGCCGGCGACGGCGACCGCCCGGGCGTCGATCGCGAGCGCCCGCGCGGCCGCGACGCGTGCCCGCGAACGGCCCAGGCCGGTGCGGAGCACGCGCGTTCCGGGCGGCACACGCAATGCCGCCCGTTCGAGACGCAACGGTGCCAGCACGAGCAGCGCGGCGGTCACTGCCCCTCTCCGAGAACCCGACCGAGCGCCATCACGGGGAAGACATCCCTGTACAGGTGGTAGTTGAGATAGAAGTCGCCCGGGAAGCCGGTGCCCGTGTACTGCGGCTCGTCCCAGCCGCCCCCGGGGCGTTGCGTGTCGACCAACCAGCGGACGGCGCGCTCCACCGAGGGTCCGCCCTGACCAGCCGCGTCGTAGGCGAGCAGCGCCCAGGCCGTCTGGGATGCGGTCGACGCCCCGCGGCCGCGCCAGCCAGCGTCGCGATACGACCGCAAGTCCTCGCCGAAGCCGCCGTCCGGGTTCTGCACGCGGTCGAGCCAGTCGACGGCAGCGCGCACGCCCGGGTGCTCGGCGAGCCCGCAGGCGGCGAGCGCGGGGACGGCGGCGCCGGTGCCGTAGAGGTGGTTCGCGCCCCAACGGCCGAACCAGGAGCCGTCCCGCTCCTGATCGCGGAGCAGGTAGTCGAGGCCGCGGCGGGTCGCGGGCGCGGTCGCAAGGCCCTCGTGGCCGAGGAGCTCCAGCATGTGCGCCGTCACGTCGGCGCTCGGAGGGTCGGTCACGGCGCCGAAGTCGCAGAACGGCAGCCGCAGCGGCAGGCCGCTCGTGTTGTCGACATCGAAGGCGCCCCAACCGCCGCTCTTGCTCTGCATGCCGAGCGCCCAGGCGAGCCCGCGGTCGGCTGCCTGCTTGCCCGGCACGTCGCCTCCGGCCCGCCGGAGCGCAAGAACCACGACGGCCGTGTCGTCCACGTCCGGGTAGTTGTCGTTCTCGAACTCGAACGGGAAGCCTCCCGTCGGGATGTCCGGCCGCCGGACAGCCCAGTCGCCCCGGATGCGCACCTCGCGGCCGGCGAGCCAGCGCGCGCCGCGTACGTTTGCCTCGTGACTCGGCGAGAGGCCGGCATCGAGCAGCGCGATCACGGCCAGGGCGGTGTCCCACACGGGCGACTGGCACGCCTCGATGCGCCGCCCGGCCTCGTCCTCGACGGTGAAGCTATCGAGGCCTGCGCGGGCGAGCGCGAGCACCGGATGGTCGACCTCGTAGCCCAGCGCATGCAGCCCGATCATCGACCAAACCCAGGGCGGCTGGATGCCGCCCCACGAGCCGTCTCGCTCCTGCCGCTCGACGATCCAGCGCTCGGCCGCCCTCAGCGCGCGCCGGCGCAACGCACCGATTGGACGCTGCTCGTACCGGTGAATGCCGCGATCGAGCAGCTCGAATGCACGTCCCCAGGCATCGGCCGCCGGGAGCGGTGCGGCGCCCGTCCGCAGCTCGTCGACCCCGAACGGCACGGTGGTCGCCGGCCGAAGCGCGGAGACGACCGAAAGCGCGACGATCGTCTGCCGCGCCCAGCAGCCGAACGAGTAGATGCTGAGCGGTGCACGCGGCGGGAGCAGGATCAGCTCGGGCGGGATCGCCGGCACATCGGCCCACGGCCAGAGCGAGAGCAGCGAGAGCCACATGCGGGTGAACACGCGCGTCCGTTCGATGCCGCCAGCCTCGCTGACGAACGCGGCCGCCCGCTTCATATGCGCGGCGTCTGCCGGGTCGCCGGCGAGCCGCAGCGCGACGTAGGCCTCGACCGTGGTCGAGAGGTCGCCGTCGCCGCCGTAGAAGGTCGACCACGTGCCGTCCTCGCGCTGCTTCGAGCGGATCCAGCGCGCCGTCGCCGCGGTCAGGGCGGCGTCGTCGAGGCCGAGATAGCGGCGGAGAAAAAGGTCCTCCGCGTCGATGGTCACGTTCGTCTCGAGCTCGCCCTTCCACCAGCCGTCGGCGTGCTGGAGCGAGAGCAGATGCGCGCGTGCGCGGTCGAGCGCCTCGTGTGCCGCGGCAGCCGGGACGGACGTGACGGTGACAGTCACGGCCTGCCTCCGCTTGCGAGCGCGGGCGTCTCGAAGCGGCTGCCGGTCAGGTCGCCGAGCGCGGCTCGTGCCGCCGCGACGCCGCTGCGGACAGCGCCCTCCATCGTCGCGGGCCAGCCGGTGTCGGTCCACGCGCCTGCAAGGTAAAGGCGAGGCGTCGCTGTCCGCAGGCCCGGGCGGAGGCGCCGGCTGCCGGGCGCCGCGCGGAAGGTCGCGCGCGGCTCGCGTGTGACCGCCAGGTCGAGGACGCGCGCCTCGCGTGCGGCTGGGAGGAGCCGTGCGAGCGCCGGCAGATAGCGCTCCCGCAGAGCAGCGACCGGCTCGCCGAGCTCGGCGTCGGCGGCCGAAAGCGAGACGGCGACGAGTTGGCCCTCGGTGGCGCCCGACGAGGCAGTGCGGTCGAACAGCCACTGCACAGGCGAGCCGACCGCGGCGGCGAACAGCTCGTCGAGCACCGGGCGGTCGTAATGCACGTGCAGGTTCACGATCGGGCTCGAGCCAAGCAGCTCCAGCGCATCCGCGTCGACGGTTCCCGGCGGGACGAGCCGCGCCACCACCTGATGCGGCACGGCGACGACGACCGCGTCGGCCTCGTCGGTTCCGTGCTCCAGTTGAAGCTCGAGCCCGGCGCGGACACCCCGAACAGGCATGCCCACCACAACCCGAGCGCCCGCGCGCTCGAGCGCCGCGGCAGCCGCGTCGCCGTGGAGGCGCTGGAGCGGCACCGTCGAGACGCCGATGTCGGCAGCATCGGCCGAGTCGAGCAGACCGGTGCGGAAGACCTGCACAGCCGCGCCGAGCGAGGCCTCGTCTGCGTGCAGGTTGAGCGTCGGCAGCGCGATCAGGTTCCAGAGCGCCTCGATCGCCGCCGGGCTCTGGCCGTGTGCGCGGAGCCAGTCTCCGAAGGTCTGCTCGTCGAGCGTGGGGTCGTCAGGGTCGAGCTTCCGCAGCGAGGCCGCTGCGCGCACCGCCGAGAGGCGCTCGCCCGGACCGAGCAGCGGGTAACGGAGGAGCGATGAGGCGAGATGGAGCGGCGCAGGCAGCGCGGTGCGCGTGATGAACTCGGTGCGCCGGTCCTCGCGCAACACAGGTACCCGCAGCCGCGGCTGGATCGGTACGAGGTCGGCGACGCCGAGACGTTCCAGGAACGCGAGGTAGGCCGTGCAGCAGCGGAGCGTGATGTGCTGGCCGTTGTCGATGAAGCGGCCGTCACGCTCGACCGAAAAGGTGGCGCCGCCGAGTCTCGTCCGTCCTTCGTAGAGCGTGACGGTCGCGCCCGCATCGGCGCACTCGATCGCGGCCGCAAGCCCCGCAAGCCCGCCTCCCACTACAGCGACCCGGGTTCCCGCTCCGGTGCCGGCAAAGCCGCCACCTCCGCTCCTGCGCGGCTCCGTCGAGCCTACGCCGCGGGTTCCCGCTCCGGCGCCGGCAGAGCCGCCACCTCCGCTCCTGCGCGGCTCCGTCGAGCCTACGCCGCGGTTTCCCGCTCCGGCGCCGGCAGAGCCGCCACCTCCGCTCCTGCGCGGCTCCGTCGAGCCTACGCCGCTCACGTCAGGCCTCCGACGAGGCTTCGCGCGAGCACGAGGCCCTTCTCCCAGCGGCGCAGGGACAGGCGCCCACGAAGGACGACGGTGGGGTCGGCGGCGATCCGCTCGAGCAGGCGGCCGTAGGCGCCCGTCATCGCGAGCACGCAGGCGGCGCTGCGGCGGTCGAGGAGCGGCACGAGCCCGAGCCCGCGGTCGAGCCGCTCGAGGGCACGTTGGGCCTCGAACGCGACTACGAGCTCGACCGGTCCCTCGATCCGCCCGGGCACGGCCTCGCACCCGAACCGCTCGAGATCCTCGCGTGGCAGGTAGACGCGGCCGTTCGCGACGTCCTCGGCGAGGTCGCGCAGGATGTTGCCGAGCTGCAGCGCGAGCCCGAGGTCGTCGGCGAGGAGCTCGCCCGCTCTGCGATCCGAGCACTCGAAGACGCCGAGCGCGAGCCGGCCGATCGAGCCGGCGACGCAGCGGCAGTAGAGCTCGAGCTCGGCGAAGGACGCGAAGTCGATTCCGCGCACGTCCATCTC
Source organism: uncultured Actinomycetes bacterium (assembly GCA_963750545.1). Taxonomy (GTDB): domain Bacteria; phylum Actinomycetota; class Thermoleophilia; order Gaiellales; family Gaiellaceae; genus PALSA-600. Next base: position 16,815 of record CAVVQY010000009.1, on the reverse strand, counting down.
CGCCCCGTCGACAAGCTCGCCGAATGCGCCGAGCGGGATCGGGTAGCGCCGCGCCGCGTCGGCGACTGCGACCAGCACCGGGTCGTCGCTCACGTCGATCTGCTCGAGCTCGCCGCGCGCGTGCTCGAGCCGGGCGAGCTTCTCGTCGGGCGCGAGACTGCCGTCGGCGATGTCGTCGATTCGCCGGGCGAGCGCGTAGATCGCATAGAGCGCGGCCCTTCGGTCGGGCGGCAGCAGCCGCATCCCCGCGTAGAAGCTCGAGCCGGATTCGCGCGCGACGCGGCGGCAGTGCTCGTAGGCCGGCAGCGAGGTTGCAGTGGTGGTGGTCATCGCCCCATCCTGTAGGTGCGGAGCGTCGCGCGCAGCCGCTGCGCGCCACTTGCTCTCGGCGGGCCGGCAAGAACGTCGTAGCCGGCAGCGACGATCGCGTCCGCATTCGCACGCCCGCCACCCACGTACCCCGCGACGGCGAAGCGCCCACGGCCGCGCAGAGTGCCGACGAGCGGTGCGCCCTCGTCGAGCCAATCCCGCGCCCGGGCGACCTCGAACGTGAGCAGTGCTCGCAGCGGCCCGCCCGTCTCGGTCGCGCCGAGGTCGCTGCGCGCGACCCCGAAGCGCTCCATGTCCTCGGCGGGAACGTAGACGCGACCGCGGTGGGCATCCTCGGCCACGTCCTGCAAGTGCTCGACGAGCTGGAGGCCGGTGCAGACGCGGTCCGACAGCGCGATCCGCTCGGGCGTCGCCGCTTCGAAGACGTGCAGTACAAGCTCGCCGACCGGATTCGCCGACAGTTCACAGTAGGAGACGAGGTCGTCGAAGGTCTCGTAGGTCGCCTGCTCCTGGTCGCGACGGTTCGCCTGGATCAGGCGCAGGAACGGCTCGCGCGGCAGGTCGAGAGCGTGAACGGTGGGTGCGAGCCGGCGCATCAGCGGATGCTCGGGCTCTCCGTCGAAGGTGCGGTCGAGCTCCTCCTCGAGCCGGTCGAGTAGAGCCAGGCGGTCGCCGGGAGCCTCGTCGCCGAGCTGGTCGGCGAGCCGCGCGAAGCCGTAGATCGCCAGCAGGTGGTCGCGAGTCTCGCGCCCGAGCACGCGTGCGGCGACGGAGAAGTTCTCCTGCGTCGAGAGCGGAAGGACGGCGCCCTCGCCCGGGAAGAGCTCCGTCGCGGGCTGCTCGCTGCCAGTTGCCGTGATCACTCGCCGCCCTGGTCGAGGCCGGCAGGTCGAGGATCTCGCCGGAAGATGAGGTCCTGGTTCTCGGAACGGTGCGTCAACGCGTCCTCCGCGGACCTCCGTCCGCCGCTTCATTCGGGCGATTCTTGTCCATTGAAACAGGTAAAGCAAGCAGCAGCTGCAGGAGTTGCAACCAGCACCGAGTATCGCCGGTGACACGCGGCGGCGCGAGCGGCCAAAAGGGTGAGGCCGTTTGACGCCGCGCGCAACCTGAGCTACACAGAGACCGTGTTGCGTCGGACGTTCCTCGCTCTCGCGGCCGCTGCGCTCGCCCTCGGGCTCGTTGCGTGCGGCGGCGTGGCGCAGACGCTCGACCCGGTCGCAGCTGCGGCAGGCAAGAGTGCTGACGCAGGCAGCGTCCGGGTGAGCATCGACGCGTCGTTCACCGCCGAGGGCGTGAGCGGCTCGATCAAGGCAGACGGGGTCTTCGACGAGGACGAGGGCGAGCTGACCCTCGACGCGTCGGATCTGCTCGGGCAGCTGAACGTGCCGGGTGGTCTTGGCGGCAACGGCCAGGTGAAGCTGATCTCGACGAAGGAGGACGGGCACTCGGTCATCTACGTGAATGTCCCGTCGCTTGCGAGCGTGCTGCCGGGTGGCATGGCGTGGATCAAGGCCGATGTCGACAAAGCGGCGAGCCTCGCGGGCGGCAATCTCGGTCAGGCGCTCGGCGTTTCGGGCCAGAGCCCGGCGCAGACGCTCGAGTTGCTCCGCGGCGCGGGGACCGTCGTCCAGGTCGGCACCGACACGATCGACGGCGCGGACGTCACTCATTACCGGGCCACCGTTGATCTTGCGCAGGCGCTGGAGCAGAGAGGCATCCCCGCGCCGACCGTGCAGGCGCTGATCGCGTCGGGCGCGTCCACCGAACTGCCGATCGACGTCTGGATCGGCGCCGACGACGGGCTCGTGCACCGGATCAAGATCGCCTACGACGCGACCGTGAACGCCCAGCACGTCTCGGCCGAGTTGACGATGACGATGAGTGACTGGGGCACCGACGTTTCGATCGACGTGCCGCCGGACGACCAGGTCTTCGACGTCACCGCGTTCGCCGCGAAGCTCGGCAAGTCCTAACGGCCTGTTCTTACTCCGAGTCTGGGCCCGGGGCCGTTGTGCGCGCGTACGGCTCGAGTCCCTCCATCGCCCGAGCGATCGCCCAGTTGTGGTTCCAGCGGAAGAGCGGACGCAGGACCGGTGTCAGCGTGCGCAGGAGCTTCTTGTCGGCGAACACGGACCAGTCGAAGCGGACGTGCGTCTGGTCTTCGTCGAGAGGGGTCAGCGTCCACACCCCTCTGCCGCGCAGGTCGCCCTCGACCTCGGCGACCACCACGTGCGGCGCCTCGAGTTGGACGATCTCCGAGGTCGTGTGCAGGTGGTACGGAAGCCGTCCCTTGAAGTGCTGCCGGGAGACCTGGCCCACGGCGGGTGGGCCGTCCGCCTCGACTGAGATGTAGACCGGCCGCCACCAGGCTGGATAGGTGCGCCCGTCGGCGAGCGCGTTGAAGACCGGCTCGACCGGCGCCCGCACGTCCCACTCGTCGACGAAGACGTACTCGCCCGTCGCTCCTTCTCGCACGGACGCGACGCTGAGGATTGCGGTTGCGAGCGCGCGCTGGACCGGCTGCGGTGGCTGCGTGGCGCGGCCCTCCTGCTCGAAATCGCGCATCATGTTTGCCGCCGCCGTCGGCCGCAGCCAGCCGCGCGCGGTGATCTGGCCCTGGCGGTCGAGCTCCGCGAGGCGCTCGAGAAACGCCTCTGTCCGGAGCGCCGGCCTCAGCTCGACCCGGACGTGCCCCTCACCCGAGCCGGCGGGGAAGTGCCTGTGCGGTGTCCCGGCGGGGATCGACAAGCGAGTCGCCGACGCCGAACACGCGCTTGCTGCCGCCCAGCGCCAGTCCCGTCGCGCCTGCAAGGACCTCCTGGCGCTCCTCCTGCGAGGGGTGCACGTGCCCCTGCACGACGAAACCCCGGGGACGGCCGATCACGTCGTACTCGAGGAGCTCGCCGTCTGTGTCCGCGGCGGTCTGCCGAAAGACGATCTTCATGCCCAGGTTCGGGATCTCGAGCTCGTCGCCGGCCTGTGCCACGCGGCCTCCTTTCGCTGTGCCGGCGAGTTTACGAGCCGCCCGTCCCCGCGTGAAGTGCCGGCCGGAGCGCGCGTTACCCGCGCCGCGGGACGGCCGTGCTTGCAAGACTTCGCGCCGTGCTCGTGCTGACGCCGCCCGCCGTCCTACCCAGTTGCCAATGACGGAACAATCGCTGCTCGTTCCGCTCCTCGTGGGGTTCACGATCACGCTGGCGATCAACGCGCTGGCGCTCTGGATTGCGAACGGCCTCTTCGGCGGCGTGGAGATCGAGGGTTGGAGCGCCTACGTGCTCGGTGCCGCGGTGCTCGCGATCGCGAACGCGATCCTGAAGCCGATCCTCGCGATCCTGACCCTGCCCCTGATCCTCGTCACGCTCGGCTTCTTTCTGCTGCTGATCAACATCGGCATGGTCGCCCTGGCGGCCTGGATCGTCCCGGACTTCTCGGTGCACGGCTTCTGGACGTACGTGGGCGTGGTCGTGATCGTCTGGCTTGTCAACTGGGCCGGGAACGCGTTCATCGAGCGCTCGGTGCGTAGTCTTCGCCGCTGAAGCCGTGGACGTCGACTTCCTTCCCTTCCTCGCGATCTCGATCCTGCTGATCCTGATTCCCGGCCCCGACACGGCCGTGGTGACGAAGAACGCGCTGCTCGGCGGGCGCCGAGCCGGCGTCTTCGCCGCGGTCGGTGTGACGATGGGGCTGACGGTCTGGACGATCGCGGCCGCACTCGGGATCGCCGCGCTTCTGCAGGCCTCCGCCGTCGCGTTCCTCGTGCTGAAGGTCGTCGGCGCGATCTACCTGATCTGGATCGGCGTGCAGATGCTCCGCGCGCGCGACCTGATGGCCGCCGCGACGAGCGCCGGCCACGGCGTTGCGCCGCACGCCGGTCATGCGAAGGCGCTACGGCAGGGCCTTCTGAGCGACCTCGCGAACCCGAAGATCGCCGTCTTCTTCACGAGCTTCCTGCCGCAGTTCGTCCACGGCGACGGCCCGGCGTTCGCGGCGCTGCTGATGCTCGGGCTCGTCTTCGCGGCGATCACGCTGCTCTGGCTCGCCGCCTACGGGATCGCGGTCGGCCACGCGTCGGCGCTGATGCGACGGCCGAGCGTGCGCAGGGTGCTCGACCGCGTCACCGGGGTCGTGCTGATCGCGTTCGGCGTGCGGCTCGCGTTCGAAGACCGCTAGCCGCCGAGCGCTACGGGGCGGTGAGCGGCTCGGCGAGGAAGTGCTGGAACGTGGTCTCGAGCAGCGTCACGACGATCTCGGCGAGCCGGCGGCCGACGGTCTCGCGCGGCCCCTCGGCGAGCGCAGCGATCGCGTCGCTCGCTGAGGGCGGTAGCGCCATCACCTCGCGGAAGAGGTCGTCCTTCGAGCCGAAGAAGTGGACGACCAGAGCGGGGTCGACGCCTGCGGCCTTCGCGATCCCGCCTCGCGCTGTTCGGCCTGGCCTCGTTCGCGGCGATGTTCGTGAGCACGCCGGAGGCGCTGATCGGCCTCCGCGTGGCGATGGGCGTGGGTGCCGCGTTCGTGATGCCGGTGACGCTGTCGGTGATCACGACGATCTTCCCGCCCGAGGAGCGCGGCAAGGCGGTCGGGACGTGGGTCGGCGTCGCGGCCGGCGGTGCCGTGATCGGCCTGCTCGTCTCCGGCGTCCTGCTCGAGTTCCTGTCCTGGCCGGCGATCTTCGGCCTCAACGTCGTGCTCGCCGCGGTCGCACTCGCCGGCACGATCGCGATCGTGCCGCAGACTCGCGAGTCGCGCCCGCCGCGGCTCGACCCGGTGGGAACGCTGATCTCGGTGGTCGCGCTTGCGGCGCTCGTCTTCGGAATCATCGAAGGCGGCGAGCGCGGCTGGAGCGACGGCCTGGTCGTCGCGGCGCTGGTCTCCGGCCTGACGGGGATCGCGCTGTTCGTGCTCTGGGAGCTGCGGCGCGACGAGCCGATGCTCGATCCGCGCAACTTCCTCCGCCGCGGCTTCGGCGCCGGCTCGCTGTCGGTGACCGTGCAGTTCTTCGCCGCGTTCGGCTTCCTGTTCCTGACGCTGACGTACCTGCAGCTCGTGATGGGCTACTCGCCGCTGCACGCATCGGCCGCGCTGCTGCCGATGGCGCTCGTCGTGATCCCGCTCTCGCGCATCGCGCCGGCGATCGCCGGTCGCTTCGGCGTGCGAGTCACGGGCGCGACCGGACTCAGCCTGATGGCGACCGGCTTCCTCGTCATCGCCCAGCTCGAGGTGGGCTCGTCGTACTGGGCCTTCCTGGCCGGCCTGCTCCCGTTCGGCGCCGGCATGGCACTGTCGGGTGCGCCGGCGACGACCGCGATCGTGGCCTCGCTGCCACGTGAGAAGCAGGGCGTCGCGTCGGCCGTGAACGACGTCTCGCGCGAGCTCGGCGGCGCGCTCGGCATCGCCGTGCTCGGCAGCTTGATGAACAGCGCCTATCGCTCGGGCGTCGCCGACGCGACGACGGGCCTACCGCCGGCCGCGGCCGAGCACGCAACGTCGTCGCTGGCGGCCGCGCAACAGATCGGCCAGCAGCTCGGCGTGCAGGGCCAGCAGCTCGTCGTGCATGCGCAGTCCGCGTTCATGAGCGGCTTCAGCCAGAGTCTCCTGGCGGGCGCCGCGGCGCTGCTTCTGGGCGCGGCGTTCGTCGCGTTGCGGGCCCCCGGCCGGGCGGAGTCGAAGGAGAACGCGGGGGCAGCGGCCGCTCCGGCCGCCGTGCCAGCAGCGATGTAGCTTCGCCCGACGACCGGACACCGAAGCGGATACGGTTGCTACGACATGAGCGCAACCAAGGACGAGACGGACGTCGTTCCAGCCGAGGCGCCGCCTTCGGCCCCGGTTGATCACTTCACAGTCGATGAACGGGCCGCGCGTGGCCGCGCGGCCCGCGCCGACGTCCGGCGGCGTGTCCACGCCGCCTGGGAACCGCCGCCGCATCGCCCGGATCCGGTCGACCTGCTCGAGGAGCAGGCGCAGACGCGGGTTCCCGAGCTCGTGCCGATCCGCTACGGGCGCATGCTCGTCTCGCCGTTCACCTTCTTCCGCGGCGGCGCCTACCTGATGGCCTCGGACCTCGCCGGGATGCCGCGCACGGGCCTGCACACCCAACTCTGCGGCGACGCCCACCTTTCGAACTTCGGCGTCTTCGCCGCCCCCGACCGGCGGCTCGTGTTCAGCGTCAACGACTTCGACGAGACGCTGCCTGGGCCGTTCGAGTGGGACGTGAAGCGTCTCGTCGCGAGCTTCGCAGTCGCCGGCCGCGACCGCGGCTTCGACGACCGGACGCGCGAGAAGGTCAACGTGGAGGTGACCCGCGCCTATCGCGAGTGGATGCAGAAGTTCGCGGCCACCCGCACTCTCGAGCTCTGGTACTCGCGGGTCGACGTCGAGGAGCTGGCCAAGCAGTTGCGGGCGCAGGCGACGGCGAAGGAGTACCAGGCCGTCGAGCGCAACCTCGCCAAGACGCGAACGAAGGACAGCCTGAAGGCGTTCGGCAAGCTCACCACGCTCGTCGACGGCGAGCCGCGCATCGTCGCCGATCCGCCGGTGATCGTGCCGATCGAGGAGCATCGCCGGCGAACAAGCCCACCGGCTCGACGAGTTCCTGCGCGACGTCATCCGCTCCTACCGGCGCACGCTGGCGGGCGACCGGCGGAAGCTGCTCGAGCGCTTCCGCTACGTCCACGCCGCCCGGAAAGTGGTCGGTGTCGGCAGCGTCGGCACGCGCGCGTTCATCTGCCTGATGATGGGCCGCGACGGCGATGATCCACTGTTCCTGCAGTTCAAGGAGGCGCAGCCATCGGTGCTCGAGCCGTTCCTCGGCAAGAGCGAGTACGGAAACCACGGTCAGCGTGTCGTGGAAGGGCAGCGACTGACCCAGGCCGCCAGCGACATCATGCTCGGCTGGATCCGAACGATCGGGGTCGACGGGGTCGAGCGCGACTTCTACGTTCGCCAGCTCTGGGACGCGAAGGGGTCGGCCCTGGTCGAGGCGATGAGCCCGGAGCGCATGACGATGTACGCGAAGGTCTGCGGCGCCGAGCTCGCGCGCTGCCACGCCCGCTCCGGCGACTCGGTCGCGATCGCGGCCTACCTCGGCAATTCCGACGCATTCGACCGGGCACTCGCTGTGTTCGCCGAGGCGTACGCCGACCAGAACGAGCGCGACTACGAAGCCCTGCAAGGCGGCCGTCGCGAGCGGCCGGGTCGCCGCGCAGCCCGGCGTCTGACCCGCAACTCGGGGCGTCACAGGTCTCCGTCCGGCACGTCTCCGCGGCGGATGCTCGCGACCTGCTCTGAGGTGAAGGGCGGTCGCGCAAGCTCCTGCCGCAGGTGGAACGCGCAGAACAGGTGCACGATGTAGTGCATCCGCTGGTCTATGTCCGACCAGTCGCGGGCGCCGCAGTCGTCCGGCGACGGCGGGACCGGCTCGAACCGTGCCAGCAGCTCGGTCAACTCTGCGTCCGCGGGCTCGCGGAGCGGCTCGGGATACTCGTCCGGCAGGTGCGTCCCGAGCGCCAGTGTCCGTCCCGGCAGCGACAGCACCATGAAGGAGTCGGTGATCACCTCTCGGGCGAGCCTGTTCGACGCACGCTGCACGCCAGCCGCGGCGGCGCCGGCGACGGCGGCCGCCGGGCGCTTGACGGCCGGCCACAGGCTGGCCGCCGACGGGAACAGCGCCTCGAGCGCGCGCCTCCCAAGATCCTCCTGGGTGGCGAACGGAGCGTCGAGCGCCTCCAGGATCTCCGGCTGCAGACGCGTCTGCTCGTGGAACCCGATCTCGAGGTTCGCGAGCACGGCCAGCTCCGCGCTCGCCTTCGGGTCGCTCTCGAACCGCCGGCGCTCGTAGCGCGCAAACGCTTGACGCAGGTAGCGCTGCCCGTCGGGCGGGTCACCGGGCCGCAGCCGCTCGAGGAAGTGCTGGAACGCCTGTGACTCGTGCTCGTGTGGCGGGCAGTCGTGGAGGTACCGCGCGAACTCGAGCCCGATCTCCTCGAACACCTTGAGGTTCCCGCGCGCGACGGACTCGCTGGCACGCTCGATCGCGTCGAACGGCGTGTGGAGCTCCGCCGTGAGGCGCCCGATGCGGGTGTCGCGCCGGAAGAGGCCGCGGCGCAGCAGTCGGCGCCAAAGGGTCGCGAACGGGTGCAGCAGCCAGCGTCCTTCCCCGAGCGTGCGTCCGAGTTGCTCGAGCATGTCCTCGCCCCGGATCGTCCGCCCGGCCTGCCGCGAAGCCCATGTCGCGTACGTGCACCAGTTGGCGCCTATGCCGTTGCGTTCCGCAACCGCCGCGGCGAGAAGCGAGTAGCACTGCGTGATCTCGAGGTTGCGGACGATCGGGTTCGTGAGTGCGGCGATTCGCTGCACCTCGTCCACGCCGGGCGCGGGGGTCGATCCGTTCGCTTCGGGGAGCACGACCGGAAGCGTCTCACGCCGTCCAGGGGCTGAGTCGACAGGAGGAGGCGATCTGGCCGACAACCTCCGTTCAGAGCCGCGGGTGGTGCGAGTCGGGCCGTCCTTGCAGACGGCCCGACTCGAAACACAGACCGCTAGCCGGCCGAGCCGTTGCCGGCGCTCGGGTCCGGAACGATCCGGATGTACGGCCGAGGCTCCTTCCAGCCGTTGGGCCAGAGCTCCTTCGCCTCGTCGTTCGAGACCGAGCCGGCGATGATCACATCGTCGCCGTGCTGCCAGTTGACCGGCGTCGAGACCTTGTGCTTCGCGGTCAGCTGGAGCGAGTCGATCACTCGCAGCACCTCGTCGAAGTTGCGGCCGGTCGTCATCGGGTAGACGAGGACGAGCTTCACCTTCTTGTCCGGGCCGACGACGAAGACGTTGCGCACGGTCTGGTTGTCGACTGCCGTCCGGTCGGCGGGATCGCCGGAGACGTCGGTGCCCAGCATCCCGTAGAGCTTCGAGACGTTGAAGTCCGAGTCGCCGATGATCGGGTAGTTCGGGCGCGAGCCCTGCGTCTGCTCGATGTCGTCGGCCCACTTCTCGTGCTTGTCGATGGGATCGACCGAGAGGCCGATCACCTTGACGTTGCGCTTGTCGAACTCGGGCTTGATCTTCGCCATGTAGCCGAGCTCGGTCGTGCAGACGGGGGTGAAGTCCTTCGGGTGGGAGAAGATGACCGCCCACGAGTCGCCGACCCAGTCGTGGAACTGGATGTGCCCCTCGGTCGTGTCGGCCTCGAAGTCCGGCGCGGTCTCGCCAATCTGAAGTGCCATGTCGTCATTGCCTCCTGTCCCCGAGCCGGTCGGCTCGTCGCGCTGGTCACTTTACTTTGGAAAGTAAAGCGTGACGGTAACGCTTGCCGCGCCGGCCGGTCAACCCGGCAGGCGGTCACCCGCAGGGCGAACCTTCTTCCGGATCCGTCCGGGTCCGGCGTCTAGGTCGAGCGGCGCTCTACGGCCGCGGCCTGGCGCAGGTCCGAGAGCGCTGCCGGAGCGCTCCGGGGCGCGGTACCGTCCGAGCCTGGTCGACGAAGGAGGCGAGATGGAGGGCAGCGACCGTTCGCGCGTGAGGTCCTGGGCCGAGCCGTTCAAGATCAAGATGGTCGAGCCCTTGAAGATGACGACGCGCGCCGAGCGCGAGGTCGCGATCCGCGAGGCCGGCTACAACACCTTCCTGCTCCGCAGCGAGGACGTCTACATCGACCTCCTCACCGACTCGGGCACGAACGCGATGAGCGACCGGCAGTGGGCAGGGATGATGCTCGGCGACGAGGCCTACGCGGGAAGCCGGAACTTCTACCACCTCGAAGCCGCGGTCCAGGAGCTCTACGGCTACCGGCATCTCGTCCCCACGCACCAGGGGCGCGGAGCCGAGCACATCCTGTCGAGGATCCTGATCTCGGACGGCGACGTCGTGCCGGGGAACATGTATTTCACGACGACGCGGCTGCACCAGGAGCTCGCCGGCGGCACGTTCGTCGACGTGATCATCGACGAGGCCCACGACCCCGCGAACGAGCATCCGTTCAAGGGCAACGTCGACCTCGCGAAGCTCGAGCGCGTGATCGCCGAGCACGGCGCGGCGAGGATCCCGTACGTCTGCATCGCGACCACGGTGAACATGGCGGGCGGGCAGCCGATCAGCCTGGCGAACCTGCGCGAGGTGCGCGAGCTTTGCGGCGCCCACGGGATCCGGATCATCCACGACGCCACGCGCGTCGCCGAGAACGCGTTCTTCATCAAGGAGCGCGAGCCGGGCTGCGGTGAGATGAGCATCGCCGAGATCGTGCGCGCGATCTGCGACCTCACCGACGGCTGCACGATGAGCGCGAAGAAGGACGCCCTCGTGAACATCGGCGGCTTCCTGGCGCTGAACGACGACGACCTCTTCGACAAGGCGCGGAACCTGGTCGTCGTCTACGAGGGTCTGCACACCTACGGCGGCATGGCCGGCCGCGACATGGAGGCGGTCGCGATCGGCCTGCACGAGAGCGTCGAGTACGAGCACATGAAGGCGCGCGTCGGCCAGGTCGCGTACCTGGGCCACAAGCTGCAGGACGCCGGCGTGCCGATCGTGGTGCCGATCGGCAGCCACGGCGTGTTTCTCGACGCCGCGGCCTTCCTCCCGCATCTGGACCAGGACGCCTACCCGGCGCAGGCCCTCACGGCGGAGATCTACCTCGACAGCGGCGTTCGCACGATGGAGCGCGGCAACGTCTCCAGCGGCCGCGACCCTTCGACGGGTCTGAATCGGCGACCGAAGCTCGAGCTCGTCCGACTGACGCTACCGAGACGCGTCTACACGCAGGCGCACATGGATGTGACCGCCGAGAGCATCGTCGAGGTGTACGAGGGTCGCGACGCGATCACGGGCCTCGCGATGGTGTACGAGCCGCCGCAGCTGCGCTTCTTCCAGGCGCGGTTCGAGCCGCTCTAGCGGTTAGGGCGGCGCGGTTTGCAGCGCGCCGGACTGAGTGTCGGTTCGCTCGCCTGGTGAGGGTCCTCCAGGGCTGGCGTTCCGGACGAGTCGCAATCCCATGACGGCGAGCCAGAGAAATGGGACGGCGACGAAGATGCGTTGGACGAGACCGTTCGAATCGTCGAAGATCTCGGCCCCGAACAGAACAGCGAGCGCGAACGTCAGCGCTCCGGTTGCGAGCGAGAAGCGGCGGAGGCTCGACCAGCGGGCGTCCGTCCGGAACGCGCGGGCGAAGATGAGTTGCGCGGCGATGATGAGCAGGAACATGACGCCGCTGATGCCGTCGTGTGCTTTGTGATGCCACGAAACGTCGCCCGCTTTGAACTTCGCCGCGCACGCCTCGAGCTCGGAGCTGCAGTCGTTTCGCATGAGGCCTACCGTGACGAATCCGAGACCGACCAACAGGAGGATCGCCGGGCCAACCCGTGCGCTGAGTCCGTCGCGGATCGCCCCGAACAGTCCGAGTGCCAGGGCGCTCACACAGATCCCGACCGTGAGGAGGCCGGCGATCATGATCCAGGCGTGCTGGGCGTCGAGGGCGGCGAGCGCGCTGATGTCTTCGTGGCGGGGGCTGTAGTCGTCCTCCTGCGCCACCCAGCCGGCCAGCCAGGCGAGCGTGAACAGGATGGGCCCGGCCACGCCGAGCATGCCGAGCAGCCGACGCCTGTTGTCGCGCTCGCCCTCCCCTGGCGGGCCGGTGACCACCGTCATCGTCTGAACACAACGCTCGGAGTATCGGCCATCCGCTGCGATCAGCGCAACCGCGCCAGCGTCGTACTTCACGACACGGCGTGCCCCGTGCCGAGCCGGCCTGGCTCGGCCTGAGCCGGGGCGTTTCAGCCTGGGGCGATCACGCGGCTGGAGCTGCTGCCGCGAGCCGGCGCTCGAGCGCGCGACGCGCCCGCTCGATCGGCGTCTTCTCGCGGCTGACCACGAACTGCGCGTTCGCGAGGAGAAGGTAGGCGTTGAGCTCGAAGACGAGTTGTTCGGGGTCCTCGGAAGGGTCGATCGCGCCTTCGGCGAGGGCGTCCCGAGCGGCCGACTCGAGCAGCGCGTGCCACTCGTCCACGACCTGAACCACGCGGTCGCGTACGGGGCCCGGGCGCGTGTCCAGCTCGGCCGCGACGGATGCGAAGAAACAGCCGCCGTGAAAGACGTCGTCCTCGACGTGTCGCAGGAAGTTCTCGGCGAGCTGCTGCAGCCGCTCGAGCCCGGTCGGGGCGGCCGTCGCGGGCCGACGACGTCCTCGGCGAACACGGTGCTCGCAGCCTCGATCGTCGCGAGCTGGAGTTCCTCCTTGGAGCCGAAGTGGGCGAAGAGCCCGCTCTTGCTCATCCCGACGGCGTCGGCCAGCCGGCCGATCGAGAGTCCGTCGAGGCCCTCGATCGTGGCGAGCTGGGCGGCCTCGCGCAGGATCGCGGCGCGGCTGCGCTCGCCGTCGCTGCGCCTCTTGCGCGAGGTGCGATCTGGCTCGTGACGGACGCTCTCGCTCATTTCGCTTGACAAGTTAGCACGACCGGTCGTACACTCTCGATTCAAGAACGACCGATCGTGCTAACTACAGGAGTGAGGTAACCAATGGCTATTGCACCAACGCTCGATTTGACAGCCGTGAAGGCCCGCCAGCGGACGACGTGGGCAAGCGGTGACTACGCCGAGATCGCGACCCTGATCGTCCCCATCGCCGAGCGTCTGGCCGACGCGGCCGACCTGCGGGCGGGCACGTCCGTGCTCGACGTCGCGTGCGGCAGCGGCAACATGACGCATCGCCGCCGCCCGTCTCGGCTGCGTCGTGACCGGCATCGACTACGTGGGCCCGCTGCTCGAGCGCGCGGGCGAGCGTGCCGCGGTCGAGGGACTCACCGTCGCCTTTCGCCACGGCGACGCCGAGGCGCTCCCGTTCCGCGGCGCCTCGTTCGATGCCGTTGTGTCGGTCGTGGGGTCGATGTTCGCTCCCAACCATCGACGCACCGCGGCGGAGCTCGTCCGGGTGACGCGGCCCGGCGGGACGATCGCGCTCGCGAGCTGGACGCCCGAAGGCTTCGTCGGCTCGATGTTCGGGACGATCGCCGCCTACGTGCCCCCGCCTGCCGGCCTCGCCTCGCCGATGCTGTGGGGCGTGGAGGGCTACCTGGAAGAGCTGTTCGGGCCGACGTGGAGTGGAGTCCATCGCCGCACGCACGTTCACGTTCCGCTTCGCCTCCGCGGAGGCGTTCGTCGAGCGCTTCGCCACCACTACGGTCCGACGCGAAGGCCCTCGAGGCGGCCGGCTCCGATCGCGCCGAGCTCCTGGCGCGACCTGGGCGAGCTGGCGCTCATGTGGAACCGCCTCGAGGAGGACGGCCCGATCGCCGTGCCCGCGACGTACCTCGAGTCGGTCGGGGTGACGCGCGCCTGGGCTCACTAGCCAGTAGGCCGGCGGGGCGCCCGAAGGAGAGGGACGCCCCGTCGGCGGCGTGGCATGGCCGAAAAGAGCGGGTTGACGCGGAGTGCGTGAGGGGCAGACCCTGTCCGCATGGTCGCCGAGCTTGCAGCGCGCTACCTGATTCTGATCGAGGGTGGCCCGCCGTCCAACTACTCGGCCTGGTCACCTGACCTTCCGGGGTGCGTCGCCGTCGGCGACACGCTCGAAGAGGTCGAGGACGAGATGCGCGGCGCGATCGCCTTCCATCTGGAAGGGATCGCCGAGGACGGTGACCCGCTGCCTGAGCCATCGGGGCCGGGGGTCTACGTCGAGCGTGAGTCGCCCGCGGCGGCGTAGCGGCTCGACGAGATCTCATCTCGCTTTGTCGCGTTCGCCCCTTCCGGCGACCTCGGTAGATAGCCACGAAGCATGTCCGCGCTAACTCTGATGACTGCTTGCTCGGGGGCCGCGACAATGAGGTGCGAAAGGAGGTTCTCGATGAGCACTGCGACCGATTCGTCACGTGGTGGCTCGACGTGGCGACGCCGAGTCGATGATCCCCAGGTCAGGGTCGCACTGGTTGCTGCTGCCTGTCTCCTCGTCGAGGCGGTCGTCGCGAAGAACGTGATCGACGTGGAGCTGGACTTCATGAGCCTGTTGGCGCCGTTCTGGGTCTTCATCGCCTACATGGTGAGTGGCCTTCGTGATCGTACGAGTGAGATCGCGTTCATGATCACCCTCGTCGTCGTCACGGCAGCCGTTCTCGTCCTGTATGCGGTCTGACCGTGATCCCGAGCGAAGCCGCCTCGCCTTCGAATCACTCGGCGTGTTCGCCGCCTCAGACACGCAGTACGATGGACGCGATGGCCCGGGCCGGTGATGCCGAGAGGGAACGCGCGGCGGCGAGGCTCCGCGAGCATTTCGTTCGCGGCCGGCTGACGGTCGAGGAGCTCGAGGAGCGCGTCGAGCTGGCGCTCCGGGCGCGTTCGACCGCCGACCTCCGGCGAGCGCTTCGAGGCCTGCCGGAGCTTGCCGGGCGCACGTTCGCGCAGGTCGTCGTCCGGGGCGCGGCGCTCGTCGTGCTCACCGGCGCCTGGCTCGCGTTCAGCTTCGGCCTGCTTGTCGTGCTCGCGCTGACGCTCCTGATCCAGGGAGCTTCGGTGGCGGCGCTGCTCGCGTTCCTGCTCGTCTGGCTCGTGCCGACGCTGCTCCTCTCACGGCTGTGGCACCGGGCCCTGCCGCGCCGCACCTCGAGCGCGTGAGGCGCGGGGCGGTCGTTAGCCTGCGGCTCTCACGACGACAAGGAGGCGAAGGATGACGGCGAAGAGCGACTTCACCGACGAGGAGTGGGAGCTCGTCTCGGAGGGGCCGGTGACGGCCGGGATGATCGTGCTCACCGCCCAGTCCGGCGGCAGCATCCGCGAGACGTTCGCGCTCGCGAAGGCATACGCGGAGGCGCGCGGGCAGCACGGCGAGAGCGAGCTGCTCGACGTGCTCGTCTCGGAGAAGCCCGACTTCGACCGGCACCGCTACTCCACGCCCGAGCTGCTGCGCGAGCAGGGCGTGCAGCGGATCGGCGAGGCGGCGAAGCTGCTCGAGCAGAAGGCGACCCTGGCCGAGCTCGAGGCCTACCGCAGCTTCGTCCTCGCCCTCGCCGAACGGGTGGCCAGCGCCCACCGCGAGGACGGCCAGCAGGTCAGCCCGGCCGAGCAGGAGGCCGTCGAGGCAATCCGGTCGAGCCTCGGTGCCGCGGCCGGCTGAGGCTCCGGCGCGGCGGCCGTTGGCGCGGAGACCACGAGGCCGCTCGACGTACGGCTTCACGGCCTTGCGAACAGAGCAGTCCATGACGGCGCAGGCTGGATGACCCGGTTGACGCCGCGTCCTGACGCCGTACCCTGGACGGGATGGCACCCGAGGCGAAGGAGTACGAGGTCGTGCTGGCTGCCCAGCCGGAGGGCGGCTTCGTCGTCACGTTCCGGACCTGCCGGACGTCGTGACCGAAGGAGCAACGCGCGAAGAGGCGCTCGCGATGGCGCAGGACGCGATCGAGGGCTACCTCGAGACGATGCTCGAGCACGGCTGGTCGGCCCGCACGGGCGAGCGCGCGCGGGTAGTCGTCCGCGCCGCGTGACCGAGGCCCCCTCGCCCTTCCAGCCCGCCGCGGCTATTCGGGAGGCGCGAGGAAGTGGATCGGTTTCAGAGGAAGTCGCTGGCGGTCGGCGTCGTCGAGGTGTGCGGAATGTTCGATCCACAATTCGACGAGCCGATTGAGGTCGATCAGAGTGACGCGCCGCTGTTCCTGCGAGCGCGCCTCGCGCTCGGCCTCGGCCGTGAAGCCGCCCGCCGACACGTAGATGCCGACGTCCTGGCTCCCGAGCGTTCCGACGAACGAACTGACGCCCTCGCGGCTGATCTTCATGTCGGCCTGGCGCTTGACCTGGACCTGATCCTTGGACTCGACGTTCCGAGCGGATCGGTGTGCGCGATCATGTCGATGCCCCTGTCGGGGCCAGGCGGAGCGACCCAGAGCACGTGGTACCCCATCGCCCTGAGAAGCGAGGCGACGAGGTTCTGGAAGTCGTAGGGCGGCATGGTTGCGAGGTAGTCGCGAATCTCGCCCCAGGCTGCCGCCTCGGCCTCCTCAAATGTCCCTCCAGCGTCGTCCTCAGGTATTTCCGGTTCCGCCTCGGGTGGCTGCGGCTGAGCCTTCTTCCATGCGCGGTAAAGCTGCTCGGCCTCACGCCGAAAGGCCTCAGGGTCGGCGAACGACTTGTAGGCGGCGCGTCCCTCGTCGGTCAGCGACCACTCGCCCTTGGCCTTGACGAGCCATCCGGCCTTGACGGTTGTGACCGTTGCGAACCGGATGGTGTTGTCGAAACGCCGAATGTTCGGGTAGTTCGGAAGCATCTCCTGTTCGAACGGCGTCGGCGGTACGCGCTCGGCGGTCAGCTTGAGTACTTGGGACACCGGCAGCGGCTCGGTCTCGTAGATGAGGACAGCGAATACGCCTCGCGTGAGCTCTCCCAACCGCTTGCGTGTGGTTTCCGCCATGAGGCGTTGCCTCCGTGGTCGCTACCTCAACCATCTCACGCGGTCAGGCGCAACGCTGCACAAGGTGGGTAGGCGCCGACAGCTAGCCGCAGCCGGTGGACGTGCCG
>CAVVQY010000008.1:0-233717 GCA_963750545.1 uncultured Actinomycetes bacterium | reverse complement strand
CCGGCGCAGGCGTTTATCGATCGTGACGTTCGCCTGGCGGTGGAGGGTCGCGACCGCGTAGCCGCTGGGGGTGAGCCCGAGTCGCGCGAGCACGGTCGACTGCTCGCGTGCGACGGGAGCAAAGAGCCGTGAGGCGTCGGCCATCACGTCGCCGACCACTTCGATCCGGCCGGTTACGCCCTCGCTCTCGAGTTGCTGCGCCGAGCGCTTGTCGGGGCACAGCAAGAGCGCCGCGAGCCCGTCGACGGCGACCCGGTTGCGCTCCTCCGGCATCGTCTGGTCGAAGCTCCGCAGCCCCGCCTCGACGTGCGCGACGGGCACGTCCCCGGCGGCCTCGGCGCCGGCGTAGGTCGAGTTCGTGTCGCCGTAGACGAGCACCCAGTCGGGCCGCTCGTCGGCGACCGCCTCCCGGATCCCGGGCGCCATCCGGCCGGGATCGGAGTCGCGGACGTCGAGCGAGTACCGAGGCGCTCCGAGCCCGAGCTCGCGGAAGAACACCTCCGACAGCTCGGGGTCGTAGTGCTGCCCGGTGTGCAGCACCACCTCGTCGATCCCGGCCTCGCGGAGCGCCGCCGAGAGAGGGGCCGACTTGATGAACTGAGGCCGGTTCCCGACGACCGAGAGGACGAGCATCGGTCGCTAGACTACGCGCGCTTTCCGGGCCGTTAGCTCAGTTGGTAGAGCAGGGGACTCTTAATCCCAAGGTCGAAGGTTCGAATCCTTCACGGCCCATACGTGAAGGCCCTGCAAAGCCCGCATCGTCGGAGCTTTGGGCACTTAGGGCGATTGGCGTCAAGCGCCAGGGGCATAGTCTTTGGTGAATGAGTGTGCTCGAGGTCGCAAGCGAGGCCGTTGCCTGGCGACGGCACCTGCACGCTCATCCTGAGCTCTCTTTCCAGGACATGGAGCGCGTCCGCGACTTCGTCCCGGAGCTGCCCGAGCTGCGGACGAGCGCGCTCGCGATCATCGATCCGGTCTTCCTCGCGACCCCTGGCTCGTGCCGGTCGATCCTCGAGGAGGGCGGAGGCGTTTGGGGCGCGCCGAGCGAGTCGACCGCGGAGAAGGGCGAGGAGTTCCTCGGCTGGTGCACGCGCGCCGTGGCCGATCTCGTGCGCGACCTCGAGGACGTACACGACCGGATCGAGCCGGGCTACCTGCGCACGCGACCGGGACGCTGACGTGGTCACTCTCGCAATCGTCGGCGCCGGCTTCATGGGCTCCGCACACGCCGGGAACTACGCCACGCTCGGCGAACGGGTGCGGGTGAAGGCCGTCTGCGGCCGCAGCCCCGAGCGGGCCGCGCGCGTGGCCGCGACCGTCGGTGCCGAGCCGGCCGTCGACCTCGACGCGGTCCTCGCCGATCCCGAGATCGAAGCCGTCGACGTCTGCGTGCCGACGCCGCTCCACCGTGAGGTCGTCGAGCGCGCCTTCGACGCCGGCAAGCACGTGTTCGTCGAGAAGCCGATCGCGCTCACGGTCGAGGACGCCGACGCGATCCTCGCCGCGGCCGAGCGGAGCGGCCGCATGTTGATGGTCGGGCTCGTCCTGCGGTTCTGGCCCGAGTACGCCGAGCTCGCGCGACTCGTGGAGGCGGGCGACCTGGGCCGGCCGGTCGCGGTCTCGACGCTGCGCCTCTCGCCGCCGGCCGACTGGGCCGACTGGCTCGGCGACCGGGAGCAGTCCGGAGGGACTGCCGTCGATCTGATGATCCACGACTTCGACCAGATGAACCGGCTGCTCGGCGCACCGCGCAGCGTGTTCGCGAGCGAGCCGCAGCCGGGTCACGTTCACGCGCTCGTGGAGTACGACGATGCCGCGGGAATCGCCGAGGGCAGCATGCGCATGCCGGGCTCGTACCCGTTCTCGAGCAACATCCGCGTGCTCGCCGAGCGGGGCGTCGCCGAGTACGCGTTCTCGGCGACCCCGGTCGAGGGCGAGGGGAACATCGGCGCCTCGTCGTCGGCGCGCGGGCTCCGCGTGTACCCGGCGGGCGGCGAGATGCGCACTGAGCAGGTCGAGGCCGCCGACCCGTGGGGGCCCGAGATCGCCTACTTCGTCTCGTGCCTCGAGCAAGGCCGGCCTCCGGAGCAGGGCACGGGCGCCCAGGCGCGGGACGCGCTGCGCGTGTCGCTGGCCGCGAACCGCTCGCTCGCGAGCGGCCGGCGAGAGCCCGTCTGACCCCGGGTCAGGCAGGGCAGAATTCGTCGACGCGCGTCGGGCGGGGCGTGACGTCGGCCAGGTCGTCCTCCGCTCGCAGGCACATCAAGCACCGGATCGGCGCGATTCCGAAGCCGACGAATGCGAAGCGCATCGCCGAGAACGCCGCGATCTTCGCCTTCGAGCTGACGCCGTTCGGGGTCGAGCGACTCGCTCCGGCCGAGTACGGAATCGTCTCGCGTGCGGCGGGATCTCGAGCCGGCTGTCTAGCGCTCGCGGAACCTCAGTGTCCATTTGGACGCCGGCACAGTGCCGACCTTCAGGACATAACTGCCGGCCGGGACATAGTCGGTGCCGCTTGCTTCCCTCGAGACGATGAGCTGCGCCGAGGCAGGCGCGTTGACCGCGATCAGCATGAACAGCCCGCCTGTGCTCGTCCATGCAGCGTCCGCCCCCTTCGGGAGCGTCAGCGGGCCGATGATCTGCGACCCGACGCCGTCGTAGGAGTGAGTTCTGTGGACGGGCGCCGACGCGCTTCGTGGTGGTTCGGTGTTGTCCGCGGTGCCGCCACAACCTGCGAGCGCCAGCGTTGCAATGCCGAGCGCTAGCGCGGCACCGCCGACGGCTGGCAACTTGATCCGACCCATGCCCGAGCGAATCTAGGAGTCAGCCTGGTCGATGTCCACTTCGGGCGAAGCCGGCCGTTGCAGGCCATTCACCGCCGCGATCCGAGATCGGCGCGCACGTCTTCGAGGCGTGGAAGCGTTTCCCAGTCGCCCGTGCCTGCCAGGGCGCCCGCGGCGATGACATTGCCGGCTCTCGCGCAATCGGTCGCATCCCAGCCGCGGAGCAGGCCATAGGTGAAGCCGGCCGCGAAGGCATCGCCGGCGCCGACCTCGTCGACGACCGACGCCATTCGCGGCGGCGGCACCTCGACGCCGTCGACGCGCGCTCCTCTTGCGCCGATCCGAACCACCGAGCGGCACGGGATCTCGCCTCGCGGCCACAGGAGCTCCGCCTCGCTGTCGCCGCAGAGGTACCAGTCCACGTAGCGGCAGCACGGCGAGTTGCCGCTCGGCCGCGGCCTCCGGCGTGTCCGGGAGGGCCGGGCGGAAGTTCGGGTCGAAGACCACGGTCGCACCCCGTTCCTTCGCACGTTGCGCGACGTCGAGCACGAGCCGCGGGCGCTCTCCGAGATCGCCATCGTCATCGCCGCGTCAGGTGGACGATGCGCACACCGTCGAACGCCTTGTCCGGAACATCGCCGACGCGCAGGCGCGACGCCGCCGAGCCGGCGCGGCGGTACGTGACGTGTGTACGCCCGTCCGTGCGCCACTTGCAGAAGAGCGCCGGTCGGAGCGTCATCGCGCTGCACCCAGCGCGTGTCGACCCCTTCGCGCGTGATCGGCCTCGAGGATCATGTCGCCGAACAGGTCGCGTCCGAGCCTCGACACCCAGGCGACGTCGACGCCGAGTCGCGCAAGCGCGATCGCAAGGTTCGACTCGGCCCCTGCGAACCGCAGTGTGAGCGGCATGCCGAGCCGGAGTTCGCCGTCCTCGAGCGGGTCGAGGAGCGCCATCGACTCGCCGAGCGTGAGGACGGTCACGCCGAGTCGTAGATCGCGAGCTCGGTGTCGAGGTCGAAGAAGTGGAGCCGCCGCGTGTCGACGCCGACCTCGATCGCCTCGTCCACGGCCGGGCGTGCGCTCCGCTTCGAGCCGCGCGATCAGCACGCGTGAGTCGCTCCATCGCCTCCGACTCCAGCCGTTCGAGTGCAGCGGCGTCGACGTCGCCTGCCACCTCGCGCACCTCCTCGGTGATCACCGGCTCGGCGGCGACCCGAGGTGGACGAGGAACTCCGTACCGAGCGCCTCCGTCGCGCGGACGCTGCCGAGGAGGCGCGCCGCGGGCGTCGCCGTTCGCCTCGCGTAGGTGCTCGGGTCGGATCCCGAGGCCGACGTGACGGCCGGCGTACGCGCGCAGCGCCGGCCGCACAGCGACGACTTCGGCCGGCACGCTCAGCTCCTGGTCGCCGACACGCGCGACGAGGCCGTCGCCGGTCTCGGCAAGCGTCGCCTGGACGAGGTTCATCGGCGGGCTGCCGATGAAGCTGGCGACGAAAAGGTTCGACCGGCCGGTCGAACACTGCCTGGGGATCGCCCGCCTGCTGCAGCACGCCGCCGCGGAGCACGGCGACCCGGTCACCCATCGTCATCGCCTCGACCTGGTCGTGCGTCACGTAGATCGTCGTGACGCCGAGGTCGCGCTGCACACGCGCGACCTCCGCGCGCATCTGCACGCGTAGGCGGGCGTCGAGGTTCGACAGCGGCTCGTCCATCAGGAACACCCGCGGCTCGCGCACGATCGCGCGGCCCATCGCGACGCGCTGGCGCTGGCCGCCGGAGAGCTGGCGCGGCTTGCGCTGGAGCAGCTCGCTCAGGCCGAGGGCGCGGCTTGCGCTCTCGACGCGCTTCGCGGATCTCCTCCTTCGGCGTGTGTCGCGCCCGCAGGCCGAACGCGATGTTGTCGAACACCGTCATGTGCGGATAGAGCGCGTAGTTCTGGAAGACCATCGCGACGTCGCGCCGTCGCGGGTCGAGGTCGTTGACGGTCGTGTCGCCGATCGAGATCTCGCCCGAGGTGATCTCCTCGAGACCCGCGACCATCCGCAGGGCGGTCGTCTTGCCGCAGCCTGAGGGGCCGACGAGCACCATCAGCTCCCCTGCGGCGACCTCGAGCGAGAGGTCGTCGACCGCCATCACGTCGTCGTAGAGCTTGCTCACGCGGTCGAAGCGGACCGACGCCGGAACGGCTGAGTCGGGGCTCACGGGACGAGAGTATGCATGGGCGAAATTGTAATTACAACATGCTTGTATTACATCACTTCGTCGTGGTATCTTCGCCACGCTTTCCGGCCTAGCGAAAGGGAGCGAGGTATGACCATGGACGAGCGGAACGAGTTGGATGAGCTCCTGGCCCGGGAGTTCGAAGCTGAGATGTCGCGCGCCGACGTGCTCAAGCGCGGCGCTGCGGCAGGCGCTGCGATCTTCGGCGTCTCCGCGCTCTTCGGGGCGGGGAGCGCGTTTGCGCGCACGCAGGCGCGGGCGCTGACACCGACCTTCTACCAGTGGATCTACGGGCTCTACCCCGACATCCCGGCGAAGATCAACAAGGAGTACGGCAAGACGCACCCGCTCGACGCGAAGATCGCGCCGGTGCAGGGCTTCGGCATCGACCGTTTCGTCGCCGAGGCGAAGAAGAAGAAGAGCACGTGGGACGTGTACGTCGGCATGACGCCCTTCGTCGAGATGGCCTCACTGATCGACTCGGGCACGATCGAGCCGTGGGACAACTACATCCCGAAGTCGGTCCTCGCCGACCTGATCCCGTCGATCAGGCAGGAGGCGACCTACGAAGGCCACATCTGGTCGTTCCCGTTCCTGCTCGACATCATCATCCAGGCGAACAACGGCGAGCTGGTCGAGAAGGCCGGACTCGACCCGACCAAGGCGCCGAAGACCTGGGACGCGTTCATCGCGAACGCGAAGAAGGTCGTCAGCTCGGGGGCGGCGCCGTACGGCGCGGTCTTCGACGCACACGGCTGGCGCTCGCTCGCGCCGATCGCGCACACGTTCAGCACGAGCGTGTACAGGCCCGACGGGCTGTTCGACTTCACGAACGAGAACACGGTCAACGCGCTCGAGGTGATGAAGCGGCTGATGGAGGTCGCGCCGAAGAACATCCTCGAGGAGGGCAAGGTCGACGGCGGCGTCAACACGACGCCCGACGAGGAGGCGTTCGCCGCGCGGCAGGCGGCCTACTACATCAAGTACCAGAACGCGCCGACGCGCTTTGCCGGCACGTGGCCCGACCCGAAGGTGCTGCACATCGCGGGCCTCCCGCGGGCGAGCGCGGGCGGCGGCACCGTGTTCTGGAACACGGGCGCGGCGCTCTTCAAGTACGGCGAGAACAAGCAGGCGGCCGCGGACTACATGAAGGCGCTCACGTACGACACGCGGATCTGGCAGCACGCGCTCGGCAAGGACGTGCGCGGCGCGTCCGGCCAGCTCTCGCCGTACCGGTCGCACTGGGCCAAGTGGGAGAAGAACCCGCCCTCGTGGATGGCCGACTGGGCCTTCACGGTCAAGAACGAGCTCGCGACGAGCAAGGCGATCCGGACCCACACGTTCGGACTGACGCAGTTCGTGCTCGGCAAGCCGGCGTGGGAGGCGTACCTGAAGGGAGACGAGTCGAACCCGAAGAAGGCGCTCGCGAAGGCGCAGGCCCTGGTGCTGGCAGAGGTGAAGAAGCAGAAGAAGAGCTAGCGGGACCCCCTCGGGGCCGATGGTTTCTTCCGAGGTGAGACGGGGCGGTGGCTAGCAGGGCAGCCACCGCCCGCCCGCCTACAGGGTTTCAGGCGATCTGGCGGGCGACGACGCGCTTCGTGCGCACGTGGCCGTATCTCGTGCCGGCGCTCGTCTTCTTCGTGGGCTGGCAGCTCTGGCCGATCTTCCGCACTCTCTGGATCTCGTTCACGAGCTTCAGCTTCCTGCTCGACGACTCGCCGGAGTCGGCGAAGTGGATCTGGTTCCACAACTACGTCGAGGCCTTCAAGGACCCGCTCGTCAGAACCGGGCTCTGGCACGCGGCGATCTTCACGGCGATCTTCCTGCCGGGGATGATCTTCCTGCCGATGGTGACCGCCGTGCTCCTCGACCGCGTGCGCGGCGGGAAGCTCGGGACGACATACCGCCTGATCCTGCTGGTCCCGGCGATGATCCCGGGCCCGCTGATCTTCCTCCTGTGGGCGTGGATGTATTCGAACGGGATCGGCCCGATCAACTACGTCCTCGTCGACGTCCTCGGCGTCTACGACCTCGCGAACCAGCCGACCTGGCTCGGCTCGACGAACACCACCTTCATCTCGCTCGCGATGATGGAGTGGTGGTGGGGGCTCGGCTTCCACACGATGTTCTACCTCGCCGGACTCTCGACGATCCCGAAGGAGCTGTACGAGTCGGCTCGCGTCGACGGTGCGAGCGAATGGCGCATCTTCTGGAAGATCACGTTCGCCCGGCTACGGCCGATCCTGCTCGTGCTGGTCGTGCTCCGCTTCGGCACCGCGTATGCGCTGATCGACGAGTACATCCTCACCGGCGGATACGACCGCTCCAAGCCGACGTACACGTGGACGGTCTACATGTGGGACACGGCGTTCCAGGTCGGTGACCAGAACCGAGGCTACGCGGCGGCGATCGGGTGGATCGGCACGATCGGGATGCTCGCGGTCGTGCTCTGGCTCTTCTACGCTCTTCAGGAACAGGGACTGATGGCGACCCGGGTCGAGACCGAACAGATAGCGGCCGGGCGCCGGGTCCCGCCGCGCCGTCGCGCGCGCATCCGGTGGGGCTCGATCGCCAAGCACGGAATCCTCATCTCGCTCTGCGGCGTGATCCTCTTCCCGCTGTTCTGGGTGTTCCTGCTCTCGATCAAGTCGCTTCCCGATGCGTACACGAACGAGATCTGGCCGGACAACTTCGAGTTCGGCTCCTACCGGACGGCGCTCACCGCGATCGACACGCTGCCCCAGAACATCGAGAACAGCGTCATCCTCACGATCGCGACCATGCTGATCACGACGACGATCGCGGTGCTCGCCGGCTACGCGCTCGTCCACCTGCCGACCCCTGGCAAGGCGCTCGTGCTGGGCATCCTCGTCGCGTCCCTCTTCGTGCCGAGCCGGGTGGTCGGGCTGATCTCGATCTGGGAGATCCAGGACCGGCTCGGACTGATCAACTCGACCTGGGGCCTGCTCCTCCCCTACCAGACGCTTGCCCTGGCGGTGAGCATCTTCATCATGCGCGGCGTCTTCGAGACGATCCCGCGAGAGCTGCCCGGAGTCTGCGCGCGTCGACGGCGCCAGCTCGTTCATGATCCTGCGGCGCATCATGCTTCCGCTCGTGCGCAACGGAGTGATCGTCGTGATGCTCACCAACTTCATCGCCGTGTGGGGCGAGTGGCTGCTCGCGAACACGCTCACGAACGACCAGGACAAGCGAACGCTGGTCGTGGTGCTCGCGTCGGCGAACGCGGGCTTCGGGCAGTGGCTCTGGCCGACGATGGCGGCGATGTTCGTCGTCGCGATCCTGCCCGGCTTGATCCTGTTCATCATCGTGAACCGCTGGTACCTGCGCGGCCTCCAGGAAGGAGCGCTCAAGGGATGACTCGTTTGGAAGGCAAGACGGCACTGGTCACGGGCGGCGGCTCCGGAATCGGCCGCGCGATCTCGAGGCGTTTCGCAGCCGAGGGCGCGGCCGTGGTGGTCGCCGACCTCGTCGACGAGCGGGCCGAGGCGGTCGCAGGCGAGATCGGAGGCAAGGCCGTCCAGGCGGACGTTACGGCCGCGGCTGACGTGGCGCGCATGGTCGACGCCGCGGGTGCGATCGACGTGCTCGTCAACAATGCGGGCGGCGGCACTGCCGACGACGTGCTCGAGATCTCCGAGGAGGAGTGGGATCGACGACGTCGAGCTCAACCTCAAGTCGGCGTTCCTCTGCTCGAAGGCGGTGCTGCCGGGGATGATCGAGCGCGAAAGAGGCGTGATCGTGAACATCACCTCGGTCAACGGGATCGCGTTCTTCGCCAACGAGCCGTACAGCGCTGCGAAGGCCGGCATGATCAGCCTCACCCGCAGCATGGCGGTGCGCTACGGCCGGCACGGGATCCGCGTCGGTCGCGATCGCGCCGGGCACGATCCGCTCGCCGCTCTGGCAGGAGCGCGTCGACAAGGAGCCGGCGATCTTCGAGCGGCTCGTCCGCTGGTATCCGCTGCGTCGTGTCGGCGAGCCCGAGGACGTCGCGAACGCAGCGGCCTTCCTCGCGTCGGACGACGCGTCCTGGATCAGCGGCGAGGTGCTGCGGGTCGACGGCGGCCTGCTCGCCGGGAACGCGCAGATGGCGCGCGAGCTCGTCGCGAACTTCTCGCCCGAAGACGAGTAGTGCTGGATCTCCTGATCCGCGGCGGGCGTGTGATCGACGGCGCCGGCAACCCGTGGTACGCGGCCGACGTGGGGATCGAAGGCGACCGAGTCGCCGCCGTGGGACGCCTGGTCGGCGAGCGCGCCGCGCGGGTGATCGACGCCGACGGGCTGTTCGTCTGCCCGGGGTTCACGGACATGCACACGCACTCCGACCTGCAGCTGCTCGCGAACCCTGCGCACGAGGCGAAGGTGTGCCAGGGCGTGACCCTGGAGGTGCTCGGCCAGGACGGCCTCAGCTACGCCCCCGTCACCGACGACGCACTCGAGCAGCTGCGCGGCCAGCTCGCGGGCTGGAACGACGACCCGCCGGACTTCGACTGGAGCTGGCGCTCGGTCGGCGAGTACCTCGATCGGCTCGATGCGGACGGCATCGCGGTCAATGCGGCCTACCTGGCGCCGCACGGGACGATCCGCATGTGCGCGATGGGCTACGACGACCGCGCGCCGACCGACGCTGAGCTCGCACACATGAAGAGACTGCTCGCAGAGGCGCTCGAGCAGGGCGCGGTGGGCCTGTCGACCGGGTTGACGTACACGCCGGGGATGTACGCCGACGACGACGAGATCGTCGCCCTCCTCGAGGTCGTGCGCGAGTACGGCGGCTACTACACGCCCCATCACCGCAACTACGGCCGTCGGGCGCTGGAGGCGTACTCGGACTGCATCGAGATCGCGCGCCGCTCCGGGGTGCCGCTGCACCTGGCCCACGCGCACCTCGGCTACCCGATCAACAGGGGAAAGGCGCCGGAGCTCCTCGCGATGCTCGACCGCGCCCGCGACGACGGGATCGAAGTCACCCTCGACACGTACCCGTACCTTGCCGGCGCCACGTACCTGCACGCGTTCCTGCCGAGCTGGATGCACGTCGGCGGCAGCGCGGCGACGATCGACCGGCTGCGAGACCCGTCGCTGCGCGAGCGCCTGCGCGTGGAGATGGAGGACGAGGGCTCGGACGGCTTCCACGAGATTCCGATCGACTGGTCGATCGTCGTCGTCTCCGGGACGCGCCTGCCCGGGAACAAGCGCTGGGTCGGCCTCTCGATCGACGAGGCGGCGGCGCAGGCAGGCGAGCGTCCGATCGACTTCGTCTGCGAGCTGCTCGCCGACGAGAGCCTCGGTGTCTCGTGCGTCTCGCACTCCGGCAACGAGGAGAACGTGCGCACGACGATGACGCACTGGTCGCACACGGTCGGCAGCGACGGCATCCTCGTCGGCGACCGCCCGCACCCGCGCTCCTATGGGACGTTCCCACGCTACTTCGCGGTGTACGTGCGTGAGCTCGGGATCCTCAGCTGGGAACAGGCGGTGCGCAAGATGACGTCGCTCCCGGCGCAGCGGCTCGGCTTCGCCGACCGGGGTCTGCTCCGGCCGGGCATGGCGGCCGACGTGACGTGCATCGACCCGGAGGCGATCAGGGACACGGCGACCTACGACGAACCGCGGCGGCTGCCGGTGGGCATTCCCTACGTGATCGTCAACGGCGTCGTCGTCGTCGACGACGGGCGGCGTACCGATGCCCTTCCCGGGCGGGCGCTCAGGGCGTCACGGCGTCCCTTCGTCGGCCGGGTCGCTCGCGAAGCAGAAGACCGTCGTCTCCACCAGCGCTACCGCGAGAGCCAGCCGCCGTCGACCGGCAACGTCACGCCGTGCACGTAGTCGGACGCCGCCGAGCAGAGGAATACGACGGCGCCGCCCATGTCGGCCGGCGTTCCCCAGCGCCCGGCCGGGATCCGTGCGTCGATCTGCGCGGTTCGCTCGGGGTCGTCGCGCCAGATGCGTGCGTTCAGCTCGGTCTTCACGTAGCCCGGCGCGATCGCGTTCACGTTGACGCCGTGCGGAGCCCACTCGTTCGCGAGCGCCATCGTCAGCTGCGAGAGGCCTCCTTTGCTCGCGGCGTATGACGCGACGCGGAAGCCCGCCCTGAAAGCTGAGCACCGAAGCGATGTTCACGATCTTGCCGCTCCTCTGCGCGACCATCAGCCGGCCGGCGAGCTGGCAGAGCTCGAACGTCGCCGTCAGGTTCACCTCGATCACGTCGTCCCAGTCGGCGAGCTCGTGGTCGACGGCGCGTCGGAGGGCCTCGCCGATGCCGTGCGAGTTGACAAGGACGTCGAGGCCGCCGAGCCGCTCGACCGCGTCGTCGAAGCCGCGGCGGAGGTCGTCGCGGTCGGCGAGGTCGGCCCGCACGGCGACGCCGCCGACCTCGGCGGCCGCCTCGTCCGCGCTCGCCGAGCGGCCGAGCACGGCGACCGTCGCGCCGGCGTCGGCGAGCGCCCGCGACGAGCCCACGCCCGATCCCGCCGCCGCCGCCCGCGACGAGAGCGCGCCGCCCGGTCAGGTCGAACGAGACCGGGTGCCATGCCCCTCGAGTCGGACGTCGGCGTCGCGCGCGCCGAGCTCCGCGAGGATGCGCGCCGTCTCGCGGTACGCCTCCTCGACCAGCTCGACCATCCGGTCCGGACTCCGGCACCCGCTCGAGTTCCACTGACACGGTGCCGGTGTAGCCGGTGTCGAGGATCGCCTGCAGGTACTCCTTGATCGGCGTCACGCCGCGCCCGGGCGGCATGTCGCCGTGCGTCTTTCCGTCGCAGTCGGAGACGTGCACATGGCCGATCATCCCCGACAGCACGGCGACGTCTTCGAAGGACGCGCCGGAGAGGTGGAGGTGCGAGACGTCGGCATTTCCCTTGACGGCGGGATGGTCGACCTCCCGGATGAGACGCGCGAGCTCGTGCACGCTGCTCGCGATCGCGTTCTCGAACGGCTCGAGCTCGATCACGAGCTCGATGGCCTTCGTCTCGGCGTACTCGGCGAGCTCGCGGATGTTCTCGACCACGAGCCCGAAGATCTGTTCAGCCGAGAACACCTGCAGATCGCAGTAGTACTCGCCGACCACGAGCAGCACGTTGCGCCCGCCGAAGTACGCCTGCTGGTCGATGTAGGCCTTGCAGCGATCGAGCGTGAAGCGGCGCACGGCCGGCGCGAAGTCGACGAGCCCGAGTGCGATGCACACGGCCGAGCGGATCGGCAGGCCGAGCTCCGCGCACGTCTCCTTGATCATCGGCGCTCGTCGTCGAGTCGTCGTCAGCGGATCCTCGAAGACGTCGTAGGAGTCGAAGCCGATCTCCTTCGTCTTCGCGATGCCCTCGAGCACGCCCAGCGACGTCCCGTGCCAAGCCGAACCGATCAGCCCGAGCTCGAGTGTGTGCGGCCATCAGTTGGCGATGTGCGCAGCGCGCGCAGCCGCGAGCTCGTCTGTCCCCGACGGCCTGAAGAGCTCGGTCTCGAAGCGGCTGCGATCGCCCCGGTGCAGGCCGACGAAGTACTCGACCGGCCGCCCGTCCTCGAGGTACGTGACACCCGTGAACGCGAGGATCGGTGACTCCTCCTTGACGCCGAGGTGCCGGGCGACCTCGGCGTTCGCAGCACGTGCCTCGATCGAGCGGACGCCGCGGTGGAGCTTGAGTCCCAGCTCTCGCTCGTACGTCTCGAACAACGAGCGGTCGCTCATGTCGAGCTCGAGAATCGGAGCGCAGAGCGAGTACGGCATGTACGCGGTCGTCATCACGAGAGGCTCGCCGTGCAGGAAACGCAGCCGCTCGAGCAGCACGATCTGCTCCGACTCGGGCAGCTCGAGCATCGCAGCGACATGCGCGGAGACCGGCTCCACCTCGAGCCGCAACACCTTCGTCTGCAGCCGCTCGCCACGGGCGGTGAGGTCCTCGTGGAGGCTCGTGAGCGACTGGGCGACGAACTCGGAGACCTTCGGCTCCGCGACGAACGTGCCTTTGCCCTTGAGTCGGGCGACGAGGCCGGTCCGCTCGAGGTCGCTGAGCGCCTGTCGGACGACGGTCCGGCTCACGTCGTAGCGCTCGCACAGCGATGCCTCCGTCGGGATCTGCTCCCCGGGCGCGAGGACGCCGTCGGCGACCGCGCGCTCGAGCAGCTGCCGGAGCTGGTAGTAGAAGGGGACCGGCGAGCCCTTGTCGATCGTCCCGGCGATGGGGCCTCGCGACGCGCGGCGCTGCCTCGCTCATAGACCAGCCTCCGGTTGGACGCTCCTGAGCCGCACGCACCTACCATCCCGCGCTCGAGGATACTGTAATAACAACATGCTTGTATTACATCATTGCCTCGGATAACGTCGTGCGATGTCGCTCGAGGCGTCGGTGCGGGACCGGGATCGGCTGCGCTGCTCGGAATCGTCCGTTTCCCCGAGGGGGGTGACGTCTGGGGCACGCTGACGGCGCTCGCCCAGGGCGGGATCGAGTTGGTCGAGGTCACGATCGACACACCGGGAGCCCTCGCCGCCGTGGAGCGCGCAGCGCGGGAAGGGATGACCGTGGGCGTCGGGACGGTGCGTCACTCCCGAGCAGGTGCGAGCCTCCGCTGCCGCCGGCGCCGGCTTCGTCGTCAGCCCCGGACTCGTGCCGGAGGTGGTCGAGACGGCGCACGAGCTCGGCCTCGAGGCCGTGCCCGGCGTCTTCACGGCGACGGAGATCATCGTCGCGACGGCGGCGGGCGCGCGCGTGATGAAGCTGTTCCCCGCCTCGTGCGGCGGGCCCCCGTACCTACGTGCGCTCCGCGGGCCGTTCCCCGAGACCGCGCTCGTCCCGATGGGCGGCGTCCGGGTCGACGAGATTCAGGCCTACCTGGCCGCGGGCGCGAGCGTGATCGCCCTGGGCAGCGAGCTCGTCGGGCGCGAAGCGCCGCAGTCGGACGCCGAGCTCGACCGGATCGCGGCCAAGGCCACGCGGGCGACAGCGGCCGTGCGCAACGGCGCCGTGTCGGCGGGTGCGACGGGGTGACGCGCCTCTCCGACCTCGAGACGCCCGTGCTGACCGTCGACCTCGACGCCGTCCAGCGGAACGTCGCCGGCATGCAGCGCTACTGCGACGAGCACGAGCTCGCGCTCCGACCCCACATCAAGACGCACAAGCTGCCTCGCCTCGCACAGCTCCAGGTCGGGGATCACATGCCAGAAGCTGGGTGAGGCCGAGGTGTGGATCGCCGTGCTCGCCCGCGAGCTCGCGCCCCGCTGGGTCATGGCCTACTGGCAGGTGCTCGCGCAGGTGCTCGACTACGCTGCCGCGCCGACAACCGCGACCAGGCTCACGAGTGCCGCAAGACCAAACAGATGCTTCATGACACTCCCCTCTTGGATGAGCGCCGATCTTCCAGTACGTCAACGCTAGTGTCAAACAACGCAAGGGTCGGTCGAGCTACCCTCCGCCGCTGGGACTGGGACAGGCCTCTCGCGTGCGCCTAGGCTTACGAGGTTTCGGCGGTCTACCGATTCGAGCTGTTCGCTGACTTCAGTCAGTTCTATGTCGAGGATCGAGATGCCGACCCGCCTGCTTATCCCGGATACCAGACGGCACGCGGCTCGTTGGCACCGCGTTCGTAGCTCCATGCTTCGTCCACCAGCCGCTCGAGGTCGTAGCGTGGACGCCAGCCGAGCAGGAGTTTCGCCTTCGCGTTGTCGAGCCAGGTCGAGTGGTAGGGCGTGCGGATGTTGACCATCGGCAACCCGCGAGACTCGGCGAGGTAGGCGCCGAGCTCGCCGTAGTCGACCGGCTCGTCCATGCAGATGTTGAACGTCTGACGTCGTGCCGCTGGGTGATCGAGGGCGACGAGTATCGCGTCCACCAGATCCTCGACATGGACGAAGTTTCGCTTCACCGGCCGCCCGTCTTCGTCGAGCATCACCGGCACCGCTCCTCGCTCGACGTACGCGTCCGCCTGTTCGGCACCGACGAGGTCGCGCCAGCGCGGCCCACCGAACACGTCCTCCGCGAATGAGAGCTGGTACCGGAAGTCGTCCTTCTCCATGATCCACGGCGCCCGCAGGCAGCAGGAGTCGAGGCCGTACTGCACGCCGTACTGCTCGAGCATCACTTCCTCGAGCACCTTCGAGAGCGCATAGCAGCCGGGGTAGGCCGTGTGCGGCTGGGTCTCGGTAACGGGGACCGGATGCGCGTAGACGAAGTGCCCGACCGCGGCGTCTCCGCCGACGAGGACGAGCCGCCGAAAGGTGGGACTCACGCGGCAGGCTTCGATCAGCCAGAACAGCCCCTTGACCGCAACATCGAAGATCGTCTCGGGCGTCTCCTTGGTCGTCGCCAGGTGAAGCACATGGGTGACGCCCTCGGTAGCGGCGTCGACGACGTCGCGGCGGTCGATCGAGCCCGCGACAACCTCGAGCCGCGACGCAGGTTGCAGCAGCCGGTTGTGGCACAGCGCTCTCACGCTGATCCCGGCGAGCCGCTCGTCGCGCGAGGAGAGCAACCTCCGGATGAACGCCTGGCCGACCTTGCCGGTCGCGCCGGTGACCAGGATCAGCGGCGCCGCGTCCACGCCGACGAGTATGACCGTTACCGAGTTAGGTGACCTGGAACGACTCGTCAAGCGTTTCCTCATCGCGGCAGCGTCTGCGGCGATTCCCGACCAGTGCTGATGTCGATGACGACCCTCGCGACGGGTCGGCTTGGCGCGAATCTCGCGCGCGTTCGAGTTCCCGCCGCCTCCTTCCTTCACTCAACGGGCCAGTGCGGTCGACAGCTTCATGGGAACGCCTTGTTCTCGCGCGTAACCAACTCGGCCGCCTGACCTACTCCGCCGAGCGAGGGATACGCAGCGACCGACTCATGTGGCCCGGAAGGCAGGCCCCACAGCCAAACACGACGTCGCGGGGGAGGGCCGGTCGACCCCACGCTCAGTCGCTCCGCGACGAGGGGCTACGACGTCCGATTGCGCGAACGTCGCGAGCATGTTCGCCATCGCCTCGCCCGTCGGCGTCGATGTGTCCACGGCACAGTCCAAGGCGACAAGCGCCCAGCTCTGCCGTTGCGCAGTCCCCATCAGCGCCGTGAAGTCGATCATCGAGCGCGAGAGCCGGTCGAGCTTCGCCACCACGAGAGCAGATGCCTCACCGGCTTTGAGCACCCGCAACGCTTCCTCCACGCCCGGGCGCTTCATGTTCTTCGCGCTGAACCCGGCATCCTCGATCAGCTCGACGAGATGCCAGCCTCGTCGCTCGCACTCGGCCGTCGAGAGTCGTCGCGCCGTGTGCGACGATTTCGTGACTGCCGCTCGCGTCACATCCGCCTCCCGCGCCGCTGACACGCACGCGCGCGAGGTAGGGGTATGCAATCCCGGAGAGCTAGGCCGGGGGAAGGGGGCTCGTAGCGTGCCAGCGGCGAACCACTTCTACGGGTGACCGGCGATTGCGTGCGGCACGTACGGCTCCTCGAGCCGACGCGATCTCGTCGTCGCTCAGCTCGAGCTGCTCGGCGGCCAGGGCGTCGTCGACGTGTGAGATGCTCGTCGCGCCGACGATCGGCGCGGTCACCGCCGGCTTGTGCAGGAGCCAGGCGAGCGCGACCTGCGCGGGTGGGACGCCCGCGCCTCGGCCGCGACCTCGGCGACGCGGTCGATGACCGGCCGGTCGAGCTCGGGGACGTAGAGCGAGTCCGCGAACGGGTCGGTCTTCGCCCGCACCGTCAGCCGCTCGCCGCTGCCGGTGCGGTTCCCGGCCAGGATCCCGCGCGCCAGTGGGCTCCACGGCAGCACCGCGACGCCCTGGTCGACGCACTGCGGGATCATCTCCCGCTCCTCCTCGCGGTAGAGCAGGTTGTAGTGGTTCTGCATCGACACGAATCGCGTCCAGCCGTCCCGCTCGGCGCAACCTGCGCCTTGGCGAACTGCCACGCGTACATGCTGCTCGCGCCGACGTAGCGCGCCTTGCCGGCCTTCACGACCTCATGCAGCGCCTCCATCGTTTCTTCGATCGGCGTGCGGTCGTCCCAGCGGTGGATCTGGTAGAGGTCGACGTAGTCGACGCCGAGACGCGCGAGCGAGGCGTCGATCGAGGCGAGCAAGTGCTTGCGCCCGAGACCGCGGCCGTTCTCGCCCGGCATCGTTTCAGCCGCACACCTTCGTCGCGAGCACGTACTCCTCGCGATCGAGCAGCCGCCCCAGGATCCGTCCAGTAATGATCTCGCTCTGCCCGCCGTTGTAGACGTCGGCAGTGTCGAAGAAGGTCACCCCGCCCTCGGCTGCCCGGCGCACAATCGGCTCCGCCTGTTCTTCATTGAGCGCCCACGGACGCTCTTCGTTCGGCCCGAAGCTCATCATCCCGAGACACACACGGGAGACACGCAACCCGCTACGGCCGAGATTCACATATCGCAATTCCGCTCCCTCGCCATCCGGAGACCCTAGATGGCGCCGCCGCCTTCTCGGATCGCTTACCGAGTGCGTGACGCCAAGCGGGCCAACCTCGCCCCGGTTTTCCAGCGTGTCCAGCATCGCTCCAACACAAGCGATGCGCGCTTCACGGCTGATCGCCTGCTGCGCTATGGCCGTCGGCAGCAAGGCGCGAATTCCCGTCCTCGCAGCGTGCTTCCGGTCAGTCCCGCACGGGCTGCCCGGTCTCGAGGGAACGTGTGGCTTGCGGGCGAGACCAGCAGAGCTTGTCGGGCCCTGGACGGCCTCCAGGTGTCGGCGTTCTTCGACGCATTCGTGGGGGCAACGTCTGGGCAACACAACCCACCGAGATCGACCGAAACGCGGAGGCAGCAGAGGCCGCTGAAAGCGCCGTTCCTCCAGCTTCACCGAGATCGGCCGAAGTCACAGCAACCTGCTCTTAATCCCAAGGTCGAAGGTTCGAATCCTTCACGGCCCATGCGTGAAGTCCCTGCCAGGGTCCGTTCTGGCAGAGCTTCACCGTCCTTGGGCGGCTCGAACCGCGAGGGGGCAACAGACGGGGCAACACGAGCCCTTTTCAGGCGCCGAAGGTTCAGCGTGCGAAGATCATCCTTCTGTGAAGCGGGTTACCGCGACGATCGGCGTGACGGCGGCTGCGCTGCAGCTTGCAGCGTCGTCTCAGGCCGCTGTTCAGACAACGTCGTTTGGGCCTACGGACCTCGGCATGGTTGCAGGGCCGGTTTCTCTGTTTGAGTCGAGCCCGTGAGCGCCTACATCTCTGAATGCGGTCGATATCGCTACTCGCTTACGCGTGACGTCGCTCCGCTAGAGGGCAACGGAACGGTTACCTTCGTCGGCCTGAATCCGTCCACTGCCGACTCGATACACGACGATCCGACGATGCGCCGCTGCGTCCGCTTCGCACGCGAGTGGGGATTCGCGCGGCTCGAGATGGTGAACCTTTACGCCTACCGATCGACCGACCCGCGCCAACTCACAGCGGTCGCCGATCCGATCGGACCGGAGAACGACCACGTTCTGTCGCTTGTTTTTGGGATTTCCGATCTGATCGTTGCGGCGTGGGGTGTAAAGGCCACCCGGGAGCGCGTTTCCGAGATCATGGGATGGTCGGTTGGACCGCGGCACGCGCTCGGACTGACCAAGCACGGTACGCCGAGGCACCCACTCTACGTCCCGGCCGACGCATCGCTCATCGCTTTCGGAAGCCCGCCTGCTAGAGATCGCTAGACCGTCGTTGGTGCGCGTGTGCGCTTCGCGCCGACCCGTCACTTCGCCGGCGGGCCGCCGATACATGTCTCACCGCAAGTGGCCGAGAATCAGGCCAACTCCTCTTGGATGCCGAGCGCTCGGGCCAGACGTTCGAGCTCGTGGTGTCGGTCCAGTCCCAGTGTGATTTCGTCGTAGGCGGCCAGAGCTTCGAGGCGGCGATCCACGAGCTCAGGCGAGTTCGCTTCTGAGCCTAGGTGCCGAGCGTGGATCGACTCGAGCCGTGCGAGGAAGTCGGCCGGGGTCAACTCAGCGGTGCGGGCTGTCTCCAGAAGTTCAGTGAGCTCGCGCTCCAACTCGGCGTTTTCAGAGCCGTGATCGGCGGCGCCGGTTCCGGGCTCGAACTCAGTCACGGGCGACAGTTTCGCACGGGCGGGGGCGAGGCGGTGTGTACGTTTGGTTTCGCAGCCGCTCGCCGGCTGGCTCACCGCCGACCAGGCGGCGACGCTGAAGACCCTCGCGAACGCGATCTGAGCGGGGTGCCACTGCGAGCTCGGCACCGACCTCTCGCGACCGTCGATGATCAGGCTGGCGTGACGATCGTCAAGCCAAGCGACTCCGCCGCCGCGGCAAGTCGCGCGTCGTAACAGACGAAGCCGGCGATCGAGTCTGCTGCCGCGAGTGCCGTGGCGAGGTGAATTGCATCCAGTGTCCGTAGGGTCGGATCGATGGAGAGCGCTGCGCGCTCGATCACCTCGTCGAGTTCGACGACCACCAGAGTCGCTGCGAGCGCATCCGCTCGATTGGCATCGGCGCCGCTGCGTCGTCCGATGCGGCGTAGCTCGATGATTCCCACCCGGCTGGTCACGAGCGGCGTTTCCGCGGAGCGCAGGAACTCGCCCAGCGCGGCACTCTCAGACTCCTCGAGCAGTAGCTTCGCCGTTGCGGACGTGTCGACGTAGAGCAAAGCTCAGTACCGCTGCGTCTCGCGTTCCTCGGCAAGGATCTCGCTCGGAAGCCGCTCCCCGTCACGCGGAGGACGCGGTGGTGAGAGGCTCGCGAAATCGAGGCTCGGCGCACGTACGACGAGCCCACGGGCCTCGAGCGCGGCGATCTCGCTCGCGGCGTCGGACGCAGGAGTCAGACGCGCAACCAGACGGCCGTGCTCGGTGACATCGATCGTCTCGCCGGTCTTCACACGATCGACGTAGCGTGAAAGGTGTTGGCGGAGCTCACGGATTCCGGCACGAGAAGGCATTTGTGCATCAGACCGTAGCACATTGCCGATTTCGGCTTTTCTCGAGATGCTCAGCCGAGCGCCGTCGCGGAAGCGCGGTTCGGCGGCGGTGCGCTCGAGCCGCGCGAAGTGCTCGTCGGCGTAGCCCGCGAAGTCGAAGTCGAGCTCCGCGATCGCCTGCTGGACGACGCCCCACATCGCCTCGCGGAAGTCCGACATGTAGCGCATCAGGACGTGCGACATCGGGGTCGCCGCCGCCGTAGGCGTCGAGCAGCTCGCGGTCGCCGGCCTCGTCGAGGCCGTTGTTGACGGCGAAGTTGGCGAGGTCGAAGGCGGGGTCGCCCATGCCCGCGTACTCCCAGTCGACGATCCAGAGCCGCTCGCCGCCGTGGATGAAGTTCGCGGCGAGCAGGTCGTTGTGGCAGGGCGCGAGCTCGAACGGGCCGCGACGCTGCTCGATCCGGTCGGCCGTCGCCTTCGCAGCCGCGTAGCCGGGCGGGAGCGTCACGCCGCGCTCCCGCGCGATGCGCCGCGTACGTCTCGACGACGCGGAAGGCGTCGAACCGGCCGGGGATCGCCGGGCCCGCGTGGAGGCGCCGCAGCAGGGCCGCTGCCTCCGGCACCGTCACCCGTCCGACCTCGCCCTCGACGAAGCGCGTGACGAGGTAGCCCTCCGGCTCGAGGAAGGCGACCACCTCCGGCCCGATCCCGAGCGCCGCCGCTGCACGCGACGCCTCGTGCTCGACGTGGCGGTCGATCCCGAGCAGCTCGGTGTCGTTGCCGCCGATCCGCAGCACGAACGTCTCGCCGCCGGCCCGCACCTTGAAGTTGTGGTTCGTGATCCCGCCGCCGAGCGGCTCGATCGACTCGACGCCGCCGGGCCAGACCCGCTCGACGACCTGCGTCGATCACGACCGGATGCGCTCGCCGGCCGGGTCGAAGAGCGGCTCGGCCGCGACCTCGCCCGCGACCCACTCGCCGAAGATCTCCACCTCGACCGGCTGCCCGGCCTCGCGCGTGCTCTGCGGGCAGGTAGGCGTAGGCGATCGAGCGCTCGACCGAGTAGCCGTAGCCGCCGCTCGTGACGCGTCCAACCGGAGCGCCCTCGACGCGCACCGGCTCCGAACCGAGGGCGACCGCGCGCGGGTCGGCGAGCACGAGGCAGCAGAGCCGGCGCTCCGGCTCCTGTTTCGCCGAGCAGCGCCTCGCGGCCGATGAAGTCGCCCTTGTCGAGCCTCACCGCGAACCCGAGCCCGGCCTCGTACGGGGTGTCGTCGGGCGTGATGTCGGAGCCCCACACGCGGTAGCCCTTCTCGAGCCGCATCGAGTCGATCGCCTTGTAGCCGCCCGCGACGAGGCCGAGGTCGCGGCCCGGCTCCCAGATCGCATCCCAGAGCGCGAGCCCGAACTCGGTCGGGCAGTAGAGCTCCCAGCCGAGCTCGCCGACGTAGGTGACGCGCAGGGCGAGGCACGGCACGTTTCCGACAGCGAGCTCGCGCGCCCGCATGTAGGGGAAGTCGAGCGGCGTCGTCGTCAGCGGCTGGAGGATCTCGCGGCTCGCCGGGCCCCAGAGGCCGAGGCAGGCGTACGCCGAGGTGACGTCCTCGACGGTCACGCCGGCCGGCGCGTGCTCGCGGATCCACGCGAGGTCGTGCTGGCCGAACGCCGTGCCGGTGACGATCCGGAAGCGCTCCTCGGCCGAGCCGCGTGACGGTGAAGTCGCACTCGATCCCGCCGCGGCGGTTCAGCATCGAGGTGTAGGTGATCGCGCCGACGTCGCGCACGACCCGGTTCGCGCAGAGCCGCTCGAGGAGCTCCGGCCGCGCCCTCGCCGGAGAGCTCGATCTTGGCGAACGACGTCTCGTCGAACAGCGCCGCCGTCTCGCGGCAGGCGAGGTGCTCGGCG
The DNA here is from genome assembly GCA_963750545.1 of uncultured Actinomycetes bacterium. Lineage (GTDB taxonomy): Bacteria > Actinomycetota > Thermoleophilia > Gaiellales > Gaiellaceae > PALSA-600. Next base: position 211,942 of record CAVVQY010000008.1, on the reverse strand, counting down.
CCGATCGCGGGCGACCAGAGCCGCCCCGCCCAGCCGCGCGGCCGCAGCGACTCGTCGCCGCGGGCGGCGTTCGGCTCGAACCAGTTCGCCCGCTCCCAGCCCGACTTCTCGCCGAACGCGGCGCCCAGCTCGGCGAGGCGCGGGTAGGCCGGCGAGAGCCGCAGCGGCCGGCCGGCCTGCCGCTCGTGGCCCGGGTACTTCACGTCGTAGTAGGTCTCGTACACCTCGCGCGTGCGGGCGAGCGTGTAGTCCTGCGAGCGGTACGCGCGGCCGAAGCGGCGCGAGTCCATGTGCCAGGCGTCGAGCGACGGCGTCGCCCTCGACGATCCACTCGGCGACGAGCTGCCCGAGCCCGCCCGCGCCCGCGAGCCCGTGCGCGCAGAAGCCGGCCGCGGTCCAGAGACCGCGAACCTCGGTCGGCCCGAGGATGAACTCGCCGTCGGGCGTGAACGCCTCGGGCCCGTTGATCAGCTTGATCACCTCCGCCTCGGCGAGCGACGGGACGCGCACGAGCGCGTTCTCCATCAGCTCCTCGAACCGCGGCCAGTCCTCGGGGAGCAGCTTGCCGTTGAAGTCCGCCGGGATCCCGTCGAGCGACCACGGCGCCGGGTTCGCGCTCGTAGCCGCCCATGATCAGTCCGCCCGACTCGGGCCGGAAGTAGACGAGCAGCGAAGGGTCGCGCATCGTCGGCATGTCGCCCGGCAGGCCCGACGGCTTGGTGATCAGGTACTCGTGCGCCATCGGCACGATCGGGACGTTTACGCCCGCGAGCGCCCCGATCTCCTTCGCGAACATGCCGCCCGCGTTGACGACGACCTCGGCCTCGATCTCGCCCTTGTCGGTGACGACGCCGGTCACCCGTCCGTGCTCGACCGGGATCGCCGTCACGCGCGTCTGCTGGTAGATCTCGGCGCCGCCGCGGCGCGCGCCCTTCGGCGAGCGCGAACGTGAGCTGCGAGGGATCGATGTAGCCGTCGGTCGGCAGGTAGGCCGCGCCGAGCACGCCGTCGGTCGTCATCGGCGGGAAGAGCGCCTGCGCCTCCTCGGCCGAGATCAGCTCGAGCGGCAGGCCGAAGGTCTTCGCCCAGCCGGACTGGCGCGCGAGCTCCTCCATCCGCTCCGGCGTCGAGGCGAGCCGCAGCGAGCCGACCTCGCGCCAGCCGGTCTCGAGGCCGACCTCGTCGCCGAGTGTGCGGTAGAGCTCGACCGAGCTCATCATCATCTTCGTCAGGCTGAGCGACCCGCGCAGCTGCCCGACGAGCCCGGCCGAGTGGAACGTCGAGCCGCTCGTCAGCTCGGCCCGCTCGACGAGCACGACGTCCCGCCAGCCCGAGGCGCGTGAGCCAGTAGAGGATCGAGCAGCCGCCGACGCCGCCGCCGATCACGACGACGCGGGCGCGGTCCTTCACTGCTTCCTCACTCGGGCGTGACGTAGGCGCCGGTGAGCCCGCCGTCGACCATGAACGTCGAGCCGGTCACGTACGACGACTCGTCGCTCGCGAGGAAGAGCGCGCCGTTCGCGATCTCGCGCGGCTTCGCGAGGCGGCCGGTCGGCCAGTGGATGCGGCGCCGCTCGAGCGCGGCGGGGTCGTCGCCGAAGATGTTGAGCAGGAGCGGCGTCTCGACCGGGCCCGGGCAGAGCGCGTTGACGCGGATCCCCTCGCGCGCGAACTGGACGGCGAGCTCGCGGCTCAGCGCGAGCACCGCGCCCTTTCGACGCGGTGTAGGAGATCTGCGAGGTCGCGGCGCCGAGGATCGCCACGAACGACGCGACGTTGATGATCGAGCCGCCGCCGCGCTCGCGCAGGTACGGGATGCCGTGCTTGCAGCAGAGGAAGACGCCCTTCGCGTTCACGTCCTGCACGCGCTGCCAGGCCTCCACGGAGGTGTCGAGGATCGAGGCGTCGTCGTCGGGCGAGATGCCGGCGTTGTTGTAGAGCACGTCGATCCCGCCGAAGCGCTCCGCCGTCGCGGCCATCATCGCGGCGACGCTCGCCTCGTCGCTGACGTCCGTTGCGAGCGCGAACGTCTCGCCCAGGCACGCGGCAACCGTCTCCTCGGCGGCGGCGAGGTTGACGTCGGCGGCGCAGACCTTCGCACCCTCGCCGGTGAAGAGGATCGCCGCCTCGCGGCCGATCCCGCCGCCGGCGCCGGTGATCACGCAGACCTTTCCGTCCAGGCGTCCCATCATTCTCCCTCCGTCGACCAAGACCCGCTGGCGCGATTCTGCTACAGGAAGCAGCGAGCGGCGCGGAGGTCTACTGACTGGGAGATCGGGGGCGACGCGGATGTGCCGGCCGGACGTGCCTGGCAGGGTCGGACACGTCGTTTGCGGCCATCTTGCGTGCCCCAAGGGGTGTCGGTACATCTCGGGCACGACCCCGGGGTAGCTCAACTGGCAGAGCACGCGTCTGTCCAACGCTGGGATGCCGGTTCGAATCCGGCCCTCGGGGTCCAGGACGCACAGAGGCCCGCCGAAAGCGGGCCTCTGTGCGTGTAGCTCAAAGAACAACGCGCCTGTCCAGTGACAGTGTAACTCGGACTGGTAGGCCCCTACAGCACCCGCGTATCTCAGCAGTCGCCGCTCCGATGCGGCGTTACTCCGTCGAGAAGAAGACGTTCTTGACCTCGGAGTAGCCCTCCATCGCCTGCATCCCGAGCTCCCGGCCGAAGCCGGACTGCTTGAAGCCGCCGAACGGGGTGGAGGGCCGCACCGAGCTGTTCGAGTTGACCGAGAGGACGCCGGTCTCGAGCGCGCGCGCGACGCGGATCGCGCGCGCGCCGTCGCGGGTCCAGATCGAGCCCGAGAGCCCGTAGGGCGTGTCGTTCGCGATCCGGATCGCCTCGGCCTCGTCGTCGAACGGGATCACCGCTGCGACCGGGCCGAAGACCTCCTCGCGCGCGATCCGGTCGTCGTTCGAGGCCTCGACGAGCGTGCACGGGTACCAGAAGCCCGGGCCGCCGGGGGTCTCGCCGCGGAAGAGCGGCTCGCCCTCGACGAACGAGGCGACCGTCTCGCGGTGGGCCGCGGAGATCAGCGGGCCCATCTCGGTCTCGTCGAGCGACGGGTCGCCGACCTTCACCTTCCGAGTCGCCGTCGACGAGCAGGTCGAGGAAGCGGTCGTAGACGGAGCGCTCGACCAGGATGCGCGAGCGCGCGCAGCAGTCCTGGCCGGCGTTGTCGAAGACGGCGTAGGGCGCGGCGGCCGCGGCGCGCTCCAGGTCGGCGTCGGCGAAGACGACGTTCGCCGACTTGCCGCCGAGCTCGAGCGTGACGCGCTTGATCGTCGAGGCCGCGCCCCGCATCACCTGGCTGCCGACCTCGGTCGAGCCGGTGAAGCCGATCTTCGCGACGTCGGGATGCTCGACGAGCCGGCTTCCGACCACCGAGCCGGGGCCGACGAGCACGTTGACGACGCCCTCGGGAATGCCGGCGTCGAGCACGAGCTCGGCGAGGCGGAGCGCCGAGAGCGGCGTCAGCGCGGCCGGCTTCAGCACGACGGTGTTGCCGCACGCGAGCGCCGGGCCCGAGCTTCCAGCTCGTGATGTTGAGCGGGAAGTTCCAGGGCACGATCAGCCCGACGACGCCGAGCGGCTCCCGGAAGGTGGCATCCATCCCGCCCGCGACGGGAATCGTCTCGCCGTAGTGCTTGTCGACCGCACCGGCGTAGAAGTGCAAGACCTGGGCGACCATCCCGACCTCGCCGCGCGCGCCCGAGATCGGCTTGCCGACGTTCTGCGACTCGATCCGCGCGAGCTCCTCGGCGTGCTCCTCGACGAGCGTCGCGAGCCGCCGCAGCAGGCGCGCCCGGTCGGCCGGCGCGACCGCGCGCCAGGCCGGGAACGCCGCCTTGGCCCGCGCGACGGCGGCGTCGGTCTCCTCGAGCCCGGCCTGCTGGAGCTCGGCGATCGGCTGCTCTGTCGCCGGGTTGAGCACGGTCAGTCCCACGGGGACGATTCAACACGGTTGCGACCTACCTGCGCGCGCGGACCGGCCTCGTGCCGGTTCGGGCGCTTGGGTTGCTGTCACGTCGTCGACGGCCGCAGCCTCGTTTCAGGAGCGACGCCGCCCTCGCCCGCGGGTCAGGAATGAGGAATCAATCGTCGAGCGTCCCACCAAGCGCCGAGGAGGAACACCGGGAAGCCGCAAAAGAGGCCGACCAGAATCGCCTCCCACCAGCTGTACTCCGCCGATAGCAGCGCCGCGGCGACAGCGATCCCGACACCCCACGAAGCTACCCAAGCGAGCGCCATCCTCACGGGCCTGAGTCTTCCCGTTCTCGTCGCCGATCGCAAGGCGGTCCGAGTCCGATGGCGCTTCGCTCCGGTTACCCGCGTTCGAACAGCCGCTCGCGCTCCCAGCAGGTGACGACCTGGTCGAACAGCCGCTGCTCGGTGCGCGCGTAGTTCAGGTAGTGGTCGACGACCTCGTCGCCGAGCGCCGCTCGCGCCATCGTGCCCGTCTCGAGTGCCGCGATCGCCTCGCGCAGCGTCGAGGGAAACCGCTCCGCGTCCGACTCGTAGGCGTTGCCTTCGAGCGGCGGCGGCAGCTCGAGCCCGTGCTCGATCCCGTGGAGGCCGGCGGCGATCAGCGCGGCGAACGTCGAGGTACGGGTTGACGTCGCCGCCGGGAATCCGCGTCTCGACCCGCTGTGAGGAGCCGTGACCGACGATGCGGAAGCCGCACGTGCGGTTGTCGCGGCCCCAGGCGAGCGTCGTCGGCGCCCAGCTCTCGGCCGTGTAGCGCTTGTACGAGTTGACGTTCGGCGCCAGGAAGAGCGCCAGCTCCCGCGCGCACGCGATCCAGCCGGCGAGGAACTGCCGGAACACCTCGCTCTCGCCCGCGAAGGCATTCTCCCCGTCGCGCCAGAGGCTCGCGTGGACGTGGCACGAGCTGCCGATCCAGGTGTGGTCCGGCTTCGCCATGAACGTGATCGAGCAGCCGTTCGCGTGCGCGATCTCCTTGGCGCCGTTCTTGTAGACGACGTGGTTGTCGGCCATCCGCATCGCGTCGGCGTAGCGGAAGTTGATCTCGTGCTGGCCGGGACGCGCCTCGCCCTTCGAGCTCTCGACGGGGATCCCGGCCGCCTGCATCCCGTTTCGGACCTGGCGGATCAAGCCCTCGTCATAGGTGGTCGCGAGCACGTGGTAGTCGAGGTTGTACGGGACCGACGGCGTCAGGTCTGCGGTAGTGCCTGGCGTGCGCCTCGGCGTAGGTCTCCTTCAGCAAGTAGAACTCGAGCTCGGAGCCGATCATCGGCTCGAATCCCGCCGCCCTCGCCCGCTCGACCTGCCGCGCGAGCACCTGGCGAGGCGAGGCGACGACCGGCGAGCCGTCCTCCCAGGCCACGTCGCAGAGGACGAGTGCCGTTCCCTCGAGCCACGGCACGCGCCGTAGTGTCGAGAGGTCGGGCCGAAGGTGGAAGTCGCCGTAGCCGCGCTCCCAGCTCGCCATCGCGTAGCCGGGCTGCGGGTTCATCTCCATGTCGAGCGCCATCAGGTAGTTACAGGCCTCGAGCCCGTGGGCGAGTGTCTCCTCGAGGAAGTAGTGGGCCTGCTCGCGCTTGCCCGCGAGGCGGCCCTGCATGTCCGTGAAGGCGCAGACGACCGTGTCGATCGTTCCGGCCTCGACTTCGATCGTGAGCTCCTCGGGCGTCAGCACGTTCCCTCCAGGTTCGAGCGAGGGGCGCCTCGCGGCGCCCCTCGCGACACGGACTGCGGCTACGCGTCCTCGAATGCGGTATCGGCAGGGAGCAGGAAGTCGCGCTCCCGCCTCGCCTCGAGCTGCTCGAGCTCTTCCTCGGTCCCCATCCGCACCGGGCCGACGAACCACTTGTGGGCCGACAGCACCCACCAGCCGCTGAAGAGGACGAACGCGGTGAAGATGGTGAGCGGGGCGTAGTTCACGAGGTTCCAGTCGAACCCGTCCCTCCACGGCATGCCGCCGGGTCCGGTCGGGAGCATGAACACGAGCGAGATGAACGCCACCCAGAGGATCGCGATCGGGTTGATCCACTTGCGGTGCCTGCCCAGCGTCCACGCACCGGGCTGGAAGTTGTCGCCCTGCTTCATGCGCAGGATCACCGGCAGGATGAACGCGATGTAGAGACACGTCGTGCCGACCGAGGTTCCGACGTAGTAGCCGGCGAGATTGTTCCACCAGGTCGGCACGAGGAGCAGGAAGCCCAGCGAGCCGACGGCGAAGCACGAGTACACGGGAACGCGATGCCGTGACACCTTGCGCCAGAGCTTGTGGCCCGGGACGGCGCGGTCGCGCGAGAACGCGAAGAGCATGCGCGAGCCGGACGTCAGACAGGCGGTGAGGCAGTAGAACTGCGCCACCACGATGATGAACAGCAGGAACTCGGCCCAGTGGGTGCTCATCGACGTCTGCCAGATGTAGGTGACGATGTCGCCGTAGTGCTCCTGCACGGCCGTCTGGTCTCGGAATCGCGAACGTGACGGCGGTGAGCAGGATGAAGCCGGCGATCACAGAGACGACCACCGCCCAGAGCATCCCGGTCGCGGCGGAGCGCGACGCCTGGTGCGTCTCCTCCGCCATGTGGGCGGATGCGTCGTACCCGGTGAGCGTGTACTGGGCCATGCCGATCGAGCCGATCGCGAAGACCATCCAGAACACACCGCTACTCCAGCCGGCGCCGGAGAATCCGGAGTTATTGACCGTCTCCCCGAACACGTAGCCGAACGACTGATGGTGGTCCGGGACGATGATCAGCGCGAGGACGATGATGAGGACTCCCGCGACGTGCCACCAGGCCGAGATCTCATTGAGCAGCGACGTGATGCGCACGTCGAACACGTTCAGCAACGTGCAGACCAGAAGGAACGCCGCGAAGAGATAGAAGATGTGGTGGCGGTCGTTCGGATAGTCCCAGAGCAGGTTGAACAACGCCGTGGCGTAGATCGCGAGCCCGTAGCCGACGGCTCCGATGATTCCGATCAGGCCGAGCAGGTTGAACCAACCCGTGAACCAGCCCCACGCGGCGCTGCCGAGCTTCGACGACCAGTAGTAGAGACCACCTGCGGTCGGATAGGCCGAGGCGATCTCGGCCATCGAGAGCACGACGAAGATCGTGAACGTGCCGACGACCACCCATCCCCAGGTGACGGAGACCGGCTCGCCCCACTGGAACGCGAGATAGAACGACGTCAGGCAGCCCGCGAGGATCGAGATGATCGTGAAGCTGATCGCGAAGTTCCGGAACGCGCTCATCGCGCGAAACAGCTCCTGCGCGTAGCCAAGCCGGTGCAGGGTCCTCTCGTCGTCTGTCAGATGGATACGGCCGGGAGCAGATGCGTCGCTGCTCATGCTCGCCCTCCCTCGTTGCCCGTCCAGCCAGCCCCCGAGCCTGACCAGCACGGTGGTTTGCGCATATACCCCTGCGCGGAAGGCAAATGCACCCGCCGACCGTCCGGGCGTTCGTGGCCGAGTGAAGCAGGCACTCGAGGCCGCGCCGGGCGGCTCCCCCGTCCGCATCGGGGAAGTTCCCCCTCGGCCTCCTCGCTCTCGAGAATCGACTGTGAGACGATCGGGGCCATGCTCGTCGAGCGACAAACCGACCTGCTCTCGTTGAGCTCGGCCTGAGCGTGCTCTCCCGTTCCCTCGCTGTCGGCGCCGTGCTTCTGCTCGGCAGCGTCTTCAACCAGCGCCTGAGCTCGGGCACGGCCGACCCTCCGGCCGATCCAGACCCGGCGAACCCGTGAGCCGGAAGCCCCGCGGCGGCCTTCCGTTCGAGGTCGCCGCCGTCTGGATGCTCTTCGCCGCCGTGTCGGTCTTCGTGTTCGTCACGTACGCGCGGCTCGGCCCGGGCGAGCTCTACCACGTCTCCGGGAGCGGGCTCGGCGGCGGGGCGAGCCGCGTTCTGGTCCTGCTCAACTACCCGATCGCGCTTGCCGCGATCGCCGTGCTGATCGTGTTGGCCGAGCGGCAGCGCGGGCGGCTCGCGGCGGTCGCGGTCGCCGGAATCGTGCTCTGCGTCGCGGCGACCTGGCCCGGCGTGGTCGACCAGGCTGACCTCGACGCGAAGCCGGCCAACGCCATTGCAGCCCTTGGTGTCGCCACGGCGGTCGTCCTCAGCGTGCTCGCGTGGCGCTCGGGCGGGATCGAGCGCGTCGGGTGGCGCGCCGGGGACCGGCTGCGTCTCGTCCTCGCGGCTGCGGCCGTCGTGCTGGCCGTGCCCTGGCTGCTGGCCGACCTCGGAGTCTCCCTGAACGGCGTTCCGGTGCTCGGCACGATCTACCAGACGGGCGAGCTGCGGGCCCAGCCCGGCGACACGGTTCTCCACCCTGCCGTGCACCACGGCCACCACCACGGGCTGGACGGCACGCTGCTCGTCCTGACCGCGCTCCTCCTCTCTCGCCTCCTGCCGAGCATGCGCACCGGGTGGGCTCGCGGCGTGGCCGGCGGCTACCTGGCGCTCATGTTCTGTTACGGCGTCGGCAACCTCGCGAACGACTTCTGGCTCGAGCAGATCGTCAAGCGCGGCTGGACGGACTGGGAGATCCCGGGTGTGACGGTGCCGAAGCTGTCGGTCGCGTGGGGTGTGATCGTCCTCGCGGCGGCCGCACTCTGGCTTCTCGAGCGCCCGGGGCGCGCAGATGAGTGAAGCGCCCTGGCCGCGGTTCCACGGCGATGTCCCGGCGACCCTCGACCGGGCGAGCTGATCGAACGCTGCGGTCGGGCACGGTTTAGAGTCACCGCATGTCCTGGGCCGTGATCGCCTTGTTCGTCGTCTTCGCGCTCATCGGGCTGTACCTCGTCGTCCTCTACAACGGGCTCGTCCAGAAGCGCAACCGGGTCGACAACGCCTGGGCTCAGATCGACGTGCAGCTCCGCCGGCGGCGCGACCTGATCCCGAACATCGTCGAGGCCGTGAAGGGCTATGCGGCTCACGAGCGAGGCACGTTCGAGGCGGTCACGGAGGCCAGGGCCGCGGCGGCCGGCGCTCAGAGCCCCGCGGCGATCGGGGCGGCGGAGGGGCTGCTGGAGCAGGCGCTCGGCCGGCTGTTCGCGGTTGCCGAGGCCTACCCGGATCTGAAGGCGAACCAGAGCTTCCTCGACCTGCAGGCGCAGCTGAGTGACACCGAAAGCAAGATTGCCGTCTCGCGCCAGGTCTACAACGACACCGTGCTGACCTACAACAACGCGATCCAGGTTCTCCCGGCCGTCCTCATCGCGGGCCCGCTCGGCTTCAAGAAGCGCGAGTTCTTCGAGATCGAGGACGCCGGCGATCGCGAGCCGCCGGCCGTCAGCTTCCAGCCGGCGTCGCCCGCGGCCGATACGCCGAGTGACGCTTCGAGCGCGTAGGAACGGAGCGCTTCTCGCGGCGTTGGTCGCCGCGCTCGCGCTCGCCGGGGCCGCCGGCGCCAAGTCGTTCACGCTCCTCCGGGCGGAGGTCACCGTGCAGGTGGTGAAGGACGGCTCGCTCAGCGTGGACGAGCTCATCAGCTACTCGTTCTCGGGTCCGTTCTCGGGTGCCTATCGCGACATCCCCTTGCGCCCGGGCGAGTCCGTCCGCGAGGTGGCGGTGTTGGAGGGCGGTCGCCCGTACCGTGCTGGGGGCTGCACCGAGCTCGGGTGCGCCGACCCGCCAGGCACATTCGGGGTCGAGGCACTCGGCGACCGCACCCGCATCGTCTGGCACTACTCCGCCGAGAGCGAGGTGCGGACGTTCGAGGTTCGATACACGCTGCGCGGGCTCGCGGTCGCCTACGACGATGTCGTCGACGTCAATCTGAAGGTCTGGGGCGACGAGTGGAAGGAGAGCCTCGACCAGTTGACGGCGACCATGCACGCTCCAGGCAAGATCGTGCGCGCCTGGGGCCATCCGGCGTACGTCCGCGGAGACGTGCAGCTTGCCGGCAACCGTGCGATCCTGCGGGCGCTCGACGTGCCGGCAGGGCAGTTCGTGGAGCTGCGCGCCCTGATTCCTCGCTCGGCTTTCTCGTCGACTGCCGGAATGCGGATCGTCTCGGGCCCGGGACTCGCCCGGATCGCGGCCGCGGAAAGCGCCGACGCGGCGCGCTACGTGCGCGACCGCGACCGCATCGAGCACGCGAAGCGGCATCCGTGGCTCTACCTGCTCTGCGTGCTCCTCCTCGGAGTCATCCCGGCGGCGCTCGTCATCGCTGCCGTGTTCTGGCTCTACGGCCGGGAGCTTCCGACGGGCTACGACCGGGAGTACGAGCAGGAGCCGCCGACCGACACCGCGCCCGCGCTCGTCCCGACGCTGCTTCGCCAGGGGGGTGAGGCCGGCTCCTTCGAGTTCACGGCGACGCTGTTCGACCTGATCCGGCGCGGCGTCTACGTCTCGAGCCCTGTGACCTCCGAGGTCGACACGTGGGGCGGCCTGCGCAAGGAGACGGTCGCTGACCTCGAGCTCTCAGCCGGCGACCAGGGCGTGACACAGGAACCCTGGGAGCTCTTGGTCTCGAGCGTCGTCGACGGTGTCCTCGATGGCGGCTCGGCGCGCCTCTCCCGCTTCCGCGAGCGGATCGAAGAGGACCGGACGGCGATGAGCGCGCGCTTCACGATGTTCAAGGCGAGCGTGTCGTCTGCGATCGAGGAGCGGCGCTGGTTCCGCTCGGCGGGCGTGGTACCCCTCCTCCTCGCCCTTGCCTGCTTCGTGGCGATCGGGGTGGCCATGTTCGCGCTAGCCGTCAAGGGCTGGCGGCCGGAATACCCGCGCTGGAGAGACATCGTGCTGCTCGGGCTCGGCCTGGCGGCGTCGATGAACGCCGTGCTGATCGTGGGCGCGCTGACGCAGAGGAGGCTCTGGCGGCAGCGTTCGGAGGCGGGGAACCTCGAGGCCGAGCGCTGGGACGCCTTCCGGCGCTACCTGACCGATTTCCCCCGGCTCCAGGAAGCACCGCCCGCGACGCTCGAGTTGTGGGAGCGCTACCTCGTCTACGGCATCGCCTTCGGGATCGCCGAGCGTGTGCTCCAGACCGCTCACATCGCGATGCCGGAGGAGCTCGCGAAGGCTTCGACGATCTACTGGATCTCTCCGAGCGGAGACCTTGGCTCGGGGGCGACCTCGCTCGCGATCGGCGACCTCGTCGCGGGGTTCGGCTCGGCGCTCGCGCCGCCGTCGTCCGGCTCGAGCGGCGGCGGCGGTTTCTCCGGCGGCGGCGGTGGCGGCGGCGGCGGAGGTGGAGGTGGCGCGTGGTAGAGCGCTCATACCGTCGAGCACGCCTGGCGGCTCGACCGTCAGTCACGGCGGTCGGGCGCGAGCGCCGGCCACCTTTCGACTGAGATCGTGATCTCGAAAAAGCCCGCTTTTCCTGGCATTTCAGTTCAAACGGCCATGCTTGTGACAATCCAGTAGGGTTCTGCCCGGTGCGCCGGGGCTCGATCGTTCAGCTGGTCGTCATCGGCCTCCTGTCAGGCGCGATTGCGACGTGCATCGCCATCTTCGTCCCGTGGATGCCGACTGCGGCCACGACCCAGGCCGAGCGGATCGACTTCACCTACTGGTTCGCGACGGTGATCTCGCTGTTCGTGTTCGCGGTTGTCGCAGCGGTGCTGATCTACTCGATCATCAACTTCCGAGCTGAGCCGGGCGACTGGTCCGACGGGCCGCCGATCCACGGGCACACGACGATCGAGATCGTCTGGACGGTGATCCCGACGATTCTCGTGACCGCGATCGCGATCGTCAGCGCCGTCGTCCTCGCGCAGAACAGCAACGCCGGGAACCACCCGGTCAAGATCAACGTGATCGCCCAGCAGTTCGCGTGGCAGTTCAAGTACGGGAACGGCAAGACCTACTCCGGTGCTGCGCCTCCCGATCGACCGGCGTGTCGAGCTCACGCTCACCGCCAACGACGTGATCCACTCGTTCTGGGTGCCGCAGTTCGCACAGAAGCAGGACGCGGTGCCCGGGACGACGCAGACGCTCGTGATCACGCCGAACCGGCTCGGCACCTACCCGGTGATCTGCACCGAGCTCTGCGGGCTCGGGCACTCGCTGATGCGGAGCTCGGCGATCGTGATGACGCAGGCCGAGTACGACGACTGGTACGAGGGCAAGGGCACGACCGGCACGCCCGGCGGCGGCACGCCCGTGGTCAGCGCCGGCGAGACGATCTTCACCGAGAACGGCTGCGCCGCCTGCCACACCTTCAGTGCCATTCCCGCGGCGCAAGGCAAGATCGGCCCGTCCCTCGACAACCTGAGCGAGGCCGCAAAGGCGGCCGGGATGCCGCTCGACCGACTTCATCCGCCAGTCGATCGTCGACCCGGACGCCTACGTCGCACCCGGCTTCGTGGCCGGGACGATGCCGTCGTTCGAGACGCAGATCCCCGCTGACAAGCTCGATGCGCTCGTGCAGTATCTCGCGGAGAACACGAAATGACGGACGCTCACGTGACGAACGGCCACAACGGCCACGACGGCCACGCCGTGCACGGCCCGCCGGCGCCGCGCACAGGCTGGCGCCGCTGGACCGGGCCGGGCTGGCTGCGCGTGATCTGGATGATGCCGCTGATCGGCTTCATCGGGCTCGGGATCACCTGCGCGATCCGCTGGGCGGCCGACTGGGATCCGATCTGGTACGCCCAGCCGCTCGTCACGGTCGCGACGGTCTCGTTCCCGATGGGCTTCCTCGCCGGGCTCGGCGCTTTCGACTACTGGATCTACTACGCCTCCGGCAGGCCGACGCTGCCCGAGGATCACTCGGGCCACGGCGCACGCAGCTGGCGCGACTACTTCCGCCCGAACACCGACCACAAGGTGATCGGCATTCAGTACCTCGTGACGACGATGTTCTTCTTCGTCGTCGCCGGGCTGATGGCGATGCTCTTCCGCGCCGAGCTGGCCGAGCCCGGTACGCAGTACTTCAACCCGCAGACCTTCAACGTGCTGATCTCGAACCACGCGGCGCTGATGATCTTCCTGGTGGTCGTACCGGTGTTCGCCGGGATCGGCAACTTCGTCATCCCGCTGATGATCGGCGCGGCGGACATGGCGTTCCCGCGCCTGAACGCGCTCTCGTTCTGGCTGCTGCCGATCGCCGGCTCGACGCTGCTCATCGGCATGGTCACGCCCGGCGGCGGCCCGTCGACCGGCTGGACGTGCTACGCGCCGCTCTGCTCGCATCAGCCGCTCGGACAGGTCTTCTTCAACATGGGTGTCCAGTGGGCCGGCGCGAGCTCGATCATGACCGCGCTCAACTTCCTGGTCACGATCGTGACGATGCGCGCGCCCGGGATGACCTTCTGGCGCATGCCGCTGCTCGTCTGGGCGAACTTCTCGACCTCGACGCTCGTCGTGCTCGCGACTCCCTTCATCGCCGGGTCGCAGTTCCTCGTCATGTTCGACCGCGTGATGCACATGAACTACTTCGAGGTGAGCGGCGGCGGCTACGTGCTCGGGTACCAGCACATATTCTGGTTCTACTCGCACCCGGCGGTCTACATCATGATGCTGCCGGGGTTCGGGATCGTCTCCGAAATCGTCTCGGTGATGAGCCGAAAACCGATCTTCGGCTACCGCCTGATGGCCCTCTCGCTGCTGGCGATCCTCGTGCTCGGCTTCTCGGTCTGGGCGCACCACATGTTCGTCGCGGGTATGGCCGACTGGCTGCGCGTGCCGATGATGATCACGACGCTGCTGATCGCCGTTCCGACCGGGATCAAGATCTTCTCCTGGCTCGCCACGATCTGGGGCGGGAAGATCCACTGCAGACCCCGATGCTCTTCGCGATCGGCTTCATCGCGATGTTCACGATCGGCGGCCTCTCGGGGATCTACCTCGGCTCGGTGCCGATCGACATCCATGCCTCCGACACGTACTTCATCGTCGCGCACATCCACTACGTCCTCTTCGGCGGGTCGATGCTCACCGTGTTCGCGGGCATCTACTACTGGTTCCCGAAGATGACCGGGCGGATGTACAACGAGAAGCTCGGCAAGCTGCACTTCTGGCTGACGTTCATCGGCTTCAACGTCACCTTCTTCCCGATGCACTACATCGGGCTCCAGGGGATGCCGCGCCGCGTCGCCGACTACGCCGACCGCTTCGGCGACATCAACCTGGTCGATCTCGATCGCGTCGTTCGCGCTGGGCGCCTCGACGCTCGTCTTCCTCTACAACATGATCTGGTCGTGGAAGTACGGCCCCGCCGCCGAAGCGAACCCGTGGCACTCGATGACGCTCGAGTGGCAGGTCAGCTCGCCGCCGCCGATCTTCAACTTCGACGAGATCCCGCAGGTCGTCGGCGGCCCGTACGAGTACGGCGTCCCGAACGCCCGCCATGCGATCTTCGGCGCGGCGAAACCGGAACCGGTGACAACCGAATGACCCTACCCCCGGCACGTTTCACAGACCAGCTGGTGATTGACTGATGAGCGCCGCCGCCGACGTCCCGCACGTCCCCGGTCACGGCCACGGGGCCGCCGACCATCCGCCGCCGATCCACTACAGCTCGCGGATCAGCCCGCTGATCGTCGGCATCTTCCTCTTTATCGGGTCGGAGATCATGCTCTTCGGCTCGTTCTTCACGGTCTATTTCTTCTGTCGCGTGGTCAATCCGCTGACGACCCAGTGGCCGCCGGAGGGCTACATCCGGCCGTGGTACATCGCGCTCATCAACACCTGCATCCTGGTCACCTCGAGCTTCACGATTCATTGGGCGACGACTTCGATCAAGCGCGGGAACCGCACCGGTCTGCAAGCGGGGCTAACGCTCACGTTCCTGCTCGGCCTGACGTTCCTGCTGACGCAGGTGGTCGAGTACCACCGCATCGGCTTCAACACGAGCGACGGCGCGTTTGCTGCCACCTTCTTCGGCCTCACCGGCCTCCACGGCTTCCACGTCTTCGTCGGTCTGACGATCCTCCTGATCATGTCGATACGCGCCTTCAGGGGACACTTCAGCCCGGAGCATCATCACGGCATCGAGGTCGGCGGCATCTACTGGCACTTCGTCGACGTGATGTGGATCGTCGTCTACGTGACGGTCTACATTTTGTAGATGCGCAACCCGTTCAGAACAGAGGCGGAGGCCTTCCGGTTCGTCTGGCTGACGATCATCTACTTCGCCCTGATCGTGGTCGCCTCGCTGATCAACACGTGGCTGGGCTTGGGCGTGTTCATCGGCGAGACGGCGATCCTCATCTGGTGGATCATCACGCGCGGTCGCCACGAGCAACCGATCCCCCAGGTGCCACCCGTGCACGCCGAGGGTGAGCATCGGATTCTCGTGGTCGCGAACGAGACCGTCGGCGGCGAGGAGCTCCTGACCGCGATCCGCCACCGCGCAGAAGCCGTGAGCGCCCAGGTGCTGGTCGTGTGCCCTGCGCTGAACTCACCGCTCAAGCATTGGGTCTCGGACGAGGATAAGGCCCGCATTGCTGCGCAGACGCGGCTCGAAGCGTCTCTCGCGACGATGCATGCGGCGGGAATCGAGGCGCGTGGCCAGATCGGCGACGGCGACCCGCTGCTCGCGATCGAGGACGCGATCCGCACGTTCGCTCCTGACGAGCTGATCATCTCGACTCATCCCGAGGGGCGGTCGAACTGGCTCGAGCGAGGCATCGTTCAGGCGACACGCGAACGGTTCGCGATTCCGGTGACCCACGTGGTCGTCGACATCTCGACCGAACGTCCCGCCGTCGCCGGTCAGTAGGCGACCGGCCGAGCGGGAACGAGAGCGCGGCCGGCTCGACCGCGCTCAGCGCTTGGTCAGCGGCTGACCCCGCAGTCGGGAACGCCGGCACACTGCGCGACGTACTGCGCCACGTCGTCTGCGTCCTGGCCCGTCACGAGGTTCGCCGGCATTCCAGGCCCGCCTGTGGCGGTCTCCGTCTCCGGATAGGCGATCTGGCCTCGGACGACGTCGCGAATCGTCGACTCCTCGAACGTCTGGGCCCGAACGAGGCCGAAGGTGGTGTCGAGGTTCGGTCCGAGCGTCCCCTGGGTGCCGGCGTTTTCCATCGTGTGGCACGAACCACAGTGGGTCTGGAAGAGCTTCTTGCCGTCCTGGGGATTGCCCTCGTTGGCGGTCATGTGCGCGACGGCGCCGCAGCCTGATGCGACGCAAGAGATCGCGATCACAAGGATCACGATGGGGGCGCGCAGTCCTCTTGCGATCTGCGTCGCTTGTGACGGAACAGGCGTGGGCATGGTCGAAGAGCTTGTCGGTCCTTGGTGCGTAGCGCGGATTCCCCGGGCGCTGGGTGTCTCGGCCGGCACCGCCGGGGAGTCTAGCCAGCGGCCGCTGTCGGCGTTGCGGGAGCCGTCAGCTGCTTCAGCGCCTTCTTGGCGGCCGGTGCGAGCGCATCATTCGGGGCGAGCACGAGGAAGACCTTGTACGCCGCAATCGCATCGGCCGTCTCCCCGGCGGCCTGTGCCACCTGGGCGAGCCGGTACTGGTTTGTCGCGTCCTTCGGGTTCAGCGCGGCAAGGCGTTTGTAGACACCAACGGCCTTGCGCTGAGTCTCGATGTAACTTGCGTAGGCAGTGGTCGTAATCGAGCTCGTCGACTGTGAGACGCCGGTGGCGACCGGGTCGACGAGGGCCTGAGCGAGCGGGGAGCCCGCCGCCGGTTTGAAGGCGTCGCCCGGTGCGAGCGCCTGGGCCTTCGACTGGGCGTCGACGTACTGCTGTGCGAAGTCGTCTGCACGGCGTAGGTAGAGCCCGCCGAGCTCCTGGAGTGCGCCTTCGTCCTTCGGCTTCAGGTTTGTGTAGCGCGCGAGCGCGACGATGGCCTGCTCGGTCTCGCTTTTCTGCTCGAGTGCGGTCGCGAGCTCACGCCAGGCCGTTGCGTCCTTCGGGTGCTCGCGGGCCTTCTTTTCCAACGACGATGCTGACGGGCCCGTGCTCGACGTGCCCTTGAAGAGGTTGGTGAAGATATCGCCGATCCCCGAGGAGCCGCTGCCGACGCCGAAGAGGACGAAGCTGAAAGCGAACACGATCGCGAGGAGGACGAAGACCCACTTCGCGTGGACGCGCAGCCGGCTGAAGAAGAGCTCGTCCTCCCAGCTCTCGTGCTTCGGCTTCTTCGACTTGGCCTTCGGCTGGGGCCCTACGCCAGCATTCGCCGTCGGGCGGCGCTTGCGGTGCTGCGTACCTCGTGCCACGCGGTCTCTCCTTGGCGGTAACGGGTTTGTCCGTCCACGATCGTCTCCAGGATGCCTGCGGGCGAGCCTCCGAAGACGGCTGCGACTGCCGGGTCCTCGACGGGATCGTACGGGCTGCCGGCCAGTGAGAGGACGGTGAGGTCGGCTCGCTTGCCCGGCGTGAGGCTCCCGACCTCGGCGGCCATGCCCAGAGCCCGGGCCGCATCGAGAGTCGCAAGGCGCAGGGCCTCGTCCGCGTCGAGCGCATTCGGACTCTGCGCGCGAGCGCGGCTCATGTAGACGGCGGTGCGCAGCTCCTCCCAGGCGTCGAACGACGGTGTCGACGCAGGCGAGTCGGTTCCGAGGCCGACACGGATCCCGGCGTGACGCAGTTCGGCGAGCGGCGCGGTGCCGCAGCCGAGCAACGCGTTCGAGCGGGGGCAATGGGCAACCGGTACGTCGAGGCGGGCGAGCAAGTCGATCTCAGCTTGGTCGAGGTGGACGCAGTGCGCACACAGGAGCTCCGGCACGAGCACGTCGGCGAGCGTTGCGACCGCACGCTGGCCCGTCGGCTCGACGAGCAGTTCGCGGCCGGGCGCGAGCGGCCCGGTGCCCGAGGTGAGCCACTCGTTCTCGGCGGCACTCTCGGCGAGGTGTGTACCGACCGGGATGCCGAGCGAGAGGCACCAGCTGTAGACGTCGAGGGAGCACGTGTATGGCGCGTGCGGCGAGATCCCGATCCGGACGAGATCGCTCTCGTCGGCGCGAAGGCGCGTCTCCTCGAACTGACGCCGAGCGTCGTTCCGGTCGGAGCCGAACACCTCGAGGTAGACGACCGCGCGGAGCCCAAGCTCGGCCGCCGCCGTCGCAGAAGCACCGGAAAAGCTGTAGTCGGCGGTCGTGGTGATCCCCGCAGCGAGTGAGTCCGCTGCTCCGCGCCGAGCGACCGCCACCATCTCGTGGTAGGCGAGCGTGCGTTTGCGAGAGATGTGCACGCCGAGCCAGTCGCCGAAAGGCTGTCCGTCGCCGAAACCGGCGTAGACGGCGTACTCGAGGTGCGAGTGCGCGTTGACGAGGCCCGGCATGATCACAGCGCCGTCGAAATGGCGCTCGGCACGGCCGGGAGCGACCTCGACGATGCGGCCATCGGTCCACGCGACGTGCGCGTCTCTCAGAGGCGGGCCGTCGACCGGGAGCACCCAGTCGGCGGAGACCGCCGTCACGTCTGGACGGCGGCTCGTAAGCGCTCTGAGCGTCGGTCGAGCAGCACGGAGAGCCAGATCGAGCACTCGAAGAGGACCATCAGCGGCAGCACTTCGAGCGTCACGGTGACCGGGTCGACGCCGGGCAGGGCGACGGCGAGGCAGGCGACGATGAAGTAGCAGAGCCGGCGGTTCTTACGCAGGTAGTCGGTCTTGATGATCCCGAGGCGTGTGAGTCCGACGACGAACAGCGGCAGCTCCCAGATGACCGCCATCGCAACGAGGACGTGGGTGCAGAAAGTCAGGAACGCTCTGGCTTGGAGGTTGCCGGTGTAGGTGGTGTCGTCGTAGCCGAGCAGGAAGTGGAGGGCCGCGGGGAGGACGATGAAGTAGCCGAACACGATCCCGACCGCGCCGAGGACCCAGGCGAGGAAGACGAAGTACTTGATCAGTCGTGCGTGTTGTCTGTCGACGGCGGGCACGAAGAACTGCCAGATCTGCCAGAAGATCACAGGCATCGCAAGGATCAGGCCGAAGTAGACCGCCACCCAGATGGAGGTCATGAACCCCTCGCCGGGGGTTAGCGTGATCAGCTTGCCGTCCTGTTGTTTGAGCGCGGTCTGCGGCGCGGTCTTCATCAGCCAGTCGATGATGTGCGTGTGCAGCACGTAGCCGATCACCACACACACCGCGATCGCGCCGAGGCACACGAATAGACGCTGGCGCAGCTCGTCGAGATGCTCGACGAGAGACGCTTCCTCGCCGTGGTCCAGGCGCCGTGGAAGCCTGGGCCTCGGTGGCCGCCGAACCATCGCTACCTAAGCGGAAGCGGCCGCGGGCGGTTCGTTCTCGCGCTCGGGCGGCGACGAAGGAGCGGTCGCCGTCTCCATCTCTTCCTCAGCAGGCGCCGGCGTGGCCGGAACCGGCGGCGGAAGCTCCGAACGGGTCTCGACCTTCTTCTCTCCGCTGACGGAGTCCTTGAACTCACGCATACCGGAACCGAGCGAGCGTCCGATCTCGGGAAGTCGCTTTGCTCCGAAGAGCAGGAGGGCGAGAAGGAGCAGTCCGACGATCTCCATGGGGCCGATATTTGGCATGCCAGCATCCTAGCAGCGTGATCCCGCCAGTGGTGCAACGCCACGCACAGGTCGAGAGCGCGGCGCTGGCGTACCTCGCCTACCCGCTAACTCACGGCTACGATGAGCGTCAACCATCTTGCGAGCGACCGGTGTTGCTCGCCGCCGGAGGAGACAGCCTGCGTGGCACTACTGGAACTGAAGAACCTGCACGTCGCGCTCGAGGACGGGACACCGATCGTCAAGGGCGTCGACCTAGCGGTCGATGCCAACGAGGTGCACGCGATCATGGGGCCGAACGGCTCGGGCAAGTCGACGCTCGCGTACGCGATCGCGGGCCATCCCGCCTACCAGATCACCGAGGGCCAGATCCTGCTCGACGGCGAAGACCTGACCGAGGCGGCGGCCGACGAGCGCGCGCAGAAGGGGCTGTTCCTCGCGTTCCAGTATCCGCACGCGATCCCGGGCGTCACGGTGACGAGCTTCCTGCGCAGCGCGATCAACGCCGTCCGCAAGGCGCGCGCCGGCGTGGACGACCCGATGCCGATCCCGGAGTTCCGCACGGAGCTGCTCGCGCAGATGGACCGCCTCAAGGTCTCGCGCGAGCTCGCGTCGCGCTATCTGAACGACGGCTTCTCCGGCGGCGAGAAGAAGCGCGTCGAGATCCTCCAGATGGCGATGCTGAAGCCGCGCATGGCCGTGCTCGACGAGACCGACTCGGGCCTCGACATCGACGCGCTGAAGGTCGTCGCCGCCGGCGTCCAGGAGCTCGTCGGCCCGCAGATGGGCGCGCTCGTGATCACGCACTACCAGCGGATCCTCAACTACATCACGCCCGATTTCGTCCACGTCTTCGTGGATGGGCGTATCGTGGAGGAAGGCGGGCCCGAGCTCGCGCACGAGCTCGAAGAATCCGGATACGAAGAGTGGGAACAAGGGAAGGAAGCAGCCTGATGGCGCAGACCGAGAACGAGATCGTCCAGGGGATCGGCTCCGACTACCTCACCAAGTACGGCTTCCACAACAGCGACGAGGCGAAGGACTACTTCTTCAAGTCCGGTCGCGGTCTGTCGCACGAGCTCGTCGAGGCGATCGCCGAGCACAAGAACGAGCCGGACTGGATGCGCAAGTTCCGCCACTCCTCGCTCGACTACTTCCTTGCGCGCCCGCTGCCGACCTGGGGCGGCGACGTCTCCGGGATCGACTTCGACAACATCTACTACTACATCAAGCCGACCGAGAAGCAGGCCGAGTCCTGGGAGGACCTGCCGGCCGACATCAAGGACACCTGGGACAAGCTGGGCATCCCCGAGGCGGAGAAGAAGTACCTCGCCGGCGTCGGTGCGCAGTACGAGTCCGAGGTCGTCTACCACAAGCTCCAGCAGAAGCTGACCGACCAGGGCGTGCTCTTCCTCGACATGGACTCGGGCCTGCGCGAGCACGAGGAGCTCGTCAAGCAGTACTTCGGGACGATCATCCCGCAGAACGACAACAAGTTCGCGGCGCTGAACAGCGCGGTGTGGTCGGGCGGCTCCTTCATCTACGTGCCGCCGGGCGTCCACATCGACATGCCGCTCCAGGCCTACTTCCGCATCAACGCGGAGAACATGGGCCAGTTCGAGCGCACGCTGATCCTCGTCGACGAGGGCGCCTACGTGCACTACGTCGAGGGCTGCACGGCGCCGATCTACTCGAGCGACTCGCTCCATTCGGCGGTCGTCGAGATCGTCGTCAAGAAGGGCGGCCGCTGCCGCTACACGACGATCCAGAACTGGTCGAACAACGTCTACAACCTCGTCACCAAGCGGGCTGTCGCCTACGAGGGCGCGACGATGGAGTGGGTCGACGGGAACCTCGGCTCGAAGCTGACGATGAAGTACCCGGCGATCTGGCTGATGGGCGAGCGGGCGCACGGCGAGGTGCTGTCGATCGCGTTCGCGGGCAAGGGCCAGCACCAGGACGCGGGCGGCAAGTGCGTCCACGTCGCTCCGAACACGACCTCGGTGATCACCTCGAAGTCGATCTCGAAGGACGGCGGCCGCGCCGGCTACCGCGGCCTGCTCGAGGTGGCGAAGGGCGCCAAGAACGCGAAGTCGAAGGTGGTCTGCGACGCGCTGATCCTCGACGAGGACTCGCGCTCGGACACCTACCCGTACATCCGGATCGACGAGAACGAGGTCGACATCGGCCACGAGGCGACCGTCTCGAAGATCGGCGAGGAGCAGCTCTTCTACCTGATGTCGCGCGGTCTCTCGGAGTCGGAGGCGTCGCGCGATGGTGGTCTCGGGCTTCGTCGAGCCGATCACGAAGGAGCTTCCGCTCGAGTACGCGGTCGAGATGAACCGGCTGATCCAGCTCCAGATGGAAGGGTCGGTTGGCTAACGCTGAGGCGGCGGCGCGCTACGCGGAGCTCCCGCTGCCGAGCACAACCGAGGAAGCCTGGCGCTTCACCGACCTACGCGGTTTCGACCCGGACGCGTTCGCCGCCGGCACCGAGGTCGATCAGTCCGAGACGGTCTCGATCGCTTCCCGAGCTCGACGTCGCCGGCGTGGGCGAGCGTGAGCGAGACCGGGATCGCATCCATCGCGCAGACCTCGCCCGAGGGCGTCCGCTTCGAGGCGCTCGACGAGAACGACCCGCGGCTCTACTCGCTCGTCGGCTGGGACGAGAAGTTCGCCGCGCACAACGCGGCGATGTGGAAGCACGGGCTGCTCGTGCACGTGCCGAAGGGTGTCGAGCTCGAGAAGCCGCTCTACGTGCGGATCGCGGAGCTCGGTCCAGGGCGGCTCGCTCTTCTGGCGGCTGCTCGTGGTCGCCGAGGAGGGCTCGCGCTTCACGCTGATCGAGGAGTACGCATCGTCCCGTCCCGACCTGCCCGCGTACACGAACGCGGTCGCCGAGCTCTTCGTCGAGCAGGCGGCGAAGCTCGAGTACGTCTCGATCCAGAACCTCTCGCGCGAGACCTGGCACTTCGCCACGCACCACGCCCGCGTCGAGCGCGACGCCGAGCTCGACTGGGTCGCCGGCGGCTTCGGCTCGAAGAACGGGAAGATCCGGATCCAGAACGACCTCAACGGCCCGGGCGCCACCTCGCGCGTGACCGGCGCCTACTTCGCCGACGGCGACCAGCACCTCGACTACGACACCTTCCAGGAGCACATCGCGCCCTCGACCGAGTCGGACTTCGCCTTCAAGGGCGCGCTGCGCGAGTCGGCCCACGCGGTCTGGCGCGGGATGATCCGCGTCGAGCCCGACGCCCAGAAGACGAACGCCTACCAGGAGAACCGCAACCTGCTGCTCTCGCCCGAGGCGCACGCGGACTCGATCCCCGGGCTCGAGATCATGGCGAACGACGTGCGCTGCACCCACGGCGCCACGCTCGGCCGGGTCAACCGCGAGGAGCTCTTCTACCTGATGACGCGCGGCCTCTCCCGCAGCGAGGCGGAGCGGCTGATCGTGCGCGGCTTCTTCCAGGACGTGCTCGACCGGATCGACCTCGAGCCGGTGCGCGAGGCGCTCGGCGCGGCGCTCGAGGCTCGGATTCCGCAGGGGTAGAGCCGCTACACTGGCGGCGATTTCGCGCCCTGGATCCCGTGTGGCCGGTCGCGATCGAACCCACAGAACGACGACTCGGAGGTAGGACGAGTGACGCAGCGTTTCTCGGTGCCGGTGGACAAGCTGCTTGGACGCGGACGACTCTGGGTCGTCGGCGGAGCGCTCCTCGCGACCACGGTCGCCCTGCTCGCGTTCGTCCTGCCGTCGGGTGCCACGCCGGCGAAAGTCGTCGCGCCGAAGAGCCCCATCGCCAAGGCCGCGACCTTCAGGCCCGCCGCCGACATCACGAGGGGGAACATCAAGACGGGGAACACTGTCGAGTACTGGGTCGGCGCCGTGCCGACGACGTGGAACGTCGTTCCGAGCGGCACCGATCCGATGATGGGCACGACGTTCGACCCGGCGAAGACGACGATGCAGACGGCGATCTACCGCCGCTTCACCGCCGACTGGAAGAACCAGCTCCCGCCGGTGGGCTACGGGCTCGTCGGCCCGATCATCCAGGCGCAGGTCGGCGACACGATCCTCGTCCACTTCAAGAACTTCGACCCGAGCAACCCGCACTCGATGCACTTCCACGGCGTGCACTACGAGATCGCCTCGGACGGTGCGTACATCCCGGGCATCTCCGGGCCGGGCGCGGACGTGAAGCCGGGAGCAACGTTCACCTACAAGCTCGAGGCCGGCACCGACTCGGTGGGCGTCTGGCCCTACCACGATCACTCGCCGTCGATGGACGACGTCGATCCAGGGCGGTTTGTACGGCGCGCTGTCGATCCGGGCGAAGGGGCAGAAGAAGCCCGACCGCGAGTTCGTCGTCTACTTCGAGAAGCAGCTCAACTTCAACACGATCGACGGGCTGGCGTTCATCAACAACACGCCGACGTTCCGGGCGAAGGTCGGCGACATGGTGCAGTGGGACGTGCTCGGCCTCGGCGACGACCACCACAGCTTCCACGTGCACGGGCACCGCTGGCAAACCGCCGACGGCACGCGTGACGTGCAGACGGTGAGCCCGGCCGAGTCGTTCGTCTTCCGCTGGAAGGAAGACAAGGTCGGCACGTGGCTCTACCACTGTCACGTGGAGGAGCACATGATGAACGGGATGATCGGGCTCTACGTCGTCACGAAGTAGCGCCGCCCGAACGCCTGGCCGGGAGGCCGTCGCTACAGTGACGCCGATGGCTGTCCAGGCTCAGCAGGCGCTCGACGCGCTCAAGCTCCGCGCCGACTTCCCGATCTTCGAGCAGACCTTCCACGGCAAGCCGCTGACCTTCCTCGACTCGGCGGCGAGCTCGCAGAAGCCGCGGCAGGTGCTCGATGCGATGACGCACTTCTACGAGACGTCGTACGCGAACGTCCATCGCGGCGTCTACGAGCTGGGCGAGCGCGCGACGGCGGCGCTCGAAGGCGCGCGCGAGAAGGTGCGCGCGTTCGTCAATGCTCCGTCGGCGCGCGAGATCATCTTCGTCCGCAACGCGACCGAGGCGCTCAACCTGGTCGCCTACGCGTGGGGGCTGAAGAACCTCGGCCCGGGTGACGTCGTGCTCGCGACGGAGCTCGAGCACCACTCGAACTTCGTCCCGTGGCAGTACATCGCCGGGAAGGCGGGCGCCGAGTTCCGGATGATCCCGCTCGACGACGCGGGCGAGCTCGTGCTCGACGACCTCGACCGCTTCGGGAACGTGAAGGTCGTCGCGTCGAGCGCTGTCTCGAACTCGCTCGGCACGATCAACGACACCTCCAGGCTTGCGGCCTGGGCGCACGAGCGGGACGCGATCCTCGTCTGCGACGGCGCTCAGGCGGCGCCGCACCTGCACCTCGACGTGCAGACGCTCGGCGCCGACTTCCTTGCCGTCTCCGGCCACAAGATGCTGCGGTCCGAGCGGGATCGGCTTCCTCTGGGGCCGCGCGGAGCTGCTGCAGGCGATGGATCCCTTCCTGCTCGGCGGCCACATGATCCGCCACGTCGGCGATACGAGACGACCTGGGGCGACCTGCCGGCGAAGTTCGAGGCCGGCACCTCGCCGATGGCCGAGGCGGTCGGACTCGGCGCGGCGATCGACTACCTCGAGGCGGTCGGGCTCGATGCGATCGAGGCACACGAGCACGCGCTCGCCGCGTACGCGCTCGAGCGGCTCGGCGAGATCCCCGGCGTCACGCTCTACGGCCCGCCCGCCGACCGGCGCGCGGGCATCGTCAGCTTCAACGTCGAGGGCGTCCACCCGCACGACGTCGCGCAGTTCCTCGACCTCGACGGCGTTCGCGATCCGCGCCGGCCACCACTGCTGCCAGCCGCTGATGCGCAAGCTCGGCGTCACCGCCACGAACCGCGCGAGCTTCTACCTCTACAACACGACCGAGGACGTCGACCGGCTTGCCGCGAGCGTGCTCCGCGTCAAGGAGATTCACGCATGAGCCGCAGGCTCGACGGAGGCTCACAGAGAGCGGAGGTGCCGGCTTCGCCGGCTCCGGAGCGGGCATGAGCGATTTCGAGGACATGTACCGCGAGGTCATCCTCGACCACTACAAGAACCCGCGCGGCTACGGGCTGATCGAGGACGCCGACGCGTCCGCCAAGGGGCAGAACCCGCTCTGCGGCGACGAGGTCACGATCTCGGTCAAGTTCGCGGCGGACGGAGAGACGATCGAGGACATCCGCTTCGAGGGCCGCGGCTGCGCGATCTCGCAGGCGGCGACCTCGATGCTCACCGAGATCGTCAAGGGCCGGACCGCTACCCAGGTCGCCCAGCTGCCGAAAGAGGAGCTGCTCGAGGAGATCGGCATCCCCCTGACGCCGATCAGGCTCAAGTGCGCGATCCTCGGCCTGGGCGTGCTCAAGGTTGCACTGCACGAGTCGCGGGGTACGCCACTGCCCGACGAGTGGCAGGGCCTCGACTTTGGCTGAGCTCGAGATCGCGCCCATCGAGGAGCTGCCGCCCGGCGAGATGAAGCTCGTCGAGGCCGGCTCGTTCGGAGTCGGCGTCTACAACTGCGGCGGGGAGCTGTACGCGATCGAGGACCGCTGCTCGCACGACGACGGCCCGGTCTGCCTCGGCGACTGGGACGAGGAGACGTGCACCGTGATCTGCCCACGGCACGGCGCGCAGTTCGACCTCGCGACGGGCAAGGCGCTGAGCCTGCCGGCCTACCTGCCCGTCCGCACCTTCCCCGTCCGCGTGGACGCAGGGACGGTAAAGGTCGACCTCGGCTGACGCCTCGTTTCGTCGGCGCGCCAGACCTGGCTCCGTCTTGACCGGGCGGCTAAAGTACGCGCAACGCGGAAAGGAGGTGGTCCGGTAGATGGAGATTTCCAGTACGGGCAGTGGAGGTACCAGCTCGTAGAGGTGTGTCCCCGGGACCTGACGGGGAATCGCCTAGCCAGCGTGGGGGACTCGCACACGCGCCGCCGACTTGAGTCGGCCGGAAGCGCCTCTACGAAGTCCAAGCTGGTAACCGGATTGAGGGCCGCCTTCGGGTGGCCCTCGGTCTTTTTTCGATAGTGAGATCAGCCCGCGGTGCGGCGGATCTGCTCGTCGAGGCCGAGGAGCGGCAGACCGAACGTCTCCGTCGCCTCATCGCCGGCGACCATGTTGTCGCCTGCTTCGAGCATCGTCACCTGGTCGGCGCGAGCGGCGAGCGGGGAATCCACTCGGTCAGCCGCGCGCCTGTGCGGGCGACGGCGAACGGCACGTGAACGACGACGCGACGCTTGCCGAGCAGCTTTGCGATGCGCGCGTAGAGCTCATTCCAGCTCACCTGCTCGGGACCGCCGAGCTCGAAGATTCGGTTCGCCGCGGCGGCAGATCGATCGCGTGCGCGAAGTAGGCCGCGACGTCGTCGACCCAGATCGGCTGGAGGCGCGTGCGTGCCGGGGCCGAGCACGGTCACGACCGGCGAGAAGCGCACCTGGCGGACGAACGTGGGCAGCACGCCGCCGTCCTTGCCGAAGACGAAGCTCGGGCGGAAGATCACGTGCTCGAGGCCGGAGGCCGCGACGTCCTGCTCCATCTGCCACTTGGCGCGAAGTACGGGACGAGCCCCTTCGTCGCCTCGCTCGTGCCGAGCGCGCTCATCAGCACGAACCGCTCGACGCCGGCCTCCCGCGCGGCGGCGATCAGGTTCCGCGTGCCGCCGGTCATCACCCGCTCGAAGTCCGTCTTGCTGCCGCGGATGATCGCGACGAGGTGGACGACGTGCGTGCAGCCGCGCGCCGCCGCGGCGAGGCTCGCCGCGTCGGTGACGTCGCCGGCTGCGAGCTCGACGCCCCAGCTCTCAAACCGTGACGCGCGCGTTCGGGTCACGGACGAGCGCGCGGACGTCGCGTCCCTGCGCGCGCAAGCTCGTGCACGATCGCCTGTCCGACGAAGCCCGTGGCGCCGGTGACGAGAACCGTCACCCGTCCTCTCCGGCAAGAAGTTGTCGGGCGCCTTCGGCGCCTCGCCTCTTTTCGCCTGCGAAAGACCCCGCGCAGGCTCGAAGTTCTTCCAGTAGCGGCTCGGCGTCGGGCCGCGCTGGCCCTGGTACTTCGAGCCGAGCTGCCCGGCGCCGTAGGGCGTCGATGCCGGCTCGGTCATCTGCATGAAGGAGATCTGCCCGATCTTCATGCCGTGGTAGATCGTGATCGGTAGGTTGGCGACGTTCGAGAGCTCGAGCGTCACGTGCCCGTCCCAGCCCGGGTCGATGAAGCCGGCGGTCGAGTGGATCAGCAGCCCGAGCCGGCCCAAACTGAACTCTTGCCCTCCAATCGTGCGACGAGATCGTCGGCCAGCCGCACCCGCTCGAGCGTCGAGCCGAGCACGAACTCGCCGGGGTGGAGGATGAACGGCTCGTCGCCGATCTCGACGAGCTCGGTCAGGTCCTCCTGCTCGGTCTTGACGTCGATGAAGGGGTAGAGGTTGTTGCGGAAGACGCGGAAGTAGCGGTCGACGCGCACGTCGACGCTCGACGGCTGGAGGAGCGACGGACTCGTACGGGTCGATCTCGATCCGGCCCTCGCCGAGCAGCCTGGCGATGGTGCTGTCGGACAGGACCACGCGCCGATTCTCGCACGCGCTTGTTCGCTAGGCTGGCCGCGTGGCGACGACGCGCAGAATCGAGCTCAGAACCGAGATTCCGGGGCCGCGCTCGCGGGCGATCATCGAGCGCAACGACCGCGCCGTCGCGAGCCCGCTCACGCTGACCTTCCCGATCGTGGCCGAGTCGGCGCGCGGCGTCACCATCACCGACGTCGACGGCAACACGCTGCATCGACTTCGCGGGTGGCGTCGGCAGCCTCAACGTCGGCCACTCGCACCCCGACGTGGTCGCGGCGGCGCAGGAGCAGCTCGAGCGGTTCAGCCACACCGACTTCACGGTCGTCCCCTACGAGGTCTACGTCACCCTTGCCGAGCGGCTCGCCGAGCGGGCGCCGATCTCGGGCCCGGTCAAGGCGGCCTTCTTCAACGCCGGCACCGAGGCGGTCGAGAACGCGGTCAAGTTCGCGCGCGCCTACACGAAGCGCCCGGCCGTCATCGCCTTCGAGGGCGGCTTCCACGGTCGCACGCTGATGTCGCTGTCGCTCACCTCGAAGACGCACCCGTACAAGGCCGGCCTCGGCCCGTTCGCGCCCGAGGTCTACCGCGTGCCGTTCCCGTACGCCTATCGCGGCATCAGCTCCGGGGACGCACTGGCCGCGCTCGAGCGCGCGTTCGCCGTGCAGGTCGCGGCCGAGACGGTCGCCGCGATCGTGGTCGAGCCGGTGCAGGGCGAGGGCGGGTTCGTCGTCTCGCCGCTCGAGTTCATGCAGGGCATGCGACGCATCTGCGACGAGCACGGGATCGTGCTCGTGGCCGACGAGGTGCAGACGGGCTTCGGCCGCACCGGGCGCTTCTTCGCGATGGAGCACTTCGGGGTCGAGCCCGACCTGATCACTGTCGCGAAGTCGATTGCGATGGGCCTGCCGCTCTCGGGCGTGCTCGGCCGCGCCGCGATCATGGACGCGCCCGGCCCTGGGGCGATCGGCGGCACCTACGTCGGCAACCCCGTCGCACAGGCCGCGGCGCTGGCCGTGCTCGACGTGATCGACGAGGAAGGGCTTGTCGAGCGCTCGGCCGCGATCGGCGAAACGATCCGTGCGCGCATGCTCGACTGGCAGCAGCGCTGGCCCGCGATCGGCGACGTGCGTGGACTCGGGTCGATGCTCGCGATCGAGCTCGTCTCGGACCCGGCGACGAAGACGCCGGCTCCCGAGCTGACGGCCGCGATCGTCGTCGAGGCGCTCTCCCGCGGGCTGCTGCTGATCACCTGCGGCGTCCACGGCAACTGCATCCGCGTCCTCGTGCCGCTCGTCATCACCGACGTGGAGCTCGACGAGGCGCTCGGCGTCTGGGAAGAGGCGCTCGAGGCGGCTCTCGATTAGGAAGGTCCCGGCCGGGGAAGGAGAGGCCGTTGCTCGTCGGTGACGTCCTCGCAGGCCGCTATGAGCTCGAAGAGCTGGCCGGTTCCGGTGGGATGTCGACCGTCTTCCGCGCCCACGACCGCGTGCTCGAGCGGACGGTGGCGCTGAAGGTACTGCACCAGCGCTACAACGACGAGGACGAGTACGTCGAGCGGTTCCGCAGAGAGGCGCGGATGGCCGCGGGGCTGTCACATCAGAACATTGTGCGGGTGATCGACAAAGGCCAGCACGAGGGCCGGCAGTTCATCGTCTTCGAGTACGTCGACGGCGACAACCTCAAAGAGGTGGTCGACCGCGCGGGTCCGCTGCCGGTCGAGCGTGCGCTTGTGCTTGGGATCCAGATCGCCTCCGGCCTTGCGTTCGCCCACGCGAACGGGCTCGTTCACCGTGACGTGAAGCCGCAGAACGTGCTCCTGAACGGGGACGGGAACGCGAAGGTGACCGACTTCGGGATCGCGCGCTCACTCGACGTGACCCACGGTGTGACCCAGACCGGCACCGTGCTC
Organism: uncultured Actinomycetes bacterium; assembly: GCA_963750545.1. GTDB lineage: Bacteria > Actinomycetota > Thermoleophilia > Gaiellales > Gaiellaceae > PALSA-600. The sequence goes on along the minus strand of CAVVQY010000008.1, from coordinate 182,079 downwards.
GGGACGTCGGACTACATCGCGCCCGAACAGGCGCAGGGACGGCCTGTCGGCGAGCGCACCGACGTCTACTCGCTCGGCGTCGTCCTCTACGAGCTGTTGACGGGCGAGCTGCCGTTCTCCGGCGACAACTTCGTCGCGGTCGCGATGCGGCACATCAACGAGCCCGCTCCGCCGGTCTCGGCCCGCCGGCCGGAGGTGTCTCCGCGTCTGGATGCCGCCATTGCGAAGGCGCTCGCGAAGGATCCAGCCGACCGGTTTGCGCGCATGGACGAGTTCGGCCGCGAGCTCCAGGCTTGCCTTGAGGAGGCTCGCGCCGGCACGGAGGGCTCGGCAACGGCGGTGCTGCCGCCGCCCGCAAAGGTGCTGCGCCGGCGTCGCGGCGTCGCGCGCCCTGCTCTGCTGGTCGTGGTCGGCCTGGCGTTGCTCGTGGCCGTCGCGTGGCTCGGCGTGCGAACGGTGGGCACGGACAGGTGGCGGTAATCTCGGCGGCGGCATCGCGGTTGGCGGCACTGTGGAGGTACGGGGCGTCGGCGCCTGGGACCCGCTGCCGGGCGACGGCGAGGAGCACGACGCCAAGGCTTCGAGTGCCACCGACGGCGACCTGTCGACCTACTGGCCGACCGAGACCTACTCGAGCTTCAGCAAACCGGGTGTCGGACTGCTGCTCGATGCCGGCAGGACGGTCAGCCTCAGCCGGTTAACGGTGAGCAGCGACACGCCTGGCTTCACGGCAACGATCCAGGCTGGCGGCGACCGCACGGGCCCGTTTCACGACGTCTCCGGTGCACAGACGGTCGGGACGCGGACGACCTTCTCTCTCGACGACGCGAAGGGGCGGTACTTCGTCGTCTGGATCACCACCGTCCCGCCCGGCGGGACAGCACACGTGAACGAGGTCGATGCGTCGTAGCGCTGGTTAGTAGCGCAGCTCGCGGCGGCGCTCGTGACGTTCGAGCGCGAGGTCGATCAGGCGTTCGAGCAGGCTCTCGTACGAGACGCCGGTGGCCCCGAAGAGCTTCGCGTAGACGCTCGTGCCCGTGAAGCCGGGGATCGTGTTCAGCTCGTTCACGAGCACCACCCCGTCATGGCGGACGAACAGGTCGACGCGGGCCATGCCCTCGCACTCGGCCGCGACGAAGGCCTCCACCGCCAGCTCCTGCGCTCGCACCGCGGCGTCTTCGGGGATGCGTGCGGGGATGACGAGCTCCATCTCGCCCTCCACGTACTTGGCCTCGTAGTCGTACCACTCCTTGTTTCGCACCACGATCTCGCCGGGCAGCGACGCAGTCGGCGCGCGGTTACCGAGCACGCCCACCTCGACCTCTGTCCCGTCGACGAACTCTTCGACCAGCACCTTGTCGTCGTGCTCAAAGGCAAGTGCGACGGCCGCGGCCAGTTCGGTGTCATCGTGGGCCTTCGAGATGCCGACGGACGAACCGAGGCGCGCCGGCTTGACGAACACCGGGTAGCCGTACGGTGGCGTCTGCGGGTCGTCGCCCGCGCGCAAGGTCAAATTGCGCGGGACCGGAATGCCGCGGTCGCGCAGGATGGCCTTGAAGAGATCCTTGTCCATGCAGAGCGCCGATGAGGTGACGCCCGGACCGACGTATGCGATGCCTGCGAGCTCGAGCAGACCTTGCACCGTCCCGTCCTCGCCGAACGGCCCGTGCAAGACCGGGAAGACGACGTCGACGCCGCCGAGCGCCGCTGCAACGGCCGGGCCCGGCAGCCGCTCCCCGCCTTCCGGCTCGCGGTCGCCGCCGAGTGACCACGCGCCGTCGCGGTCGATCTCGATGTTGATCACGTCCATTCCCAGGGCAGTGAGCGCGCCGGCGACGCTGCGGGCGGAGGCCACCGAGACCTCGTGTTCGCTCGAGCGGCCACCCGAGATGACCGCGACGCGGCGGCGGATCAAGGCGGCGTGGGCAGCGTCGTCGCCGGCGCGGTCGTCGTTTCGGTCGTGATCGTTCCCGTCGTCGTTCCCGTCGTCGTTCCCGTCGTCGTTCCCGTCGTCGGAGTGACAGCCGGAGTCGTGGTCTCGGTCGTCGCTGCGGGGGGCGGTGTGCTCACGAGCTGCCCGACGAAGAGCGTCACGGTCGAGCCCGATTCGAGCGGACCGCTCGCGGGATCCTGGGCGAGAACCAGGCCGTCCTGACTCGGGTCCGTCACGTCCTGGCGCAGCACGGCCGACTTGAAGCCCGCGTCCTTCAGCAACTGCTGCCCGTCAGCGAGCGCATCGCCGGTGACGTCCGGCACCTGGCTCGTCTTCGGTCCCTTCGAGACCGTCACCGTCACCTTCGAGCCCTGCGCGATGCTCGTGCCCGCCGTCGGGTCCTGGGCGATCACCTGCCCCTCCGGCTCGTCAGAGTCGGCATCGACGCGCACGACGACGAAGCCGGGGCCCTGGAGCTCGCTGGCCGCATTCACGTACGGCTCGCCGACAACGTCCGGCACCGAGGCCTGCTTGACGCCCTGAGACACGTTGATTCGCACGTTCGACCCCCTGAGGACGATCTCGCCCGGCTTCGGGTTCTGTCCCGTCACTGTGTATTGCGGCTCGCTCGAGTAGACGGAGTAGGAGATCGGCTTCAGGCCCGCCTGGAGCAATGCGGCGATCGCGTCCGTCTGGTTGAGGCCGCGCACCTCGGGCACTGTGGACTTCGGTCGTCCCGTCGAGACGCTGAGGAAGACGATCGACCCTTTCGGGGCGCGGTCGCCGCCGGCCGGGTCCTGCTCGATGACCGCGCCGATCGGGAGCCTGCTCGCCCTCGGCCTGACCCGGACCTTGAACCCTTGGGCCTCCAGCATCTGCTTGGCCGCGGTCACCTGAACCTGGCCGACGTCGACGACCGTGACAGGGCCGTTCTCGTTCAGCTGCGACTGGACCTTGTCGTAGAGGAGGTATCCTGCCCCGCCTGCGATCGCGATCGCGAGGAGGCCGAGGATCCACGGCCACACCGAGCGTCGCCGGGGCCGCTCCTCGTAGTAGGCCCCGGGAGGCCGGTAGGCGGGTGGGGTCGGCGGCGGCGTCGGCCGTGGCCGCGTCACCATCGTCGAGGCTGTGACGCCGGCGCCCGCCAGCACCTGCGTCATCGCCTCCTCGGTCCTCCTCGACACGGCGAGACCGCGTGCGACGCGCGCCAGGTCGGCGTCCATCTCCTCGGCCGAGTCGAACCGCTCGTCGGGGTCCTTCGCGAGCGCTCGCATCACGACCGCGTCGAGCTCGTGCGGGACGTCGCTGCGCAGCTTCGACGGCGGCTCCGGGATCGCCGAGAGATGTTTCATCGCAATCTCGACGGGCGCGTCGCCCGTGAAGGGCACCTTGCCGGTCAACATCTCGTACATCACGATCCCGAGCGAGTAGAGATCCGAGCGCGGATCGACCTGGGCGCCGCGCGCCTGCTCGGGCGAGAGGTACTGCGCCGTGCCGACGATCGAGCCGGCCTCCGTCATCTGCGATGAGCCGGAGCGGGCGATTCCGAAATCCGTCACCTTCAGGCGGCCGTCGGGGCCGACGACGATGTTGTGCGGCTTGATGTCACGGTGGACGATCCCGTGCCGGTGGGCGAAGCCGAGCGCGCCGAGGATCTGACGCGCGTAGTCGATCGCGATCGGGATCGGCGTCGGCCCGTTGCGGATCACGAGCTCCTTGAGCGTGCGCCCGTCGAGGAACTCCATCGCGATGTAGTACGTGCCCTCGCCCTGGCCGCGATCGAAGATCGAGACGATGTTCGGGTGGTTCAAGCCGGCCGCGTTCTGGGCCTCGCGTCGGAAGCGCTCCACGAACTGCTCGTCGGCGGCGTGCCGGTCGTCGAGGAGCTTCAGAGCGACGCGGCGCCCAAGCTCCTGGTCTTCTGCGAGGTAGACGTCGGCCATTCCGCCCGAGCCGAGCTTGCGCTCGATCAGGTAGCGCGAGTCGAAGAGACGGTTGAGGAGGGGATCGGTGTTGGTCATCGTCTATGGGGCGGTTCTACGGCGTCGCGTTCGACGTCGGAGGGAGGATCGCCTGCATGATCTCTTTCGCGATCGGAGCGGAGACGGTGCCGCCGAAGCCGTTCAACTGGCTCTCGACGACGACTGCGCCGGCGAGGACCGGGTGCACGGCCGGCGCGAAGAAGACGAACCAGGCGTGGTAGACGCCCGTCGTGCCGGTCTCGGCCGTACCGGTCTTGCCCGCGACGGCGACGCCCGGGATCTGCGCCTGGGTGCCGGTGCCGCTCTGCACCGCGGCGACCATCATGTCGCGAATCGCTGCCGCCGTCTTCGGGCTTGCAGCCTGCGAGTAGACGCGGGGGTGGAGGCGCGTGACGACATCGCCGTTCGGCGCGAGCACCTTCTTGACGAGCCGTGGCGTCATCACGGTGCCCTTGTTCGCGATCCCTGCTGCGACCATCGCCATCTGCAGCGGGGTCACGAGCAGCCGCTCCTGCCCGAATGCGAGCCGGCCCGGGTCGACCGCGGTCGCCGGGTTCTTCGGGTCGAAGAGCTTGCGCGTCTTCGGGTCGTAGAGGCCGGAGCCCGACCGCGCCTCCGAGGGCGTCTCGAGCGGCGGCACGGAGTAGAAGCCGAACCGCTTTGCCTGCTCGAGGACGCGCTTGGCGCCCAGCTTCTTGCCGATGTCGCAGAACACGGCGTTGATCGAGTGCTCGAACGCGGTCACGAGGTTGACGTTGCCGAACGCCTCGAGGCCGTTCTGGTCGGGGTTGCCGGCGTTGTAGACCTTCTTGCCGTAGACCTCGCAGTAGCCGGGGTCGTAGAACGACGAGTCGGGCTTGAAGAGCTTCGATTCCAGGGCGGCCGTGGCTGTGACGATCTTGAAGGTCGAGCCCGGCGGATAGAGGCCCTGCGTTGCGCGGTTCAGGAGCGGAGCCGAGGGTGAGCAGGGCGCCTTCGTCGCCTGGATCTTCGCGTAGCCGTCCGGCTTCTCGATCAGGTTCGGGTCGAAGGTGGGTGAGGAGGCCATCACGTAGACGGCGCCCGTCTGCGGGTTGAGCACGACCGCCGCCCCGCACTTGCCGCGGAGCAGGCTCTCGGCCGCCTTCTGCGCCTTCACGTTCAGCGTCAGCACGAGGTCGTTGCCCTTGACCGTCGTGCCCTTCAGCTTGTTGCCGAGGCGGTCGAAGAGCGTGCCGAGGTTCTTGTTCGACGCCGTCAGGTAGGCGTTCTCCTCACGCTCGAGGCCAGCGCGCGAGCGGCTCTGTGTCGAGTAGCCGATCGCCTGCGAGGCAAAGCCGTTCGTCGGGTAGGTGCGGAAGTAGAGCGTCTGGCCGCCGACCTTCTTCCGGATGTTGGTGGCGAGCACGGTCTTTCCGTTTGCCGCGTAGATCAGCCCGCGCCGGATCTCGAACTGCGCAACGCGCTGGATCGCGTTGTCCTGGCGTGCCGCAAGGCCGCCCGAGGCCCACGTCTGCCAGTAGGTGGTGGCGACGATCAGCGCGCCGAGCATCACGAGTGATGCAAGCGCGAGGCGCGAGATCTGGCGGTTCATGCGCGCACCGTCGAGTTGGCCCGGTGGGAGACGAGAAGCAGGCCGGCGAGCATGACGAAGTTCGCCACGACCGACGAGCCGCCGTACGAGACGAACGGCAGCGTGATCCCGGTCAGCGGGATCAGGCGCAGGACGCCGCCGACGATGATGAACGTCTGCAGCGCGAAGGCGAACGTGAGCCCGGCGGCGAGCAGCTTCGAGAAGCCGTCGTCGACCTGGAGCGCGATCTTCATCCCTCGCGCGACGAAGAGCATGAAGACGAGCAGCAGCGCGGCAGCTCCGACGAGGCCGAGCTCCTGGGCGAGCGCGGAGTAGATGAAGTCGGTGTTCAGGTACGGGATCAGTTGGTGGCCGTCGGGGGTCGTGAAGGTGCCCTTGCCGAGCCCGGCGCCGCCGAAGCCACCGCTTGCGATCGAGTAGAGCGACTTCACGAGCTGGTAGCTCTGGCAGTCCTGACGGAGCGCCAGCCCGCCGGTCTGCGGGCAGAAGATCTTGTCGACCGTCCACGGATGCAGCCAGATCGTGACGCGCTCGTGCACGTGGTTGATCTGCGAGTAGGCCAGCGCGCCACCGACGGCGAACAGAGCGATGCCCAGGGCGACGAATGAGAGACGCGCGGTCGCGATGTAGAGCATCGCGAGGAAGATCCCGAAGTAGAGGAGCCCCGAGCCGAGGTCGTTGGTCACGACGAGGACGAGCATCGCGGCGCCCCAGATCGCGAGCAGCGGGCCGGCGTCCTTGAGGCGTCCCTGCGCGAGCACCTCGCGCTTCTCGCGGAGATAGGCGGCGAGGAAGACGATCAGCGAGATCTTCGCCAGCTCGCCCGGCTGGAACTGGAAGTCTCCGACGTGCACCCAGAGGCGCGCGCCGTTGACGGTGGTGCCGAAGCCCGGGATTCGTGGCAGGAACAGGAGCACGATTGCCCCGATCCCGAATAGGTACTTGTAGGACTCGAGCACGCGGTAGTCGCGCCGCAGGCCGATCAGCGTGACGGCGAAGAGCGCGACGCCGATCACGATCCACAGCGCCTGCTTGAAGGCGTCGTCGGGCCCGAGGCGGTAGATCTCGGTCAGCCCGATCGCCGTCAGCAGGCCGGCCATCGGCAGCAGGTACGGGTCGGCGTTCGGCACCGTCCGGCGCGCGACGCATGTGCCAGCAGATAGAGCGCGACGAAGAGTCCAGCGTAGGTGAGCGAGCCCCACGAGACGACCGACTGGCGCGCGATGTAGACGCTCGCGAAGCCGATGCCCGTCAACGCGCCGACGGCGATCAGGTAGCCGAGCTCGCGGTTGCGCTCGGTCATGCGCTCAGCGGGCGAGGCCCCGCGAGACGAGAAGCAGGATCGCTCCGACGAGGAGTGCCATCACGAGCAGCGCCAACAGCCTGCGCCAGAGCGGCGCCGGCGGGTGCCCGTCGACCAGGTGCTCGGCCTCGGGCACGGGCGCGTACAGCTCGGCGGCGGAGACGATCACGGTGTCGTCCACGGCCGGGGGCCCGTCCTCGGCAGGGGTCGGTCCTCGGCCGGGGCTTCGGGCTCCGGCGCGACCTCCACCGTGTCGTCGGTGAGCGGCGGTAGCGTGACGGCGTCCTCCGCGAGCGGCGGTAGCGCGACGGCGTCCTCGGGGTGGAGCGTGTCGGCCTCGTCCGGATCCGGGACCAGGGCTGGCGCCACGGCGTCGGAATCGCCCGCCTCGGCGACCTCGAACAGGACCGCCGTGACGTTGTCGTCGCCGCCGTGGTCGTTCGCCGCCTCGATCAGTGCGCGCGTGGCCTGCCGGAGGTCGTCGCGGTGGCGCAGCACGAGCTCGGCGATCCCGTCCGCGTCGACCATCGTCGTCAGGCCGTCCGAGCAGAGCAGGAACAGGTCGCCGGGCGAGCGCCGAGACGGTGAACGCGTCGACGTCGACGTCGGGGTCGGTGCCGAGCGCCCGGGTGATCACCGAGCGCTGCGGGTGCACCTCGGCCTCGGCCTGCGAGAGCTCGCCGCGCCGGACGAGCTCGGCGACGAGCGAGTGGTCGTCGGTGAGCTGCTCGAGCCGGCCGTCGCGGAGGATGTAGGCGCGCGAGTCGCCGACGTGGCCGATCGCGACCGACCCGTCCTCGCCGAAGAGCGCGACCGTCATCGTCGTTCCCATGCCCGAGGCGCTGGCGTCGTCGAGTGCGCGCTGGTGGACGCGCCGGTTCGCCTCCTGGACGAGCTCGACCACCTGGGCCTCGCCGCCGGCCTCGTGGTCGCTCCGCTCGCGCAGCGCAGCCGCGGCGAGCGCGGAGGCGACCTCGCCGGCCTGCGCGCCGCCCATCCCGTCGGCGACCGCGAAGAGCGGCGGGTCGCAGACGAACGAATCCTCGTTGCGGCGGCGCTTCCGGCCGGTGTCGCTCTCGCCGTGACGCTGGCCGATCGTGAGCCTCAGCGGAGGCGCGCTCACCGCTCGAACCTCAGGTCGGTCTCGCCGACGCGGACGACGTCGCCCGGCACGAGCCTTCGCTCGCGGGCGAGCCGGATCCCGTTGACGAAGGTGCCGTTCGTCGAGCCGGCGTCCGCGACGTAGACGCCGTCGCGGCGCGGCTCGAACCGCGCGTGCCGAGACGACGCGTACTCGTCGCCGTCGATCGAGAGGTCGTTGCCCTCGCTTCGGCCGATGCTCAGCGCCGTCGAGTCGATCGCGTAGACGGCGCCCTTCTGGAGCGCCGGGCTCGAGACGACGACGATCCGGCCGAGCTCACGGGCCGTCTGCTGGGCGAGGAGCTGCGAGGCCTGCTGGGGCGAGAGGATCATCGACTCCTGCGGCAGGCGCAGGTCGCGCGCGGCCGAGCGGACGATCCGCCAGATGAAGAGGTAGAGGAGCACGAGGAAGGCGAACTTGAGCGCGAGCAGCGTCGTCTCGACTTGTGCGGAGGCGACGATGCCGGCTGCCGTCAAGCGGGCTCCTGCGAGAAGAGGATCTCGGTCGAGCCGATCGTGAAGCGGGTGCCGTCCTCGAGCTCGAGCCGCTTGACGCGCTTGCCGTTCACCTCGACGCCGTTCGTCGAGTCGAGGTCGACGAGCCAGTAGCTCGAGCCCTCCTGCCGGACCTCGGCGTGTCGCCGCGAGACGTTGGGGTCGGTCGATCTGGATCGTCGCAGTCCTTCGAGCGGCCGATCACGACGCGTTGCGCGGTGAGCTCGTGCCTCGTGCCCTCGACGGTGAGCGTTGCGGTCTCGCGCACGACCTGCGGTGGCGCCACGACCGCGACGGCGTCCTCGGCCGGCACGGCCTTGTACACCATCGTCGCGCCGGGTGTCGCCTCTGCCGCGGGCGCGTCTTGGGGCGGCCGTGCTCCCCGTACGAGGCGCGTCGCGATCCCGAAGACGCCGAGGTCGAGGTCGGCGTCCGTCTCGAGCTTCACCGTGCCGAGCGTCAGCAGCACGTAGCTCTCGCGGCGGGCGTGCTCGGTGAGGTAGTCCTGGAGCTCGTCGCGCAGCGAGTCCTCGAAGTCCGCGAACTGCTCGCGGTCGGGCGGCGAGAGGTAGATCGTGTACTCGTTCGGCACGTAGACGCGCGACACCGACACGGTGCGGTGGTCGTCCATCTCCTTGACGAGCTTGCGCGCGAGCTCGACCGGCTGGACGTTCGTGCGGAACGCGCGCCCGAACACGCCCTCGAAGAGGGACTCGAGCTTCGACTCGATGGTGCGGAGAACGCTCATAGGCCGGGCCTACCCCGGCGGCTCAGTGTATTTCGTCCTCTCGAGCCCCATCCGTTCGAGCCCCAGTATCGCCGCGGTGAGCCACGCGGCGCCGACGAGCGGCAGGAACGGCGCCGCCGGTGCGGCGAGCACGGTGGCGGCGAGCAGCGCGGCGCCGAAGGCGGCCGCGGCCCAGGGCCCGCGCCCGCGGCAGTACGGGAGCGCGACCGCGGCGGCGGCGAGCACGACGGCCTCGGCGAGCAGCGCCGGATGCGCCTGGAGCACGTCCCAGAGCGCGGCTGCGACCGCCGTCGGGCGCGCGCTGCCGGCGATCCCGAGCCCGAGCGGCGGGACGGAGCCGTCGAACGGGAAGTGCTCGTGGCGCAGGCCCGCGACGAGGGCGGCCGCGCAGCACCGCGGCCGCGGCCTGCGCGGCGCGGCGCAGCGGGTCCGCGCGCGAGCTGCGCGACGAGCGGCATCAGCGCGAGGGCGCCGAGCGGGACGAGCAGCGGGCCGGCGGCGAAGAGCAGACCGGTGCGCGCGTCCCTCCACATCAGCGCGACCAGCCGCAGGCGATCGCGGCGAAGAGCAGCGCGAGCCCGAGCGAGATGTTCGCGAGCGGGAGGAACGCCGTCGCGAGCGCGAAGGTCATGCCCGGCGCGCGGGCGCGGCAGCCGCGAGCGCGCCGGCGGCTGCGGCGAGGCCGAGCGGCCAGCCGGCCGGGTAGAAGGGGAGCGTCGAGGCGACCCAGCCGGCCGTCGCGGCGGCGAGCGCGCCGGGCAGCGCGCGCTCGCGGAGCGCGCTCGCGGCGAGCGGCGGCGCGTCGGTGCCGCGCGAGGGCGCGGCCGTCCTTGCCTGTTGCGCCGCTTCTTCGGCTGCGAGCGCAGCTCGTCGGCGAGCCGTCCGGCCGAGGGGCGCCGCGCCGGGTTGAGCACGAGCGCGCTCGCGACCGCCTCGTGGAGCGACGGCCGGCAGGTCGGGGCGCACGCGCTCGAGCGGCTCCGCGCCGGCCTGGATGCGCCGCGAGGTCTCGGTCATCGTCGAGGCGCGGAACGGATGGCCTTGCGCGAGCGCCTCCCAGAGCATCACGCCGACCGCCCAGACGTCGGCGGCCTCGGTCGCCTCCTCGCCGAGCAGCCGCTCGGGCGAGACGTAGGCGAGCGTGCCGGGGACGTCGCCGAGCGCGGTCAGCGTGTCGAACTCCGCCATCTGCGCGAGCCCGAAGTCGAGCAGCCGCACGTCGATCGCCGTCGCTCTCGGCGAGCAGGACGTTCGACGGCTTCACGTCGCGGTGGACGATCCCGCGCCGGTGGGCGTGCGCGAGCGCGTCGAGCACCTGCGCGGCGACCTCGACGGCGTCGCGGTCGTCGATCTCGCCGGCGCGTCAGCGCCTCGCGCAGCGTGCGGCCGGGGACGTACTCGTAGGCGATGTAGACGTGGCCGCTGTCGCGCGCGAGCGAGTAGATCCGCTGGCAGCGCGGATGCCGCAGCGCCGCCGCCGCCTTGGCCTCGCGCTCGGCGCGGACGGCGGCCTTGCCCTCGCGGGCGACCATCTTCAGCGCGACGTCGAGGCCGCTCCGCTCGTCGCGGGCGAGCCAGACGTGACCCATCCCGCCCGAGCCGAGCGGCCGAAGCGGCCGGTAACGTCCGAGGATGAGCTCCTGCGCGAGGGCAGCCGAGGACACCCTCCGCTTCTACTTCGCGCCCAGGAGAACTCCTTTGCCCGGCGAACGGACGCGGTAGATTCGGCCACGCATGGACCCGCGCGACGACGACATCGAGTTCGACTTCTTCGAGGACGAGCCTGCGACGAGCGAGACGCGCCCAGTCGCGCGTGCGCCTGCCGCGGCGAGGCGGCTCGCGCGGCGACGGCGGCCCGCGCCGTTCGCTCGGGCCCGCCGCGGGGCGTGCGCCGCTTCTGCGCCTGCTCGCGCTCGTCGTCTTCGCGATCGTCCTCGTCCTGGTCTTCGGGCTCCTGATCCAGTCGTGCGCGAGCACGTCGAAGCACGATGCGTACGCGAGCTACATGGAGGACGTCCAGAAGATCGCGCGCAGTCGACCGCGAACGGCAAGCGCGCTCGCGAACGTGCTGACGACGCCGGGCCTCGACGGCTGCAGCAGATCGAGCACGAAGCTCCGCGGGATCGCCGAGCAGGAGCGGCAGAACGTGCGCCGGGCGCAGGAGCTCGACCCGCCCGGCCGCCTGCGCGCCGAGAACGGGCACCTCATCGACGCGCTCGCAGCTTCGCGTCAGCGGCCTCGCTGGGCTCGCCGACGCCGTTCAAGAAGACCGCGGGCTCGGACGAAGCCGGCCGACGCGAGCCGCTGCTCGCCGGCCAGGCGAACCGGCTGCTCGCGAGCGACGTCGTCTGGGACGACCTCTTCAGGGCTCTGGCGCTCGTGCAGCTCGCAGAACGACGGTGTCAACGGCGTGACCGTGCCCGAGTCGAACGTCGTCGCGAACACGGAGCTCGTCACCGCGCAAGTCGATGGAGCTCGTCCTCCAGCGGATTCGCGGCGCCTCGACCGGCGGCACGCCGGCCGGCGTGCACGGCACGAACATCGTCTCGGTCGAAGGCGCAGCCGGGCGACCAGACGCTGGTGCCCGGCCAGCTGAACACGGTCACCGCCACCACCGAGCTCGCGTTCGACGTCACCGTGCAGGACTCGGGCGACTCGCAGGAGGTCGGGATCCCGGTCACGCTGACGATCGAGCAGGGGACGGGCAAGCCGATCGTGAAGACGCAGAGATCGACCTGATCAACCCGGGCGAGCAGGTGACCGTGACGTTCGACGACCTCGGCGAGGTGCCGTTCGCGACGCAGACGACGTTGAAGGTCGACGTCGCGCCGGTGCTGGCGCGAGGCGAACAAGGACAACAACTCGGCCCAGTACCAGGTCATCTTCTCGCTGCCCTAGCTCGATGGTCTACGAGTGCACGTCTCCGGGAACGTCGCCGCGCTGATCGGCGTCGTCGGGCGTCGCGGTCGGCCTCGCGGGCGTCGGCGATCGCGTTGTGTCGCCTGGGTGCGCGTGCGCCGCGTGCGCGAGGCGCAGCGGATGCTGATCGGCGGCGGCCGGAAGGATCTCGTCGAGTTCGCCGTCTCGCTGCAGGGCCGGATCGACGACCTCCACCGCGCGGTCGACGAGGTCGCAGCGGGGCTCGCGCGCGTCGACCGGCGCGTCGACACGGCGGTCACGAACACGGCGATCGTCCGCTACGACGCCTACGAGGACACGGGCGGCCACCAGTCCGCGTCGCTCGCGCTGCTCGACGCGGCGCGCACGGGCATCGTCGTCACCGCGATCCAGGGCCGCGACTACGCCCGCATCTACATGAAGGAGCTCGACCGCGGCAAGCCGTCGGTCGCGCTCTCGCCCGAGGAGCAGGAGGCCGTCGAACGGGCGATGGGCCGCTAGCACCGCGACTCGCGAGACGGCGTCCGGATCTCGCTGCGTGTTCGGGTACTTTTCGGACACGGTGCAGCAAGTTCTCGTCCTGAACGCGAGTTACGAGCCGCTCAACGTCTGCTCGTTGAGACGTGCGCACGTGCTCGTGTTCAAGGGGAAGGCGGAGGTCGTCGAAGAGCTCGGGCGACCACTTCGCTCGGCCACGTCGAAGTTCCCGTGGCCACACGTGATCCGGCTCCTCCACTACGTCCGCGTTCCGCGGATCGTCCAGCGCAAGATCTCGCGCCGCGCGCTCTTCGCGCGTGACGGCTGGCGCTGCGTCTACTGCGGCACGACCAGCGGCCGGCTGACGCTCGACCACGTGATCCCGCGCTCGCGCGGCGGCGAGTCGGTGTGGGAGAACGTCGTCACCTCGTGCGCGCCGTGCAACCTGCGCAAGGGCAACCGGCTTCCCGCACGAGGTGCAGATGGAGCTGCACCACCCGCCGCGGCCGCCCGCGCCGGTGCTCTTCATCCGGCTCGCGACGCCGAAGATCCCGCAGCGCTGGGAGCGGTACCTCGCGCGCGTACGCGACGCGGCGTCGGCCGCGGCGTGCCTAGCCGCGCTCGCGCGGCAGCTCGTCGTGCTGCTCCCACTCCGACCACGAGCCGGGATAGAGGCGTCCCTCGCGGCCGGCGAGGTGGAGGCGGTGCAGCGTGACGCAGGCCGTGACGCCCGAGCCGCAGTAGGCGACGAGCTCGCCCGGCGGGCAGCGTCCGGCAGCGGCTCGTTCCACGGCGCGTTGAGCGCGCCGGGGATCCGGCCGGGAACCGCGGTCGATCGGGTTCGCCTCGCCGCGCCAGCGCGCGGCGAGCCTCGAGTCGACGACGACGAGCTCCTCGCGGCGCGCGGCGAGCTCGTCGAGGCTCGATCGTGTCGCCGGCGCGCTCGCGCGGCTCGAACGTCTCGGGCTCGGCCGCTCCTCGCCGGCGCTCGAGCGGTCCGTGCCAGGCGTCGAGGTCGATCACCGCGCAGTCGTCGTGGCCGAAGTGCCGGAGCAGCCACCAGAGCCGCTCGGCCCCGCCGAGCGAGCCGTAGGCGACGACGAACACGCCGGCCCCGATCCCGGCCGCCCCGGCGGCGCGGGCGAAGTCGGCCGCGCTCGGGCAGCGGATGGCGCCCGCCGGGCCCGGCGGCGCGGCGAGGTCGCGCTCGACGTCGAGGAACGACCGCGCCGGGAATGTGCCCGTCGAGGTAGCGCGTCCGTCCCCAGCCGGGGTCGTCGAGCGACCAGCGGCAGTCGACGAAGCGGTAGCGCACGCGGCGACGGTAGCCGCCGCGCGCAGCCGCACCCGGTTGCCGCCGTCCTGCGACCATCGTAGGCTCGTGCAGTGGCCGCCACCCTCGCACTGATCGCGGCGTTCCTGTTCGCGCTCGCTGCGACGCTCCAGCAGAAGGGTGCGCTCAACCTGCCCGAGATCTCGCTTCGCGACCCGATGTCGCTCGCGCGGCTGGCCGGCGAGAGGGTCTGGCTGCTCGGCACGGTGGCGCTGCTCACCGGCTACCTCTTTCAGGCAGGCGCGCTCGACCGCGGGCGGCTCGCGATCATCCAGCCGCTGCTCGTCACCACGGTCGTCTTTGCGCTGCCGCTCGGCTACTTCCTGACGAAGCAGCACGTCGGTCGGCGCGAGGTGCTCGGCGCGCTCGTGATCATCGTCGGACTCGCGCCTCTTCACCTACTTCGGCGACCCGGCCGGCGGGAAACGAGACCGCTCCGAACGGCCAGTGGGCAATCGTGATCGTCGTCACCGGCGGCCTCTGCGGGGCGCTGGTCGCCTGCGCCGGTCGCGGTGGCAAGTCGATCACGGCCGCCGCCTACGGCGCCGCCTCCGGGATCCTGTTCGGGCTCTCGGCCTCGCTGACGAAGCCGACGCTGACCTACCTTCACGAGAGCGTCGGCACGATGCTTTCGCACTGGGAGTGCTACGCCCTCGCGGTCGCCGGCGTGCTCGGGTTCGTGCTCCAGCAGGTCTCACTTGGGACGGGGCGCCTCGCGCCCTCGGTCGCGACTGTGTCCGTCGCGAACCCAGTCGTGTGCGTCCTCGTCGGCACGCTGCTGCTCGACGAGCGGCTCAGCAGGCCGGCGTGGCACGTCGTCGTCGCCCTGATCGGTCTCGGTCTGGCGCTCGCTGGTGCGGTTGTGATCTCGATGGCCCGCGAGGCGACGACAGAGCAGGCGCGCACGCCCGAGCCCGGCGAGCCGTCCGTCGCGATGGCCTAGCAGAGGGGAGGCTCAGGAGGAATCGCGCTCCCCCTGAGCCGTCACCACCGTTCTAGGCCGCTGCCACCGCCTCCGGCACCCGCGCGGAGGCGCCGAAGCGGCTTGTCGGAACGGTCTCGATCGTCTGCAGAATTCGGCCGGCGATCTGATACGGGTCGCCGAGCGAGTTCGGGCGGCGGTCTTCCAGATAGCCCTTGTAGCCGTTGTTCACGAAGCTGTGCGGGACGCGGACCGAGGCGCCGCGATTGGCGACCCCGTAGTTGAACTTGTCGATCGCCTGCGTCTCGTGCTCGCCCGTGAGACGCAGGTGGTTGTCGGGCCCGTACACGGCGATGTGCTCGTCCTTGTACTCGTCGAACGCCGCCATCAGGGCCTCGAAGTACTCCTTGCCGCCGACCTCGCGGAGGTACTTGGTCGAGAAGTTCGCGTGCATGCCGGAGCCGTTCCAGTCGTAGTCCTTGCCGAGCGGCTTCGGGTGGAAGTTCACGTCCACGCGGTAGCGCTCGCACAGACGCAGGAGCAGGTACCGCGCGATCCACACTTCATCTGCGGCCCTCTTCGAGCCCTTGCCGAAGATCTGGAACTCCCACTGACCCTTGGCCACCTCGGCGTTGATGCCCTCGTGATTGATCCCGGCCTCGAGGCAGAGGTCGAGGTGCATGTCGACGATCTCGCGAGCGATGTCGCCCACGTTCTTGTAACCGACGCCGGTGTAGTACTCGCCCTGCGGGGAGGGAAACCCCTCACGCGGGAAGCCCAGCGGGACGCCGTCTCTGTAGAGGAAGTACTCCTGCTCGAAGCCGAACCACGTGTCGGGGTCGTCCGGGATCGTCGCGCGACTGTTGCTCGGATGCGGCGTCTCGTCGGGCAGGAGCACCTCGCACATGACGAGCGCGCCGTTGACCTTGCCCGGGTCCGGAAAGACCGCGACCGGCTTCAGCAAACAGTCCGAGTTGCTGCCTTCCGCCTGGCGTGTCGAGCTGCCGTCGAAACCCCACATCGGGAGTTCCTCGAGTGCCGGGAAGACATCGAACTCCTTCACCTGGGTCTTGCCGCGGAGGTTCGGGACGGGGTCGTGGCCGTCGAGCCAGATGTATTCCAGCTTGTACTTGGCCATCAGACCTCCCGAGTCTTCGCCGTCGGATCCGTCATCGCGCTCATGCTCGCACCCCTTTTTCTCGCCAACAAAAAAAGCCCGAGAACTCGTAGAGAGTCCTCAGGCTTCATCGCCTGGCGCCGCCCACGTGGGTGACGCCCTGCTTGGGTTATAGCGACCGCGTCGCGGCGGCGTCAAGCGCGAACTCGACGCGCCGCACCCGCGCTTTTGCGGCCGGTGCTGCGGTAGAGTCGGGCAACTTTTTATCCACAGGAGGGCCGCGAAGATGGGGATGATCGAGAGCAGGGCCAGGGCGACATCGGATCCGGGGGCGCGCAAAGCTGTTCTCGAGCAGATCGAGCGGGAGGGCGTCGACTACCTCCTGCTCTGGTTCACCGACATCGAAGGTCACCTGAAGAGCTTCGCGATCACCCTCGACGAGGTCGAGGGCGCGCTCGACGACGGGATGGGATTCGACGGCTCGTCGATCACCGGCTTCAACGCGATCGAGGAGTCCGACATGGTCGCGATCCCCGATCCGGCGACGTTCCGCCTGATGCCCTCGCCGCGAGGGCGAGGCGAAGGTCGGCCGCATGATCTGCGACGTCGTCAAGCCCGACGGCGATCCCTACGAAGGCGACCCGCGCTACGTGCTGCGTCGCGCGCTCGAGCGCATGGAGGCGCTCGGCTTCGACACCTACAACGTCGGCCCCGAGCTCGAGTACTTCTACTTCAAGTCGAGTGACAGCACCGAGACGCTCGACGAGGGCGGCTACTTCGCGATGACCGCGCTCGACGCGGCGACCGACCTCCGCTACGAGACGATCAAGGCGCTCGAGCTGGCCGGGATCCCGATCGAGTACCACCACCACGAGGTAGCGCCGTCGCAGCACGAGATCGACATGCGCTTCGCCCCGGCGCTCGACATGGCCGACTACACCGTCACCTACCGGCTGCTCGTCAAAGAGGTGGCGGCGAAGAACGGCGTCTACGCGACGTTCATGCCGAAGCCGCTCTTCGGCGAGAACGGCTCGGGCATGCACACCCACATGTCGCTCTTCAAAGACGGCCGCAACCAGTTCTTCGCCGCCGACGACGAGTACCACCTCTCCCCGGCTGGGAAGGCGTTCATCGCCGGCCTGCTGAAGCACGCGCGCGAGCTGTCGGCCGTGTTCGCGCAGTGGGTCAACTCCTACAAGCGGCTCGTGCCGGGCTACGAGGCGCCGGTCTACGTCGCCTGGTCGCAGCGCAACCGCTCCGCGCTCGTTCGAATCCCGCTCTACAAGCCGGGCTCCGAGCAGGGTACGCGCGCCGAGCTCCGCTGCCCCGACCCGGCGTGCAACCCGTATCTGACCTTCGCAGCGCTCCTACACGCGGGCCTCGAGGGGATCGAGAAGGGCTACGAGCTCGCCGACCCGATGGACACGAACCTCTACCACCTGACCGCCGAGGAGCGCCGCGAACGCGGCATCATCGCCCTACCGGAGACGCTCGGCGAGGCGGTCGACGAGTTCGCCTCCTCGGAGCTGATGCGGCGCGCGTTCGGCGACCACATCTTCGACAACTACGTGAAGCTCAAGCGCGCCGAATGGGACGAGTACCGCATCCAGCTCACGCAGTGGGAGCTGGACAAGTACCTGTCCGTCCTCTAGCGAAGTTCTTCGCCGTGAGGCCGGGCTTTGCCCGGCCTCACGCACCAACGTTGTCGGAGGGCGCCAATCCCGGCAAGCAATCGAGTGCCGGCGAAGCCGGCACGAAATTGTGTGCCGCTGACTAAAGGAACGTCTTGATCGAGGCGCGGTCGACGCGCAGGCCGATCACCTTCGTGCCGTTGTCGATCTGCTCGATCGACTCGGCCGGGACGAGGCGCCGGCGGCGGGCGAGGAAGCCCGAGCGAACCGAGAGCGCGTCGGGCGTCTCCGGGGAGGTGCCGTACATCGGGCACTCGACCCGGCCGACGATCCGGCCCTTCGCATCGGCGACGAGAAAGCCGGCGGTGCTACGGAGATCCACGGCGACCGCGCTCACGTGCCGAACCTATTCCCCCTCCGCAAGGAAAATCCCCTCTTGCTCGTAAGCGCTTTGTAAACCTTGCTCGGTGGTAGTGGGTCAGTCTGGAGGTTCGGCGGCACGCTTGATCTCCCGCGTCTTGCTGTAGCTGCCTCTGCGCGTCGGTGTGACCTACCTCAGCCTGCTCAAGTAGACCAATCAGTTCGGACAGCGACCAGTGCCGCCTTTCCTTGCTGGACCGCGCCGCCCGCCCGAAGGCGAGCGCTCAAACTCGCCCACGAACTTCACGCTCACGTCGGCACCTTGGCCGACATGACCCACCACGCGACCGCGAGGGCGACGAGGTAGAAGCTTGTGAGCACGCCGATCGCGGTCACGAGCGAGCCGCCGTTCGGGCGGCGCGTCCAGCGGAACGCGAGGAAGGCCGCAGCGAGCAGCACGAGCAGGCCGCCGTCGGCGACGGCCGTTCCGATGCCGAGCCAGCCGGGGTCGCTCGAGAAGTCCGCCGTCGACTCCGCCCAGGTGCCGAAGGCCAGCATCACGACCCAGGCGGGCAGTGCGAGCGCGATCAAAGTCCAGAACGACGCGCGCGCGAGCGGAAGCTGCTCCGCGCGGCCTCTCGCCGCGAGCGCGAGCACCGCGACGACCCCGGTCGCTCCGAACAGCGTGATCGCGCCGAGCACGTGGAAGAAGATCTCGGCTTTCATCCCCGCTCCGGCGCCGGCAAAGCCGGCACCTTCGCTCTTTGTGAGCCTCCGTCTCTGTAACCGGCTCCGGCCCGACGGCTCATGCTCCGGGTTTCCAGATCATCAACGCGAGCACGACGGCCAGTGCGAGGCCGCTGCCGTAGTCGAGCGCGAGCGTGCGCGGGTCGCGCATGCGCGCCCGCAACTCGGCCGTGGCCACGTTCTCGCCGGCCGCAAGCTCTTCGGCGAGCAGGCGCGTCTGGCGGTCGCGCGAGCCGCCCGCCTGCCCGGCCCCGACGGCGACGAACCAGAGGATGAGCGAGAGGACGAGCCAGAGCTGGTTGAACGAGTAGTCCTGGTCGCTCACCAGCCAGAAGCCGATCACCAGCGTCATCAGCGCTCCGAGGGCGATCGCGACGACGGCGATCCGCGTCAGGCCGAGAAAGAGCGCGATCTCGCTCGGGCGCTCGCTGCGCTGGGCGAAGACGTTGAACGCCGCGGCGAACACGCCGCCGCCGAGCAGCAGGAACGCGCCGGTCACGTGGAGGGCGATCAGCCACTGGGAGAGGCTCACGGCGCCGACCGCAGCTCAGATCGGCGTCTTGGTTGTCATGACCCACCAGGCGACGCCGAGGGCGACGAGCAACAGCGAAGAGAGGACGCTGATTGCGGTGACCTGCCAGCCGCCGACCGGATTGCGCTTCCAGCGGAAGGCGAGGAACGTCGTCGCGAGCAGGACGAGCAGCCCGGCGTCAGCGATGGTGGCGCCGAGGTCGAGCCAGCCCATGTGGTCGGGCCATCCCCGCGCGGACTTCGCCGTGGTGCCGAGGACGACCGTCACGACCCAGGCGGGCAGCGCGAGCACGAGCAGCGTCCAGAACGAGGTCCGTGCGAGCGGAAGCTGCTCGGTCGTTGCCCCGCGCCGAGAGCGAGAGGACGGCCACGGCACCGGTCGCCCCGAACAGCGTGACGGCGCCGACCACGTGGAGGAAGATCTGCGCGTAGACGCTCATGCCCGCTCCGCGGCCGGCAGAGCCGGCGCCCCGGCTCCCTCGTCGCCTCCGTCGAGCCTACGGCTCATGCGCCCGGCTTCCAGATCATGAGAGCGAGGATGGTGAGGGATGCGAGGCCGCTGCCGTACGAGAGCGACAGCGTGAGCGGGTCGGTCTGGAGCGCACGCAGTTCCGGCGTCACCACGTTCGACTCCGTCGCGAGCTGCGCTGCCAGCGTGCGGGTCCGCCCGTCGCGCAGGCCGCCCAGCCGGCCGGCCGCCACGGCAACGACCCAGAAGAAGAACGACAGCGAGATCCAGAGCGTGCCGAACGAGTAATCGCGTTCGTGGACGAGCCAGATGCCGAGCACGAGCGTCAGCAGGGCTCCGAGCACGACCGCAATCACGGCGAACCGCGTCAGGCGCACGAAGACGACGATCTCGCTCGGGCGCTTGCTCCGCAGCGCCGAGACGTTGAAGACGGCCGAGAGCACGGCGCCGCCAAGCAGGAAGAAGGCACCGGTCACGTGGAGCGCAAGGAGCCACTGATAGGTGCTCACCGCGCCGAGCGTACGCTTGGGGCCGGATGGACGCTCCGGAACGGCATCTGCGCCTGCTGACCGAGACGATCGAGGCGGTCAACTCGTCGCTCGACCTCGAGGAGGTGCTCTCGCTCGTCGCCAGCAAGGTCGCCGACGCGCTCCACGCCGACGCGTGTTTCGTCTACCTCTACGACGAGCGCACGGGTGAGCTGGTGTTGCGCGCGACGCACGGCACGCGCGTCGACGAGATGACGCATCGGCCGCGGATGCGGCCCGGCGAAGGGATCACCGGCTCCGCGGCCGAGGCGCGCGCCCCGGTGACGATCGCGAGCCAGGCGCACCTCGACCCGCGCTTCAAGAACTTCCCGAACCTGCCCGAGGACGAGTACGAGTCGATCCTCGCCGTTCCGATCCTCGCGCGCGGCGAGCGGCTCGAAGGCGCGCTCAACGTTCGCACGCGCGAGCCGCGCGAGTTCGGCGAGGACGAGATCGAGCTGCTGCTCGCGATCGCGGCGCAGGTCGCGCAGTCGATCGAGCACGCGAAGCTCTACTCCGAGGCGCAGCGGCGCGTCCACGAGCTCGAAGCGCTGGCGCGGATCTCCGAGGCCGTGTCGGAGTCGCTCTACCTCGAGGAGTCGCTCGAGGCGATCGTGAAGACGACGATGGACGCGCTCTCGGCGACCGGCGCGGCGCTCGTGCTCGAGGACGGCGCGATCGCCTGGCCCGAGGGTCGCGCGGACGCTCATGCGATCCGGCAGCCGCTGCGCTGGCGCGGCCGGCAGATCGGCGAGCTCGTCGCCGATCGCGCGACGCCGTTCACCCCGCACGACCGCGAGCTCCTCGCGTCGATCGCGCAGCAGGCCGCCGTCGCGCTCGAACACGGACGCGCGGTGATGCGCGGCGTGCTCGCCCAGGAGATCCACCATCGCGTCAAGAACAACCTCCAGACGGTCGCCTCGCTGCTGCGTCTGCAGGCGCGTGCGCCGGGCGAGATCGACTCGCGCAAGGCGCTCGAGGACTCGGTGAACAGGATCCTCGCGATCGCCGCAGTGCACGAGGTGCTGACCGAGCAGCGCGACGACGACGTCGATCTCGCCGATCTGCTCGGGCGCCTGCGCGCGATGCTCGTCCAGGGCGTGGGAGTCGGCCGCGAGGTCGAGGCGAACCTCGAGCCGATCGCACTCGCCGGCAATCGCGCGACCGCGCTCGCACTCGTCTTCTCGGAGCTGCTCGGAAACGCGCTCGAGCACGGCGGCAACCACGTCCAGGTCGAGCTGCACCAGCACAACGGCGACGTCGTGCTCGCCGTCGCCGACGACGGGCCCGGGATAGCTGCCGAGCCGGCCGCTGGCACGGGCCTCTCGATCGTGCGGGCGCTCGTCCGGGACGAGCTGCGCGGCACGCTCGATCTGAGCAGCGAGGGCGGCACCCGCGCCGAGGTGCGCTTCCCGGCCTAGGAGTCGGAGTCGGGTTCTTCTTCCTCCGGAGGGGCCTCGTCGCCGCCCTGCGAGAGGAAGTTGAAGTGCACGTGGTCGCCGTGCGACTGCACCTCGAGGATCTGGTCGTCGAGCTTCTCGGCCGCGAGCGGGTCGAGGAAGACGCGGGCGCCGGCGCGCTCCACGACCTGGTCGCCCTCCTCCGGCTCGTCTGCGAGCGACGGCTCGAACTCGAACGAGTCGTCCGCCCCCGGCTTCCCCACGAACCTGAGGCCGCCGCCACCCGCGAGCTCCTTGATCTCCTCGACGGCGTTGTCGGCGAGCTCGAGCATCGCGGCAGACTAGCGAAGCCCGACGCGGCCGTGGCTCTAGAGTGGGGCGATGCGCATCCTCGTCGCGGAAGACGAGACGATCATCCGCCTCGATCTGCGTGGCCTGCTCGAGCGCGCCGGGCACGAGGTGGTCGGCGAGGCCCGCGACGGCGAGGAGGCCGTCGCGCTCGCGCGCGAGCTCGAGCCCGATCTGGCGGTGATGGACGTGAAGATGCCGCGCCTGGACGGGATCGAGGCCGCCCGGCAGATGCTCGAGGAACGGCCGATCCCGATCGTGATGCTGACCGCATTCGACCAGCGCGAGCTCGTCGAGCGTGCCGCCGAGGTCGGCGTCTACGGCTATCTGGTGAAGCCGTTCCGCGAGCAGGACGTCGTGCCGGCGATCGAGACGGCACGGGCGCGCCACAGGAGCTCGTCGGCCGTGCGGGCCGAGGCGGACTCGCTCGCCGAGGCGCTCGTCGCCCGCAAGGCGATCGAGCGTGCGAAGGGCCTGCTGATGCAGAAGGAGAGCCTCTCGGAGGCCGACGCGTTTGCGCGGCTGCGCAAGGCGAGCCAGGTCTCGGGCCGTCCGCTGGTGGTGATCGCCGAAGCGGTGATCGCTACGTTTGAAGCCCAATGACGACGATGACTCCTCCGAGGGAGCGAACCCGACGCAGCACCGGGTCGGGCACGGGCGACGCCTGGCGGGTGATCGTGCTGAACGACGACCACAACACGTTCGAGGGCGTCGCGTTTGCGCTCGCCTCGACGATTCCGGGCATCGACTACGACAAAGGGATGCGGCTCGCCGGCCAGATCGACGCGACCGGCCAGGCGATCGTGTGGTCGGGCGACCAAGAGGCGGCCGAGCTCTACCACTCCCAGCTCGAGGATCACGGGCTGACGATGGCGCCGCTCGAGCGGTAGCTGCGGCTCGGGCTCGCGAGCGGTCAGTTCAGGAACAGGCGCAGGTCGTGGACGACCTCGCCGGGGAGGGCGGTTGCGTCGTAGAGCACGCGGCCCTTGCCGTTGCGATCGACGAGCAGCGTGTAGAGCGTGTGGTCGACATCGCCGGCCTTGCGCCGGATCGAGACAACGTCGTAGGCCTGCCAGACGGGCTTGAGCTGGGCCGCGCTGCCCAGCAGATAGCGGAACTCGGGCAGCAACTGATGAGTGTGCACGAATCGCCGGACCGCCTTCCGCGTGTCGCCGATCGGATCGACGCTGATTGCGAGCACCCGCACGTTCTTGCGATCGGGGCCGAGCCGCTTCAGCGCGGTGTTGAGGTTTCCGGCGACGAGCGGGCACACATCGCGGCACTCGGTGTAGAGGAACGTCAGCAAGACGACCTTGCCGCGCTCGGCCTGCAAACTGACGACCCGGCCGCTCTGATCGCGCAGCGCGAAGTCGGGCAGCCTCTGAGGGTTCTCGATCGTGGCGCCGATGTAGCGAGGGCTGGAGCTGGCGCCTGCCGGCGCGGCGGCCACGCTCAGGACGAGCACGCCGAGCGCCGCTGCGGCAGCGGCCGTGCGCCTCGTTCGACCCCGATGACCTCTCTCGCGCTCCATGCGTCGGCACCGACAACGTACCCGGTTGTTTCTGCGACTGTGAAGCCCTAGTATCGGCCCGCTGACGGGTGTTGAGCATTGTCCATGACGACAAAGATGGGGGTCTCGTGAAGCGGCTTTTTCTTGCAACTGCTGTTTTGGTGGTGCTCTCCGCTGCAGGGCAGGCCCGCGCGGCGGACTACAAGGTGTTCCTGGGTGAGCAGGTGCCGTGCGGGTTCGCCAAGATTCCGGGCTGCCCGGCCGGCATCCCGAAGGGGACGACACTCGACGACTTCTTCCCCGGGAAGGTGACGATCGTCGCGGGCGACAGCGTCACGTTCTCGAGCGCGATCTTCCATACGGCGACCTATGCGCCGAAGCGGCCGCCGCTCATCGTCTCGGATCCGGCGAAGGGCACGTACGCCGCGATGAAGGACGAGGCTGGGCAGCCGTTCTTCTTCGGCGGTCGACCGAAGCTCATCTACAACGGTTTCGCACTCGGGCCGGTCGGATCCAAGACCATCTCTCCGGGGACGGCGGCCTCGAGCGGAGGGCTCTCGCCACAAGGTCCCAAGGCGCCGCCGGCCACGTACACGTTCAGCTTCCCGAAAGCCGGGACGTACAAGCTCCTGTGCTCGATCCATCCGGGCATGAAGGGCACCGTCGTCGTCAAGCCGGCGGGCAGCACGGTGCCGCTGACGCCGACGCAGGTGTCGGCCGCGGCGCTCGCAGGTGTGAACACCGCCTGGGCGAAGGCGAAGGCAGAAGCCGCCGCCGCCAAGCCGCCCGCGAAGACGGTCTATATGGGCGTCGGCAAGGAGTCGACGATCCTCGGCTACTTCCCGAAAACACTGAACATCGCCGCCGGTGCCACGGTCACGTTCGTCAACCGGGCGACTCCTGAGGCGCACAACATCGTCTTCGGCCCGAAGAAGTACATCCAGAAGTTGGAGAAGACGACCGATCTCTTTCCAACAGGCCCGACGGGCCCGAACCAGGTCTCGCCTTTCGCCGCGCTGGGCTCCGACCCGAAGTCCGCGTACAGCTACGACGGGACGAATCACGGCAACGGGTTCTTCGCCCCGGCTGTGACGGTTACGCCGACGGGGTCGGTCGGAGGCGGGCTCGGACACTCTTTCCGGGTGAAGTTCACGAAGCCCGGGACGTACAAGTATTTCTGCTGGATCCACGGTCCCGACATGGCCGGGACGATCGTCGTCACGTCGTGACGACTAACCTCGAGCTGTGATGAGGAACGTGCTGCGAGGGCCGCGAGCATTCGTGTTCGCGGCCCTCGTGGTCAGCGTGCTGACGGCCGTCGCGATCACCGTGGCGGCGCGGCCCGGCCGGGCGGGGAGCCAGACGCGCGAGTACTGGATCGCCGCCGTGCCGGTCACGTGGCACGTCGCGCCGAATCTGCGTAACGCCGTCGAGGGCGAGAACCTCGACCCGGGTAAGACGACGTTCAAGTCGGTTGTGTACCGGCAGTTCACGAAGGGCTGGGCGCGGCCGATCGCGAACGAGGAGGGCGATCGCGGGATTCAGGGGCCGCTCATCCACGCGAACGTGGGGGACACGATCCTCGTCCACTTCGAGAACCTCGACACGCTGAACAACCGGCCGCACTCGATGCACTTCCACGGCTTCCATTACCGGCCGGGGTCGGACGGGGCCTACCTGCCGGGCTTCTCGGGGCCGGGCGCGAACGTCCCGCCGGGCAAGTCGTTCACCTATCGCCTCGTCGCGGGCGAGGACTCGGTCGGCGTGTGGCCCTACCACGACCACTCGCCCTCGATGGACGACTCGATCGCGGGCGGCCTGTACGGTGCGATCTCGATTCTCGGCCCCGGCGAGCAGGCGCCCGACCGCGAGTTCGTCGTCTACCTCGAGACGACGCTCGACTTCAAGACGATCGACGGTCGCGCATTCGTCGGCAACACGCCGGTCTTCCACTCGAAGGTGGGCGAGCTCGTCCAGTGGGACGTGCTCACGCTCGGCGAGGACCACCACACCTTCCACGTGCACGGCCACCGCTGGCAGGCACCGGACGGCTCGGACATCGACACGATCACTGTCGGCCCGGCCGAGAGCTTCCGCATCCGCTGGCGGGAGGAGGACCCGGGCACGTGGTTCTACCACTGCCACGTGGAGGGTCACATGATGCAGGGCATGATCGGCATCTACCGGGTGTCCCATTGAGGCGAGGGGCGCTCGCGCTCATCGGCGCGGTCGTGGTCGCCTGCGCCGTGCCCGCAGCCCAGGGCGGGCCGGGCCAGGTACGCGACGTGACGATGCCCGGCAGGGCGTTCGCGCCGGGGAGGATTCAGGTGATCGTCGGCGACACGGTCGTCTGGCGGAACGCGGACGGGACGAACCACACGGTCACCTCCGACGACGATCTGTTCGACTCCGGGTACATCTCCCCGGGGCTCACGTTCGCCGAGGCGTTCACGAAGACGGGCAAGTACCTCTACCACTGCTCGATTCACAGGTTCATGCGCGGCGAGGTCGTCGTCGTCCCGGTCGCGCTCTCGGCGCCCGCGGAGGCGGTCGTCTCGGGCGGCCGTGTCGTCCTCCGGGGGCTGGCCCCGACCGGAACGGCGAAGGTCACGGTCTCGCGCACCGGCAGCGCGGGCCGGGTTGTGGCGCGCGTCGAGCCGGCCGGCGACGGCAGCTTCACGGTTCCCATGCGCGCGTACCGTCCGGAGAACTTCGTCGCGCTCGCCAAGGGTCTCGCGAGCCCGGCCGTGCACGTCGCGGTGGCGCCGAAGGTGCGCGCCCGGCGGAATGGCAGCGTCGTGCTCGCCTCCGCCGCTCCGTCGCGCGCGGGCGCGCGGGCGGTGCTCCAGCGCTACGTGCGCGAACGGTTTGCGTGGCGGACGATTGCCCGCGCGCAGCTCGACTCGAGCTCGAAAGGCTCGCTCCGGCTCCCGGATCGCCCCGGCCGGTTCCGCGTCGTGGTGCGCGGGAGCAAGGGCTGGGCCGACGGCGCCTCCGGAGCCATCGTCGTCCGGCGCCGCTCCTCGCGGTGAGGCGCATTAGGATCGTGCTTCCCGTAAGACCCGAAGGCTGGCCCTGGAGGTCACCGTGAGCGAGACCGGTTCGCACGACAGCGTCCCCGCCGCGGGCGCGTCCGATTCGACCGCCGGCCAGGCCACCAAGCGCGGGCTGACCGGGATGCCGCTGCTGATCGTGGCGCTGGCGGTCGTGCTCCTCGTGCAGGCCGCGTTCGTCCTCTCCTACCTCGGCGCCCTGCACGAGCCGAGGCCGCACCACGTCGCCCTCGGGGTCGCCGGCACCTCCGCGCTTCCGGTCGCGGTCGGGAAGCAGTTCTCGCTGAAGCTCACCCAGTATCCGAGCGAGGCGGCCGCGCTTACCGCCATCGACCAGCGGAAGATCGACGGGGCGTTCGTCGTCGGCCCGGCCGGCGCGAAGCTGATCGTCGTCCCCGCGGCGAGCCCTGCCGGCGCGGCGGCCCTCAGCGGCGCCTTCGCGGCGGCCGCGGCGGCGTTCGGCCAGAAGCTCAAGATCGAGCAGGTGCACACGCTGCCGCCCGGCGACGTCGGCGGGAATGCCTCGTTCCTTGTCGTCATGGCCCTGATCATCGGCGGCTACCTCTCCTCGACGATCGGCATGGCGTTCGGCGGGCAGGCGACGAAGCGCGGCCGCCTCGCGGCGCTCGCGATCGTGGCGGTCGCGGGAGCGCTGCTCACGGACATCTTCGCCGGCCCCGTGATCGGAGCGATCCCGACCTCGAAGTTCCTCGAGCTGTGGGGCATCTTCGTGCTCGTGATGATGGCCGTCGCGTTCGCGACCGCCGCGCTGCAGACGGTGCTCGGCGCCGCCGGCACGCTGGTCGTGGTCGTCGTCTTCGTGATCTTCGGCGCGCCGGCCTCGGGAGGCACGGTGCCGTCGGCGTACCTGCCGGGCTTCTGGCGCACCTTCGGCCCGTACCTGCCGGCCGGCGCGGGCACGACCGTCGTGCGCAACACGATCTACTTCGACGCCAACCGGATCACCACGTCGCTGCTCGTTCTCGCCGGCTACCTCGTCGCCGGAGCGCTTGCCGTGATCGTCCTTCGCCGCCGGCGTCCGCCGACCGGCGCCGAGACGGAGGCCGAGTCGTCCGCGGCGGCTGCGGCCGTGGTCGTCTAGGCCTGCGCGTCGTCGAAGAGCGTTTCCCAGCGGGCGAGCAGCGCCTCGAGATCGTCGCGGGCGACCCTGTGCGCTGAGACGAGATCGACGTTCGTCCAGTCCTCGGCGAGCTGGCGTTCGAGCTCGGCGACGCGGGCCTCGCTGCGGGCGACCTCGCGCTCGACGAGCTCATGAGCTCGGGGCTGGCGGCCGCTCGCGCTTCGGGCGCTCCGGCTTCGGCTTCGGCGCTTTCGGCTTCGAGGGCGCAGGCTCGGGATCGTCGCGGCGCACGTACTCGGCCCAGCCGCCGGCGTAGGCGACGACGCGTCCGTCCTCGATCGCGAGCACGCGGCCCGACACCGCGTCGAGCAGCGCGCGGTCGTGAGTCACGAGCAGCACCGTCCCGGGGAAGGCCTCCAACGCCGCCTCCAGCGCCTCGCGGCTCTCGACGTCGAGGTGGTTCGTCGGCTCGTCGAGCACGAGGAAGTTCGCGCCGCTCGCGACGACGAGCGCGAGCGCGAGCCGTCGCCGCTCGCCGCCCGAGAGCACCGTCACCGGCTTCTCGTGCTCGTCCCAGCCGGAGAAGAGGAAGCGGCCGAGCAGCTTCTGTGCGTCCGCCCGCCGCAAGCCAGTCGCGGACATCGTCGCCTCGAGCACCGAGCCGCGCTCGTCCAGCTCCACCTCGTGCTGCGAGAAGTACGCCGGCTCGACGCCGTGCCCGAACCGCACCTTGCCCGCCGCCGGCTCGCGTCGGCCGAGGATCGTCTCGAGCAGCGTCGTCTTGCCGGCGCCGTTCGGGCCGATCAGCGCGACGTGCTCGCCGCGCTCGAGCGCGAACGACGACGTCGTGCAGCAGCTCCTTCTCGCCCGCGCGCAGGGCGAGGCCGTCCACGTCGACGACCACACGGCCCGACCGCGCCGGCTTCAGGAACTCGAACCCGAGCGTGCGCCTCGGGCCAGGCCCGACCTCGACCCGCTCGGCCTTGATCCGCTCGATCTGCTTGCGCTTCGACTGCGCCTGCTTCGCCTTCGTGTTCTTCGCGCCGAAGCGCTCGACGAAGCGCTCGAGCCGCGCGATCTGTTCACTCTGCCTCTCGGCCGTCTTCGCTGCGTGGAGCGCGCGCGCCGCCTGCTCGCGCCGCCAGACGTGCCACTGCCCGGGGAAGTAGACGGAGCGGCCGCGGTCGAGCTCGAGCACGGCTGTCGTCACTGCCTCGAGGAACCAGCGGTCGTGCGCGACGAGGATCACGGCCGCGTCGATCGTCCGCAGCAGTTCCTCCAGCCACTCGATCGACTCGATGTCGAGGTGGTTCGTCGGCTCGTCGAGCAGCAGCAGGTCGGGCTGCGCCGCGAGCGCCCGGGCGAGCGACGCGCGGGTCAGCTCGCCGCCCGAGAACGTGGTGAGCGGCCGGTCGAGGTCGTCGTCGGTGAAGCCGAGCCCGCGCACGACCGCCGGCCGCGCGGTCGCGCCAGTCGTAGCCGCCGGCGTGCTCGAGCCGCGCCTGCGCGGCGCCGTAGCGCGCCATCGTGCGCCGGTCGTGCGCGCCGCCGGCCATCGCCTGCTCCAGCTCGCGCAGCTCCGTCTCGACCGCCGCGAGGTCGGCCGTGCCGGCGAGCACGTAGTCGCGCAGAGGCCTGTCGCTCGCCGCCGGCGGCCGCTGGTCGTGCAGCGCGACGCGCGTGCCCTTCTCCCAGCGCGAGCTCGCCGCCCTGCAGCGACACCTCGCCCGTGAGCGCGCGCAGGAGCGTCGTCTTGCCGGCGCCGTTCGCGCCCGCCAGCGCGAGCCGGTCGCGTCGCTCGACCTTGAACGAGACGCCGTCGAAGAGCGGCGAGCCGGAGAGCTCCTTGCGGAGGTTGGATGCGATCACGACTGCCATGCCGCCCGGTATTCAAGACGAGCGGGTGACCTTGCCCGCCGCATGGTCGCAGGCGATAGTCTCGGAGCGAATGCGGAAGAGGGCCACCGAATGAGGATCGCCGTCGCGTTCGACCATCGCGGCGTCTACCTCCGCGAGGCGATCCTCGAGGCGCTCGCCGGCCACGACGTGATCGACCTCGGCACCGACAGCGACGCCGTCCGCATCGACTACCCGGACAAGGCGCGCGAGGTCGGCGAGGCGATCCAGAGCGGCGCAGGCCGAGCGCGGGATCCTCGTCTGCGGCTCGGGCGCGGGCGCGGCGATCGCCGCCTGCAAGATGACCGGCATCCGCGCCGCGATCTGCCACGACCTCTACAGCGCCCACCAGGCGGTCGAGCACGACGACATGAACGTGCTCTGCCTCGGCTCGGAGATCGTCGGCGCCTCGGTCGCACGCGAGCTCGTCGCGGTCTTCCTCGCCGCCCGCTTCGACGGCGGCGAGCGGTACGTCGCGCGGCTCGAGAAGGTGGCGGCGATGGAAAGGGAGATGAAGAGTGGCGAGTCGAGACTCCACAGGCTCGCTGAGCAGGGGCAGTCGGTCTGGATCGACTTCCTCTCGCGCGAGTTCGTCCATCGGGCGAGCTCAGACGCATGATCGACGAGGACGCCGTCACGGGCATCACCTCGAACCCGACGATCTTCCAGAAGGCGATCTCCGAAGGGGTCGACTACGACGAGCAGCTGAAGGCCTGCTCGAGACGACCGACGACCCGGTCGAGATCTTCTTCGCGCTCGCGGTCGACGACGTGCGCGACGCCTGCGACGTGCTGCGGCCGGTCTGGGACGAGACGGACGGGCATGACGGCTTCGTCTCGCTCGAGGTCGACCCACGGCTCGCCTACAAGACCGAGGAGACGTTCGAGCAGGCGCTCGCGCTGCACGAGCAGGTCGACCGGCCGAACCTGCTGATCAAGATCCCGGCGACGAAGCGACGGGCTGCCGGCGATCGAGGACTGCATCGCGCGCGGCGTCGTCGATCAACATCACGCTGATCTTCTCGCTCGAGCGCTACAGCGCGGTCGTCGAGGCCTACCTGCGCGGGCTCGAGCGGCTCGTGGCGGACGGCGGCGACCCGTCGAAGGTCGCCTCGGTCGCGTCGTTCTTCGTCTCGCGCATCGACACCGAGACCGACAAGCGGCTCGAGGCGCTCGGCAACACCGAGCTCCAGGGCAAGCTCGGGATCGCGAACGCGAAGCTCGCCTACCGGCACTTCCAGGAGGCGTTCGCCGGCCCGCGCTGGGAGGCTCTGGCGGCGAGGGGCGCGTCGAAGCAGCGGCCGCTCTGGGCCTCGACCTCGACCAAGAACCCGGCCTACCGCGACACGCTCTACGTCGAGGAGCTGATCGGCCCCGACACGGTGAACACGATGCCGCCCGAGACGATCGCGGCGTTCCAGGACCACGGCGAGGTGCGCGGCGACACCGTGCTCGAGGAGGCCGACGAGGCCGAGCGGCTGCTCGAGCGAGCTCCGCGAGGCGGGGGTCGACTACGACGACGTCGTCGAGACGCTCGAGGTCGAGGGCGTGGAGAAGTTCGTCGACGTCGTTCGACGAGCTGATCGACGGGATCCGCGCCAAGCAGGGCGAGCTGGCGACGCGCTTGACCGAGCGGCGCGACCTCGTCGAACGGATCTGGTCGCGCGACCCGACCGTCTGGACGGGCAGGGACGAGGGCCGCTGGCTCGGCTGGCTCGACGAGCCGTCCCGCATGGGCGAGGACGTCGACCTGCTCCTGGCGCTCGCCGACGACGTCGCGGGCGAGATCGACGACGTCGTGCTGCTCGGCATGGGCGGCTCGTCGCTCGCGCCCGAGGTGCTGCGGCAGGCCTTCGGCGGCGAGCGCTTCCACGTCCTCGACACGACGCATCCGGCGGCGATCCGCGAGCTTCAGGCGCGGCTCGACCTCGAGCGCACGCTGTTCGTCTCGGCCTCGAAGTCGGGCTCGACGCTCGAGACGCGCTCGCACACCGACTACTTCTGGAAGCTCGCGCCGCGCGGCGAGCAGTGGGTCGCGATCACCGATCCGGGCTCGGCGCTCGACCGAGCTGGCCCGCGAGCGCGACTTCCGCGCGATCTTCCCCGGCGAGCCGACGATCGGCGGCCGCTACTCGGCGCTCTCGCCGTTCGGCCTCGTGCCGGCGGCGCTGCTCGGCGTCGACCTCCGGCGGCTGCTCGACCGCGCGCGCGAGATGGCCGACGCGTGCCGCCTCCGCGACGGCAACCCGGGGCTCGAGCTCGGGCTCTCGCTCGGCGAGGGCTGGGAGGACGGCCGCGACAAGGTCTGCGTGCCCGGATGCCGGCGGCTTCGGCCTCTGGGTCGAGCAGCTCGTCGCCGAGTCGACCGGCAAGGAGGGCAAGGGGCTCGTGCCGGCGCCGGGCGAGTCGGCCGACGGGCCCGACCGGCAGGCGCAGGAGGTGCGGCTCCCCGTCGCCGTACGAGCTCGGCCAGGAGTTCTTCCGCTGGGAGTTCGGCGTCGCGGTCGCCGGCTCGATCCTCGGCATCAACCCGTTCGACCAGCCCGACGTGCAGGCGGCGAAGGACAAGACGAACGAGGTGCTCGCCGCCGGCGACGTCGAGCTCGCGCCGGAGGGTTCGCTCGACGAGCTGCTCGCGCTGGCGCCGGCCGGGCGACTACGTCTGCATCCAGGCGTTCGTCGACCCGACCGCCGACACCGACGAGACAGCTCGCCCGGCTTGCCGCCAGGGCCCGGCGACGTCACGGGCTGCGTCGTCACGCACGGCTTCGGCCCGCGCTACCTGCACTCGACCGGCCAGCTCCACAAGGGCGGCCCGAACACCGGCGTCTTCCTCCAGGTCGTCGAGGACTACGGCGAGGAGCTGAAGATCCCGGGCCAGCCGTTCGGCTTCGCGCCGCCTGATCCGCGCGCAGGCCGCGGGCGACTTCGAGTCGCTCCGCGAGCGCGGCCGGCGCGTCGCGCGCGTCCACATGGAGAATCTCTGACGCATGCAGCTCGGGATGATCGGCCTCGGCCGCATGGGCGGCAACATGACGAAGCGGCTCGAGCGTCGCCGGGCACGACGTGAAGACCTACGACCCGGGCGTCGGCCTCGACGGCCGCGCTCGCTCGCGGAGCTGCGCGACCAGCTCGACGCGCCGCGCGCGTTCTGGATGATGGTGCCGGCCGGGCGAGGTCACCGAGGGCACGTTCCAGGAGCTGCTCGGCGCTCGCCGAGCCGGGCGACGCGATCGTCGACGGCGGCAACTCGAACTTCCGCGACTCGCAGCGGCGCTACGCCGAGGCGGCCGAGACGCGGCGATCCACTTCGTCGACGTCGGCGTCTCCGGCGGCGTCTGGGGGCTCGAGGTCGGCTACTGCCTGATGGTCGGCGGCGACGACGAGGCGCGTGCGCGCGCCTCGAGCCGATCTTCACCTCGCTCGCGCCGGAGGACGGCTACGCGCACGTCGGCGCGGCCGGGCGCCGGGCACTTCGTGAAGATGGTCCACAACGGGATCGAGTACGGCCTGATGCAGGCCTACGCCGAGGGCTTCGAGGTGCTGCAGAAGTCCGAGTTCGACCTCGACCTGCACGAGATCGCCGGCATCTGGCGCTACGGCTCGGTCGTCCGCTCGTGGCTGCTCGAGCTGCTGCACGACGCGTTCGAGCGGGAGGGCGGCGAGCTCGAGCGGATCAAGGGCTACGTCGAGGACTCGGGCGAGGGCCGCTGGACGATCGCCGAGGCGATCGCCGAGGACGTGCCGGTGCCGGTGATCACCGCCGCGCTCTTCGCGCGCTTCGCCTCGCGGCAGGACGAGTCGTTCGCGGCGAAGGTGAACGCGGCGCTCCGCAACCAGTTCGGCGGCCACGCCGTGAAGCGTCCGCTGACGAGTCCGCGGAATGACGCACGCTGCGAGGAGAACCCGCTGCTCGAGGGGCTTCAGCTGCGCCGCCGGCCCGAGCCGTGCGTCGTCGTCATCTTCGGCGCCTCGGGCGACCTCGCCCAGCGCAAGCTGATGCCGGCGCTCTACGCGCTCGCGGTGCGCCGCCTGCTGCCGGAGCGCTTCGCCGATCGTCGGCGCTGCGCGCACGCGAGGAGACCGACGACGCCTTCCGCGAGCGGATGAAGGAGGCCGTGCAGCGCTACGCGCGCGACGAGTTCCGCGCAGGACGTCTGGGACGAGCTCGCCGCCGGGATGCGCTACTGCTCGCTCGAGCTCGCCGACGCGCGCGGCGAGGACCGGCTCGCGCGGCTGCTCGCCGAGGTCGACGAGGAGCGCGGGACCCAGGGCAACCGCGTCTACTACCTCGCCGTCCCGCCGAGCGCGATCGGCGACGCTCGTGAGCAAGATCGCCGAGCGCCGGCTGGCGAGGGCTGGATGCGGCTGATCATCGAGAAGCCGTTCGGCCACGACCTCGCCTCGGCGCGCGCGCTGAACGCGCTGCTCGCCGAGCACTTCGACGAGAGCGAGGTCTTCCGCATCGACCACTACCTCGGCAAGGAGACGGTCCAGAACATGCTGGCGCTGCGGTTCGCGAACGGCATCTTCGAGCCGATCTGGAACCGCCAGTTCATCGACCACGTCCAGATCACCGTCGCCGAGTCGATCGGGATCGAGGGCCGCGCCGCCTTCTACGAGCAGGCGGGCGCGATCCGCGACATCTTCCAGAACCACCTGCTGCAGCTCCTCGCGATCACGGCGATGGAGCCGCCGATCGACTTCACCGCCGACTCGGTGCGCAACGAGAAGGTGAAGGTGCTGCGGTCGCTGCACACGCCGGGGCCGAAGTCCGTCGTGCGCGGCCAGTACGGGCGCGGCTTCGTCGAGGGCGTCGAGGTGCCCGGCTACCGCGAGGAGGAGGGCGTCGCGCCGGACTCGATGACCGAGACGTTCGTCGCGGCGAAGCTCTACGTCGACAACTGGCGCTGGGCGGACACGCCGTTCTACGTGCGCATGGGCAAGCGGCTCGCGCGGCGCGAGACGACGATCGCGATCCAGTTCAAGCGCGCGCCGCATCCGCCGTTCGAGGAGGTCGCGGCCGAGGGGCTGCGGCCGAACGTGCTGCTGATCCACGTGCAGCCGAACGAGGGCATGTCGCTCGCGATCGGCGCGAAGGTGCCGGGGCTCGGGATGACGATCCGCACCGTGCACATGGACTTCCTCTACGGCGGCGCGTTCCGCGAGGGCCTGCCCGAGGCGTACGAGCGGCTGATCCTCGACGCGATGCTCGGCGACGCGACGCTGTTCACGCGCGCGGACGAGATCGAGGAGCAGTGGGCGCTCGTCGACGCGATCGTCGCGGCCTGGCAGCGCGACCGGCCGGCGTTCCCGAACTACGCGGCCGGGACGTGGGGGCCGCCGTCGGCGGACGAGCTCCTGCACCGCGACGGGCGCTCCTGGCGGAGGCACTGAGTGCCGTCGGCGCCGGTCGTCGAGGCCTGGCGAGGGCGAGAACGTCTCGATCGCCGAGATCGAGCGCGCAGCTCGCGCGCCTGCGCGCGGCGACGGCCGACGAGGTGCGGCAGCCCGAACCAGCGCACGAGCGTGATGACGCACATCGCGTGGGTGCCGCCGGAGTGGCTCGAGGCGGCCGAGCGGACGCTCGAGGGCATGGAGGAGCGGCACCCGTCGCGGACGATGATCCTCGTGCCGATGCCGGACGACGGACGGCGGGCTCGACGTCGAGCTCGTCGGTGCGCTGCTTCGCCGCGCGGCGACCGACGCCGTCGCGAGCGAGG
Organism: uncultured Actinomycetes bacterium; assembly: GCA_963750545.1. Classification (GTDB taxonomy): domain Bacteria; phylum Actinomycetota; class Thermoleophilia; order Gaiellales; family Gaiellaceae; genus PALSA-600. Next base: position 146,883 of record CAVVQY010000008.1, on the reverse strand, counting down.
TGATCGAGCTGCGGCCTGCGCGGCGACCGCGCGCGGCGCCGGCGTCGCTCGTGCTGCCGCTCGCGATCTCCGACCTGCCGGTGTTCCTGCGCTGGCGCGGCGAGCCGCCGTTCGGCGCGGCGCAGTGGGAGCAGCTCGTCGGCGTCGCCGACCGGCTGGTCGTCGACTCGTCGGAGTGGGACGAGCTGCGCTACCGCGAGCTCGCGGGCGTCGTTCGAGCGCGCGGCCGTCTCCGACATCGAGTGGGCGCGCACCTACGACTGGCGGGTCGATGCTCGCCGGCTGCTGGCCGGGGATCGCGGAGCAGGAGATCCGCGTCCGCGGCCCGCGGGCGGAGGCGGCGCTGCTCCGCGGCTGGCTGCGCGCGCGGCTCGACCGCGCGATCCGGCCGATCGAGCCGGCCGGCGAGCTCGGCGTCCGCCTCGGCGGCGAGGAGCTCGCGCCGCCGCGCGAGCCGCCGCGCTCGCCGAGCGACCTGCTGAGCGCCGAGCTCGACCGCTTCGGCCGCGACCGGATCTACGAGGAAGCGGTGCTCGCGGCCACCGGCTGAGCAGAGCCGGCGTTACGAGACTGGCTCCGCGAGGAGCCCGACCGCGGCTTCGTGGAGCGCGCCGTTCGTGCCAGGAACGACTCGCCGGGCGCGGGCGGACCGCCGTCGAAGGTCGTGCAGCGGCCGCCGGCCTCCTCGACGACGAGCTGCACGGCGGCGTAGTCCCAGAGCTCGAGCCGGGTCGGCGGCGACGTCGAGCGAGCCCTCGGCGACGAGGCAGTGCTGCCAGAAGTCGCCGAAGCCGCGGCTCGTCCAGGCGCGCCGCGCGAGGTCGGCCCAGCCTGTCCGGCATGTCGGGCGCGGAGGTCGTCGAGACGACGGCAGTCCTCGATCCGTCGCCACCGCCGAGACGCGGCTCCGCTCGCCGCCGGCCCACGCGCCTTCGCCGCGAACCGCCCACCAGCGGCGGCCGAGCGCCGGCGCCGAGACGAGGCCGACCTCGACCTCGCCGTCGCGCTCGAGCGCGAGCAGCGTCGCCCACACCGGGCACGCCGCGCACGTAGTTCCTCGTCCCGTCGATCGGGTCGACGATCCAGCGCGTCGCGGTGCCGTCGTCGCCGAGCTCCTCGCCGAGCACGCCCTCGCCGGGGCGCTCGCGCGCGACGAGCTCGCGGATCGCCTCCTCGGCGGCGCGGTCGGCCTCCGAGACCGGCGTCAGGTCGGGCTTCGTCTCGACGACGAGGTCGAGCGCGCGGAAGCGCGCGAGCGTGATCGCGTCGGCGGCGTCGGCGAGGCTGTGCGCGAAGGCGAGGTCGGTGTCGCTGCTCATGCCCACTCCCGGCGCCGGCAAAGCCGCCGCCTCCGCTCCTTGGAGCCTCCGTCGAGCCTACGGCTCATCCCCGCTCCCGGCGCCGGCAAGCCGCCGCCTCCGCTCCGAGCCTCCGTCGAGCCTACGGCTCATGACTGCGACGCTACCGCGAGCGCCGCCTCGAGCGCGAGCCCGGCAGCGAGCACGAGCGCGTCGTCGCCCGGCCGGCCGACGAGCTGGACCGACGCCGGCAGCCCGTCCTCGGCCGGGCCGCACGGGCAGCGCGAGCGCCGGCCAGCCGAGCAGGTTGAACGGGTACGTGAAGCGGACGATCCGCTCGCGCCACGCGAGCTCGTCGACGTCCGCGGGCGGCGCGACGAACATCAGCGTCGGCGTCAGCAGCAGGTCGACGCCCTCGAACGCCGCGACCGCCAGCTGCTCGTACTCGCGCCGCGCCGCCCCGGCCGCCTCGGCCTCGGCGTCGGTGACCGCGAGGCAGCGCTCGATCTTCGTCCGCGGGTTCTCGCCGTAGAGCTCGCCGTGCTCCTCGAAGAGCTCGCGGTGCACGTCGGCGACCTCGCGCATGAACGCCGGCGTCGTGCCGACCGGCTCGGGGAACGGGAGCGGCGCGCCGCTCGGGAAACACGATGGCGGCCGCCTCGACCCGCTCGCGCACGAGTGTGTCCGGCTGCTCCGAGCCACGTGACGCCGACCGAGACTTCGCCCACCTCGATCGGCTCGACCGCGAAGCCCGGCACGAGCGCCTCCATCAGCTCGACGCACCCGCCGACGTCGCGCGCCATCGGCCCCGCGTGGTCGAAGCTCGGCGCGAGCGGGAAGACGCCGTCGATCGGCACGAGCCCGAACGTCGGCTTGAAGCCGGCGATCCCGCAGCACGCGGCCGGGATCCGGATCGACCCGCCGGAGTCGGTGCCGAGCCCGACGTCGACGAGCCCGGCGGCGATCGCCGCCGCGGTGCCGCCGCTCGAGCCGCCCGAGGTTCGCCCCGGGCGCGGCCGGGTTCGGGACCGTGCCGTAGTGGGCGTTCTGCGAGGTGACGCCGTAGGCGAACTCGTGCAGGTTCGTCTTGCCGACGTTCGCGTATCCGGCCGCCTCGAGCCGCCGCACCGCCTCGGCCGTCTCCGACGGCACGTGGTCGGCGAACACGGCCGAGCCGTACGTCGTCCGCACGCCCGCCGTGTCGAAGAGGTCCTTGACCGCGAGCCGGATGCCCGTCGCCGGGCTCGAGCTCCGTGATGAAGATGCCGTCCATCGCGCGACCGGATGCCGCGCCGCTAGTCCAGCTGGAGGTACACGAGCGCGACGACGAAGGTGCCGCCGAAGACGATCAGCGCGAGCACGAACAGCGACCAGCCGAGGAAGGTCGCCCGCCGGCCGAGGCCGGGCGTCCAGTCGACCGCGTCCTGGAGTGAGTCCGCAGGCTCGCTCATCAGATGACGACCGCGTCGACGGCCATCGCGACGAAGAGCAGCGCGAGGTAGAGCAGCGAGTAGTGGAAGAGCTGCACGGCGCGCGGCCGAGTGAGCTCGCGCCAGAGCTGCCACGCGAGCCAGGCGAAGATCGCGCCGAGCACGAGTGCCGACACGCCGTAGACGAGCCCGAAGACGCCGAACGCGACGGGCAGCGAGCGTCGCCGCGACCATCACCGCCGTGTAGAGCACGATCTGCCGCGCGTCTCGCGGTCGCCGCGCACGACCGGCAGCATCGGCACGCGCGCGTTCGCGTAGTGCTCGCGGATCATCAGCGCGAGCGCCCAGAAGTGCGGCGGCGTCCAGAGGAAGACGATCCCGAACATCGACGATCGCGGCCCAGCCGAGGTGTCCGGCCGTGCTCGCGTAGCCGACGAGCGGCGGCACGGCGCCCGCGGCGCCGCCGATCACGATGTTCTGCGGCGTCGTGCGCTTCAGCCAGCGCGTGTAGACGAAGACGTAGAAGAGGTTGCCGGCGAGCGCGAGCAGCGCCGTCGGCAGGTTGACGAGCGAGTCGAGCAGGACGAACGAGAGCGCCGAGAGCGCGATCCCGAACTCGAGCGCGAGCTCGGGCGCGATGCGGCCCGAGGCGACCGGGCGCGTCGCGGTGCGCTCGCCCATCAGCTGGTCGATGTCGCGGTCGAGGTAGTGGTTCAGCGCCGCGGCGCCGCCGCACGCGAGCGCGAGGCCGAGCATCGTCACCGCGAACACGCCCCACGCGGGCACGCCCGAGGCGCCGACGAACGCGGCCGCGCCGCCGGTCAGGAGCAGCAGCGACATCACGCGCGGCTTCGTCAGCGTGACGTAGTCGTGCAGGTCGCCGCCTGCGGCGGCGCGGTTTCGCCAGGCTCTGCGCGGCGAGGAGCGCCGAGGCGCCGAAGGCGAGCGAGGCGGCTGCGAGGTGGACGGTCGGCTCGGTCAGGAGCGCGGCGAGCCCGAACAGCACGAGCGCCGCGACCGCCGCGGGCAGCAGCGGCCGCGCGGAGACCCAGGCGAGAACGACGAGCCCGGCGATCGGCGGCAGCGCGAGCGCCGCGAGCAGCTCGTGAGCCGTGCCCCAGTCGGCGGCGCCCGAGACGACGGCGAGGCCGGTCCCGACGACGGCCGCGACCGCGAGCAGGCGTGCCCAGGGGCCGATCACAGGCGTCTGTCCCTCCGCCAGCCGCCGGCGCAGGTCGCGCAGCGGGCGGGCGCTCGTGATCGGTGGGATGCGGTCGAAGTTCCATGCGGGCGGCGGTGAGGTTGCGTACCACTCGAGCGTGTCGGCCACCCACGGGTCGTGCCCGGCGCGCCTGCCGGTGCGCGCTGTCTTGATCACGTTCGCGACGAACACGAGCATGCCGACTGCGATCACGTACGAGCCGATCGTCGAAACCAGGTTGTAGGCCTCCCAGAGGCCGCCCGAATCGTACGTGTAGACGCGCCGCGGCATCCCGAGCAACCCGAGGAAGTGCTGCGGCAGGAACGTCACGTTGAAGCCGACGAAGACGAGCCAGAACTGCAGCTTCCCGAGCTTCTCGTCGAGCGTCCGGCCGAAGAGCTTCGGCCACCAGTAGGTGAGCCCGCCGAAGATCGCGAAGATCGAGCCGCCGAAGAGCACGTAGTGCAGGTGTGCGACGACGAAGTAGGAGTCGGACACGGCCCAGTCGACCGGGAACGCGGCGAGGAAGATCCCCGAGAGACCGCCGACGGTGAAGACGGCGATGAAGCCGAGCGCCCAGAGCATCGGCGTGTCGAACGAGATGTTGCCGCGCCGGAGCGTCGCGAGCCAGTTGAAGATCTTCACCCCGATCGGCACGGCGATCGCCAGCGAGGTGAGCATGAAGAAGGAGTCGAACCCGGTCGGAAGGCCGACCGCGAACATGTGCTCTCCCCAGGCGAGTAGCGAGAAGCCCGCGATCGCGACCGTCGAGTAGGCGACCGCCTTGTAGCCGAAGATCGGCTTGCGGGCGAACACCGGGAGGATCTCCGAGACGATCCCCATCGCGGGCAGGATCATGATGTAGACCTCGGGATGCCCGAAGAACCAGAAGAGGTGCTGGTAGAGGACCGGGCTGCCGCCGCCGGCCGGATCGAAGAAGTGGGTGCTCCCCTCGCGGTCGAGCGCCAGCATCGTCAGCACGGCAGCGAAGACGGGCAGCAGCGATCACGAGCAGCCAGGCGTAGGCGAGCATCGACCAGACAAAGAGCGGCATCCGCATCCAGTTCATCCCGCGGGCGCGCATGGTGTGGACCGTGACGATGAGGTTGATCGCGCCCGCGAGCGCGCCGATCGTGAGCACGTGCAGGCCGAGGATCCAGAAGTCCTGGCCGTTGCCCGGCGAGTGCAGCGTCGAGAGCGGGGCGTAGGCGGTCCAGCCGGTCGACGCGGGCCCGCCGTCGGCGAGGAAGCTCGCGTAGAGGATGACTCCGCCGAACAGAAAGAGCCAGTACGAGAGGGCGTTCAGGCGCGGGAACGCCATCCGCCGCGCGCCGATCATCAGCGGCACGAGGAAGGTGCCGAGGCCGGCGAGGAGCGGGACGAACGACGAGGAAGATCATCGTCGTGCCGTGGATCGTCAGCACCTGGTTGTAGGAGTTGCGCGTCAGCACGTCTGCGTCCGGCGTCGCGAGCTGCGTGCGAATCAGCAGGGCGAGGATGCCGCCGAGGGCGAAGAACGAGAGCGCGGTCCAGATGTAGAGGATCCCGATCCGCTTGTGGTCGGTCGTCGCGAGCCACGACGTCAAGCCGTGGCGGCGCCAGTCGGCGCGGTAGGGAGTGGGCTCAGCCCTGGCTGCACTCATCCGGCCTTCAGCCCTTTCGTGTAGGCGTAGAGCGCGTCGATCTGGTCGTCCGTCCAGGTGCTCCCGACCGCCGGCATCGTCCGCACGCCGTCGTGCACGAGCGCCGCGAGCCTGATGCGGTCGGTGAGCGCCGCGTTGCCCGCGAGCGCGGGGCCGATGAACGGCTCGTCGAGCCGGTGGCAGGCGAGGCAGACGCCCTCGAACTGCTGTCGCCGAGGGCCGACTCGGAAACGCCGCGGTTGAGGAAGCGCACGTAGGTGCTCCGGGGCCAGACGACGACCTTGCCGGTCATCACCGCGTGCTGGATCCCGCACAGCTCGGCGCAGCGGACGACGTACGTCCCCGCCGGCGCCTTGAACCAGGTCTCGTTCGTGCGACCGGGGATCGCGTCGATCTTGCCGCCGAGCTCGGGCACCCACCAGCTGTGGTTGACGTCGTTCGCGGGGGCGGTCACGTCGAGGTGCACGATCGTGTCCGCGGGCGCAAACATCTCGTTGATCGTGACCGCCCCGTTCGGGTAGCGGAAGAGCCAGTAGAACTGGTGCCCCTCGACGACGATCCTGGTCTCTCCCGCGGCGCCCGCCAGCGGGGCGTCCGTGATCCCGGGAAGCTCGTAGAAGACGAAGCCGGCGATCGCGGCGAGGGCCACGACCGGGACGACCGTCCAGACGATCTGGGCGCGTCCGCTTTCCTCGGCCTGCGGGCCTTCCTCCGTACGCGCGCGACGCCCCCGTCGGTAGCGGATGACGAACGCGACGAGTGTGCCCTCGACGATCAGGAAGACCGCTGCGCTGACGCACGAGGACGAAGATGTAGACGTTGGTGATGCCGTCGGCGTTCGGTGACTGTGGAGACGGCGGCAAGAGCCCGCCGTTCCCGCCCGAGGCGATTCCTCCGAGCGCGAGGGCGGCCGCGGAGGCCAGGACGAGTACGAGGGCTCTCCGACGCACGCCGGCTCGGATCGTATAGAGGCCCTCACAGGGTGAAGCGTGAGCCGCCGAGCGAGCGCCACGTGTGCGAACCTCTGGCGGTGGAGGACCGCTCGCGCGTCGACCTGCCTTCGTACGTGATCCGCCCGTACGAGGTGTTCGTCAACGGCGTCCCGCAGGTCGAGGGCGTCGACTACGAGATCGTCGGCTCGAGCCTCCTCTTCGAGCGGTCGCTCGCCAGCGAGGGCCGCCTCGGCTTCTGGCGGTGGCTCTCGATGCTCCTCGGCGTCGCCGGGACCTACCGCAAGAACGACACGATCGACGTCGTCTTCACGGTCGACGGCCGGCGGACGGTCGTCGCGCTCACGCCGGCCGAGGCCGGGCCCGGCTCGCAGTAGGACGCTACGCTTGACGCGATGATGAGCCGCTCCGTGCGTGGTGTTCTCGCCGGCCGCGGCTTCATGCTGCTACCGGCCGCCGCGCTCGCCGTGCACGAGCTTCGCTACCGGCTCGCCTACGGCAGGCCGCGCGGATACGGCGCTCGCCTCGCAGGGGCACGGCTACCTCGACTCGCTCGCGCCCTGGCTCGTCCTGCTGCTCGGGCTCGCGCTCGGCGCGTTCCTCGTCCGTGTCGCGCGCTCGGTCGCGGGCCGGCCCGACGAGCGTCCGCGGCGGTCGTTCGCCGCGCTCTGGCTGCTCGCGACCGCAAGCCTCGTCGTGATCTACGCCGCGCAGGAGCTGCTCGAGGGCGTCTTCGCCGCCGGGCACCCGGCCGGCGTCTCCGGCCTCTACGGCCACGGCGGCTGGTGGTCGCTCGCCCTGGCCGTCGTGCTCGGCGCCGCCGTCGCCGCACTGCTTCGGCTCGCGTCGGCCGTCGTCGTCGGCTGCCGCACGCCTGGCCGCCCGCTTGCGGCGACGCGAGCCGCTCGCGGTGCTCGCTCGGCCGCGCGTCCGCTCTGCTCGCTCCGCGCGGCGTGCTCGCCTGCGCCGCGGCCGGTCGCGCTCCTCCCCGGCTCTAGCCGTTCGCGACCGGAGGAGCCGCCGCCGCGCGTGCTCCGGCAAGCCACGTCTCGAAAGGAGCTACTGCATTGCGTCTCGTCGCAGGCGCCGCCGCCGTCGCGGGTGTCACCGCGCTCGCCCTGCCGGGCGGGGCGGCCGCGCACGGCCGCGGTGCCACGATCGCGCTCGACTACCGCCTGCGTCTCGACCCCGCCACGAGGTCGCTGCCGGGCGTTCACGTGCGCGTGCTCGACGGCGACCGAGCGCTCGAGGCGCGCGTCGACCACGGCGTCGAGCTGCTCGTCCGCGGCATCCTGCGCGAGCCGCTGATCCGGATCGGCGACGACGGCGTCTGGGTGAACGCGGGCTCGCCGACCGCGACGGCCGACGGTCTCGTGCCAAGCGGCCGGCTCCGGCTGGGTCCGCGTCGGCGACGGGCGCTCGCTCGCCTGGCACGACCACCGGCTCGCGCCGCCTCCGGCGACACGGCCGGGCGCGGCGGGCCGCTTCTCGATCCCGGTCGCGGTCGACGGGACGTGCGGCGCTGATCGGCGGCACCTTCGTCCGTGTGGCGCGGCCTGCCCTCTGGCCGTGGCTGCTCGGCGTCGCGATCGCCCTCGCGGCGGCGATCTGGGCGGCGTCGCGCCGGCGGCCCTGGCGGGCCGCGCTCACCGTCGGCGCTCGGCGTGGCGGGCGGGCTCGCGGCGCTCGTGGCCGTGACGACGTTCGCCGTCCGCGCTGCGCCGACGCGGCGGCGTCGGCGTGGCTCCAGCTCGTGCTCGGCGGATCGCCGTCGCGGCCGTGCTCGGCGGCGCTGCTCGTCTACCTGCGCGGGCGGCCGGCGCGTCCACGCGGCCGGGCGTCGTCGGCGCGATCGCCGCGGCGGTCAGCCTCAGCTCGCTGTCGGTCTTCTGGCACGGCGTCGTCGTCTCGGCGCTGCCCGCGACGGGCGCCCGCCTGGCGTGTGCGCTCGCGCTCGTCTGCGGCGCTCGCGGCGGCCGCGCTCAGCTTCCTGCCCGACTTCGACGAGCCGACCGGAGGCGGGCGATGATCCTGCTTGCCGCGCGCGCTCGCTCTCGGAGGCGATCCTTCGGTCGTGCCGCTGCCCGGTCGGGCCCGGGCCGCGCTACCGGCCGCCCGCCGTCGCGCGCGCCGGGCGGCCGGTCGGGCACGCTGACCTGCGGCCCGGCCGGCGAGACGTTCCGCGTGCACCTCGAGCTGTTCGCGCATCGGCGGGTCGTGATCGTGCCGGCCGGGATCGGCGTCGCCCGCGGCGGCTGTGTCTACCCGGCGCGCACGCTCACGCCGACCGGCGTCGTCGAGGTCGCGCGCGGCGCGAAGCTCCGCCTCGGCGACCTCTTCCGCATCTGGGGCCGCCGGCTCGGGCCGCGCTCGCTCGCTCTCGTTCCGCTCGGCCTCGCCCGTCCGGGCCTACGTCGGCGGTAGGCCGTTCGACGGGGCCGCCGGCGTCGATCCCGCTGACGCCGGGCGCCCAGATCGTGGTCGAGCTCGGCGCCTACGTGCCGCCGCACCCGACGTTCCTCTTCCCGCGGCGGGTCTGGTCGTGACGGGCCCAGTGTGACGCGCCGCCTCGCTCTGCTCGGCCTCGCTGCGTTTGCGCTCGCGGGCTGCGGCGGCGGCTCGTCCGGGCCGAGCTTCCCGACGATCGGCGCCGCCCGCACCTACGAGATCGCCGACTTCCGGCCGGTGGAGCCGATCCAGCCGGGCAAGCCGACGACGATCTCGTTCGTGATCCGCCAGCCCGACGGGCAGCCGCTCACCGTTACAAGCGCGGCGCTGGCCCGCACACGGGCGTCCACCTGATCTTCGTCCGCGACGACCTCGCGACGATCATCCACAAGCACCCACCGGTCGCGGCGGACGGGACGATCAGCGAGACGCTCACGCTTCCCGCTGTCCGGCCGCTACCGGATGGTCGTCGACGTCTACCCGGCCGAGCGGCCAGCAGCCGAACTTCCAGCTCTTCCGCCCCGTCCGTGTCGCCGGGCACGGTGCGGCCGCAGCCGCTGCCGCCGCCGGCGCAGGTGGTCGAGGCCGGCGGCTACCGCTTCGCGATCCAGGGCACCCCGCGGCTGAAGGCGATCCAGGCGGCGCTGCTCGACCATCGACGTCACCGACCCGCAAGGGCGGCCGGCGACGTTCACGCCGTACTACGGCGCGCTCGCGCACGCGATCTTCTTCCGCAGCGGCTCGCTCGACTACTTCCACACGCACGTCTGCGCGCCCGGCGCGGCCGGCTGCACGAGCATCGCTCGGCGGCGCCAAGGTCACGGGCAGCTCGCACGAAGCCGGGGAGGCTGACGGTCGGGCGTGCTCGTCCCGGCGCCGGGAACCTGGCGCCTCTTCCTCCAGACCAAGGTCGATGGCCGCGTGGTGACGGCCCCGTTCACGCTGAAGGTCAGCTACGAAAGGAGCACGAACGATGAAGGCTCCGTCTGCCCGTAGCGGTCGCCGCTGCTCGCGGCGCTCGCCGCGGTCGCGGCCGGATCGGCGTTCGCGCACGCCGAGCTCAGCCCGCCCGTCGCGCTCGCGGAGGCGGGGCAGGTGTTCACGCTCGCCGTCCCGACCGAGAAGGAGGACGCGACCACGACGACGATCGTACTCACAGTCCCCGAGGGCTTCTCGATCGACTCGTTCGCCGCGGTCCCGGGCTGGACGCGCGAGGTCGAGCAGACTGGCTCCGGCGAGGAGGCCGTGATCAAGAAGGTGACGTGGACGCGGACGGCGACGTGCCGGCCGAGGAGGCTGCGGTCTTCCAGTTCGTCGGCCTCGCCGACTCGGCGGCGACGTACACGTTCAAGGTCGAGCAGACCTACTCCGACGGCTCGGTCGTCGACTGGGCCGGGGAGGAGACCTCCGACACGCCGGCGCCGACGGTCGAGGCGGTCAGCTCGCTCGGCGGCGACAGCAGCAGCAGCTCGACGCTCGCGATCGTCGCGCTCGTCGTCGGCGGCATCGGTGTCGTCCTCGGCGGCATCGCCCTTGCGAAAGGGAGCGGCAGGAAGCTGCGTGAGGCTTCGCGCGTGGGCACTTCTCGCGCTCGTCGCGGTCGCGACGGCGCTCGTCTTGCCGGCGGCGGCCGCGTGCGCACGCCTACCTCGTGCGCACGGTGCCGTCGGCGAGCGGCATCGTGCCGGCGTCGCCGCCGCGCGTCGCGCTCACCTTCAGCGAGGCGGTCGAGCCGCGGTTCGCGATCGTCTCGGTCACGGACGCGAACGGGAACCAGATGACGGACGGCGCGACCCGTGCGCTCGCCGACCGACGCAGACACGCTGCTCGTCCCGCTCAAGCACGTGCCCGGAGGGCTGGTACCTCGTCTACTGGCGCGTGATCTCGGTCGACGGCCACCCGGTGCGCGGGGCGTTCACCTTCCAGGTCGGCCCGAACCCTGGCCCGGCGCCGCAGTTCCCGGTGCCGTCGATCTCGGAGACGGCCGCGACGCCGAGCCTCGTCGCGGCCCGCTCGGTCGTCTTCATCGCCGTGATGACCGCGATCGGCCTCTTCGTCCTGCGGATCGCGATCGCGCGGCCGCTCGTCCGGCGCGTCGCAGGGCGCCAGCCTCCGCTCGCTCGTCGTTCGCGTTCGGGATCGCCGCCGGCGTGGCGCTCGTCGCGATTCCGGTGTACCTGCTGCTCGCGACCGCCTCCTTCGCGCTGCGCTCGTGCCACCGCGATCGGCGACCTCGTGCCGCTGATCCGGGACTCCGCATTCGGCCGCGGCTTCCTCGACCTCGAGCTCTGCTTCGCGCTGTTCGCGCTCGCGGCGGGGGTCGCGCTCTGGGTCGACCGGCCCGAGCGGGAGCAGCGCTCGGTCGCCGAGCTGCTCGCGATCGTCGGAGCGCTCGCGGCCGCCGCCGCAGTGCTCGTCATCCCGGGCGTCGCCGGCCACGCCGCGCAGACGGCGCCGCGCGGGCTGTCGCTGGCGCTCGACTGGGTCCACCTCGCGGCCGGCTCGATCTGGCTCGGCGGCCTGATCGGCCTGCTCGTGCTCTGGCTTGCGCTGCCGGTCGCGCGGCGGACGCGCCGGCCTTGCCGTCTGCGTGCCGCGCTTCTCGAACGTCGCCCTCGGCTCGGTGATGCTCCTGCTCGGCTCCGGGATCTGGGCGACCGTCGAGCACCTGCCGACGCTCGGCGCGCTCTGGCAGACCTCGTACGGGAAGACGGTCCTCGTCAAGGCGGCCCTGCTCGCTGCGGCGATCGCGCTCGCGGCGGTGAACCTGCTGCGCGCGAAGCCACGGCTCGAGCGCGAGCCGTCATCGGCGCTCCTGCTGCGCAGGCTCGTGAGCGGCGAGGTGGTGCTCGTCGGCGCGGCGGTTGTCGGCGGCGCGCTGCTCTCGAGCTTCGCGCCACCCGCGAAGGCTCTGGCGCACGAGGGCAGCGCGCTCGCGCGCGTCGGGCCGGGGCCGGTGGCGAGGCGCCGTCACGCAAGGACCCGTACGCGCTGAAGCTCGTCGTCGCACCGAACCGCGCCGCGGTGCCGAACGTCTTCGCCCTGACGATCGACCGCGACGGCCGGCCGCTACGCGGCGCCGACGTGAAGCTCAGCTTTGCGATGCTGGACATGGAGATGGGCGAGCAGACCTACCGCATGACCGAGTCGAAGCCCGGCGTCTACACGCACGCGGCGCCCGCGCTCGTCATGGTCGGCCACTGGGGCCTCCAGTTCGACGTCACGCCGCGAGTTGGCAAGCCGTTCACCGCGTTCATCGTCGACCGGGCCGGCGGATGACCTGGCTCCGCCTCACGGCCGCGATCGCCGCCGCTGGCCGCCGGCGCGGCAGCCCTCGTCGTCGCCCTCTTGCTCGTGCGTGACGCGCTTGCCTAGCTTCCGCAAGCTGACGCTACTCGCGGCCGCGCTCGCGGCGTTCGCTATCGCGGCATCGCCTGCCCTTGCCGACGGCGATCCGGCGAGCGACTACCTGATCGGGCAGCCCGTCTTCTTTCCGTTCGAGTCCAAGGTGAGCGACGTCGCCTCGCAGCGAGCTGACCGATCTGCTCGCAGCGGCGAAGAAGAAGGGCTTCGACGTGCGCGTGGCGCTGATCGCGACGCGAGGCGACCTCGGCGCCGTGCCGGTGCTCTACGAAAAGCCGCAGCGCTACGCGGACTTCCTCGGCCAGGAGATCGTCTACTACTACAAGGGTCCGCTGCTGGTCGTGATGCCGAACGGCTACGGCGTCTACCAGAACGGCGTCGCGCTTCCGGAGGACAAGAAGCTGCTCGCGCAGCTGCCGCCGGCCGGCTCGACCGACGGCAACGCGCTTGCGGTCTCTGCCGAAAACGCGGTGCGGGTACTCGCGAACCGGCGCGGGATCACGCTCAGGACGGCGGTGACCGCGCCGCACTCCTCGAAGAACCGCGATCGGGTCAAGATCGCGGCCAGCGTCATCCTGCTCTGTGCGTGCGCTTTCGCAGTCCGGCTTGTGCTTCGCAGGCGCCGGAGGGGAGAGCCCGATCCGGCATAGGCGTGCGGCGGTCGCGGCCGTCGCTCTCACCGCGGCGCTCGCGGGGTGCGGCGGGAGCGGCTCGGACGACCAGTCCTCCTACCGCGGTGGGCTCGTCGCCGAGCGCACTGCGGCGCCAAACTTCGCGCTTCGGGACCAGCACGGCCGCGGGGTCACTCTTGCCGGGCAGCGCGGCCACTGGGTGATCGTGACGTTCCTGTACACCTACTGTCCAGACGTGTGCCCCGTGATCGCAGGCAATCTCAATGCCGCGCTGCACAGCCAGCCCGCACGTCGAGCGGGGTTGCGGGTGCTCTCGGTCAGCGTCGATCCCGTCCGCGACACACCCGCCGCAGCGCGTCGCTACGTCCGCGAGCACAGGCTGGTGCCGTCGTTCCTCTGGCTGCTCGGCACTCGCGCGCAGCTCCAGCAGGTCTGGCGCGATTACCGGATCGCCGTGCTCCCGGGCCCGAAAGGGACGATCACGCACTCTGCCGTCCAGCTCCTGATCGACCCGGAGGGGCGTGAGCGGCTCGTCTACGACTCCACCGTGCAGACGGCCGACGTCGTCCACGACCTCAACCGGCTCGTGGAGAGCTGAGTGCCGGCGCCTCGCGCGCAGGCGCCGCTCCCGGGGCGCCAGCCGCTCTCGAAGCGCACACGGCAGGTGTTCGCGATCGCGCTCGCGCTCGCGCTCGCGGTCGCGGTCGTGGCCGCCGTCGTCTTCGCGACCACGTCCTCGAACGCGCCACCGCCTCGCGCCTTGACGCTCTCCGGGGAGGACCGCGCCGCCTCGCCGGCGCTCGTTCGCGCTGCGCGGGCGATCGGTTTCTTTCCGACCACTGCGGCGGGCGCCGGCACCCTCCCTGACGCGCCCGCAGTCGCGGCCAAGCCGCCGGGAAACCCCGATCTGCTTCCGGTCGGCAGCCAGGCGCCGCCCTTCACGCTGAAGACGCCGGTCGGCCGGTCAGTGAGCCTCGCGGACTTTCGCGGCAAGGCCGTCCTGCTCGAGATCTTCGCGACGTGGTGCCCGCACTGCGCGGCCGAGGCGCCGCACCTGCGCGACCTCGCCGATTCGATGCCGAAGTCGAAGTTCGCGTTCGTCACGGTCGACGGCAGCGGCGCGGACGCGCCCAGCGTCTTCGCCTACCACGCCTACTTCGGCCTCCCGTTCCCCGCCTTGCTCGACCCCGCACCCGGCGCGAGCCCGGTCACGTTCCCAGACCACGGCACGGCGGGCCCGTGTCGAGGGCCTACCGCCTCGGTTACTTCCCGACGTTCTACGTGATCGACCCGACGGGCCGGATCACCTGGCGCTCGGACGGCGAGCAGCCGGACGCGCTGCTCCGCCGCGAGCTTCGGCGCGCCGCCGGTACCTAAGAGCACTGGTCTCGGTGCGGCGGAGGGGGCGATACTCCGCCTGCGCCGTGAGCCTTCTCTGGCCGACCCGGAAGGTGACCGACCCGAAGGGGCGGGAATGGGAGATCTACGTCTCGCGCTACGCCCCGCCGAAATGGCAGCCGTCCGACTACGACTCGCCACAGTTTGTGCCCGTCCCGGCGGTGGCACTGCTCGACGTGCTGGTCGCTCTGCCGCTCTTCCTCTACCACGAAATCCTGGTGCCGGTGCTGCGTTTCCTCGTCATGACGCCGTACCTGTTCGTCACGGGGAGGCGGTCGCAAACGGTCTGGATCGAAGCGATCACGTGGGACATCGAGCCGTACAAGGAGTCGCACCGGTGGACGACGACCCCGGCTCACGCCGACCGCGTCCTCGATCAGATCGCGCGCGGCCTCGCCGCAGGCGACCTCGCGCGGCCGCTCGGCGCCGTCTTCCAGGGTCGTTCGAGCACGTAACGGGCCGAACGACCGCGCCACCGAGGCGGTACCGTTCGTCGCATGCCCGGGCCACGCAGCGCTTTCTCCCCGCGCGAGACGGTCGAGCGTCCCGCCGATCCGGCGGTGCGGAAGGCGAACCTGCGCCGGATCGGGCGCCTGTTCCGCCAGTACCGGATGAAGCTGTTCGTCGTCTCGGCGCTGATCGTCTTCTCGTCCCTGCTCGGGCGTCGTCTCGCCGTTCCTGCTTCGCGACATCCTCGACACGGCGATCCCGGATCAGAACATGGAGCTGCTGAGCCTGCTCGCCGGCGGGATGATCCTGATCTCGCTCATGACCGGCGCGATCGGCGTCGTCCAGTCGTACCTCTCGACGCAGGTCGGCCAGAGCGTGATGCACGACCTCCGCACCGCGGTCTACCGCCACCTGCAGCGGCTCTCGCTCGCGTTCTTCACGAAGACGCGAACCGGCGAGGTGCAGAGCCGGATCGCGAACGACATCGGCGGCGTCGACAACGTGCTCACCTCGACGGCGACCTCGGTGATGTCGACCGTGACGACGGTGATCGCGACCGTGATCGCGATGTTCCTGCTCTGAGCTGGCAGCTCGCCCTGTTCGCGCTCGGCCTGCTGCCGATCTTCGTCTTGATGACGCGCAAGGTCGGTCAGCAGCGGCGGGCCATCGCGACGGTGCGCCAGGAGTCGATGGCCGACATCTCCTCGCTCGTGCAGGAGTCGCTGTCGGTCTCCGGGATCCTGCTCGGCAAGACGATGGGCCGCTCGGCCGAGCTCGCGGAGCGGTTCGACTACGAGTCGCAGCGGCTCGCCGGGCTCGAGATCCGGAGCCGCATGGCCGGCCGCTGGATGATGGCGTCGATCCAGATGACCTTCGCGATCATGCCCGCCGCGGTCTACTGGGTCGGCGGCTGGACGGGCATGACCTCGATCGGGACGCTCGTCGCCTTCACGACCCTCCAGACACGCCTGTTCGCACCGGTCGGCAGCCTGCTCAGCATCTCGGTCGACGTCCAGAGCTCGCTTGCGCTCTTCGACCGCATCTTCGAGTACCTCGACCTGCCGGTCGACATCGAGCAGGGGACGCGCACGGTCGAGAACGTGCGCGGCGACGTGCGGCTCGAGGACGTCTGGTTTCGCTACGGCGGCGGCGAATGGGCGCTCTCCGGGGTCGACATCGCGATCCCGGCCGGTACGACCACGGCGATCGTCGGTGAGACGGGCGCGGGCAAGACGACGCTCGGCTACCTCGTCTCGCGCCTCTACGACGCGACCCGTGGCCGGGTGACGATCGACGGGGTCGACGTGCGCGAGCTGACGTTCGAGTCGCTGGCGGCCACGGTCGGCGTCGTCTCGCAGGAGACGTACCTCTTCAACGCGACCGTGCGCGAGAACCTCCGCTTCGCAAAGCCGGACGCGACCGACGAGGACGTCGAAGAGGCCGCGCGGGCCGCCCAAGTACACGCATTGATCTCGTCGCTTCCGGAGGGCTACGAGACGGTCGTCGGCGAGCGCGGCTACCGCTTCTCGGGCGGCGAGAAGCAGCGGATGGCGATCGCCCGCGCGATCCTGCGCAACCCGCCGATCCTCGTGCTCGACGAGGCCACCTCCTCGCTCGACACGCAGACCGAGCGGCTCGTGCAGGAGGCTCTCGCAAGGCTCGTCGAGGGGCGGACGACGATCGCGATCGCGCACCGCCTCTCGACGATTCGCGACGCAGACCAGATCGTCGTCCTCGACAACGGCCGTGTCATCGAGGTCGGCACGCACGACGAGCTGCTCGCCCGCGGCGGGCGCTACTCGGCGCTGGCCACGCGCGATGCAGAATCGGCGGCGCCGGAGCTCGCCGAGATCGTCTGACCGTGCTCGGCTAGCAGCCGAGCCTGGCGCCGGTGTTCGAGTCCGTGCAGGCGACCGATGTCGCGCGCCAGTGGACGCCGCCGGTTGTCGTGTCGACCGTGATGGCGACCTGGTAGACGCCGTTCACCTGCTGCGAGGCGAGCGTGAAGCGGGCAACGCAGTGCCCTTTCGCGTGGCTCTTCACGAGCGTGCAGCTCACCTTCGTGAAGCGAATTCCGGGGACACTCCCCTTGTAGCGGGCCTGCATCTGCGACTTCATGCTCTTCGCAAGTGCGGTTGCGGCGGGGTCGACCGCTGCGGCTGGGAGCGCGCTCGCACAGAGGAGCAGGGCCGCGATCGCGGCGAGCCCCGTCCCCGCAAGCGCCCGGCCCGCGCGCCCCGAGTGACGACTCAACACTCGACTTTGGCGTGCGTCTTCGCGTCGCTACAGGAGACCGCCGTCGTCGACCACTTGAGCATGCTCTTGTTGCTCAGCTCGGCTTTCGTCTGGTAGACGCCGAGGAGCGAGTACTTGGTGACCTTGAACTTCGCGGTGCACTTGCCGGCGATGGTCGGGCTCGTCATCGGCACGTAGCACGTGACCTTCACGACGACGAGGCCGGGAACCTTCTTCTTCAGGGTCGACTGCATGACCGGCTTGAGCGCTCCCGCGAGCACCGCCGACGCCGATGGGTCGATCGCGGCACCGGCCGAAGCCGTGAGGCCGAGAACCGCGGTGCCGAGCATTGCGAGCGCCGTCACGGCGACTGCGAGTCTCGAATGGACGGTGTCCGTGTGCTCCATAGCCAACCTTTCTGTCGGCCCTCCGCGGGTGATGGTAGACGCTGCCTCGCCGTTCCGTTCGGCCCCGCCGGCCTCCCCGGATCGGGGGTTGTGCCAATCGTGCCGATCCGGTCTAATGGAAGCTTGAGCGCTGTGCCCTCCTATCGCGGCCCGTTCGGAAGGGTGCAGGCCGATCGGCTTCTCTGGCGCGCCGGCTTCGGGCCGCGAGCAGGGGAGGCGGAGAAGCTGACCAAGCTTGGGCTCAAGCACGCGGTTCACTCGATGACGCGGCCTGTGCCCTACCAGCTGATCGGCCCCGATCCGAAGGACGAGCGGAACAGACCTCTGGCGCCGGCCGACGCTGTCGGGCACGACCACCTCTCGTGGCTCGACCGAATGGTGCGGACGAGCGCGCCGATGATCGAGCGGATGACGCTGATCTGGCACGACTGGTTCGCGACCTCGAACACGGGCGTCGCCTCGCAGCGGCTGATGCTCGACCAGATCGAGCTCTTCCGGGGCAATGCGCTCGGCTCGTTCAAGGACATCCTCCTGAACGTGACCCAGGATCCGGCGATGCTCGTGTGGCTCAACGGCAACCAGAACATCAGGCAGAAGCCGAACGAGAACTACGCCCGGGAGATGATGGAGCTCTTCACGCTTGGAGCCAACCGGGGCGCCTACACGGAGACCGACGTCCGCGAGCAGGCGCGCGCACTGACAGGCTGGCGCGGCAACGTCGTCAACCGGCAGAGCACGGGGTTCACCTACGACGCCACGCGCCACGACACCGGGTCGAAGACGATCTTCGGCAAGACGGGCAACTACGCCTGGCAGGACTCGTGCCAGCTCTGCCTCGACCATCCGCTTCATCCGTCGTTCTTCGTCGCAAAGCTCTGGAGCTACTTCATCCCGACCCCGATGGACGCGACGACCTCGAAAGCCCTGCAGGGGCTCTACGCAGGTTGGAGAGTGAGGCCCGTCGTCGAGGCGATCCTGCTCCACCCGGATTTCTACAACGGCCCCCGCATGGCCAAGCCGCCGGTCGTCTTCAACGCCGGCCTGCTGCGGATGCGCGGCCGCTACGTCGACACCTCGACCTGGTGGACCCTCTCTCAGCAGGCCGGCCAGCAGCTCTTCTACCCGCCCGACGTGGGCGGTTGGGACGACACGCGCTGGCTCGACACGGCGACGTTCCGCGCACGCTGGTTCATCGCCGCCGTCGCCCAGAGCGACGGCTCCACGCCGAGCGACAGTCCGAGCGAGCCCTCGCAACTCGTCGACCGGGCCCTCCAGTTCTGGGGCTCTCCCATGATCACGCCGACGACGCAGAACCTCCTCAAGGGGTTCGCGGCGGCACAGCTCAAGCGCAAGATCGCCCCCGGATCAGTCGAGACGGCTCTGCGCCGGCTGATCGCCTCCTCCCCCGATCTCCAGACCGCATGAGCTGCAACGACTGCAACCGCTCGGAGAGCTTCAGGCGCGCCGCTGCGGCAGGCAATGGCCTACCGGTGATCGAACCGGGCATGCCGGTTCCGGCCGGCACGGGGCTGAGCCGTCGTGCGTTCCTCTCGCGCTCCACCGGTCTCGCGCTCGCGGTCTACGGCGGCGGCGCGCTCAGCAGCTTCGCGCTCGACGACGGGATCGCCGCCGCCGCGGCCAACGCGCCGGCGAACCAGAAGGTGCTCGTCTCGATCTTCCTGAACGGCGGCATCGACGCGCTGTCGGTGCTGTTCCCGGCCGGGGAGCCCGCTTACTACTCGCTGCGGCCGACTCTGGCGATCGGGCAGACGCAGGGGCGGGCGTTTGCCGAGGACGAGCGGTTGCGCTGGAATCCGAGTGCCGACGGGCTCGCGACGCTGCACGCCGAGGGGAAGGTGTCCGTCCTCCAGGCGGTCGGCTACGACAACTCCGACAAGTCCCACTTCACCGCCCGCCACTACTACGAAGTCGGCCAGACCGATGCCCACCTGCGTACCGGCTGGCTCGGCCGCTACCTGGACAAGGTCGGCGCTCCGGACAATCCGGTGCAAGGGCTCACGCTCGACGCGACGCTGCATCCGGCACTCGCGACCGCGAAGGTACCCGTCGCGACGCTGCAGGGCGCCGACCAGTACACGTTCGCGCCGCCGGGTGTCTCGGCGCACCCGCTCGAGGCCTCGATGTTGCAGATGGCGGCGAACATCGGCGCCGCACACACGAAGTCGACCGACGCCGGTCTGAAGCAGGCCGGCCAGACGGCCTACGACGCCCACCACCTCTACTACCAGCTCGGCAATTTCAAGTACGGGTTCAACAGCCCCGTGGCCTATCCGAGCTCGGCCGATCCGTTCCCGCGCCGCCTTGCCGGGCTTGCCGCGATGATCGCCTCCGGGATGCCGGTCCGCGTCGTCGGGCTCACGATGGGTCGCTTCGACACCCACGCCGGTCAGACTGCCTCGCTCAACCGCGATCTCGGACTCGCCTCCTCGTCCCTGCTCGCGTTCCAGCGCGACCTCGAGTCGCGCGGCATCGCGGACCGGGTGCTCGTGCATGTCTGGTCGGAGTTCGGTCGCCGCGGCGCCGAGAACGCCTCGATCGGAACCGACCACGGCTCGGCGGGCATCGGCTTCCTGATCGGATCGAAGGTGAAAGGGCAGCAGATCGGGAGCTTCCCTGGCGTCACCGGCGGCCTCGACAGCCAGGGCAATCTCAAGCCGAGCGCGGACTTTCGCGCGGTCTACTCCGCGATCCTCGAGCAGTGGCTCGACATCGACGCGAACGACGTCATCCCCGGCGTGCAGCCGTTCAAGCGCCCCGCGCTCCTCAAGTGAGGCTTGCCGCGCTCGCGGCGCTGGCGACCCTCGCGGCGCTGGCCGTGGTCCCGGCTCAGGCGACCGTGGCGCCCAAGACGGTGCCGCCCAAGGCGGTGGCGCCCACGACGGTGGCGCCCAGTCGTGTTCAGGTCTCGGCGAAGGAGTTCTGGTTCGCGCTCTCGCGCAAGACGGTCACCAACGGCCCGGCCATCGTCGAGTTGGTCAACTTCGGCGAGGATCCGCACGACCTGCGCCTCCGGCGGATCGGAGGGACGAAGGTCTACCGCACGCCGCTGATCCAGCCGGGGGCGTACTTCGACCTGGACGTGAAGCTCCTGCCGGGCCGCTACAAGCTGTGGTGCAGCCTGCCGACGCACGAGGCGCGCGGGATGAAGGCCACGCTCGTCGTCTCTCAACGGTAGTCGGCCGGTGCGCTTCGGGGCTCGCTCACGTGCGACGAGGGCGCCCGGGCCGCGCCGGGCGCCCTCGGTCATCGGCTATGCGATGAACGGCGAGACGGCGGCGGTCGCCTGAGCGGCCGTGAGCACCTTCGGCAGGTCCGGCGCCGGAACGATCGAGTTGGCGGCGATGTTCGTCAGCACGCTCAGGTGCCGCGACTCGCACGCGCCGATCTCGGCCGCGACCCCCTTCAGGTCGTTGCTCTTCAGAGCGGTGACCGCGCCCATGTACGCGCCGACGAACGCCGTTTCGAGCGCCTGGCCGAGCATGCCGATGCTCGTGCGCGAGTCGAAGGCGCCCTTCGGATAGCTGAACTTCAGGCCGGCCGGCGTGGACGACATGAGCACGCCCTTGAGCGCTGCGTAGTGCGCCTTCTCGTTCGCGCGCGCGCCGGCGAGATAGCTCAGCTCGTCGCCCTTCAGCTTTCCGGAGGCGATTGCGTGGCTGTAGAAGTCGATCGCGAGCAACTCGGCCGTCGCGGCGAGCTTGGCGATGTCGGTGTCGGCCGTGACGGCACCGAATGCCGTGCCCTCTGCCAGGCCGAGCATCGCGCCGCCGGCGATCAGGGCGAGCCCACCCTTCGTGCCGCGGGCAAGAAACTGTGCGCGAGTCGTACCGCTCATCTCGAAACCTCCTTCGTCGCTTCCTCGCGGATTGCGAGGCGCCCCTCATTCGCTGCGCCTCCGCGATCGGTTCGGACCGGCCCGATCGAACCGTCTGGGCCTCGTGGTCGAATGAGAAACGTGGCCCGCGATCTCGCCCACCTGTCCGACGAAGCCGTCGTCGCACTGGTCGCGCGGTCCGAGGAGGTCGCGCTCGCGGAGCTGTACGACCGCCACGGGCGTGTCGCCTACGGTCTCGCGTTGCGCGTGCTGCGCGACGAGGCGCTCGCTGAGGACGCCGTGCAGGAGGCGTTCCTTGCCGTGTGGCGCACCGCCGGCCGCTTCATCCCTGAGCGCGCAAAGGCGAGCACGTGGATCCTGACCCTCGTGCACCGGCGGGCCGTCGATCTCGTTCGCCGCGAGCAGCGGCGCAGAACGGAGCCGCTCACCGAGTGGGACGACGCGGGCACGCCAAAGCTCGGCGGCGGATGATGCGTGGCTGCGGCTCGAGCGAGAACGCGTGCAGGTCGCGCTGCGCCGACTGCCCGACACCCAGCGCGAGGCAATCGAGCTCGCCTACTACGGAGGCTTCACGCAGTCCGAGCTCGCCGCGCGCTCTGGGAGAGCCGCTAGGCACGATCAAGAGCCGCATGTTCACCGGTCTTGCACAGTTGCGAGAGCTACTCGAATCCCCGCTCGAAGGAGAGGCATGGAACACGACGCCTACAGCGAGCTGACCGCCGCCTACGCGCTCGACGCGCTCGATTCGGCCGAGACACGCGCCTACGAGGAGCACCTCGCCGGCTGTGTTTCTTGCCAGGACGAGCTCGCGGCGCTCTCGGCGACGGCCGTTGCGCTCGCTAACGCTGCGCCGCCCGTCGACCCGCCGGCGCCGCTCCGCGGTCGGATCCTCGAGGCGGCTCGTGCCGAGCGCCAGAACGTCGTGCCACTCCGACGGCGGTGGGCACGGCCTGGCACGGTCGCGGCCGTTGCGGTCGCCGCGTGTGTCGTGGTCGGAGTCGGGATCTGGAACGTCAGTCTCAGCAACCGCCTCGACCGCGCCCAGCGCGCGCTGCAGACGGTGCCGCTCGAGGGCGCGAACGGCTCGGTCGTCGTCGGCGGCGCGGACAAGGGCGTGCTCGTGGTCTCGAACCTCGCCTCGGCTCCCGCGGGGAAGACGTACGAGGCCTGGATCATCAAGGACGGCACCGCCTTGCCGGCGGGTGTCTTCGGCGGTGGAGGGACGGTCGCGGTGAGCCTCGAGCAGCCGGTTCCACCCGGCGCGATCGTCGCGGTCACCGTCGAGCGAGCCGGTGGCGCCGGGCAGCCGACGAGCAAACCGATCATCACCTCGGCGCCTGTCTAAAGCGATTCTTAGGGTCGGCGTGCCCCGAGTCGGGTAGAAAGAACGGCGGAATGCATCGATTCAAGCTTCGCATCACCGCTCTCGCCCTCTCGGCCCTGTTTGCCGCACTCGTCGCGTTCACCGACAATCACCAGTTGAGCGTCGCCTCCGCCGCGCCCGCGTCGAGTACCGCCGTTCCGTCCGTTGCGGCGCGGTTGCAGGCCGACTTCGTCAACGTCTACCGCAAGGTCGCGCCGTCGGTCGTCCAGATCGAGACCTCGGAGGGCCTTGGCTCCGGGGTCGTCTTCGACTCGAAGGGCGACATCGTCACGAACGCGCACGTCGTGGGGAACGCGACGTCGTTCGTCGTCACGACGTCGAAGGGACGCCGGCTGAAGGGGACGCTCGTCGGGAAGTTCACGGCCGACGACCTCGCCGTGATCAAGGTGCCGGGCTCGTCCGGTCTGCGCCCGGCTGTGTTCGCCGACTCTTCGAAGCTCCGCGTCGGTGATATCGCGATGGCGATCGGGAACCCGCTCGGCCTCAGCTCCAGCGTGACGCAGGGCATCGTCAGTGCGCTCGGCCGGGCAGCGAGCGAGGGAGGCGGGGTCACCCTCCCGAACACGATCCAGACGAGCGCGCCGATCAACCCGGGCAACTCGGGCGGCGCTCTCGCCGACATCCAGGGACGCGTGATCGGCGTGCCGACGCTCGCCGCCGGTGATCCGCAGCTCGGCGGCGCCGCGGCCGGGATCGGCTTCGCGATCCCGAGCAACACCGTCCGCGACATCGCGGGCCAGATCGTCATGAACGGCAAGGTCGTCAACTCGCACCGGGCCTACCTCGGCGTCTCGATCGGCGAGACCGGCAACGGCGTCTACGTCGGCAGCGTGACCGCGAAGGGACCTGCGGCGAACGCAGGGATCAAGACCGGGGATGTGATCGTCGCCGTCGCCGGCTCGGCCACGCCCACCTCGGACGAGCTCGGCTCGGTCCTCGCAGAGCATCGCCCCGGCCAGACGGTCAAGGTGAAGATCGCCCGCCAGAATGGCACCTCGACGACCGTGAACGTCACGCTCGGCGAGTTCCCCGGAGGCTGACGCCCCCCAGGGTCGAGGGCAAGGGTCCTACTGCGGGCCGGAGCCGGGGATGTTGCTCGAAACCGGAATGCCCTCCGGCCCCTCGCCGCGGAAGGCAGACCGAAATGCGGCGAAGGCGTCCTGGTCGAAGCGCGGGCACACCGCAATGTGGCCGACGCCGTAGTCGCCGTCGCGGTAGTAGGTCGATGGATCGCCGGTCCACGCCGTGAGCGCGATCTTGTTCCCGAGACTAGAAATCGGTGTCCCGAACATCGCGTCCGGGCTCTCGCGGTAGAACGCCTCGAGCTGGTCGACCGTCGCCGCGGGGACCTTCGGCCCCCACCAGAGCACGACCCCGCCATGCTCGAGGTTGTGCACCACCTGCCGTGGGTTCACCGGCGAGCGATAGAAGCCCCAGACAGCCCACAGCCCGTAGTGGCCACCGGCCGACGGTGGGAACGTGCTCCATTTCACCTTCGAGTCGAGCTTCGGCGAGTCCGCATGGTAGTTCACCTTGTTCTTCGGCGGCAGCGGCTTGACCTCTTTGAGTGTGCAGCCGGCGGCTGCCATCGCGTTCTGAACGTTCGTGCTGCTACTGCCGCTGCTACCTCGGGACATCCCGAAGACGACTCCGACGACGATCCCGGCGACGACGACAGCGCCGACCACGAGCGCCCAGCCGGGGACCGAGCCGAGCACGCCGCCGGACTTGGTGTCTCGCCGCTTCGGCGCCTGCACGGGCGGCCGCGGTGTCTTCGCCTTCTTCGCCACGCCCTCACAGCATACGGAGACGCTCCGGAAGGCTGAGTAGCACCTGCACTCCCGGCGACGTCCGGCCGTTCAGCCCGGGGCCGTCAGCAGCCGGTCGGGTAGCGCACCTTCGCCAGCGAGGCGACGAACTCGCCGAACTCCGTTCCGGTGATGTTCTTTGCGACGACCGCGGTCGTGTCGGCGCCGCTCCTCGACGTCCGCCACTGCGCGAACAGCCGATCGTCCTTGAGCCTCAGGACATCGACCGTGCGGCCGAGGTTGTCGAAGCGTGCGCTGAAGACGAGCTCGGCCTTCGGGTCGCCGACCTTCCCGCCGCGGGGCAGCCTCACGAGCCAGAAGTAGCGCGTCTCGACCTGCCACTTGAGCCCGTGAACGAACTTCGGCGGCGCGTCCGCGTTCACGGTCAGCGTCGTGTCCGGCGGCTGCGGCACGGGGAACCAGATGGGCTGCGCCGACACGTGCGTGAGCGCCTTGGCGATCTTGCAGCTGAGCTTCGGCGGGGCCGCGCCCGCGGGCGCGCCGCTTGCCAGCGTGGTGGCGGTGGCGAGGGCGCCGAGTGCCGCCAGGCGCGCCATGCGTCTCCCAGTCATCGTCAGGCTGGTGCCGGGGCGTGTGCCTAGCCGGTGGTGGTGTTTCCGGCTGGTAGGGCGGAGTTGGCCCCGTGCGGGGGCGGTTTGCCGGCGTATCTTGCGACGAAGGAGGCGACGTCGTAGATTTGTTGGAAGGTGAGGCGGGCGAGGAAGTATTCGGCGGGTAGGCCGCCTTCGCCCTGGACGATTGCGGTGACGACGCGGGAGTAGCGGGGTTTGAGGACGTCGAGGTCGGAGCCGGTGACGCCGCCGTGGGCGGTTGCAATGGTTCCGTTTGCGACGAAGGTGTGGCAGCGGGAGCAGAACTTCTGGAAGATCTTCTTACCGGCTACGGGGTCTCCTGGCCTGGCGGTCTTCTGCGCGGGCGCGCTGCTCGCGAAGGTGAGCGCCCGGGCCGCTGTGAGGGCCGTGATCGCATAGGAGCGTCGCGTGGGCACGTCACGGACTATAAGGGGCTCGGGGCGCTTGACCACTCAGATGTCGGGGTCTGGCGGGTCGCGTGTATGCCGGTAAGGTGTTTCGACTTTGACTCGATGGGTGCGTCTTGCTGTGGTCCTTGGGCTGGTTGTCGCGTTCGCCGTGCCGGTTTCGGACGGATCGGCGGCCAAGGCGCCGGCGTCGGCGGCGACGCTCGAGGCTGGGAGGAAGCTGTACCGGAAGTATTGCGGGCAGTGTCATGCGCTTCGGGCGGCGAAGGCGGTTGGGTTTGGTCAGGAGAAGTTGAAGACCGATCCCGGGCCGAGTTTGAACAGTTTGAGGGTGTCGTGGAATCTGTGTGTGTCTGCGATCGTGCTGGCGATCAGTGGTCATGAGACGATTCAGGACAAGATGTCGTGGAAGGAGATTGCTGACGTCTCAACGTTTGTTGAACGCGTGACGCGTGGCAATCCGATCCCGGCGAAGATCACTGGTGCGGACTTTTCGTCGGTGTTGCCGCCGTCGAAGTAGGGGTATCGGCGGGTGTTGGGCTGGCCTTTGGGTGGTGAAGCGGCTAGGTTGGCGCCTATTCGCGTGTGGGTTCGTATCGGGTTGGTGTTGCTTGTCGTCGTGGCGTTCGCGGCCTTGGTTTCGGTGGTGGGGGCTGGTTTGATGGCGGCGCCGAAGGGCGATGTCGTGGCTGGCCGGAAGGTGTTTGTGGCGAGTTGTGGTGGGTGTCATACGTTGAAGGCTGCGGGGACCAAGGCGAAGGCGCTCGGCCTGAACTTCGATCGTCGGCGTGAGCCGTTTGCGCGTGTTTTCAGAGTGTTGGTGGAGGGGCAGGGCGACATGATGGCGTTCACAGACAGGCTGACGTTCAAGCAGCTTCGGGATGTGGCCGCGTTCGTGGATGCCTCGACCAGGCTCAACCCGTCGGGTAGCTACTAAGCAGTTCGCGGGCGGGCGCGGGTGATCTCGGTTCAGGGTGCTGCTGCGGTTCGTGCTCGTGCGAGTGTTCGTTCGCGGCGGCGTTGGTGGCGCGGTGTCGGGCTTTCGCTTGTCTGGGTGTTCGTGTTGGGGAACGTCGCCGTGATCTTCTGGATGTGGGTGCACGGTGGGTTGCTGAGCGGTGATCTGTCGACGCAGAGCACGGCGAGCATTGTTCTGAGTTTGTCGCGGATCACGGGGCTGTTGGGGGCCTATCTGGCGTTGCTCGAGGTTGTGTTGCTTGCGCGGTTGCCGTGGCTGGAGCGGCTTGTTGGTTTCGACAGGCTCACGATCTGGCATCGCTGGAACGGTCACGCGTGTCTTTACTTGATCTTGGCGCACACGTTCTTGAGTATCTGGGGCTATCAGCTGATCGAGTTCCAGCCGATCTCGTATTGGGGTGAGACGGCGAGGCTGATCTGGGGTGATGTGCTTCCGGGGATGATCACTGCGACGGTCGGCACCGGCCTGCTCGTATTGGTCGTGATCACGTCGGTCTCGATCGCTCGGCGGCGGATGTCGTATGAGCTTTGGTATGCGGTGCACGTCACGGCCTACGCGGGGATCGCGCTCGGCTGGTTCCATCAGATCCCGACCGGGAACGACCTGATCCACATCGTTCCGGCCGAGCGGTACTGGCGGAGCCTCTATCTGGTGACGTTGGTGCTGATCGCGTGGCGCGTCGCTGTCCCGTTCATCAACGCTTTCCGCCACCGTTTGCGGGTCGCGGAGGTGGTGACGGAAGGGCCCGGCGTTGTTTCGTTGCGGATCGTCGGGCGGCGGATCGACAAGATCCGGGTCGCGCCGGGGCAGTTCTTCATCTGGCGGTTCCTCGCGCGCGGGTTCTGGTGGGCGCCGCTTCCGTTCTCGATCTCGGCCGCCCCGGACGGCCGCTCGATCCGGATCACCGCGAAGGCGCTCGGCAACCACTCCGAGCGGATGAGCCAGATCCTGCCCGGGACTCGGGTGGTCGCAGAAGGGCCGTTCGGTGTGTTCACCGACGTCTACCGCACCCGCGAGAAGGTGTTGCTCGTCGCCGGCGGGATCGGGATCACCCCGATCCGGGCGCTGATCGAGGAGATGGAAGGAGACGTAGTCGTGCTCTACCGTGTCGTCTCCGACGACGACCTCGTTTTCTCCGCCGAGCTCGACGGGCTCGCCACAGAACGCGCGATCACGCTGCACTACGTGGTCGGCGATCACACCACCCCTGAAGGACGCGAGCTCCTTTCCCCGGCCCACCTGAAAGAACTCGTGCCCGACGTGGTCGAGCGCGAGGTATACCTGTGTGGTCCCATCGCGATGATCGAAGCGCTCGAAAGCGAGCTTCGCCGTGCGGGTGTGCCGCGGCGGCATCTCCATGTCGAGCGGTTCGCGCTCTGAGAGAGGAGAACGGTTGCCCAGAAAGACGCTCACCACGCTCGCGACAGCCTGGATGCTCGCTTTCCCACCCCTCAGCGCCTGGGGCGCCGTTCAGAGCCCGAACACCGCCAAGCCGAAGAAGAAGGTGGTGATCACCACGACCGTCAGCGGCCCCTCTGTGCAGTGCAAACGCTGGGGCCCACTGATCGTGCGGATCAAGGTGCAGAAGACGACGATCACCACCGCAAGCAGCAAACGCGTCGCGATCAAGATCCTCGCGATCGACTTCCCCGTCTACCCCGTCGCGACCTTCCGCTCCAAATACATCAACGACCAAGCCCTACCGCTGCTGGTCGAAGAAACCCTCGAGATCCAAAGCGCGAACGTCGAAGTCATCTCCGGCGCCACCGACGTCACCAACTCCTACAAAGAATCACTCCAAGCCGCCATCCTCCAAGCCAAGAAATGACCCCGCCATCACACAACTACCCGGCAACCGCCGCGTCGAACAGATCATGGGCATGCCGATCGTCGTCGACGTTCGCGACGATGACTACGGCGATTCGCTGCTCGAACATGTCTTCGACTGGTTTCGCGACGTCGACAACACCTTCAGCACCTACAAGGCCGACAGCGAGATCAGCCGTCTGAACCGCGACGAGCTGGCGCTTCGCGAGTGTCAGCCGGACGTGCGCTGGGTGATCGCGCGATGTCGCGAGCTACGCGAGGAGACCGGCGGCTACTTCGACGCCGAGGCTGTCGTGCCGGGAACGATCGACCCGTCGGGGCTCGTGAAGGGCTGGTCAGTCGACCGTGCCGCGGCGCTCCTGGGCGAGGCGGGGCTGCGGAACTACACCGTGAACGCGGGGGGCGACATCCGTCTTCGCGGCGGCGCCTTGCCCGAGCCGCGCTGGCGGGTCGGGATCCAGCATCCGCGCATCCGCGATCGGATTGCGGCCGTGGTCGAGGCCGACGATCTCGCGATCGCCACCTCCGGTGCCTACGCGAGGGGCGAGCACGTGATCGATCCCCACACCGGCCGCCCGCCGGAGGGAGTTCTCTCGGTCACAATTGTCGGCCCGGACCTGGCGACCGCCGACGCGTACGCCACGGCCGCGTTCGCGATGGGGACGAAGGGGCCGGAGTGGACACGCGCCTTGGAGCCGTACGAGGCGATGACGATCACCGCGGAGGGCAAGGTGCTCTCGACGGCCGGCTTTCCCTCGGCGCCCTCCCGCTAGCGCCGCCCGGGGTCAGCTACCCGGCAATCGTCGCCAGTGCAATGCGAGGCGAGCCGCGCTCGGAGAGCAACTCCGCGAAGGCCGCAACGACCAGCGGGTCGAACTGGGTGCCGGCGCACCGCTCGAGCTCGGCGAGCGCGGCTCCGATCGTGAGCGCGGCCCGGTACGGGCGCGCCGCGGTCATCGCGTCGAATGCGTCGCAGACGAAGACGATGCGGGAGACGAGTGGAATCTCCGTGCCCACGAGCCCGTCGGGGTAGCCCGAGCCATCGAAGTGCTCACGGCTAGAGCGAACGACGCCTGCGACATGCGCAAGGGCCGGCGCCATGCGCAGGAGGCGCTCGGCGATCACGGTGTGGCGGTGGATGAAGCGCCACTCCTCGGCCGAAAGCGGCCCAGGCTTGTAGAGGATCGCGTCGGGGATCGCCATCTTGCCGACGTCGTGGAGCTCCGCCGCGAGCTTGGCACGCGCGATTTCGCTCTCCGGCAGGCCGAGTTTCATGGCGATCGCCTCGGCGAGCTCGGCGACGCCCGCGGCCTGCTCGCCGACTCGCGGGCGTTCGGCGATCGCTGAGAGGAGGTCGGTGCTCGAGTGCTCCTCCAGGCCGCCGCCGACCTTCTTCCGGGCGTACATCCGCTGGTCGGCCAGTCCCAGGGCCTCCGAGACGGAGTCGGCCTCGTCGGGCAGGGTGACGGCGCCGAACGACGCCGAGATCGAGAAGCCCTCGCCGTGTTCTCGGAGCGCGCGCTCCGCTCCGGCGATCACGAACTCGGTCGTTTCCTCGCCGTTCTCGAACACGATGCAGAACTCGTCGCCACCCATGCGGTACGCGTCGCCGCGACGCGTGACGAACCGGGCAAGGTTGTCTCCGAGCCTGCTCAGGAGTGCGTCGCCGGCGGGGTGTCCGAACGCATCGTTGTACTGCTTGAACCCGTTCAGGTCGAACAGCACGAGCGTCACCTGGGTGTCGACTTGTTCGAGCCGATGCTCGAGGTCGTCGATCAGCCGCCGTCGGTTGCCGAGGCCGGTCAGCACGTCGGTGTCGGCCTCTTCGCGTGTGCGCGTGAGCATCAGCATGTTCTCGGCGAATGTCAGCGCCATGCGCGCGATCACTCCGAGGATCGCCACGCTCGCGAGCGCGAGCGCAATCGTGTTGACGCGATGGGCGTGGTCGTAGACGAGTACTGCGAGTCCGAGCAGGCCGAACGCGACCGGTGCCACGAGGAGCGCCCAGCCTCCGATCACCGCGCTCGCCGGCTGCGAGCGCGGCTGCCAGGCAGCCCAGGCGAGCAGGACGCACCCGCCCACCCACCCGAGATCGGTGAGCGACCCGTTCGTGTACGAACCGGAGGCCGTCTCGTACAGGTACAGGCAGTCGCTGATCGAGAAGACGAGGATCCCGGCGGCGATCAGCCCCCACGTGCGCCCGGGGCGCCAACCGGTCACCGCTAGCGCCCAGAAGACGAGGGCCATCAGGGTCACGTCGGCGAGTGGATACGCGATGTTCGTCGCCACGGTGGCGCGCGAGCCTCCGACCGCGTCGAGGATGGCCGGGAAGATCACGGCTGTTCCGACCGCTCCAACGGCCACGCCGCAGATCACACCGTCCAGCCAGATGCTCGACTGCAGCTCCCGCACCCGGGATCGCAGCAGCAGGATGATCGCGACGTAAGCAGCCGGATAGACGGCGAGGAACCCGATGTCGGCGTACGACGGATACGGCGGGTCGGGCTCGTTCGCGACTGTGAACGTCCAGACCGTGTTTCCGATCCCCCACGCAAGTACCGCGATCCCCATCGAGATCCAGGCGACGCGATCGCGGTTGACCGCAATTCCGCGCATCACACAGAGGAGGCCCGCGGCGAGGACGATGTTGTTGTAGACGCCCAGCTCCAGGACTTGGCGCAACCGCCCGCTCAGCGAGAACGTGTATTCGATGGTCACTGCGACGAAGGCGGCGGTGAGAGCAAGCAGAGCTACCTGGGCACGCCCACTCGAGGCAAGGGGATGCCTTTGCAGGAACCGCATGACTCGGTGATCGGCGGGCGCCGAACCATCCGAAACCCCCTTCGGGGGGACGCACGTCGCGAGGCTGTATGGCGCTGGCGCCGGTCGAGCCGTCATTCCGACGCTCTGTCGCAACGACGCGCCTCGTCCGAAGCTCAGGCCTGGACGGTCTTCTCCATCGAGACGCAGGGGAGAGTGACGCCGTCCGGCATCTCGACGTCGACCTCCGCGAGCGGCTCGAAGCCGCACGCGAGGTAGAGCGGTAGGCCCGGCAAGCTCTCGCCGCTCCCGGTGTAGAGCTTGTCCCGTCTGCTCCACCCGCCGCAGCCGACGAGCTCGCTGCCGCTCTCGAGCACGAAGTAGGTGCCGTCGGCGAGCAGCATCGGGTCGACCTGGGCGACGTAGCGAACGGCGCTCGCCGCCTGCCGCTCGTCGTAGAAGCGCGGGAAGAGCACTGCGCCGGACTCCTTCATCAGCGCATCGACGGACGCCCCGTCGTCGAGCGTCGCGACGCGGAGAACCGGCTCCTCCCATCCCACGGCGCAGAGCTTCGATCGCCGGAAGAGCGTTCGGTCACGTGCGAAGCGACGGCTGCGCCGCGGCCGTCTGCTCCCCGAGCGCATCGACGTCGATCTCGACCGGCACCGTCGCCGGCCCCGCCGGAGGCTTCGGCACCGGAAGGCCGGCACGACCGAGGTAGACGGCAAGGCGGCCACCCGCGATCTTGCCGGGAGGCCACCAGAGCGGGTGGTAGGCGACCGTCGAGGGCTCGCGGCTGGCGCCGGTCGGGTCTGCCCAGAGGAAACGTGGTGCCTCCCCGGTCAGCAGCAGCCCGCGTAGCACCGGCCGGAACGGCCTCGGCCGAATGGGCGCTCCGAGGCTCGCGGCGACGTGCTCGGCAACGGCCCCGGCCTGCTGGATCGCAAGCCCTCCCTGCTTGATCGGGAACGACGTCACATCGCCGGCGGCGTACACGTCGTCCACGCCGTGGACGCGCCCATGCAGGTCGGTGGGGAGGAAGCCGTCGTGGTCACTCGGCAGCCCGGCGAGGTGGGGCCCGCGCAGGCGCGGCAGCGTGACCACGCGGTCGACCGGAAGATGCCCGTCAGGGACGAGCCGGAGGCCCTCGGCATCGAGCTCGGGCGCGTAGCAGGCGCAGTGGACCTCGATCCCGGCGGCCTCGAGCAGCCCTGCCACCAGATCGCTTGCGGTGCCGCCGAAGCGCTCGAGCGGCGTGTCCTCCGGCGTGACCAGGACGAGCCGGCAGCGAGCGTCCCGTCCGAGCTGCGCCGCACTCATCAACGCGAGCTCGTAGAGCGGTAGCGGCCAGCTCGCGGCGGCCGGCACCACGAAGGCGACCGAGGCAACGGTTCCCGCCTTGACCTCCGCCAGCAACGCGCGGAAGGCGCTTTCGTCCTGCTCGCCACGGAAGGTGAGGGCGCCCGGTAGCGCCACCTCGGGGCTCGCTCCGGAGGCGACGACGAGCAGCTCGTAAGGGAGGAGCTCCCCCCGCGACGTGAACGCGACGCGGCGGATGTGGTCGACGGAGGCGAGCTCGCCGGCCCGCCACGTGGCGCCCGCATCCGCGGCGACACTGGCGAGATCGAGTCGGAACGACGGTCCGACGCCGAAAGTCTCGGCCACGACAAACGGCCGATAGACGAAGTCGCGCTCCGGAGAGACGATTTGCACGTCCGCGTTGCCTGGAGCGAGTTCGTCGAGTGCGAGCACGAACTCGAGCCCCGCCACCCCGCCTCCTGCGACCAGGATCTGCGAACGGGTCGCGTTGCTCATCGGGCACGCCGTTTGGTTGTGGAGTGCATGGCGACCATCACTGCCAGTGTCGAGGCCCGCGTCGTCCGATACATCGGGGCGGCTACGGAAGCCGCCGCGGGTTTTCCCGCATCCTGCCGTTCGGCGCATTCTCTCAAGCCGCTCGAGCGAGTTGTTGTGGCTAGCAGATGGGCTTGGGGACGGGTAGCCGCGGCGGGTGACTTGAAACGGGCAGGGCTGGAGCTGTGGGAAGCGGCGTGATCGTCCGGTGGATGGTGATTTTCGATTTGCCGGTGAGCACAATCTCGGAGCGAATCGCCGGCGGCTTGCCGTCGGTGAAGGCGGCGGTTTCCTTCGCTTTGGTTCCCTTCTCCCAGGGATAGCTGTAGGTCACGATCGTGGAGGTCCCGTCTCTTCGCGAGTCCCCGGAACTTGCCGCCGTTGTCGCTCAGGATCAGCCGGTCACCGATCCCGAATGGTGCGGAGCTCGCGCTCGACCGCTCCCAGCAACGACTCGTCGAGGTAAAGACCTGCTCGGCGACAACAAGGATTCTCAACCGGGGAATCCTGGGCGCCGAGACGGTGGCGAGGTACCCGACGATCTTTCCGTCGCTGAGCCAATAGAGGACGACGGCGGTCGCCGCCTTGTATCCCTCAGGGGGGTTCCGTCCCCACCGGTAGTCGACCGAGGTGCCGCCGTTGAAGTGCAAGAAGAAGAAGCCCTTCTCGGTCATCTTCGCGCCAGGCAGCGATGCGTAGTCTCGGGCCGCCTGCGCAAGGAACGAAATCGCCTTCCGGTTCCCAGTCGGTTGCGCACACGGGGCAGGGGCGGCGAACACGAGTGCGGCTAGCGCGATGAGCACGATCCCGCTCCAGGCTCGCCGCCTGGTGCCTTGAAGAGCGAACACGTCCCGTCTCCGGCTGACAGACGAAGCGTGACCAGGCAGAGAGCTGCCCAGTTTCCTCGTGACGCTGAAATGGCTGACCACGGAAATTTGAGTTCGCAGTGAGGTCGGGGTCGCGACGAGACCCTACGACTTCGAGATCGAGAGGACCGTCAGGGGTTCAGCCTACTGAGTCGTCCGGCGTTTCAACAGCGGGCAAGGCAACCGGCCACGTGCGCCTTGTCGACCGTGGAGCCGCCGTTTCGAGCGGTCAGGCCGCCTCGGACTCGTCCTTGGCCGGCGCGTTCGGGTCCGGTGGCGGTGAGTCCTTCGCCGTCCAAGCCGTGATCCGAGCGAGTTGCTCGGCTTTGAGGCTCTCGAGCTCGTCGGGACTGGGGATGGGCGGGGGCGAGGCCATGTCTCGTAGGCGGGGAATCATCTGAACCGGGACACGGCGGGCACCCGTCCTTGCTCGCCCCACGAAAGACCTGAACGACCGGCGGCTCCGGAGCCTTCCCCACGACGCGAGAGGCGGTCGTCGAGCGTCTCGTGCGCGCGGATCTGCTCCGTCTCCGGGCGGGGGCGGCGTCGGGCCGTCCCGCCCACTACCCCATCTCGATGTGCACCGGCACCCCGAGCCGCCCCATCCGACGCAGGTGCACGAAGTGGGAGCGCAGCGCGCGCACGAGCGATGGATGAGCGTTGTAGCGGATGCCGTGCTTCAGGCAGTTCCGGCGCACGATCTGTGCGATCTCGGGATAGTGCGTGTGCGGGACGGTCGGGAAGAGGTGGTGCTCGATCTGGTAGTTGAGGCCGCCGAGCACCCACGTGAGGAAGCGGTTGCGCGCGCAGAAGTTGACCGTGGTCTCCACCTCGTGCACCGCCCAGACCCGCTTCTCGGCGCTCAGCTCCTCCGCCGAGGCGAACTCGGCTTCCTCGACGCAATGGGCGAGCTGGAACGTCACTGCCATGACGACGCTCGTGATCATCGTGAAGGCGAGGTAGGCCAGCAGGACCATCCACCACGGGTAGAAGAGGAGCGGCACGACGATGGCCCAGGTCGCGAAGATCGCCTTCCCGCCGATGAGTGCGGCGAGATTCCAGCCTTTCGGGAAGCGGAGGACACTGCGTCCGACGCGACCCCGCACGAATGCGGCGACGTCGCCGAACGTCTGCCAGCGAAGCCCCATCACGGCGTACATCGGCCAGATGTAGTAATGCTGGAAGCGGTACCAGGGGCGGTGCGCCTGCGTCGGCGAGAGCCGGGCGAACGGCACCTGGGTCACGTCGTCGTCGTAGACGTCGACGTTCGTGTAGGTGTGGTGGGCGACGTTGTGCTTGACGCGCCACGCGTAGCTGCTGATGCCAAGGAGGCTGTCGGAGGTCCAGCCGAGGAGGTGGTTGTAGCGACGCCTGCTGAAGTACGCGCCGTGGTTTGCGTCGTGCTGGACGCAGAAGGCGGTCAGGATCGCGCCGACAGCGATCCCCGCAAGGCAGAGCAGGCCGAATGCGAGCTCGTGGCCGGTGAGGAGCAGCAGCGTCCACGACGCGATGGTGATCCCGACCGCGATCGGTGCCTTTGCGTAGAGGCGAAGAGCCCCCCTCCTCCGCGTGCGGCGGTCGGACAGGTACAGCTCGACCTCCCGCCTGGTCTCGCGGATGAAGTCTCCTCCGCTCTCGAAGGCGACCTTGCTCGTGGCTGCCGCCACCTTGCTTCCGTCCAGTGAGGTCATCGTCCCGTAACTCCGATCGAAGCCGACGAGCCGGCAGGCGCCCGCCGGCGGAACTCCGACCGAAAACGTAACAACGGGCGGGAGGTGCCCTGGGGCCGCGCCTTCAGGCCTCAAGTACGCCGGCCATCGCTTCTCGAGACCGAACGCGTTCGGTCAGAGTAGCGGTGGCGCGTCGGCGCGTCGAGAACCGGAGGGGCGGCAACGCCCTCCGCCGATCTCTCAGCCGGTCGACTCTCACCGGCTCGCACGGAGGTTGCACGGCCCTGTGTGCCTCGACTCATCATCCCGCCCGGCTCGAGGGAAGCCTCGACTCAGGACTCAGCCGCGGACTCTGGCTGGTCAAGTGGTTGCTCTCCGTCTCGATCAGGGCGGAGACGAGCCCGTTGAGACCGCGGTGCTCGAGGACGAGCCTGCGCCGGTCTCCTGACGTCGACGAGCCCTTCGGAAGCCCTCCGAGCGCGCCCCGCCGGGAATTGCCTACCGGGCGCCGTTGGCCCGCGCGCTCAGTCCACGGCCAGGAGGTCGACCACGAAAACGAGCGGCTCGTGCGGCTGGATCACGCCGCCCGCGCCGCGCGCACCGTAGGCCATCGCGGAGGGGATCGTGAGCTTCCGGCGCCCGCCGACCTTCATGCCCTGCACACCTGTGTCCCAGCCGGGGATGACCTGACCGCGGCCGAGTTTGAACGCGAACGGCTCGCCGCGGTTCCACGAGGCGTCGAACTCCTCGCCAGAGCGGAACGCGACGCCGACGTAGTGCACGGTCACCCGCGTGCCGGCTATGGCCTCGTCGCCGTCGCCGGCGACGATGTCCTCGATCCCGAGGTCGAAGGGGATGTCCCCCTGGGGCTTCTCGATCTGCGGCCGTTCTAGGGTCAAAGGGAGCCTCCAATCCCGCGGTTGGACGGTGTGTTCGCCGCCGTCACGTCCGCGGCACCCTACCGCGCGCCTTCGCGTAAGGACCTCCGGAAGCGTGCCTGCAAGAAGTGCCCCCGACAAGAATCGAACTTGTGCACGCGGTTTAGGAAACCGCTGCTCTATCCACTGAGCTACGGGGGCTGAGCAGCTCGGTCTCGAGGTGGTGCCTCGTGTTGCGGAGCCCGCTTCTTCGCGGCTGAGCTTACCGCGCTCTCCTTCGGATCAGGGTAAGTCGGTCGAGGCGCGTTGACCTTCGGTCGGCCAGACAGCAGGATGGGTAGGTGCCGAGTTTCGCCGACGGGAAGATCGAGGCGTACGTCGGGCCCAAGGAGCTGGGAGCAGCCGACGACCTCGAGGAGGTGATCGTCGACTTCATCGCCGGCGCGCGCTCGACGCTCGACATCGCCGTGCAGGAGCTCGACTCGGAGCCGATCGCGCAGGCGATTCTCGATGCGCGCTGGCGCGGCGTCTCCGTCAACCTCTTCCTCGAGCAGGACTACCTGCGTACGCCGCTCAAGTCGAGCAAGGGCGTGCCGGTCGCGCCCGCGTCCGAAGGCGGGGGAGACGGTGCAGGATGCGCTCCGCCGCGTTCAGTGGGGCGCCGACGACACCGAGCTCGCAGCGAATCGGACGATCCTCGCCGCGCTGCTTCGCTCCGACATCGAGGTCAAGGGCGACTTCAACCCGAAGATCTTCCACCAGAAGTTCGTGCTGCGCGACTACCGCGACGGCAAGGCGACGAAGCCCGGTAACCCGGCGCTCCTCTCGGGCTCGGCGAACTTCACGACCACCGACACGCACCGGAACCTGAACCACGTGTTCGTGTTCAACAACGCCTCCGTGTGCCGGCAGTACGAGACCGAGTTCGACCAGCTGCGCCTCGGCCGTTTCGGCCGGGAGATCCACGGCGACGTGCCGAAGCTCTTCGACCTCGGCGGGCGTGCCCGCGAAGGTGCTGTTCGCGCCCGAGCACACGCCCGAGCTCGAGATCATGAAGCAGATGCTGAAAGGGGCGAACGAGGTCTTCTTCGCGATCTTCACCTTCGCCGGCTCCTCGGGGATCGACGACACGATGCTCGCCCTCGCGCGGGGCGGCATGAAGATCACGGGCGTCGTCGACCGCGGCCAGGCGGCGCACGGCTGGGCCGCGACGAAGACGATGAAGCACCCGAACATCAAGCTCTTCCAGCCGACCAAGGCCTCGGGCGTGCGCAAGCTCCACCACAAGCTGATGGTGATCGACGAGCGCGTCGTCGTCGCCGGCAGCTTCAACTACACCCAGCCCGCGAACGACTACAACGACGAGAACATCTTCGTCCTCGGCAGCGTCGACCCCGAGACCCACGGGATCGCCGTCGCTGCCGACCCGACCGGCGAGCTCGCCCGGCACATGAAGGCCGAGATCCGCGCGGATCATCGCCGACCTCAGCGAGCCCTACGTTCCCTAGAGGCTCTCGCGCGGCTGCCAGCGGAAGCCGCGGAGCGCGCCGACGAGACCCACTGCGCCCCAGGCGAGGACGACGCTGAGCGAGCCGAGGTTCTGCCACACGTGCTCGTTTCGCACCATCACGTCGCGCGTCACCTCGGTGAAGTGCGTCAGCGGAAGCACCGCGGCGATTGCGTGCAGAAACGGCGGGTACCTCGCCGTCGTGAAGAACGTTCCGGAGAGGATCGCCATCGGCAGATACACCGCGTTGATCACGGCCGACGAGCCTTCGGCCGAGCGCACGAGCGCTGTGATGCCGAGGCCCATGGCGGCGAACGAGGCCGCGCCGATGAGCAGGATCGCGAACACCGAGAGCAGATCCTCGGGAAGGGGAACGCCGAACAGCGTCCGCCCGAGCGTCATGATCAGCGCTGCCTCGATCAGGAAGACCACGAACGTCGAGGCGAGCAGCGAGACGATGTAGGTGGCGGGCGGCAGCGGCGTCGACCGCACACGCTTGAGCACTCCCGACTCGCGGCGGACGACCAGCGAGATGGCCAGGCCGGCGAAGCACGTCGCGGCGATGCCGTAGCCGATCATCCCGGCCTGGAGGAACGACGAGCCCTTCATCGCCTCCTTCTTGATCGTGTCGTCGCCGTAGACCGAGCCGAAGATCAGGAAGAGGATCACCGGCAGGAAGAACGTGAAGAAGGCCGCCTCGCGCTGTCGCCAGAAGAGCCGCTGCTGGGCGCGCAGCTCGTGGAGGAAGAGCCTCACTCGGCCGTCAGCTCCAGGTAGACGTCCTCGAGGGTCGGCCGCCGCACCTCGAGCCCTTCGAGCTCCTCGCCGCGCTCGAGCGCTTCGGCGGTCAGCTCGTGCAGGCGCTGCGTCGCGTTCGTCGTGCGCTCCAGGATCTCCTCGCCGTTC
Organism: uncultured Actinomycetes bacterium; assembly: GCA_963750545.1. Lineage (GTDB taxonomy): Bacteria > Actinomycetota > Thermoleophilia > Gaiellales > Gaiellaceae > PALSA-600. Next base: position 108,133 of record CAVVQY010000008.1, on the reverse strand, counting down.
CGGCGGTACCGGATCTCGGTCTCGGGGCTGGCGCTCGTGAGCTCGGCGGGCGAGCCCTCGCGGATGATCTCGCCGGCGACGATCACCGCGACGCGGTCGGCGAGCTGCTCCGCCTCGTCGAGGTAGTGCGTCGTCAGTAGAACCGTCGTCCCGAGCGCGCGCAGGTTGCGGATCGTCTCCCAGGCCTGGCGACGGGCGGCGGGATCGAATCCGGTCGTCGGCTCGTCGAGGAAGATCAGCTCCGGATCGCCGATCAGCGCGAGGCCGAGGTCGAGGCGCCTCTTCTGGCCGCCGGAAAGCGTGCGTGCCCGGGCGTCCGCCTTCTCCTCGAGGCCGACGATCTCGACGACCTCGTCGACGTCGCGCGACTGCCGGTAGTAGCCGGCGAAGAGGGCGAGGCTCTCGCGGACGGTCAGGTTCGGGTAGAGCGATGAGGACTGGAGGACGACGCCGAGCCGCTCGCGCCACGCGTTTCCGGCCCGTTGAGGGTCCTCGCCGAGCACCTCGACCTCGCCGCCGTCGCGGTTGCGGTAGCCCTCGAGGATCTCCACGGTGGTCGTCTTGCCGGCGCCGTTCGGTCCGAGCAGGCCGAAGACCTCGCCGGCAGGAATGTCGAAGTCGATCCCGCAGACGGCCTCGTGGTCGCCGTAGCTCTTGCGCAGCCCGCGCACGCGTACGGCGCTCATGGTTGCGCCGGCCTTGGCCTGCCGCGGCACGCAGCGTTCATGGACACGCGAAGGCATGCGTGACGGGTCGTGGTGGGCTGGTTCACAGCTCGGCTTCGAAGCTGCCGCAGGGGGAAAGCGGACCTGCCGGCCGGTCAGCGCGAGGGCGATCTCGCTGCAGTCCGGCTGGTGAGCGATCACGACGACGGTTTCGCCTCGGCCTGCAATCACCTCCCGGACGTCGTCGACGCTCGCGCCCGGCGCGAGCCGGTCGTCCGTCTCCGGCGTGACGCCGACGGCCTCGGCGATCGGCATCGCGGTTTCGCGGGCGCGCAGGAGTGGGCTCGAGAGTACGACGTCCGGGCTCTCGTCGGCAAGCCGTGCCGCGAGCGCGCGCGCCGCCTCGCGCCCGGCGGGCGTGAGCGAGCGCAGTTCGTCCGGCTGCCCCGGGCCGGCTTCGGCGTGGCGGACGAGGATCAGGCGCACGCCGCTAGCCTAGAGGCGGCGGCCTTGTACGGTTCGGAGGTGCGCCGCCTCCGCTATGTCGTCGTAGACGTCTTCACCGACACGGCGCTCGCCGGCAACCAGCTCGCCGTGTTCACGGACGCGCGCGACCTGGACTCGTTGACGATGCAGGCGCTCGCGCGCGAGATGAACTTCTCCGAGACGGTGTTCGTGCTGCCGTCGCGGGCGGACGACGCCGACGTCCGGATCCGGATCTTCACGCCGACCGCCGAGCTGCCCTTCGCGGGGCACCCGACGCTCGGCTCGGCGTTCGTCCTCGGCGGCCCGCTGCAGAAGCTCGTGCTCCGGATCGAGACGGGCCAAGGGATCGTGCCGGTGGCGCTCGAGCGCGAGGGCGCGCGCATCAGCTTCGGCTGGATGGAGCAGCCGATTCCGACCTGGCAGCCGTTCGCGCAGGTCGCTGAGCTGCTCGGTGCCCTCGGGGTCGCCGACGCGGCCCTGCCGGTCGAGCTGTACGACCTCGGGCTGCAGCTCGTCCTCGTCGGGCTCGGGTCGCCGGAGGAGGTCGCCGCCCTCGCGCCGGACTTCGCCGCGATCGCGAAGCTCGTTCAGGGCGGCTGCACGATCTGCTTCGCCGCCGAGGGCGGCGGCTGGAAGGTGCGCTCGTTCGCGCCGGCGCTCGGCGTCCCCGAGGATCCTGCCACCGGGTCCGCCGCGGGGCCGCTTGCGGTGCATCTCGCGCGGCACGGGCGGACGGGTTTCGGCGAGGAGATCGAGATCTCGCAAGGCGCGGAGACCGGCAGGCCGTCGCAGCTCCATGCGCGTGTCGACGGTTCGCCGGAGCGGATCGATCGGGTTCAGGTGGGCGGCTCGGCCGTGATCGTCGCGCGCGGCGAGTTCAGCATTCCTTGACGGCGACGGCCTCGATCTCGGGGAGCTCGACCGCGAGCGCCGTCCAGAAGACACCGCCGTCGCGGGAGACATAGAGCCGGTTTCGCGCCGCGTAAACCATCGTGTCGGGGTCGTCCTCGGCCACGGCGACGGCCCGCCCTGGCGGCAGGCCGCGGCCGGACTCGCGCCAGGTGAGGCCGCCGTCGTGCGAGACGACCATCGGCGGCTTCGTCGTGCGATCGACGACCGCGACCACCGTCGAGCCCGCCTCGGCCGCGGCAAGCACGCGCGGCAGGTTGAGCGGCGGCTCCGGCGCCGGCTCGAACGGTTCCGCCGGAGCGACCTCCTCGGTCTCGAGGTCGACGCCGAAGGTGCCGGCGGCGGTCGCGACGCGCGCGATCACCGCACCTTGCACACGCACCCAGCACGGCCCCGACGACCGCGGTCGCGACGGCGGGCGGCGGTCACGGCGGCGACTCCCGATCGACCGGGCGGCGACGTAGGAGATCGAGAACGGCATCGCCGGCGCCGGTCGGCTCGGCGGCGAGCGGCGAACGCCGGCACCTGCTCGGGGCGGCCGTCGACGTACAGCGTCGAGCCGCGCGAGCCGTGCGTGACGATCACCTCGCGGCACCGGCAGCGCCGCCGGATCGCCGAGCACCTCGGCCTCCTCGTCGTTCAGCTTCAGCATCGACAGATGCGCGAAGCAGCTCGGGGTCGTAGTCGGCGTCCAGCCGGAGCTCGCCGGTCTCCGGCACGCGCACGAGCCCCTGGCCGTCGAAGGAGAGCCGCGCCCGCGCGCGATCGCAGCGAGCGTCTCGGCCGGGAAGTCGGAGCGCGCGAGCGGCGCGACGTGCACCCACCGCACCGCGTCGGGGAGCGCGGGCACGTCCTCGGGCGTCCACCGGTCGCCGAGCGTCGTCGATTCGCATGTGGCGGACGGTCGCCGTCGTAGGAGATGCCGAAGACGGCGGTCGCCGTGCCCGGCACGTACTCGACCGGCGTCCCGAGCGACGGCGACCTGCGGGATCAGCTCGTCGCGGTCCTCCTCCGCGCACCGCGCGTAGATTCGCGCCTCGCACCTCCAGCCGCCGCAGCGCGCGGGCGCAGTGGAACGGCCCGCCGCCGACGCGCGGCGCCTTGCCCGGCAGCAGGTCGCGCGTGAGGTTGCCGAGGAGCGCGATCACGTCAGACCAAGTCGGCTCGTCCCGCCACGGTTGCAAGCCTGCCACGTCCGTCCGCGGGGCGCGGTGCGTGAAGTACGATCGCGCGCATGATCAACGCGACTCTCGAGACCAACAAGGGCGTCGTCGAGCTCGAGCTCTTCGACGCCGACGCGCCGAAGACGGTGGAGAACTTCGTCAAGCTCTCGCGCGACGGCTTCTACGACGGGGTCATCTTCCACCGCGTGATCGAGGGCTTCATGATCCAGGGCGGCGACCCGACCGGCACCGGCATGGGCGGCCCCGGCTACCAGTTCGAGGACGAGATCAACCAGAACCGGGTCGAGTACGGCGCGCTCGCGATGGCGAACGCGGGCCCGAACACGAACGGTTCGCAGTTCTTCTTCGTTGTCGCCGATGCGTGTCCCTGGCTCGACGGCCTGCACACGGTCTTCGGTCGCGTCGCCTCGGGCATGGACGTCGTCGACGAGATCTCGCACGTTCCGACCGACGGCCAGGACAGGCCGGTCGACGAGGTGCGCATCGAGTCCATCCGCTTCGCGGACTAGCCAGCACCGCTAGGGCAAACGGTGGTGAACGAAGACGCTTCGAACCACCTCGCTCTGCGTCAACCGCGTCGAGAAGAAGAAGGGCTCGCGGGGGAAACATGGTTTCCCCCGCGCTACTAGACGCAGTCGCGGAGGCCCTGGGCCTCCGGCAGCGACTCGAGCCGCTTGAGCGTGTTGTTCTCGATCTGACGGATGCGCTCGCGTGTGACGCCGAAGGCCTTGCCGACCTCCTCGAGCGTGCACGGCGGGGCCCCGTCGAGCCCGAAGCGGAGCTCGATCACCCGCCGCTCGCGGTCCGGCAGCGACGAGAGCGCATTCTCGATGTCCGAGCGGCGGAGCTGCAGCGAGGCGGAGTCGAAAGGCGACTCGGCCGAGTCGTCCTCGACGAAGTCGCCGAGCTCGGAGTCTTCCTCCTCGCCGATCGGCTTCTCGAGCGAGATCGGGTGCTGCGCCATGCGCAGGATCTCCCGCACCTCCTCGGTCGATATCTCGAGCTCCTCGGCGATCTCGTCCGGGCGAGGCTCGCGGCCGAGGCGCTGGACGAGTTGCCGTTCGATGTGGACGACCTTGTTCAGCTTCTCCACCATGTGCACTGGGATCCGGATCGTGCGTGCCTTGTCGGCGATCGCACGGGTCACGGCCTGGCGGATCCACCAGGTCGCATAGGTCGAGAACTTGTAGCCCTTGCGGTAGTCGAACTTCTCGACCGCACGGATCAGGCCGAGCGAACCTTCCTGGATCAGGTCGAGGAACGACAGCCCCCGGCCGAGGTAGCCCTTCGCGATCGAGACGACCAGGCGGAGGTTGGCCTCCGTCATCTGCGTTTTCGCGATCATGTCGCCCCGCTCGATCCGCTTCGCGAGATAGACCTCCTGGTCGGCGGTGAGCAGTGGCACCTTGCCGATCTCGCGCAGGTACAGCCGAAGCGAGTCCAGCGACGGCTCGACGGTCAGGTCGAGCTTCGGCGCCTTCTCCTCCTCCACGAGCGGCTGCTCATGCGGAAGGGTCTTGTGTTGCTCGCCCACGACGAGCTCGATGCCGTGATCGATCAGATAGGTGGTGAAATCCTCGAGTTGCTCCTTGCTCAGCTCCACTTCCTCGACGCCGCTGACGATCTCGTCGTAGTTGAGGAAGCCCTTCTCTTTCCCGGTCTCGACGAGCTTCTGAAGCTCCTCGATCTCGGGAAGGGAGATGTCGACGGTGAGCACTGATTCAGCCCCCTCCGGCTTCGGACACGGATTGACAAAACGCGACCTTCGAAGAGCCGGCGCCCCTCTGCCTCGCATGCTCCGGCTCACCCTCTACTCGCGTTGACTCTACAACAGGATCGGCGAAATCGGAAAGCCGTTTCTTGGCAGGTCAAATGAGGCTCCGAAGGAGCACACGTGAGGAGCCGCTGTCGGTCCCGGAGAGGATCAGGTGGAACTCGTCGCAGCCGGGCAGCCACTACCCCGGCACAGTCGGCGGACCGGCTCACAAGCGGACCGGCTCACAACCGAGTGACGGCGGCCTCAAGGCCGCCGTCACAACCCTGCCACAGGAGAGATTGCCGTCAGTCCCGGTCAGGGAGTCCTAATCCCGTGTCGTCTCGAAGCCCTCGCCACGGTATTTATGTCTATTTATGTCTGCTTCAAGTCGGCCCCGCCGCAGCGGGCCGCCTCGTCGGAGACATCATCGTGCGAGCGGGCCAGGTTGATCTATCCCCCTTTAGGTGGTTGACCGCCTTACTTGACTTGCGGGAGCACGAGATGATGGGCGCGCCGACTCCCGTCGCCCGGATCGCGATTTCGGCGAATCCACGGCCTTGATCGTCTAGCCTCTCGGGGTGCCGGGACGCTTCGAGACACGCCTCCGCGAGGGGCCGCCGATCGTCGCCGACGGTGGCATGGGCTCGCTGATCACCGCGGCCGTGCCGCGCCTCCGCTCCCCCGAGGAGGCGAACCTCCGCGCGCCCGACGCGGTTGTCTCGCTGCACCTCAGCTTCATCAACGCCGGTGCGGAGCTGATCGAGACGAATACGTTCGGCGCCAACCGGCGGAAGCTCGCCACGCACTTCCTGGAGGACGAGCTCGAGAAGATCAACTCGATCGGCGTGAAGCTGGCCCGCGACGCGCGCCAGGTCTCCGGGCGCGACGTCTTCATCGCCGGGGCGATCGGGCCAATCGGCGAGCCCGCGACGCCGCGCGAGCGCCACGAGCTCTTCGCCGAGCAGGCCGGGCTGCTCGAGGGGCGCGGAGCCGACCTGTTCATGCTCGAGACGTTCTACGACCTCACCGAGCTGGTCGACGCGATCACGGCGCTGCGCAGCATCTCGAGGCTCCCGATCGTGGCGCTTCTTACCTTCGACGAAGGCGCGGAGACACTCGCGGGCGTGACCGCACGCGAGGCCGCCGACCGTCTCGCCGAGCTCGACCTCGCCGCGATCGGCGCGAACCACGGTGCAGGCCTGCTCGCGGCGCTCGAGGCACTCGAGCAGATGCAGGGCAACGGCCGCGCGCTCGCCGCGCTGCCGAACATCGGCCTCGCGAGCCTTTCGGGCGGCCGTGTCATCTACCCGCACGCGACACCGGACTACTTCGGGGAGTTCGCTGCGCACGCGCGCGATCTCGGGGCGCGCGTGATCGGCGGCTGCTGCGGTACGACGCCTACGGAGATCGCGGCGATCTGTACTGCGATCGAGGAGAACCGCCAGGCCCGTTCGCGGCTCGAGGTGAACGAGCGCGAGCTCGTGGTCTCGCTCGGCGAGGAGCAGCGCGAGACGGAGTTCGGCCGTGCGCTCCGCGAGGGCGAGTTCGTCGTCTCGGTGCAGCTCGACCCGCCGCTCGGCGGCTCGAATCGCGGTCTGCTCGAGGTCGCGCAGGCGCTCGAGGCCTCGGGTCGCGTGCGCTTCGTCGACGTGAACGACAACGCCACTGCGCGCGCGGGGATGAGCTCGCTGATGGTCTCCGGCGCGATCGAGCGTGCGACCGGGCTCGAGACGGTGCCGCACGTAACGACGCGCGACTCGACGATCCTTGGCCTCGAGTCGCTACTGCTCGGCGCGCACGCCGAGGGCGTCCGCAACATCCTCGCGATCACCGGCGACCCGCCCGAGGTGGGCGACTACCCGGGATCGCGCGGCGTCTACGAGCTTGACGCGATCGGCCTTACGCGCCTCGTCACCGCCCTGAACCACGGCGAGGACTTCAACGGCCGCCCGATCGACGCGCCGACCTCGTTCTACGTCGGTGTCGCCGTCAACCCGACCGCCGACGACCCCGAGCTCGAGGCCGAGCGCTTCAACCAGAAGCTCGAGGCGGGCGCGAAGTTCGCGATGACGCAGATCGTCTTCGACATCGCGGCGCTCGACCAGTTCGCGGGCGAGATCGGCGGCTGGCCGATTCCCGTGCTTGCCGGCATCTTCCCGCTGACGAGCTACCGGCTTGCGCTGCGTCTCCACAACGAGGTGCCCGGAATCGTCGTTCCGCAGGAGCTCCAGGACGCCCTGGCCGAGGCCGGCTCGGGTGCGGCCGAGGTCGGGATGGCGCATGCGCGCGAGCTGCTCGACGCCTCGCGCGGCCGCTGTGACGGCGTCTACATCGTGGCGCCGTACAGGCGGCCGGCCGCTGTGCTCGACCTGCTCTCGGGCTAGAGCCCGAGTGGGCCGCGGGCCCGGTTCAGGCTCACGTCGATGTTCAGCAGCGCATCGGGCTTCGCGATCTCGTTCAGCCGCTGGATCACCTCCGAGTGCCGCACCTTCCGGTGCACCTTCGGGTGGTCCGGAAGTTGCATCGCGACGGCACCGCCAACCCAGACGAGCGTGAACCCGAACACCGCGCCGAGGAGGGCTCCGCCGAACGAGTCCACCATCCGGAGCGGCGCTACCAGACGCAGCCCGCCACGAACGAACGAGCCGATCCAGCGGGCGAGCACACAAAGCAGAAGCGCCCCGAGAATCGCTCCGACGACACCGACGAGACCCGTGTAGTGCGACTCGACCCCACCGGAGAGAATCTGCGGCGCGAGACTCGCCCCGACGATCGCCCCGGCGACGAGCCCGGCGAGGCCGAAGAGCGTCGTCACGAGCCCGGTCGCAAGCCCGCCGAGCGCGGTCAGAGCAACGAATCCGAGCAGGATCCAGTCGAGTGTGCTCACCCGAGCTAGTTCGCCTTGCGGCTACACTGCCCTGCGCCCGGGGGCGTAGTTCAGTTGGTTAGAACGCCGGCCTGTCACGCCGGAGGTCGCGGGTTCGAGTCCCGTCGCTCCCGTCTTCGAAGCTGCCTGCAAATCAGCGTTTTCTGTTGCCTGTCTCGGGTGCACAAGAGCATTGAGCCGGGCAGCAAACGGGCAGCACTCCCCGAGACGCAAATCGCGCCGAATCGCATGAACTACCTCGCAAATCGGGTTATTGTCGACGGGGCTGTAACCGAGGGAGAGACACGCAGGCGGCGCGCCGCGTCACGCACGCCCAGGCAACAAATGACCTCCGGTCACTCGCGGCCAACAGCAGCGAACGCGGGACGCCATGAACTTCCGAAAGCTGTGGCGTGACCTGTCAACGCCGGCGGCGAGCACGCCACTCGCGCCGGTGGGTAACAGATCGGTTGAGGCTGCGAACCTCCGGCGTAGCACGAGGCCGGGCATGCGATGAGCTGTACCTTCGGCGCGGTACAGGGCTCGGCGGAAAGAGCTGCAAGAACGTGGTGCGAACAGTTCCGACCCTTCAGGGGAGAGGGGAGTACTCGCCCGGCGGCTCCTTAGCTGGCCTCGAGGTTGGGGCGAAGGTTCTGGTGTTCACCGGCCAGCTGGCGGGCAATGGCGCGCTTCGTGATCGGCTGCAGCACCCGCATCATGCCGCCGAGCTTCCCCTCGCCGCCGCCTGGGCCGGCCGCGCCGCCGTAGCCGTGGCGCTTGGCGCACACGCTCGCGGGCCGAGCGCTAGCCCAGGCCGGCCAGCACAGGCGAGCCGCCCACGCCGGGCGACGTCCCTCACTTCGCTCTCGTTGGCAACCGCATACCTCGGCGTGTCGCACCGGCATCGTTGCGTTCCGCACGTCGCTGTCGGCATGCGGGGTTCTCGCCGCGAACGTCGCGATGATGCTCGCAGGCGGGTCACTCGCCCTCGCCGTCCAACGAGCAAGGGCGCCGTCAAGAGCGCCAGAGCGACGCGCCCCCCAATTGAGTGCTGAATGCTGCCGGCGACGATGGCTGCGGAGTCGTCCGCGGAGCGTCCGACTCCGGCGTCGCCCCGATCAGACCGACGTATCAGGCGTACCGCAGTGCCTCGCCGGGGCGGTAGCGGACGGCGCGTCGGATCGGGAGAAGTGTGATCACGAGGGCGAGCAGCACGGTCCCGATGAGCGCGAGCGCGACGTTCGTGAGCGGGAACGCGAGCGGGACCTCGACGTTCACGACCTCCTTCACCAGCCAGACGAGGAAGACGTCGAGCAGGTAGCCGACCGGGATCCCGAGCAGCCAGCCGCCCGTGGCGAGCACGACGCTCTCGGTCGCGAAGATGCGTCGGACGTCGCGGGCCCGCGCCCCGATCGTGCGGAGGATGCCGACCTCGCGCGTGCGCTCGATCACGCTCATCGTGATCGCGTTCGCGAGCCCGACCATGCTGATCGCGACGATCAGGAAGCCGAGCACGGCGATCGTCGTCGTGACCGTGCGGTTGGACGACGACGTTGTCGGCCTCGCCGACGTACTCGATCTCGGTGCCGACGTCGTACCCGGCCGCGCCGAGCGTGTCCTCGAGCTGCGTCGTCGTGCGGTCGACGAGCGCGTGGTCATGCGAGGTCGTGCGGATCCAGTAGTCGTTCGAGCGGGCGTCCCCGAGGATCGCGTGCATCGTCGTCAGCGGCACGAAGAGCGCGGTGCCGTTCTCCTGCTGGTTCGTGGCGACGCCGATCACGCGGAAGGTGAACGGGCCGGTCGCGGTCTCGACGCGGACGCGGTCGCCGACGCGGGTGCCGGCGACGCGCGCGATGTTGCGCTCGACGACCGCCACGCGTGCCCGGGCGCGCTCCTCCGCGGGCGTGTACCAGCGGCCGTCCGCGATCCGGTAGTGGAACATCGTCGCCCCGCGGACGGCCCAGACGAACCCCTTCTCGCCGTCCAACTTCGCGTCGACGACGAACATCGGCTCGGCCGTGGCGACGCCCTGGGTGTCGCGGATCAGGCGTGCGGCCAGCGCGTCGAACGGGCGGCCCTGCGAGAAGAGCTTCACGTCCTCGCCGTGGTCGCGCCACTCCGCGTGCGTCGTCTGCGAGACCGCAGCGGCCAGGCCGAGGATCGCGAGCAGGTTGCCGACCGCGAGCGCGACCATGAGCATGGTCGCGAGGCTGCGCCGCCGCCGTCGCCCGACTCCGCGCAGGCCGATCTGCGCCGTGCGCGGCAGGAAGCGGACCCGACGCAGGAACCGGTCGCCGGCGTCCTGGGCGCCGACCGCGGAGCCGCTCGCCTCGAGCGCCTCGCGCAGAGGCACGTTGACGGCCCGCCGGATCGCCGGCAGCGCCGCGAGCGCCGGCCCGAGCACGCCGACGAGCACGCTAGCGACGAGGATGCGCCAGTCGACGCCGAAGCCGACGTCAATCGCGAAGAAGGTCGAGCCGAGGTAGCGAACGAGCACGTTCGAGAGCGCGATCCCGAGCACGATCCCGGCGGCCGTCCCGAGCGCGCCGAGCAGCAGCGCGGTCCGCACGTACACGACCGCGATCTGGCGCCGTCGCCCGCCCATCGCCTTCATCATCCCGATCTCCGGCGTCTGCTCGGCGACGAGCGTCGTCATCGTGTTCGCGATCAGGACGAGCGCCGACAGCAGCGCGAGCGCCGTGATCACGAAGAAGAAGTCGGAGAAGCGCTGGAAGTCCTGCTTGCCGGGCCAGTCGCCGGCTGCGCGCACGTCGGGCAGGGCGGTGAAGCGGGTGAAGCCTGCGACGCCGCGGAGAGAGCCGCGCACAGCCGTGATCGTCGCGGCCACCGCGGCGGGCCGCGTGTCGGCGAGCCGGAAGGCGAGCGAGCCATAGTCGGCGCCGCCGCCGAGGACGGCGACCGTCGCCGGCGTCGCGTAGAGGACGACGAGGTTGTCGTCGGTGACCCACTTGCCGCCGTTGAGGTTGCGGCCGACGCCGCTGATCCGCAGCGTCTGGACGGAGCCGTCGCTCGCGACCACGCTCACATCCGCGCCGGTGCCGGCGCCGAGGACGCCCTGGTTCCGCGTTCTGTACATCGGTCAGCACCTCGCCCGCCCGCGGCGGCGCGCCCGAGTCGACGTGGACGACGTCGACGCGCTGCCGCGCGAAGTCCCTGACGCCGACGCACGTACACCGGCGCCCGTCGTGCGCCGACGTAGACCCGGCCGGAGAAGCCGGTGCGCGGCTCCACGGCCAGCACGTTCGGCAGCGCCCCGAGTGCCCGCAGCTTCGTGGCGTCGAGGGCGATCGGGTTCGTGTACACGGTCAGGTCGGCGAGCTTCCCGGACCTGACCTCGGCCCGCATCGAACGGTCCATCAGCGCCGGCATCGCGAAGATGCCAATGCTCGCGACCGCGAGCGCGAGCGTCGCGGCGGCGAAGAAGGTGCGCGCCCGGCGTCGACTCAGGTCGGTGACCGACTTTCGCAGCAGCGCGGAGGTCATCCAGCCCACCTACGAGGCGACGACGACGCCGTCGCGGATCGTGACGACGCGGTGCGCCCGCCGCGCGAGCTCGAGGTCGTGCGTGACGTAGAGGATCGTCTTGCCCTCCCCGTTCAGGCGCTCGAACAGCTCGAACATCTCGGAAGCCGTGACCGTGTCGAGGTTGCCGGTCGGCTCGTCGCCGACGACGAGCTTCGGGTCCGACGCGAGCGCGCGAGCGATCGCGACCCGCTGCTGTTCACCCCCGGACAGCTCGGCCGGCAGGTGGTCGAGCTTATCGCCGAGCCCGACCAGCTCGAGGTTGTGCCGCGCGCGCTCGAAGCGCTCGCGCTTCGAGCCGCGGCGCGCGAAGTCGAGCGGCAGCACCGCGTTCTCGAGCGCCGACAGCGTCGGCAGGAGCTGGAAGAACTGGAACACGATCCCGACGTTCGCGCCGCGCCAGACGGCGAGCTCCTCCTCGCCGAGCTCGTCGAGGCGGCGGCCGTCGACCGTCACCGTCCCGGCCGTCGGGCGGTCGATACCCGTGACCATGTTCAGGATCGTGGTCTTGCCGCTCCCCGACGGCCCGACGACCGCGACAAGCTCCCCCGCGCCGATCGCAAGGTCGATCCCGCGCAGCGCCGCATAATCCAGCCGACCCATCCGGTAGGTCTTCTCGACCCGCTCGAGCTCGATCAGCGCAGCCAGCCCCGCCGGCGGCGTCGGCGCGGCCGCGCGCTCACTCATCTCGGTCGGCGTCGCGACGATTCCGCACCTCCTTCCGACTATGCGATTGTGCCGCCCGCGGCGCGGACGGACATCGGGGCCTGCGCGGAACCGGCTGCCTCAAAGTACGGAGACCGGCGCCCGCGCAGCGTCGTCCCAGCGAGCATTCGACCCGCTGTCCGCGGACAAGACGGACACATCAGAAACGACACCGCGACGTCACGCGCTGGGCCGTCGAGCGCCGGTTCGTTGACCAACGGCGTCAGGGTGCCTGAGCCATCTCGATCGGCGTGAACATGGTGAGCTGAGCCGGGGCGCCATTCGCCGAGTGGAGTCGGCTGACCGTAGTTTCGCGAAGCTCGATCAGCGAGTTGCCCCGATGCATGCGCTCGCGACAACTGTCACTTTTGCGAGTGCCATGACAGGTCGGCGCTCATCGTTGGATGAGTCGCTCTCGGTAGAGATCGAGCGGGCGCGTGCTCTTCTCGGCAACGGTGATGTGCGCGGTTGCCTTCGCCTCCTTGTGCGGCACCTGGGCAGAGCCCCGGTGATGCGTGTGGGTAGGGGCGCTCCCACGCGCCGCGTCCTGTCTCACCTGTGCGCGCTGGTCGTCATCTCCGGCCTCGTCGCGCTGCTCGCGATGGCGCCCGCCGCCACGGCGGAGCCGTCCGGCGTGGCGCTGAACGAGGTCAACTGCACCGGCACCGACTGGGTGGAGGTGATCAACCGCGGCAACGCCGAGGTGTCGCTCGCGGGCTGGCTGCTCACCGACGACGCGCTCGATCGCGTCCCGTTGCGCGACTCACATCGGATGCGCTTCGCGGCCGACGCGGTGCTCGCGCCGGGAGCGCGCCTCGTGGTCAGTCAAGGGGCGGGGGGCTTCCCGTTCGGGATCTCGTGCGGCGACGACACGCTGCGCCTGGCCGACGCCACCGACACGCTCGTCGATGCGGTCGCGCTGCCGGTGCTGGCCACCGCCGGCATGACCTACGGGCGCATTCCCGACGGGACGGGGGCGTGGACATGGACGCTGCCGACGGCGGGAACGTCCAACGCGGTCGCGCCCGACACGCAGGGCGACGACCCGGCGTGGCTGTACGACCCGCTGCAGGTGACCGAGATCGATCTCGAGGCGAGCGCCGCCGCCCTGTCCCAGCTGGCGGCCGTCCCGGACGAGTACGTGGAGGCGCGGATCACCCTGCGCAGCGGCGCGAGCACGTACGGCCCCTACCTGGTCGGCCTGAAGCTCAAGGGCCACACCGCCTTCCGCCCGCTGGAGGGCAAGGCCGCCTTCAAGATCAAGTTCGGCTACGCCGTCACCGGGCAGAGCTTCTACGGGCTCAAGACGCTGACGCTCAACAACATGGTGCAGGACCCGTCGATGATCGCGGAGGCCACCTCGTCGCTGCTCGTCGCGGCGACCGGCGCACCGGCCGCGCGTGTGGGCTACGCCTACGTGCGCCTGAACGGCGCCGACTACGGCCTCTACGCGAACGTCGAGACCATCGATGCGGTCATGGCGCACCGCTGGTTCGACGGGCACCCAGCACATCTACGAAGCCAACCTCGGGGGGAGGACGCGAGCCCGGGCCGCGCGGGCGAGTTCGACGTCCAGGAAGGCTCGTCCACCGACCGCTCCGACCTCGAGGCGCTGTCAACGGCCAATGCCGGCGGCTGCGGACGGCTGGTGGGAGCGGATGCAGCCGGTCGCGGATCTGGTCGAGATGACCCGCGTCTGGGCCGCCGAGCACTACGCGGGGCACTGGGACGGCTACTCGGTCGCGGCAGGCCCGGGCCATCCCAGCAACTACTACCTGCACAGCGACCTCGCCGGCCGCTTCTCCCTCATCACCTCCGGCACCGACCAGACGTGGCTAGGTGCATTCGGCGTTCGGGGTCTACGGCAACGGGGTGCTGATGCGCGCCTGCGTCGCGGATGCCACCTGCCGACAGCTCTACATCGATGCATTGCGCGAGATCGCCGCCAGCCCGGCAGTCGCCGCGCTCCCGGCGCAGGCACGCGCGATTCGCGCCGCGATCGCCCCCTGGCGCGCGCTCGATCCGCGGCGCGAGCAGATCGATCGCCGACGGCGAGGCGGATGCCGATGCCAAGATCGCGACCATGGACGGCCGACCGGCGGAGCTGGCCGCATGGCTTGCGAGCCCGTCCTTCGTCGATGGCCGTGGATGCCGGTGCCGGCGAGCGGCGGTGGCGGCGGTGGCGGCGGGCCGACCGATCTGAGCGTGACCGGCACCGTCACGCCTGCTTCGTCGCCTGTCGGTGGCTCGCATGTGTGGCGGTTGCAGGTGAAGAACTCGGGTGGACGGATCGCGCCCGGGGTGGTGCTGGACGTGCAGTTCTCCTCGAACGTCGCGTACGGGTTCAGCCAGGTGGCGCGCGGGTCGGGGTGTGTTCCGAACGGAGCGGGCTTGCAGTGCGGCCTCGATCAGTTGGGGGCTTCGGCGGACGACAGCTCGAATGAGGTGGTGATCAGCACCAACGTGACCGGGGTGGGCGAGGTGTCGTTGACGGCCGCGGCGTCGTTCGTGGAGTCGGATCCGACACCGGCCGACAACACGCTCGTGTTGAAGGCGAACTCACCGCTGGTGGTGGCGCCGCAGACGCCGTTGACGCAGCCGCTGGTCGTGCGGCCGCTGCTGGGGAAGCCGGTCGGGGTGCCCGCGAAGCCGGTTGCGGGACGGCTGTTCACGTTCTCGCTGCCGGTGACCCGGAGTGACACCGGCGCGCTGCTGCTGACGGGCAAGATGGCCTGCGACCCGTCGGTGGCGGGCAAGGAGATCAGGCATGCGGACTCGTTCAAGGCGGGCAAGGCACGGCTCTCGTTCGTCGTCCCGAAGACGGCGAAGGGCAAGCTGCTGAAGGTCAAGATCACGATCACGGCATCGGGTCAGACCGTCGGCCGCACCTACACCTACGCAGTTCGAGACTGCACCGGGCGGCCCTTCGGGCCTACGACCGCCGGCGGACGCCGTCGACTCGACCGTGTCCGGGTCGGGAGCTCCAGCTTGCGGTGCTACAAGTGATGTGGATGCGAAGTCGTAGGCACGCGCTCGGAATGCGGCTCGGTGTCCTGGTCGCGGTCGGCGCAGCTGCGGGCGTCGTCGTCGCCGCGGTCATGGGCAGCGGGGCCGCGGGCACTGCGACCGCCACGCTGACGCCGGTGGCCGACTCCTACGTCAGGGCCGACAGGCCGCTGGCGAACTTCGGCAAGGCGAGCAGCTTCGAGATCGCCGGCCGCCCGGTCTCGAACGCCTACCTCCGCTTCAGGGTCACCGTCCCTGCCGGGCAGACCGTCGCGCGGGCCACGCTCCAGCTCTTTGCGTCGTCGAAGTCGACAGCCGGCTTCACCGTGCACCGGGTGGCGAACACGACCTGGGGCGAGACCACGACCACCTACGCGAACGCGCCGCCGATCCGGGCCCGGGTCGCGGCGTCCGGCGCCCATCGCGGCAAGGCGTACGTCTCGGTCGACGTGACCTCGCTCGTCACCCGCAGCGGCCTCGTCAGCCTTGCGGTGAAGGGCGTGTCGCCGTCGCCGCTCGGTTTCAGGTCCCGCGAGTCGAGCTCCGGGCGGCCGCGGCTCGTCGTCGAGACCTCGGTGCGGCCGTGCGCCGGCGCCGTCTACGCCCTCGCGCGACGCCCGCACGCACGCCGGCGGCGACACCGGCGCCGGCGGCGGCACGCGGCGCCGGCGGCGGCCCCGGCAGCGGCGCCTTGCGGAACCGTCACCACCCCGCCCCGGAGAGTCGACCACGTGATCTGGATCTGGATGGAGAACAAGCCGTACGACGCCGTCATCGGCTCGTCCTCGGCACCGTACGAGAACGCAGCTCGCGGCCGCGTGCGGGCTCGCGACGAACTACCACGCGGTCACGCCATCCGAGCCTGCCGAACTACATCGCGGCGACGTCCGGAAGCACGCAGGGGATCGCGGACGACGACCCGCCGTCGTCGCACCCGCTCGACGTCGCGAGCATCTACAGCCAGGTCAAGGCCGCGGGCAAGACGTGGCGCGACTACGCAGGAGAGCGCCCCGGGGAACTGCCCGCTCACGTCGAGCGGCCAGTACGCGGTGAAGCACGACCCGGCTCCCTACTACACGGGCATCCGCAGCGACTGCGCGGCCTGGGACGTGCCGATGGGGACGACGGCGAGCGGGAACTTCCTCACCGACCTCACGGGCGGCACGCTGCCCGCCTTCTCGTTCGTCACGCCGGATCTCTGCAACGACACCCACGACTGCCCCGTCGCGACGGGAGACGCCTGGCTCAAGTCGTGGTTCGCGAAGATCCTCGCGTCGCCGACGTACCTCGCGGGCAGGACGGTCGTCTTCGTCACCTGGGACGAGGACGACGGCTCGGCGTCGAACCGCGTCCCGCTGATCGTCGTCAGCCCGTCGACCCCGGCCGGCACCCGGTCGGGGACGTTCTTCGACCACTACTCGTTGCTGAAGACGACCGAGCAGCTCCTCGGGATCACGACGTTCCTCGGCCACGCCGGCGACGCGGGCACGTCGAGCATGGTCTCGACCTTCAACCTCGGCTAGCTGTACCGCCCGCGATGCCCACCTAGAGCAAGCCCGTGACGTCCGCGAGGACGCCGTCGGGACGGCGTGCGGGCGAGCAGGCTGCGACTGCTGCTTCGGTCGAGACCCCGGTGAGCACGAGGGCCGAGCGCGCGCCAGCCCGGCGCGCCATCGCGATCTCGAGCTCGAGATCGTCGCCGACGATCAGCGTCCGGGCCGGCTTGACGCCGAGCGCGCGGCACATCTCGCGCAGCGTCAGGGGCGACGGCTTCCCGAGCGTGACGGCACGCGCTCCGGTCGTCTGCCGGATGCCCGCGACGACCGCACCCGACCAGCCGGGCGCCCGGCCGCCCTTCACCGAAAAGACCGTGGCGGTCGAGGTGGCAAGCAGTGGCGCACCGGCCCAGATCGACTCGCAGGCGGCCCGCAGCGCGGCGTAGGTGAGCCCGTCGTCCCACCCGACGAGCACGATGTCGGCAAGCGCCGGCTCGGCGGCGTCGATCGTCTCGATCCCGAGCTCCTGCAGCGGCACCATCACTCCGGGCCCGGCGAGCACGAGCACCGAGCGGCCCGGGTGGCGGCGGGCGATGAAACGAGCGGCGACGACCGCCGGGTTCATGAACTCCTCGTCGGCGAGCATCAGCCCGACCGACCGGAGATCGGCCGCATAGTCCGCTGGAGGGCGGCCGGTGCCGTTGGTGAAGAAGAGCACGCGCCTGCCGCTCGCCCGGACCCGCTCCACCGTCTCGGCGGCCCCGGCGATCAGCTGTGCGCCCCGCACCCCGCCCGGGTCGTTCGCGTGAAGCAACGTCCCGTCCACGTCGAAGACGACCGCGTCGATGTCGGTGAGCAGGCTCATCGGGCGCGCAGACGCACCCCGGGCGCCGTCAGATCGATCTCGCGCAGCGAACGCTGAACAAGGCCTTCGACGAGTGTGACCACTGGGTGGCGCGCGGATGGGCGCGTGACAGCCTTCGGCCGGGAGAGCATCGCGTCGACCTGATCCGCCGGCAGCATCATCCGCAGCAGGAGCAGCTCATCGGAGATCGTGTCGCCGTAGCGGGCTCGCGCCTCTGCGAGGTCGAGGCGGCGCTCCTCGCGCCGAAACTGCTCTGCCTTCGGCGATGCGAGCACCGTTGCGGAGACATCTGGATCGAGCTCGCCGGGCGGAGGACCGTAGTGCCCGAGGACGTACTTCACGACCTCGTCGGGGATCTGCGAATACCGCGCACCGGTCGTCACGTTGAGGAGCGCTTGCACGCCCAGGAACTGCGACAGCGGAGTGACCATGATCGGCCAGCCGAGCTCTTCGCGCACCCGCGGCAGCTCCGCGAGCACCTCGTCCCAACGATCTTCGAGCCCGACCTCGCGCAGCTGCCGGCGCAGGGTCGACGTCATCCCACCCGGGAGCTGGTGCCTGTAGATCCCCACGTCGTACTCGGCCGGCGCCCCCGTCGACCGTCCG
This sequence comes from uncultured Actinomycetes bacterium, assembly GCA_963750545.1. Classification (GTDB taxonomy): domain Bacteria; phylum Actinomycetota; class Thermoleophilia; order Gaiellales; family Gaiellaceae; genus PALSA-600. Next base: position 90,046 of record CAVVQY010000008.1, on the reverse strand, counting down.
ATCCGCGCGGCGAGGGTCGTGAAGTACGCGGACATCTCCCCGAGTGCCGCTTCGTCGAGATCTACGGCAAAGCCTTCCGCGCGCAGGTTCGCGAGCGTCTGCTCCGCCGACGGCTGTGACGGGCCGTTCGCGAGCGGCCTGACCGCCGTGCAGAGAAACGACGCACCCAGCCGCACCGACTCCAGATACACGAGCGGCGCCATCGTCGCGGTGCAGTGTGAGTGGACCTCGAGCGGCAGCAACGGAGCCGCGGCGCGCAATGCAGGCACCAGGGTGCGCACGCGCTCGGGCGTGAGCAGCCCGCCGGGGTCCTTGAGGTTCAACACGTCGACGTCCTCGCTCGCGGCGACCTCCCGGGCGCGGGCGGCGTAGTAGTCGTCGGTGTGCACCGGGCTGATGCTGTACACGAGCCCGACGAGCACCTCGTCGGCCTGCTCTTCCTTCGCAATGCGCGCGACCCGCAGCGCCGTGGCGACGTCGTTCATGGATTCCGCGACCCAGATACGCCGGATTCCGTTGCGGATCACGCAACGCAGCGCGAGCCGCATCACGTCGATCGGTGCGCGCTCCCACGCCATGAATCGCATCCCGGGCGTGATGAAGCCGAGCGGTGTCTCCGGCATCAGGTCGCGCACCACGCGGATGCGCTCCCACGGGTCTTCGGCATGCGTTCGCACGGCCATCGCCATGTGCGTGCTGCTCGTGAAGTCGATCGCGCGAAAGCCGACGCGATCGATCAGCGGCGCGATCTCGGCGATCATCGCCGTGGTCAATGCGTCCGCGCTCCAGAGGCTCTGGTGCCCGTCGCGGACAGTCGTGTCGACAAGCCCGATCACGCCGGCTGGATGCGGAAGAGCACGTCGCCGTACTGGACGGCCTCGCCGTTCGAGCGGCAGACCTCGGCCACGACCCCACGTGCACCCGCCACGACCGAGCTCATCAGCTTCATCACCTCGATGATGCAGACCTGTGTTTGCTCCTCGACCGAGCTGCCGATCTCGACGAACGGTGCCTCGCCCGGCGCAAGCGCACGGTAGAACGTCCCCACCATCGGCGCGGTGATGTCGACGAGGCCGCTCGGAGCCTCCGCCGGACGCGCACGCGTCGTGGCACTTCCGAGCGCAGGGGAGCCGCTGCGCCGGAAGCGGATCGTCAGCCGCGGTGTCTCGAGCTCGAACTCGTCGAACTGCGACTCGTCGACGAGCCGCAGGATCTCCTTCACGTCGTCCGGCGAGAGGTCGGGCGAGTCGCTCATTGGCTCGGCTTCACCACGCCGCCGGTCATCGTCGCAGCGATCAACGCCATCGCGCTGCCCGCGACCGCGTGTGGCCGCGGCCTGCGGCTCCACACCGTCTCGGGCCTGGACTGGAGCAGGAGAAGCTCGTCGAGATGGCGGTCGATCGCCCACTCGACGTCCTGGGCACGCGTGTAGTGCGCCTCGACGCGACGCCCGAGGTCGGCGAGCCGGACGATCTCCTCGTCGGTCAGGCTCGGTTGTGCGCGCAGCTCCTCGGGCACAGCGCGTGTCACCGTCCTTGCCGCCGCCGGGTCTGCGACGACCTCGATCTCCTTCGCGCCGATCTGGCGGCGAACGATCTCACGCGTCACCTTCGAGACGAGGAACGAATCGGGCGTCACCTCGCCGCCGGCGACGGAGATCCCCAGGCCGTAGCTCGCGTCGATCGCGATCGACGACGGATCGCCCGAGACGGGGTTGAGCGTGAACATCACGCCCGCGACGCGCGCGTCGACCATGTACTGAACGGCGACGCTCATACCCGCTCCCGGCGCCGGCCAAGCCGGCACCTCCGCTCCTTCGTCGCCTCCGTCGAGCCTACGGCTCATGCCGCCGCGCGTAATCCCGTGCGCCTCGCGATAGGCGATCGCTTCGGGGTTGTAGAAGCTCGCCCAGCAGCGGCGGATGCCGTCGAGCACGGCGTCGAGCCCGCAGATCCAGAGATACGTGTCCTGCACGCCGGCGAAGCTCGCGTCCGGCATGTCCTCGGCGATGGCGCTCGAGCGGACGGCGACCGGTGGGTCGGCCCGACCGACACGGCGCCCAAGCTCGGTGTAGGCGTCCCCCACGGCCGCGGCGATGTCGTCACGCTCGTATGCGGCGGTCGTCACCGCGAAGCCGGGCGGAACGGGGAAGCCGGCCTGCGTCAGCTCCCCGAGGTTCGCGCACTTCCCGCCGACGAGCTCCACCTGATCGAGGTGCAGCTCGTCGAAGGGGATCGCATACCGCCTGTCCGCCACTTCAGGAGATGATCGTCACGGTGCCGTTGTCGCCGTCGACGCGCACGCGGTCGCCCGTCTTGATCAGCTTCGTCGCGTGCCCGGTGCCGACGACGGCGGGCAGCCCGTACTCGCGGGCGACGATCGCGGCGTGAGACATCAACCCCCCGATGTCGGAGACCGCTGCAGCGATCTTCGGGAACACCGGTCCCCAACTCGGCGCCGTCACCGGACAGACGAGCACCTCACCCTGTTGCACCGTGCCGATCTCGTTCACGTCGCGAACGACGCGCGCGATGCCCTCGGCGACGCCCGGCGACGCGCCGTACCCGTGCACGCTCCCATCCTCGGTCTGATTCGCCCAGGCGCGCAGCCGGTCGGCGGTGACACCCCAGAGAAGCTGCACCGTCGGATCGCTGATCACCTCCGGCACGGCGCCGAGCGCGGGCGGCGGTGTCCAGTCCGAGAGCCGCTCGAGAATCTCCTTGCGCCGCTCGACCCGCGGCGGCCAGTAGATCGTTCCCCGCCCGGGCGTGCCGCCCGCCCAGGCGAGCCCGAGATCGAAGAGCGCCTCGTGCACCTCGTGGATGTTGAGGTAGAAGACGTCGTCGGCACTCTCGAAGAAGCCGTGCTCGGCCAGCACCGCACCGATCTCGCGCACCTTGTTGAAGAAGAGCGAGGTGCCCCAGTGCTCGATGAAGAACTTGTGCCCCTCGGCGTGCGGGAACACATGGCGGCAGAGACCGAGCATCTCGTCGAACGTCTTGCGTTCCTCCGGAGAGCCGAGCAGCTGCGAGTACTCCGCGGCGATCCGCTCGCGCTCGGCGAGCAGCCTCTCCTTCGGCCGGTCGAGGCTCGTGCCGGCACGAATCTGCGAGATGTACCCCGTGATCGCGGTGAACGGGAGCCGGAGGTCGTCGTTCCACGCCCGATGGTGGTGGTAGAAGCCGTCTCCGGTCGACATGTAGAACCACGGGTGCTTGCGCGACTCGAGATCCCGGATCCATGACCGGCCGTTCTCGCTCGTCGCCAGCTCGGCCAGTACGTCCTCGGGCGTGCGGCCTTCGGTGAACGAGCCGTCGACGCCGAGGTCGAGCGCCGAGGCGGCCAGAGCCTTCAGCTCGTCGTCGGGACGGAACATCGTCGTGTCGTAGCCGGCGATCATCTGGGTCATCGCCGGCATGCCCATGTCGGGGAATGCCTGCTGGCAGAACTGGAAGAACGTCAGGTACGCGCCGTACGCGAGCAGCAGCAGCTCGAAGTGCAGCTGGTTCAGCTCGCGGTAGAGGCCGAGGCACCGGTCGTAGGCGGTCATCAACCGGTGGTTCGAACCGAGCTTGTGGTCGTGCAGCAGCTCTTGCTCGTCCTCGAGCGCGGGAAGGCGCGGGACCTCGACCGCCGCGAGCTCCTCGATCGCCTTGTCGACCGCCGCCTGCCACCGGTCGACGAGCATGTCCCAGTTCTCGTAGTAGAAGCCGATGCGGGGCAGGAAGACCTCGAGCCGCTTCTCGATCTCGGCGGGGTCGCTCACCTCGTTCGCGGTGATGTAGACGTAGCCGTTGACGACGCGGTGCTCGATGCCGAGCACGGTCGGGATCTGGAAGACCCGGCCCTGGTAGAGGCCGATCGAGAGGTAGCACGACCCGCCGGTGACCATGTCGAACGCCGGCATCGGCTCCGGGAAATGCATCCCGTTGTAGAACCAGAAACGGCTCTCCTCGGCGTCGCGGCGTTCCGGGTCGAACAGGAGGTAGTACGGGTACATCTCCTCCCAGCCCTCGGTGCCCTCCGGAGTCGTCACCTCGAACGGGCTCAAGAACTTCGACTCGGCGCTTGTCTCGGTCATGCGGGTCTCCTGACGGACTCGATGCGGCTGGATGCGGTGGTCAGCTCGAGCCGAAGCATGCACTCACGGGACCGCGCTGCCAAGGCGCTCTTGCAGGGCGACTCCTGCGGCGAGGAGATCCCAGCCGGACCGAGCGGCCCGCGTCAGAAAAGCCCAGGGAACTTGATCGACTGGGGTGCGACGAGCGGTTTGCCGACTTCGAGTTGGATCTGGGAGTGCCTCCGCAGCGGAATCCGGCGCGGGTTGCCCGTCCAGACGCTTCCGTTCACGATCGCAGTCACTGCTCCGCGTGCCGGACCGACGCGGCTCCTACCGAGCGGCTGTCCCCAGACGTCGAAGAAGTCGCCCAGCACGAACGACCTCTGTTTGGACGACTCCACGTGGATGAGCCCGTCCGAGTAGCGCGTGCTCAGCCAGGTGAGGCAATTCTCCGCAGTGACGCCGAACTGTCCATGCCTGTAGTTCTGCGGGCCGAGCGGCGGCCAGATCCCGACGCCCGCGGGGACCGCGCGCGGCTTGCCGTTCACAAACAGCGTGAGGTGGACGTGTTCGTGAAAGACCAGCCTCGCGTTCCGCTCGCATTTGATCCCGTGGACGTTCTTCGCGGGCGTCGCCTTCGACGCTGATGGAGCAAGCGGTGGAGCATCGGGGATGGGTGCGAGCTCGGGCCCGAGGTCTCCGGGATAGGGCGCGGGCCGGAGGTGACCGAGCGACGACAGCGGCTTCACCGGCGTCGACGCGCCGAACGAAACGAACCACACCGCCGCTCCCGCAGCGACCGCGACGAGGGCTAGGAGGCTACGACGCACTCGGCAGCGACGAGAGGACGATCACACTCGGATGGTAGACGGGCGGCCCTTGCCTCGTTGACTACGATCGCGCCTATCGCAGCCGGTTGGAACCCCCTGTGTTGAGGCGATTCACCCACATCGATCTGGTCGTCGCTGCGGTGGTGGCGGTCGTCGCCGGGACGGTGGCGATCGGCTCGCCGGCGGCGGTTCCGTCGATTCCGGCTATCTACGTCGACTACAACCCGAACTGCACCTTCACGATGACCGTCGACGGCGGCTACTCGATCACGTCGGCGACCGCGCCGGGACCGACTCTCCCGCCCGGTACCTACCAGCTCCTGGTCTGGCTGGCGAACCCGATCGACGGGTACGTCCCTTGCGGCAGGCCGACGTTCACATTCACCGGAGCGGGCGTGAACAGCCTGACCGAGTTCAGGGGTCAGGAGCTCCTCGACGAGCACGTCGTGGTCCTCCAGCCGTCGTCGGCCTACGTCGCCGAGGACGCGAACGCCCCGGGCCAGACGCGGAAGGTCTTCACGACGGCGGCCTCCGGCTCGAGCAGCGTCCTCGTTGGCTCGACCCCCGGCACGCAGAGCGGCCCGTCGAAGGCGTCCGTGCAGGTCGACATCATCGGCTCGGCGATCATGCGATACCGGGGCAAGCTCGTCGCCACGGTTGGCGCCTCCGGCAAGGCGACACTGAAGCTCCGCGGCCGGAACGTCGCCTCACTGAAGGCGGGGAAGTACGACATCAAGGTCGACGACGCGGCCGCGCGGGCCGGTTTCTTCGTCCAGCGCCGCAGCCGGAAGGCCGTCACCGTCACGAGCCGGTCTTTCGTCGGCGAGCGGACGCAGCGGGTCACGCTCGCCGCGGGGAAGTGGACGTTCTTCTCAAAGGTGGGAAAGCCAACCAGGCTCACCGTCGTCGCCTAGTTGCCGCACGACGAGAGCCGTCAGAATCTTGTCGAAGCAGCAGACGGGTCCCGGTCGAGGAGCTCCGCGAGGCTGCCAACCACCATGTCAGTCTCTCCCGGGCGCGCCTTCTGACCTTTGCCGTCGCGGTCGACGGCGATCACGAAGCCGACGCCGGCTGCGCGAGCCGCCGTGATCCCGGCCTCGGTGGTTTCGAAGGCTGCAACGTGGGCGGGCTCGACGTCGAGTTGCCGGCAGGCTGCCAGGAAAGTGTCTGGCGCAGGCTTCGGCTGCAACCGCTCGACCGCCATCGTCGTCCCGTCGACGCGCTGCTCGACGAGGTCCGCGAGGCCGGCGTGCCGCAGGATCGACTGAGTGTTGGCGCTCGCCGAGATGACAGCGCGGTGGACGCCCGCGTGGCGCGCGGCCTCGAGGTAGCGGCGGGCGCCGGCGTAGGCGCTCATCCCCTCTTGCTCAAGGCGGTGCAGGAGCAGCTCGTTCTTTCGGTTCGCCAGGCCGTGCACGGTCGGGGTGCCGGGTGTGTCGTCAGGGGCACCCTCCGGCAGCCTGACCCCGCGGCTGGCGAGGAACGCGCGCACGCCGTCGAGCCGCGGCTTGCCGTGGATGTGCTCCGGATAGTCGACGCTCGAGCTGAACGGAGTGAAGCGCCCGCCGGTCTGCTCCGCACGAGCAGATACGAACTCGTCGAAGGTCTGCGCCCACGCTGCGGCGTGCGCCTCAGCGCTCGCGGTGAGCACACCGTCGAGGTCGAACACGCACGCTGTCACGGCGACCGGCAGGCCGAGCTGCCGCCTCGACTCCCACGGAAGCGTGCGGTGGAAGAAGAGCGCACCTGCGTGCTCGTCGCGCGCCAGGGCCGCGAGCAGCCGCGCTGTGACGACCCGCTCCTCGCCGAGCCGCTTCGCGAGCACGTGCAGCTCCTCGCCCGTCAAGTACATACGCGCCGCTGCGTTCGCCGACTGGGCGGCATCGAGGCACGCCTGCCAGTGCGCGCCCAAGGTGTCGAGGTCGACGGGCTCCCACGAAACGGCACCGCTCCCGTCGCGGTCGCCAGGTCGTCCCTCAGGTCCGGGTCGGAGTCGCCGGTTAGAGCTCATCTGAAGCTATTGACCGCGCTACCCGCCCTACCCCTTCGGCGGGAGCGCGTGCACGAACGCGGCCGCCTCCTCGACCCAGGGTCGGAGCGCCCGCCCGCGGAAGCCGTCCCGGGAGACGAAGACCATCGTCGAGATCGTGCGGCCGGTGAAGTCCATGGGGCGCACGTTGGGATGCTGCAGCGCCGCCTTGGCACCCTCGCGGCCGAGCCGGAGGACCAGCTCGTCGCCGACGACGCCGCAGCACATGTGGCCGTCGAGCATCACGGCGAGGCCGCCGAACATCTCGCGCTCGCTCACACCCGAAGCGTCTGCGAGGAGATCCCTGATCCGATCGGCGAGTTTCTCGTCGTAGGCCATCTCGGTTGCTCAGTATCCCTTGTGTCCGCGAGCTCGGCCTGCCGCAGGAATCCGCGTTCCGACCGGCACAACGTCTAGGTTCCCGCAGAGAACCCAATCAGCTGGGGCCCGCGGAAGAGCGGGTTCGAGCAGCACACAGGAGGTGAGCTCGAGTGGTACTTGCGACCGACTACCCGTTCCTCGACATCGTCTGGACGATGTTGATCATCTTTGCCTGGTTCATCTGGTTCTGGCTCTTGATCACGGTCTTCGCTGACATCTTCCGCCGCCACGACACCTCCGGGTTCGTGAAGGTGATCTGGATCATCTTCGTGATCCTGCTGCCGTTCCTCGGCGTCTTCATCTACCTGATCGCAGAGAACAAGGGCATGGCCGAGCGGAACATCAAGCGGGCGCAGGCCCAGCAACAGGCGACGGACGCGTACATCCAGTCCGTGGCCGGAAGCGGTGGCGGCTCCGCAGCCGAGATCGAAAAGGCCAAGCAATTGCTCGACAGCGGCGCGATCACGCAGGCCGAGTACGACGCGCTCAAGCAGAAGGCCCTGGCCTAGCCTCCGTCTCCCGATGACGGCGGGCGGGGCCGGAAGCGACCGGCCCGCCCGTCCGTCGTCGAGAGGCTTGTTCGATCAAGGCGCCGCCGCCGATGCTGTGCTTTGCGGCGATCAGGTAGGCCGGGCTACCGTTGCCGCGCGGGTGCGCACGGCGTCGAGCGACTCTCGAACCTCGTCGGCGAAGAGCCGGTACATCGTCGGCTCGAGGATTGCGAGCGACTCGCGCAGCAGCGTCTCGGCCTCGTCCACCCGGCCCTGCGCGGCGCGCACGAGGCCGAGGGCGTGGAGGATCGAGGCGCGCGACCAGACGTCCTCGCGGCCGACCGTCTTCTGCGCGTGCTCGGCGACCCGCTCCGCTTCGATCAGCTTGCCCCTGCGGACGAGCACCTCGGCGAGGTTGCGCTCCGCCTCGACCAGGAACCCGTGCTCCTTGGTCGCGCGGAGCCGCCGCACCGCGTCGCGGAGCAGCTCCTCGGCGCGCTCGAGGTTGCCGCGACGAAGCTCGAGCGCGCCGAGCATGGAAGTCGCCCAGCCGGCGCGCCCCGCCGACCCGGTCTCCTCGAACGCTGCAAGTCCTTCGCGCAGCCCGGCCTCGGCGGCCTCGAAGTCGTCCGCCGACGCAGCGCAGCGGCCGGCCATGGCGCGTGCTCGACCGAACGCCTCGCGGCTCCCGCTCTCGAGCGCCAGCGCGGTCGCAAGGCGGGTCAGCTCGGCTGCTTCCTCGAAACCGCCGGAGCTGCTCGCGACTGCCGCGAGCTGGGAGAGCGCCAGGCTCTCGAGGTCGCGGCGCCCTGTCTCGCGTGCAAGGGCAACCGTCGCGTCGCCGTGACGGCGCCCTGCCTCGGCATCGCCGACCCACCCGGCGATCGTTGCAAGCAGCGCCCGCGCGTCGTAGAGACCGTGGAGGTCGTCCTCGGGCAGAGCCCCTAGCGCCTCGTCGGCGAGCTTCGTCGCGCACGCCACGTCACTGTCGACCCGCAGCGCGATCTCTGCGAGGAGAACGAGCGCGCGCCCTTCGAACCGGTGATCGCCTTCGGCACGTGCGTCCTCGAACACCGCCTGGGCCTCGTCGCGCGCCGTCGAGACGTCCGAGAGGCGACCGGCCGTCTGAGCTGCGAAGTACCGGCGGCCGAGTGTCGGCTCGAGCTCGACGGCGCGCAGGAAGCGGCTGCGCGCGACGACGAACGAGCCGCGGCGAAGGGCGCGTCGTCCGGCTTGGTCGATCGCGGCGGCGGCGTCGTGGGCGAGCTCGGCCGGCAAGCCGCGCTCGAGCTCCATCAGGAGGCTCGCCGCGTCGTCGAGATGGTGCGCTCGCACGTCTGCCAGCTCGTCGGGTGCTCGCTCGGCGACCCACGCGGCGAGGGTGATGTGGTCCTCGGCACGGTGGGCTTTCGTGAGGGTGCTGTAGGCGACCTCGCGGATCAGGCCGTGGGTGAACTGGAACGCGCGCTCGCCCGAGATCGACGAATGAGCCTCCGGCGCGATGAACTCGCGCTCGAGCAGCTTGTCGAGCGCGCTGCCGACGTCGAGGCTCGGCGAGAGGGCGTCGAGCGCGCCGCGCCAGAACACACGCCCGACGAGCGCTGCGTGCTGCAGCACGCGTTTTTCGGGAGCGTCGAGCGCGTCGATCCGGGCCGCGATCAGCGCCTGCACCGAGTCGGGGATCCGCCTGAGCGTGCCGGGCTCGTCGTCCGACAGCATCCGCGCCGTCTCCTCCAGAAACAGCGGGTTGCCCTCGGCCTTCTCGAGTGCCAACGCGCGTTGTGCCGGCGGGGTATCAAAGTTGGCGAGCAGCGCGTCGACCAGCTCACGACTCTGCTCGGCGCTCAGCGCCCCGAGCTCGAGCGAAAGTGCCCGCGGGTTCCCGCCGCCCCAGGCCGGCCTGGTCTCGAGGAGATCGGGCCGCGCCACGCAGACGATCAGCACCGGCGAGTCGCGGAGCGCGCGGGCCATGTGCTCGACGACGTCGAGCAGCGGGTCTTCGGCCCACTGCACGTCCTCGAACACGAGCACGAGCGGTTGAGCCTCCGCGAGCTGCTCGGCCCACAACGTCACCGCCCACGTCAGCTCGCCGGCAGTGCGCCCGTCCTCGGCCGCGCCGAGGACGCCGAGCGCGACGGCGAGCAGGTCGGCCACGGCCTCGCTCTCGCAGCAGAGCCGGAGCTTCTCGAACGCCTCCGACGCGGGAGCGTCGTCGGTGATCCCCGCCGAGGCCTTGATCATCGACGCGAGAGGCCAGTAGGTGACGCCCTCGCCGTAGGGGAGCGCGCGGCCGCTGAGCGCGGTCACGCGCTCGGCGCCGGCCACGAACTCCGACACGAGCCGCGTCTTGCCGATTCCCGGCTCGCCGAAGACGGTGACGAGGTGCGCGCGCCGGTCGCGGACCGTGCGCGCGAGCGCGTTCGCAAGCAACTCGAGCTCCTGGTCGCGCCCGATGAACCAGGCTGCCGCGACTCCACGCGGCGAGTCGACCGAGCGCAGCGCGCGCCACGTCCAGAGGGGCTCGGTGCGGCCCTTGATCTGGACGGGTCCTGCGTCCTCCACCTCGATGGTGCCGGCCGCGAGTCGGCGCACGACGGGGCCGAGGATGATCTCGCCGGGTCGTGCGGACTGCTGCAGGCGCGCCGCGATATTGACGGGCTCGCCGGTCGCGAACGTCGACTCCGCGTCGTCGACGACGACCTCGCCCGCCTCGACGCCGATCCGCGCCTCGAGACCCAGCTCGTGCACCTTGACGAGGACCGCGAACGCTGCGCGCACGGCGCGTTCGGCGTCGTCCTCGTGCGTGCGCGGCACTCCGAAGGCCGCCATCACCGCGTCGCCCGCGAACTTCTCGACGGTGCCGCCATGCTGCTCGATGCACTGCGCTGTGCAGTCGAAGTACTCGCTCACCCGCCGGCGGACGACCTCGGGATCGACGGCTGCGACGAGCGCGCTCGAGTCGACGAGGTCGACGAAGAGGACCGTCGCAAGCTTGCGTTCCACGAGTTGGATTGTAGGAGCCCAGGTGCGGCAGTCCGAGCGCGGGCCTCGGTCGTTCGTCAGCCGGCGCTGAGCATTTTCGCGAGCGACTCCAGCAGGTTCCAGGCCACGGTGGCGTTGCCCTGCACGATCGGGCGGAACTCCCAGCTCGTGAGCCCCCAGCAGCGGACGGGCGTCTCAGCCGTGACGGTGGCCGACCGAGCAGCCTGGCTGATCAGGGCGATCTCGCCGAAGTAGTCGCCCGGGCCGAGGATCCGGCGATCCTCGCCGCCGATGGTCACCCGCGCGGTGCCGCTTTCGATCACGAAGAAGCCGACACCCTTTTCCCCTTCGACCGCAATCGTCTCGCCCGGCTCGAGCGAGCGCCCTTTCATCGAGTCGGCGATCTGCGCCCGCTCGCGCGGCTCGAGACCGCTGAAGAGCTGGACGCGATCGAGGAGCTCGGGCGGCGCGGGCACGCCGCGATTCTAGGGCACCCCGGTGGCCTCAGAGCGAGTCGCCGGTGAGCCGGTCTGCGAGCGTCGAGAGCACCTTGGTCTGAATCGACGGCACCTTCTTCATCAGGTCGCGGAAGGCGCGGTCGGTGATGACCAGCAGCCGCACCGGCGAGGTCGCGATCACGGTCGCCGTCCGGGGCCGGTCGGAGACGAGCGCGATCTCGCCGAAGAAGTCGCCGGCGCCCATCGTGTTCACCTTGCGGCCCTTGCGCCGCACGTCGGCGGCGCCCTCGACCAGGACGAAGAACTCCCGGCCAGGCTCGCCCTCGTTCGTGAGTGCCTTGCCTGCGGGCATGTCGATCTCGTCGGCGACGAGTGCGACTTCGGCGAGCTCTTTCTTCGAGCAGTGCGTGAAGAGCGGCGCCCGCTTGAGCAGCTCGATCTTCGCGTTGCGACGGAGCACGGAGCGAGTCTAAACCGCCTGCCCTCGCCGGGCGAGGCGCACTGCCGCCGCTACGTTGGGCCGATGAGCACTGCCGAGCTGCCGGGTCACCGCACGGGCGCCTCCGAGGCGCGCCGGCGCGCGCGGCTTCTCCGGACGCTCCGGTTGGTCGTGCTCGCGGGCGTGGTCGCGTACCTGTTCTTGCCCTACGACATTCGCGCGTGGATTCCGGCCTGGCTGCCGTTCCTGGCCGCGGTCTGGCTGGAGGTGCAGTTCTTCATCGGCGGCTGGCGCAGCGGCACGGCGCCACCGCCGGGTCGCGACCCGGGGCCGCAGCCGCACGACCTTGCCGAGCTGGGCGGCGAGCACTGGCGCGAGGCGACGACGGTCGAGGTCGAGGGCCGGCGGCTGTACGTTCCGATCGACGGCCTGAGCGAGGAGGAGATCGAGGAGCGCGTCGAGGAGTACGTGCGCGATCCCGGCGCGGCGCATTTGGCTGCTCGGCCGTACGTCGCGTCGCGGCGGCGCTTCGACCGGCGCTACGCGCTCGAAGCGCTGGCGATGATCACCGTCGTGGCCGGGATCCTCTTCTACGCGTCGCGCCCGCGCGGGTGGAGTGCGGTCTCCACCGCCGACCGGGTACGCGCCGAGGCGGTCTACTCGCGGGAGGCCGCGAAGATCGCCGGGCACCCGGCGCAGGTGCGCTGCGACACGAGCGGCGACTACGTCGGCTTCCTCCAGGACGCGGACGGGCTCGCGTTCGTCGGCGGCAAGCGCGCGTACCTGACACCGTCGATCTGCGACACGCTCTACCAGCTCGCGTTCAAGCACAGGACGCAGTCGTTCCCGAGGACGGCCCGCGCGCTCGCCGTCCTCGGGCACGAGTCGTGGCACCTCCAGCGGCGTGAGCGACGAGGGGCTCGCCAACTGCTACGGCTTCCAGAGCGGCGTGCGAATCGGCGTCGACCTCGGCCTCTCCGAGAGCACTGCGCGGTCGATGATGCGCGAGCAGCTCGCGACAAACGCCTCGGACGCGGCGGCGACGCCTCAGTACCTCGTCCCGGCGGGGTGCAAGGACGGAGGCTCTGAGGACCTGAACCCCGGCTCGACGGCCTTTCCCTAGATCGTGGCATCAACCTCTAAGGCACGCGGAGCGCTTCATTCGCGCCGGTCACCGTGAGGCCCGGCTCGGGGCCACCGCCGATCGCGTAGACATCGCGGGCGAACGCGACGGCGCCGAGCCCGTGCCGGGGCGTCGGTAGGTCGGCGAGACGCCGCCAGCGGCCCGTGCGTACCTCGAGCGCGTACACGGACGCGTGCGTTCCCTGCGGCGACTCGCCGCCGACCGATACGACCAGGCCTGCGACGGTCGCGGCGGCGGTGCCGCCGCGCGCGTCCGGGATCGGCGGCTCGCTGCCGCCAGCGCCTCTCGCCCGGCGCCCACGACTCGACCAGCGCGGTGTTCGTGTCGTAGCCGGCGCTGCGGCCGGCGATCGCGTAGACGCGGCCGCGCGCGGCGGCCGCTGCGAGGTGCTGCCGCGGCGTCGGGCCGGGCAGCGCCGACCAGCGCCGCCGCGCCGGGTCGTACGCGAGCATCGACCGCGCGAGGCCGGTGGCGGCGACGCCGCCGACGACGTAGAGCCGTCCGTGCAACGCGACCGCCGCCGCGGCTGCGCGGGCGGCGGGAAGCGGCGGCAGCGCGCGCCAGGAGTCGCCGTCGAGCTGCACCGCGAGTTCGCGTCGGCCCGTCCGCGCCGTAGCCGCCGACGACGACGGCCGAGCCTCGCAGGCTCGCCGCGGCGGCGTGGTTCAGCGGCTCCGGCAGGTCGGGCCCCGACCGCCACGCTCCGCGCGACCGGGTCGTAGAGGTCGACGCGCGCCGTGGTCGAGCCGTCCTCGAGGTAGCCGCCCGCGACGACGATCTCGCGTCCGCTCAGCGCGGCGGCGACCTCGGTCCGCGGGACCGGCAGCGGCGGCTCGGACCGCCACGTACCGCGCGGCGTCGCCGTAACGGCCGCGGCGACCGCGATCAGCGCGAGCCTCACGGCCTGGTCTGCCCGTTCCGACTACCAGCGCGAGCGGCGGCCGCGGCGGCTCGTGTAGAGCAGCTTCGGCCGGGCGCTGGCTCATGCCGGCGCTCTCGAACTGGTCGCGGTGGCCGAGCCGCGCGGCGACGCGGCTGACGTCGGCCTGCTGCTCCGGGCAGGACGAGCGTGATGCCCTGGCCGGCGCGCCCGGCGCGGCCGGTGCGGCCGACGCGGTGCACGTAGCCCTTGTCGTCCTCCGGCGGGTCGAAGTTGATCACGTGGCTGATCTCGGTGCAGGTCGAGCCCGCGGGCGGCGACGTCGGTCGCGACGAGCGTCGTCGCGCGGCCCGAGCGGAAGCGCTCGAGCGCGCTGCTCGCGAGCGGACTGCGTCATGTCGCCGTGCATCGCGAGCGCCGGGCACGCCGCGACGGGCCGAGCTTCTCGGCGAGCCGGCTCGGCGCCGCGCTTGGTGCGGACGAAGACGAGCGCGAGCCCACGGTCGGCCTCGAGCAAGCTCGATCAGCCGGTCGAGCTTGTCCTCGGCCGTGACCGAGACGAACGCGTGCTCGACGACCGCGTCTCCCTCCTCGGCGGATCGGGCGCGCGGCCTCGAAGCGGCTCGGGTTGTGCGTGTACGCGCGGGCGAGGTCGCCGACCTCGCCGTCGAGCGTCGCCGAGAACAGCATCGTCTGGCGGCTCGCGCGGGACGCGGCGGAGGATCCGCTCGACCTGCGGGCGGAAGCCCATGTCGAGCATCCGGTCGGCCTCGTCGAGGACGAGGATCGCGACGTGGTCGAGCGCGATCAGCCGGCGCTCGATCAGGTCCTGCAGACGGCCCGGCGTCGCGACGACGACCTGCGCGCCCTTCGCGCGCTTCGCCTGGGCGCCGACCGGCGCGCCGCCGTAGACGGCGGCGACTCGGAGGCCCTTCGAGCCGGCGAGCTTCTCGAGCTCCTCGGCGACCTGCGATCGCGAGCTCGCGCGTCGGGACGAGCACGAGCGCCGTGGGTGTCGGCCCGCCCGCCGGTCGTGTTCTCGACGATCGGGATCGCGAACGCGAGCGTCTTGCCCGAGCCGGTCGGCGACTTCGCCGAGCACGTCGTGGCCGGCGAGCGCGTCGGGCAGGACGAGGGTCTGGATGCGGAACGGCTCGTGGATGCCGCCGGCGGCGAGCGCCTGCTCGACGAGCCGGGCTCACGCCGAGGGCGCTGAAGGTACAGTGGGACACCTGTTCGACTCCTTTGTTCGGGGTTCGAGATCGCCGACTCGAAACACCCGAAGGAGGAACGAGAAAGCTGAATCTCACGGGACGACCCGATTGCCGTCCGTTGCAGCACCGTAGCACGCGCTTCCGACGGCGCCGTCCCCCGAACGAGGCCGATCGGCCCGCGAGCTTTGCGTCGCTAGAGCGCGCCGCCCGCCACCGGCGGTGACGGCACGGCCTCGTCCCCGCCGCCGCCCGTGCGCGCGAGGTACTCCTCGACGAGCAGGAAGTTGTCGTTCGCGCGCTCGGTGACCGCGAGCAGCGACGACATGCTCGCGACCTCTTCGCGCTGCTCCTGGAGGAACCAGTGCAGGAACTGCTCGCCGACCAGGTCGACTCTCCTCGCGCGCGAGCTTGGCGAGGGTGACGATGTCCTCGGTGACGCGCTTCTCCTGCTCGAGCGCGAGCCGGATCGGCGCGACCGCGTCGGCGAACGCGCTCTTCGGCTCGGCGACGCCCGGGATGCGGACCTCCTCGCCGGCGTCGAGCAGGTACTGCACGATCATCATCGCGTGGTTCCGCTCCTCCACCGCCTGGCGGTAGAAGTGCTGCGCGAGCTGCGAGAGCGTCTCGCTGTCGTAGTAGACGGCGATCGCGACGTACTGCTGCGACGCCGCCAGCTCGCGGGCGATCTGGTCGTTGAGAGCGTTCGGGAAGGAGGCCATGGCCGGACTCTAGCGTCGCAAGGTGGACCTTACAAATGCAGGTGACAGGCCGGGGTTGTCGCTCGCCGGACGCCGTTGTAGGGTCGGCGCGATCGACCCGCTCCCGCCCTGCAACGGCTCATCCTCCTCTCTGTCGTGCTCGCCGCTGCCGCGGTCCTGCTCCTGCGGGCGGACTCGCTCGTGCCGCGGCCGCCCGTTCCGGTGAGCGCCGCGCCGCGCCTGTACGTCGGCTTCCTCGACGACCAGGCGTTCCGCTGGGAGCCGGAGCGGATCGCGAACTTCGACCGCGCGCGCCGCGAGGGCGCGACCGTCGTGCGCGTCGATCGTCAACTGGTCGGTCGCGGCGCCGCAGAAGCCGCGGCACCCCTCCGACCCGTTTGCGCCGGAGTACCGCCTGAGCGACGTCGACGAATTCGTTCGGAACGCCGAGCGGCGAGGGATCGAGGTGCTGCTCACGATCTGGGGCACGCCCGGCGTGGGCGAACGGCGGCGCACGGCCGAACGTCGCTCCCACTGACCCGAGCGCGCTCGCGCGACTTCGCCCACGCACTCGCGGCGCGCTACTCGGGCCGTCATCGCCGGGTACCCGTTCGTCCGCTTCTACACGGTCTGGAACGAGCCGAATGTCGCACAGTTCCTCTCGCCGCAGTTCGACGCCGCACGGGCGTCCCGTCGCGCCGCGCGTCTACGCCGCGCTCGTCGAAGCCGCGTATGCCGGGATCAAGAGCGCGAGCCCTCAGGCCCTCGTCGCCGCGGGCGAGACGGCCGCGCGCGGGCGCGACCGGCCGTCCATCCGGGTGCAGGACACCGAGTCGCCGGCGCGCTTCGCGCGGCTCGTGGCGGAGGCCGCGCCCGATCTTCGCTTCGACGCGTGGGCGCACCATCCGTATCCGCGCAACGACCTCACGCGTCCCGGCGCGCCCCAGCGCTGGCCGGCCGTCGGCTTCGCGAGCCTCGGCCGGTTCGACGCTGCGCTCGCCCGCTGGTTCGGTCGCTCGCGCTGCCGCTCTGGGTGACGGAGATCGCCTACCGGACGAGTCCGGAGATCCGCGGCGCCGCGCCGTATTCGCTCCAGGCCGCCTACCTGGCCCGCACGCTCACGCTCGCGCGTGCGAAGCCGGGCGTGGCGATGCTCGTCTGGTTCGTCTTCCGCGATAGCCGGGTGAGCCGTGGCAGAGCGGGCTCGTCGACCGGCGCGGCCGCGCCAAGCCGGCACTCGCGCAGTTCGCCGCGGCCTCCGTGCCAGCCGCGCGCGAGCTCGAAGTCACCGCCGATCCTGCCACGCTCGTGCACGCGTTCCGCGTGCCGGCGCTCGAGTTGCGCTCCCATCTTCCTCCGGGGGCGCCCCTCGGCGTCCGCTACACGCTCGCCGCCTGCGGCCGGAGCGTTGCCGACGGCATGACGGCCGCGAGGATGGGCACCGACGGCTGGGTGCCCGTGACGGCGCGGTTCAGGGTGCTTCCGGGAACGACCTATCGTCTGGCGCTCCGGATCGAGGATGCGCACGGCGCTCGGGTCCAGCGGGACGTCGCCGTCTCGGCTGCAGGTTCGGAGAAGGCCTGCCGACCGTGAGCGAGCCGCCCAGGCCCGTCGTCGGCATCACCACCTACGTCGTCACCGCGCGGTTCGGTGCGTGGGAGCTCGAATCGGCGCTCGTGCCGCAGGACTACGTGCGTGCGGTCGAGCGCGCCGGCGCACGGCCGTTGCTCGTGCCGCCGTCGACGGCCGGGATCGAGGAGACACTCGATGCCCTTGACGGCCTCGATCTTCTCGGGCGGCTCCGACATCGATCCCGAGCTGTACGGGCACGAGGCGCATCCGGAGACGACGGACGTCGTCCGCGAGCGCGACGACGCCGAGCTCGCACTGCTCGTGGCGGCGCTCGCCCGCGACGTGCCCGTGCTCGCGATCTGCCGCGGCTCTCAACTGCTGAATGTGGCCTGCGGCGGCGACCTCGTGCAGCACCTGCCGGAGGTCGTCGGGCACGAGCAGCACCGGCACACGGCCGGCGTCTTCGCCGATCACGAGGTGACGGTCGAGCGAGGGGACGACCCTCGGGGACCTCGTCGGCCCCCGCGCCACGGTCAAGTCGCACCACCACCAGGGGTTTGGTCGGCTCGGCGACGGTCTTCGCGTCGCCGCCCACGCTGAGGACGGCTCACCCGAGGCGGTCGAGGCGGCCGCGCAGCGGTTCGCCGTCGGCGTGCTCTGGCACCCCGAGGCGGGTGAAGACGCGACGGCTCTTCGAGGCGCTCGTCGAGCAGGCGATCCGGTACCGGGCTGAGCGCGGCCGGTGACGGCCAGGACGAGTCACGGCTAGGGCGGCCCGGACGCGGTCCGGGACGGTCGTCCTGCTCGTCGACGTATCGGCTCTTGTGTGCCGTCAGACGCGAGGCGGCGATAGCGCTGCGCGGGCTGCCTCCTCGAAAGGCATGAGCCGGAAGGGCAACAGGCGCCTGATGCGGTCGTCGCGCGCGGTCGTGGGCGTGCGCAGCCCCTCGACGAGCGGCCGGGCGACGGCCGCGCGCACCGGCGTGACGAGGTGGAGCCAGTACGAGGACAGCCGCGGGCTGAGCACGGGCACCTCGACGATCAGCGGCCGCCGGCCGCGCAGGCGCGCGACGCCCTCGATCATCTGCTTGTAGGTGAGAACGTCGGGCCCGCCGATGTCGAAGCTCTCGCCGATCGCGGCGGGGTGGCTCGCGACGCCGGTGAGGTAGCGGACGGCGTCTGCGAGCGCGATCGGCTGGGTCGGCGTTGAGATCCACCTGGGCGCGACCATCGCCGGGAGCCGGTCGACGAGCGCGACGATGGTCTCGAACGCGGCACTGCCGCGACCGACGACAACCGCTGCGCGCAGCGTCGTCACCGGCACGCTCCCCGAAGAAAGCGCGGCGGCGGTCTCGATCCTGCTCCGCAGGTGGGGCGAGAGATCGGGCTTGTCGTCGCCGAGCCCGCCGAGGTAGACGATCTGCGCGACGCCTGCGCGCTCGGCCTCGCGCGCGACGGTTTCGGCGGCCCGGCGGTCGACCTCGGCGAAGCTCGGCGAGCCGAGCGAATGGACGAGGTAGTAGACGACCTCGATGCCTTCGAGGGCGCGGCGAACGGAGGCCGGGTCGGTGACGTCGGCGGCCACCGGACGCACGCTCGGCCGGCTCGGCGCGTCGCCGCGACGCGAGGCGGCGACCACCTCGCCGTGCTCGGTAAGGGCCGGGACGAGCGCTCGGCCGACGAACCCGGTCGCACCGAGCACCGCGATCCTCACGGCTGCGCCTCGTTGATCAGACGGGCGAGGTAGCGCCGGCTGACTGAGACGTGGAAGCGCCGCTCGAGCGGCTCGTAGAGCACCCCGAGGCGGGGAAAGAAGCCCTCCACCTCGACACGCAGCTCGGGTCGCTCGCCGCTCCGCTGCGTCAGGCTGAGAGTGCCGCCTTCCCGCCGGGCGAGCAGGCCCCCCGCGATCCGGTAGCTGCAGCGGATTTCGTCGCTGTCGACCGTGACCTCGGCGGACGCGAACGTCAGCAGCGCGGGCCTGATGCTGAGCAGGAGGAGCTGTACGCCGCTGTCGCTCTCGCGGCAGCGGACGAGCCCGTGGCTGGCACGCCTGACCTCCAGCCAGTAGCTGCGGCCCAGCCGGCGGGCGCCCGTCGCCGGACCGCTCGACGGCTGCGCGCGTCGCCAGCACCCGCTGCGCGCTGTCGATCGCCCCGTCGGCGCGGCGGCGATCGATCGAGCGCCAGCCGTCAATGTGCGGCGGCATGGAGGCGGGGGACGAGCGAGTGGGTCACACACCAGGGCTTGCCGCCGCACGGGCTCATCGCAGGTCGGCCGTCTGGACCTGCGCGGTCACGCGCTCGGCGGCCGCGACGGGGTCGCCGGTCAGGACGAGCGCTCCCGCTGTCTCCTCGCCGCCGTCGTTCGCGCCGCTGCCGCCGAGGGCGAGCCGGTGGCGCTTGGCCAGCTCACGCAGTTCGCCCGCGACCGGCCGCACGCGGTCGGGGGTGGCGGCGGTCACGACGACGAGCGCCGGCGCGAGTGAGCGGGCCGCGCCATCGAGCGTCTCGACCGGCGTGTCGGTGCCGAGGTAGGCGATCCGCCAGCCCTCGGGAGCGGAGCGCGAGCCCGAACGCGATCAGGCCGAGGTCGTGCTGCTCGCCGGGAAGGCACGCGAGCAGCGCGAGCGGCCCCAGGCCGCGGCCCCAGCCGCGCGCGAGGCCCAGCAGGCGTCCGCGGAGGACGCTCGACGCGAAGTGCTCCTGCGCGATCGAGGCGTCGCCGCGCTGCCAGCGCTCGCCAAGCTCGTGGAGGTACGGGAGGACGACCTCCGTGAGCAGGGCGTCGACCGTTGCGATGGCGAGCAGCCCGTCGAACACCGCCTGCGCGCGTGGCTCGTCGAAGCTGTCGAGCGCGTCGGCGAGCTCGTGGAGCGCCGATCCGGGCAGCAGCACCGGCTTCGCGGCGTCCTCGGCCGCGGATGGTCGCGAGACCAGGGCGGCCGCCTCGGCTGCGGCCAGACCGCCTTCGAGGTGCCCTCGCATCAGGCGCACGCGCTCGAGATCGTCGAGCGAGTAGAGGCGCAGCCCGCCGGCAGACCGGGTGGGCCGGAGCAGCCCGTAGCGGCGCTCCCATGCACGCAGCAGCTCTGGGCTCACGCCCGAGCGCTTGCTCAGCTCACCGATGCGCAGCAGCGTGTCCACGACTTGACTATACAACATCTGAACAACACCTTGACAAGAGGGGAAGGCACGCGCTACTCTCGGCGACACATGAACAACTTCTCTACAGGAGGTGTACAGAAATGAAGAAGCTCGATGTCCTCGCCGCCGTGCTCCTGATCGTCGGCGGTCTCAACTGGGGCCTCGTCGCGATCGCCCAGTTCGACCTCGTCGCAGCCCTGTTCGGTCTCGAGTTCGGCGAGACGAATGCCGCCACCCGGGTCGTCTACGGGCTCGTCGGCCTGGCCGCCGTCTACGCAATCGCGTCGCTCCTCGGGAGCCGCCGTCGGGTCGAACGCACGCGCCCGACGGCTGCACCCGTCACCCGTTGACCGCGTCCGGTCGACCAAACCACGATCGAAAGGCAGACATGAATCGGATCCGCACCACGCTAGCCCTCCTCGTCGTCACGGCCTTCGCGGTTGCAGCGGTCGCCTCGACCGCCTCCGCGGGGCCCCGCGCCAAGGCCGACATCGTCGGGACTGCCGTCGCCGCTGGGCAGTTCACGACCCTCGCCAAGCTGCTCACGGATGCGGGCCTTGTGGGGACGCTGCAGAAGGCCGGCCCGTACACCGTATTCGCGCCGACCGACGCCGCCTTCCAGAAGCTGCCAAAGCAGACGCTGAACGCGTTGCTTCGGGACAAGGCGAAGCTGAAGGCAGTGCTCCTCTACCACGTGGTCGCCGGCAAGGTGACGGCGAAGGACGTCGTCAAGCTGAGCTCCGCGAAGACCGTGGGCGGCAAGAGCGTCGGCATCCGGGTTGCCGGCGGGAACGTCTTCGTGAACGGCGCCAAGGTCACCTCGCCCGACGTGATGGCGACGAACGGCGTGATCCACGTCATCAACCGCGTCCTGATCCCACCGGCGCGGTAGGGATCACCGAGCCCTACCTACTCGTCGAGGCTCCTGTCGCGGCCGAGCGCCGCGGCGGGGCCTCGGCGCCGTGCGGCGCGGCGCGGTAGCGCTCGCCTCCTACTGAACCGCGACCGCGACCGAGCCCTGCCCGCGCTCGACGATCCACGGCACGATGTCGAGGACGCTCTCGCGGACGCACCACGCAATGTCCTCGTCGAGCCGCGCGCGGCGGATGTTGTCGGCGCTCGATGCCGCCGCCGATGCCTTCCTCGGCCGTGGCGAACGAGCCTGCCAGCTGAATCGCCGCGATCGCGGCGTCGTCCGGCTCGCCGCCGAGCGCCTGAACGATCCGGCCGGCGACGTAGGCGTCGTCGATCGCGAAGGCGCCCTCGACGCCGGCGCACAGCACCGCGACCTCGTCCGCGCGGCTCTCGCGCGCGGCGTCCACCACGGCGTCGAGGTTCAGCAGAGACGCGACGAGCACCGTCTCGCAGCGCGCCGCCGCCGAGAGCAGGAGCCGTGTCCCGTTCGTCGTCGTCATCACGAGCGTCGAGTGCGCCGGCGGCTCGAGGAACTCGCGCGGCGAGTTGCCGAAGTCGAAGCCCTCGATCAGGACGTTCTCCCGCTCGCCGGCGAACGCGATGCCCTCGGCCGCGAGCGCGCGCGCGTCGTCGACCTCCGCCACGCAGACGACGCGCTCGTATCCCGACGGCGAGCGCCTGGCAGATCGTCGAGGTCGCCCGCAGCACGTCGATCACGATCCCGACCGGCGCCGCGACCTCGTCGGCCGGGGTGAAGCCGACGCGGACTCGCAACCTAGGAGACGGCGAGTTCGGCGATGGTCGTCTTCGACGCGCTTCGCGACCGGCTCTGCGGCTGATGCCGAAGTGCTCGAGCACCTTGTCGCCCTTGCCCGACGCGCCGAACGTGTCGATCCCGATCGAGGCGTCGACCCAGCGCGACCAGCCGAATGTCGAGCCGGCCTCGAGCGAGATCTTCGGCACTGCCAGCCGGCAAGACTTCCTCGCGGTAATCGTTGTCCTGCTGCTCGAACAGCTCCCAGCTCGGCATCGAGACGACCCGCACCTGGACACCCTTCTCGGCGAGCAGGTCGCGCGCCCCGAGTGCGGTTCCCACCTCGGCGCCGGTTGCGACGAGCACGACGTCGGGCGAGTCGACGTCGGCGAGCACGTAGGCGCCGCGGCGCAGGCCCGAGGCCGGCGCCGAGCGTGTTGCGGTCGAGCGTCGCCACGTCCTGGCGGGAGAGCACGAGGCAGATCGGGCCCGCTCAGGTCTCCGAGGATCGCGCCCCACGCCTCGGCCGCCTCGTTGGCGTCGGCCGGGCGGATCACGGTCAGGTTGGGGATCGCCCGCATCGCGGCCAGATGCTCGATCGGCTGATGCGTCGGGCCGTCCTCGCCGACCGCGACCGAGTCGTGGCTGAAGATCCAGACGCAGTCGAGCTTCATCAGCGCCGAGAGGCGGATCGGCGGCCGCATGTAGTCGGTGAAGACGAAGAACGTCGAGCAGAACGGCTTGACGATCCCGCCGTGCAGCGCGAGGCCGTTGACCGCGGTGCCCATTCCGTGCTCGCGGACGCCCCACGCGACGTTGCCGCGCGGAGTGCTCGGCCGTGAAGTCCGGGCTCGCCGTCGAACTTGGTGAAGGTCGAGTGGATGAGATCGGCCGCGCCGCCGACCATCGTCGGCACGTACGGGCCGAACGCCTGCATCACCTGCGCCGCGGACTTGCGCGTCGAGATCGCCCCGTTCTCGGGCTCGAACACGGGCAGCGCGTCGGCGAACCCGGCGCGGGGCTTGCCCGCCCACGCGTCGCGCCACTCGCCGGCCGCCTCCGGATTCGCGGACGGCCCACGCCTCGAACCGCTCCTGCCACTCGGCCTGGGCCGCAGCCCCGCGGAGCCGCTGGTCGAAATGGGCGGCGACCTCGTCCGGCACCAGGAACTGCGCGTCCGGATCCCAGCCGAGCGCCTCCTTCGTCTCCCGCACCTCCTCGTCGGGCATCGGGTCGCTGTGGGCGTTCCTGGTGCCCGCGCGCGGCGAGCCGTAGCCGATCACCGTGCTCAGGCTGATCAGCGTCGGCCGCGCCTCCTCGGCCATGCCGGCGCGGACCGCAGCCTCGATCGCGTCGAGGTCGTTGCCGTCCTCGACCGTGAGCGTGTGCCAGCCGTAGGCGCTCGAAGCGCTTCGGGACGTCCTCCTGGGAGAACGAGAGGTCGGTCGGGCCGTCGATCGTGATCTGGTTGTCGTCGTAGAGGTAGACGAGCGGCCGAGCGCGAGGTGACCGGCGAGCGACGCGGCCTCCGAGGCGACGCCTTCCATCAGGTCGCCGTCGGAGCAGATCGCGAAGATGTGGTGGTCGCAGACCTCGGCGCCGAACTTCTCGCGCAGGAACTTCTCGGCCATCGCCATCCCGACGCCGTTCCCGAAGCCCTGGCCGAGCGGGCCGGTCGTCGTCTCGACGCCGGGCGTGTCGCCGTACTCCGGGTGGCCGGGCGTCTCCGAGCCGAGCTGGCGGAAC
Source organism: uncultured Actinomycetes bacterium (assembly GCA_963750545.1). Classification (GTDB taxonomy): domain Bacteria; phylum Actinomycetota; class Thermoleophilia; order Gaiellales; family Gaiellaceae; genus PALSA-600. The sequence continues at coordinate 66,307 of CAVVQY010000008.1, read as the reverse complement.
TGCTTGATCTGGTCGAGGCTGAGGTCGTAGCCGGAGAGGTGCAGGCTCGCGTAGAGCAGCATCGAGGCGTGGCCGGCCGAGAGCACGAACCGGTCGCGGTCGGGCCACTCGGGGTCGGCGGGGTTGTGCTTCATGACCCGCGTGTAGAGCACGTACGCGGCCGGCGCGAGCGCCGAGCGGCGCGCCCGGGTGACCCGACTTCGCCGCCTGGACCGCGTCGATCGACAGCGTGCGGATCGTGTTGATGCAGAGCTGGTCGAGCTCGGTCCGATCAGCTTGGCGTCAGGCACCGACGGCGCTCCCCGCGTACGCTTCTGCCATCTCGTCGAGCGAGAGCACCTCGTAGTCGCCGGCGTGGCCGGCGGCGCCGAACTGCGTCAGCCGGTCGGACGACGACCTGCTTCTGGGCCTCGCGCGCCGGCTTGAAGAACGCGCGCGGGTCGAACTCGGACGGGCCCGCGTTGAGCGCCTCGCGCAGCGCCGCGGTGATCGCGAGGCGGCCGTCGGTGTCGACGTTGACCTTGCGCACGCCGTGGCGGATGCCCTGCTGGATCTCCTCGACCGGCACGCCGAAGGTCGCCTCGAGCTTGCCGCCCGCGGCGTTGATGCGGTCGACGAGCTCCTGGCGGGACGCTGGAGGAGCCGTGCATGACCATGTGCGTGTCCGGCAGCTTCTGGTGGATCTCCTCGATCAGGTGCATCGCGAGCACGTCGCCGGTCGGGCTTGGCGGTGAACTTGTAGGCGCCGTGGCTCGTGCCGATGGCGACCGCGAGCGCGTCGACGCCGGTCTGCGCGACGAAGTCGACTGCCTGGTCGGGATCGGTGAGGTGCACCTCGCCCGAGCCGTGCCCGTCCTCGATCCCGCCGAGCGTGCCCAGCTCGCCCTCGACGCTGACGCCTTTCGCATGCGCGGCCTCGACGACTTGGCGCGTGACGTCGACGTTGTACTCGTAGTCCGACGGCGTCTTGCCGTCGGCGAGCAGCGAGCCGTCCATCATCACGCTCGTGAAGCCGAGCTCGATCGCCATGAAGCAGGTCTCGGGCTTGTCGCCGTGGTCGAGGTGGAGCACGATCGGAATCTCCGGGGCGCTCTCGGCGGCCGCCATGATCAGGTGGCGCAGGTAGTTCGCCCCGGCGTAGGCGATCGCGCCCGCGCGAGGCCTGGACGATCACGGGCGACCTGCATCTCCTGCGCAGCGCCGACGATGCCCTGGAGCTGCTCCATGTTGTTCACGTTGAAGGCGCCGACGCCGTAACCGCCCTTGGCGGCCTCGTCGAGCACCTGGCGCAAAGTGGCAAGTGGCATCGCTTCTTCTCCTACTTGGGGTCTGCGTGGGCGCATTCTCCCGCAGCGCGCCGCGGGTTCGCGCAGGAACAGCGCGCGGCTGCGCAATCCTACGGACACCGTTGCATCGCTGACAATCGAAAAGTTCGCGTGTTCGTATAACCTTTCCGCTATGGCCGTCACGCTCAACCAGCTCTCCAGCTTCCTCGCCGTCGCCCGCGAAGGGTCCGTCTCCGCCGCGGCCGAGAAGCTCTACGTCACGCAGCCGTCGATCTCGGCGGCCGTCTCTGCGCTCTCGCGCGAGCTCGGCGTCGACCTGACCGAGCGGGTCGGCCGCGGCGTCGGGCTGACCGCCGCCGGCGAGGCGTTCCGACCGTACGCCGCGGACGTGCTCGGCCTGATCGAGCAGGGCCGGCAGGCTGCGCGCGAGGCCGCCGACGTCTCAGATGCGGAGCCTGCGCCTCGTCGCGGTCGCGACGGCTGCCGAGTACGTCGTGCCGTCGCTCCTGCGAGCTTTCGGCGGGATGCATCCCGAGATCAACCTCTCGCTCGAGGTCGCGAACCGGGCCGACGCTCTTCGAGCGCGTGCTCGAGCACGAGGTCGACGTCGCGATCGCCGGCCGGCCGCCCGAGGACGAGCGCATCGCGGGGAGCGCGTTCCTGAAGAACGAGATCGCGCTGATCGCCGCGCCCGACGACGAGCTCGTCGACGTGCCTGTCGGTCGCGCCCGCGGCAGCTCGCCGACCGCGTCTGGCTCCAGCGCGAGCCCGGCTCCGGGACGCGGCAGCTCCTCACCGAGTTCCTGACCGAGCACGACCTCCGGCCGCAGACGCTGACCCTCGGCTCGAACGGTGCGATCAAGGAGGCGGTGCGGCTCGGGCTCGGCGTCTCGCTCCAGTCGCGCGTCGCGGTCGAGCACGAGCTGGAGGCCGGCACGCTCGCCGAGATGCGCGTCAAGGGCGGCCTGCCCGGAGCGCGAGTGGTACTCGCTCGCACTCGGCCACCGTGCCGCCGCGGCCGGCCGTCGAGCTCTTCCTCGAGTTCGTCAACGGCGCCGACGGCCGGCGCGCGTTCGCAGCGCAGGACGCTGAGTGAGCACGTCCCGCGCCGATCCCACGCGGCGAGATCGCGCCGTCGCTCCTCTCCGCCGACTTCGCCCGGCTGGAGCAGCAGACGTCGCTGCCGTGATGGACGCCGGCGCGCGCGTGATCCACGTCGACGTGATGGACGGCCACTTCGTCCCGCCGATCACGATCGGCTCGCTGATCGTCGACGCGCTCCGCGATCTCGTGCACGACCGCGGCGGCATCCTCGACTGCCACCTGATGGTCGAGCGGCCCGAGCGGCAGGTCGAGGCGTTCGTCAAGGCCGGCGCCGACGTGATCACCATCCATCCCGAGGCGACGCCGCACATCCACTACGCGCTGAAGATGATCCGCGACGCGGGGGTCGCCGCCGGCGTCGTGATCAACCCGGGCACGCCCGGTCGAGACCGTCGAGCCGGTGGCCGACATCATCGACCTCTGCCTCGTGATGAGCGTCAACCCGGGCTGGGGCGGTCAGCGGTACATCCCGTCCTCGACCGGACGGATCGCGCGGCTGCGCGCGATGCTCCCGCCCGAGGTCGTGCTACAGGTCGACGGCGGCATCTCGCTCGAGACGATCGACGAGGCGCGCGACGCCGGCACCGACCTCTTCGTGGCGGGCTCGAGCGTCTTCGGCGCCGATGATCCCGCTGCTGCGTTCACTGCCCTCGCTGCCAGGCTCGGCGGCGATCGATGAACGTCTATGGGAAACGCCAAAGAATGTATTTGATCTTTACGCTCGAGCGCCGCTACAGTCGCCAGATGAAGGTTCGGCTCTCGAGGCTCGTCTCACGTCCGCCGGGGAGTCGCAGCTGATGCCGCGCCCGGTCATGCTCGGCATCGTCGGCGACTCCGGGTCGGGGAAGACGACGATCACCCGCGGCCTCGTCCGCGTGCTCGGCGACGACCAGGTGACCCACTTCTGCACCGACGACTATCACCGGTACGACCGCAAGCAGCGGGCCGAGCGGAACATCACGCCGCTGCATCCGGACTGCAACCACCTCGACATCCTCGCGCAGCACCTCGGCCACCTGCGCAAGGGCGAGGCGATCATGAAGCCGCACTACTCGCACATCGACGGCACGTTCGCCGCGCCCGAGTACTTCGCGCCCGGGCGGTTCGTGGTCACCGAGGGGCTGCACGCCTTCTCCAACCCGGAGTTGCGCGAGATGTTCGACGTGCGCGTCTACCTCGACCCGCCCGAGGAGCTTCGCCGCCACTGGAAGGTGCAGCGCGACTGCTCGCGCCGCGGCTACACGACCGACCAGGTGCTCTCCGAGCTCGACCGGCGCGAGCCCGACTCCGAAGCGTTCATCCGGCCGCAGCGCCACCACGCCGACATCGTCGTCTCGTTCCAGCCCGGCACGCAGGAGAACCAGGAGCACCTCGACTGCAAGCTCACCCTCCGCGACACGCTGCCGCACCCCGACCTCACCGGCGTGATCGGCGGCGCCGAGGACGGCCTCACGCTGACCGGAGCGGCCCGGCCACCAGGAGCTCTGCGTTCCCGGCCGGATCGATCCGGAGCGGGCCGAGCAGATCGAGGAGGCGATCTGGGCGCGCATGCACTTCGCGCGGCACCTCCGCAGCGAGCGCCTCGGCGAGTTCACGATCGGCACCGAGCTCCACCGCTCCGACTCGCTCGGGCTCGTCCAGCTCCTGATCCTCTACCACCTCGTCACCGCACGCGCGGTCGTCTCGCTCGGCGGCGGTTCGGCTCGCGACCTCGATCTCAGCGCGCTCGACGAGCTCGTCGCGAGCGACCAGACAGCACCGATCTAGCTTGCCTCTCGGGATCACGGCCGACGAATGGGTCGTGCTCGCCTCGGCGATCGTGCCGGCAATCCTGGCGGTGGTCGTGGTGTGGGTGTTCTGGCGCTGGGCGAAGCGGGACGAGGCGCGCGAGGCGGCCGCGCGGCGGGACTCGCCGCAGTGATGATCGTGCAGGTTCGTGCGCAGGATGTGAGGAAGAGTCTGGCTTCGACCGTCGTGCTGCTGCTTGGGGTCGCGGCGGTCGTTGTTGCCGTCCCGACCAGTCCTGGCGCGGCGACAGGCACGAAGGCGGTTGCCGCCTCAGGCCATCCGGAGATCCGGGTCGGTGGCTTTCCGACCGGGATTGCGTTGAATCCGTTGACTCACACGATCTATGTCGGAAACGGCACGACCGGCACGCTGTCGCTGATCAACGGGAAGACGTGCAATGCGGGTGCTGCCGGCGGTTGCGGTCAGCACGTGACGGCTGTGACGGCCGGCGCGGACCCGATCGGGATCGCCGTCGACGAGTCGACGAACACCGTGTACGTGGTGAACGCGTTCGGGCACGGTGGCCGTCGTGAACGGCCGCAGGTGTGACGCCGCGAACACATCGGGCTGCCAGGTCCAACCGGCGACGGTCCGCGTCGGAGAGAGACCGCAGTTCCTCGCGGTCGATGAGAGGACGCACACGATCTACGTGGCGAACGTTGGCTCGAACACGGTCTCCGTGATCGACGGCAGGAAGTGCAGCGCGGCAGTCGAAGGCCGGCTGCGGGCGTCTTCGGGCGTCGATTCCGGTTGGGCCGGGGCCGTTCACGCTGGCCGTGAACGAGGTTACGAGCTCCATCTACGTCACCACTCTCGGAGCGCCCACCGTCTCGATCATCGACGGCAAGACCTGCAACGCAACGAACGTCAGCGGCTGCCGGCACCGGCCGGCCACGGTCAACGTCGGCGAGACGCCGGGCGGGATCGCGATCAACACGCGAACCGACACGATCTATGTGAGCGGAGAGTCCTCGAACGACGTCTCGGTCATCGACGGGAAGACCTGCAACGCCACGAGGACGGGCGGGTGCCGGCAGAAGCCGGTCCACGTGCTCGCCGGAGCCGGAGCGCGGGGGATCGCCGTCAACGAGGTGACGAACACGGTCTACGTCGCCAATACGGTGGCGAACACGGTGAGCGTGATCGACGGCGCCACCTGCAACGCGACGGTGCATTCCGGCTGCAGGCAACGGGCGGCGGTGGCGGTCGTCGGTCTCAGCCCTCGTCGTGTTGCCGTCGACGAGCTGACGAACACGATCTACGTGACGAACGCCGGGTCGAACACGGTCACGATGCTGAACGGCCGCACCTGCAACGGCCGCGTGCACACGGGCTGCGGCAGGCCGGGCACGGTCGCCTGAGAAAACACCGCGGCGGCGCGTCAGCCGTCGGTGCAGAACGCGTCGTACACAGTGCGCAGGCAGAGCATGCCGCGCAGCGTCGAGCCGTCCTCGTCGACGACCACCACGCGACCCTCGCGGCTCCGCTCGACGAGCGGCATCACCTCCGAGACGAGGAGTGCCGGAGTCGCACGCTCGGCGTCGAGCCGGGCGAAGGCCCGCGCTGGCTCGCCGTCGGCGGCCGAGTCCGGGAGGTCCGGCCGCTCGACCGTGCCGACGAAGGTGTCTCCGTCGACGAGCAGCACCGTTCGCAAGGTCGCGTTCTCGAACAGGCGCCGCAGGTCGGCGACGGTGGCGTGGGCCCAGAGCGTCTTCGGCCGGTTGAGCATCACCTGCGCGACGGTCAGGTGCTCCGCCGCCTCGCGGGCGATCATCGTCTGCGTCCGCTCCACGCCGAGGATCCTATTCCTCGGATGGGACGTCAGGTCAGGCTGCCGGAGCGTTCGGCGAGCTCGCGGTCGCGGTCGGTGATGCCGCCGGCCGTGTGCGTCCACCAGCGCAAGGTCACCCGGTTGTAGGAGATCGCGATGTCTGGGTGGTGGTTGGCTTCCTCGGCGACCTCGGCGACGCGGTTGACGAAGTCCATCGCCGCACGGAAGTCGCCGAACCGGAACTCTCGCTCGAGCGCGTCGCCGACCTCGCTCCAGCCCTCGGGGATCGCCATGACGCGCAGCATCTCACGATTGCCGGCGCGGCGGGGCTCCGGAGCAGGCGGGACTACGATCAGCGCTCGTGCGAGCCGGCCGTCCCACTCTGCGCGGTTCGCGCAAGCCCACCCTGCGTGGAACGCGAAAGCAGCGAGCCCCGGCGTCGAACGAGCTCCTGTGCGAGCGGGTCTTCCGGCCGCTCGCGCACCTCGTCGTACTGGCGCTGCTGCCGCTCCGCGTGCCGCCGCCGGCGGTCGTGCTCGCCGCCACGGCGACCGGCCTCGCGGCAGCGGTCGAGCTCGGCCGGGAGGAATGGATCTGGGCGGCCCTGCTGCTCCAGGTGAAGACGGTGCTCGACAACGCCGACGGACAGCTCGCGCGCGCCGCCGGCAAGGAGTCCGTCCTCGGTCGCTATCTCGACTCCGAGTCCGACCTGCTCGTGAACGCGGCGCTCTTCATCGCACTCGCGCACGTGACGGGGCGGCCGTGGCTCGCGCTCGTCTCGTTCCTCGTGCTCACTCTCGTCCTCAGCGTGGACTTCAACCTGGAGCGGCTCTACCGCCGCGAGCAGGGTGACGCGCGCGAGGCGCGACCGCAGGCGACTGGCGTCGCGGGCGTTCTCGCCCGGATCTACGACGCCGTCTACGCCCCGCAGGACAGGCTGGTCGAGTGGTTCGTCGAGCTTCGGCTGCGGCGGCTCGGCGCCGGGCCGGCCGCGCGCCTCGCCTACCACGACCGCGCCACGCTCGCCGTCCTAGCGAACTTCGGCCTCTCGACCCAGCTCGCGGTCCTCGGCGTCTGCCTGCTTGCGGGGGCGCCCGTCGTCTACCTGTGGCTCGCGATCGTGTGCGGGGTCGCGCTCGTGCCGCTGGAGCTGCGCCGCGAACGGCGGGCCCGCGCGTAGCATGGGTGCCCACGAGCGCCGAACGCGGAAGGAGCGAGGGTGGACAAGAACTACGCCGAGAACGGCAAGACCGACAACGTGATCGAGCTCGGCTCGCCGGCCCGCCCGAGCACCTCTTGGTCGACGCCGCCTCCGCGTGAGGTCGCCGCCGAGGACTGGCAGCGCTTCAGCGGGTACGTGGCCGAGATCTTCGGCGCTTTCGGCATGGATCTCGACACCCCCGGCACGCGCGACACGCCCGAGCGGTACCTCCAGGCGCTCTATCGACGCAACCGCCGGTTACGAGGGCGAGCCGAAGCTGCTGACCTCGTTCCCGGCCGAGGGTCGCGGCGCCGAGTCGTCGACGAGCCAGATCATCGAGGGCCCGATCGCCTTCCAGAGCCTGTGCGAGCACCATGCGCTCCCGTTCCACGGCTTCGCCCACATCGGCTACATCGCTGCCGACCGGATCATCGGCATCTCCAAGCTGACGCGTCTCGTGCGTCTGTTCGCCCGTCGCTTCACCGTGCAGGAGCGGCTCGGCGAGCAGATCGCCGACGGGCTCGTCGAGCTCGTCTCGCCCCATGGCGTCGCCGTGCATCTCGAGGCGTCGCACCTCTGCACGCAGATGCGCGGCGTCGAGGAGCACTCGCGCACGATCACCACCTTCTGGCGCGGCGCGTTCGCCGATCCCGAGCTACGGCGCGAGTTCCTCGCACGAGGTCCGCAGCCACGGCCGTCACTGAGCCGTGGCCGAGCTCGCGCTCGTCTGCGGCGGAGGCGGGGCGCTCGGCGGTGCGCTGGTCGAGGCGTTCCTCGCCCGTGGCGACACCGTTGTCGTCGCCGACCGTGTGGCCGACGGCCCCGCGACGCCGGGCCTCACACGCGAGCCGGTGGACCTGACTGCGCCGGACGCAGGTCGAGGCGCTCTGGGAGCGGCTCGAGGAACGGCCGCGCTGGGTCGTCAACGCCGTCGGCGGGTTCCGTGCCGGGACGGTGGCCGACTCGGAGCCGGACGATGCGCGGTTCGTCCAGGACCTGAACCTCGGCACCGCGTGGTGGTCGTGCCGCGCCGCCGCGCGACGCCTGGAAGAGGGTGCCGCGATCGTCAATGTCTCCTCGCGCGCCGCGCTCACGGGCGGTGCCGGCTCGGCCGCCTACGCCGTCGCCAAGGCCGGCGTTCTCCGGCTGACCGAGGTGCTGGCCGCAGAGCTCGCCGGGCGGCGCGTGCGCGTCAACGCGATCCTCCCTTCGGTGATCGACACGCCGGCGAACCGCGCCACGCTGTCCGAGGAGGCGGCTCGGAAGGCTGTCCCTCCCGAGGAGATCGCGGCGGTTGCCGCGTTCCTCTGTAGCGACGCGGCCTCGGCGGTGACCGGCGCGATCGTGCCCGTGTACGGCTGGGCGTGAGCCCGCTCGAGCTCTTGTACGAGGCCGGCGGGCTGCCGCGCTTCGAGGCTCCCCGATGCGCTCGCAGCGCTCTACGGTGGGTCGCTCGGATTCGAGGAGCCGTGCCTCTTCGCGAACTTCGTCGCGACCGCGGACGGCGTCGTCGCGATCCCGTCGCTGCCGCAATCGAACAAGCTGATCGCCGCCGGGAGCCAGGCCGACCGGTTCGTGATGGGGCTGCTGCGGGCCTGCGCCGACGCGGTCGTGGTCGGCTCGGGGACGCTGCTCGCCTCGCCCGGCGGCGTCTGGACGCCGGAGCAGGCCTACCCGGATGCGGCGGAGGGCTTCGCCGAGCTGCGCCGCCTGCTCGGCCGGCCGGCCGCGGTCGAGGTGGTGGTGCTCTCGGCGAGCGGCGCGCTCGACCCGGGCCATCCGGCGCTCGCGGCCGGGGCGCTCGTGGTCACGAGCGACGAGGGCTCGGCGCTCCTCGCCGGGCGGCTGGCCCCGGACCGGATCGTCTCGCTCGGGCCGGGCGCGCAGCTCGACGCGGCCGCGACCGTCGCCTGCCTCCGCGACCGCGGCCACCGGCTGATCCTGTCGGAGGGCGGGCCACGCGTCTTCGGCTCGCTGCTCGCCGCCGGTCTCGTGGACGAACTGTTCCTGACCGTCTCGCCGCTTCTGACCGGCCGCGTCGCAGGCGACGAGCGGCTCGCGCTCGTCGAGGACGCCGACCTGCTGCCGGGCACGCGAGCGCGTCTGCTCGGCGTGCGCCGCAACGGCGACCACCTCTTCCTGCGCTACGACCTCAGGAGTAGGTGACGAGCCGCGTGCCGGTCGCCTTGAACGAGACGACCGCGCGACCGCCGAGCGCGAGCGCGAGCTTGTCCCACGACGGCTCCGTCACCTCCGCCGTCACCGGCCCGACCTTCAAGCGAACCCGGTTGCCGACGTGAACGATCGAGCGAACCTCGCCCTCGATCACGTTCATCGCAGAGTCCGGTTGGTGCACGTGGCTGACCGACACCTCCCACGGATACACCACGACGCCGACCGGTCCCGTTCCCTCGTCCGTCGAGTAGACGAGGTCGCCGCTCTCCAGCTCGATCAGCGTCAGCTCGCCTTCGGTGTGACGCGCCGTGCCCGGAATCACGTTCGCGCCGGTGAACGACGCCACGAAGGCATCGGCCGGCCGGGCCACGAGTTCTTGCGGCGGGCCGAGCTGTCTGAGCCGGCCATCGCTGATCACGCCAACCAGGTCGGCGAGCGATGCCGCGTCCTCGTAGTCGTGCGTGACGAGCAGCGTCGGCAGGCCGAACTCGCGCAGTAGCTCTTGCAGCTCTCCACGTACGGCCGACTTCGTGTGCGCGTCGAGTGCGGCCAGCGGCTCGTCGAGCAGCAGCACGCCCGGGTCGCGCGCTAGCGCACGGGCGAGGGCGACGCGCTGGCGCTCGCCGCCCGAGAGCTCCGTGGGCCGCGCGTTCGCCAGGTGCGAGATGCGGAAACGCTCGAGGTACTCGTCCACCCGACCCTCCCCGCCGTAGGCGACGTTCTGGCGCACGCTCATGTGCGGAAAGAGCGCGTACTCCTGGAACACGAGCCCGACGCGGCGCTCGTCGGGCCTGCGGAAGATGTTGCGCTCGGCGTCGAGCCAGACGTCGCCGTCGAGTGCGATTCGACCCGAAGGCGGACGGACGAGCCCCGCGACGCAGCGGAGGACCGAGGTCTTTCCGGCGCCGGAGGGCCCGACCAGAGCGACGGTGCCTTTGATCTCGAGGTCGAGCTCCAGCTGGAACGAGCGCAGAGGCAAGGCGAAGCTGGCGGACAGCGTCTCCACCGAGCTCACCTACTGTCGGTCTCGACGAGCGCGCCGACCACCGGCCGGGATCGCTGCCACAGCCCGCTGAGCTTGAGCGAGAGCAGGATCGCGAGGCTGATGATCACCAGCAGTGCGCTGATTGCGAGCGCAGTGTTGAAGCCGTTGATCGCCTCGAACTGCTGGTAGACGGCGAGCGGCAGCGTCTGCGTCCGTCCCTGCAAGCTGCCCGCGAACATGATCGTGGCGCCGAACTCGCCGAGTCCGCGGGCGAGCGCGACCGCCTCGCCGGCGATCAGTCCGCCACGGGCGAGCGGCAGCGTGACCCGGAAGAACGTGCGCACGGGTCCGGCACCGAGGGTTCGCGAGGCGGCCACCAGGTTTGGGTCGACCGTCTCGAACGCGGCGATCGCCTGGCGGACGTAGAACGGCCCGGCCACGAGCATCACGGCACAGACGACGGCGATCCAGGTGAACGCGAGCCAGCCGCCGATCGCCTCGCCGAGCAGTCCGAAGCGCCCGAACGCGACCAGCAGCCCGATCCCGGCGACCGCGGGTGGTAGGACGATCGGCAGCTCGACGAGAGTGACGAGGACCGGCCGGCCGGCGAAGCGGCGCGTCGCGAGCACGTAAGCCGTCGGCGTGCCGAAGAGCAGGATCAGCCCCTGCGCGACGAGCGTCGTCTTGAGGCTGATGACCAGCGCGTCCTGGACGACCGGGTTCGAGAGCTGGTCGATCAGCTCGCCGGGTGGGACGTGCGTGAAGATTGCGATCACCGGCAACGCGAGGAAGGCAAGCGTCACGGCGACCGCGGCGAAGAGCACGCAGCCGAGCAGAACCCGGATCATGAGCGTTCGCTGCGCACCGACGCGGGACCATAACCGCTGGGGTCGAGGCCTATGCTCATCGAGGGCTCCGGGCGCGCAGGAGCAGGACGACCGCCAGTCCGCTCCAGACGACGAGGTAGAGGAACGCGGCCTGCGGCGAGACGAGCGTCCAGAGCAGCCCTGCGATTGCGCTCGCGGCGAGGTTGCCGAGGCTCTGGATGCCGGCCAGGAGCCCGAACGCGCTCCCACGTACGTCCTCGGGCGCGAGTAGCGCGACGGCGCTGTGCTCGGCTGTCTCGACGAGGCCGATGCCCATGCCTGCCGCGACGAACCAGACGGCGAGGAACGCGATCGAGGGGCCGGCGAGCGCGAAGCCGAGGTAGGCGAGCGCGAAGCAGAACACGCCGCCGACGAGGACGGGGAGGTTACCGCGACGGTCGGCAAGGTGCCCGCCGGGGAGGCTGACCAGCGTGGCGGCCACGTTGTAGGCGATGTAGAGGGCGATCCCGATCCGCGTCGCCGACGTGTTTCCGTACTCGGGGGTGAGCAGGTCCGTGGCGCGCAGGATCAGCAGCGTCGCCGCGACGTTCGCGAGCTCGAACGCGCCGACGCCGACGAGAAGCCGGCCGAGCTGGCCCTGCATCACTGGTCGGACGCGTAGCCGGATCGGCTGCCGCTCGCGGCGCTCCGCCTTGGGCGTCGACCGGATGGCAACCAGGATCGCGAGTGCGGCGAGCAGGCCGGGGATGACACTGAGAAGGATCGCGACTCGCACCGAGAACAGGGCGACGAGGCCAAGCGCGAGCGCCGGCCCGACGATCGCGCCCAGGTTGTCCATCGTCCGCTCGAAGCCGTACGCGCGACCGTAAGCCTTCGCGGGGACCACGTCGGCGAGCAGCGCGTTGCGCGCCGGCACACGCAGGCCGCGGGCAAGCCAGCTCGCAGCGCGCAGGAGAGCCACCTGGTAGACGGCCGTGCAGAGGCCGATCATGGCACTGAGGATCGCGGTCGCGCTGTACCCGCCCAGCGCGACGGCGCGTCGCCGGTGGGGGTCGTCCGAGAGCGCGCCGCCGGCGAGCCGAGCCGCGCCGGCGAAGCCGTCGGCAAAGCCCTCGATCAGGCCGAGCGCGGCGGCGGGAGCTCTGAGCGTCCGCGTGAGAAAGGTCGGCAGAAGCGCGGTTGGCACCTCGTGACCGACGTCCGCCAGGAAGCTCGCGAGCCCGATCGAACGAACGCCGCGCGTGAACCACTGCTCGGGCTCTTGCGACTCGCCGACCAGCGGCTGCGGGGCTACGAGTTCGGTCACAGTGGGACGGCTACGCCGCGGCGGCGATCTCGGTGCCGCAGCCGGTGAGGTCGTAAGGGCCGAGGAGCGCGACCTGGCGTTGGAAGCGCGGCGAGACGAGCATGTCCCCGAGCGGAGCGACGCCCGGGTGATCGAGATGGCGCTCCGCGAGCCACAGCTCGACGACGTGAGTCTCGAGCGGTTCGAAGGAAAGGTCGAAGGCGATCGCGGCCGGTTCGAACGTCACCGAGGCGGCGCGTCCTACCGCAGCCCGCTTCGCCGCGTCGAAGTGGCCACTCGCTCGCGGGCCGTCCGCCGCCTCGAGACCCGCTGCCTTGAGCGCACGAACGAACGCCTGCTGCGTTGTCGCACCGGGGTCGCGCTGGGCGATCGGTACGCGCCGATCGACGAGCGCCTCGACGGACCGCTCCCGCACGCGCGGGTGCGTGCCGATACCGACCTGCCAGCGCGCGAGCTGAAAGCGGCGAACCGGCACCGGTGGCACAGGAAGCGTGTCGTCGGGGCCGTGTACCAGTGCGCCGTGGCAGAGCCCCGCTCCAAGCGCCTTCAACGCCTCGCCCGTCGAGACCGAGAAGCCGACCAGTCGCCGTGGCCCGAGCGGCAGCAGCAGCGTCTCCGCGATCCCGAGCGCGGGATCGCAGCCCGCGACGACGAGGCCCTCGGGTCGAAAGCCGGGGAAAAGATGCAACTGTCCCTCGCCGAAAAACCCATCGACCGTCGGCCACCACCAGGCAATCCCGTTCTCCTCGACCGGCCAGGCGACCAGGCGGTCGCCGACCTTCCCGACGTGAACGCGGGTGCCTTCGCCGACCGCGACCGAGCCGACCACTGCCGCATCGGCAACCGTCGGAGTGCCGAACAACCGCTCGACACTCACGCCGAGCGCCGCCGCCATTCGCAGTGCGGCGTCCACCGCGGGAACGCTGCGACCACTCTCGGCCGAACTCACGAGCTGTCGGCTTACACTCGCCGACTCCGCCAGATCCGCCTGCGACAGACCTGCTCGTTCGCGTTCTTCTCTCAGCGGCATCGAGCCACGATCATGGCAATGCGCTCAGATCATGTCAAGCGGGGTTGACAGACCGATGAGAAGCGGCAACGCGTGGATCGTGAGTCCGCGGCCCGCCCGAGCTCAGCGCTGGATCATCATCGAGGTCGACTTGACGACCGCGGTCGCCGACATCCCGGTGCGCAGGCCGAGTTCCTGCACGGCCTCACGCGTGACCACAGCGACGACGCGCACGGGGTCGCTCACGACCATCTCCACCCTCGCCAGAAGCCCTTCGACGGTCACGTCGGTGACGATGCCGTTGAAGCGGTTGCGCGCACTGAGCGATTCGGCTCCCGACTCGCCACGGAGCCGGTCGATCTCGGTTGCGGGGATCACGCGCCGGTTCGCGTGATCGCGGTCTGCTTTGATCTTGCCGATCCGGTCCCAGCGCCGAAGCGTGTCGACGCTGACACCCAGGACCTTCGCCGCCTCGCTGACGCTGTAGTAGTCCCTCGCCAATCGGATCTACCTCCTTCTCGGCGGAAACATCACCGCGAGGACGTGTCGCATTGTCGAACCAGAGTACCTATGCAAAGCATCGGCACGGGCACCTCAGACGGCGGCACGCGAAGCGGGAGACGGTCGGCCCTGTCGGCCGTCCGCCTCCCGCCAGCCAATCGCCGTCAGACTCCCTGGATCTGGCTGTAGCCGCTTCCCGGGGCAGTCGAGGACGGGAGAGGCAGGAAGCCGTACCTGAGCATCGTGGCCTGGCCCGCCTTGCTCAGCACCTTCTTGATGAACGCCTCCGCGGCGTCCTTGTTCGGGCTCTTCGAGACGACCGCCATGGCGTAGACGACCTTCGGCTGCGCCCATGCCGGCACCTTGATCACCTTGACGTCGTTCGGGACCGTCTTCGCGTCGGTCGCGTAGACGAACCCCGCGTCGGCCTGTCCGAGGGCGACCTTCGTGAGGACGGTGCGGACGTCGGTCTCCTGGCTGACGACGTTCGCGAGCACCCTCGACGACAGCCCCATCTGCTTGAGGATCTGCAGGGTGTAGCTCCCGACCGGCACCGACGAGGCCGCCAGGTCGAGCTTCACGCCCGAGTTCGTCAGGTCGTAGATGCTCTGGATCCCGGCCGGGTTCGACTTCGGCACCACGATCACGAGCTTGTTGCGAGTGAAGTTCACCGGCTTGTCGACGAAGCCCTGGGAGAACAGCAGCGCCGGGATGTCGGTGTTCGCGGAGGCGAAGATGTCTGCCGGCGCGCCGTTGCGGATCTGGGTTGCGAGTGCGTTCGAGCCGGCGAACGAGTACGTCTCGGTCTTGTCGATCGCCGGGAACACATCGGTCAGCGACGCGGCGGCATAGACGGTGATCGACACCGTCGCGCGGTTCGTCTTCGCAGCGGCTCCGCCGGCGAGCCCGGCGCAGAGGACGACGACGGCGAGCAGCGTCGCCAGGCGCGTGCTGGAGCGGAACAGCCTCACAGGAACCCCTTTCTTCGAGAGCGTGGTGGCGATCACGCGATGTACCTGTCCATCGCGTCCGAGGCCTGCTCGATCGTGAGCGCGGGCGGGAACGAGAGGAACGCGTTGCGTCCCTTGACGAGCGAGAGGAATCCATTGTGCACCGCCTCCGAAGCGGCAATCCGGCCGATGCCCGCCTTCAGCGGGCCCGACTGCATGCCGTCGAGAGCACCGAGGTACGACCCGAGCATGATCGCCTCGAGCTCGAGCGCGACCGCCACGATCGAGCCTTCGTTCTTGAAGGCTCCGGCGGGATACCCGTAGTCGAGATCCACCGCTGCCGCGGGCGTCAGACCGGCGCCGCTGATGATCGCGGCGACCGACTGATAGTGCTCCTGCTCGTTCGCGTAGGCGTGCTTCAGGAACTTCTGCACCTTGCGCCCGGCCTTCTTGGAGTCGAGCGCCTTGGCGTAGAAGTCGGAAGCGAGCAACTCGTTTGCGACGAGCAGGCGAGCGAAGGCGAGGTCGAGGTCGGGCAGCGGATCGGCCTGCGCCGTCCCCACGAACGCCCCGAGCGTGCCGCCGGCCACTACCAGCGCGGCGCCACCCCGTGCGCCTCTCGAAAGAAGCTGTCCTCTGGTGATCGAAACTGTCAAGGCTCTCCCGGCTCCTGTGATCGCGGATGAATCTTGCTTGGGCAAGTGATAGGTAGCAACGTGCACGGATGGCGTCAAGAGATCCTGAGAATTGTGGGTGTCGGAGTGCATAAAAGACCAGCAAATAGGCCAGTAATGATATTCGCCCAGCGGTTGCGTATTTCCTAGGTACCTATGCAAAGCATAGGTAACAGCGCATCGCCTAGGTAGCCATTGACTCCTCGCCGAGAAGTCGCTACTTACCGCGAATCCCATCCGACTGCGAGTCTCGAAAGGAGCCAAGCACATGAGGAAGGCCATTGCCCTCGCCGCGCTCGCTGCGCTGGTCGTGTCGTCGGCGTCGGCGCTCGCGACGACCGGCCGCGGCGCGAAAACGGCGCCCTCGAACGCGGTCGTCGTCAACGGTCTCGTCCGGTTGAACGGCGATGTCGCGAGCCCGCGCATGTTGAAGACGGCGGAGCTTGCGATCTTGCCGCAGCAGACGATCTCGATCACCATCACCTCCGGAGCCAAGGTCGTGACGCACACCGAGCAGGGGCCGTACCTAGCCGACGTGCTCAACCTGACGACGCCAAACTTCCGCGCGTGCAGCAAGAACGATCTTCTGCGCTGGTGGATCCTCGTCAGCAATGCGAAGGGCGCAGCCGTCGTGCTCGGACGCGGCGAGGTCGATGCCGGCTTCGGCAACCGACCGGCCATCCTCTCCATCTCCGAAGACGGCACGTTCCTCACGGCTCAGGGGCCGCGCTTGATCGTCCCCGGAGACGGAGGCGACACCCGTCAGCTTCGCAACGTCAGCGTGATCACGACAGGCCGTGCCGCGCCGCAGCTCGCGGTCCCCGGGTGCGAGACATGAGCCCCATCCTGAACCCCGCGCATGGAAGGAGTCGTCCGATCAGAAGAGCAGCGCTCGTGACGCTCGCCTTTGCCGCCGCTCTAGCGGTCTGGGGTTCGCTCGCAGCCGAGGGCGGCCGCTCGACGTCGAAGCGCGCCACGTTCGTCACGCCGACGATCGGTTCGGTGATCGTGAACGGCGCCGTCGCCAAGCCGATGACGCTGTCGCTCGCGAACCTCGAGGCGCTGCCGCAGCGAACGATGCCGGTGACCTTCCTCTCCGGCACGAACCCCGTCGCAAACACCGAGACCGGACCGCTGCTCGCGGACGTCCTCGCCCTGGCGCAACCGAAGTTCCACAAGACGTGTCCCAACGACAGGCTCCGCTTCTACGTCGTCGTGACCGCCAGCGACGGGTACGCGAGCATCCTCTCGTGGGGCGAGATCGATCCGGGGCTCGGCAACCGGCAGCCGATCGTCTCGCTCGTCGAGAACGGCGTCGTGCAGACAGGGGGTCCGCGAGTCCTGCAGACCGGCGACGTTAGGGGCGGCCGCGCCGTCAGCGGGACCGTGGCGCTGACGGTCGTCCGTGCTCCGACGCAGGTGCCGCTTGCCGGCTGCTAGTCACGCCGCTGTAGCCCTCTACTCCTTGTGGTGCGAGCCGGGGAGGTGGCGAGACCTCCCCGGCTCTTCGACTCACGGCGCGTCGTCACTCGCGCGATAGGAGGAGAATGACGTCCTGCGGCCGAGTATAGTCCCGTCGTGACTAGTCGGTCAAGGGGCCATGTCTCGATCCCTTACCGACAGCCAGAGTGAGTAGCCTTGCCCACGTGTCGGCCGAGCGCGATCTCGCTCCCGGAGAATGGTCGGTGCTCGCCCTGCTTGCAGAGCAGCCGGGCCATGGTTGGGCACTCGCCCGCCAGATGACGCGCAGCGGTGAGATCGGAGCCGTCTGGTCGCTTGGGCGGCCGCTCGTCTACCGCGCACTCGAGCTGCTCGAGCAGCGCGGCCTGATCGAGGCGATCGGGCACGAGCCGGGCCTGCGCGGCCCGAACCGCACCATCTTCCGCGCGACGGCGGCGGGGCGGGATGCGCTCGAGCACTGGCTCGCCGAGCCGGTCGAGCATGTCCGCGAGGTCCGGTCGCTCTTCCTGCTCAAGCTGATCCTGATCGACCGCGCGGCCCTCGACTCGGAGCCGTTGCTCGAAGCTCAGCGCGCATCGGTCGTGCCGGCGGTCGACGCGCTAGAGGCGCGGCTTGCGGCGAGCCGGGGCACAGAGCGAATCCTCGTTCGCTTCCGGCTCGAGTCGACGCGCGCCGTCCTCCACTTCATCGACAGCCTGCTCCAGGAGCGGCGCCCGAGCCCTGCTGCCGCCGGCGGGAGAAGCTCGTAGTAACAGCCGATCGTCAGTGCCCGGCGTCGAGCTCGTACCTGAATGCGGGCTTCACGAGCGTCGGCGTCGGCAGCGGCAGGAAGCCGAACTTCGCGAGCGTCGCCTGCCCGGACTTGCTCAGGATCTTCTTGATGTACGCCTGCGCGGATGCCTGGTTCGAGCTTCGCGTGACGACCGCCATCGCGTAGATCACCTTCGGTTGGGCCCACGCCGGCACCTTGATCACCTTGACGTCGTCAAGCGCCGTCCGGGCGTCGGTCGCGTAGACGAACCCTGCGTCTGCCTGGCCGAGCGCGACCTTCGTCAGCACCGTCCGCACGTCCGTCTCCTGGCTGACCACGTTCGTGAGCACCCTGGATGCGAGACCCATCTGCTTCAGGATCTGCACGGTGTAGCTCCCGACCGGGACCGACGGTGCCGCGACGTCGAGCTGGATCCCGGGCTTCGTCAGGTCGTAGATGTTCGTGATGCCGGCGGGATTGTCCTTTGGGATAACGAGCACGAGCTTGTTGCGGGTGAAGTTCACCGGTTTCTGGACGAAGCCTGCGGCGTAGAGCTGAGCCGGGATGTCGGTGTTCGCCGCTGCGAGGAGATCGGCCGGCGCGCCGTTTCTGATCTGCGTCGCGAGGGCGTTCGAGCCGCCGAAGTTGTAGATCTCCTTTGCGTCGATCGCCGGGAAGACGTCGGTGAGCGAGGCCGCCGCGAAGATCGTGAGTGGCGAGGCTTCGCTGCTCTTCGCGCTCGCGGAGACGCTGCCGCCGAAGACCGTCGCGAACGCGACGAGAACGGCGGTGAGCGCAATCCGGCGGCGAGCGGTGGTCATGAGCCTCAGCTTTCGAAGGAGTCGAGGGCGATGGAGATCTGGTCGATCGGGAGCGGTGCGGGGAACGCGAACCCGAACGGGCGTCCGAGGGAGCTTCCGAACACGCTCAGGTGCTGCGCCTCGCTCGCGGCGATGCGGGCCATCTGCTGCACGAGCTGGCTCGACTGCAGGCCCGAGACGGCGCCGAGATAGGCGCCGACCGAGATCGTCTCGAGCTGGAACCCGAGCTTCGCGATCGATCCTGGCTTCGTGAAGGCGTCGCTCGGGTAGGCGTAGTCGATGTCGCCGTCGCCGGCCGGAGTCAGGCCGGCGCCGATCAAGATCTGACCCACAGACTGGTAGTGCGCCTGCTCGTGAGAGAGCGCCTGTCGGAGCCTCTTCTGTCCGGGCGGCTTGAGCTGCTTGGCGGCGAGAGCGCGCGCGTAGAAGTCGATCGAGAGCAGCTCGAGACCGATTAGGAGCCGCGCGTAGGCGAGGTCGCCGTCGGAGAGGAGGTCGGCCTTGGCCGCTTCGGCGAAGCGGCCGAAGCCGGCTCCGGTGACGAGCAGGGCGGCTCCTGTCTTTGCACTTCGCGAGAGAAGTTGGGACCTGGTCAGCGGAGCGTCGACCGAAATCGGAGGTGCCGTATCGATGGCCTCGCTGCCCATGCAAGACATAGGTAGCAGACGCCGCGCTCGGTAGTCAAGGATGTGACTATTCACCTTACAAGTTTGCTCAAAGAGCGAAAACCGGGTGGGCCGATTCGCGCGTAGTACCTGGTTGGTGACGTCGGACCGAGTCCTCGCGCCGGGCGAGTGGGCTGTGTTGGCCTTGCTGTGCGAACGGCATGCTCACGGTTGGGCGCTAGCCTCGCAGCTCACACCGACCGGTGAGCTCGGAACGGTTTGGACGATGGGGCGGCCGCTCGTCTACCGGTCGCTCGAGATTCTCGAGCACCGTGGTCTGATCGCGGCCGTGGGCCACGAGCCCGGCGTTCGCGGCCCGAACCGCACCATCTTCGAAGCGACGCTGCTCGGCCGCGAGGAGCTGATGCGCTGGCTGGGGGAGCCGGTGGATCGCGTGCGCGACGTGCGCTCGCTCCTGCTGCTGAAGCTCGTCTTCGCCGAGCGTCTTGATGTCGACCCAAGGCCAATGCTGAACGCTCAGCACGACGCGATCGTGGCGGCGGTCTCGTCGCTCGAGAAGGGCGTCCGCGACCATCGCGGCACCGAGGAGATCCTCCTGCGGTTCCGACTCGAGTCCACGCGCGCCGTGTTGCGCTTCATCGACGGGATGCTCACCGCGGAGCCCGCTCCGGCCACGGCCGTCAGTTGAACGAGGGCGAACCGGAGCGAAGAAGCGAGGCGGGCCCCAGGCACGAGGGATGGCTCGATGCGTGGGAACCCGCCTATACGGGTCTGCCTGTCCCGAGGCACTCCCGCGATCGCTGGTAACGCGCGCCCGACTTTATATGGTCATCGGCTGACTAGTCAACTGCAGCCTGCTTGCTGCGGCTAGCTCGGCAGCAGGAACGGAACGAAGGGGGAGAGGTCGGTTGGGCTCGGCGTCGGCATCCGGTCGTTGAGGCAGACGGCGCTGCCGAGCCGCTTCTCCTCCTGGGTGTGGAGCCAGCCTCGGTAGAGCTGCTCGCGTGTCAGCCGCTCGAGCGCGGCCTTCGCTGCCGCCCGCGCCTGCGAACGCGGGACGAGGCCGAGCGCCAGCACGGGCCCGAGCGGCGTGACCGAGAAGGAACCGTCGGTCGTGTCGATGTCGCCGGCATCCGGGAGCGTGAAGACTCCGGCAGGGGCGAGTGACGACACGGCCCAGCCTTGCACGGCGCCACCGAGCCAGGGCGCCTTTTCGGTCGTTCGGACGAGGCGGACGGGCTGGTCCGCGTACGTCGTGAGGAAGTCCGCGATCTGCGCGGGAGTCGCGGCGGGCGGCCGGAAGCGGGCCTGGATGAGATCGCGCTGGAGCCGGGCGACGATGATCGCGCGTGCATCCGCGATCGTCAGGCGTGCCTGGCGGAGCGCCGCCCAGTACTCCGTGCGGCTGCCGCCGAAGCTCGACGCGCGTACAGCGCGCTCGGCGGAGACGACGTCCGTTGGGTCGACGGGCTGCTCGGCGTTCAGGACGGCCTGCTCGAAGAGCACGCTGGTTGCGTAGCCGGAGTCGCCTGTGAGCGTTGTCAGACGGCTGACTGCGCGGCGGTCGATGACTCCGTCAGTGAAGACGCAGCGCGCGGTCGAGGGGAGCGTCACCTGCCCGGCGTCGAGCGTGGCGTTGAAGTCGGGGCCCGCCGCTGCCGGCCCGTCGCAGAGGGTCTGGTCGCGCGCCCACAGCCAGACGCACGCGGCGGCCGGCTTGTCGGGGTCGGGCGTCGCGCTCGCGTTGAAGCTCGCCCAGCCCCACGACCAGACGCCGGCGATCTTGAACTCCTGCGCCACCTGCTTCGCGGCGAGCGCTTCGAGCTTCACGATCTCGAGCCACGCCGAGGCGGGTTGCAGCCCCGCGCGCGCGCCGAGTCCGGGTGACGAGTTGAACTGGAGCTGCAGCGCGATCCGGCCCGACGGGATGCCGATCTGGCTGAGCTTGTTGACGAGGCCGCGCATCCCCGTCCGCATCGTCCGGCTCGCGGCAGCCGGCCCCAGGGCGGAGAGGCCTCGGGCGTTCGGGGCGGTGAAGTAGACCTGGCGGAGGATGATCGCGACCTTCGAGACCTGGCGCCACCACTCGGCTGCGTCGCCGCCGGTGAATGGTGGGTTCGCGACCGAGAGCAGCGGGCGCGCGCCGAGCGCCGAGAGCGCCTGGAGGAACGCGAGCACGTTCGCTCGGTACTGGGAATTGGTGTCCGACCACGGTGTGGGCGTCTGCGCGCCGAAGAGCTCGTTCTCGGCCACGATCGGCGTCTGGCAGCCGGTGACCGAGACGGCGTAGTCGTAGAGGCTCTTCGCCTTGGCCTCGATCGTCGACGGGTCGGCGGGCTTCGCGGTCGTACCGACGCGCTTGTTGAAGTTGAGGTCGTAGAGCACAGTCGCGGCGCCCTGGTCGCGCATCTGTTTCGGCGTGTCGGTGCCCGACGCGACCGCGAGGACGAGGCCCGGCTTGGCCGGGATCGGTGCGTCGTGGCCTGCGAAGTCGACCCAGACGGGCGTCGTGTCGGGGACGCCGCAGCCGTCCGCGAGCGCGGCGGGAGCGCCGGCGAGCGCAGCGAGGAGAGCGACCACTAGGAGCTTCCAGCTCACGACCCGAACCCAGGCTAGCGCGCCTCTCGGCGGCCTGTCGCGGGTCGGGGCGTCTCAGAGACGGCGGGCGACATGGGCCGGCGTGAGCTCGGCCGGGGTCCGGCAGCCGACGAGTTGCAGCGCAAGCTCGATCTCCTCCTGCAGTAGCTCGAGCACCCGTCTTGCGCCTGCCTCGCCGTCGACGACGAGGCCCCAGAGCGGCGCGCGACCCACGAGCACCGCGTGCGCTCCGAGTGCGAGCGCCTTGAGCACGTCGGTCCCTCGCCGGATGCCGCCGTCCATCAGCACCTCGATCTGGCCCTCGACCGCCTCGACGACTTCGGGCAGTGCGTCGAGCGTGGCCGCCACGCCGTCGAGTTGGCGGCCGCCGTGGTTGGAGACGACGACGGCCGCGGCGCCGTGGTCGCGGGCAAGGCGCGCGTCCTCCGCCGTCAGCACGCCCTTGACGACGATCGGAAGCTCTGCCAGCGCGGCGAACCGCTCGATGTCGCGCCAGGTGACCGACGCCGAGATCGTCTCGAACATGCTGTGGGGTGTCACGTCGTCGCGCCCGAGCGCGGCTGCCGCGAGCTCGATCGGGATCCCGAAGCCGGTGCGGAGGTCGCGCTCACGACGTCCGAGCACCGGCGCGTCGGCGGTGAGCACGAGCGCTCGAAACCCGTTCTCGCGTGCTTGCGCGATCAGCGCGCGTTGGAGGCCCTCGTCGCGCGGCACGTAGAACTGGTACCAGCAGGTCGCGCCGGTCGCGACGACCTCCGCCGGCGGCGAGGTGGAGAACGTCGAGAGGCACATGATCGTGCCGGTGGCCGCCGCCGCCCTCGCCATGCCGATCTCGCCGTCGGGATGCGCGACGCGCTGGAACGCGGTCGGCGCGACGATCACCGGCAGGCCGATCTCCTGCCCGAGCACGGCCGTTTGGGTCGAGGGCTCCGCGACGTCGACCATCACGCGCGGCCGCAGCTGCCAGCGCCGGAAGGCCTCGACGTTGTCGCGCAGCGTCCATTCGTCGTTCGCGCCACCCGCGAAGAAGCCGTAGGCGCCGGCTTCGAGCTTCTCCGCGGCGAGGCGCTCGTAGTCCAGGACGTTCAGCGGCTCCACCGGCCGAGCATATTCGCCTACGGCACGAGCACGAGCGCACCACGAACCGCGCCGGAGCGTAGCTTCGCAAGCGCCTCGTTCGCGTGCTCGAGCGCGAACGTCTCGACCTCTGTCCGCACGGGCACTTGCGGTGCGAGCGCGAGGAACTCCTCGCCGTCGCGGCGCGTCAGGTTTGCGACCGAGCGGAGGGAGCGCTCGCCCCAGAGCAGCTCGTACGGAAACGACGGGATGTCCGACATGTGGATGCCGGCGCAGACGACAACGCCGCCCTTGGCCACGTTCGCGAGCGCCGCGGGGACGAGCTCTCCCACGGGCGCGAAGATGATCGCCGCGTCGAGCTCCTCGGGAGGTCGGCCCGAGCCGGCCCACTCGGCGCCGAGTGAGCGGGCGAACGCTTGCGCCTCCACGTCGCCCTCGCGCGTGATCGCGAAGACTCGCCGCCCCTGCGCGAGCGCCACCTGCGCGACGATGTGCGCCGCGGCGCCGAAGCCGTACAGTCCGAGCCGCTCCGCGCTCTCGCCCGCGAGGCGGAGCGAGCGGTAGCCGATCAACCCGGCACAGAGGAGCGGGGCGGCCTGGAGGTCGCCGAAGCCGTCCGGGATCGGGAAGCAGAAGCGCTCGTCGGCTACGGCCCACTCGGCGTAGCCCCCGTCGAGGTCGTACCCGGTGAAGCGCGCGCGGTCGCAGAGGTTCTCGCGTCCGCTCGTGCAGAAGCGGCATTCGCCACACGTCCAGCCGAGCCACGGCACGCCGAGGCGGCGGCCGTCGTCGGTCTCGCCGACGATCTGATGACCCGGGACGAGCGGCAGCTTCGGGTGGGTCAGCTCGCCGTCGACGATGTGGAGGTCCGTCCGGCAGACGCCGCAGGCGAGCACGCGAAGGAGGAGCTCGCCCGGTCGCGGCTCCGGTCGCTCGATCTGCGCGGATCGAAGTGGGGAGCCCGGCGCGTCGAGGAGCATCGCCCTCATCGCCCGAGCTCGACCACGATCTTGACGCCCGGGCTGCCGGAGGCCTGGCGCTCCCAGGCCTCGGCGATCCGGTCGAGCTCGTAGGTCTCGACGTCGAAGCGCACGCGACCCTCGCGGGCGTGGCCGCAGAGCTCCCGGTAGCCCGTCGCGCGTACCTCGGGTGGCGTCGAGCCGAGCGCATGGCCGAGGACCCGCGCCGCCTTGCCCCGAATCCAGGCGGACTCGATCCTCGCCGTCGGGCCGGCGGACTGGCCGAGCTGGACGAACCGGACGCCGGCGGGCGCGGCGGCGAGCGCCCGTTCCGCGGGCTCGCCCCAGAGCCCGTCGACCACCACGGTCGCGGCGGGCAGCTCGTATGCGCCTTCGAGCAGCACGACGTCGTCGGCCGACTCGGGCACCCCCTCGACACGGCGGGCAGCTCCGATCACGCGGGCTGCGCCGAGCACCTTCGCTGCCTGAATCGCGGTCCCGCCGACCGAGCCGCTTGCGCCAAGAACGAGCACCGTGTCCTCTGGCGTGACCCGGGCCCGCCACGAGACGGCGAGCCAGCCGGTCAGGCCTGCAATCCCGCATGCGAGGGCGAGCCGGTCGTCGACGCCGTCGGGGATCTCGACGGTGCGGTCGGGGTCGGGGTCCGCGATCCGCTCTGCCATCCCGCCGCGTCCGTAGAACCAGAGCCGCCGCCCGTCGCCCGCGCGGCCGACGGCCTCGGAGCCGACCACGAACGGCATGTCCGGCACGCCGCCGTAGAAGCGGCCGTTCGCGGTAGCGATGTCGACCGGGTTCAGCGACGAAGCCGACACTTCGAGCACGCCCGGCCCGGACGGCTCCTCGATCTCGTCGACCTGGGGAATGCCGCCGAGCTCGTGGACACGCGCGGCTCGCATCCTCCTAGCCTACGAGCCCTCGTCGTCTCGAGGCGCGTTCGATGATTTACGAAACGCTTCCTCCGCGAGAACGCTCCGAAAACCCGCGCGGTGCATAACGACGCCAGACAGATGTTCCGGCAAACCAGGAGGTGACCATGAAGGGCAAGGTGCTCGTCATCGCTCTCGTCGGGATGCTTGCGCTCGTTGGAGTGGCCCTCGCCGACACCGTCACGGGGACGCGCCACGCCGACTCGCTGAGCGGGACGCCCGGCGACGACACGATTCGCGCCCTCGCGGGGAACGACATCGTCACCGCATTCGACGGCAACGATCGCGTCGACGCGGGCCCGGGTGACGACGTGGTGGAGGCAGGCGGCGGCAACGACGTCGTGCTCGGCGGCGCCGGCGACGACGTGGTCCGCGGCGGCGAGGGCGACGATCTGCTGCGCGGCCGGCGCGGAGATGACCTCGTCGAGGGCGGCGAGGGCAACGACGTGATCTGGGTCGGGCGCGGTGCAGACCGCGAGTTCGGGGGGCCCGGCGACGACACGATGCACGCGCTGGCAAACGACAACCGCGTCGATTTCATCGACTGCGGCGAGGGCAACGACACGCTCTACGAGAACGTCCGCGAGCGCGATCAGTGGGTGAACTGCGAGAACGTCATGCGTCGGGTTCCGACTGCGGCGCAGTCGGCCGAGGACGACGGCTAGGACGGCTTACTCGAGGTGAGGCCCGCCTGCCGCGGGTCTCACCTCATCGGCGTTCGAGCTCCATCCGTACGCCGGTGAAGCTGTAGAGAACGGCGTAGGCGACGGAGAGCGACGCGGTCAGGACGAGCAGCGACGCGAACAGGCGCGGATGCTGGAAGGGGTTCTCGAGGTCCGAGCGGATCACGTGCGCGATCCCGCGCGGGCGGACGAGCGCGTCCCAGCTGTTGAAGCCGAGGAAGCGGCCGAGGTAGACGCCGAAGCTCGCGAGCACGAGCGCGGCGAGGACGCCGACCCACGCAAGGGCCGGCCCGGCTGCGCGCTGCCAGATCATCTGCATCAGGTAGAGCGACGCGAACCCGAGCACGAGCCCCGTCCAGGCGAACGAGGCGAGCATCAGCGCGTCGTACCAGAGCGGCGCCGAGGGTGACTCGCTCAGGTGGATGAAGTCCGTGATCAGGTACGGCGCGTTCGGGAAGAAGAGCAGCCAGAGCACGCCGAGCACGACCACGGCAGGGCCGCCGCCGCGACGCGCGACTGCGTATGCGCCGAGCGCGAACAGGAACGGCACCCAGGCGAGGAACAGGTTCCACACGAGGAAGCGGTAGTAGGTGTCGCCGGTGTGGTGTCCGCGGAACTCGACGGTCGCGACGCAGAGCGCCGACGCCGCGAGGAGCGCCGGGATCGTCAGCGCGCGGCGGTCGCGCACCGTGCTCAGTTGTCGGGAACGGGGTTGTCGGGCGCGCGGCTCGTCGAGCTCACGCAGCAGCGCGTCGACGTCGAGCGGTTCGAGGATCATCTGTAGCTCGCCGCTCGGCGAGACCGGCCATTCGTCTCGCGGGCGGTCGCGGTAGAGCTCGATGCCGTTGCCGTCAGGGTCGCGCAGGTAGAGCGCCTCGCTGACGCCGTGGTCGCTCGCGCCGTCGAGCTGGATCCCCGCATCGAGAACGCGGCGGATCGCGTCCGCGAGCGTGCGCCGATCCGGGTAGCGGATCGCGACGTGGTAGAGCCCGGTGCTGTGCCGCGGCGGCGGTGGCGCGCCGGCCGACTCCCAGGTGTTGAGCCCGAGGTGGTGGTGGTAACCGCCCGCCGAGACGAACGCGGCCTGGTCGCCGAGCCGCTGCTGGAGCTCGAAGCCGAGCACGTCGCAGTAGAAGGCGAGCGAGCGATCGATGTCCGACACCTTCAGGTGGACGTGGCCGATGTCCACGCGCGGGTCGATCGCCATCGCGCAAGAGTGCCACGAGCGACCTCATCCGTGCTCGTGCTTGAGGGCTGCCTCGCGGCGCTGCGCCGCGGCCAGCGTCAGTTCTCCCGAGCAGACCTTGTCGTTGAGCTCGTTCTCGACCTGGTCTACCTCGGCGGCCCGCGGGTAGGGCTCGGGCCAGAGGTTCCGCGGGTCGGTCGGGTGGCCGCCGAGCTCGAGGCTGATCAGGTGGTCCTCCTGGTAGTCGGACGGTGCGCCGGTCTCGCCGTAGGCCGCCATCTGCTCGATCTTCAGGCGCGAGGTGTAGCTCGTCGGCGGGCGAACTGTGCGCGTCCAGCCGTGGACGCAGATCGTCGTATCGATCGTCTCCTGTGTGACGTCGGGGTTGAGTACGCCCGGGGTCAGGGCCGGGCTCGCGAGCACCCCCGGCGGCGCCCCGCCGCCCCCGCAGCGCGTCAGCGCGCCGACGAGCAGCGCTCCGACGGTGAGCGCGACGGCAAGGTCGAGCAGTGAAACCCGCACCCGATCCACGGTACGGCCGCCTCCGGCGAAGGCAAGGTCTCGTGCGCCTTTCGGCACACAATCGTCACCGTTCCTGCACAGGTGCGACCCGCGAGCCGGCGAGCGCCCACAGCACGCAGGCAAGCCATGGCACCCCGATCACGTCGGTCTGCAACGCGAGCGCGAGCACCGCGACCATCGACGCGGCGACGAGCGCCGCCCGCCGAACACGCCAGAGGAGCGCCAGCGACCACGCAACGAACACGAGCCCGCCAAGAAGCCCGGTCTCGACCCCGAGCTCCGTGTAGGTCGACTCGCCGGCCTTGATCTCCACCCGCGTCCGCGACGCGGTCGAGCCGGCGTTGCCCAGGCCGAAGCCCTGCGGATGCCTCACCACTGTCCGGATCCCCTCGCGGAGGCTCCTCCAGTGGCTTTCGGTGCTCGCGTCGGAGAGGCCGTCCACGGCCGCGCCGGCCGTCTTCGCGTGCTCGCGCTGAATCACGAGCTCGGCTGGCGTGTACGACGTCGTCGGGCCGATGTGCGGGTAGGCCCGGACGAAGGCGGCGCCGACGGCGATCACCGCAAAGGCGGCGGCCACGATCACGACGCGCTCGCGGGGTGCCGCCTCGCCGCGCGCGACGGCATATGACGACGAGCCCGAGCGCGAGTGCGAGATACGACGAGCGCGAGTGCGTCCACAGGAGGCCTGCGAAGAGGAGCGCGACGAGTGCGAACCAGAGGAGCAGCATCCGGCCGCGCAGCCGGTCGAGTGTCAGCCACGCAGCCGCGACGAGTAGCGCGACCACGAGCAGGTACGAGGTCGCGAGCGGCGAGAGGAAGATCGAGACGAGACGGCGGAGTGGCTGCTCGTTCCCGGTGTTGTAGACGAAGTTCTCCGGCAGCCCCGAGAGGCCGCGGTAGGTGAAGCCGAGCTGCTCGTGGAACCAGCCGGGCGCGCCCGAGTCGCGCCACCACTGGAGCGGGATCGCGTAGATGTCGACGAGCCCGAACGCTGCGACGGCCGCCGCGGTGAAGAGAATCGTCCTGAACACCGAGCGCAGCTCGCGACGGGTCAGGTCGAGTGCGCGCCCGAGAAAGTACGCCGCCACGGGCAGGCCGGCGTGGCGGAGGCCGAGCAGCACGCCGTGGTGCGTCGCGTTGCCGTCGAGCCAGCTCTGCGGCAGCAGCGCGTAGAGGACGACGAAGCCTGCGAACGCCAGCGCGAGCCAGTCGGCCCAGAAGCGGCCGATCGGTAGCTTCCCGCGCGCCCGGATCGCGAGCACGAGCGCGACGACGAGCACGACCTCCTTCCAGGCCGAGACCACGTCGAGCGCGGTGCCGCGTACGCCGGCGGCCCACAGCTCCGCCATCACGACGTTGTGCAGCGCGAGCCCGACCACGAGCACGTGCAGTGCCCACACCGGCCGCCGGCCCGCGGCGGTCAACACGGGACCCACCGCAACGAGCGTCATCCCGCGGCTCGCGATCCGCACCGGATACGGGAAGAGCGAGGCGAGCTCTCGGGGGCCGAGCGGGTCGAGCACGTCGTCGAAGCCGCGCGCTCGAAACAGGCGGTCGCGGCGCGGGCCCGGCGGGAGCCAGTGCGCGAACGGCAGCAGCGTGTGCGGGTCGAGCGGGAACCAGCGGTTCGGCGTCGTCACGAACACGCGCCGGGCGACGCGGCAGAGCTCGGCGACGAACTGCCGCTGACCTTCGCGCCCACCGGCGACGTGCTCGACGACCGCGTTCGAGAAGCCGAGGTCGAACGCGCCGTCGGCGAACGGCAGCTCGCGGCCGTCCGAGCGGACCGCGGTGACGAGCGGGAAGGCGGCGGCGAAGCGGTCGAGCTCGGTGTGGCCGACGGCGGTGATCCGCTCAGGCCACGGGTAGAGGGCCTCGAAGAAGTTGTCGCTCGAGCCGCCTCCGAAGGGCGCGTCGGTGACGCCGACGTCGACGACGGTCGTCTCCGGGCCGGGCCGGTACAGGTCGAGGAAGAGGCGAAGCTTCCGCTCGCGGCTCCGTGAGCGAGACGCGCGTCGCGACGCGGCGCAGCATCGCGGGAGCGTAACGGCCGCGCCCGCGCGCCGTCCGCCGAGTGCCCGGGTAGGCTCGCGCGATGGTCACGGCCTCGCTTCGCCCGCGCGGGCCGTACTCGTTTCGCCTCTCGACGAGGCACGGCAGCGACGCCACGCGCCGCGTCTACGACGGCGTCTACACCGCCACGATCTCGGCCGATGGCAACCTCGAGCAGGTTCGGGCCTGGCAGCGGCCCGACGGCGCGGTCTGTGTTCAGGCCGGGAGCGAGGCGGGCGTCGAACACGTCCGCTTTGCGTTCGGGCTCGAGGACGACCACTCCGAGTTCCTGCGCCGGTTCGCGAACGACGCGCTGATCGGCGAGGCAACGCGGCGCTTCCGCGGGCTTCGGCCGCTGCGGACGGCGACGGTCGCGCAGTCGCTGCTTCGCGCCGTTGCGGGCCAGCTCATCACCGCGAGCCGCGCGCGGCACATCGAGCGCACCGTGATCCGCGCCGCCACGCCCTCGCTCGGAGGGCTCCACGCGGCGCCGACCGCGGCCGATCTCGGACGCTTCTCGCCCGCCGAGCTCGAGCGACTCGGCCTCGGCTCACGAAGGGGCGCCGCGCTCGTCCGGCTCTGCCGCGCGATCGACCTCGAGGCGCTGAAAGGCCATCCGACCGAGGCCGTCGCGCGTCGGCTCGAGCGTGAACGGGGGCTGGGACCATGGTCGGTCGGCGTCGTCTGTCTCCAAGGGCTCGGCCGCTACGAGCAAGGCCTGGCTCGCGATCTCGGCCTCGTCAAGCTCGCCGCCGCGCTGTGGGGACGGCGCGTCGAGGCGGAGGAGACGGACGCGCTGCTCGCCCCGTACGAGGAGTGGGCCGGGCTCGCGAGCGTGTACATGCTGGCGGGGTACGGTGCCGGACTCGTAGGCTTGCGCGATGCGGATCGCGATTCTCGGAGCCGGCAAGATCGGCGAGGCGCTCCTCGCCGGGCTGCGTAGCTCGCGACTGGGCCGACCTGATCGCCTCGACGCGGCGCGAGGAGCGCGCCGTCGAGTTGCGCGAACGGCACGGGGTGGAGGCGACGACCTCGAACGCCGAGGCGATCAGGGGCGCCGACGTCGTCGTGCTCGCCGTCAAGCCGCAGGACATCGAGACGCTGCTCGGCGAGATCGGGCATCTGCTGACGCCGGAGCAGACGGTGCTCTCCGTCGCAGCCGCGATCCCGACCGCGGCGATCGAGCGCCACCTCGGCGCCGACGTGCCGGTCGTCCGCTCGATGCCGAACGCGCCGGCGACGGTGCACGAGGGGATCGCCGGCATGTGCGCCGGTCGCTACGCGGGCCGTGAGCACCTCGACCGCGCAGGCACCGTCCTCCGCGCGGTCGGCGATGTGGTCGAGGTGCCGGAGGACGCGATGGACGCGATCACGGCTGTCTCCGGCTCGGGCCCGGCCTACTACGCGCTGCTCGCGGAGGCGATGATCGACGGGGGCCTCCTGCTCGGCCTCTCGCGGGAGGTCTCGACGAAGCTCGTCGTGCAGACGATGCTCGGCACCGCGCGCCTGCTGCGCGACGAGGGCATGCACCCGGTCGAGCTTCGCGAGGCCGTGACCTCGCCGGGCGGGACGACGACTCGCGCGATCCGCGAACTGGAGCAGGCGGGCGTCCGTGCGGCGTTCCTGAATGCGATCAACGCCGCGATGGAGCGCTCGAAAGAGCTTGCCCGCGGCGATGACTGAGCCGAAGCTCCACGTCTCCGACGATCCGGTCGCGGCGGTCGCCGAGCTGCTCGCTGCCGCCGCGCGGCGGGGCGAGACGATCGTCCTTACCGGCGGCCATGCGGTCGGAGCAGGCCTACGAACAGGCCGCGGCGCTCGAGCCCGACTGGAGCAACGCCTCGGTTTGGTGGGGCGACGAGCGATGCGTGCCGCCCGACGACGAGCGATCGAACTTCATCCTCGCCAAGCGTGGGCTGCTCGACCGTGTCGAGCGCCCGCCGGAGGTGCACCGGATCCGCGGCGAGCTGGAGCCGGAGGAAGCGGCGCTCGAGTACGACGAGGCGCTCGAGGGCGTGACGCTCGACCTGAAGCTGCTCGGCCTCGGTCCGGACGGCCACGTCGCGTCGCTCTTTCCCGGCTCGCCGCAGCTCGCCGAGCGCGAGCGCCGCGTGACGAGCGGCCCTGCCGGCCTCGAGCCGTTCGTCGACCGGGTGACGATGACGCTGCCGACGCTGCTCTCGGCGCGGCGGCTCGTCTTCCTGGTCATCGGCGCGGACAAGGCCGAGGCGGTCGCGCGCGTGTTCCGCGACGAGGTGAGCGAAGACGCGCCGGGAAGCCTGCTTGCGCCTGGGCGACACGCCGATCGACGTCTACCTCGACGCCGCTGCGGCCAGCCAGCTCTAGCCCGGCAGGACCGGCGATGGTCCCAGGCGGGCTTCGACGCCGCGCTTCGCGGCGAGCGCTTGCAGTGCGAGCGCGGTATCGGCGACGGCGACGTCCTCGAGGTACTCCTCTCGCGTTTCGAACGACGCCACGACCGCCTCGACCGCCTCGGCGTAGCCGGCTGCGTCGTTTGCGGCGATCGTCCAGAGGGCCTCGGCGACCGCGGCCGGGAAGTCGTCGCGGCCGCGCAGCGTGGCCGCGACGTCGCGGGCGTTGGGCCAGCGCTCCAGGGTGAGCAGCGCGAGGGAGGCGGCGTAGCGGCCGATCGGCGATTCCGCGGTCTCGCAACCGAGCTCGAGCGTCCAGCGCGCGTAGCCCTCGGCCTCGCGCTCGCGGCCCGCGATCAGCGTCGCTTTGATCACTCCGATCGGGCGGCCCCAGGAGATTGGCGTTGCGTGCTCCCAGCTCTCGCGCCAGCGTGTCGCGGCGCGGTCGAGCCACTCGTGCGCCTCCTCGTCCCGGCCGAGCATGAGGAGCGACAGTCCGGCTCCGTAGGCGGCGTTGCCGATCCGCACGAGCTGTTCCGGGTCGAGCCGCGCCTCGCCGTCCTCGACCCGTGCCTGCTCGCGCTCGAACAGCGCCACCCATTCCATGGTGGGGTTCTACACGTCGCATCACGGAGCGCGGCGGTACGGTTCGGTCGTGGCAAACGACGACTGGCGGCTACGGGTCGAGCTCGCAGGTCACGGCGCCGGCGGCCTTCTGGCGCGGCTCTCGGGGACGGATGCCCGGCACCTCGCGCGCGAGCTCGAGGCCGACCGGCTCGCGGTCAGCCACGACGACGACACCGTCTTCGTGTACGCGTCCTCGCAGGCGCAGCTCGACCGCGCGCTCCCGATCATCGAGGCCGAACTGGGCGAGCTCGGGATCGAGCCACGCGAGGTGGTCTCGGAGCACTGGCTCGACGACGAGGATCGCTGGGACAGCGAGCCGCCGCGGGGAACAGTCGAGGAGGAGACCGCGGAGGCCGGCTACGCGCCGTGGGAGGTGCGCGTCCCGTGCGGCTCCCATCGCGAGGCGCGCGAGTTGGCCGACCGGCTCGACCAGGAGGGCTGGGGCGTCGTTCGCCGCTGGTCGTACGTGCTCGTGGGCACGGCAACGCGCGAGGCGGCCGAGGAGCTCGCCGCTCGTCTGCACGGGGAGGTCGAGCCGGGCGGCGAGCTCGTGTGGGAGACGACCCCCGGCAACCCGTTCGCGGTGTTCGGCGGTCTCGGCGGCGACGGCACGCCGATCTAGACTTGCTCTGGACCTTGCGGCAGGGTTACAGCGGCCGATTTCTGCGGTATGGTGTAAGCCGTAGCTCGCTGGTGGGGGTGACCGCGAGCACGACCTAGAGATGCGGCACCGAGAACGTGCCGCGCGCATTGCAAGAGACACTCACGCACTCGCCGACTACGTTGGAGGCACCGGACGGCATCGCAGCCGCGGCCCTTCGGGCGGAAGCATGGTCCGGAGAGCCGTTCCTCCAGCCGGACGAGGCGCTCGAGGTCGTGCTCGCGCCGGGGACCGCTGTCCGCCGTGCGCTCGACGCCGCGCTCGCGGAGATGGACGCCGGCCGGCTCGAGCCGTCGCCGGAGTGGCGCGTCAGCTACGCGCTCATGCTCGGCCTCGACCGCGTCCTCTCCGAGAAGCCCCCCAGGCTCGCCTCCGGCACCGAGCTGCGCCGCCACCAGGTGGACGCGCTCGCCGGGATGCTCACCGAGCTGATCGCCGCGAACCAGAAGCCGATCGGGAACGGGAACGGGAACGGCAACGGCGACGTCCTCGTCGGCGAGCTCGTCGAGGAGGACGACGAGGACGAGGACAATCTGCCGCTCGCGGACGCGGACGGCGACGAGGACGACGACGAGGTCGTCGCGGTCGTCGCGGATCCGGGCGCTCCGCGCCGCTACCGCTTCCGCCACCCGACCGCCTCCGGCAAGACGATCGCCGCCGCCGGCTTCGTCGAGGCGGCGCGCACCGAGGGCGTCCTGATCCTCACCCACCGCCGGCTGCTCGTCGACCAGTTCCGGCGCGACCTGACCGAGCACGGCTACGCCGACCGGTTCACCGACACGATCCTCGAGGGCGCGACGCCGCGGCGGGCGAACCCGATCACGATCCAGACCTACGCCTGGTTCGCGCGCCACGTCGGCGAGGTCTCGCGCACCGCGTACCAGCTCGTGATCTGCGACGAGGCGCACACCGCGCTCGGCGAGAAGACCTGCGGCTGCGATCCGCAGCCTGAGCGAGCCGATCTACGTCGGCATGACCGCGACCGAGGAGCTGATCGCGAAGCAGGTCTCGGACGTCTTCCCGGCCTCGGTCGACGACCTGCCGCTCGCGGACGCGGCCCGCCGCGGTCTGATCGCGCCGCTTCGCTGTCTGCGGGTTCGGCCCGTCGCGGCGATCAACTCTGTGCCGATCGTCGGCGGCGACTTCGACGAGCGCGCGCTGGCCGCCGCACTCGACATCGAGGCGCTGAACATGGCGGCCGCGACGCTCTACCGCGAGCGGTTCGACTCGACGCCGGGGATCGTCTACGCGGCCGGCGTCGACCATGCCTACAACCTCGCGACCGCGTTTCGCGCCGCCGGCGTCAAGGCCGAGGCCGTCTCGGGCCGGACGCCGCCGGTGAAGCTCGCGACGATCCTGGCTGCCTACGAGCGCGGCGAGATCGACGTGCTGATCAACGCGATGCTGCTCGCCGAGGGCTGGAACTCGCCGCGCGCGACGGTGGTCATGCACCTGGCGCCGACGGCGTCGCGACGCATCTACCAGCAGCGGATCGGCCGGATCATGCGCATGCACCCGCGCAAGGAGGCCGGCATCGTCGTCGACTTCACGCCGAAGGGGGCGACCCACCACGAGCGCGTCGTCTCGCTGCACTCGCTGCTCGACGCCGACTTCTATCGCGAGGGCGCGCGCGTCACCCCGGCGCCGCGGCGGCGGATGCAGCGGCGCGCTCAGCGCAAGCTGACGCCGGCGTCGTGGCTCGTCCCGGTGACGCCCGACGTGGCCCGACGGCTCGCGGTGATCCAGCGTGAGTGGCAGCGCGTCGACCCGAAGTACCTGGACGACGAAGAGCAGCGGTTCTGGGCGACGATCGCAGGTCGACAGATGCGCTTCGACGAGCGCCAGGCGTTCGTGCAGAGGTTCACGGAGAGCGACGTCTCGAAGGGCGCACTCGAGACCTTCCTCTCGACGTGCGCTGCGCAGAACCCGAACCGCCGCCTGCGACTGATCGCGCTCGCAGATCGTGTCTCGATGCGCGTCGAGCGCGCCGACTTCGACGACCTCGTCACGCTCGTGACGCAGGCGCCGCCGTGGGAGAAGGACCGCGCCGCCGGCGTCCGCACGCTGCTGCGCGCGATCGCCGAGGATAAGCCCGACGCGCCCGACCAGATCCTGGCGCGCTGGACATGGCGGCTCGCGCGCGCCGTCCGGAAGACGCTCGACCGGAAGGCTTCCCAGGAATACCAGGACGCGAAAAGGTTGCTCGGCGCGCTCGCGAACTCGCGCGGCCATCGGCACGAGGAGAACGCGGCCAGGCTCGTCACAGCTGCGCTCGAGATGCCCCGCGAGGTCGGCGCGGCGCTTCTCGCCTCGGCCGAGGGGTACACGCCGCGCTCGACGCAGCTGATCGAAGCGGCACGCGAGCGGCTCGGCACGATTCAGGAGATCGCGGGCGCGCTGGCCGACGACCTGCCCGCGCCGAAGACGGGTCCGGCTCGGACACGGCGCCGGCGTCGCAAGAAGGCTCCAGCGGATGCGGCGGGCGTCGCGAACGGAGACAGGACGCAAGGTGAGGCCGAGGCGCCCCCCGTCAAGCCGAGGCCGAAGCGCCGCCGCCGGCGGAGGCCCGCCGCGCCCGCGTCCGGGCCGCCGCAAGACACACCCGCGCCTGCGGCGGACTGAGACCGTCCGACCGACCCGCCTCAGCGGGGAACGGCAGTACGCTTGAGCAGTGCTCGTGCTGCTCGGGATCGGGCTGCTCGCGGGATTCGTCACGGCGATGTCTCCGTGCGTGCTTCCCGTCCTGCCGATCTTGCTCGCGGGCGGCGCGACCGGGCGCAAGCCGCTTCGCATCGTCACCGGTCTCGTCGCAAGCTTCGTCGTCTTCACGCTGTTCGCCGCCTGGCTGCTCGACAAGCTCGGCCTGCCAGCCGACCTGCTGCGCAACCTCGCAATCGCTCTGCTCTTCCTCGTCTCGGCCACGCTGCTCGTACCGCGGCTCGCGCTTGCGCTCGAGCGACCGTTTGCCGGGCTCTCTCGCGCTTCCGCGCCGGCGGCGGCGGATTCATGCTCGGCGTCTCGCTCGGGCTCGTGTTCGTGCCGTGTGCGGGGCCGGTGCTTGCGGCGGTCACGGTGGTGGCCGCGAACAACGAGGTCGGCTGGCGGGCGATCCTGCTCACGGTCGCCTACGCGATCGGCGCGGCCGTGCCGATGGCCCTGATCGCCCTCGGCGGGCGCGGACTCGCGAGTCGACTGCGCGCCCACGCTGAGCAGCTGCGAGTCGCCTCGGGAATCGCGATCGGCGTCGTTGCGCTCGCTCTTGCCCTCAACCTCGACACACGCTTCCAGACCGCGCTGCCCGGGTACACACAGGCCTTTCAGGACCGCGTCGAAAAGAGCGCGACTGCGCAACGGGCACTCGCCAAGCTGCGCAACCAGAAGCAGCTCGTCGCGAAGAAGGGCGCGACCAGCGGCTCGACTGCAGGCCTGGATGACTACGGCGTCGCGCCTGCGTTGCGCCCGGGCGGCGAATTCTTCAACACCGAGCCGCTGACCCTGCGCGAGTTGCGCGGCAAGGTCGTCCTGATCGACTTCTGGACGTACTCGTGCATCAACTGCCTGCGAACGCTTCCCCACCTCAAGGCTTGGGATACGGCGTACCGCTCGCGCGGGCTCGTGATCGTCGGCGTGCACACGCCCGAGTTCGCGTTCGAGCACGTGGCCTCCAACGTGAGCTCGGCCGTGAAGCGGCTCGGCATCCGCTACCCGGTCGTCCAGGACAACGACTTCGACACCTGGAACGCGTACTCGAACCAGTACTGGCCGGCCGAGTACATGATCGACCGCACCGGCCATGTCCGCCACGTCCATTTCGGCGAGGGCGCCTACGCCGAGACGGAATCGCTGATCCGCAAGCTGCTCGGCGCGAACGACGTGAAGGAGACGCGCGTGGCCGACGCTGCCAGTGGTGGGTTCACGACGCAGGAGTCGTACCTCGGCTACGAGCGGCTTGCTCGCTACGCGGGAACGCCCGTCAAGCGCAATCAGGTTGCGAGCTACGGGTTCCCGGCGAGCCTGCCGGCGGACAACCTCGCCTACGACGGCAGGTGGCGCGTCGAGGCCGAGCGGATCGTCGCTGTGGACGACGCCAAGCTTCGCCTCCGCTTCCACGCTCGCGACGTGTACCTCGTGCTCGGCGGGAAGGGCCTCGTGCGCGTGCTGGTCGACGGGCGACCAACGACGACCGTGCCCGTGGACGGTCACCGCCTCTACACGTTGCGGACCGAGAAGGCGCTCACGGACGGCCTGCTCGAGCTGCGCTTCACGCCCGGTGTGCAGGCCTACGCATTCACCTTCGGGTAGGGCGCCGCCGCGTCAGGGGCCGTCGTCGCGGGCGACCGGACCGTCCCCGCCGCCGTCGCCCTGCTCTCGCTCGCGCAGGAAGCGCGTCAGCTCGGCCGCGAGGGCATCGCCGGACGGGAGGTCGTGCTCCTCCTCGAGCTCGTCGACGCGACTCTCGAGCTCGTCGACGTACGCGGCCGTGTCCTCGTCGGCAGCAACCGCCTCGCTCACCTCGTGCATGTAGACCTCGCTCTCCGCCTCGAGCTCGGCGGTGTCGAGCGGCAGGTCGGTCAGCTCGGCGAGCCGGTCGCAGAGCGCTTTCGCTGCGCGCGGAGAAGGAGTCATCGAGACGTAGTGAGGCACTGCCGCCCAGAGCGAGACTGACGGGATGCCCGCGGCACGGAAGGCGTCGTGGAGCACGCCGACGATCCCGGTCGGGCCCTCGTACCGCGATGGCTGGACCCCGAGTCGCTCGACGAGGCCGGGATCGCTCGCGCTCGCGGTGACCGGCGCTGGCCGCGTGTGCGGCACGTCGGCGAGCAGCGAGCCGAGCGTGACGACCATCTCGACTCCGAGCTCCTGGGCGAGTCCGGTCACGAGCGAGCAGAACGTGCGCCAGCGCAGGCTCGGCTCGCTACCGAGCAGGAGCACAGCGTCCTGTGGCGCCCCCTCAAGTGCGCGCGTAGTTGAAGGTGTTCTCCGGCCAGTCGATCCGGCGCATCGTTCCCTCCACGAGCGAGACCTGCGGCCGCGTCGAGCTGAAGTCGAAGAAGCGCTCGGGGTCGATCTCGGCGAACTTCTCCGCATGCCACGCCTTCGCAAGGAAGGCGCCGGCGAGGGAGGCGCCGCTCCCGCCGTCGTTCCAGCCCTGGAACGACGCGACGAGAACGGGTCGTCTCAACTCGGGGCGCGCATCGACGCGAAGCTCGTTCCCGTCCGCGTCGCTCATCGAGCCATCCTACTCGCGTCCCCGTGGCCGCCAGAGCAGTGCGACGAACACCGTCATCGCCGCCCAGACAAGCGCCGACAGAGTCACGTGGCCCAGCACGAGCCACCATGGGAGTCTCGTCCGGTACTGGACCTCGCCGACGACCATCTGCACCGCGAGCAGCCCGAGCACGACGAGCGCGAGCCGAAGGTTCCGGTTGTGTCGCACGGCGAGCCAGACGATGAGGATCGCGAACGAGATCGCGAATACGGCCGTCGCCCGCACGTGCAGCCAGATCGCCGGCTGGAACGAGCCGATCCGCGGCACGGCGACGCTCCCGGAGTGCGGCCCGGCCGCAGTGGCCATCGTCCCGGTGACGATGAGCACGCCCAACGCGGTGGCGACGACGACTGCGAGCCCCCGGATCCGCGCCGGCACGGCGTCGCCTCGCAGCCCGTAGGCCTCGATCGCGACCAGCACGCCCATCGTGAGCACGACTAGCGAGAGCAGGAAGTGGGAGCCGACGAGCCACGGATTGAGGTGGTAGTAGACGGTGACGGCTCCGAGCGGCGCCTGCGCGAACGTGCCGACGAAGGTTCCCGCGGCAAGCCAGCGCACCCATGCCGGCGTGGCCGTGAGCAGCGATGCGAGGAAGGTCGCGAGGGTCACGACGATCGTGATCCCGGCCACGATTCGGTTCGAAAACTCGACGACCGAGTGAAAGCCCTGCGTCGGCAGTGGCTGGCCCGGCTGGCAGCCAGGCCAGTGCTCGCAGCCGAGGCCCGAGCCGGTCAGTCGGACGGTCGTGCCCGTCGCGACGACCACGATCAGCATCAGGGCATTCGCGAGCGCGAGCCGGCGAAATGTCACCGCCGAGATCGCGAACGCGCGCGGGCGCAGCAGCGACGTCGCCATCGGGCGCACTGTAGCGGCGAGGTGCTGCGTGCCCCTGAGTGGCGGCGCTCGGACCGGAAAGAGAAGCGACGGCCGGGGAGCCGCCGCTTCGGGGAGAGGAAACGTCCTGCGCTGTCACCTTTCGGCAGGGAGGTCCGTCTCCCTGCTTACGGAGCGGCACACGCGCGGGCGATCGCCGCCGGCCCGCCTGTGCACCGCCAAGGTGCCGAACCTAGTGGGGACCGTCCCAGAAACCGGCGAGGTGGAACGAATGACCTGCCTTGGCGCCGAGCAGTGCTGCGATCACGGAAGCGATCGTCAGGATGGCCCCGCGCCTGCCGATGAGCAGTGCGAACTTGGTTGCCACAGAATTCACCTCCCCTCGGCCTCTAGAACCTGAAGTCCTGGAGCGTCTCGGCCGCTGCCCGGTAGAGGGTGGCCGCGCGGCGCTCGTCCCCGCGTCGTTGTGCGAGATCTCCCTGCGCAATCCAGGCGGCCGCTCGGTGCGAGCCGGATGAGAGCTGGGAAAAGGCGTCTTCGGCCTGGGCGAGCATCTCGTCCGCCTCGTCGAGGCGATCCTGTTCGAGCAGCGCGCGGCCCAGCACGAGGCGCGCGTTCCCGATCTCGTCCAGCCTGTCCTCGCGCGTGCCGAGCCGCTGCAGCGCCTGGCGGGCGTGCTCCTCGGCCTTGACGGACGTTGCCGGTGCGAAGGTGCACCTGCGCCAGCGATGAGATGGCTGTTGCCGCATCGTCGTCGGTGCCGTGCTCGAGCGCGATCGAGAATGCTTCGGTCAGGCGGGCGACCGCCTCGTCGGGCTTGCCGAGCAGGAACTCGAGTCCGCCGAGGTTGTTCAGCAGCCGGCCGACGTTCATCCGGTCGGTGAGCGCCTCGTACTGCGTCTTCGCGCGCTCCGCGTAGGTGCGGGCGAGGACCCAGTGGCCGTCGCGCTCCGCGATCAGAGAAGCCTGGAAGTAGACCTCGCCGAGCGCGCGCGCGTCGTCCATCGACTCCGCAAGCTCGAGTGCACGCGTGACGTCGTCCCGCGCGGCCTCGTAGTCGCGCTGGCGCCTGTAGCAGCGCGAGCGCCAGGTGAGCACGTTCGCGCGCAGGAGGTCGGACGGCAGCGCTGAGCGCTCGACGAGCGCCAGTGCCTCGCCGAAGAGTGCGATCGCCGTCGTGATGCTCGAGATCAGATAGCGCGCGACGCCAAGGCGGAACAGCACCTCGGCTCGGTCGAGATCGGTGAAGGAGGGGCCCTCGACGAGGCCGCGCGCCTGCTCGAGCAGTTCGATCGCAGGCCGGACGTCGCCACGGTGGGCGCGTGCCCACGCCTCGCCCGAGAGCACCCGCACCTGGAGGTCGACGGCGCCGGTGGCGACGACGGCGGCGAGTGCATCGCTGTATTCGTCGATCGCGCCGTCGTAGTCGCGGCGCTCGGACAGCGCCTCGGCGCGGGTGAGGATCGCCTCGGCGCGTGCGCGCTCGTCGCTGGAGACTCCGCTCTCGAGGAAGGAGCTGTCGACGCCGAGTCGCGTGGCGAGCCACTTGATCGTCTCGCGGGTCGGCCGCGTCTTGCCGCGCTCGATCTGCGAGACGTATTCCTTCGAGAAGCGCTCGCCCGCGAGCTCGGTCTGCGTGAGCCCGGCGGAGACCCGCAGCTGACGAAGGCGGTCCCCGAGACGTGACCCGCGGGGGACAGCAGGGGTCGCGCGTGTGGTCCGAATGTCCACGGCTGTCGGAGTTTGGAGCACGGCCGCCGGAAGTGCAATCCCCCGAATGGAGTAGGAAGCCCAGAAGCCGATGGTTGTGCGGTTCTCGCGGTGAAGTACGCATCGGCAATTGCTTCACGCGCCCACTTGACAGACCCCGGAACGGCTCCTACAGTGAGCACACCTTGCACGGCGATCGGACGCCCGATCGTGGTGCAGGGGGAGCGCCGAGGCACATCGACCGGAAGCGTGGCTGAGCCGCAGAGCCGTGCTTCCGGGGAGCCTCAAGGCGCCCCGCCTGACCAGAAAGAGCCCCGGGTGCCGCAGCCGGGGCTCTTTCGCTTTTCTGGACACGTTCTTTTCGGCGGGGCAGTCTCTTCGGGCGGGTCAGTCTATTGCCCGCTCGGCTGCATCCAGGCGCGGCGCGAGGCGCGGACGCGTTCGAGGTCGCCGCCGAGCAGGCCGCCGAGCCGGTGGTCGATCGTCGCGAGCAGGCCGCCGGCGATGAAGAGCCAGGCCTCGGCGACCGGGTCGCGGTCGGGATGGATCACGCCTGCCTCCTGGCCGCGCCGGATCACGTCGGCGAAGAAGTCGTGCACCTCGCGGATCTGCCGGCGCACCGCCTTGGCGATCGCCGGGTCGGAGGCCTCGGTCAGCGCCTGGATCCAGAGGTCGACGAGGCGCAGCCCGCCGCGCTTCTTCATGTAGGCGTCGGCGATCTTGCCGAGGCAGCGGCCGGAGTCCTCCGCGAGCGCCTCCTCGGCGAAGGTGCGCAGGACGCGCCAGGCCTCGTCGAGGCAGGCGAGGTAGAGGTCGCGCTTCGAGCCGAAGTGGCGGTAGAGGATCGGCTCGCTGATTCCGGCCTCGCGGGCGATGTCCGCGGTCGTCGCGCCGCGGTAGCTCGACTCGAAGAAGGCGCGGCAGGCGGAGTCGAGCACCGCCTGCCGCCGCTCCTCGGCGCTGAGCCTCGGCCTCGTCGCGCTCATCGTCAGCGCCTCGACGAGCTCGGACCGGCCGGACCGTCTCTCGGGTGGTGCGGCTGCTTGCGCACCGTGGCGAAGCCGATCAGCGAGCCGGCGAGCGCGATCAGGCGCCGCGACGAGGAGCCCGTCGTGGAGCCCGCTCGACGAACGCCTCCGGGCCGCGTGTCGCCGGCCGCGAGCGCGCTCGACATGCCCGAGGCGACGATCGCGCCCGTGATCGCGATGCCGAGCGAGCCGCCGACCTGGCGCGCGCTGTTCAGGACGGCCGAGCCGACGCCCGCCTTGTCGCGCTGCACGGAGCCCATCGCGGCCGCGGTCGTCGGCGTCATCGTGCTCGCCATCCCGATGCCGCCGATGACCATCGCCGGCAGAAGCGACCAGAAGGTCGCGTCCGCCGAGAGCCGCGAGAAGAGCGAAGAGCGAGATCGAGACCAGGAGCGAGCCCGCCGCCGACGAACGAGCCGCGAGCCGAAGCGGTCGGCCAGCCGTCCCGGCCTGCGGCGCGACGACGATGATCAGCACCGTCATCGGCAGGAACGCCGCACCCGCCTGGATCGGCGAGTAGCCGAGCACCTGCTGCATGAACAGCGAGATGTAGAAGAAGACGCCGAACATCGCGAGCGCCGTCAGCAGCATCACCGTGTTCGCGCCGGCGAAGGTGCGGTTCCTGAACAGCGAGAGGTCGAGCATCGGCAGCCGCTGGTGCCGCTCGAGCAGGACGAAGCGCGACGAGCGAGACGGCCGCGATCGCGAACGCGGCGAGGATGCGCGTCGAGCCCCAGCCGTAGTTGTTCGCCTCGATCAGCCCGTAGCTGAGCGCGAACAGGCCGATCGCCGACGTGACGAGGCCCGGGACGTCGGGCCGCTGCTCGTGCGAGGTGTCGCGCGACTCGTCGATGAAGAGGAACGCCGCGACGATCGCCGACGCAGGCCGACCGGGACGTTGATGAAGAAGATCCAGTTCCAGTTGACGTGCTCGGTGATCAGGCCGCCGACGAGCGGGCCGATCGCGAGCGCGAGCGCCGAGACGCCGACCCAGATGCCGATCGCCGTGCCGCGCTGCCGCGGCGGGAAGGTGACCGTGATGATCGAGAGCGTCGCCGGGTTCATCAGCGCCGCGCCGACGCCCTGCACGACGCGCGCGGCGATCAGCACGTTCGCGCTGCCGGCGAGGCCGCAGGCGAGCGACGACGAGCGTGAAGATCGCGAGCCCGACCACGAAGATCAGGCGCCGCCCGAAGAGGTCGGCGAGCTTGCCGCCGGTGAGCATGAGCGCGCCGAACGTGAGCGCGTAGCCCGCGACCACCCACTCGAGCTGCGAGATCGTGCAGGCCGAGCGAGCTCCTGGATCGCCGGCAGCGCGACGTTCACGACGGTGTTGTCGAGCATGATCATGAAGAGGCCGAACGCGACCGCCGCGAGCGTCCACCACTTCCTGTTCTCGTCTGCGAAGAGCCTTGCCTTCATCCCACTCCTTGGTTCGTTCCGGTCCGCGGCCGTTGTTAGTAGCCACTAAGTTAGTCCGCGCTAGCGTTAGCAGCCACTCCGCGGCGTCCGGTGCCGGACGACCGACGGCGACACCGCCTAGGGTGCGCGGACGGGCACGCGGATGAGCGAGGTCGTCTGGCGGCCGACGCCGAGGTGCGCTACGAGCGGCGAACGCGACGCGGCTCGTCGCGGCGGGCGCGGGTCGACGCCGAGCTACCGGCGCGAGCTCGTCCGACGCGCTCGGCCGACGACCCGGCTGGTTCTGGCCGCTCGCGATCGAGGACATGGGGCTCGAGTTCTCCGAGCCGTGGACGGCGGTGTTCGACGACTCGCGCGGGCCCGAGTGGACGACCTGGTTCCCCGGCGGCAAGGTCTCGATCGCGCGCAACTGCGTGCACCGCTGGGCCGAGCGGCACGCCCGACGCGGTCGCGGCGGTCGGCCTCGCGCGAGGACGGCTCGCGAAGCCAGCTGACGTTCGCCGAGCTCTCGCGCGAGGTCACGCGGCTCGCGGAGGCGCTCGTCCGGCTCGGCGTCGCGCCGGGCGACCGCGTCGCGCTCTTCCTGCCGATGTCGCCGGAGGCCGCGATCGCCTCGCACGCCTGCGCGCACATCGGTGCGATCCAGGTGCCGATCTTCTCCGGGTTCGCGGCGCCGGCCGTCGCGCAGCGGCTGCAGGCGAGCGAGGCGAAGGTGGCGATCACCGCGCGCGAG
Source organism: uncultured Actinomycetes bacterium (assembly GCA_963750545.1). Classification (GTDB taxonomy): domain Bacteria; phylum Actinomycetota; class Thermoleophilia; order Gaiellales; family Gaiellaceae; genus PALSA-600. The sequence goes on along the minus strand of CAVVQY010000008.1, from coordinate 22,391 downwards.
TCGACGCGTCGCGGCAGGCACGTGCCGATGCTCGAGATCCTCGAGGAGGCGCGCCGCGAAGCGCCGTCGGTCGAGCACGTGATCGCGGCGCCGTGGGACGAGCTCGTCGCCGACTGCCCCGGCGAGCTGCCCGCGCTCGAGGTCGAGTCCGAGACGCCGTACCTCCTGACCTACACCTCCGGCACGACCGGCGACGCCGAAGGGCGTCGTCCACGTGCAGGGCGGCTTCCTCGTCTCGATCGCGCGCGAGGCCTGCTACCAGGCCGACGTGCACGAGGGCGACGTCGCCTGCTTCGCGACCGACATGGGCTGGATCATGGGCCCGTGGATGGTGGTCGGCGTCGGCGCGCTCGGCGCGACGGTCGTCTACGCTGGAGGGCGCGCCCGACTGGCCGGCCGACCGGCTCTGGCAGATCGTCGAGCAGGAGCGCATCACCTCGCTCGGCCTCTCGCCGACGCTCGCGCGCGCGCTGCTCCCGCACGGCGACCCGACGCACGACCTGTCGTCGCTGCGGACGTTCCTGACGAGCGGCGAGCCGTGGAACCCGGAGCCGTACCGCTGGCTGTACGAGACGGTCGGCCGCTCGCGCGTGCCGATCATCAACTTCTCGGGCGGCACCGAGGTCGGCGCGTGCTTCCTCTCGCCGGTGCCGTCCGAGCCGATCAAGGCCTGCTCGCTCGGCGGGCCGGTGCTCGGGATGGCGATGGACATCGTCGACGACGACGGCCGCTCGCTCGTCGGCACGCGGCGAGGTGGGCGAGCTCGTCTGCCGCAAGCCGTTCCCCGGGATGACGCGCGGCTTCTGGCGCGACCCGGAGCGCTACCTCGACACGTACTGGCGCCGCATCCCCGGCGTCTGGGTGCACGGCGACTGGGCCTCGGCCGACGCCGACGGCTTCTGGTTCCTGCACGGCCGCTCCGACGACACGCTCAACATCGCCGGCAAGCGGATCGGCCCGGCCGAGCTCGAGTCGGCCGCGATCGCGCATCCGGCCGTGCGCGAGGCGGCGGCGATCGGCGTGCCGCACGAGGTGAAGGGCGAGATCGCGTGGATCTTCTGCTGCCTCCTGCCCGGGTACGAGCAGTCGGACGAGCTCGCGGCCGAGATCGCCGACGACGGTGGCGGGCGAGCTCGGCAAGGCGTTCGCTCCTGGCAGGATCGTGTTCGTGGACGCGCTGCCGAAGACGCGCTCGGCGAAGATCGTGCGACGCGCGGTGAAGGCGGCGGCGCTCGGCGCCGATCCCGGCGACCTCTCCTCGCTCGAGAACCCGGAGTCCCTCGACGCGATCGCGGCCGCCCTTGCCTGAACGCGTCGCACTCGTCACCGGCGGCGGGCGCGGCATCGGCGCGAACGTCGCGCGCGGCGCTCGCCGAGGACGGCTGGTCGGTCGTCGTCGCCGCGCGCACGCGCGCGCAGGTCGAGGCGGTGGCGGGCGAGATCGGCGGCCGCGCGCTCGAGCTCGACGTCTCCTCGCACGGAGTCGGTCGAGCGCGCCGTCGCCGAGGCGGGCGAGGTCGAGCTGCTCGTCAACAACGCCGGGCATCAGCGGTCCGCGCGGGCGCGACGTGGGAGCTCGACCCGGACGAGTGGTGGCGCGTCTTCGAGGTGAACGTGCGCGGCGCTTTCCTCTGCGCCCGCGCCGCGATCCCGGGGATGATCGAGCGCGGCGCACGGCCGGATCGTGAACGTCGGCAGCGGGCGCCGCCTACCTGCCGATGGGCTCGCTCGGCTCGAGCGCGTACGGCGCGAGCAAGGCCGCGCTGCACCGCTTCAGCGAGCTGCTCGCCGCCGAGCTCGCGCCGCACGGCATCCCGGTCTTCTCGATCAGCCCCGGGCTCGTGCGCACCGAGATGACCGAGGGCTCGGTCGCCGGACGACGCGCCGTGGACGCCGCCCGAGGCCGCGCCGAACCTCGTGCGCAAGCTCGCGACCGGCCGCTACGACGTGCTGGCCGGCCGTTACCTACACGCCGAGCACGACGACCTCGACGACCTGCTCGCGCGGATCGACGAGGTGCGCGGCGAACGACCTGAACGCGATCAGGCTGCGGCGCTGACCTGCTGAGGCGAGGGCTATCCTCGCCGCGTGAGCGCCGACCGGCTGCGCGTCGTGATGATCGCGCTCTTCGTCGTCGCCGCCGTCCTCAGCGCCATCGCCGGGGAAGAGGGCGGGCCGCTCTTTGCGCTCTCGTTCGTGTGCTTCACGGTGGGCGTGGTGGTCTTCTTCCGCTGGCGGCGCAAGGTTCGGGGTAGTGTTTTCGATCGCGAGGAGAAAACCCCCGAATGAGACTCGCGCTCGCACAGATGAACAGCGTCGTCGGCGACCTCGACGGCAACCGCACCCGCATCGCCATGCGACTCGACGAGGCGCGCGATGCGGGCGCCGACCTCGTCCTCTTCCCCGAGCTCGTCGTCACCGGCTACCCGCCCGAGGACCTGCTGCTGCGGCCTGCGTTCGTCCGCGCCGCGCGGCGCTCCGTCGAGCAGATCGCCGCGCAGACCCGCGGAATCGCCGCGCTCGTCGGCGCGCCGCACCTCGACGGCGACCTCTACAACGCCTGCTACGTCCTCGCCGACGGCGAGATCCGCGGCGTCTACCGCAAGCGCTTCCTGCCGAACTACGGCGTCTTCGACGAGGATCGCTACTTCGCGCCGGGCCGCGACCTCCTCCTGCTCCGCTTCGGCGACGTGCTCGTCGGGCCGACGATCTGCGAGGACATCTGGCAGCCGGGCCCGCCCGCGACCGATCTCGCGCTCGCCGGCGCGCAGCTCGTCGCGAACATCTCGGCCTCGCCGTTCCACGTCGGCAAGGACCGCGAGCGCGAGGAGATGCTGCGCGTGCGCGCCCGCGACAACTCCTGCTTCGTCGCGCTCTGCAACGCGGTCGGCGGGCAGGACGAGCTGATCTTCGACGGCCACTCGGTCGTGCTCGACGACGAGGGCGAGGTGATCGCGCGCGCGCCCGGTTTCGAGGAGGCGCTGCTCGTCGTCGACGTCGACCCGGTCGCCGCCGTCGGCCGTCGCCTGCGCGACGTGCGCCGGCGCGCGCTCGCGCAGGAGCGCGACGTGTCGCCCGCCGTGCGAGGTGATCGAGCTCGCGCCGCTCGCGCACGCAGACCGAGCGTGCTCCATCCCGAGCCGGCGCCGAGCAGCTCGACGACCTCGAGCAGATGCGCCAGGCGCTCGAGCTCGGCCTGCGCGACTACGTCGACAAGAACGGCTTCGGCGACGTCGTGATCGGCCTCTCCGGCGGGATCGACTCGGCGCTGACGGCCGCGCTCGCCGTCGAGGCGCTCGGCGCCGACCGCGTGCACGGCGTCTCGATGCCGTCGCGCTACTCGTCCGAGGCGACGCGCACCGACGCGCAGCGGCTCGCCGAGTCGCTCGGGATCGACTTCCGCGAGCTCGCGATCGAGCCGGTCGTCGAGGCGTTCACGGGCGTGCTCGTCGCCGTCGTTCGCGGGACCGCGAGCCCGACCTCACCGAGGAGAACCTGCAGGCGCGCGTCCGCGGCACGCTGCTGATGGCGCTCTCGAACAAGTTCGGCTGGCTCGTGATCGCGACCGGGAACAAGTCGGAGCTGTCGGTCGGCTACTCGACGCTCTACGGCGACCTCGCCGGCGGCTTCGCGCTCCTGAAGGACGTGCTCAAGACGGACGTCTTCCGCCTCGCCCGTCGGCTGAACGAGCGCGCCGGCCGCGAGCTGATCCCGCAGTCGATCATCGACCGCGCCGCCGAGCGCCGAGCTGCGCGCCGACCAGCGCGACGAGGACTCGCTGCCGCCGTACGCGAAGCTCGACCAGGTGCTCGAGGCCTACGTCGAGCTCGACCGCTCGCGCGAGGAGCTCTCCCAGGACGGCTTCGACCCCGACGTCGTCGAGCGCGCGCTGGCGATGATCGACCGCGCCGAGTACAAGCGCCGCCAGGCCCCGCCCGGCGTGAAGCTCCGCCCGAAGGCCTTCGGCCGCGACCGCCGCACGCCGATCACGAACCGCTGGCCCGGCTAGAAACGCGGGAGACAACCTTCGGTTTTCCCCGCGGGCCCCCTTTCCGACACTTGGCCTCTCGCGGTGGGCGAGCACGGGCAAAGCCCGCACTCGCGACGATGCACGGTGCAGAACCGACTCGCGCCTCTGAGCGGTGGAGCCGCTGCGGCTCTTCTTAGGCTTCCGTGAGTCATCTGAGCGCAGAAGCTTGCGTTAGCGGCCAGGACGCAGTCACGGCGCGGGGAGGACTCAGAAGCTGAAGACGGTCGTGTCGTCTCCGACCCACTCCCACATGGGCGTGGCGCCGGCGACCCTTGTGTTAGTCGACCTTTTCCTCATCCGCGAGTCCGCGGGCGTTGAGGCAGATCGGGCAGAGCCAGAGCTCGCCGCCTCCGTCGGCAAACTGCTCGAACAGCCGCTCCAGCGGGGGACAGCCGCTGCAGGCCTCACCGATGGCCTCACCGGGCAGCCCAAGACGCACTGCGTCCTTCGTCGCCCAGATGACGACGTCCTTACCTTGTTCGAGCGCAGCAGTCGCAACGAGGAACGCGACCGTCACCCGCTCCGCGTCCTCCAATCCAGTCGCGAGATTGACGAGAACTTTCCCGGCCACGCAAACTCCCTTCCTCGACGAAGATCCAGCCTAGAAGACGTACTGGACGAATGCCAGCGTCCGACGCCGCGCGACTTACTCGGCTTCGCGTGGCCGCGTGGCAGCGGGACGCCGGGTCGGTGAGCGCCGCTACCCGCGACCGGCGTGGACGGGGCCGCGGAGCGAGCCGCTCGGGAGGGCTGTGGCCGGGACGACGAGAGTCGCTTGCCCCTTCGTTAGCGCCGCTGTCTGCGCCGCCGTGAGCAAGACGAACCCGCTTCCCGGCTCTATGCACCGTGCGCAGTTCAGCGTGATCGCTCGGACGGACCCTCCCCCCGGGCTGACGAGCAGAATCCGGCTCACCGAAGGTTGTGTGGCTGCGCCGCCGACCCGGACGTGCCAGCGCAGAGCGTTGCTGGTGAGTGTCGCCGTGAAGTGGCCCGCGACCTCGGACTGCGCGTTCCGAAGCGGAGCGGCGAGCTCGACCGGCACCGGCGGTGTCACGGTTGCGCCCTTCACAGGGCCGGGTTTGCCGGCGTAGAGCGCGACGAACTTGGCGACGTCGTAGATCTGGTCGAACGTGAGCTCCTGGAGAAGCTGCTTCGAGGGAGCCCCGCCGCCACCGCCCTGCGCGATCAGTTGCACGATCTTTGTCGTAGGTGGGCTTGCGACCGTCAAGGTCGGAGCCCGACTTGTTCTCCCCCTGGAGGCCCGCCGCCATGGAGTTGTGGCAGCCGGAGCAGAACACGCGAAAGACCTCGAGGCCCTTGACCGGGTCGCCCGGAAGTTTCTTGAGGTTCACCTCTTCCTTCAGCCCGATCGCGCCCGGCAGGCCGGGGATGCCCGGCGCAGGCTTCGACCCTGCGTTCGGCCGCGCGTGCGCGACCAACGCGCCCGGTGCCAGCACCGCAGCCGCCACGAGAAGGAGAATGACTCTCGACCGCCGGACAGTCACCACGAGACTATTGCACAAAAGAAAACCGCTCCCAGCACTCCGAAACCCGTTCGTCACCGCGTGTCAGACGCTGATAGGGAGTGCGCAAGCGCCTCACGAACGGGTGAGGGCGTCGCGATCGCGCGTCGCCCGCAACTGCGCTCGCCTGAGCAGGCTAGGACGCCAGATCAGCCAGGATCGCGCCCAGGATCGGGACGGCGATCGTCAGGCTGAGGCTTGTCCAGCCGACGACGACGAGCGTTCGCCTCGTCCGCTCGGGTCGGCCTTCGCGGATCTCGGCTTGCAGGCGCGGGCCGTAGACGAAGTTGTGGAGGTAGGAGGCCAGGATCAGTCCGGCCGACAGCGCGATCTTCACCCAGAGCACCGTCTCGAACGGTGAGCGGCCGCGGTCCCAGTCGTAGCGGGCGAGCTCGACGCCAGTGAGCGCTGCGACTGCCAGCGCACCGTAGCCGAGCGGGCGCCAGCGGAGCCCGAGCTCCTTCATCGCGCGGCCGCGCGGCTCGCCTTCGAGCACGCGAATCGCGGGCACGCCCGGCGAAGACGAGCGCCACCGAGCCGCCGACCCAGACCATCGCGGCGAGCAGATGGACGATGACGAAGACTTCGTGCACGGCGGCGAAGGCTAGACGCCCACGCCCACGCCGACGTCCACGGGCTCGGCCGGAGGCCCCTCGCGCAGCAGCGTCCGCAGATGCGCGGCGAGCGACGGGGGCGAGATCCGCTCGCCCGACGTCTCGAGCTCGTCGAGCGTCCACCAGCGGTGGCCGAGCACGTTCTCGGCGCCGAGGTCGATCGTCGGCACGATCTTCGGCAGCTCGACGCGGAGGAGACGGAAGCTCTCACGCTGGTGGACGATCCGCCGGCCGTACGGAAGGAAGTGCTCGCGTGTCCAGACGACCGGCCCCAGGTCGGTCGGAGGCAGGCCTGTCTCCTCGAGGAGCTCGCGGCGGAGCGCTGCGTCGTCGCTCTCGCCCGGGTTCACGCCGCCGCCGGGTGCGATCCACCACGCCACACCCGTCGCCGCCTGCCAGTGCATCAGCAGCACGCGCTCCTGCTCGTCGACGACGAGCGCGCGGACGGCCTTCCGCGGTACCGGCTCGAGCCACTCGTGCAGCGCACCGAACCAGCGCAGGCGCTCGGCGTACGGGACGGATGCGTTCGCAGGTGAGGTCGACGGGAGCACGAAGAGCAGCGTGGCGCCGAGGGTGCGCGGCTGCGGGCCGAGCTCGGGTCGCTCGCCGAACGCGCCGCGGTAGGCCTCCTTGCCCACGAACGCGATCGCGAGCGGGTGCAGCTCGCGCGCGATCCGCTCCAGCCGCGCGCCGTCGAAGTCGCCGCGGCGCAGGTCGCCCGAGCCGGGCGTCGTGCGGTAGGCGGCGTTCGTCAAGCCGTAACCGAGCTCGAGCAGCGTGAACTGCTCCTCCGGCGCGTACAGCCGCGGTGTGAAGCCCGCGTCGTGCAAGAGCCGCCAGAAGTCGTTGCGTGGGTTCGCGAAGTGCGCAGCCGCTGCGGCGGAGACGCGCCCGGGGTTGATGCCGCAGAAGACGGAGCGAAGGTTCGGCGCGAGGACGTCGGGAACGTCAGATGCGGTTTCGGCCACGCGGCCGACAGCGTGGCAGACGCGTGTGCCACGTGGCGGTGCACACCCACGCGCTCGGCAGCGGCACCGCCGGGCGGCCCTTTGCGGGCGGGGCGTAGCGGCGCCGCGACGTCCAGCTCCGGCACGTGTGCCTCATGCGGCTTCCAGCGTCGTCTCGTCGTTCAGGTCTGCGAGCCGCCGCTCCACCAGCTCGCGCAGCCGCGACTGGGCGATGAGGCTCGGCCGTGTGGACGCCGAGAGGTCATGGAGGACGCTGACGCGCTCGTCCCGCGAGCCGTAGCAGCGCGCGTAACACTCGGCCTCGGTCAGCGTCCTGAGCCTCACGCTGCTGGCCCCATTCGGCTCCCGCCCGGCGAAGCCGGTCTCCGCCGAAGGCTGCCGCCGCTCCCGGCGCGCTGCTCTACGGGCCCGTGCAGGGCGCTGTGCCCTCCGGCACCGCACCGGCAGCAGCGGCTCAGGAACGTGAGGAACCTCACCGCTCGCGCACTCTAGGACCCCCACCGGACGGAGCCGCGGTAGCGTTGCCCGCCCATGGCCCACCGGCCGCCCACGATCGAGAACGTGCGCGAGCGCTTCACGGCGCTCCGCTCACCGCTCGCGTTCTTCGACGGGCCCGGCGGGCACGCAGGTGCCCGACTCGGTGATCGAGGCGATCACGCGCGTATCTGCAGGCGGCGAACGCGAACCTCGGCGGCGCGTTCGTGACCTCGCAGGTGAGCGACGAGCTCGTCGACTCCGCGCGCGCGGCGGCCTCGGAACTCCTCGGCGCCGCCGACCGACGAGGTGATCTTCGGCGCGAACATGACGACGCTGAACTTCGCGCTCTCACGCACGGTCGCGCGCGATTGGCAGGCCGGCGACGAGGTCGTCGTGACGAAGCTCGACCACGACGGCAACGTCGCGCCGTGGCTCGAGCTGGCCCACGACAAGGGCATCGTCGTCCGCTTCTGCGACCTCGACGCGAGTGCCGGCTCGACCTCGACCACCTGCGCTCGCTGCTCTCCGAGCGCACGCGCGTCGTCGCCTTCCCCTGGGCGTCGAACGCGGTCGGCACCGTGACGCCGGTCGACGAGATCGTCACACTCGCCCACGAGGCCGGCGCGCTCGCCTGGTGCGACGCCGTGCACTACGCGCCGCACGGGCCGATCGATCTGACGCAGGTCGACATCGACGTGCTTCTCTGCTCGCCGTACAAGTTCTACGGGCCGCACCTCGGGCTCGCGGCCGCGCGCCGCGAGCTGCTCGAGAGCTGGCGGCCGTACAAGGTGCGCCCGGCGCCGGACTTCCCCGTCGGGCATCGCTTCGAGACGGGGACGCAGCCGCACGAGCTCCTCTGCGGCTTCGTCGCCGCGGTCGAGTACGTGCAGAGCGTCGGCTGGAAGTTCATCCGCGAGCACGAGCAGGCGCTCGGGCAGCGCTTTCTCGACGGGCTTCCCGGCGGCTGGAGGCTGCACGGCCCGCCGACCCTCGAGGGCCGCGTCACCACGTTCGCGATCACGCACGCCGAGGAGTCGCCGGAGGCGGCGGCGACGCGCCTCGCCGAGGCCGGCTTCGCGCTCTGGCACGGCAACTACTACGCGCTCGAGGTGATGAAGCACCTTGGCCTGCCCGACGGCGCGCTTCGCGTCGGCATCGTCCACCACAACACCGAGGACGAGGTCGACCGCCTGCTCGACGAGTTGTAGCGGTGCCCGACCGCGACTACTCGGGAACTCCGCTCGCGAAGAAGCTCGGCGCGAAGCCGGGCGCCGAGGTGGTTGTCTTCTTCACGACGCGCCGGGACGAGCTGCTCGAGCGGCTGCCGAGGCTGAAGGCCACACTCGCGCCGGCCGACGGGCTGTGGATCGCCTGGCCGAAGAAGGCGTCGAAGCTCGACACGGACCTCGACTTCACCGCCGTCCAGGAGGCAGGCCTTGCCATCGGGCTCGTCGACAACAAGAGCTGCGCAATCGACGACGACTGGCAGGCGTTGCGCTTCGTCTACCGGCTGTCCGACCGCTAAGTGCACCGAACGGTGGCTCGGCCGCGTGGCGTGAACGGCTAGGTCCGCGGCGCCAGCACCGTGCGTGAGAGCTGCGGGTAGGTCGCGCGATAGCCGCGCCGGTGCGCGACGGGGGCGAGCGCGCCGAAGATCACTCGCTGAATCGCCCGCGGCGGTCGGCGGAACACGACGACGTCGCCGAACTCCCGCGCGAACAGCGCCAGCTGAAGCGGATTCGGCATGCCCTTGGCGTTCACGTGTCCGAAGCGTGCGAGCCCGAACAGGGTCTCGATCATGTGGACGAAGCGCTCGCCCGGTGTGATCTCCACGCGCACCCGGGCGTCCCGGTCGCTCGCGTTCCACCAGTCGTGCCACACGCCCGGCTCAATAACGGCCGTCTCGCCCTTGCGAAGGATGCTCGTCTGCCCGTCGCGCTTGACGGTCAGCTCACCCTCGAGGGCGGTGAAGCGCTCGACAATCGCCGGGTGGCGGTGCTCGCCGACAACGCGCGCCCCAACGAGGGCGGTGAGCTCGGCGACGACGCGGCCCTCTGGGTTCGTGTGGGGAAGCTCGAGGATCGTGGCGCGCTCACGGGTAACGGGGTTCTCCCAAACCTCGCCGATCTGAATCGGTGTGAGGTCCGCTGGACCGTTCGGGTCGGGATGCGACACCCGGAAGACCCTAACCGTTGCCGATCGCGCCGTCACCGCGCGGAGGCGCGCTTGCATGCGGACCGCTCAACCGGAGAGGCGCCGGAGGTAGTCCGCGAAGCCGCCGTCGGGTGTGTGGAGGCTCAGCATCCGCGCGGGCTCGGCTCCGCCGAGGCTGAGCGCGGGCTGCACGCCGCGCGGGACCGAGATCAGCGTGCCCGGGCCGACGGTCTGCCTCGTCCCCGCGAGCGTCGCCTCCAGCTCTCCTTCGATCACGAAGAACGAGTCGACCTGGCGGTCTTGATGGTGAAACCGCAGATCACGATGTGGTCCACGGAGATGCCATTCAACGACGCACATGTCGGGTAACGCGCACCTGAGCCAGCACAGCCGATTCCCGGACTCCAAGCGCTCGCCGCCGGCGTCGGGGCTGACGATCGCTTCGCTTGCCGGCAGGCCGCCGTCGGCGGGCACCGCGGAGATGTCCCACTCGACCTCGACGCCGTCGCGGATGCCGCGCATGAACGCGGCGAAGCCCCCGTCGTGTGCGTGGATGGTGAGCCAGCGCGCGGGGCGGTCGCTGTCGTTGCGGAACGAGTGGGCTACCTCCGGCGGCGCGGCGACGAATCCGCCGGAGGAGACCGTGATCGTCTCGGCCTCGCGCCCGATCTCGAAGGTCAGTTCGCCCTCGAGGACGTAGAAGGCATCGGTGTGCTCGTGGTGAACGTGCGGGCCGGCTACCTGTTCGCCCGCTGCGTACCGCGCGTGGGTGATCGTGACTTCCTCGCTCGCGACGAGGATGCTGATCTCGCGCTGCTCGCGCCGAAGGATCGCCTCCCCGTCGGTGATCGGGACGATCACGCTCCGCCGGTCAGGTCGTCAGCGTCGGCTTCCCATCGCTCGTGAGGATGCTCGGCAGGTGTCAGGCGCAGGGGTGAGGCCGTGGCGGCGCATCACCGCTGCGATCGCGGCGAAGTCGGGCGGGCCGCCGGCTGCGGCGTCGAGGATGGCCGCGACCTCGCGGAAGTAGTCGGGGCCGAGGATGCCGGGGGTGACGATCGCGAGCGCCTTGGCGTCGACGTCGCGGGTGTTGTCGAAGTGGTGGACGGCGCCGCGGGGGATGCAGAGCGCCTCGCCGGGGCCGACGTCGGTCGGCGTGCCCTCGATCGTCCAGGTCAGGACGCCCTCGAGCCCGTAGATCGTCTCCTCGTAGCCGTCGTGGCTGTGTGCGGCCGCGACCTTCGCGCCGGCGGGAACGTCGAACTCGAAGACCGCGACCGACCCTCCCGACTCCTCGCCCTCGACCAGGAACCGGATCGCCATCCCCCCGACCTTGATCTCTTCGCGCGTGCTTGTTGCCATCGTGGCTCCTCCTCTTGCGTTGGTGGTAAAGTGACTTGACGATATATGACTGCGAACAATCCGTCAAGTCTCTTTACTAAATCTCGGGGCAGAGGAGCAGCCGTTCGGGCCGCCGCTGATCGGCGCGCTCCTGCGCATGCCCTGGGAGGCGGTGCAGCGGCACATGCTCGAGCGGCTGCACGAGCGCGGCTTCGACGACCTCGACGCGGCGCACCTGAACGTCTTCCAGTACCCCGGGCCGCAGGGTGCGAGGCCGTCCGAACTGGCCGCCCGGCTGCGGATCAGCAAACAGGCCCTCAACTACCTGCTCGGCGAGCTCGAGCGCCTCGACTACCTCGAGCGTCGACCAGATCCCGACGACCTGCGCTCCAAGCGCGTCGCCCTCACCCCACGCGGCACCTCCGCGATCGGCGTGATCCGCGAGGCCGTCGGCGAAATGGAGACCGCCTGGGCGCAGCAGCTCGGCCCGGAGCGCTTCGCCCAACTCCGCAACCTCCTGCTCGAGCTCAACCAGCTGGCGTAGCTGCGGCCATGCCCCGCGTAACCCGGGCAACGGACCGCCCCATCATCAGCAGCAGCAACACCCCTCGCACCGCCAATGACCATTCTGATGGGCGCTCTTAAGCGGGCGCCGGCTGAGCGGGCGCGGGCGGCCCGAGCCGCGCGTGCAGCGTGTTGAAGTAGTCCTCGAGCTTGAAGTTGTCGAGGAACGTCGTCGCGGCCGTGCGGCCGTTCTGCACGAGGCCGTCCTGGAGCTCCTTCGGGAGCTTGAACTGGGTCGTGTTGACGGCAACCGGCCTGCCGTCCGGCAGCACGACCGTCGCGCTGACCGCGAACGTCCGCACCTGCGTCGAGTGCGTCTGGAAGCGCACGTCCCATGCCTCCTGCGCGGTGTGGAAGATGTCGAACGCAGTGCGAGCGCTCCACGGGAGCATCTTCGCCAGGTTGTTGATGCCGCCGCCGACGCCGGTGCCGCCGCTGAGCGTGAAGCCGAAGGTGGGCCATGTCGGGTTGGGGCTGTCGAACAGCCACACCGGAAAGTTCGAGAGCGTGCCGCCGTCGACGATGTACGAGCGCCGCGGCGGGATCGACTGGCCATCCTCGCCGACGACGAGGTCGAGCTCGACCGCCTGGAAGAAGTACGGGATCGACATGCTCATGCGCGCGGCCTTCGAGATCGGGAACGTGTCCGGGTCGATCGGCTGGGTCGAGCCCGGCAGCGCGTACCGCGGCAGATCCTCGGGCAGCACGAGCAGCCTGCGGTTGGTCACGTCGGCGGCGATCAGCTTGAGCCGCGACTCCTTCCAGTCGTCGCCGTGCTTCGCGATCGAGAAGGTGCTCCCCTGGAGCACGCCGTCGAACCACTTCTCGAACGCGTTCCCGGACGCCATCCCATGGCGGAAGACGAGCCGCGGGATCCCGCCGAGGTACTTGCGGCCGAGCGGGAAGTCCTGAAACGAGACGAGCCGCTCCGGATCGAGCAGCGCGATCATCCGCTCGCCGACGCCCTCGGCCCGATCGAACGCGAGATAGGCGGCGATGATCGCACCGGCGCTCGCACCGGCGACGTTCTGCCACGCCTTGACGGGCTTCGTCGGATGCTCCGCGAAGCCAACGATCGCGCCGGCGAGCGCGAGCCCCTTGACACCGCCGCCGCGGAAGACGCCGTCAGCCTGGCCCGTCCATTCCAAAGTGGCCATGCGCCGATCCTATTTCGGGCACGACCGGAAGCGCAACGCCGCGCGCTAACGTCAGCGCATGCGGGTCGGGATCATCGGCAGCGGCCGCATCGGCGCCACGGTCGCGCGGTTGGCCGTCGAGGCCGGTCATGAGGTCGCGATCGCGAACTCGCGCGGGCCCGAGTCCTTGGCAGGTCTGGTGGCGGAACTCGGCGAGCGCGCTCGTGCGGCGAGCGTCGAGGAGGCTGCGACCTTCGGCGAAGTCGTTCTCGTCGCGATCCCGCTGCACGCCTACGGTGGCCTTCCACCGGCGGCCTTTGCCGGCAAGGTCGTGATCGACGCCAACAACTATTACGCCGGCCGCGACGGCATCATCGCCGAGCTCGACGACGACACCGCCACCTCGAGCGAGTTGCTTGTCGCCCACCTGCCGGGCGCCCAGGTTGTGAAGGCATTCAACACGATCCATTTCGAGACGCTCGCCACCGAGGGCAAGCCCGGCGCGCCGCGAGAGCAACGGCTCGCGATCGTCGTCGCCGGCGACCAGGCCGACGCCAAGCGGCGCGTCAGCGAGCTGATCGAGCAGATGGGCTTCGCTGCAGTCGACACCGGCTCACTTGCCGAAGGAGGCAGGCTCCAGCAGCCGGGGGCGCTTTTCTTCAACCGGCCGATGCGCCTTGCCGAGGCCGAGCAGGAGCTCGCAGCGGAACTGCGAGCCGGATGACGGACGGAGGCCTTGACAAGTTAGTGAGTCACCACTAATATCGCGCACCATGGTCGTCACGGAACGGAAGTCGAAAGAGGTTCGGCACGAGGAGATTCTCGACGCAGCTCTTCAGGAGTTCGCCCAGCGCGGGCTCTACGGAGCCTCGACCGAGGACATCGCCCGCCGCGCGGGCATCTCGCAGCCCTACGTCTTCCGCCTTTTCGGGACGAAGAAGGCGCTCTTCATCGCCGTCGTCGCGCGTTGCTTCAGGCAGACGCACGAGCTCTTCGCTCGTGCGGCCGAGGGCAAGCGCGGGGCGGAGGCGCTGGACGCCATCGGCCAGGCCTACGTGGAGCGTCTGAAGCAGGACCGGACGCAGCTCCTCGGGCAGATGCAGGCGTATGCGGCCTGCGACGACCCGGAGATCCGCGAGGTCGTACGGAACGGGTACGGCGATCTCGTCGCCTACGTCGAGCGGGTTTCGGACCTGCCGGCGGACGCGATCTCCGACTTCTTCGCGAAAGGAATGCTGCTGAACGTGATCGCGTCGATGGGCCTCGGTGACGGCACCGAGGCCTGGGCCGACCGGCTCATCACCGGCTGCGAGCTCGAGTAAGTCGTCTCTTTTTTTCAGAGGGGAGTAAGTGATGAATCACAAAACACTTTGGACATTTGCGATCACCTCGGTCGCCCTGTTCATGGTCACGCTCGACAACCTCGTCGTCACGACGGCGCTGCCGGTGATCCGCACCGACCTGGACGCGGGCCTCACCGGGCTCGAGTGGACCGTCAATGCCTACACGCTGACCTTCGCGGTGCTGCTGCTCACGGGCGCCGCGCTCGGTGACCGCTTCGGTCGGCGGCGCATCTTCGCGCTCGGCCTGGGCATCTTCACCGTCGCCTCCGCAGCGGCCGCGCTCGCGCCGTCGATCGAGGCGCTCAACGTCGCGCGGGCGGTGCAGGGGCTCGGCGGCGCGCTCGTGATGCCGCTCACGCTGACGATCCTCTCCGCGGCGGTTCCGGCCGAGCGGCGCGGCGTCGCGCTCGGCGCGTGGGGCGGGATCAGCGGCCTCGCCGTCGCGTTCGGACCGCTCGTCGGCGGCGCCGTCGTCTCCGGCATCTCGTGGCACTGGATCTTCTGGCTGAACGTGCCGATCGGGCTCGTGCTCGTCCCGCTGGCACTGCTGCGCCTCGACGAGACGCGCGGGCCGGCCGATCGCTTCGACCTGCCGGGCCTCGGGCTTGCGAGCGCAGGCCTGTTCGGGATCGTCTGGGGGCTCGTCCGAGGCAACGACGTTGGCTGGGCCTCGCCCCAGATCGTCGGCTCGCTCGCGGTCGGCGCAATCCTGACGGCGCTGTTCGTCGCCTGGGAGACCCGTGCCCCGGCGCCGATGCTGCCGATGCGCTTCTTCCGTGACCGCACGTTCGCGCTCGCGAACACCGCATCGCTGCTGATGTCGTTCGGGATGTTCGGCTCGATCTTCCTGCTCGCCCAGTTCTTCCAGACGGCGCAGCACTACTCGCCGCTCCAGTCGGGCCTGCGGATCCTGCCGTGGACGGCGATGCCGATGATTGTCGCCCCGATCGCGGGCGCGCTCTCCGACCGCATCCCCGGGAACAAGATCATGGGCACCGGCCTCGCGCTTCA
Source organism: uncultured Actinomycetes bacterium (assembly GCA_963750545.1). Taxonomy (GTDB): domain Bacteria; phylum Actinomycetota; class Thermoleophilia; order Gaiellales; family Gaiellaceae; genus PALSA-600. The sequence continues at coordinate 7,230 of CAVVQY010000008.1, read as the reverse complement.
GGCCGCAGGGCTCGCGTGGATCGCGGCCGTCTCGACCGCAGGCGTCTCCTACGGCGAGCTCGTCGCGCCGTTCACGATCTCCGGGATCGGCATGGGGCTCTTCTTCGCCCCGGTCGCGAACGTCGTGCTCTCGTCGGTTCGGCCCGAGGAGGAAGGACAGGCCTCCGGCGCGAACAGCGCGATCCGCGAGCTCGGCGGCGTTCTCGGCGTCGCGGTGCTCGCCTCGGTGTTCGCCAACTACGGCGGCTACGGGTCGCCCGCCACGTTCAGCGACGGCATGGTGCCGGCCGTGATGATCGGTGCCGTAGTCGTCGCCTTCGGCTCGATCGCCGCCTTCGCGATCAAGCGCAGCCGCCGCAGCGAGGCCGTCGCGGGCGACGTCGCGCTCGAGCTCGCCGCGTAGCCGAAGACGTGGGCCATCCTCCGCCACCGCGACAATGGGCCGCGGTGGCGGAGGATGAGCACGAGCGGAGCCTGCGCCTTCTTGTCCTCGGGGCAGGCCCGGCACAGCTGGGTCTGCTCGAGGCCGCGGGGGCGAACGGGATCTGGACGGCGGTCTGCGACCGCGACCCGGCGGCGCCCGGGTTCCGGCTCGCGGCCCGTCGTTGCATCGTCTCGACCGGCGACGAGATGGGGATTGAGCGCCTCGCGGCGGCGCTCGAGCTCGACGGCGTGATCGCTCCCGGCTCTGACTGGTCGGTCGGCGTCGCCGCACGCGTGGCCGCGAAGCTCGGCCTGGTGCACCCGGTCGCGCCCGCGACGGCGGCGCTCGTCACGAACAAGGCCCGCCAGCGCGTGCGTCTTGCCTCGGCCGGCGTGCCACAGCCACGCTGGGAGGTGGTCGGCGCCGACCCCGGCGAGTTGCGCCTGCCGTGCGTCGTCAAGACGCCCGACCGTCAGCATGGCAGCGGCGCGACGCTGGCACTCGACGACGAGGATCTGGCAACCGCGATCGAGTCGGCGCGCGCGCGCTCTCGCGGGGGCGCCGTGCTCGTGGAGGAGTACATCGACGGGCCCGAGGTGACCGTCAGCGGCTTCGTCGTCGACGGTGAGTTGATCCCGCTCGCGGTCACCGACTGCATGAGCTCCGAGCGAACGACCGACAACGAGTCGCTTGCGGACGGTCAGCCCGCGTTCGGCGTCGCGCTTGCGCATACGTGGCCTTCGCCGCACGCGGAGGCGGCCGTCGAGGTCACGCGCCGTGCGGTCGAGGCGCTCGGGATCGAGAACGGGCCGACCTATACACATCTGCGCCTCAGCCGGGGCGGGCCCGAGGTGCTCGAGGTGGCCGCGCGCCTCGGCGGTGGCCACGACGCCGAGCTCGTGCTCGCCGCGACCGGCGTCGACCTGAACGCGCTCGCCCTCGGGGCTGCGCTGGGCGCGCGGGTCACCGTTGACGAAATCGCGCGGAGCTACGCGCCGCGAGTCGGCGGCGCGGTCACGCGCTTTCTCATCTCGCCGCCCGGCGAGCTCGAGTCGGTCGAGGTCCCGCAGGGCCTGAACGGGGTCGTGCAGGTGCGCCTCTACCGTGAACCCGGCCACGTCTTCGGGCCGCTGCGTCGCGTGTTCGACCGCGCCGGAGCGGTTCTGGTCGTCGGAGCGACGCGCGAAGAGGCAGTCGGTCGCGCCGATGTCGCGGTCGAGCGCATACGCTTCGCGACGGCCGATGCCGGAGCTCTCGTCTAGCGCTTTAAGGAGCCGCTGGCTTCGCGTCACCGCAACGCTCGTCGTCACCGCGCTTGCGGTCGTCTACATCGTCTCGAAGATCGACATCCGCGCCTGCGCGGAGATCCTTCGCGACGCCGATCTCGCCTGGCTCGGGCTCTCGGTCCTTGCTCACGGTCATCACGGTGCCGCCGCAGGCCTGGCGCTGGCAGTTGCTGCTCAAGGTGCGCGGAATCCTCGAGTCGCTCGCCTGGCTGACCCGTGCCTATTTCGTCTCCTACGCCGTCGGGCAGGTCCTCCCGACGGCGGTCGGCGGTGACGCCTCACGCATCTTCGAGACGACGAAGCGCCATCCCGGGTTCGTCTCCCCGATCACGGGGTCGGTGCTGCTCGAGCGCGCGATCGGCGGCGCGGTGACGCTCCTGCTCGCCGGCGTCGGGCTGCTGCTCGCGATCGGCCAGTACGACATCGGCGCCTACCTCTGGATCGAGCTGCTGTTCGTCGGGCTCACCCTGATCGCCGGCGTCGCGTTCTTCTCTCGGCGCGCGCGCCGTGTCCTCCGCTTCACGGTGCCCCTGCTCCGGCGCCTGAGGATCGAGCGCTTCGTCCGGCTCGTCTACGACGGCGTCCACGGCTACCGGGACCACCGCGAAACGCTGTTCGTGGTCGCGCTCGTGACGCTCGTCGTCCAGGTCTCGCGCATCGCCGCGATCTGGGCGTCGGCCCGTGCAGTCGGGATCGACCTCTCCATCCGGCCGTTCATCGTGCTCGGACCGCTGCTCTTCCTCGTCATGCTCATTCCGTTCACGATCAACGGCTTCGCCGTGCGCGAGGCCTTCTTCGTCAGCTTCCTGGGCAAGCTCGGCGTCGACGCCGACAGCGCGTTCGCGTGCGGGTTCCTCTTCTTCGTGATGACGCTCGTGCTGGCGCTTCCCGGGTTCCTCATCATCTGCTGGGAGGGCGTGCGGCGGCGGACGCCGGTTCCCGATGGCTGACGTCTCGGTCGTGGTCGTGACGTGGAACGGGCTGCCTTGGGTCGAGCGGTGCCTCGAGTCGGTGAGCGGTCACGACGACGATCGTCGTCGACCACGGCTCGACCGACGGCACGGTGGCGGCCGTACGCGAGCGGCTTTCCGGCCGTGCGGCTGATCGAGCAGGAAAATCGCGGCATGGGCGGCGGCAACAACGCCGGCATGCGGGCGGCGAGCGGCGAGTACTTCTTCCTGCTCAACTCCGACGCCTGGGTTCTCGCCGACGGCCTCGCTCGGCTCGTCGCGTTCGCCGACGCGCATCCCGAGGCGGCCGTCGTCGGGCCGCGGCTTCGCAATCCCGACGGATCGCTGCAACGCTCGGTCGCGCGGCGAGCCGACCTTGTGGCGGCTTGCGACCGAGTACCTCGGCATCCGCAAGCTGGCGCCGCGGTCGCGCCGCCTGAACGCCTTCTACGCGGGCGACTTCGATCACACCGAGATGCGCGAGGTCGAGTCGCTTCACGGCGCGGCGATGCTCGTCCGCCGTGCGGCGGCAGACGCCGTCGGCCTGTTCGACGAGGCCTTCTTCATGTTCAGCGAGGAGACCGACTGGCTCCACCGCTTTCGCGAGGCCGGCTGGAAGGTGCTGTTCTATCCGGGCGCCGAGGTCGTCCACGTCGGCGGCGCTTCGCACGGCGGCCGGCAGAACGTCGAGAACCTGCGCGGCATCCTGCGCTTCCTCGACAAGCACCGCGGCCGGCGAGAGGCCGAGCGCGCGCGGCTGCTGCTGCTCTGGGCGCTGCGGGTGCGCGCGCTGGCCTTTCGCGGCGATCGCCGGCGCACCTACCGTGACGGCGCGCGCTTCCTTGCCTCCGGCGACGTCGGCTTCCTCCTCGCGTGACGGAGTACCTGCGGCTCGGCTTCGCGACGGTGGTCGTGCTCGCGCCGGGATGGCTCGTCGCGCGTGCGTTTCGGCAGCGCGGTGCGGCTCCGACACTCGCTTGGGCGCTCGCGGCGGTCTTCGTCGCCTGGGCGGTCACGTTCGCCGTTCACGGTTCGATCCGGCTCGCCCTCGGCGTGCTGCTCGCGATCGGCGTCGCCGCGCTCGTTCCCGCCCTGCGGACGACCCGTCCCGAACGGCCGGGCGGTCCTCCGCCGTGCTCGTCGGCGGGATCGCGCTCGGGATGGCGCTCTGGCACGTCGCCGGCGTCGTCGGCGGCGACGGGCTCTTCCACCTCGCGCGCGTGCGCAAGCTCGTCGAGCTCGGCGACCTCCACCTGCGGACGGTCGGCGAGTTCGCCGACGGCGGGCTGCATCCGGGCTACGCGTTCCCGCTCTGGCACGGCTTCCTCGCGCTCGTGGCGGAGGTGTCGGGCCTCGATCCCGACCGTGGTCGATGACCGCACGAGGCGTCGCTGCTCGTTCCCGCTTGCGTGTCGTCGTCGCGTTTGAGGCCGGCGTCGCCGTGTTCGGGTCGCGCCGCGGCCGGCTCGCGGTGCTCGTCGGCCTCGCTCGCGCTCTACTGCTTCGCCGCGGGTCACGGCGGCGCGTACGCGACGCTCGCGCTCCCGGCGAACGGCGTCGCGGCAGCTGCTCGTGCCGGCCGCGATCGCGCTCTTCTTCGCTCCATGCGGAGTCGCGACGCCCGGCCGATCTGGCGCGCGCTCGCGGCGGTCTTCGGTGCGCTCGCGCTCGTCCACCCGACCTACGCGCTCTTCGCGCTGCTCCCGCTCGTCGGCTACGCCGCTCGTGCGCGTGCGCGAGTGGCGGAGCTCGGCGGCGGCGCTCGTGGCCGCCTGCGTCCCGACACTCGCTCGTCTTCGTCTGGCTGCTGCCGTCGTGCGTGAGACCGTCTCGCACGACCCGGACGCGGCCGAGAAGCTGCGCGCGCTCAACCACTACGCGGGTCTGCTCGTCGTCGGCTCGCCCGACAGCTACCGCCTGGTCGCCGGGGCGGTCGGCCGCGCGGGCGCGGTCGCGGTGGCGGCGCTCGCGCTCGTTCCGCTCGCCGGTCTCGCCGTTCGCCGGCGGCGCTGGGCCGCGTTCGTCCTCGGCGGGACGATCCTCGTGCTCGCCCTGATGCTCGTGCCGGAGCTCTTCGCGCGCTTCTCCGACGCCGTCTCGCTCTCGCAGTCGAGGCGCGCGGCGGGCTTCGTCCCGTTCGCGTTCGCATTCGCGGGCGGTCTCGCCCTGCTCGCGCGGTCGGTGTACCTGGTGCCGCTCGCGCTCGTCGCCGGGATCGCCGTCCAGCACGAGTGGCCGGGCGACTTCGACTATGGCCTGCACCACGGCGGGCCGGCGCGTCGTCACCTGGTGGGCGCTCGTCGGCGGCGTCGCCGCGCTCGTGCTCGGGCTCGTCCTGAAGCTGCCGCCGATCGGCGAGCGCCACTGGCTCGGCGCTGCCGCGGCGGCGCTGTTCGTGCTCCCGATCGCCGTGCACGGCTTCGGCCACTGGACGCCGCGCCTGAAGAGCGATCCGCAGGCGCTCTCGCCCGAGCTCGTTCGGGAGCTGCGCCGGGTTCCGCCGCGCGCGGTGATCATCGCGCCGCTCCAGACGAGCTACCGGATCCTGGCCGCGGCGCCGGTGTACGTCGTCGCGGCGCCGCCCATGCACGTCGCCGACACGAAGGCGAACCGCCCGTACGGCCGCGCGAAGGACGTCGAGCGCTGGCTCGAGACCGGTGATCCCTCGATTCCCCAACGCTACGGTGCCACCTGGGCTGTCGTGAAGGGCCGCCTGCAGCGGCTAGGGCCCTAGCCCAAGAGCTGCGACGCCTCACCGGCGAGATGCTCGCCGATCGCGAGCGACGCGGTCGCGGCGGGCGAGGGCGCGTTGAGGACGTGCAGCACGCGCCCCGTCCGCTCGAGCACGAAGTCGTCGAGGAGCCTGCCGTCGCGCCCGAGCGCCTGCGCGCGGATGCCCGACGGACCGAAGTCGACGTCGTCGGCTTGCACTGCCGGGACGTAGCGCTGCAGCTCCCGAACGAAGGCGGACTTGACCAGGTCCCGCCATGTCTCTTCGAGTCCGAAGCGGAGGTGCCGCCGCAGGAAGCGCCAGAAGCCCGGGAACGCCAGCGTCGACAGCACGTCCCGGGGCCGAACGTCGAAGCGGCCGTAACCCTCCCGGTTGAGCGCAAGGACGGCGTTCGGCCCGGCGAGCACCTCCCCGCGGATCGTCTTCGTGAAGTGGACGCCGAGAAACGGCAGCTCGGGATCAGGAACCGGGTAGACGAGACCGTTGACGAGGGCGCGGGCGTGAGGCTTGAGCGTGTAGTAGTCGCCGCGGAACGGGACGATCCGCGGTCGCCCGGCGCGGGTGTCGTTCAGCGAAGCGACGCGGTCGGCCTGGACCCCGGCGCATGCAACGACTGCGCGGGCTTCGAGCTCCCCGGCGGTCGTCTGCACCTCGACACGCGTGCTGATCTCGGTGATCCCGACCACGCGCCGTCCGAGGAGCACGCTCCCGCCGGCCGACCGAACGTCGTCGGCGAGGGCGCCCGCGACGGCGTGGAAGTCGATCACGCCCGTCTCCGGGGCATGGAGGGCGCGCAACCCGACGGCGTTCGGCTCGAGCTCGCGGAGCTCGTCCCCGCTGAGCTCGCGGAGGCCGGCGACGCCGTTCGCGATCGCGCGACGCTTGAGCTCGGCGAGCCGCGGGAGCTCGCGTCCCTCGAGCGCGACGATCACCTTGCCGAGGCGTTCATAGTCCAGCCCGCGTTCGCCGGCGAGCCGCTCCAGCGCGGCCTTGCCGTCCATGCAGAGACGTGCCTTGAGCGACCCCGGCGCGTAGTAGATCCCTGAGTGAACAACCCCGGAGTTGTGACTCGTCTGGTGCGCTCCGATCCTGTCCTCCTTCTCGACCACCGCCAGCCGGAGGCCCGGAGATCCCTGCAGAAGACGTCGCGCTGTCGCGAGCCCGACGATGCCGGCACCGATGACGACGATGTCGAGACCCTCCGCGCTCATGGCACCAGTCTCCACGATCGCTCGGCGTGAAGGTTCGGTTCTGTTCCCGCGCTCCTACGGCGTCACGGAGGCCGTCCGGAAGGGGCATCTGCCTCCGATCGGGCGCTGACGGCGGCTACGGTCGGCAGGGTGGGCCGAGCTCGTCGGCCAAAGACATGTCAGAGACCAAGAGCCCCCCTTCACGAGGGGATCCCGAGCGTCTCCATGCTCTTCAAGTCGCCGGGGATTGCGGCCCGGACAGGTGTCGTGAGCAGGACCTCGGTGAAGCCACGAGCCGGGACACATACGTCGATCCGGCTGCGAGCGCTTCCGTCGGTCGGCACTTCTCCCCGGACACTGTCGAGATTCGAGCGGATAGAGAAGGGCGGGTTCGCAACGTCCGGAGGCGCCCGAAGATTGACGCTCAGAGTGCGTGTTGTCGCGCGCTGCTGGCCCGGGACGGCAAACACGCGAATTCGTGTCGGTTCGCCCGGCTGCATCCACCCGTCGTCGTAGAGCCCGAACGTCAGCCAGTCCGTTCGCCACGGCTGCTCGGCCTTGACCAGCATGGCGGCCACGTCCTGACGCTGGACGACGCCGGAGATGCGGAAGCGGCTCTCCGTGACGCTGTGGAGGACGTACGGCGTCA
>CAVVQY010000007.1:0-86022 GCA_963750545.1 uncultured Actinomycetes bacterium | reverse complement strand
TCCCGCTCGCGCTCAAAGGCGTGCACTACCGCGCGATCGGCGCCACAGCACTCCTGCGCCGTAACCTGCTCATCTACGGTCTTGGCGGCATGATCCTCCCCTTCGTCGGTATCAAGCTGATCGACCTGGTGGTGCACAACGTTTTTGGCGCCTGACGCGTGCGCGGCCACTACCGGATCCTGCTCGGGATGGCCGCAGGCGTCGGCAAGACCTACCGGATGCTCCAGGAAGGGCGGCAGGCACGGGACGAGGGCCGCGATGTCGTGATCGGCTACCTCGAGCCGCACGACCGCCCCGAAACGGCCGCGCTCGCCGAGGGGCTCGAGCAGGTGCCCCGTCTGCGGTCGGGCCACGGCGGCCTCGAGCTCGAGGAGATGGATGTCGACGCCGTGATCCGCCGCAAGCCCGAGCTGGCGCTCGTCGACGAGCTTGCCCACACGAACGTCCCCGAGGCGCGCAACCGGAAGCGCTACGAGGACATCGACGAGATCCTCGCGGCCGGCATCGACGTCACCTCGACGGTCAACGTCCAGCATCTCGAGAGCCTGAACGACTCGATCTTCGAGATCACCGCGCGTGCGCGTCCGGGAGACGTTCCCCGACCGCGTCCTGGACGAGGCCAACGAGGTCGTGCTCGTCGACCTCACGCCGGAGGCGCTGCAGGAGCGGCTGCTCGCGGGGAAGGTCTATCCGCCGGAGCGCGTCGAGACGGCCCTCCGGAACTTCTTCACGATCGACAACCTGGCGGCGCTGCGCGAGCTCGTCCTGCGGGAGCTGGCCGAGGACGTCGAGGCCAAGCGCCACACGACCGTGCTCGACCCGCTCAGCCAGATGGCGGTCGGCGAGCGGATCCTCGCGCTCGTCACGCCGCGAGCCGCGCTCGCAGCGGCTGCTGCGGCGCGCGTGGCGGTCGGGGCAGCGGCTCGGCGCCGAGGTGGACGCGCTCTGGATGCGCCGCTCGGGGCAGACCCTCAGCGAGGAGGAGACGGTTTCGCTCGCGGCGCTGCGGCGGCTCGCGAGCATCCTTGGCGCCCATTTCATCGAGGGCGAGGGGGACGACCTCGGGACGTTCGTGAAGCAGATCGTGGACGAGCGCGGCTCGACGTACGTCTTCGTCGGCACGCCCGACGAGTCGCGCCGGCGCGAGATCCTGCGCGGCTCCCTCGTTTCGCGGCTCGTGCGCGAGCTGCCCGGGATTGACATCCGAGTCGTTGCCGACCGGGCGCTGCGCGAGGAGGAAGCGCGATGACGGTCTGGCTCGCGGTGGGGTTGCTGGCTCTCATCATCGGCCTTGCGGTCGCAGTCCTCCGCCGCCGGCCGCGCATCGACCACCGCGAGCGCGTGGCCCGGATCCTCGTCCCGTTCACTGGTGGGGCGCTCGACCCGACGGTGCTCTCCGCGGCGATCCGGATCGCGCGCGCCGAGGACGCAACTCTCGTCCCCGCGTACCTGATCGTCGTCCCGCTCGAGCTGACCGCGGACGCGCCGATGGAGCGCCAGGTGACCGTGGCGATGCCCCTGCTCGAGGCGGTCGAGCACGCCGCACTCCGCAGCGGTGTGCCCGTCGACGCGCGGATCGAGAGCGGCCGCACGCCGATCCATGCGCTCCAGCGGCTATGGAGTGCCGAGCGCTTCGACCGGATCGTCGTGCCGGCCCCGATCGGACGGGGGCCCGGGTTCGGGGCGAAAGACCTGACGTGGATGCTCACGAATGCGCCGAGCCAGACGCTCATCCTGCGCCCGGACCCCGCCAGGAACGGGTCACACTCGCGGCACTGACGAGGGATGCGGCTGACACCGGGGCCAGCTACCTTTTGGAAGGAGGCCGCGGGTCCCGCAGGACATTCTTACGCGGTTCACAGACCGGTCTGGTCAGCTGGAGCAAACGAGCGAGCAGGAGGCCTTTCATGGCAGATGAGCACGCTGTCCCTTCCGACATCGACCTCGTAGGCCGACTCGAGGAGGCGCTGTTCGAGATCCGGCGCGTGATCGCCGGTCAGGAGGAGATGCTCGAGCGGGTGCTCGTTTGCCTGCTCTCCGGTGGCCACCTCCTGATCGAGGGCGTGCCCGGCCTCGCGAAGACGCTCACGATCAAGTCCACGGCCTCCGTGCTCGGCGGCTCGTTCAAGCGCGTGCAGTTCACGCCCGACCTCGTCCCGAGCGACCTCGTCGGGACGCGCGTGTTCCGCCCGGACAAGTCCGACTTCGAGACCGACCTCGGTCCGGTCTTCTGCAACTTCCTGCTCGCCGACGAGATCAACCGCGCTCCGGCCAAGGTGCAGTCGGCCCTGCTCGAGGTGATGCAGGAGCGACAGGTGACGATCGGTCACAACACCTACCTCGTTCCCGAGCCGTTCCTCGTGCTCGCGACCCAGAACCCGATCGAGTCCGAGGGCACCTACCCGCTGCCCGAGGCGCAGGTCGACCGGTTCATGCTGCAAGGTGCTCGTCGACTACCCGGCCCACGACGAGGAGTTGACAGTCGTCTCGCGCTCGCTCAAGCCGCCGGTCGAGCTGGGCCCCGTCCTCTCGCTGCCCGAGCTGAAGGCTCTCCAGAAGAAGGTTGCCGGCGTGTACGTCGACCCGGCCCTGATCAGTTGGGCCGTCGATCTCGCCTCGGCGACGCGCAGGCCGGCCGACTACGGCGCTCCCGCAATGGCTCCCTACATCTCGTACGGGGCCAGCCCACGCGGCCCGATCTCGCTGATCGGCGGCGCGCGTGCCCTCGCGATCATCCGCGGGCGCGACTACGTGCTCCCGTCCGACATGGAGGCGCTCGTCCGCGACGCGTTCCGGCACCGGCTCGTCCTCTCCTACCAGGCGCTCGCCGAGGAGGTCAGCGCCGACCAGGTGCTCGACGAGGTGCTGAAGACCGTCGCCACGCCCCAGATCGACCTCGGCCGGGCTCCCGCCGCGGCGTGAAGGGGCTCGTCGCCGCAGTCGGGCGCCAGCGGACGCCCGCCCGCCCGGGGCCCGGCCTCGTCACGGCCGAGTCTCTGCGCGCTCTCGACCTGGCGATCGGGCGGCGAGTCGACGGCCTGCTCGCCGGCGACTACCGCTCCGGCATTCGCGGGGCTCGGCAGCGAGCTTCTGCAGGTCCGGCCGTACGAGCCGGGCGACGACGTCCGCCGCATCGACTGGAACGTGACCGCCCGTACGGGCACGCCGCACGTCCGTGTCGAACTCGCCGAGCGGGTGCTCGTCACGTGGCTCGTCTTCGACTCCTCGGCCTCGATGTCATTCGGCACCGCCGATCGGCGGAAGTCGGACGTCGCCGAAGGCGTCGCGCTCGCCGTCGGCCACGTCGCCACCCGGCGCGGCAACCGACTCGGCCTCGTCGCCTTCGGGCCCGAGGATCTGGACTGGCGCCGGCCGCGGCAGGGCCGTCGCGGCCTGCTGCTCACGCTCGGCGGGCTGCGCGAAGAGCCGGCCGGCCGGGGCTCGCTCGGCGAGGCTCTTCGGATGGTGGACGGTCTCGCCCTGCAGCGCTCGCTGGTCGTGATCGTCTCCGACTTCCGCGGTCCGCTCGACTGGCACAACCCGCTGCTGCGCGTGGCAGGCCGCCATCCGACCGTCGCGGTCGAGATCCGCGACCCGCGCGAGCAGCAGCTCGCCGACGTCGGCGAGCTGCGGCTCGTCGACCCCGAGACCGGCCGTCAGCTGCGCGTCGACACGAGCAGCCGCAGCCTGCGAGAGCGTTTCGCCGTCGCTGCGGATGAGGAGCGCAGGGGTCTCGTCAGGATGCTCTCGTCGGCCGGCGTCCGCCATATCGCGCTCTCCACCGAGGGCGACTGGCTCCGCCCGTTGGCGGCTTTCCTCCGAACGAGCGGTCAGGCTCGATGAGCGTCCGAGCTGAGGTCGACCTGTGAGTTTCGGCTCGCCCTGGCTCCTGCTCTTCCTGCTGCTCGTGCCGCTTGCCCTCGGCGGCTACGTGCTCCTCGAACGAGCGCCGTACCCGCGTCGCCGAGGACTGGTCGTCAGCCGTGCTACTGCCGAACATGGTTCCTTCGAGCCCGGGCCGCCGCAGGTACATCCCGCTGGTCCTGTTCATGCTGGCGCCTGATCCTGCTGCTCGCCGGCTTCGCACGGCCCGAGGCGAACATCACCCAGCCGCGCGAGGGCGCGACCGTCGTCCTGGCGCTCGATGTCTCGGGCTCGATGGCCGCGAAGGACGTCCGGCCGACCAGGCTCCTCGCGGCACGCGCCGCGGCAGTGCAGTTCGTGAAAGACCTGCCGGCGAAGTACCGCGTCTCGCTCGTCACCTTCTCCGACCATGCCACCGTTAAGTGTCCCGCCGACCTACGACCACGACCGGGTGGCGCGCGCGCTGCCGCTGAAGGCGCAGCCGGAAGGCACCGCGCTCGCCACTGGCGTCAACGCGGCCGTCACCGTTGCCGAGCGCGCCGCTCGGCAAGCCCACGCCCGGCGTTGCCCGTTCGCCGTCGGCGATCCTGCTGCTCTCCGACGGGTCGCAGACCGTCGGGCGCGACGACCCGGCTGATGGCTGCTGCGAAGGCGCGAAAGCTCGGGATCCCGATCTCGACGGTCTCGCTCGGCACGTCCAAGGGCGTCGTCATCCAGAAGATCCCGGGAGGGGAAGAGCAGATCCAGGTGCCGCCGGCGCCGAACGCCCTTCGCGACCTGGCGCGGATGACGAGCGGCACCTTCTTCCAGGCACAGTCGGCCGAGCAGTTGCAACAGGTCTACAAGGATCTGGGGTCCAAGCTCGTCAAGGACAAGAAGAAGCGTGAGATCACGGTCGCGGTCGCCGGCGCGGCCGTCGTCTTCCTGATCGCAGGCGCGCTGCTCTCCGGCATCTGGTTTCGGAGGATCGTATGAGCCGGCTCCACCTCGGATGGGTCGTCCTCGTTGCGGTTCTGGCCGGGGGCGCGCTCGCGGCGCAAGCGGCGCACGCGAACGAACGAGTGCAACGGCATTCGCGACTGTGTCCGCGCGCAGGGCCCGTGGGTCGTCGTTCCCGCCCACGGCAGTGCTTCGTACCTGCTGGATTGCCCGCGCCGGCGCGGCGTCGTCGGCGGCGCCGACGCGCTTGCGAGCTCCACCGACGTGCACGTGTCGTTCGACGCCCAGCTCGGCGCGCCGGTCGCTCCCGGTAGGACGACGACCCGCTACGCGTTCTTCCACGCCATCTCAGCGATCCACCGGCGCGGTGCGTTCCAGCCGAGGGTCGGCTGCATCCCTGTCAACCAGTCGGGGCGCGCGACCACGTCGATTCGCGTCGCGCCGGGGGCGCCGCTCCTCCTCGCGGCGACGACGCTGCCGCTTCGTCCGGGCGTCGTGCGCACGACGACGCTCGCGTGCATCCCCGGACAGAAGCTCGTGGACAGCTGGTACGCGATCGCCTTCCGAACCGGCGCGCCTGCCGGACGTCGGGTTGGCAGGTGCGGTACGGGTGCAGCGTACGACGCTCGGCAAGAAGATCACGGTCTCGATCGCGACGAGCGAGGCGCTGCCTAGCGGCTCCGGCGCGGAGATTCAACTCGGAGTGATGTGCTCTCCGTCGTGAACTTCCAGGCGCCACTCTTCCTGCTCGCTCTGCTCGCCGTCCCCGTCGCTCCTGCTGTTCGCGCTGCTCATGGACCGCCGCCGCGCGCGCTACCCGGTTGCGTTCACGAACCTCGAGGTGCTCGAGGGCGTCCTCGAGGAGAAGCGCTCGCTGGCGCCGCTGGGCGCCGCTCGTCCTCTTCCTGCTCTCGCTCACGTTCGCCGCGGGCGCGCTCGCGCGGCCGCGCACGCACTTGACCGTGCCCGAGGACAACGCCACCGTCGTGCTGCGTCGTCGACGTCTCCGGCTCGATGCGGGCGGACGACGTCGAGCCGACGCGCCTCGACGCCGCCATCTCCGCCATGCGCCTCTTCCTCGACCGGCTCCCGAAGCGGTTCAAGGTCGGCCTCGTCGCCTTCAGCTCGGAACCGGAGGTACTCGCGGAACCGACACGCGACCGGGCGGCGGTGCGCGACGCGCTCGGGTACCTCCAGCCGGAGGCCGGCACCGCGATCGGTGACGGCCTCGAGGTCGGCGGTGAAACAGGCTGTGGCCTCGCTTGCGAACGACGGCGTCGAGCGCAAGACCAATGCAGAGCGTTCCCGCCGCTATCGTGCTGCTCTCGGACGGGGCTCAGAACCGCGGCCGGCTCCAGCCGCTGCAGGCGCGCGCAGCATGCACGCGAAGCGCGGGATCAAGCGTCTACACCGTCGCGCTCGGGACGCCGGACGGCGGTCGTCTCGTTCGGCTTCGGCCTCTTCGTCAACTCGATCCCGGTCCCGCCCGACCCGCCGACGATGCGGGCGATCGCCCGGGCGACGGGCGGCAAGACCTACACCGCCGAGAGCTCGACGAAGCTTTCCAGCGTCTACAAGACGCTCGGCTCGAGCATCGGCCGCCGCACCGAACTGCGCGAGATCACCTCGTGGTTCGCGGCGGCATCGGCGCTGTTCCTGATCGGCGCTCTGGCCGCCGGCCGGGTCTGGGAAGGGCGCCTACCCTAGAGATCGAGCTTCAACTCGCGAGAGCGAGGAAGACGGCCTCGCTGAACGTCGGCGTCGAGACGGCGGAGGGCGCCGACGAAGTGCTCGCCGGACAACCCTCCGCCGAGAACGACGACCCTCAACTCAGACGAGCCCGTTGGCCTGGAGGAACTGCTTGGCGACGCTCGCCGGCGACTTCTTGTCGACGATCACCGCCTTGTTCATCGCGACGATCGCGTCCTGGCGTGAGCTTCGCCGAGACCGCGTTCACGGTCTTCGTGAACTCGGCGCCGGCCGCCTTCACGACCGACGCCTTGACGATCGGCGCGACGTTCTGGAACCCGATCGATGTGCTTGGGGTCGGCGAGCACCGTGTACTTCGAGCCCTTGCCGAGCGGCGGGTCGGTCGAGAAGACGTCGGCCGCCTGCACCGTGCCCGCGTCGAGCGCCGCGTAGGCCGAGATGCCCGCGAGCGGCACGAACGACGCGTTCGTCAGCGCCGTACGTGCTTCGTGAGCCCGAGGAAGCAGGTGTTGCGCGTCTTGCACTCCGGGAAGCCGCCGAACTTGAAGCTGCCGACCTTCTTCAGGTCGCCGATCGATCTTCAGGCCGTACTTCTTCGCCGTCGCGTTCGTCACGGCGATCACGTCGGTGTCGTAGAACGGCGTCGGGTTGAGCAGCGTGAGGCCGCTCTTCGCCTCGAGCGACTTCGCGAGCGCGTACGTCGCGGCCGCCGTCTTCGGCGACGTGGTCTTGTGGTAGACGACCTGGACGATCACGCCCGTGTACTCGGGATAGAAGTTGATCTTGCCGCTCGTGAGCGCCGTGTGGATGAGCTCCGTCGAGCCGATGTTCTCCTTGTAGGTGACCGTGAAGCCCTTCGCCTCGAGCGCCTGCTTGTAGAGCTCGCCGAGGATGTACTCCTCCGGGAAGTTCTTCGTGCCGATGACGATCGTCGGGCCCGGCGTTGCGGTGCCGGCGCGCGGCCGTGCCGGCGAATAGGCCGAGGATGATCGCGACCCCGAGCGAGATCGCGAACGCCGCCTTGGCCGCCCTGCTCGTGTGCTTCCTGATCACTGCGACTCCTTTCATCGCCCGCCGGTTTCGGGACCCTAACCACCCGAAGCGCCCTGGGAGTGAGCGCCGTCTGCAACGCGACCGAGCGCGAGCCAGACGCCCGCCGAGAGCGCCATCACGCAGAGCGAGGCGCCGAGCACGCCCTCGAGGCGGTAGCTCGCCTGGTTCACGATCACGTCGCCGAGCCCGCCGCCGCCGGCGATCGCGGCGATCGGCGCCGTCGCGACGACGGTGACCGCGGCGATGCGGATGCCGGTGAAGATCAGCGGCACCGCGAGCGGCAGCTCGACCCGGCCGAGGATCTGCGCGCCCGACATGCCCATCCCGCGCGCGGCCTCGACGACGTCGCGGTCGACGCCGTCGACGCCCTCGTAGGAGTTCGTCAGGATCGGGCCCGGTCGCGAGCACCGCGAGCGCGATCATGTTGTTGACGAAGCCGATCCCGAGCACGGTCAGCAGGACGCCGATCAGGACGAGGCTCGGCAGCGCGCGGCCGACGATCGACGAGCCGATCGCGACGTTCGAGCCGCGGTGGAGGTGGCCGAGGATCACGCCGAGCGGCAGCGCGACCACGAGCGCGATCGCGAGCGCGGCGCCGGCGAGCTCGAGCTGCTCGAGCGCCTTCGTGCGCGAGGAAGCCCGGGTTGTCGGCGATGAAGCGGAAGCGCGTCGACGAACGTGTGCGCGTTCGCCGTCGTCGAACGATCATGCGCGTCCGCCACCCTCGTCCAGGGCACGAGCACGCGGCGGAGCAGCACGAGCAGCAGGTCGCACGCGAGCGCGAGCGCGACGACGAGCGCGCCGGCCGCGTAGATCTCGGTCTTGAACGGCGTCGGCTCCTTGAGCGCGACGAAGATCGGATAGCCGAGGCCGCGCCCGCCGAGGAACGCCGCGATCGTCGCGATCGAGACCGTCGAGACGACCGCGATCCGCAGGCCGCCGATGATCGCCGGCACGCGCGAGCGGCAGCTCGACCCGCGTGAGCACCTGGCGGCGCGTCGAGGCCCATCCCGCGCGCCGCCTCGAGCACCTCGGGTGGCGCGGCGCGGAGCCCGGCGATGATGTTCGGGTAGAGGATCACGAGCGAGTAGCCGACGAGCGCGATCTCGATCGTCGTCGTCGTGAGGCCGATGAACGGGATCAGGATCTGGAAGATCGCGAGGCTCGGGATCGTGTAGATCAGCGCCGCGACGATCCCGATCGGGTGGTCGAGCGCCGCGCATGCCGGTGCGCGAGCAGCGCGAGCCCGAACGCGAGCACGAAGCCGATCCCGACCGCGATCAGCGGTCAGCTCGATGTGGTCGATCAGCTTCGGCTCGAGCGTGTCGCCCCAGTGGTCGCGCACCCAGTCCCAGCAGAACGTGTGGTCGCCGGTGACGCACGAGCTGCCCTTGCCGAAGTCCGGGATGACCGGCGCCGGAGTCGCCGGCCCCTGGGCGCCGGTCACCGGAGGATCTCCTCGACGCGCGCGAGCCGGAGCACGCCGAGCGCCTCGCCGTCGTCGCCGGCGACGAGCACGCGGTCGGTGGCCGTCTCGAGCATCAGCGAGACCGCGTTCCGGACCGTCGTGGACGCGGCGACGACGGGCATCTCCGGGGCCTGTCGCCGGTTCTGCCCTGAAGGACGGGGTCGAGCTCGACGTCGCCGACGCGTCGCAGCGCGAGCCGGCGCAGCGCGCGGTCCTCGCCGATGAACTGCGCGACGAACTCGTCGGCCGGCTGCGCGAGGATCGCGTCGGGCGTGTCGTACTGGGCGAGCACGCCGCCCTCGCGGAGGATCGCGATCCGGTCGCCCATCGTGATCGCCTCGTCGACGTCGTGCGTGACGAAGATCACCGTCTTGCCGACCTCGCGATGCAGGCGCCGCAGCTCCTGCTGCAGCCGCGACGCGCGTGATCGGGTCGAGCGCGCCGAACGGCTCGTCCATCAGCAGCACCGGCGGGTCGGCCGCGAGCGCGCGTGCGAGGCCGACGCGCTGGCGCTGCCCGCCCGAGAGCTGCGCGGGGTAGCGCGCGTCGTCGCCCTGCCTCGAGCCCGACGAGCTCGAGCAGCTCGGCGACGCGCTCGCGGATCCGCGCCTTCGGCCAGCCGAGCAGGCGCGGCACCGTGGCGATGTTGTCGGCGATCGTCATGTGCGGGAAGAGCCCGATCTGCTGGATCACGTAGCCGATCCCGCGGCGCAGCTCGGTCACCGGCAGGTCGCGGACGCTGCGCCCGTCGATGCGAATGTCGCCCTCGTCGAACGGGATCAGCCGGTTGACGAGCTTGAGCGCCGTCGTCTTGCCGCCGCCCGACGGGCCGACGAGCACGCAGAACGTCCCGGCCGGGATCTCGAGCGAGAGCTCCTGCAGCGCGGCGCCGTCACGACCGGCGTAACGCTTCGTCACGCGGTCGAAGACGATCTCGGCGGCGCGTCCGCCCGTCACGGAGTGCCGCCGATCAGCCGGTTGCGCGTCCGCCCGCTCAGGTGGTCGATACTAGTGCGCTTCAGGCAGGCCACAGGAAGGCGGGAAATGAGCGGTTACACGATCAAGCGACTCGACGACGTCGCGGACGTCCTCGGCGACTACCCCGGCGAGATGCGGATGATGACCCGGGACCTCGAGAACCAGCAGGTGGCGCTGACCTACCGGCGGATGCCGCAACACACCGGGCGGCAAGGGCGGGTACGGGCACTACCACCACACGCAGGAGGAGCTCTACTACGTAATCAGCGGCAGGCTCCAGTTCAAGGTCGGCGACGAGGTGGTCGAGCTGGACGGCGGCACGGCGATCCGTGTCGCCCCCGAAACGGTGCGCTCGGTCTGGAACGACGAGCCCGAGGACGGCCACCTGCTGATCATCTCGACGCGCCTTCCCGACTCGGCCGGCGAGGACGCCGTCGTCGTCGAGGACTTCTGGCCTGCCTGACTCCGGACGAGAGACGCTAGCGCTCGGCGTTCGCCGTGCGCAGGCCGGCCTGGCCCGTGCGCGGGCCGAGAGCGTGAAACGGCTCCGGCTCGCGCCGTCCCTCGACGCAGTCGGCGACGTACTCGGCGAGCGCCGGGCCGTGCTTGAAGCCGTGGCCCGAGCCGCCGCCGAGGAGCCACCAGTCGGCGTTCGCCGGATGGCGCGCGACGATGAAGTGCGTGTCGCCTGTGAGGCTGTACTGGCAGACGCGGGCGCCGATGACCGGCGCACCGGCGAGTGCGGGAAAGCGGCGCGCCGCGTACTCGCGGGCGAGCTGCTCATTGTCGGGCAGGGGGAGGCGGTCGAGCGTGTCCGGGTCGATCGCCTCACCCGCCCGGTCGGGTGCGACCTTCATCCCGAGCCCGCCGAGCTCGCCGTGGCCGTAGAACGCGCCGTCGTAGTCGCAGAAGCCGGGCGTGTTCGGCCCACGAGCCGTCGACGCCGAAGAAGAAGACGTCGCGGCGCGAGATCCGCAGCTCGACGAGGCCGGGGAAGAGCTTCGGCAGCCACGCGCCGCAGGCCCAGACGACGATGTCGGTGCGCGGCGGATCGGCGGCGTCGTCGCCGTCGCGTCTCGAGACGAAGGCCGTGCGCCAGAGCCTGCGTCGCCTGCCGCGCGTAGAGCAGGCCCGCGTCCGGCTCGAACAGAACCGAGCGGAGGTCGTCGCCGCCGAGCGACGGGTAAAGCCGCCGCGCCTCCTCGGGTGTGAGCCGCTCGCAGCGGATGCCGAGCCGCTGGAGCGTCGCCTCGCTGCGCTCCGAGAAGTCGCCGTCGCCGCTGTCGAACCACGCGACGCCGACCGGCTCGAACAGGCGCGTGCCGCTCTCGACCTCCAGCTCGCGCCAGAGCTCGAGCGCGCGGCGGGCGAGCTGCGTGTACCACTCGAGATCGCCGTGCGCGAAGCGATGGAGGCGCGTGTCGCCGCCCGACGCCGAGCGGACGGTCCCCGGCGTGTACTGCTCGACGAGGGTCACGTCCCAGCCGCGCCGCGCGAGCTCGCGCGCGGTGGAGGCGCCGAAGACGCCGGCTCCGACGACGGTTGCTGTGCTCATCGGCGCGGGGCGCCGGGGTGGACGGCGTCGATCGCAGCCCGCAGGCCGCGCACGTAGTCGCGCAGCGCCGCCGGGCCCTCCTCGGCCACCTGCACCGCGCGCGAGCCGACGACGACGCCGTCCGCGAGGCCGGCGACGACGGCCGCGTGCTCGGGCGTCGAGATGCCGAAGCCGGCGTAGAGCGGCACGTCGGTGAGCGCCCGCGTCCGCTCGACGAGGCCGGCGAGGGCGGGGGAGACGGTGTCCCGCGCGCCGGTCGTGCCGGTGAGGCTGACGAGGTAGAGCCAGCCGTCGGTTCCGGCAGCGCAGGCGGCGATCCGCTCGTCGGTCGAGGTCGGCGCGACGAGCTGGATCCGCGGCACCTCCGGGTGATCCTCGACGGGCAGGTCGACGACGATCGCGCTCGTCGCGCCGGCCTCGCGCGTGTCGGCGACGAAGCGGCTCGTAGCCGTAGGCCTCGAGGATCGCCGCGTAGGTCATCGGCACGAGCGGCACGTCGACGCGGCGCCGCACCTCGGCGATGCACTCGAGGCACTGCGCCGTGCGCATGCCGCGGGCGAGCGCGCGCTCGGAGGCGAGCCGGATCGTCGGGCCCTCGGCGAGCGGGTCCGAGAACGGGATCCCGAGCTCGATCAGGTCGGCGCCGCCCTCGACCGCGGCCTCCGCGAGCGCAGGCGTCTCGGGCTCGCAGACGAGGTAGATGACGAGGCTTTTCCCGCCGTTCGTCGAACTCACGGGCGGCGATGCCCCTTCCGCGCCGACCCTCGCTCGCGTTGACGCCGGCCCGGCCGACCTGGATCACGGCCGGGATGCTGCGGCTGGGGGTGCTGTCGGCGTTCGTGGTCGCGATCGGGATGATCCGCTCGCACCTGACCACGAACAGCGCGTGGGTCGTCGTCGGGGTCGGCGCCGCGATCGCCCTGATCGGGCTCGCGCTCCTGGCAGGCGCGACCCGGCGGCTCGAGCAGCGGCTGGCGCTTCCGTGGACGAGCGAGGCCTTCGTGCTCGTGCTGCGCCGCACCGGCCTGCCGCTGCTCGGGCTCGTGTTCTTCCTCGCCTGGACGCTCGTCTACATCGCGCTCTGGGCGATCCACCCGGACCAGGCGTTCACCGGCCTCCCGGACGAGCCGCGCTTCTCCGACTTCTTCTACTACGCCGTCTGCACCGCGCTGATCTCGCCGCCGGGCGACATCTTCGCCAGCTCGCGCGGCGCCCGCAGCGCGACGATGATCGAGATGCTCGCGTCGTTCGCGCTGCTGACCGCGTACCTCTCGAGCTTCGTCGACTGGCATCGAAACGACGCGCCGACCGAAGAGTAGCGTCACCGCGCGAGCACCTCGGCGAGGTCCTTGTCGCCGCGGCCGGAGAGGCAGACGAGCACCAGCTCCTCGTCGAGGTCGAGCGCGCGCGAGAGCGCGTGCGAGCTCTCGAGCGCCGGGATGATGCCCTCGGTCCGGGCGAGCCGGTGGAAGGCGGCGAGCGCCTCGTCGTCGGTGCACGGGAGGTAGACGGCGCGGCCGGAGTCGCGCAGCGCGGCGTGCTCGGGGCCGACGCCGGGGTAGTCGAGCCCGGCCGAGATCGAGTGCGCGTCGGCGATCTGGCCGTCGGCGTCGGCGAGGATCGACGAGCGCGCGCCGTGGAGGACGCCGCTGCGGCCGGTGCCGAGGCTCGCGGCGCCGGCGGCCTCGACGCCGATCAGCCGCACGTCGGCGTCGTCGATGAAGGCGTAGAAGGCGCCGATCGCGTTCGAGCCGCCGCCGACGCAGGCGACCACGACCTCGGGCAGCCGGCCCTCGACGGCGAGCACCTGCTCGCGCGCCTCGTCGCCGATCACGCGCTGCAGGTCGCGGACGAGCTCGGGGTACGGCGCCGGGCCGACGCACGAGCCGATCAGGTAGTAGGTCGTCTCGACGTTCGTGATCCAGTCGCGGATCGCCTCGCTCGTCGCCTCCTTCAGCGTCTTCGTCCCGAACTCGACCGGGCGCACCTCGGCGCCGAGCAGGTTCATCCGCTCGACGTTCGGCGCCTGTCGGCGCATGTCCTCGGAGCCCATGTAGACGACGCAGTCGAGCCCGAACCGGGCGCAGACGGTGGCGGTCGCGACGCCGTGCTGGCCAGCGCCGGTCTCGGCGACGATCCGTCGCTTGCCGAGTCGTCGCGCGAGCACGGCCTGGCCGAGCGCGTTGTTCAGCTTGTGCGCGCCGGTGTGGAGCAGGTCCTCGCGCTTGAGGTAGAGGCGCTTGTCGGGCGCGAACCGCGCGGCGCGCGTGAGCGGTGTCGGCCGACCGGCGTACGTCGTGAGCAGCTCGTGCAGCTCGCGATGGAAGGACTCGTCGGTGCGGGCCTCGCGCCAGCCCGCCTCGAGCTCGTCGAGCGCCGGGATCAGCGTCTCGGGCACGTATCGCCGCCGTAGGCGCCGAAGGTGCGGGTCATCGCGCCGCCTCGACCCACGCGCGGACGGCGTCGTGGTCCTTCACCCCGGGCTCGCTCTCGGTCGAGCGGGCCGAGTCGACCGCCCACGGGTGCACGGCGTCGATCGCCGCGCGCACGTTCGTGGGGCCGAGGCCGCCGGCGAGCATGACGCGACCCCTCGCGGCCTGCGCGCGCTCGATGTGCGTCGGGTCATCGGCGCCCCAGGGCAGGTCGACGACCGTCGCGACCGGCTCGTCGTCGCGCAGCAGCACGCCGTCGCGGGCGCGATGTCCGTGCTGACGCGCGTAGAACTGGACGATGTCGGCGCCGGTCTCGTGCATCTCGCCGACGAAAACGGCGACGCGGAGCACCGTGTCGGGTGCCCCGAGCAGGTCGTCGGTTCGGCGCGGGCTCTCCTCGGCGAGGATGAAGCCGACGAGATCGGCGCCCGCGTCGACTGCGACGTCGACGTCGTCCTGGCGCGTCAGGCCGCACACCTTGACGAGCGGCCGCGCGATCAACTCGGCGAGCTTTGCGCCTGGATCGGCGGCGAGCATGAGCGTCGAGCCGACGAGCATCGCGTTCGCGCCCGCGAGCTCGGCGGCAGCACCCTGGGCGCGAGTCTTGATCGCGGACTCGGCGACGACGATCCGGTCGCGTGGCACCTGTGCGAGCAGGTCGAGTTGGCGGCGGCGGTCGAGATCGAAGGTGGTCAGGTCGCGTGCGTTGACGCCGAGCACCGGCGCCGGGAGCGAGATTGCCCGCTCGAGCTCCTCGGCGTTGTGGGCTTCGACGAGCGTGTCGATCCCGAGCGCTTTCGCTTCGCGGAGCAGCCGCATGCACGTCACGTCGTCGAGGTCACGGAGTAGGAGCAGCACGGCGTCAGCGCCGGCCTCGGCTGCGGTGCGAAGGTGCTCGGGCGTCCGGAAGAAGCCCTTGGCGATCAGCGGCAGCGACGTGCTGGCACGCGCCGCGCGCAGGTCGTCCCAGCTGCCGCCGAAGCGGTCGTCGACGAGCACCGACATCGCCCGCGCGCCGTTCTCTTCGTACGCGCGTGCGACTGCGACCACGTCCCCATCGGGTCGCAGGTCGCCGGCCGAAGGCGAGCGGCGCTTGAACTCGGCAATCGCGCCGAAGCCCGGTGCCGCGAGCGCGTCCGCGAGCCTCATGACGCCACCGCCTCGCGGGAGAAGGCGACGAGCTGCTCGAGTCGTTCCGCCGCGGCGCCTGAGTCGATCGTCTCACGGGCGGCCGAGAGACCCTCGCGCAGGTCGGCGGCGTGGCCGCTTGCGGCGATCGCGCCGGCGGCGTTCAGGAGCACCGCCGACCGGTGCCCGCCCGGGGCGCCGGCGAGCACGTCGCGGAGCGCCCGCGCGTTCGTCGCGGGATCGCCGCCGCGAAGCTCGGCCGGGTCGCAGCGAGGGATGCCGAGCTCCTGCGGATCGAGCTCGTATTCGCGGACGTTGCCTGCGTCGACCTCGCAGACCAGGTTCGGGCCCGCCGGCGAGAGTTCGTCGATCCCGGAGGCGCCGTGTACGACGTACGCCCGCCGGGCGTCGAGTTGCACGAGCGCTTCCGCGATCGTGTGGGCGATCTTCGGGTCGTAGACGCCGACGACCTGCGCCCGCGCGCCGGCCGGGTTCGTCAGCGGGCCGAGCACGTTGAAGACGGTCCGCGCCGCCAGCTCGCGCCGGACGGGAGCCGCGTGACGCATCGCGGGATGGTGTGCCTGGGCGAAGAGGAAGCCGAAGCCGAGCTCGTCGATCGACCGCTCGATCCGCCCGGGTGCCATCGCGAGATCGAAGCCGAGCGCCTCGAGCACGTCGGCCGCACCGGTCGCCGATGACGCGGCGCGATTCCCGTGCTTCGCGACGCCTGCGCCTGCCGCCGCGGCGACGAGCGCGGCGGCGGTCGAGATGTTCCAGGTGTTCGCGCCGTCGCCGCCGGTCCCGGCCGTGTCGACGAGGTCGTCGCGTGCGGGCGTGATCCGCAGGACGTGCTCGCGCATCGCCTCTGCGCAGCCCGCGATCTCGTCGGCCGTCTCGCCCTTCAGCCGCAGCGCGATCAGAAAGCCGCCGATCTGGGCCGGGGTCGCCTCGCCCGCCATGATCTCGTTCATCACGGCGCGCGCGTCGTCGCGGCTCAGGTCACGGCCGTCGAGGAGCTGCGCGAGTGTCTGCTGGATCACGATCGCTCCAGGAAGTTCCTCGCCAGCTCGAGCCCGGACGGCGTCAGCACCGACTCCGGGTGGAACTGCACGCCGTCGACCGCCAGCTCGCGGTGGCGAACGGCCATCACCTCGCCGTCGGCGGCCGTCGCCGAGATCTCCAGCGAGTCGGGGATCGACGTCGCCGCGAGTGAGTGGTAGCGCCCCGCCGAGAAGTCCTGCGGCAGACCGGCGAAGATGCCGCGTCCGTCGTGGTGGACATCGGTCGCCTTGCCGTGGACGAGCGCGTGCGCCGGCCCGACCTCGCCGCCGAAGACCGAGACGATCGCCTGGTGACCGAGGCAGACGCCGAGAAGAGGAACGCGACCGGCGAACGCCTGCACCATCTCCTCCGACACACCCGCGTCCTCTGGCCGTCCGGGCCCGGGCGAGATCACGAGGTGCGAGGGTGCGAGGCCCTCCGCCTCCTGGACGGTGATCTCGTCGTTTCGCCGCACCACGACCTCCGCTCCCAGCTCGCCGAACAGGTGCGCCAGGTTGTACGTGAACGAGTCGTAGTTGTCGACGAGCAAGACTCGACTTCCCGCTCCGGCGCCGGCCGAGCCGGCACCTCCGCTCCTGAGCGGCTCCGTCGAGCCTACGCCGCTGAGCGTCACCGGCCTGCCTCGGCCAGGTCGATCGCGGCCTCGAGCGCGGCGAGCTTGCGCAGGCACTCCTCGTGCTCGGCGCGCGGGTCGCTGTCGGCGACGATGCCCGCGCCCGCCTGGAGCAGAGCGACGCCGTCGTGGAGCACGATCGTACGGATCGCGATGCACGCATCGAGCGGCCCTCCCGGCAGCGCGTAGAGCACGGCTCCCGCGTATGGCCCGCGCCGGTAGCCCTCGAGCTCCGAGATGATCTGCATCGCCCGCACCTTCGGTGCGCCCGAGACCGTGCCGGCCGGGAAGGTCGCGCGCAGCAGGTCGAACGGCGTCACCCCGTCGGAGAGCTCGCCTGTGACCTCCGAGACGAGGTGCGTGATGTGCGAGAAGCGCTCCGCCTCGAGGAACCGCTCCACCTTCACCGTTCCCGGCTTGCAGACACGGGAAAGGTCGTTGCGCCCCAGGTCGACGAGCATCACGTGCTCGGCGCGGTCCTTCTCGGAGGAGAGCAGCCGCTCGGCGTCGCCCTCGCCCGGCTGCGTCGAGCCGGCGATCGGGTTCACCGACGCGCGCGAGCCGTCGCACTTGACGAGCGTCTCGGGCGAGGAGCCCACAAGGGCAAGCCCGTCGAGCTCGAGCAGGAAGAGGTACGGCGACGGGTTGACAAGGCGCAGCGAGCGGTAGAGCGCGAGCGCCGAGATCGACGTCCGGCGCTCGGCCCGCTGCGAGAGCACGATCTGGAAGGCGTCGCCGATCCTGATGTGCTCCTTGCAGGCGACCACGCCGCGCTCGTAGTCGGCCTGCGACGGCAGGCGCAGCGTCTCGGAGCGCGCACCCGATTCGCGCGGCGGCCGCGGCGCGTCGCTTTCGAGCAGCCTCGTCGTCTCGTCCGGGTCGCCGCGAAGAACCTCGGCGACGCCGCGCGCATGGTCGAAGCGGACGAGCGTGTCGGCCACGACGAAACGGCTCTCGGGCAGTCCGCGCCCGGTGTCCGGCATCGGCACCGTCGGCTCGAGCTTTGGACGAAGTCGTAGGCGAGATAGCCGACCACGGGCTCTCCGCAGAGCTCGGCCTCCTCGTAGCCGATCAGGCGCGAGCCGCAACCGACGAGCGAGTAGCGGCCGAGCCGGCCCTGCTCGACGGACTCGAGCAGGAAGCTCGCGCGTCCTTCGCCGCGCAGGCGGAGGTAGGCCCCGAGCGGGGTGAGGAGATCGGTGTCGAGCACGGCTGTCATGGTCTTTCTGGGCAAAGAAAAAGACCCTGTCTGCGGGTCTCGGGTCGAGCGGTGACGGGCTGTCGTATTGCTGCCTGGGCTCAGGCGCAGGCTCCCGCCCCGCTCGTGCGCCACTGCCAGCCGGTGTGCGGGGAAGGGATCATCGGCCGCCCACGATAGGCGCTGCTGGTTGAATCCGCAAGCCGTGCCGATCCCCGACCTCCTGCGCGACCTCCTCCTCGCCCGCGGACCGTCGGGACACGAGGAACCGGCCGCACGCGTCTGGCGCGAAGGTGCCTCGTCGTTCGCCGAGGTGCACTCCGACACGCTCGGCACCTCGTTCGCGCGCGTCCGTGCTGGCGACGGCGCGCCCACGCTTGCCGTCGTCGGCCACATCGACGAGATCGGCGTCGCGGTCACGAACATCGAGGAGAGCGGCCTGCTCTCGTTCAGCACGCTCGGCGGTATCACGCCCGAGATCCTTGCGGGGCAGCGGGTCGTGATCTCCGGGCGCGAGGGCGACGTGGCAGGCGTGATCGGCCGTCGAATGATCGCGGCCGAGAAGCGCAGCGACCGCTCGCGGCTCGAGCATTCCGACCTGCACGTCGACATCGGCGCCAAGGACCGCGAGGATGCCGCGCGGCTCGTTCGCGTCGGCGATGCGGGCGTCTGGCAGGGCGATCCCGTCGAGCTGCCGAACGGACGGTTCATCTCCCGCGCGTGCGATAACCGGCTCGGCGCATACGTCGCACTCGAGTCGGCGCGTCGTGTCGCAAAGGCCGGCGACGCGCAGGTCGACGTCGTCGCTGTGGCGGCGGTGCAGGAGGAGCTCGGCTGCTACGGCGCCCGCACGGCCGCCTTCTCGCTCGATCCCGACTTCGCGATCGCAATCGACGTCACCTACGCGACCGACGTCCCCGGCGGCGACCCCAAGACCGCGGGGAAGATCGACCTCGGCTCGGGTGCGGCGATCGCCCGCGGGCCGGTCGTCAACACCGGCGTCTCCGACCTCCTCGCCCAGGCTGCGGAGGAGGAGGGCATCGAGCACACCTTCGAGGTGCTCACGAACCGCACGCACACAGACGCCGACGCGGTACACGTCTCGCGCGCCGGAGTGCCGACCGGCCTCGTCTCGGTGCCGCTCCGCTACATGCACTCGCCCGGAGAGCTGGCGTCGCTCGACGACCTCGAGGCCGTGATTGCGCTTGTCGTCGCCTTCGCGCGGCGGCTCACGCCCGAGTCGAGCTTCCTCAGATAGATGCCCGCGCGCACCGTGATCGTGAGTGCGGTGCGGACGCCGTTCGGCAAGCTCGGAGGGGGCCTCGCCGGGTATCCGGCGACCGAGCTCGGCTCGATCGCGATTCGCGCGGCGCTTGATCGTGCCGGGATCGAGGCGCACGAGCCGCAGTACGCGATCATGGGTCAGGTGCTCCAGGGTGGCGCCGGCCAGGCCCCCGCACGTCAAGCGTCGATCGGCGCGGGCCTGCCGCTCGAGACTCCGAGCGACACGATCAACAAGGTCTGCGCGTCGGCGATCCGGGCAGTGCAGATCGCCGACTCGATGATCCGCGCAGGCGAGGTGGAGCTCGTCGTCACCGGCGGCATGGAGTCGATGAGCAACACGCCGTACGCACTCGCCAAGGCCCGGTTCGGCTACCGCCTCGGCGGCGGCTCGCTGATCGACCTCGTCACCCACGACGGTCTCGTCTCGACCTTCGACGGACGGCACATGATCGAGCAGGCGTCGTTCGTCGCCCGCGAGCTCGGCATCTCGCGCGAGGAGCAGGACGCCTGGGCGCTGCGGTCACACCAGCGCGCGGTCGCCGCGATCGACGCCGGCATCCTCGGGGCGGAGATCGTCGCTGTCGGCGAGGTCGAGGCCGACGAGAGCCCGCGCCGTGACACGTCGCTCGAGAAGCTCGCGGCGCTCCGGCCGATCTTCGACGCCGAGGGCACGACGACCGCCGGCAACGCGCCGGGCGTGAACGACGGCGCCTCGTGCGTGGTAGTCGCGAGCGAGGAGTGGGCGCGCCGCCGGGGCATCGAGCCGCTGGCGACGATCCTCGCGCAAGGCTACGTCGCCGAGGAGGTCGCTTTTCTCGCGCGCACGCCCGCGAAGGCGGCGGGGATGGCGCTGGCCCGCGCCGGCAAGACGATCGACGACGTCACGCGGGTCGAGATCAACGAGGCGTTCGCATCGGTCGCGGCGCACTCGACCCGGCTCCTCGGCGCAGACGAGAACCGCGTCAACGTGAACGGCGGAGCGGTCGCGCTGGGCCACCCGATCGGCGCGAGCGGCGGCCGCATCGTGGCCACGATGGTGCACGAGCTACGACGCATCGGCGGCGGGCTCGGCCTCGCGGCGATCTGCTCGGGGGGTGGTCAGGGAGACGCGCTGCTGATCGAGGTCTGAGCGCGACCCTCACGCGGCCGAAGCTCGGAGCCCTCCGAGAGGCCATTGCCCGTTCCGCCCCGGGCGCTCATACTCCGATGGTCCGTGCGTGCTCTCGCTGCCGCCTCCCTGCTCGTGCTCGCACTGGTCGCGTGGGTAGCCGCTCCGTCGCCTGCCGCTTCGAGCTGCACTGGCGCGCCGGTCAAGCTCTTCGACAACAGCAACGCGGGCGGCGTGCTGAACGGCGGCAAGGCGCCGAGCTTCAGCACGAAGGGCAAGTCCTACTGCCTCACGTCGATCGTCACCTACCACTGGAACAACGGGCACGGGAAGACGCCGGGCATGGTCGGCCTGACCAGCAGCACCATGAGCGCGTCGGCCACGGCGAAGGGCAGCGCCGGACAGGGCGGCGCGCCGAACGTCAACTGGACGGGGACCTTCGCCACGACGAAGCCGGTCGTCATCGACGGCACCTACTCGTGCACGGACTCGGACCCGGCCACGTGGTCGCAGAATCCGGCCTCGGGCGGCAACGGCTTCTGCGTCGTCTACGGCACGCTCTCGTCCGGCTCCGGCTCGGCGACACAACCGCCAGGCAAGGTGACGACGGTGATCACCACCAAGGTCGGCGGCGTCACGATCAAGGGCGGCGGCGTGAGCAGCGGCAAGTCGAGCAGCAAGCTGTCGATCAAGGCGGCACCCGACAGCGGCAAGCCGCCGCTGGCGGTGACGTTCGCTCTCTCCGCGCCGAAGATCGTGCAGTGGCGGCTCGACTTCGGCGACGGCCTGTTCAGGACCGGTTTCGGCCAGCCCCCGGGCACGGTCGCGCACACCTACCAGCGCGAGGGCGACTTCAAGCCGCGGCTGACCGTGCTCGCGACTCCCACCGCGAAGTCGGCGAGCAGCGCGACGACGAGCGTCTCCGTCCATGCGGCGCCGCTGATCAGCCTCATTGCGAACCCGCCGTCGGGGGACCCGCCGCTCAAGGTGACCTTCGCGCTCTCGACGACGGTGCAGAACATCGCCACCTGGTCGATCGACTTCGGCGACGGTGACCGCGCCGGCGGCGCCGGCAACCCGCCGGCGACGCTCTACCACACCTACGCGAAGGCCGGCAGCTACAAGCCGCAGTTCGCCGTCAAGCCGGGTCAGTACGCGCTCGTGTACACAGTCGCCCAGGTCACGGTCGGCGGCGGCACGCCGCCTGTGCTCAGCATGAGCGCCACGCCGACCTCGGGCAAGCATCCGTTGGGGGTGAAGTTCACGCTCACGCACGAGCATCCCCGGCCAGCTCGTCTCCTGGGAGGTGATCTTCGGAGACGGCCAGCGCACGAGCGGCGCGGGCCCGCCGCCCGCGTCGGTCTCCCACACCTACGCGAAGGCCGGCAAGTACGCGGCGTACCTTGTGGTCGCCCAGCAGCAGCAGTACGGCGGCGTCCAGTACACGTCCCCGCGCGGCGGGCTCGCGATCAGCGTCGGCTAGCGGCGGGGGACGTCGGACGACCGCGGCGCAGATGCGCCCCTAGGATGGCCACGTGAGCGGCTATCCGGCGCACCGAGAGACCGACGTTGTGCTGCGCGACGGAAGCACAGTTCACATCCGCGCGGCGAGACCGGACGATCTCGAGGCGCTCGAGGACTACTTCATCGGCCTCTCGGACGAGTCCCGGCGGCTCCGGTTCTCCAGCCTCGTCGTCGACGTCGGCGTACAAGCGCAGAACGCGGTTCAGATCGACTACGTCGACCACCTGACCCTGCTCGCCTTCAGCGGCGGCGACAACCAGCGGGTGGTCGGCGGCGCGCAGTACATCCGTGAGACCGACCGGCGCGCGGAGATCGCGCTCAGCGTCACCGACCTGTTGCAGGGCCAGGGGCTCGCCTCGATCCTGATCGCGCATCTGGCCCAGGCGGCCAACGAGAACGGCATCGAGTTCTTCCGTGCGGAGGTCCTGCCCGAGAACCACCGGATGATCGGCGTCTTCCGGCAGACCGGGTTTCCCGTCTCGGTCCGGACGAAGCCGGGCACGGTCGAGATCGAGTTCCCGACCGAGGTCACCGACGAGACGGCCGAGCACTACGAGGAGCGACTGCGGATTGCGGGGGCGAACGCCGCGCGCACCGTTCTCGAGGCCCGCTCGGTCGCGGTGATCGGCGCTTCCCGGGACCCGGCGAGCATCGGCGGCCGGCTGCTGAAGAACCTGCTCGGCCAGCAGTTTGCCGGTGTCGTCTATCCCGTGAACCCGGCTCGTGCCGCGATCCAGGGCGTTCGCGCGTACCGGAGCGTGAAGGACATCCCGGAGCCCGTCGACGTCGCGTTCATCGCGGTGCCGGGGGAGTTCGTCCTGGACGTCGTCAGGGAGTGCGCCGAGAAGCGCGTTCGCGCGCTCGTCGTCATCTCGGCCGGCTTCGGCGAGACGGGCGACGACGGCCGGCAACTGCAGGCGCAGCTCCTCGAGGTGTGCCGTGCGGCCGGCATGCGCTTGATCGGCCCGAACTGCATGGGAGTGATCAACACGGATCCCGAGGTCAGCCTGAACGGCACGTTCGCGCAGTCCTATCCGCCCGAGGGGCGGATCGCGTTCATGTCGCAGTCGGGCGCGCTCGGGATCGCCGTGATCAACATGGCGACGGCGCTCTCGCTCGGCTTCTCGTCGTTCGTCTCGATCGGCAACAAGGCGGACGTCTCCGCCAACGACCTCCTCTGCTACTGGGAGGAGGATCCGCGCACCGACGTCGTGCTCCTCTACCTGGAGTCGTTCGGGAACCCGCAGCGCTTCGCGAGCATCGTCCGGAGGGTCGGCCGCCGAAAGCCCGTCGTGGCGGTGAAGAGCGGCCGGAGCGCCGCCGGGCAGCGCGCCGCGACGTCGCACACGGGCGCTCTGCTCGCGGCGTCCGACCGCACGGTGGACGCGCTGCTGCGACAGGTCGGCGTGATCCGAACCGACACGCTCGAGGAGATGTTCGACGTCGCGGCGCTGCTCGCGAACCAGCCGATACCCGAAGGGCCGAAACGTCGCGATCGTCACCAACGCCGGCGGCCTCGGAATCCAGTGCGCAGACACGTGCGAGGCGCGGGGCCTCGCCGTGCCCGAGCTGTCGGCCGAGACGATCGCCGAGCTGCGGTCGTTCCTGCCGCCGGCGGCGGGTGTCTCGAATCCGGTCGACATGATCGCCTCCGCGACCGGCGACGACTACGGCCGCACCATCAAGACCGTCGCTGCCGATGCTGGAGTCGACGCGCTGATCGTGCTCTACATCCCGCCGCTCGAGGACGACGCGCCGGGTGTCGCAGCCGGCATGGTCGACGCGATCGGCGCGCTCGAGCGCCGCATCCCGGTGCTCACCTGCTTCATGTCGGCCCGCGGCCTGCCGTCCGCGCTGTCCGTCGCCCGAG
The DNA here is from genome assembly GCA_963750545.1 of uncultured Actinomycetes bacterium. Taxonomy (GTDB): domain Bacteria; phylum Actinomycetota; class Thermoleophilia; order Gaiellales; family Gaiellaceae; genus PALSA-600. Next base: position 62,236 of record CAVVQY010000007.1, on the reverse strand, counting down.
GTGCGGATCCCGTCGTACGCGTTCCCGGAGCAGGCCGCGATCGCGCTGGCCCACGCCGCCCAGCACGGCGCGTGGCGCGAGAAGCCCGCAGGCGTCGTCCCGAAGATCCCGGGGATCCGCGCCGACGAGGCGGCGGCGGTGATCGCAAGCGCGCTCGCGCGGGGAGACGGCTGGCTCGAGCCCGACGAGATCGTCGCGCTCTTCGGCTGCTACGGGCTGCCGATGGCCCGTCAGGTAGGTGTTGCGACGGCGGACGAGGCGGAGGCCGCGGCGGCCTCGATGCACGGCCCCGTGGCGCTGAAGGCGGTCGGGCCGCTGCACAAGACCGAGGTCGGGGCAGTGCAGCTCGGGCTCTCGTCAGCCGAGGTGGCGGCTGCGATGGCGGCGATGACCGAGCGGATCCGGGGGCACGGCGAGCCGCTGGAGGGCTTCACCGTGCAGGAGATGGTGGACGGCGGCGTCGAGATGTTCGTGGGCATGACGGCCGACCCGAACTTCGGCCCGATCGTCGCGTGCGGCTCCGGAGGCGTGACGGTCGAGCTGACGCGCGACGTTGCCGTGCGGGTCGCTCCGCTCACCGACGGCGACGCCGAGGAGATGGTCCGCTCGCTCGTGACGTTCCCGCTGCTCGACGGGTTCCGGGGCGCGTCGAAGAAGGACGTCCGTGCGCTCGAGGACGTGATCCTCCGCGTCTCCGCGATGGCCGCCGGGCAGCCGGCGATCGCCGAGATGGACTGCAACCCGGTGATCGTCCTCGAACGGGGCGCGGTGATCGTCGACGCACGCGTGAGCGTGCGATCTCCGGCGCTCGAGCCGCCGTTCGCGGGCCGCGCTGACGGCTGACGTCGGCCTCCTCGACGGGCGCGGGAGCCGAACCCTACGAGCCGGCTGCGTCGGGCTGTCCCCGGGCAAGCAGCTTGCGGTAGCGCACCTCGGGCGGCGACACACCGAGCCGCTCGACCGCCTGCCGGCCGCCGTCCGTGCTCCAGCCGGCCGCTTCGTAGAAGCCGCGGGCCCGCGGGTTATCCTCGAGCACCCAGAGCGTTGCCTCGGCGTACTCCGCGGCGAGGCGCTCCTCGCCCTGTTCGAGGAGCGCGCGGCCTGCGCCGCGGCGCCACTCGTCCGGGTCGACGTAGATCGCGTACACCTCGCCGACTCCGGACTCGTCGCGACTCGGGCCGATCGCGAGGAAGCCGAGGATGCGGCCTCGGCCCTCTACGACAAGGATCGTCCAGCCAGCCGGCAGGCGCTCGGTCCGTTTCTCCCAACGTGACCAGTCGACCTCGAGCCGGTCGAGTTCCTCGGGCGGGAAGACGTGCCGGTAGCCGACTTGCCAACCGCGGATCCTGATCCGCTCGATCGCCGCGGCGTCGGCCGGTTTCGCGAGTCGGACGAGCATGCGCGAAGGGTAGGCTCCGGCGGCGATGGAGCTCCCGCATGTGCTGGTCGTCGGCGCGGGCCAGATGGGCGGCGGGATCGCACAGGTCGTGGCCGCGTCGGGCCGGCGCGTCTCGCTGCACGACTCGTTTCCCGCGCGCGACCGACCGCGCGCGCCAGACGATGCACCACAGCCTGGTCAAGCTGGCGGCGAAGGGCGGCGCGGATCCTGACGAGACGCTCGCCCGCGTGACCGCGGTCGACGAGCTCGTCCCGGCCGACCTGATGATCGAGGCGGTGGTCGAGGACGAGCTCATCAAGCAGGACATCTTCCGCCGCGCCGACGCGATCCTGCCGCCGGAGGCGATCCTCGCCTCGAACACGAGCTCGATTCCGATCGCGACTCTGGCCGCCGCGACCGGCCGGCCCGAGCGCGTGATCGGGATGCATTTCTTCAACCCGGTGCCGGTGATGGCGCTGGTCGAGGTGATCCGTGGGGAAGGCACCTCGGACGAGACCGCGGCGGCGATCGTCGCGCTCGCGCGCGACCTCGGCAAGGAACCGGTCGAGGCGCGCGACGTTGCCGGCTTCGTCGCGAACCGGATCCTGATGCCGTTCGTCAACGAGGCGGTCTGGGCGCTTCACGACGGGGTCGCCGACGCGGAGGGCATCGACACGGTCGCGCGCCTCGGGTTCGCGCACCCGATGGGCCCGCTCGCGCTCGCCGACCTGATCGGCCTCGACACGTGCGTCGCGATCATGGAGGTGCTGCGGCGCGGCCTCGGCGACGAGAAGTACGCGCCCTGCCCGCTGCTCGTCGAGCACGTCGAGGCGGGCCGCCTCGGCCGCAAGTCCGGCCGCGGCTTCTACGCGTACGAGTGAGCCGCCGGGGTGGCGAGCGCGAGCGGCGGCGTCCGGCTGAGGAGAGCCTGGCGGACGGCGGAGAAGATCTCCTGGCCGAGTGAGTACGCGCCGGTGAAGTCTGCGGCCCCGTTCACCTCGAGCACGATCCAGCCACCCTCCTCCGTCGGCAGCAGGTCGACGCCGACGAGGTCGCCGCCGACGGCGTCCGCGGCGGCGAGCGCGAGCTCCCTGGCCTCCGGCGGCGGCATGACGGGAACACGCGTCGCGCCGAGGGCGACGTTCGTCCGCCATTCTCCAGGTGCGGCGTGCCGCGAGACGGCGCCAACGACGCATCCGCCCGCGACGATCAGGCGGAGGTCGTACCCGATCGGCGCCACCAGTTCCTGCAGCACACCGCCGGTGCCGTTGAACCAGACGCGGTGACGTGCTTCCTCGACCGCGCGGGCGACATCGTCGGCCGTGTTGCAGCGCGCGACGTCGCGGCCCCAGCTGCCGAAGCGCGGCTTGAGGACGACCGGCGGCTCGAGCGGCGGCAGTGGCAGCCACGGTGCGACGTGGGCGGTCAGCGGATGATCGACCCCGGCCTCCAACAGTGCGCGGGCCGTCGCGAGCTTGTCGTGTGCTCGGGCCAGGCTCGGGCCGTTGTTGAGGACGGTGACCCCGCGCCGCTCGAGCGTCTCGAGAGCCCACCAGCCGGCCTCGATGCCGTCGAGCGACGGAAGGACGTCGAGCCGGCCGAGCGCGATATCTCCCGCGCGAAGCCGCGTGATCGCCTGCGCCGGGCTCAGCACCGCGCCCAGCCTGACGTTCGTCGGTGTCGAGCGGCTTGCCACCACGGCGAAGATGCCCATTTAGCAGGAGTATCGTGCGCAGAGCGCCCCTTCGGAAGAGTCGGTGGCCACAACGTCGCCCGACAGTCACTACTTCGTCACACGGGGATAGGCGGCTCTAGAACGTGCTGCCGCGCCAGCCGCTCGCGATCACGATCACGATCAGCGCGGCGAGGACGAGGCGGTAGATCACAAACGGCAGGTAGCTATGCCTACGGACGTAGCCGAGGAGCAGGTCGATCGCGACCAGGCCGACCGCCGCCGCAGCAAGGGTGCCGACGATGAACGGGCCCGCGGAGCCGGCCGGCAGAGGGTTCAGCACCACGTGCTTGAGGCCCTTGTAGAGCACCGCGCCGAGCACGATCGGGATCAGGAGCAGGAACGAGAAGCGCGCCGCTGCATCGCGGTCGAGCTTCGCGAAGCGGCCGGTCGTGATCGTGATCCCGGAGCGCGAGACGCCCGGCATCAGCGCGAGGATCTGCGAGATGCCGATCGCGACGGCGGTGGGAAGCCGGAGCCGGTCGAGGTCGCCGCGCTGGGCCGAGTGGTCGGCGACCCAGAGGAGAACGGCGAAAAACGCGAGGAAGAACGCGATCTGCCAGGGCTGGCCGAGGTGGTTGTCGATCGTCTCCTCGCCGAGCGCGCCGACGAGCGCTGCCGGGACGGTCGCGATCGCGATCGCCCACGCGAGGCGCTCGTCGCTGTCGCGGATCGCGCGTGCGCGCACCGAGCGAAGCCACGCGAGCGTGTAGCGGACGACGTCGCCCCAGAAGTACGCGACGACCGCAACCAGCGTTCCGAGGTGTAGCGAGACGTCAAAGGTCTTGTTGAAGACGGGATGCAACTCGAGGTAGTGCCAGTTCGCGATCCAGGGCACCAGGATCAGGTGGCCGGAAGAGGAGATCGGCAGCAGCTCACTGGCGCCCTGGGTGACGCCGAGCACGAGCGCCTGCCAGTCCGAGAGGCGCCCTGGTCGCTCCCCGACCCGCAACGCGGCGAGGACCAACGCGAGACCGAGGAGGGCCCCGGCGATCCCGTATACGAGCCCCTGCGAGCGCACGATTAGTGCGCGGCCCGTGTCCACGACGGCGTCCTCCTCTGGGCGCTCGGACTCCGTCGTCACGGGCTGCAGCTTCGCACAAGCACGGCGCGAGCTGACCGAGGAGGTAGCCGAGCAGCCCGCGAGCGCAGGGTGCCCGCCGCGTGGCGAGGCACCGACTCGCCACAAGTCGAACACCGACCGGGGCCCCTTCGCTCCGGGTGCGCCCTCCTGTGGCACGTGGGCTCGCCACCATCCCCGGATCCGTGCCCGCCGGAAGGCACGACGGAGCGGCACCCGAGTTCGTCTCCCTCCTGTTACAGGTCAGTAACCCCGACACGACGAGCGACTCCCTAGGGTGACGCCGCGCCTCTCGTTCATGGCCTCGAGGGTGTCGGGGACGCGCCCTCCTCTGCCTACGAGAACCTGCGCACCAGTCTCGAGCACACGGGGGGTGTGCTCGAGACGACTTCAAAGGACCTTCGCGCGGCAGGCGCTATGCGGCGCGCGCGATGTCTCCGAGACGCTGCTCGAGGTTCACGAGGAACGCGGGGCGCGATGAGCGAAGGTATGCGACCACGCTAGCCTCGTCTCGGGCGCAGGGAAGCAGCGTCTTCCACGTTGCGAGGTGCTCGAGCTGATGGAAATCGCCGCACGCGACTGCCGGCAGCGCCGCCTCCGCGATCCACGGGAACAGCGTGTCGCGGTTGAAGAGCTCGAAACGGTCGACGAGAGGGATCCACTTCGCCGGGCTCGCCGAGAAGGCGCCCGTGCCTCGCGACGAGGTCGAGGCGTCAGCGAGGTCATACGGGTGGGCGGCGACGAGCGCCGCCCCGTGTGCGCGTGCAGCGCACAAAGCCGGTTCGAGGCCGTCGGCGACGCCGACGAAGTCACGTAACCCGACCGCGACCGCGTGCGCGGCGATCGTCGGGTCGGGATGGTCGTAGGTGAGTTCGAGCCCGGGGATCACGAGTAGCCCGTAGAGCGCCCGTGCCCGCTCCGCCTCGGCCGTGACCTCCTTGAGATACGCGGCGAAGTTCTCGGCCTGCACGCAACCAGTGCTCGGCACGGTGTGGTCTGTGACCGCAAGCACGTCGAAGCCGGCCCGGCCGTACAGGTCGCAGAGCTCGCGTACCGCGAGCGCCCCGTCACTCCAGGTCGTGTGCGCATGGAGCTCACACAGAAGCGGCTCGAGCTTGGTCGGCATGCACCAGGAGTGTTCCCCACCGCGACGCCGATTCCCGGGGCGTTCGCCGCCTCGTTACCGAAGCTCAACCACTCGGACGCACCGCTTCGGAACGGGCTGGTTACGCGAGAAGCTCGCTGAGCGAGCGGAGCCGGCCGGGGACGATGCGGAAGTAGGCCCAGCTTCCGCGCTGTTCGCGCTCGACGAGTCCGGCGTTCAAGAGGACCTTGAGGTGGTGGCTGACCGTAGGCTGGGTGAGTCCGAGCGGCTCGGTGAGGTGGCAGACGCATGCCTCGCCGGAAGGCTGGGCCTGGATCAGACTGAGAAGTCGTAGTCGTGCAGGGTCGGCGAGCGCCTTGAGTGCTCGAGCGAGGGTGTCGGCCTCGTCGGCGTCGAGTGGCCCGGCGAGCAGCGGAGGGCACGCCGTTGAGAGCATTGCAATCGGCTTCACGCGTTCATATTGACAGCCGTCGATGTCGTTGTCACACTCGGGCATTGATCGGCATCGATATGCGAAGGAGTCGCGATGGGCCAGGCGCTCGACCCAGTGACGCAGCATCACGTTCAGCAAGCAGCACGGCGACTGAAGGACGAGTTCGCCGGCGTGTTCTCGGAAGCGACGATCGAGCGCTACATCGGCGAGTCAGTCGATCTGCTCGGCAACTCGAAGATCAACGTGTTCGTGCCGGTGCTTGCGCACCGCTTTGCCCGCGAGCGGCTGAAGGCGCTTGCACAGGCCGACAACCTGATCGTGAAGGAACAGCCGGAGGTTCTGTTCGTGTGCGTCCACAACGCCGGCCGCAGCCAGATGGCCGCCGGACTCGTCAGGCTTCGCTCGGAAGGGCGCATCCACGTCCGCTCCGCCGGCAGCGCTCCGGGCAGCGAGATCAACCCGGCCGTGATTACGGCGATGACGGAGCTCGGCGTCGACATGGGCGAGGAGTTCCCGAAGCCGCTGACGGACGAGGTAGTGCGGGCGGCGGATGTCGTGGTCACGATGGGCTGTGGCGACGCCTGCCCGATCTACCCCGGCAAGAAGTACGAGGACTGGACTCTCGACGACCCCGCAGACGAGAGCCTCGAAACCGTGCGCCGGATCCGCGACGAGATCGACGGACGCGTCCAGCGACTCGTCGCCGAGCTGCTGCCCGGCTAGCTCCCAGCCGTGGCGCAGCCGTCGACCGAGTTTGACCCGCGCGCTGGCGGCGCATGCTTCTTGGCGGCCCTCGCGCGGGTCTCTCTCGGGAGGAGGACGCAATTGGCGTCCAATTGCGAGCCTAGGCGACGGAGGGCGCGGTTGGGTGATCAGGTGGTGTACCTGTGGCGACGATCGGGCATCCGTGATGCGAGATCGTCACCACCTATTAACCCACCACCTCGCCGGATCGCGACCATACTGAGGTGGTGACAAAAACGATCATTGCGGAGCAGCCGGCGCTGCTGAATCGGGAGCTCTCATGGCTCGACTTCAACGCACGCGTGCTCGAGCTGGCCGCCGACGAGTCGGCGCCACTGCTGGAGCGCGTCAAGTTTTGCTCGATCTTCTCATCCAACCTCGATGAGTTCGTCATGGTCCGCGTGGCCGGCCTGATGGATCAGGCTGCGTCGGGCCTGCCCGTTCGCTCGCACGACGGGCTGACGCCCAGGGAGGCCCTGGCGGCGATTCGCGAGCGCGTCGAAGAGCTCACCGCGCAGCAGTCGCGCCTCTGGAAGAAGACGATAAGCCCAGCGCTCGCCGAGGAGGGAATCCGGATCGGTCGCGTCGACGACTGCGACGAACGGGAGCTAGCCGAGCTCGACCGGCTCTACGAGCGCGAGATCTTCCCGGTGCTGACGCCGCTCGGCGTCGGTCCCGGCCAGCCGTTCCCCTACATCTCGGGCCTGTCGCTCAGCCTCGGCGTACTCGCGCGGGACCCGGACAGCGGCGAGGAGCGCTTCGCGCGGGTGAAGGTGCCCGAGCAGCTACCACGGTTCGTCGCGGTCGGCGACGGGCGGCTGCTGCTCACGCTCGAGGAGGTGATCGGCCACTACCTCGGCTCCCTGTTCCCGGGCATGGAGATCATCGAGCGCGCTTACTTCCGCGTCACGCGGGACGCGGACATGGAGCTCTCCGACGACGCGGACGACCTGCTCGAGGCCGTCCAGGCGGAGATTCGCAAGCGCCGCTTCGGCGACGTGGTCCGGGTCGAGATCGCGTCTCCGATGTCCGCGGCGATGCTCGACCGATTGCGGACAGGCCTCAACGTCACGAACGCCGAGATCTACACGATCTCGGGCCTGCTCGACCTCTCGGAAGTGATGCAGATTGCGGCACTCGACCGCCCGGAGCTCAAGGACGAGGCGTGGCGGCCGATCACGCAGGCCCGTCTCCACGCGGCGCTCGACGACACCGACCTCTTCACTGAGATCGCCCGCAGCGACGTCTTCGTCCACCATCCGTACGAGTCGTTCAAGACGAGCGTCGAGCGCTTCATCACCGCCGCGTCGACCGACCCGGCGGTCCGGGCGCTGAAGACGACCGTCTACCGGACGAGCGACGAGTCTCCGTTCGTGCCGGCACTCGTTCGCGCGGCCGAGGCGGGGAAGCAAAGCGTGTGCCTCGTCGAGCTGAAGGCGCGCTTCGACGAGGGGCGAAACATCGTGCAAGGGCGTGCGCTCGAGAAGGCCGGCGTGCACGTCGTCTATGGCTTCCCCGATCTCAAGATCCATGCGAAGACGACGCTCGTCGTCCGTCGCGAGGGCAACCGGATGCGCCGCTACGTCCACATCGGCACCGGCAACTACCACTCCGTCACCGCGCGCCTGTACGAGGACGTCGGCATCTTCACCGCCGACGAGGACATCACCGCCGACGTCGCCGACCTCTTCAACTACCTGACCGGCTTCGGCAGGCCGCAGAAGTTTCGCAAGCTGCTCGTCGCGCCCGCGGCGCTGCGACCCCGAGTCGTCAAGCTGATCCGGCAGGTCGCCGCAGCGGCCGCGGCGGGCGAGCGGGCCGAGATCAGGTTGAAGATCAATGCACTCACCGACCCCGAGATCATCGACGAGCTCACGAAGGCAGCCGACGCGGGAGCGCGGGTCGACATCATCGCGCGGAGCATCTGCATGCTGAGACCCGTCAACGAACGGATCCACGTGCGCAGCGTTCTCGGCCGCTTCCTGGAGCACAGCCGGATCCTCGTCTTCCACGCTGGTGAGGAGAGCAACTACCTGATCGGCAGCGCCGACATGATGCCGCGCAATCTCGACCACCGGATCGAGATCGTCGTGCCGGTCGAATCGCCGCGGGCTCAGGCGGAGCTGCAACACGATCCTCGACACGCTCCTCGCCGACAACCGTCAGGCGTGGGAGCTGAATGCGGCCGGGGAGTGGACGCGAGTCCAGCCGGACGAAGGAGAGAAAGCCAAGATCGCTCAGACGGGGCTCATGCGTCGGGCGCGGCTTCGCGAGCGCCGTCAGGCCGAGTATCGCAACCGTGACAGGTAGCCGGTTCCTCGGCCGGTGGATTCGTCCGACCGGTGCGACCGTAAGAATCGACCCGATGCGTGTCGCCGTGATCGACGTCGGCTCGAACACCGCGCGCCTGCTCGTCTCTGAGCAGGGCCGCCGGGGCACCGACCGTGTCGGTGAGGCGAAGGCCTACCTCGGACTCGGAGCCGAGATTCTTCGGCATGGCGACGTCGGAGCCGAGAAGCTCGCGGAGACCGCGGCCGAGACTCGGCGCTTCGCGGCGATCGCGCGCGAGCTCGAAGCCGACGAGATCGACGTCTTCGTGACCGCGCCGGCCCGGCAGGCAGGAAACAGCGACGTGCTGGTCGCGACGATTGCACGCGCGACCGGCCACTACGTGCGCGTCCTCTCGGCAGTGGAGGAAGGCGAGCTCGCCTACGAGGGCGCTGTCGCCAACACCTCCGTCGGCGAGGAGCCGATTGCCGTCTGTGACGTCGGCGGCGGCTCGACCGAGATCACCGTCGGCGATCGCACCCGAGGCTCATTCTGGTCCGGGTCGGTGGATCTCGGCTCGTTGCGGCTCACGGCGGCGACGCTGCTCGACGACCCGCCGACAAAAAAGCAGCTCGCCGCGGCTCAGGCGCTCGTCGCCGAGCAGTTCGAACCGATTAGGCCTCCGCGCGTGAGGTCGGCGCTCGCGGTCGGAGGCAGCGCCCGCGCGCTTGCGAAGCTCATGGGCAGGCGGCTCGACGAGGCGAACCTCGAATCGGCGCTCCAGACGATCGTCTCCCAGCCGGCCGACGAGCTCGCGCGGTCGGCGTCGTTCGACGCTCCCCGCGCGGCAACGCTCGCCGGCGGCACGATCATCCTGCTCGAGCTGACCCGGCGGCTCGACACGCCGTTCCAGCTTGCCGCAGGCGGACTGCGAGAAGGTGCTGTCGCGCGCCTGCTCGCCAAGCGCGAGGCCGCGTAGATCAGATCAGGCGCGTGGGACGCTCGAGCCCGTCCTCGAACAGCCAGGCCGCGCCCTTCTTGAACCGTTTGCCCATGCGGAGGGCGTGCTCGAGACCGCCGTGAACGCACGCGCCGAGAGCCTCGGCGCGCTCGCGGTCAGCGCCGCGAACAGTCGCCCAGCGCCTCCCGGTCGACCGCGTCAAGCTCCGCGGTCTCGTCCCGAAGGCGTCCGATCAGCACGTCCTGGTCGCGTACGGCCCCGACATCCTGCTGAGCCAAGGGATGAGCGTCAGCTCCCGCTCCAGTTGAGCGTTCATCCGCGGAGCGTAACCCCGGGGACGCGCTCCTACACGGCGAAGATGACGAGCGCGATGGCGGCGACGCCGAGGACGAGACCGGCGGTGAGCAGGGCAATCGAGAGTCGCTCGTCGATGCGTGCGAACTCACCGCGGTCGACGGCCTTCTCGACCATGCGGACGCGGACGTGTGCGACGACCATGAAGGCCAGCCCGAGCAGCCCGTAGCCGGCGCCGACCACCTGGTAGGGCCACTGCGGTCACATCGGAGACACCCGGAACGATCCGTCCGAGAGCGATACAGACGGCCAGGGCGGTCAGTCCGGTGCGCCACCAGGCCAGGTAGGTGCGCTCGTTCGCGAGTCGGGTGCGCCGGGCTGCGTCTCGCGTCTCGTCCGCGCTCAAGTCCGGTGAGAAGCGTCGGTGAGCTCGCGGAAGTCACCGGTCACCAGGTACGCGATCTGCTCGCCGATGTCGACGGCGTGGTCGCCGATCCGTTCGACGCAGCGCGAGACGACCAGCATGCGCAGACCATACTCGCGTTCCGTCGAGCGAGTCACCGAGCAAGAGCACGTCGTCGACGGCGCGAGCGGTTCGCCCGGTCGATCAGCTCGTCGAGCTCGTGCAGCGACTTCGCCTTCTCGACGTCACGGTCGGCGAAGGCGTCGAGCGCGACGCGGATCATCTGCTCTGCGCGCTGCCCCATGTCCTCGATCGAGCTCAGGATCGCCTCGCCGCTCACGTCGAGCCCGCCCATCAGCTTCGTCAGCTTTGCGACCGTGACGCAGTAGTCCGCCATCCGCTCGAGGTGGAGGTTGATGCGCAGCACGGCGAGCACAAGGCGCAGATCGACGGCGACCGGCGTCTGGCGGGCGAGCAGCGACTGCACGCCCTCCTCGATCTTGGCGTAGCGGCGATCGATCTCGTCGTCGAAGCCGATCACCTCGTCCGCGAGCTCGTCGTCCCCGCGCGCAAGTGCGTTCAGCGCCGAGCGCAGCGCGCGCAGGACGAGGGCGCCCTCTTCCTGGAGGTCGGCCTCGAGCCGCTCGAGCTCGTCGTGGAAGGACTCTCTCATCCGAAGCGGCCTGTGACGTAGCCCTCGGTGCGCTCGTCGGCCGGCTGCGTGAAGATCTTCTCCGTCGAGTCGTACTCGACGAGGATGCCGTGTCGGCTCCCGTCGTCCTTGACCTCGAGGCTGAAGAAAGCGGTCATCTCGGCGACCCGGGCGGCCTGCTGCATGTTGTGCGTGACGATCACCAGCGTGTAGTCCTGCTTCAGCTCCTGCATCAGATCCTCGATCGCCTGGGTCGAGATCGGGTCGAGCGCCGAGGCGGGCTCGTCGAGCAGCACGACGTCGGGCTCGACGGCGATCGCGCGCGCGATGCAGAGGCGCTGCTGCTGTCCGCCCGAGAGGCCGAGCGCCGAGCGCTTGAGGCGGTTCTTGACCTCGTCCCAGATCGCGGCGCGCCTGAGCGCCTGCTCGACCCGGCCGTCGAGGTCGTCTTTCATGCCGAGGATCCGAAGCCCGTAGGCGACGTTGTCGTAGATCGACTTCGGGAACGGGTTCGGCCGCTGGAAGACCATGCCGATCCGGCGCCTGACCTCGATCGGGTCGACGTCGCTCCCGTACAGGTCGACGCCGTGGTAGAGGAGCTTGCCCTCGACGCGAGCGCTCGGCACGAGGTCGTTCATCCGGTTGAGGCAACGGAGAACGGTCGACTTGCCGCAGCCGGACGGGCCGATCAACGCCGTGACGGCGTTCTTGTAGATGTCGAGCGAGACACCTAGACCGCCGGCGCCTCGCCGTAGGAGACCGAGAGATCGTCGATGTCGAAGACCGTCTCGCGTTTCAGCGGCGCCGAGTGCGGCGTGGGGACTCCGAGCCGGGCCACCGCGGGACCGGGATTCGTTTGTGAGGGTTCGTCGACCACGCTCATCGCCAGCCAGTTTCAACCCGGTGCACCGACCTCGGGGTGCACAAGATATGAACGTCTTGTGACGAGGTGGTTACAGCCCCTCGCGCCGCGTCGGGGCTGCTGGAAAGCTGGCGCGGCATGGAAGCTGCCTCCGCACCGTCGTCGGTCCTGCGCAGGACCCGGCATGTCGGCGACCGGATCGGCGACGTTGGCCTGCACGGGATCACAGCCGCCGCGGCGGGACTCGCGCTGCTCACGATCGCCGCGATCGTCTGGAAGGTGTTCGAAGGCGCCTGGCCGGCGATCCAGGTATTCGGGATCAGCTTCATCTGGACTGGCACGTGGAACCCGATCACCGAGGTCTTCGGGGCGAAGGAGTTCATCATCGGCACGCTCGTCACCTCGTTCGGCGCGCTGCTCCTCGCCGCGCCGCTCTCGATCGCGATCGGCCTCTTCCTCAGCGAGCTCGCGCCGCCGTCGATCCGCGGCCCGATCGGGTCGCTGATCGAGATGCTCGCGGCGGTGCCGAGCGTCGTGATCGGCCTGTGGGGCATCTTCGTGCTCGGACCGTTCATGCGCGCCCACGTCGAGCCTTTCCTCGGCCACTACTTCGGCTGGCTCCCGATCTTCAGCGGCGCGCCTCAGCAGGCCAGCGTGCTCGCGGCGATCATCGTGCTCACGATCATGATCATCCCGATCACGTCGTCGATCTGCCGCGAGCTGTTCGTGAGCGTGCCGCGCGACGTGAAGGAGGCGTCGCTCGGTCTCGGCGCGACCCGCTGGGAGATGGTCCGAGGCGTCGTCCTCCCCTACGTTCGGGGTGGCGTGGTCGCGGCGGTCACTCTCGGGCTCGGACGTGCCCTCGGCGAGGCGATCGCTGTCACCCAGGTGATCGGTAACAGCCTCCAGCCGTTCAGTTTCTCGCTCTTCGACACCGGCAACACCCTCGCGAGCCAGCTTGCGAGCAGCTATCAGAGCGCGCCGACGAACATCGAGGTCGAGTCACTGCTCTACCTCGCCCTGATCCTGCTCGTGATCACCTTCGTGACCAACGTTGCGGCGCAGTTGATCGTGCGCAGGTTCAACCGGCAGTTCAGGCGGGCGTGACGATGAACGCCGCCCGAATCCATCTCCCTCCGCGCGGCCGGTGGCTCGCGCCGCCGGCTCCGTGTGAACCGGCTGGCCGAGATCGTCGCCAGCCTCGCCGCCCTGTTCGCCGTCGGCGTGCTCGTGGTCCTGGTGGGCTCGGTGTTCACCCGCGCGTTGAGCGCGCTCGACTGGAACCTCTTCACCAAGGGGCCGGCCGTGTTCGGGGAGACCGGCGGCGGGATCGCGCCGGCGATCGTCGGCACGATCATGCTCGTGGTGATCGCGACCGCGATCGCGCTTCCGATCGGCACGCTGGTCGCGATCTACGTCAGCGAGTTCGCCTCACCGTCGGCCGCCTCACAGGTCAAGCTCTGGCTCGACGTCCTCAACGGCTTCCCGTCGATCGTGATCGGCATCTTCGTCTTCACCTTGCTCGTCAAGTCGTCGTTCCTCGGCTTCGGTCACCAGCAGAGCGCCTGGGCCGGCGGGTTCGCCCTCTCGATCATCATGATGCCGCTGATCGCGCGTACGACGATGGAGGTGCTCGCCCTCGTGCCGAACCACCTGCGCGAGGCGAGCTACGCGCTCGGCGTCTCGAAGTGGCGCACCGTCCTCAGCGTCGTGCTGCCGACTGCGCTCGGCGGCATCGTCACCGGCACGACGCTCGCGGTCGCGCGCGCGGCAGGCGAGACGGCGCCGCTGCTCTTCACGTGCTCGATCTTCGGGCAGACCGTGAGCACGGATCCGTCGCACTCGGTCGCGTCGATCCCGGTGATCATCTTCGAGTACTCCGAGTCGCCGGACAAGAACCTCAACGCGCAGGCGTGGGCGGCGGCGTTCATCCTGATCATGTTCGTGCTCGTGACGAGCCTGATCGCGCGCGTCATGCTCGACCGCTCGCGGCGCAAGCTCGGCCAGACGCACTGACGCGTGCCCGGGACGAGCCTCGGGTGTTCACCACTCCGTCACCGTGCTCGTCACACCCTCGCAGCCCACGCAGTGAAGGCAGCTCGGCAGGCTGTTCCTGCAAGCAATCGGAAATCCCAGGACAAGGAGAGGAAGACATGAAGAAGAAGGGTCTTGCCCTTCTCGCTGGTCGCGGCGGTCGCGCTGCTCGCTGTGGCAGGCGCGGGCGCGAAGCATTCGGCCACCACGATCTCGGGCGCGGGCAGCACGTTCGTCTCGCCGCTCGTCTCGACGTGGACGCCGGCGCTCGGCACCGCCTTCGACTACACCATCCAGTACAGCCCAGTCGGCTCCGGCGGCGGCATCCAGGCGATCACCAATCGCACGGTCGACTTCGGCGCCTCCGACGCGCCGCTCACCACCGACCAGTTCAGCGCCTGCAACGGCTGCGTCCAGATCCCGTGGGCGCTTGCCGGCACGGCGATCCCGTACAACGTCCCCGGCGTCACGCCCGCGTCGGCGGCCGTTCACCTGAAGCTCTCCGGCGACGTGATCGCGAAGATCTACATGGGCCAGATCACGAACTGGAACGACCCGGCGATCAAGGCGCTGAACCCGACCGCAACGATGCCCGACCTGAAGATCACGCCGGTCTACCGCACCGGCAACTCGGGCACGACCTACAACTTCACCGACTACCTGTCAGCAGTGAGCCCGGCCTGGAAGTCGCAGTTCGGCACTGGCCAGTCGGTCAGCTGGCCGACGGGCGTCGGGCGCCAGCGGCTCGGCGGGCGTCGCGGGAGTCGTCGCGAACACGCCCGGTGCGATCTGCTACGTCGACACCGCCTTCGCGATCGCGAACAAGCTGCACTTCGCGGCGATCAAGAACGCGGCGGGCAAGTTCATCTACCCGAGCATCCGCAACGTTGCGGCGGCAGGAGACGCGGTGACGAAGGTGCCGGCGAACAACGAGCTGCACATCGTCAACCCGCCGAAGTCGCTGCCGACGGCGTATCCGATCGCGACCTACACCTACATCATCCTTCCCGACGAAGTCGTCGAAGGCGACCGAGCTGCGGAAGATGGTCTTCTGGGCGCTGACCCAGGGCCAGCAGGGCAAGTACACGGCGAAGCTCTGGTTCTCGCCGATCCCGAAGGTCGTGCTCGTCGCGTCCGAGAAGACGCTGAAGCAGGTCCAGCCGGGCACCTGATCCCGGCACAGACCGTCCTGGGTGACGGAGCGGAGAGGGCGCTGTGCGTCCTCTCCGCTGCCGTCGTAGGATCCGCGTTGTGAGCGACGCGACGCGGCAGCTGATCGAGACCTACAACGAGGCCTGGAACCGCCAAGACCTGGACGCGCTTTGCGCGTTCCACGCAGACGACGTCGTCTTCGAGAACCACACGGCCGGCGAGCGGGCCGAGGGCGCCGACGCGGTGCGTGCCCACATCGGCGGGATCTTCGAGCGCTGGCCGTCGCTTCGCTTTCGGGGCCGGCGGCTCTACGCCGCGGATGAGTTCGCGGTCAGCGAGTGGACGGCGACCGCGACGCGACCCGACGGCACCCGCATCGAGTGGGACGGCGTCGACGTCTTCCCGCTTCGCGACGGCAAGATCGTGCGCAAGGACGTCTATTCGACCTCGCACGAACCGCGCGTCGTTTCCTGAGCTGTCAGAACACGCAGCGCACTTCGAGGCCGTGGCCGCGGTCTCCGCGCGCCTCGACCGTGCCGCCGGCGGCGGTGACGACGTGCTTCACGATCGCGAGCCCGAGGCCGGTGCCACGAGAGGCACGCGCCGCGTCGGCGCGCCAGAAGCGCTCGAAGAGGCGCGGCAGGTCGTCGGCCGCGACCCCGATTCCGTCGTCGGCCGCGATCAGGATCGGCTGTCCCGTCTTCCAGCACGACCGAGAGGGTGAACGTCGCGCCGTGACCGGCGTAGCGGATCGCGTTCTCGGCCAGGTTCTCGGCCACGATCCGCAACATGCGGGGCCGGAGCGGGAGATCGACGTTCGGATTGCCTTCGGTCCGTAGCGTGACACCCGCCCGCGCTGCCGAGTCGCCGAGTTGCTCGACAACCTGCTCGAGCACGGGCAAGGCATTCGTCCACCCGAGCGCAACGACCTCCTTGCCGCTTTCGAGCTCGGAGAGGAAGAGGATCTCGTCGATCAGCGCGCCGGCGTGCTCGACCTCGGCGCGCGCCTGGTCGAGCAGGCTCTCGACGTCGGCGCCCGGAAGGTCGGCCGAGTCGATCAGCACGAGGATGCGCGCGAGCGGCGTCCGCAACTCGTGCGAGACGGCGGCGGTGAAGCCCATGCGGAGCTCGTCGAAGGACGGCTCGTATCGCCCGTGCGGTGCGTCCTCCCGTCGTTCACCGGATCGTCACCATTCCGTCACCTGGTCAGAACCGGCCATCGAACTATCGTAGGGGCATGGCGAAGATCCTGATCGTCGAGGACGACAACGTGATCGCCGACGGGATGGCGCGGCACCTCTCGGCCGCCGGCTTCGACCCGATCGTCGTCGGCCGCGGCGAGCTCGGCCTCGCGCGCCTGCGCTTCGAGAACCCCGACGTCTGCGTGCTCGACCTGATGCTGCCCGAGCTCGACGGCTGGAAGCTGATCGAGACGGCCCGCGCCGAGGGGATCGGCACGCCGATCGTCGTCGTCTCGGCGCGCGGCACCGAGCACGACCGCGTGCACGCCCTCGAGATCGGCGCCGACGACTATCTGGTCAAGCCGTTCTCGATGCGGGAGCTCGTCGCGCGCGTCGGCGCGGCCGCGCGGCGCGGCGTGCAGCCGGCGGGTGAGCGGCGCGGCGAGCCCGTCGAGATCGAGGAGCTGCGGATCGACCCGCGCGAGGTGCAGGCATACGTCGCCGGCAAGAGCGCCGGGCTGACCCCGACCGAGTTCAGGCTCCTCTACACGCTCGCGCTCGACCACGGCCGCGTGGTAACGCGCGACGAGCTGCTCCAGAAGGTGTGGGGACGTCGCGAGACGCACCGCGACCGCACCGTGGACGTGTTCGTCCGCCGCCTCCGCCAGAAGCTCGACCGGCTCGCGCCGCAGCACTCGTTCATCCAGACGCGCTTCGGCGTGGGCTACAAGCTCGAGGCCGAGCCCAAGTAGGCGCGGGCCGTGCGCAGCGGCTTCGATCGGACGCTGTACCGCTGGCAACGGAAGCCACCTCGTGGTGGCGAAGTCCTGGCACACGAAGACCTTCGCGGTGACCGGCAGGCTGATCGACTGGCAGGCGTCGGTCGGATCGGGTGGAATGCAGCGCGAGATGAGAGCTGCCGCATTCGCCGTCGGAGTCGTGCTCGGTCGCTCGGGCTCGCCGCCTGCGGCGGCGGAGGCTCCGAAGTCGTCGACCACGACCGCCGCTACCGAGACCGGGACCGCAACGACGGCGGCAGGCGGCGACCCCGTCGCAGGCCGTGAGGTCTTCATCTCCACCGGCTGCGGGAAGTGCCACACGCTGCAGGAGGCCGGCACGGACGGCGCCGTCGGGCCCAACCTCGACGAGGGGCCCGTGCCCGACGCCGCGGCCGCGGGTGCGCCGCTCGCCGAATACATCCGCACCTCGATCGTCGACCCGGACTCGTGGGTGATGCCGATGTACTCCAGCGGCGTGATGCCGACCGGCTACGGCTCGCAGCTCTCGCAGACGCAGCTCGACGACCTGGTCGCGTTCATCGTGCAATCCGCGCAGTAGCGCGAGAACCCGGCGCTAGGCTCCGCGGGTGGACTTCGAGCTCACGGCCGGACAGCGCGAGATCCAGGCGGTCGCACGGGAGTTCGCGCGCGGCCGAGATCGAGCCGCACGCCGCCGAGTGGGACCGCGCGCACGCGTTTCCGCGTCGAGCTGCTCGGGCGGCTGGCCGAGCTCGGGCTGCTCGGCGTCTGCGTGCCGGAGGAGCACGGCGGCGCAGGCGCGGACTTCCTCTCGTACGTGCTCGTGCTCGAGGAGCTCTCGCGCGCGGACGCCGGCGTCGGCGTCACCGTGGCGGTGCACACGTCCGCCTGCACGCTGCCGATACTCGACTTCGGCACCGACGAGCAGCGCGCGCGGTTCGTGCCGCCGCTCGCGCGCGGCGAGGCGATCGGCGCGTTCGCGCTGACCGAGCCCGGCGCCGGATCGGACGCCGGCGCGCTCGATCACGCGCGCCGACGCGAAGCGGCGACGGCTGGCGGATCACCGGCTCGAAGCAATGGATCACGAACGGCTCGTTCGCCGGCACGTTCCTGTTCTTCGCGCGCACCGACTCGACGGAGGCGCGGGCCGCGCGGCGTCTCGGCGTTCGTGCTCGACGCCGAGCACGTCGAGGTGACGCGCGAGGAGGAGAAGCTCGGCCTGAACTCGTCGTCCACGGCGGACCTCGCGGTCGACGCCGAGGTGGCCGCGGATCGGCTGCTCGGCGACGAGAACCGCGGCTTCCGGATCGCGATGGCGACGCTCGACGGCGGCCGGATCGGGATCGGCGCGCAGGCGGTCGGTATCGCGCAGGCCGCGTACGACGTCGCGCGCGCGTACGCGCTCGAGCGGCGGGCGTTCGGCCAGCGGATCGGCGACTTCCAGGCGATCCAGCACAAGCTCGCGGACATGGCGACCGAGCTCGACGCCGCGCGCCTGCTCGTGTACCGCGCCGCGTGGGCGAAGGACAGAACGGGCTTCCGCACACGGCCGAAGGGCGCGAAGGCGAAGCTCTTCGCGTCGGAGATGGCACGCCGCCAGACGTCCGAGGCGATCCAGATCCTCGGCGGCTACGGCTACACGAAGGAGTTCCCGGTCGAGCGCTACTACCGCGACGCGAAGATCACCGAGATCTACGAGGGCACGAGCGAGATCCAGCGGCTCGTGATCGCGCGCGAGCTCCTCGGCGGCCGCGAGCCGGTGGCATGGTGACGCCGCGCGAGCGCGACGAGCCGGTGCGGCTCACGCGCATCTACACACGCGGCGGCGACGGCGGCGAGACCTCGCTCGGGGACGGCTCGCGCGTCTCGAAGCTCGATCCGCTCGTGCTGGCGTTCGGCGCCGTCGACGAGCTGAACTCGCTGGTCGGCTGGGCGCACGTGGAGGTGCGCGACGCGCGGCTCGTGCGGATCCAGAACGAGCTCTTCGACCTCGGCGCCGACCTCTGCGTGCCCTACGCGGAGGACGACGGCAAGCTTCGCGTCACCGCCGGCGCAGGTCGAGCGGCTCGAGGCCGACTGCGACGAGGCCAACGCATCGCTCTCCGAGCTGCGGAGCTTCGTCCTTCCGGGCGGCACCGAGGCCGCCGCGCGCCTGCACGTCGCGCGCGCCGCGTGCCGCCGCGCCGAGCGCGAGGTGCTCGCCGCCGCGGGCGCAGCGGCCGGTCAACCCGCAGGCCGCTCGTCTACCTGAACCGCCTGTCCGACCTGCTCTTCGTCCTCGCCCGCGCTGCGAACCCTCCGGTCGAGGAGCCGCTCTGGAAGCCGGGCGGACGAATCTCGGACGGTTCTCGTTAGGGTCTCGCGATGAGCACGATCCGCGTCGTGATCGCCAAGCCCGGCCTCGACGGACACGACCGGGGCGCGAAGATCATCGCCCGCGCGCTCCGCGACGCAGGCATGGAGGTGATCTACACCGGGCTGCACCAGACGCCGGAGCAGATAGTCGAGACCGCGATCCAGGAAGATGCGGACGCGATCGGGATCTCGATCCTTTCGGGTGCGCACATGACGCTCGTACCGCGAATCCTCGACCTGCTGGAGGCGCGCGACGCCGACGACGTGCTCGTCCTTCTCGGCGGGACGATCCCGGCCGACGACATCGAGGAGCTGAAGCAGCGCGGCGTGGCCGAGGTGTTCACGCCGGGCGCGCCGACCGGTGAGATCGTTGAGTTCCTCCGGTCGAGGCTGGCCGCATCGCCGCCGACGTCGTGAAGATCGCAGTCTGTGTCAAGGCCGTTCCGGACGCGGCGACCGGGAGACGGCTCGACCCGTCGACCGGGCGGCTCGACCGAAGCGGGGAGCTGGCCTTGTCGGAGTTCGACGCGCATCCGATCGAAGAGGCGCTGCGCATCCGCGATGCCGAGGGGGAGGGCGAGGTCGTGGTCGTCTCGCTCGGCCCGCAGCGCGCGCAGGGCGCCCTACGAAAGGCGCTCGCGATGGGAGCCGACCGCTCGGTACTCGTCTCGGACGAGGCCTTCGCCGGCGCCGACCTGCTCGTGACGGCCAAGGCCCTCGCGGGTGCGCTCGAGCGCGAGGCCGCCGACCTCATCCTGTTCGGCCAGCAGTCGGCCGACGGCGACGGCGCATGTCTGTGGGCGGCCGTCGCGGAACTGCTCCGCCTGCCGGAGATCTCGCAGGCGGCTGAGCTCACGGTCGACGCCGGCAGGGTCACCGGGAGGCGCCAGGCGGAGACCGGCTACGAGCGCGTGCGGGCACCGCTGCCCGCGGTCGTCGCCGTGACGGACTCGATCAACGAGCCACGCTATCCATCGCTGAAGGGGATCATGGGCGCCAAGTCCAAGCCGCAGGAGACGCTCTCGGCCGCGGATGTCGGCGGCGCGGAGGAGGCGCAAACGACCGTGCTCACGGTCGGGCCGCCGCCGCCGCGGGGAGAGAGCACGCGGCTCGAGGGCGGCGCCGAGACCGCCGCCGCGATCGTCGAGTTCCTCGTCGAGAGGCGGCTGCTGTGAAGGCCCTGGTCTTCCTCGAGCACCACGAAGGCGCGCTGGCGACGGGATCGCTTGGCGTCCTTGCGAAAGCGACACTCTTCGGCGAGCCGGCGGCGGTCGTGATCGGAGCGGGAGTCCGCGATCTCGCTGCCGAGGCCGGCCGTTTCGGCGCCGCCACGGTTCACGTCGCAGACGACGAGCGGCTCGCGGCGCCGCTCGCGCAACCGCGCGTCGATGTGCTGGCGAAGCTCGTGCGGGACGACGGCTACGACACCGTCCTGTTCGCGCAGTCCGTGCTTGCGAGCGATGTCGCCGCGGGGCTCGCGGCGCGACTCGGCGCCGGACTCAACTGGGATCTCGTCGAGCTCGCGGTTTCGGACGGCGCGCTCATCGGCAAGCGCCGGGCGCTGGCCGATTCGGTCTGGGTCGACGTCGGCTGGACGTCGTCGGTTCGGCTCGCGGTGTTCCGTGCGGGAACGTTCGACAGCGCACCGTCCGGTTCGTCGGCCGAGTTGCGGGACGTCGTGGTCGAGCTGGAGGAGTACTCGATGCTCGCGGAGCGGGTCGAAGCCGCCGTGCAGGCCGACGTTGGAGGCGCCTCGATCGAGGACGCCGACATCGTCGTCGCGGGGGGTCGCGGCCTTGGCGGGCCGGAGAGCTTCGCGCTCGCCGAGGAGCTCGCCAACGCGCTCGGCGGCGCCGTCGCAGCGACCCGCGCCGTGGTCGATGCCGGCTGGTACCCGTATCCCACACAGGTCGGGCAGACGGGGAAGACGGTCTCGCCGAAGCTCTATGTCGCGCTCGGCATCTCCGGCGCGATCCAGCACAAGGTCGGCATGCAGGGCTCGGGCGCGATCGTCGCGATCAACAAGGATCCGCACGCCCCGATCTTCGAGTTCGCAGACCTCGGCGTGGTCGGCGACCTGCACGAGATCGTTCCCGAGCTGACGCGGCTCGTGGGCAAGCGCAGAGCCTCGTGAGGCCGGCGGACTTTCCGCCGCCGTGGAGCGAGCGCGAAGCGATCGCTGCGCCGACCGACGACGAGCCGATCGAGGTCGGCGTGCTGGTCGTCGGCGCAGGGCCGGCCGGGCTAGCCGCTGCGCTCCGCCTCGGCCAACTCGCCGCCGCGGATCCGGGAAGCAGCGAGCGGCTCGGCGAGGTGCCGGTCGCGGTGCTGGAGAAGGGCAAGGGTCCGGGCGCGCACCTGCTCTCGGGCGCGGTGCTCGACCCGAAGTCGCTCCGACGGCTGCTCGGGGATGACGACTTCCCGTCGTACGGAGAGGTACCGGATGAGGCGGTGCTCTTCCTGACGCGCAACCGCGCCGTGCCCGTGCCGCCGCCCCCGACGATGCGGAACAAGGGCAACGTCGTCGTCTCGCTCTCGCTCCTCGGCCGTGCCCTTGCGGTACGGGCCGAAGGACTTGGCGCGATGGTGTTGCCCGAGACCGTCGCAGAACGGTTGCTCGTCGAAGAGGGCGTCGTCGTTGGGGTGCGCACCGGCGACAAGGGCCGCGGCCGCAGCGACGAGGAGCTCGCCCGCTTCGAGGCGGGGTCGGACATTCGCGCACAGGTGACGATCCTTGCCGAGGGGAGCGCCGGCCATCTGACAGGGGCGGCGCTCGAGCGCTTCGAGATCGCTGGCGCGAGCCCGCAGACGTGGGCGCTCGGCGTGAAAGAGGTCTGGAAGGTGCCGCGGCCCCTGCGGGAGGTGATCCACACGCTGGGCTGGCCTCTCCGGGCGGGCCGGCGCTTCCGCGAGTTCGGCGGCGCGTTCGTCTATCCGCTCGGTGACGAGATGGTGAGCATCGGCATGGTCGTCGGGCTCGACTATCGCGACGCGGCGCTCTCCGTCCACGACCTGCTTCAGGAGCTGAAGACGCATCCGCGGATCCGGCCGATCCTCGACGGGGGCGAGCGGATCGAATGGGGCGCGAAGACGATTCCGGAGGGAGGCTTCGTCGCACTGCCTCGGCGCATGCATGCGCCCGGGCTCCTGCTCTGCGGCGACGGTGTT
Source organism: uncultured Actinomycetes bacterium (assembly GCA_963750545.1). GTDB lineage: Bacteria > Actinomycetota > Thermoleophilia > Gaiellales > Gaiellaceae > PALSA-600. Next base: position 39,675 of record CAVVQY010000007.1, on the reverse strand, counting down.
GGGCTCGTCAACGTGCCGGCACTCAAGGGGATCCACTACGCGATCGAGTCGGGGCGGCTCGCCGCTGAGGCGGCCTGGGGATCGCTCGCCGGTCGCGAGCTCGGGCGCTACGACGAGGCGCTGCGTTCATCGTTCGTCTGGCGTGACCTGCGGCGGGTGCGGAACATGCGGCCGGCGTTCGCCGGCGGGCTCTGGCGCGGCGTCGCGTGGTCGGGCGTGGCGACGCTCACCGCAGGACGTTTTCCGCGCGGCAATCGACCGACTGAGGGTGACGCCGCATCGGAGGTCTTCGTGACGCGGCGCGCGGCCGAGTATCCGGCGGCCGACGGACGGCTCACCTTCGACAAGCTGTCGTCGGTCTTCCTGGCCGGCAACCGAACCCGTGACGACCAGCCGAACCACATCCGCCTGCAGACGCGGGTCCCGCGCGATCTGGCCACGCTCTGGGCGCAGATGTGCCCGGCGCAGGTGTACGAGGTCGAGCAGGGCGAGGGCAACGTCGTCGAGGTGAGAATGGCGCCTTCGAACTGCGTCCAGTGCGGCGCGATCTCGGCGAAGGGCGGCCGCCTGACCCCGCCGGAAGGCGGCTCCGGGCCGGAGTACACACTCGCGTGACCGGCGCGTGATCACGTCGCTCGACAATCCGCGCGTCAAGGAGGTCGTCCGGCTGCGCGGCGGGCGCGAGCGGCGGCGGCGCGGGCTCTTCCTCGTTGACGGGCCTCGCGACCTCGAGCGGGCGCGGGCGGGCGGGCTTCGAATCGTCGCGACCTACTTCGCGCCGTCGCTACTCGAGTGGCCCGAGGGCGAACCGGTGAGCGAGCGCGTTCTCTCGAAGATGGCCTACCGCGCCGAGCCGGAAGGCGTGGTCGCGGTCGTCGAGGCGCCGACGCGCGAGCTGCCGCGCGACGGCACGCTGTACCTGGTCGCGGTCGGGATCGAGAAGCCCGGCAACCTCGGGGCGATGGCACGAACGGCCGAGGCCGCAGGGGCCGACGCGCTTGTGGTCGCCGAGGCTGCGGCCGACGTCTGGAACCCGAACACGATTCGTGCCTCGACCGGTGCCGTCTTCACTCTTCCCGTCGTTGAAGCGACGCTCGACGAGGTCAAGGCGCTCGGCGTGCGGCTCGTCGCGGCCGTCGTCGGCGCCGAGACGGCGTACACCGAGGCCAACCTCACCGCGCCGACCGCGCTCGTCGTCGGAGCAGAGGACAACGGCCTCGACGAGCGCTGGCGTGCTGCGGTCGATCTCGCCGTCTCGATCCCGGTTCGCGGCCGAACCGCCGATAGCCTCAACGCCGCGACCGCCGCGGCGATCCTGCTCTTCGAAGCGGTGCGTCAGCGTGGTTGACCGCGACGACGTCCTCCGAGCCCGCGCGACGATCGGCGATCGCCTGCCGCGCACGCCCATGCTCGGCTCGCGGTCGCTCGGCGCCCGCCTCAAGTGCGAGCTCTTCCAGCGAACCGGCTCGTTCAAGGCTCGCGGCGCGCTGAACAAGCTCAGCGCGCTCACTCGCGGAGGAGAGGCGACGCGGCGTGATCGCGATCTCGGCCGGCAATCACGCGCAAGCGGTGGCCTACGCTGCGGCCGAGGAGGGCGTCGATGCGCTGCTCGTGATGTGGGAGGGCGCCTCCGTGCAGAAGATCGCGGCCACACGCGGCTACGGCGGTGCCGTCGACCTCGTCGCTGCGGGCCCCGCCGAGGCGTTCGAGCGGCTCGAGCAGCTGGTGGCGGAGACGGGGCGTACGCTCATCGACCCGCACGACGACCCGCTGGTGATCGCCGGGGCCGGAACCGTGGGCCTCGAGATCGAGGAAGACGCGCCGGACGCCGACGCGGTGGTCGTTGCGGTCGGCGGCGGAGGCCTGATCACGGGCATCACCGCCGCGATCGGCGATCGCGTCCGCATCGTTGCCGTCGAGCCGGAGGAGAGCCGGGCACTCGACGCTGCGATCGCCGCCGGGCACCCGGTGCCGGTCGAGCCGCGGTCGATTGCCGACGGGCTCAACGCGCCGTTCGCCGGCAGCCTCGCGGTCGAGGCGTGCCGGGAGCTCGAGCGCGTCCTCGTCTCCGAGCAATCGATCGAAGATGCTTTCCGCTTTCTTTATGAGCGGGCGAAGCTCGCGTGTGAGCCGGCCGGCGCGGTCGCTGCCGCCGCGCTTCTGACGGGACAGGTGGAGGCCGACAGACCGGTCGCCGTCGTCAGCGGCGGCAACGTGGCCGCCCGAACGGCCTCTGGTATCCTGGCCCGACCATGAAGGCCGACATCCATCCCGAGTACGTCATGTCGACCGTGCACTGCTCGTGCGGGAACTCGTTCGTGACCCGCTCGACCAAGGCAGAGCTGCACGTCGAGATCTGCGCCCAGTGCCATCCGTTCTACACGGGGAAGCAGAAGCTCGTCGATACCGGTGGTCGCGTCGAACGCTTCCAGCGGCGGCTGGAGAAGGCCGACAAGGCCGACAAGGCCGGCTCGGCCAGCTCTTAGAGATGGCCCAGCCAATCGGCGGCCAGGCCGTCCTCGAGGGCGTCATGATGCGTGGACCGCGGAACTGGGCGGTCGCGGTCCGTAAGCCAGACGGCGAGATCGCCCACGTCTGGCGCTCCATCGACCCGCTGATGGCTCGACACTGGACGCTGCGGCTGCCCGTCATTCGCGGCGTCGTCGCGCTCGGCGAATCCCTCGCGATCGGCTTTCGCGCCCTGTCGGTCTCGGCCAACTACGCAGCCGCAGAGGCCGCGGAGGGCGACACCGAGCCCGAGGAGATCGGCCGCTGGGCGCTCTTCTTCTCGTTCGCGGTCGCGATCGGGTTCGCGCTGATGATCTTCAAGGTCGGCCCGAGTCTCCTCACCGACCTCTTTCCCGTCGACGGACCGTTGTTCGTGCTCGTGGAAGGGCTCGTCCGGGTCACGGTCTTCGTTTCGTACCTCTTCCTGCTCAGCCTGATCCCGTCGCTTCGGCGCGTCTTCCAGTACCACGCCGCCGAGCACAAGGCGATCAACGCCTACGAGGCCGGCGAGGAGCTCGAGCCCGAGACGGTGCAACGGTTCTCCCTGATCCATCCACGCTGCGGCACCGCGTTCCTGCTCTGGGTGATGGTGATCGCGATCTTCGTGTTCATGCCGTTCGGCCGGCTGCCCTGGTATTGGCTGATCGTGACGCGGATCGCATTCCTGCCGCTGATCGCCGGGATCGCCTACGAGCTGATCCGGTTCGCAGGCAAGCACCCGCACAATCGAGCGCTCATGATCCTGCTCGCGCCGGGGCTGTGGCTGCAAAGATTGACGACGCGCGAGCCGACCCTCGACCAGCTCGAGGTCTCGATTCGTGCACTCCGAGAGGTGCTGGAGCGTGAGGGGCCGCTGGCCCCCGCTGACCGTCGAGTGGAGGTGATGGCGTAATGGCGACAGAACGCAAGGCCGAGGTCGAGTGGATCGGCGGCCTGATAGACGGCGAGGGCTCGATCGTCTCGACGACGAGCGGTCTCATCAACGACCTCACTGTCACATGGTCTGCAAGGAACGACGAAACGGAGCCGCTCACGAGCCCGGAGGAGCTGCTCGCCGCAGCCCACGCGTCCTGTTTCTCGATGCAGCTGGCGCACGGCCTGGTCGGGGCGGGCTGGGAGCCCGAGGTGATCAACGTCTCGGCGAGCGTCTCGTTCGAGGTTGGCATCGGAATCACCGGCATCAAGCTCACGGCGCAGGTCGAGTCCGAGGGCATCCCTGACGAGCTGCTCCGCGAGACCGCGGAGCGCGCGAAGGCGACGTGTCCGGTCTCCAAGGCGCTGGCGGGAGTCGAGATCACTCTCGACCTGCCCGATCTTCCTCCTCTGGAGGAAGAAGAGCTCGAGGACGAGGAGCTCGCGTCTCTGGACGCAGCCGAACAGGACTGATCGGGCGTTGCGACCGCCGGGCCCTGCGGGGCCTGGTGGTCGCAGGCGCTCGTTAGGCTTGAGCGCGCATGTCCGCCCTGGATGCAACGGTCGAGGAACTCGAGCGCTCCTACCTGGAGGCACAGGAACGGCTCTCCGATCCTGCCGTCTACAGCGACCACCGCGAGGCAGCAGAGGTCGGCCGTCGCAAGAAGGAGCTCGAAGGCCCTTACCTGCTGGCACAGTCGTGGCGCCAGGCGCGGGCTGACCTCGACGCCGCTCGCAGCGACCCCGAGCTCGCCGAGATGGTCGATGACTATGAGGCCGAGGTCGCTCGCCTCGAGGAGGAGCTGAAGCTCTCGCTTGCCGAGCGCGATCCCGCAGACGGCAAGGATGTGATCGTCGAGATCCGCCAGGGCGTCGGCGGTGACGAGGCGGCGCTCTGGGCCGCGGACCTGGCACGGATGTACCAGCGCTATGCGGAGCGCCGCGGCTTCAAGTGGGAGGAGCTCGAGGTGAGCCCGAGCGACAGCGGCGGAATCAAAGGGGGTTACTTCGCAGTCAAGGGCGACGGCGCCTACTCGGTCTACAAGTACGAGGGCGGCACTCACCGCGTCCAACGCGTTCCCGAGACCGAATCGCAGGGGCGCATCCACACCTCGACCGGGACGGTGGCCGTGATGCCGGAGGCCGAGGAGGTCGACATCGAGCTCGAGGAGAAGGATCTGAAGATCGATGTCTACCGTTCCTCGGGGCCGGGCGGCCAGTCGGTCAATACCACCGACTCGGCGGTGCGGATAACGCACCTGCCGACCGGGATCGCGGTCGCGATGCAGGACGAGCGGAGTCAGCTCCAGAACCGCGACAAGGCGATGCGCGTACTGCGCGCGCGCCTCTACGAGGCGAACCGGGAGCGCCAGCAGGCCGAGCAAGCGGCTACACGCAAGGCGCAGGTCGGGTCGGGGGGGCGGGCGGAGAAGATCCGCACCTACAACTTCCAGCAGGACCGTGTCACGGACCACCGGGTCGGGGTCAGCTCCCGGCTCGAGGACGTGCTGGCGGGCGACCTGGACGCCTTCACCGAGGCGCTCACCGCCGACGAGCAGCGTCGAGCCCTCGAGGGCACGGGGTGAGGGACGCCGCGTGACCCTCGGCGAGGTTCTCCGCGCCGCTGCGGAGTACCTCGAGAAAAGGGGGTGGAAACGCCCCGGCTCGACGCCGAGTTGCTGCTCGCAAGGGCCCTCTGTCTCTCGCGACTCGAGCTCTATACCCAGCACGACCGCCCGCTGACCGAGTCCGAGCGCGCCGAGGCGCGCGCGCTCGTCGAGCGGCGTGGGCGCCGCGAGCCGCTCGCATACGTTCTCGGTGAGTGGGGTTTTCGGCGCCTGACGCTGCGGACCGACGCGCGCGCGCTCGTGCCGCGACCGGAAACGGAGCTCGTGGTCGAGCGCGCGCTCGCGCTCGTCGCCGAGACCGAGGCGCCGCGGGTGGTGGACGTCGGCACCGGCACCGGCGCGATCGCCCTCGCGATCGCGCAGGAGCGTCCTCACGCGCGCGTCGTCGCGACAGACATCTCGACGGCGGCGCTCGCGCTGGCGCGCGAGAACGCCGAGCGCCTCGAGTTACCCGTCGAGCTCGTCCACACGAACCTTCTCGACGGAGTCGCTGGGCCGTTCGACCTCGTCGTCTCGAACCCGCCATACGTGAGCGCCGGCGAGCTCGACGGCATCCAGCCGGAGGTACGGGACTGGGAGCCGCGCCTCGCGACGGTCGACGAGGGCCAGACCGAAGCGCTCGCGCGCGCAGCCACCGACGTGCTCGCGCCGGGCGGCTGGATCGTGCTCGAGGTACACGAGCAGAGAGCCGCGGAGGTCGTGGCGCTGCTCTCCGGCGCCGGCTACGCGGGAGCTAGGGTCACTCGAGATCTGGCTGGACGCGAGCGGGTGGTGGAGGCGCGATGCAGCACGAGGTAGCGAGTGATGCGGTGCAGCGCACGATCGACGCAATCCGTGCCGGCGAGCTGGTGCTGCTCCCGGCCGACGGCGTCTACGGGCTCTGCGCAACGCCCTACAGCGAGGGCCCGACACAGCGGCTCTACGCACTCAAGGCCCGCCCGGGGAGCCAGCCGACCGCACTCCTCGCCGCGAGTGTCGAGAAGCTCTTCGAGTGCGTTCCCGAGCTGCGCGACAAGGCCGGCGCGATCGTGCGCACGCTTCTGCCCGGGCCGTACACGCTCGTGCTCCCGAACCCTGCGCGGCGCTACCGCTGGCTGAACGGCACGCGGTCCGACACGATCGGCGTCCGCGTTGCGAAGCTTCCCGCGGCGTCCCAGCGCGTGCTCGACGCGGTGGGGGCGGTTGTCGCAACGAGCGCGAACGACACCGGCACGCCGGCGCCCGCGAGCCTCGACGAGGTGCCGGCGCGCATTCGGGAGGCGTGCGCGGCCGAGATCGACGCGGGCCGCCTCCCGGGGCAGCCGTCGACGGTGCTCGACTTCACCGGCGCCGAGCCGGTCGCGCTTCGCGAGGGAAGCGCTGCTTCGGCAGAGGCGATCGCGCGCGTCCAGGACGCGCGCTCCGGCTCACGCGTCGCCTGAGGGCGACTCCGGAGGCTTCGGCTCGAGCACGACAGTGCCCGCCGAGAACGAGCCGGGGGTCGGGCTCGGCCCGCCGCCGATCGGCCTCTCGTCTTCCCACAGCACCTCGGATCGAGCGCCGGCCTCGCCGATCGGTGTCGCGTCGATCTCGTGCTTGGTCAGCTCGATGCCGCGCGCGGGCCATTCGGTCGCGAGCGTCAGCATCCCGGCGGGCGGCAGTGGGAACACCCAGAAGCCGAGCTCGTAGCTGCTACCGCCGCCGCCTCCGCCGCCGCGCATCGTGAGGCTGATCTCGGGCGCCTCGCCCGGCGGCGGCCGTCGCGGGTCGAGGTTGGTCGCCCGCCGCCCGTCGGCGAACTCGACGCCGAAGCGCAGCGAATCCTCGGAGCCGCCGCCGCGGCCGCCGTGCATCTGCATCATCAACAGCCGCGGCTCGGCGTCCTCCCTCCCAGGCCGGAGGCGGAGCGAGAGCCTGAGCGCGAAGCCGGTCGTGTACGCGACGACGTCGGTCACGCCGATCGCGAGGCTCTCGCTCCGCGCCAGCATCAGCCGGATGGGAACCGCCACGCCGAGCTCGTTCTCGGGCGGCCCGAACCACGCGGGATGCCGGCGCGGCGCGGGCCGGGGTGGCGGCTCCGATGGAGGCTCGAAGAAGCTCACGTTCCGCTCCGCACACTACGATGCAGCGGAGTCCCCCGGCAAGGAGTGAGCTGATGGCGATTGCGCAGGAGACCTTCGAGCACCTTCGTACCGCGGGGCTCGCCGAGATCGATCCAGAGATCGCGGACGCGCTCGGCCGCGAGCTCGAGCGGCAGCGCGGGCAGATCGAGCTGATCGCAAGCGAGAACTTCACCTGGCCGTCCGTGCTGGAAGCCATTGGCTCCACTCCAACGAACAAGTACGCCGAGGGCTATCCCGGCAAGCGCTACTACGGCGGCTGCGAGGTCGTCGACGAGATCGAGGAGCTCGCACGCGAGCGTGCCAAGTCGCTGTTCGGGGCGGGTCACGCGAACGTGCAGCCGCACGCAGGCGCGCAGGCGAACATGGCGGTGTACTTCGCCGTCCTCTCACCGGGCGACCGCGTCCTCGGTCTCTCGCTCGACCACGGCGGGCACCTCACCCATGGCCTGAAGGTCAATTTCTCCGGGAAGCTGTACGAGTTCCATCACTACGGCGTCTCGCGCGAGACGATGACCGTCGACTACGACGAGGTGCTCGCCCAGGCGAAGGAGGTGCGGCCGAAGCTGATCGTGTGTGGCGGCTCCGCCTATCCGCGGACCGTCGAGGCCGACCGCTTTCGCGAGATCGCCGACGAGGTGGGGGCCATGCTGATGACGGACATGGCGCATTTCGCCGGGCTCGTAGCGGCCGGGCTGCACCCGAACCCCGTTCCGCATTCGCACTTCGTCACCTCGACCACACACAAGACGCTCGCCGGCCCGCGGGCCGGTTTTGTCCTCTGCACCGAGGAGCATGCCCAGGCGCTCGACCGGGCACTCTTCCCCGGGATGCAGGGCGGGCCGCTCGAGCACACGATCGCCGCCAAGGCGACGTGCTTCCGGATCGCGGCGACCGATGCCTTCAGGGCCTACCAGCAGCAGGTGCGGACGAACGCCGACGTCCTCGCGGCCGGCCTCGTCGAAGGCGGCTTCGACGTGCTCACCGGCGGCACCGACACGCATCTCGTGCAGCTCGACCTGCGGGCGACCGATTGGACCGGGCTTGCGGCACAGGAGCGGCTCGACGAAGTACGACTGACCGTGAACCGGAACACCGTGCCGTTCGACGAGCGACCGCCGATGATCGCCTCCGGGGTCCGTATCGGCACGCCCGCGGCGACGATGCGCGGCTTCGACGACGACGACTTCGGCGAGGTGGCGTCGATCATCGTCGGCGCGCTCCAGGAGGACGCAGCGGTCGACGCCCTCGCAGCGCGAGCCGGCGCCCTCTGCGACCGCCGCCCGCTCTACCCGGGCTTCCGCGGCTACGCCACCTACGTCTCGTGACTGCTCCGCGTGGTTTCGCCTTACCTGTCTGATGAGCGTCACTGAGGTCGGGCATCCCCTTGTTCGTCACAAGCTCGGGCTGCTGCGGGACGTGCGGACCGACACCGAGATGTTCCGGCGGCTCGTCAACGAGCTGACGCTGCTCCTGACCTACGAGGCGACGAAGGACCTGGGACTGGAGGAGGTGGATGTCGAGACGCCGCTCGAATGGACGCGGGCCCAGCGCATTCCCGGCAAGAAGATCGCAGTCTGCCCGATCCTGCGCGCCGGAGTCGGGATGCTCGACGGCGTCCTCTCGCTGATCCCGGTCGCCCGTGTCGGCTTCATCGGCCTCTACCGCAACGAGGAGACTCTCGAGCCGGTCGAGTACTACGTGAAGCTCCCGACCGACGTGGCCGACCGCGACGTGCTGCTCCTCGACCCGATGCTCGCCACCGGCAACTCGACCGCCGCCGCCGTGACGACGCTGAAGACCGCCGGCGCCCGGCAGATCACCGTGATCGCGCTGATCGCAGCGCCGGAAGGCGTGGCGCTCATCGAGCGCAAGCACCCCGACGTCCGGATCGTCGTCGCCGCGATCGACTCTCATCTGAACGAGAAGGGCTATATCGTCCCTGGCCTGGGCGACGCGGGAGACCGCCTGTATGGAACGAAGTAGGTGCCGATGGTCTGGAACGAGTTGACCGCGAACCTCGAGGTCGTCTGGGGCGCGATCGTGGCGCTCGTCGTGGTTGTGCTGCTGACGCCTGCGGTCGGCGGGATGGCACGGATCCTGGGCGTCGTCGACCGCTCCGAGGGCGGGCGGCGTCCGAGCGCCGGCACCGTGCCACGGCTGGGCGGGATCGCCCTCTTCCTTGGCATCTTCGTGCCGTCGCTCGCGTTCCTGCCGCTTGGCGGCGAGATGCGCGGGATCCTCCTCGGCGCCGCGGTCGCGACGACGGTCGGCTCGATCGACGACTTCCGTGGCCTGCGCTGGTGGGAGAAGCTCTCGGGCCAGGTGCTCGCGGCCTCGATCCCGTGCATGTTCGGTGTCTGGATCCACCGCTTCACCTTCCCGATCGTCGGCGTGCACGAGGTCCCGGCCTGGATCGGGATCCCGTTGACCGTGATCGCGATCGTGGCGGTGATGAACATGGTCAACTTCCTCGACGGACTCGATGGTCTCGCGGCGGGTGTGTGCGCGATCTCAGCGCTCTCGTTCTGCCTGATCGATCTGTCCCTCGGCCGTCCGGATGCGGCAATTCTGACCGCGATCGTCTTCGGCGCGTGCCTTGGCTTCCTGCGGCACAACTTCTATCCGGCGCGGATCTTCATGGGCGACTCGGGCGCGCTCCTCCTCGGCTTCACACTCGCGGCGGTGTCGGTGCAAGGGATGCTCAAGACTGCCGCTCTTGCGACCCTCGTCCTGCCGCTGCTCGTGCTCGCCGTGCCGCTCCTCGACACCTCCTTCGTCGTCGTGCGTCGGATCAAGTACGGCCAGCCGGTGTACATCGCCGACCGCCAGCATCTTCATCACCGCTTCGAGCAGGTCGGTTTCTCACACCGTCGCGCGGTCGTCTACCTCTGGGTGTGGTGCCTGACGCTGGCACTCGCAGCGCTCGCGACGCGCTTTGTCCACCCGCACCCGCACGGCGACTGGGATCCGCTGAATCTCGGGATCGACGTGGGCGTCGCCGTGCTCGCGCTCGCTGCCTCGCTCTACATCGTCTACCTGCTCGAGATCATCAAGCTCGCGAACCCGTTCATCCGCCGCCGCGAGGAGCTCGCCCGGGCCGAGCAGCGGAAAATCGCCTAGCGAAGACCGCGCGCCCCGTTCGCACGAGTTGCGACAAAGTCGCGGCGTTTGCGCGCAATCAAGCGAGTTCCGATGTCACATAGTCGCGGTGCGCCGACCAGTCACTGCGCTATGCTCCCGGCCGATGGAGCCGGCCGCGCCCCGTTCGTTTCCGCCTGCTGAGGCAGGCGCTCTGTTGATCGTGCTGACCCTCGTGGTGATCGGCGCCGGCGCGCTCGTCGGGTGGCTCGCCGGGTCGCTGAAGGCCGGCCTGATCATCGGCGTTGTGCTCGGCGTCCCGGCCGGCATCGCCGGCGTCTACGGCCGCTACCACGGAGCGTTCTCCTGATGCCGTCCGAGATGTTCGCCACGCCGCGCCCGATCCCGAGCAAGCTGATTCCGGCACTCGGCGGCTCGGCCGTGGTCGCGCTCGCGCTGCCGGTGTTCCTGATCGCCGGCTGGCCGATCGCCTCATGGGGGCTTGCGGCCGTGCTCTGGATCGTGTTCCTCGTGATCGGTTGGCTGCTGGAGCACCTTCCGCTCGGGATGGATAGTCTCGCGAGCGCCGGCGTGGTTGCCTTCGGCCGGATGTTCAGGGCGGGAGGGCTCGTGGGGATCCTGATCCTCATCACCGTCAGGGACTCCGACCTCGGGTTCCCCGCCGCGATCGTCTACGCACTCGCGTTCAGCGTCGAATTCGGGCTTTCGCTGCTCGCATATTTCGGAGAGGGTGAGGGGAAGTGAGGGTGAACCGGCTCGTAGTAGCGCTGAGCTTGCTCGTGCTCGCCGCGCCCACCCCTGCGCTCGCGAAGGGCGATTTCGACCCGTCCGAAGAGTTCCAACTCGACGCGTGGGTGTCGCTGCACCTCGGGCCGCTCGACATGTCGATCAACAAGGCGGTTGTCTACCTCTTCCTCGGTGCGGGGCTCACCTGCCTGATGGGCATCTTGCTGATGCGCTGGCGGGTCGGTACGAGCCCCGGCCGTCGGCAGACAGTGGGCGAGATGCTCTACGACATCGCCCAGACACAGGTTGCCGAGATGGGTCTGCCGAGCAAGGGAATCGGGCTCTGGTTTCCGTACGTGGCGTCGTTGATGCTGTTCATCTGGACGATCAACATGCTCGGCTTCCTGCCACTGCCACTCACGGGTGAGACCTGGCACCACATCCCGGTGTGGGGGATCTACGCAGCCACTTCCTCGCTCTCGGTGTGTCTCGCGCTCGCCTTCATGACGTGGATGTTCACCCACGTCGAGGGAATCCGCTGGAACGGGCCGATCAAGTACGTCCGCTCGTGGATCCCGGAGGTGCCGAAGGCGATCCTGCCGATGATCATCGTGATCGAGGTGCTCTCACAGTTCATGCGCCTGATCAGCCTCTCGGTCAGGCTCTACGCGAACATGCTCGCGGGCCACATCCTGATCCTGACCTTCATCGGCCTGATCTTCATCTTCGAATCGCTCATCGCAGTCCCACTCGTGGGCATCGCCGCAGTCTTCTATGTCTTCGAGGTGGTCATCGTCGTCTCGATCCAGGCGTTCATCTTCGCCGCCCTGTCCGCCATCTACATCGGCTCGGCGATCGAGCCCGAACACTAAGGAGAACCTCCGCATGCTCTACAGCTTTCTTCTCGTAGCCGCGGACGCGGCCAAGGAAGCGCCGGTGATCAGCGCCGGCAAGGCGATCGCGCTCGCCCTCGGTATCGGCCTCGGCGCCGCAGGAGCCGGCGCCGGCATCGGCAACATCTTCGGCTCCATGATCCAGTCGGTCGCCCGGCAGCCCGAGCTGCGCGGTGAGCTCCAGGGCCTGATGTGGCTCGGGTTCGCGCTCACCGAGGCAGTCGTGTTCTACGGCTTCGTCGGCGGACTCCTCGGCTACGTCCTGGTCTGATGTCGCTGCCTAGGAGGATTGGCTAGTGCTGCTCGCGACGAACGCATTGATCCAGGTCGTCCCGGGCCTGATGGTCTGGACGCTCGTCGCGTTCGGGATCACGCTGTGGGTGCTCAAGCGCTACGCGTTCGGGCCGGTGCAGAAGGTGATCGACGACCGGCGCGACCGTATTCGAGCCTCGATCGAGGAGGCCGACCGCGCTCGCGAGGAGGCGCGCAGCCTGCTCGAGGAGCACCGCCGGCTGATCGGGCAGGCGAAGAGCGAAGCCGAGGAGATCCTCGGCGAGGCGCGGAAGATCGCCGACGCCCAGCGCGAGCGCATGCGCCAGGAGACCGAAGACGACCGCCAGCGCCGGCTCGAGGAGACGAAGCGCCAGATCGAACAGGCGACCCAGCAGGCCCTCGGCGAGATCCGCCGCGAGGTTGCGAGCCTCTCGCTGATCGCGGCCGAGAAGATCACGCGCAAGTCACTGACGAGCGACGACCAGCAGCGTCTGATCGACGAGGCGCTCGCGGAGATCGACTTCTCGCAACTGGAGGCGAGCAGCTCATAGCCGCCGCGCACCGCATCTACGCCCGCGCGCTGTTCGAGGCAGCACAGGAGCGCGGCCGGCTCGAGATCGTCCGCGAGCAGCTCGGCGAGGTCGCGAGCATGCTCGACGACGCGCCGGAGCTCGACGCGTTGCTCTCGAACCCCGAGACCGACTCCCGTGTGAAGTCGGACGTGCTCGAGCGCGTCCTCAGCGACGCCGACGAGCTTGTCCGGAACTTCGTCCGGTTGCTCGTCGAGAAGGGTCGTGCCGCCGAGATACGCGAGGTTGCCGTCGAGTTCGAGGCGCTCGTCGCCTCGCACGAGGGCGTGCTGGACGTGGAGCTGACGACCGCGCAAATGCTCTCCGACGAGGAGTTCGGCAGCATCATCGGCCGGATCGAGCAGGCCTCCGGGCGGAAGGTCCAGGCGACCCGGAGCGTCGACCCGGACCTGATCGGCGGGCTCGTCCTGCAGGCCGGATCGATGAGGCTGGACGCGAGCGTGCGCGGCCGGCTCGATCGCCTGCGCACCGAGCTTGCGGCGACACGATGACCAGAGCCCCCTCTCCCGCGACGAACGACTAAGGAGTAAGCCGGATGAAGCTGCGCCCAGAAGAGATCACCTCCATCCTGCGACAGCGGATCGAGGAGTTCGACGTCCAGACGAACCTCGCCGAGGTCGGCAGCGTGCTTCAGCTCGGCGACGGGATCGCACGCGTGCACGGCCTCGAGAACTGCATCGCGCTCGAGATGCTCGAGCTCGACCACGGGGTCGTCGGCCTCGCTTTCAACCTCGAAGAGGACAACGTCGGCGTCGCGCTCTTTGGCCCGTGGGACAAGATCAAGGAGGGCGATCCGGTGCGGCGCACGGGGCAGGTCGCGTCGGTGCCTGTCGGCGAGGGGATGCTCGGCCGCGTGGTCGACCCGCTCGGCAACCCGCTCGACGGCAACGGTCCGATCGAGACCTCCGAGCGTCGGCCGCTCGAGTTCAAGGCGCCGGGCGTCGTCCAGCGCCAGCCGGTGAAGGAGCCGCTGCAGACCGGGATCAAGGCGATCGACTCGATGACGAACGTCGGTCGCGGCCAGCGCGAGCTGATCATCGGCGACCGTTCGACGGGGAAGACGGCGATCGCGGTCGACACGATCCTGAACCAGCACGACCAGGACATGAAGTGCATCTACGTCGCCGTCGGCCAGAAGGCGTCGACCGTCGCGCAGGTGTACCAGCGGCTGCGCGAGGCGGGCGCGATGGCCTACACGACGATCGTGACCGCCCCCGCGCACGAGGCCGCCCCGATCAAGTGGATGGCGCCGTTCGCGGGCGCCGCGATGGGCGAGTACTTCCTCTACAAGGGTGAGCACGCGCTCGTCATCTACGACGACCTCACCAAGCAGGCGGACGCCTACCGGCAGCTGTCGCTGCTCCTGCGCCGCCCGCCCGGTCGCGAGGCCTTCCCCGGCGACGTCTTCTACCTGCACTCGCGGCTGCTCGAGCGCGCGTGCAAGCTGAACGACGCGCTCGGCGCCGGCTCGCTGACCGCGCTGCCGATCATCGAGACGCAGGCGGGCGACGTCTCCGCGTACATCCCGACGAACGTGATCTCGATCACCGACGGCCAGATCTTCCTGCAGTCCGACCTCTTCTTCTCGGGCGTGCGGCCGGCTGTGAACGTCGGGATCTCGGTCTCGCGCGTCGGCTCGTCAGCGCAGACGAAGGCGATGAAGAGGGTCGCCGGCCGCCTGCGTCTCGACCTCGCCCAGTTCCGTGAGCTCGAGGCATTCGCACAGTTCGGGTCGGAGCTCGACCAGGCGACCCAACAGGCGCTGAACCGTGGCGAGAAGATGGTGGCGACGCTGAACCAGCCCCAGTACGCGCCGTGGCCGATGGAGGAGCAGGTGACGGCCCTCTACGCGGGCATCCACGGCTATCTCGACGACATCCCGACCGCCCAGGTGTCGCGGTTCCAGGAGGAGCTCCGCGAGCAGCTGCGCTCGGAGGGCGAGATTCTGAGGACGATCCGCGAGACGAAGGACCTCGACGATGCGACCGCCGAGAAGCTGAACGCGGCGATCGAGCGCTTCAAGGGCATGTTCAACGTCACCGAGGCCGCGTAGGCCATCCTCGATGGCGTCGACCCAAGACCTCAAGCGGCGCGTCCGCTCGATCTCAAACACGCGCAAGCTGACCCGCGCGATGGAGCTCGTGGCGTCCGCGCGCCTGCGGCGCGCACAGCAGCGGATCGAAGGCATGCGGCCGTACGCCGATCGGATGCTCGAGCTGATGGCCGGCACGGCACACGCCGCCGGGGCGGTACGGCTGCCGCTGCTCGAGCAGCGCGAGAACGTGAGCACCGTCGCGATCGTGCCGATCACCGGCGACCGAGGTCTCGCCGGGGCGTTCAATGCGCAGGTGTTGCGCCGTGCGTTTGCCCTCATGCGCGAACGAGGTGGCTCAGGGTCGCGAGGTGCGTTTCTACAGCTCCGGGAAGAAGGCCCAGTCGACGCTTCGTTTCCGACGGCTGCCGGTGGGCGAGAGCTGGACGGGGTTCAGTGACCGTCCGTCGTACCTCGACGCCCAGGCGATCGCCCATGCCGTGTCCGAGGCGTACGTGGGCGGTGAGGTCGACCGAGTGGTCGTCGTCTACAACGCGTTCGTCTCGCCGCTCGTGCAACTCGTCACCGTGAGCGAGGTGCTGCCGATCCCGACGGCTGTGCTCGAGGGCGGCCAGGATGCCGCCGAGGCTCCGTCGCACCCGGTCGACTTCTACTTCGAGCCGGAGCCGCGCCAGATTCTCGAGCGGCTGCTGCCCGTCTACGTCGAGACCGAGCTCTACCGAGCGCTGCTCGAGTCGGCGGCGTCCGAGCAGGGCGCCCGAATGACGGCGATGCGGAACGCATCGAAGTCGGCCGGTGAGCTGATCGACACGCTCACCCTGGCGATGAACCGGGCCCGCCAGGCAGAGATCACCCAGGAGATCCTCGAGGTGGTCGCCGGCGCGGACGCGCTCACGCAGTAACTCGCACGACTCGCGCCAACCTGTCCGTCGCGGGCACGTCTTATACTCTCGACCGGTGTCCGCCCCGACCCGCAAGTTGCGAGGGACCGTGCGATGACTGCCACAACCGACGTGACGTCTGCGACCGAGTCGCTTCGCTCCGGCAACGAGACGCAGATTGCGAGCAGGACCGCGTTCCAGCTCTTCTGGGCGCGAATGCGAGAGGACAAGGTGGCGCTCTTCGGAGGCATCGTGATCGCGCTCCTGATCTTCATCGCCATCTTCGGCGGCCCGATCGCCTCGGCGGTCACCGGTCACCCGAACACCGAGGCGTATCCCGCCATCATGGAGGACGAGTTCGGGATACCCCTCGGTCCGAACAACGACTTCTGGTTCGGGGCCGACGGCAACGGGCGCGACCTCTTCGTCCGCACGATGTACGGCGCGCGCACCTCGCTGATCGTCGGCTTGGTCGCCACCGGCGTCGCCGTCTTCATCGGCGGCGTCGTGGGCCTGCTCGCCGGCTACTTCCGCGGTTGGGGCGACACGGTGCTCTCGCGGAGTGGCGACGTGATGCTCTCCCTTCCGTCGCTCCTGATCTCGATCGGCATCGTCGCTGCGTGCAGCACGACCAAGGAGGGATGCCTCAGCGGCATCGTCGAGCCTGGGATACGACTCGTGGTGGCGATCTTCGCGCTCTTCTCGTGGCCGTACATCGCCCGGATCGTACGCGGCTACACGCTGTCGCTGAGAGAGCGCGAGTTCGTCGAGGCAAGCCGCTCACTCGGGGCGAGCAACTTCCGCATCATCTTCCGCGAGGTCCTGCCCAACCTGATGGGGCCGCTGCTTGTCTATTCGACGCTGCTGGTCCCGCAGGCGATCATCTTCGAGGCGGCACTCTCGTACCTCGGCCTCGGCGTTCCGTCCACGACGGCCTCGTGGGGCGGGCTTCTCAACCAGGCGTCGACCTACTACGAGGTCGCCTGGTGGCTGATGCTCTTCCCGGGGCTCTTCCTCGTGATGACAACCCTCGCCTTCAATCTGCTCGGAGACGGCCTCCGTGACGCACTCGACGTGCGGGCGGACCGTTGAGTCAACTAACCGCTGACCTCGCTTGTCGTCAAATGGTGCGGTCAACTGCAAACCCCCCCTCGTCGGAGTGACGTGGGGCAAGGAGGGAGACAGACAACGTGAACAAACCATTTCGCAGGCTGGTCACGGTCGGATCCGTCGTGGCCATCGGAGCGGCGATCCTCGTCGCCGCGGGTCTTGCGGCCAAGTCAGGCCCGGCCAAGAACAACGTGAGCGCGGGCGGCACGGCCACGATCGGCTGGGAGTCCTCGTTCGGCTTCACCGACAGCTTCGATCCGACCGGCGAGTACCTCGGCGACGCGTGGGGGATCTACATGAACCTGCTCACGCGGTCGCTGATGGGCTCGAACCACGTTCCGGGCGCGGCGGGCAACGCGATCGTCCCCGACCTCGCGACGTCGGTGCCGAAGCCGACCGACGGTGGGAAGACGTACACCTTCCACCTCAAGAACATCAAGTTCGCTCCGCCGGTCAACAGGGCCGTGACCTCGCAGGACGTGAAGTACGCGCTCCAGCGGCTCGCCAACCCGAAGAACGGCGGTCAGTACGCCTTCTATTACTCCTCGATCGTTGGTTGGGCGAACGCTGCCAAGGGGAAGAACGTCACCGGCATCACGACGCCGAACGCCTCGACGCTCGTGATCAAGCTGTCGCAGCCGAGAGGCGATTTCCTCTATGCGCTCGCCATGCCCGCGACTGCCCCGATTCCGGTTGAGGTCGCCAAGTGCTTCGAGGGCAAGCCCGGTGCGTACGGACGGAGCCTCGTCTCGACGGGCCCGTACATGTACGAGGGCTCGGACAGCGTCGACATCTCGTCCTGCGACAAGCTCCAGCCGGCGAGCGGTTTCGACGGCCAGACCAAGATGAACCTCGTCCGCAACCCGAACTACGACGCGAGCACCGACACGAAGGCGGCTCGGGAGAACCTCCCCGACAAGTTCAACTTCGTCGTCAACGCGAACGCGGACGACATCCTGAACAAGATCGAGGCCGGCGAGTACGACACGGCCAACACGACGGTCCCGCCGCAGTTCCTGAAGAAGTACTCCGAGGACAAGAGCCTCGCCCCGTACTTCCATCAGAACAGTGGTGACCGCACCTGGTTCCTGACGCTGAACCTCACCCAGCCGCCGTTCGACGACATCCACGTGCGTCGGGCAATGAACTGGGTCATGGACAAGCACGCGCTCGTCCAGGCGTGGGGCGGCCCGCTCGCCGGCAAGGTCGCGAACCACATCATCCCCGACACGATGCTCGGCAACGCGTTGGCCGAGTACGCGCCGTACAAGACCCCGGGAGACAAGGGCAGCGTCGCCAAGGCGAAGGCCGCCCTGAAGGGCTCGAAGTACGACACAGACAACAACGGCACGTGCGGCGCCAGCGAGTGCAAGAACGTGCTCCTGATCGTCGACACGCGTCTGCAGGACCCGAAGATGCTGGCCGTGATGCAGCAGAGCGCAAAGAAGATCGGCATCACCTTCAAGGCGCAGACGGTCCAAGGGGCATACCCGACGATCCAGACCGTGGCGAAGAACATTCCGATCGCCGAGCGGCCCGGCTGGGGCAAGGACTACGCAGATCCGTACACCTTCTTCAGCCCGCTCTTCGACGGCAGGACGATCATCCCGACAGGCAACATCAACTACTCGCTCGTCGGGATCACGCCGGCACAGTGCAAGACGCTGAAGGTGAAGGGCAACTGCAACAACGTCCCGAGCGTCAACGCCGAGCTCGACAAGTGCTCGAACCTCGTCGGTGCGGCGCACCTCGCCTGCTACGCAGCGCTCGACAAGAAGATGATGACCCAGGTTGTCAACTGGGTCCCGTACCTCTGGTCGAACGTGACCCGTGTCACGGGCAAGACCATGACGCAGTACCAGTTCGACCAGTTCGCAACGACACCCGCGTACGCACACTTCGCGGTCAAGTAAGGGAGCAATGACATGACGGTCTCCGGGGCGCCCGTATGGGCGCCCCGGAACCAGTTCTGACACCAAGACATGCTGATCTACATCGCACGACGCCTCGTCTGGACGGTCTTCGTCATCGGCATCGTGCTCTTCATCACGTTTCTGGTGTTCTTCAAGTTGCCGGCGGGTGACCCGGCGCTACGGTTCGCGGGCAGGCAGCCGACAGAGGAGTCGCTGGCGATCGTGCGCCACAACCTGCACCTCGACAAGCCGTTCTATGTCGAGTTCGGCTACTTCGTGAAGAACTTCGCCACAGGAGACGAGAATGGCTGGCCCGGGCTCGGCTACTCCTACAGCGGCTTCGTGCCGGTCAAGGACGAGATCAGCCAGCGGGCGCCGAGGACGCTCTGGCTGATCTTCGGCGCCTCGATCCTGTGGCTCACCGTCGGGGTGGGCATCGGAGTGCTCTCCGCGGTCAAGCGGCGATCGGTGGTCGACCGCGCGGCGATGGGGTTCGTGCTCTTCGGCATCTCGGCGCCGGTGTTCTGGCTCGGCCTGATGGCGCTCTTCATCTTCTGGCGCAAGCTCGGCTGGACAGGCGGCACGGGCTACGTCCCGTTATCCGAAAGCGTCGGCTCGTGGTTCTCGCACCTGATCCTGCCCTGGACCGTGCTCGCGCTCCTCTTCATGGCGATCTACGCGCGGATGACGCGCAACAACCTGCTCGAGACCCTCGGTGAGGACTACATCCGCACCGCCCGGGCGAAGGGGCTCTCGGAGCGAGACGTGATCTTCAAGCACGCACTGAGGGCGAGTCTGACACCGATCGTGACGCTGTTCGGGATGGACGTCGCCCTCCTCGTCGGCGGTGCGATCATCACCGAGACCGTGTTCAACATTCAGGGGCTCGGCTGGCTCGCGATCACCAGTGCGCTCAACCAGGACCTGCCGACGGTGCTCGGCGTGGTCCTCGTCGCGGCCAGCTGCGTTGCGATCATGAACCTCGTGGTCGACGTCGTCTACGCCTTCCTGGATCCGCGAGTGAGGTACTCGTGATTGTCTCGTGGGGGAAACCATGTTTCCCCCACGTACCCCCTTCTTCTTGCCTCGTCGTCGCCCCGCGCGCTTCGGCTCCCGCCGGGCGAAGCCCGGCTCCGCCGCCGGCCGGCTTCCGCTCGGTCGAATGGCCCTCCGGCCCGGGGTGCTCTACGTGAGCTCGGCGGGGGTGGCGGCGCTCCGCTGCTCGACGTCCGCGATCTCACCGTCCGCTTCAACACCCGCGACGGTGTCGTTCAGGCGGTCTCCGACCTTTCTTTCACGCTGCGCCGCGGTGAGACCCTCGGCGTGGTCGGCGAGTCCGGCTCGGGCAAGAGCGTCAGCAGCCTCGCAATCATGGGCCTGCTCAATGAGGCGTACACCGAGATCAGCGGCAAGGTCTTGTACGAGGGGAGGGATCTGCTCGAGTTGCGCGGGGAGGATCTGCGCAAGGTCCGTGGCCGCGACATCTCGATGATCTTCCAGGACCCGTTCGCGTGCCTGCACCCGATGTATCGCGTCGGCGACCAGATCGCCGAGGCTGTCCGCGCTCACTCGAGCGTGTCGCGCTCGCAGGCGAATGCGCGGGCCGTTGAGCTGCTCGGCGCCGTCGGCATCCCGAACGCAAGAGTCCGCGCGCGCGACTTCCCGCACCAGTTTTCGGGCGGCATGCGCCAGCGCGCGATGATCGCCATGGCGCTCGTCCACAACCCCGACGTGCTGATCGCGGACGAGCCGACAACGGCGCTCGACGTGACCGTCCAGGCGCAGATCCTCGAGCTGATCGACCGGGTGAAGAAGGAGTTCGACATCGGCGTGATCCTGATCACCCACGATCTCGGCGTCGTCGCCGAGACGGCGTCGCACGTCCTCGTCATGTACGCCGGCCGCGCAGTGGAGTACGGCCAGGCGCACGAGATCTTCAACGCGCCGCAGCATCCGTACACCTGGGGCCTCCTCGAGTCGATGCCGACGGTTCAGAGAAAGCTCGAGCTGCTGGTCGCGATCGAGGGCTCGCCGCCGTCGCTGCTGGCGCCGCCACCGGGCTGCGCGTTCCATCCGCGGTGCAAGTACCGCTTCTCGCCCTGCGACAACGAGCAGCCCCCGCTCGTCCCGATCCCCGGCGGTCACCTGGATGCGTGCCACCTGCCGGCTGAGCGAAAGCGCGAAGTCTGGTCGAAGCGGGCAATCGTCGAGCTCGGTGTCGGGTGATGGAAGCGAGCGCCGCGCAGCGGGCGAGCCAAGGGCCTCTTGTCGAGGTCGAGCACCTGACGAAGCACTTCATCGTCAAGCAGGGTGTGTTCGCCCGCAGCAAGGGGTACGTGCACGCCGTCGAAGACGTGTCCCTGAGCGTGAACCGCGGCGAGACGCTCGGCATCGTCGGCGAGTCCGGGTGCGGCAAGTCGACCACGGCAAGGCTCATGGTGCGGCTGCTCGAGCCCACCTCCGGCGTCGTGCGCTTCGAAGGCCAGGACATCAGCCGTCTCTCGCAGCGCCAGCTGCGCCCGCTGCGACGCCAGATGCAGATCATCTTCCAGGATCCGTATTCGTCGTTGAACCCGCGCAAGAGCGTCGGCCAGATCGTCGGCGAGCCATTCGCGATCCACAAAACCGAGAAGGACGTGAAGAGTCGCGTTCGCGAGCTTCTCGGCCGGGTAGGCCTGAGTCCCGAGCACTACAACCGCTACCCGCACGAGTTCTCGGGTGGCCAGCGGCAGCGCATCGGCATCGCCCGCGCGCTCGCGTTGCAGCCGAAGCTGATCGTCTGCGACGAGCCGGTGTCGGCACTCGATGTGTCGGTCCAGGCCCAGATCCTGAACCTGCTCAAGAGCCTGCAGGCCGAGTTCGACCTCACCTACGTCTTCATCTCCCACGACCTCTCGGTCATCCGTCAGGTCTCCGACCGCATCGCGGTCATGTACGTCGGCCGTGTCGTGGAGAT
This sequence comes from uncultured Actinomycetes bacterium, assembly GCA_963750545.1. Lineage (GTDB taxonomy): Bacteria > Actinomycetota > Thermoleophilia > Gaiellales > Gaiellaceae > PALSA-600. The sequence goes on along the minus strand of CAVVQY010000007.1, from coordinate 18,031 downwards.
GGGCGAGTCGGAGTTGCTCTACGAGCATCCTCGTCACCCGTACACCGCGGCCCTCCTCTCGGCGGTGCCGAGGCCGGAGACAAACGGTGGCGGGGTCAGCAGGCGCCAGCGGATCGTCCTCGGCGGCGATGTCCCGTCGCCCGTTGCACCGCCGCCCGCGTGTGTCTTCCACCCGCGCTGCCCACGCTGCGAGGTCGGGCGCTGCGACACCGAGTTGCCGGCCCTGCGGCCGTTCGAGGGAGACCACGAGGCCGCCTGTCATCACCCCGTCGAGCGGTGGCCGATGACCGGCGAGGAGCTCGCCCGCACCTCGTATGCCGGTGCCGCGCCGGAGTCCGTCGGTTCTGGATGAGCCGCTCTAACTAACCCCGCTTTCGGTCGTCGCACTTAACATGGCCTTCTATCGGCGGAGAGCGGCGCCTTGCGAGCGGTGGATCCGGGCGATCTCACTGCGACTCGACGGAGAGGCGTCAGAGCTCGAGGTGGCCGCGCTCGATCGCCACCTCGAATCCTGTCCAAGCTGTTTTGCGATCGCCGCGGACACTGCGTCCCTGACAGAACTGCTGCGCGCAGCGCCGCTTGTCGAGCTCGAACGCCCGGTTGTCGTCACCTCGCCGCACCGCGTTCGGAAGCAGCTCGTCCGGCGTACGGCCACCGTCTTCGTCGTCGCGGCCGGTCTCGCGGCGGCTGCTGGCATGACGTTGTTCTCGGACTCCGGCCCGAAGCATCCGAGCTCGGCGATCGACTTCCGCAGCCAGCAGGAGCAGAGGCAGTTCGTACGCGCAGAGCTGATCCGGCTCGAGCCGCAGACGACGCTCGCGTTGGAGACGGCTCCACGGTTCGCCCAGCGCCCCCTCCTATAGACTGACGCTCGTTTTGGCGGAGGGCCGCTCGTGCGAGCCGCGCCCGAGACGCGACTTCCCAGGAGACTCATGGCCACGAACGGCAAGAACGAGAACGTCGGCAAGCTGATCGAGATCAAGGGCGTCGTGATCGACGCCGTCTTCCCGCACCGGCTGCCCGAGATCTATTCGGCGCTGCGCATCACGCGCCCCGAGGGCGGCGAGCTCGTGGCCGAGGTCCAGCAGCACCTCGGTGACGACCGCGTGCGCGCCGTCGCGATGGATACCACGGACGGTCTGGCACGAGGGAGCGAGGTCGTCGATACCGGCGCACCGATCTCGGTACCCGTCGGCGCTGGGACGCTAGGGCGGTTGTGGAACGTGCTGGGCGAGCCGATCGACGAGAAGGAGCCGCCGCCAGAGATGGAGCGCTGGCCGATCCACCGCGATCCCCCCGCCTTCCAGGATCTCTCGCCGACCGTCGAGATCTTCGAGACCGGGATCAAGGTCATCGACCTGATCGCGCCGTACGTGCGCGGAGGCAAGATCGGCCTCTTCGGCGGCGCGGGCGTCGGTAAGACCGTGCTGATCCAGGAGCTGATCCACAACATCGCCCGCCAGCACGGCGGCGTCTCGGTGTTCTCGGGCGTCGGCGAGCGCACGCGCGAGGGCAATGACCTCCTCCTCGAGATGGAGGAGTCGGGAGTCATCGACAAGGTCGCGCTCTGCTACGGGCAGATGAACGAGCCACCGGGAGCCCGTCTCCGCGTCGGGCTCTCCGGCCTGACGATGGCGGAGTACTTCCGTGACGAGGGCCAGGACGTGCTGCTCTTCATCGACAACATCTTCCGCTTCGTCCAGGCGGGCTCGGAGGTCTCGGCGCTGCTCGGCCGCATGCCGAGCGCCGTCGGCTACCAGCCGACGCTCGCCACCGAGATGGGGCAGCTTCAGGAGCGGATCACCTCGACAAACAAGGGCTCGGTCACCTCGGTGCAGGCGATCTACGTGCCGGCCGACGACCTCACCGACCCGGCGCCGGCGAATACGTTCGCCCACCTCGACTCGACGACGGTGCTCTCGCGCGGGCTCGTCGAGCAGGGGATCTATCCCGCTGTCGATCCGCTGGACTCCACCTCGCGCGCACTTGGCCGCGGGATCGTCTCCGATGAGCACTACGACACGGCGACGCAGGTGCAGGAGATCCTCCAGCGCTACAAGGACCTCCAGGACATCATCGCGATCCTCGGGATCGAAGAGCTCTCGGACGAGGACCGGCTGACGGTTGCACGTGCGCGAAAGGTGCAGCGGTTCTTGTCGCAGCCGTTCCACGTCGCCGAGGTCTTCACGGGCACACCCGGCGAGTACGTGAAGCTCGAGGACACGGTCCGGGGCTTCCAGGAGATCATCGAGGGCAAGCACGACGACCTTCCGGAGCAGGCCTTCTACATGGTCGGCACGATCGAGGGTGCGGTCGAGCGCGGCAAGCAACTCGCGGTTGCCTAGGGGATAAAGGGTGCCCGGCACCGGAAAGACGTTCGAGGTCTCACTCGTGACTCCCGACGGGGCCGCGTTCGAGGGCGAGGCGGAGATGCTGATCGTGCCCGGGCAGATCGGCGAGATCGGCGTTCTCGCCCGCCACGCCCCGCTGATCGCAACGTTGAAGGCCGGATCGACGCGCATTCATCCGAGTGGGGACGCCGACGTGATCGAGTTCGCGACCGGTCCCGGGTTCTTTCAGGTGATGAACGACCGCGCGATTGCGTTGGTCGACGACGCGGTGGTCGCCGCCGAGATCGACGACGTGCGCGCCCGCGAGCAGCTCGAGGCGGCGCAGGCCGAGCTCGAGGCGATTGACCGCGGCGAGTCGAGCGCGGACCGCTGGCAGATCGAGCAGCGCATCCGCCACGCCGAGAACCAGCTCGCGGTCGCCGGGCGCGAGTGATGCCCCGGCGGCTGACGATCCGTGGCGCCGGCCTGCTCGCCGCCACGGTCCTCGTCGGCAGCGTGATCGCCCTGCCTGCGCTCGCGATCTCTCCGCATCGGGCGTACACGCCGGCGGGCAATGCGACCGCGAAGGCGGTCGTGCTCAGGCTCTCCGATCTACCGGCGGGCTGGAAGGTCGACTCCTCCGGCGGTGGCGGCGGCTCGGTGACGTGCAAGAGCTTCGACCCCGACCAGTCCGATTTGACCTCGGTCGGCCACGCAGACGTGAGCTTCGCCAGCCAGGACGGCCTAGGCAACGTCGCCTCGCTCGTCGGGATCTTCAAGAGCACGGGACAGGCGCAGTCCTCGTGGAACCGGGTCGTCCGTCCTGGGATGCTCGGCTGCCTCTCGTCGCTGTTCGAGGAGGGCGCAAGCAGCAAGAAGACGAAGACGACGGTCATCTCGACGGGGCGGCTCGCGCTCTCCGTGCCGGGTCACCGGGCGGCTGCCTTCAGGATCGTCGCCGACGTTGCCACGAACGGGCAGCACGTCAAGGTTTACCTCGACCTGATCATGCAGGGCGGCGGTCCCGCCGACGCGGTGATGCTGATCACGTCCGTGCTCGACCCGCCGTCGGCGGTCTTCGAGTCGAAGCTCGCGGCTGCGGTCGCGGGCCGGCTGCCGCGTTAAGGAAGGGTCACCGCTTGCCACTCGCGGGCGGTTGCAAAGCCGATCGCTCCTAGGCGGTCGGCGTTCAAGCGACGCTCCAAACGGCCCTCGCGCACCCCCACCCTAGGGTGGGGACCGCCCCTCCGCCCTCGAGAGCGATGCTACCGAGCAAGGGCGAACGCATCTGTGCCGGATCTGTGTCAATTCGGCGCTATCCCTGCTGGTACCCTCTTTCGACCCGGAGAGCTTTGAAGGCAGCTTGGCGACCGGGTCAACAAACGCCTAAAGAGCCTGCGCGAGCGTTCGCTCCGCGATCCTCTTTGGGTGCGGGATCAAGGCCGAGGCCGGACGTGGCAGCGAGGCGGGACGTGGCAGCGAAACGGAACGTGGCAGCGGAGATCAGCAGGCTCGCGCGGGAGCGGATTCTCGTGCTCGACGGGGCATGGGGCACGATGCTCCACGGGGGCGGCCTGCAGCCGGAGGACTACCGCGGCGATCGCTTCAGAGCGCACGAGATCGACGTCGCAGGCGATCCCGACGTGCTCAACCTGACGCGGCCCGACGTCGTGCGCTCGATCCACGAGCGCTACCTCGAGGCCGGCGCCGACATCACGACGACGAACACGTTCACGGCCACCTCGATCGGTCAGGCCGACTACCGGCTCGAGCACGTGGTTCACGAGCTCAACCTCGCGGGGGCGCGGATTGCACGCGAGGCGGCCGGCGATCGCTTTGTCGCGGGCTCGGTCGGGCCGCTGAACGTGACCCTCTCACTCAGCCCCAGGGTGGACGACCCCTCGTTTCGCACGAACACCTTCGACCAGGTGAAGGCCGCGTACGCCGAGCAGATCGCCGGCCTCGTCGAGGGTGGGGTCGACCTGCTCCTGCTGGAAACGGTGTTCGACACGCTGAACGCGAAGGCGGCGATCACGGCGGCGCGCGAGACGGCGCCAGGCCTGCCGCTCTGGATCTCGGCCACGATCGTCGACCTGTCGGGGCGGACGCTCTCCGGCCAGACGATTGAGGCGTTCTGGCTCTCGATCGAGCACGCCGAGCCGCTGATCGTCGGCGTCAACTGCTCGCTCGGGGCGAAGGAGATGCGGCCGTACGTGGCCGAGCTCGCGCATGTCGCGCCGTGCCTCGTCGCCGCTCACCCGAATGCGGGCCTGCCGAACGCGTTCGGCGGCTACGACGAGACGCCCGAGGTGACGAGCTCGCTCCTGGGTGAGTTCTCTGCGGCCGGCCTGCTGAACATCGCCGGCAGCTGCTGCGGCTCGACGCCCGAGCACACGCGCAAGATCGCCGAGGCCGTGAGGGGCCTGGCGCCGCGGCGGCTTCCGGAGCCGCGGCAGCGGCCGCGCTGGAGCGGGCTCGAGCCGTTCGAGATCGGCCCCGACACAGGCTTCGTCCTGATTGGCGAGCGCACGAACGTAACCGGCTCGTCCCGCTTCCGGACCCGCATCGAGGGCGACGACTTCGCCGGCGCAGTGGAGATCGCACTCGAGCAGGTGCGCGGCGGCGCGAACATCCTCGACGTCAACATGGACGCCGACCTGCTCGAGAGCGACCAGGCGATTCGGACGTTCCTCAATGTTGTCGCGACCGAGCCCGAGGTGGCGCGACTGCCGATCATGGTGGACAGCTCGCGCTGGTCCGTGCTCGAGATCGGCCTGCAATGCATCCAGGGCAAGGGCATCGTCAACTCGATCAGCCTCAAAGAGGGAGAGAAGGTCTTTCTCGAGCAGGCGCGGCGGATCCGCGACTACGGCGCGGGCGTGGTCGTGATGGCCTTCGACGAGGAGGGCCAGGCGACCGACGTCGAGCGACGGGTTGCGATCTGCGGGCGCGCGTACGACCTGCTGACCGGCGAGGTCGGCTTCCCGCCCGAGGATCTGATCTTCGACCCGAACGTCCTCGCGGTCGCGACGGGAATGGAGGAACACGACGAATACGCGAAGGCGTTCCTGGAGGCTCTTCCGCTGATCAAGAAGCGCTGCCCTGGCTCACGCACGAGCGGCGGCATCTCGAACCTCAGCTTCTCGTTCCGCGGCAACGACCTCCTGCGCGAGGCGATGCACGCGGTGTTCCTCTACCACGCGATTCGCGCCGGCCTGGACATGGGGATCGTCAACGCCGGGCAACTGGCCGTCTACGAGGACGTCGAGCCCGAGACGCTCGAGCGGATCGAGGATGTGATCTTCGCGCGCCGTCCCGACGCGACCGAGCGGCTCGTCGAGCTCGCCGAGCGCGTGAAGGGGGAGGGCACGCGCCGCGAGCGCGACCTCTCGTGGCGAAACGCGCCGGTCGAAGAACGGCTCGCGCACGCGCTCGTACGGGGCATCGTCGACTTCATCGAGGCCGACACCGAGGAGGCACGCCTCACCCGAGAGCGGCCCCTCGACGTGATCGAGGGGCCGTTGATGGACGGAATGCGGATCGTCGGCGATCTGTTCGGCTCGGGGAAGATGTTCCTGCCGCAGGTGGTGAAGTCGGCTCGGGCGATGAAACGCGCCGTTGCCTATCTCGAGCCGTTCATGGAGGACGAGAAGGCGGGCGGCAGCGCGCAGGGCAAGGTCGTGCTGGCGACCGTCAAGGGGGACGTGCACGACATCGGCAAGAGCATCGTCGGGGTCGTGCTCGGCTGCAACAACTACGAGGTGATCGACCTCGGCGTGATGGTGCCGGCCGAGCGGATCCTCGACACCGCCGTCACCGAGGGCGCCCACGTCGTCGGCCTTTCGGGCCTGATCACTCCCTCGCTCGACCAGATGGTCGACGTCGCCGAGGAGATGGAGCGGCGTGGGCTCGAGCTGCCGCTGCTGATCGGCGGCGCGACGACATCGCGACAGCACACCGCCGTGAGGATCGCGCCGGCGTACTCGCACGAGACTGTGCACGTGCTGGACGCGAGCCGGGTCACAGACGTCGTCTCGTCGCTGCTCGACCCGGCTCGCCGCCTTCAGATGGACAGCGAGAACCGCGTGCTGCAGGAGCGTCTCCGCGCCCAGCATGCGGAGAAGCAGAAGCGCCCGCTGCTGCCGCTCGAGGAGGCGCGCGCGAATCGCCTTCGCATCGCTTTCGACGATCTTCCGGTGCCGCCGTTCTCGGGCATCCGGCCGATCGAGCCCGAGCTGGGGCAGCTCGTGCCCTTCATCGACTGGCAGTTCTTCTTCCACGCCTGGGACCTCAAGGGCAAGTTCCCCAAGATCCTCGAGCATCCCGCCGCGAAAGAGCTCCATGAGGACGCCCAGGCCGTGCTCGAGCAGGTCGTGCGCGACGGGTCGCTGCAGGCCCGGGGGGTGTACGGGTTCTGGGAGGCGCACTCGGAGGGAGACGACGTGGTGGTCGATGGCACGCGCTTCTGCTTCCTCCGCCAGCAGGCCGCCCAGAGCGACGGGCGGCCGAACCGGAGCCTCGCCGACTTCGTTGCCGCCGAGGGTGATCACGCCGGCGCGTTCGCGGTCTCGATTCACGGCGCGGATCGCGTTGCTGCCGAGTTCCAACTCGAACACGACGATTACCGCGGGATCATCGTCAAGGCACTCGCGGACCGTCTGGCGGAGGCGTTCGCCGAGTGGCTCCACTTGCATGCCCGCCGCGAGTGGTACGCGCCCGACGAGCAGCTCGAGCGCGAGCAACTGCTCCGCGAGCGCTTCCGCGGGATCCGCCCGGCGTTCGGCTACCCGGCCTGCCCGGACCACAGCGAGAAGACGAAGCTGTTCGAGCTGCTCCAAGCGCGCGACGCGGGGCTCGATCTGACCGAGAGCTTCGCGATGACGCCGGCCGCCGCGGTGAGCGGTATCTACCTCGCGCATCCCGAGGCGCGCTACTTCGCGGTCGGCCGAATCGGGCGCGACCAGCTCGAGGACTATGCAAGTCGAAAGCAGGAATCCGTGCTACAAGTCGAGCGGTGGCTGCGATCAAATCTCTCGTAGCCTGCGGTCTGCTTGCGCTGCTGCTCACCCCGTTCGCGCTGGCCGACACTCCGACCGTCAAGGTCAATGCCGGCGACCAGGCGTGGGCGACGCAGGCGCTGCTGAGGTCCGGCGACTTCGGTCTCGGCTGGCGCGGAGGTCAGACCTCGAGTACGAAGCCGGTCGGTCCGTCCTGCCCCGGCTTCGACCCGAAGGCGTCCGATCTTGTCGTCACGGGCCATGCGAATGCGAACTTCCAGAACCTGAAGGCAGGGGTTCAGGTCTCGCTCGACTCGCAGGTCATGGAGAGCGCCGACGCTGTGCACACCGACTTCGCGCGCACGATCCAGCCGCCGCTTCCCGCCTGCCTCGCCTCCCAGCTCAGACAGGGCCCGAACATCACTGGGGTGACGGTGGTACCGCTCGAGTTCCCGAAGATCGGCAACATCAGTGCCGCGTACCGAGCCACGATCATGGTCCGGTCAAAAGGGAGGACGGCTAAGGTGCTGAGCGACTTCGTGTTCTTCGGCAACGGCCGTCTGGAGTATTCGCTGAACGTCGTCGCACCTGCCCGCTACCGCCCGCAGCTCGTTGCGTTCGAGGCGGACATGGCTCGCATGCTCGTGAAACGCGGAGCCCGGCCGGAATGAGACGCCTGCTGCTCGTGACGCTCGCCGCGCTCATGCTCACCGGCACGGCGCTCGCGGATCCGCTTGATCCGAAGGTTCGGCTCAACGCGGCCGACCAAGCCCGCGCTACCGCCGCGCTGCTCGTGCAGAGTGACCTCGGGAACGCGTGGGCGAACCACTCCACGCAGACGCCGAGCTCGCTCAAGGCACCCGTCTGCCCATCGCTGCGCCCCGACTACTCGAAGCTGACGCTCACCGGTCACGCTGAGTCGGTGTTCGACAACGGCAACGGCGGCATCTCGGTCGTCTCGGACGTCGAGGTATGGAAGACGGCGAAGCAGGCGGAACAGCACATGAACGCGCTGCTGAAGCCGAAGCTGCCGACCTGCCTCAAGTACTCGTTCCTGAAGTCGCCCGGAGGCTCGAAGCTGATCCTGTTCCCGGTGAAGGCAAGGAAGCTCGGCAAGTTCGCCGACGTGAGCGTGAGCTACCGGGCTCCGATCGGCTACAAGAGCGGCGGCAAGATCCAGTCCGTGATCAGCGACTTCGTCTTCCTGCGCACGGGAGACACCGAGATCTACCTCAATGTCGTCGCGCCCTCGTCCGCAGAGGATCAGCTCACGGCGTTCGAAACGCGTCTCGCGCGCACGCTCGCCAAACGCGTTCGCCCCTGATCGTCCGCCGGTCGCTCGGCTATCCTGGTCGCGCGCTCGGTCCTGCTCGGGCGCCGTTTCGTTTCTATGAGGGCTTCTCACAACGACGCGCCGTGCCGCCCATGACCGATGGGCCGCTGAGAGGACCGCAATGAGGACGACGCTCAAGCGAGGTGTCGGCCGGTCGGCCGAGGGAAACGGGAACGGCCACGCAGTCTTCCCGCCCGGGCCGATCAGCACGATCACGCGGTACGAGCAGCCACCGCCACCCGAGCGCTCAGGCCTCGAGCTGCTCGTTCGCATCCTGGTCGCGACGCTGCTCGTGATCCTCTCGCTCGCGCTCGCCGCCGCGGGTGGCACCTATCTCTGGTTCCATCAGTCCGTTGCGGCGGTGCGTGCGCATTCGACCGACGTCAAGATTGCGCAGAAGCAACTCGACGTGACCCTGCCAGGGCAGGCCGCCGTCGCGCTCGTCGTCGGCTACGACTTCCGCGTCGGCGACGATCCGACGAACTCCCGCTCGGACACGCTGATGCTGATCCGGGCCGACCCGGGGACGAAGTCGATCTCGATGCTGTCGTTTCCGCGCGACCTGATCGTGCCGGTCTACTGTCCGGGCTCGACGCCCGTTCACGACCGGATCAACTCTGCGTACTCGCGCTGTGGCTCGAAGGGCACGCTCGAGACGGTGCGGAAGCTGACCGGGATTCCGATCAACTACCTGATCACGGTCAACTTCCACGGCTTCAAGCAGATCGTCGATCGCGTCGGGGGTGTCTGGCTCGACATCGACCGCCGCTACTACAACCGCAACGTGGGGACGGCGTCGACCAACTTCGCCGACATCAACCTGCAACCGGGCTACCAGCGTGTGAACGGCTCCGATGCGCTCGAGTACGTCCGCTACCGCCACACCGACTCTGACTTCTACCGGCTCGCTCGCCAGCAGGCCTTTGTGCGCGCGTTCAAAGAGCAGGTCGCGCAGCACTTCGACGTACGCAAGCTGCCCGGGATCGTGTCGGCCGTCACCCACAACGTCGAGGTCGGCGCGAAGTCGGACTTCAGCGACCGGACCGTGCTCCGGTACGCGCTCTTCGCGGCGACGCTGCCCGGCGGGCACCTCTTCCAGGTGAAGATCGACGGGGTCACGGGCTACGCCGAACTGCTGGCGCCGACAGGCTCGGTCTCCGACGCTGTGAACAAGTTCGAGAACCCGGACGTCGGCGTCTCGAAGCTGGCGAACGCCTCTGCCCTCGGCAGGAAGATCAAGACGAAGACGCCGCCGCCGCAGCAGACGACGATCACCGTCTTGAACGGCAACGGCATGCCGGGCTCGGCTGCGAACGCGAACTACCTGCTCGCCCAGCGCGGCTACCTGACGCTCCTGCCGCCCGGCAACGCCGAGCCAAATGCGCCGATCCAGACCTACTTCCACTCCCAGATCTACTTCGACAAGACCCAGAAGGGCGCCAAGGAGGCGGCCGTCGCGCTGAAGAAGCTCGTGGAGCCGGCCGACGTGCACCCGATGCCGAAGGACCCGGGGCTGCGGGCGCTCGACCCCGGTGCGATGCTCCTCTTCGTCGCCGGCCAGACCTTCCACAACTCCATGGGAACGGTGCCGGCTGCCGAGATGCCGAAACGGCAGCCGGCCGTCGTCCGCTTCGACCCGGAGCCGGGGCGCGAGCTCCTTCAACCGTACGCACGCCGCGTTCCGTTCAAGCTGATGGTGCCGACGATTCTCGAGAGCTCGTCGTACCCGGACACGCTTCCCGGCGACACGTCCTCGCGGCTGTACCGGGTAAACGATGACCACAAGGCGGTCCGGCTCGTCTTCCGCACAGGCGCGCGCGAGTTCTGGGGGATCGAGCAGACCGACTGGACGGATGCGCCGGCCCTCGCCGACCGCAGCTTCCATCACCGGATCAAGGGACGCGACTACGACCTCTACTACTCGGGCCAGCACCTGCACATGGTCGTCCTCCGGGTCGGCGACACGAGCTACTGGGTTGTGAACACGCTGCTCGACGCACTCTCCAACGAGACGATGCTCGCGATCGCCAAGGGCTTCAAGCCACTCCCGCGCGGCAAGTAGAGTCCCGCGGATGGCAAAGGTCGGCATCTTCGGCGCGGGCTGGGTGGGGCTCGTCACCGGAGCCTGCTTCGCGGAGCTCGGCCACGACGTCGTAATCCGTGACGTCGTGCCGGAGAAGATCATGTCGCTCCGGCACGGCGAGGTCCCTTTCCACGAAGACGAGGTGCCGGCCCTCCTCGAGCGAAACCGCGAACGTCTCGCGTTCACGCTCGACGCGGCCGATCTCGCAGACCGCGACTTCCTCTTCATCTGCGTCGATACGCCCCCGACCCACTCGGGCGACGCCGACCTCTCACGCGTGTGGACCGTGATCGAGGAGCTGCCGCCGCTCGACGGGCGGCCGGTGATAGTGATGAAGTCGACCGTCCCCGTCGGCACGGGTGGCAAGGTCCGCCTCGGCCTCGACGCCCGTGGGCTATCGCACGTCGGCTATGCCTCGAACCCGGAGTTCCTCGCCGAGGGGAACGCCGTGCGCGACTTCATGCATCCAGACCGCGTCGTCGTCGGCGCTTTCGAGTCGGAGGACGGCGATGCCGTTGCGGCGCTCTACGACTCGCTCGATGCACCCGTCGTGCGTTGCGACGTCAACTCCGCCGAGATGATCAAGCTCGCTGCGAACGCGTTCCTGATGACGCGGATCTCGTTCATCAACGAGATCGCGAACGTCTGCGAGGCGACAGGCGCGGACGTCGTCAGGGTCGCCGAGGGTATTGGGCTCGACCACCGGCTCGGCCCGCACTTCCTCCGCGCCGGGATCGGATACGGCGGCAGCTGCTTCCCGAAGGACTCGCTCGCGCTCAAGCAGCTCGCCTCGAACTCGGGTTACCACTTCCAGCTGCTCACCGCGGTAATCGAGGTGAACGAGCTGCAGAAGCGGCGCGTGATCGCGAAGCTCGCGCGCCATCTCGGCTCGCTTCGCGGAAAGAAGGTGGCGCTGCTCGGGCTTGCCTTCAAGCCGGACACCGACGACATGCGCGAGGCGCCGTCGATTGTGCTCGCGAGCCGGCTGCTCGCCGAAGGGGCAGACGTGCGCGCCTGGGACCCGGTTGCTGACGGCACCGCGCTGCCAAAGGGCGTCGACGTCCTCTCATCGGTACTCGAAGCGGTCGAGGGTGCCGACGCGGCCGTGATCGTGACGGAATGGCAGGAGCTGCGCGACCTCGCCCGCGAGGAGGTGCGTGTCGCGATGGCGAATCCGCTGATCGTGGACGGGCGCAACCTGCTCGACCCGGACGCGGTGCGCGCGGCCGGCTTCGACTACGAAGGCATCGGCCGGCCGGTCTCGCCCGCCGATGTGCTCCCGACCGCAACCGAGCGCGAGCCACTGCTCGAGCGGTAGCCCCGGTGGAGGCGATCATCCTCGCCGGCGGCCGGGCTGAGCGCCTGGGCGACGCCGCCGGCGGTCGGCCGAAGGCGCTCGTGGACGTCGCGGGCAGGCCGCTCGCCGCCTACCAGGTCGGCCGGCTCGCGCGCGCGGGCGTCGTGCGCGTGATCGTCTCGTGCGCAGCCGGCCAGGGCGAGCTATTCGAGCGCGAGCTCGCGGGCCTCGGCCCCGAGGTCGTCGCCGCCGCAGAGCCCGAGCGGCTCGGCCGCGGCGGTGGGATCAAGTTCGCCGCGCGGGAGCGGCGCGAAGGCGGCGATGTCTACGCGCTGAACGGCGACGAGCTCGTCGATGTCGACTTCGCGGCGCTGCTCGATCGGCACCGCGAGACGGGAGCGGCCGCGACCGTCGCGGTCGCGCGGCCGAAGTCGCCGTTTGCGGTGGTCGAGCTCGGCGAGAACGACGTGATCGAGGGCTTCGAGGAGGTCACCCGCGTGCCGTACTGGGTCAACTGCGGCATCTACGTCTTCTCCGAGGAGGCGGTCGAGCGCCTGCCGGACCGCGGCGATCACGAGACGACTACGTTCCCGGAGCTCGTGGCCGAGCGGCGTCTGCACGCCTTCCGCCACGACGGGCTGTGGCTGACCGTGAACACGCCGAAGGAGCTGCGCACCGCGGCCGAGCACCTCGCCGCGCACCCGGAATGGCTGCGGGCATGAGCGGCGGCTCGTTGGATGCGTGGGCATTCGAGCCGCGGCGGGTCGACAAGCCGTGGGGGCACGAGCTGATCTGGGCCCTTACGGACGTCTACTGCGGCAAGCTTCTGTTCGTCAAGGCGGGACACTCGCTCTCGCTCCAGTTGCATCGGGAGAAGGACGAGTCGTGGCTCGTCCACGCCGGCCGGGCGAAGGTCGAGCTCGGCGAGGAGGGCGGCGCCGCCCTCCACGAGGCCGTCGTCGGCCCTGGAGCCGCCTTCCACTTCGAGCCCGGCACGGTGCACCGCGTCACCGCGCTCGAGGACACGACCATCCTGGAGGTGTCCACGCCGCAGCTCGACGACGTGGTGCGTCTCGAAGACGCCTACGGCCGCGCGGGAACCTAGGCGACCGCGATCGCGCCCGCGAGCTCGCAGGCGATTGCGTGCTCGCCCGAGCCCGAGCGGAACGAGACCGGCCCGTCGAACGGCGCCCGCGCGACGACCTCGACGGTGGCGCCGGGAACCAGGGCAAGCTCGCCGAGATACCGCAGGAGCTCGGCGTCGCGGTCGGGCACATCCACGACGGTCGTGATCTCGCCCGGGGCGACCTCCAGGAGCGAGCGTCGCACTGCGGCGTCGAGGCGAAGCTTGGAGTCGGGTATCGGGTGCCCATGGGGATCGTGCGTTGGATGGCCGAGCGCGGCGTCGATCCGCGCCTCGAGATCCTCCGAGAGCACGTGCTCGAGCCGGTCGGCTTCGGCGTGGACCTCGTCGAGCGGCAGCCCGAGCGCATTTGCGAGGTAGAGCTCGAGCAGACGGTGGTGGCGGAGTACCTCGAGCGCGACCCGGCGGCCGGGTTCGGTGAGCGTGACGCCGCGATAGGGAACACGCTCGACGAGCCCGTCGGCGGCCAGCTTCTTCGTCATCTGTGTGACTGACGGCTGCGACAGGCCCAGACGCTCCGCAATCGCGCTCGTGGACGCGCCATCGGCGCTCTCGAGCTGCAAGATCGCTTTCAGGTAGTCCTCGGCGGATTTCGAGACGGAAAGCTTGGCCATTGAGTTCAGATCTGACTATAGTCAGAAATTAGTTATGCCTAAACATTTCACCCGTCGCGGACTGCTGGCGGCGGCCGCGCCGATCGCGGCCGCGCCGATCGTCGGCAAGCTTGCGTTCGGGTCGAGCGCCGTCGCGGCCGGTCATGAACACGCAGCTCACGGCGCGACGATGGCCGAACACGTGCCGATGGGCCACGCCGCGATGATCGGCGAGGTCGCCCCGGCCGTGGGCGGCCCGCACGACCTCGACCACCTCCTCTATCCGCCGCCCGCGCTGCCGGCGAGTCCCGGCCGCAAGCGCGAGTACGTGCTGACGGCGATCGACAAGGAGATCGAGGTCGCTCCGGGCGTGTTCTTCCCGGCGTGGACATACAACGGCACCGTCCCAGGCCCGGTGCTTCGCGCGACCGAGGGTGATCTGCTGCAGGTGCGGTTTGTGAACGCCGGCACACACCCGCACACGATCCACTTCCACGGCATCCACCCGGCCGACATGGACGGCGTCTTCGAGATCGTCCATCCGGGCGACGAGTTCACCTACGAGTTCGTGGCGCGGCCCGCGGGTTTCCACCCGTACCACTGCCACTCGACCCCGCTCAAGAAGCACCTCCACAAGGGGCTCTACGGCGCCCTGATCATCGACCCGGCCGAGCTGCGTCCCAAGGCGCAGGAGCTCGTGATGGTGATGAACGGCTACGACACCGACGGCGACGGCGGGAACAACTTCTACACCGTCAACGGTCGCACGTTCTACTACGCGCGCTACCCGATCCCGGTCAGCCGCTCGCTGCCCGTCCGGCTCTACCTCGTCAACCTGACCGAGTTCGACCTGATCAACTCGTTTCACCTCCACGCCGACTTCTTCCGCTACCAGCCGAACGGCACCGGCGAGCACTGGGAGTACACCGACCTCGTGATGCAGTGCCAGGGCCAGCGCGGCGTGATCGAGATCGAGTTCGCGAACACGGGCAAGTTCATGTTCCACGCGCATCAGTCCGAGTTCACCGAACTCGGCTGGATGGGCTTCTTCGACGTGACCGACTGATGGAGGCGGGTACCGCCGAGCCCGGCTCGGGAGCGCTTCGCTGGCGGCTCTGGGCGCTCGGCCCGATTCTCCTGCTCGCCCTCGTCGTGGGTGCCTTCGCACAGACCGGATCCTCACTCGTCGACCTGATCGGCCAGAACCCGCCGCCCGCGGACGAGTTCGACGTCCGCCGCGTCGAGCTCTCGCCGGGCGAGATCCGGATCAGGGTCACGAATCCGCAGCGAGAGGAGCTCGTCATCGCCTCGGTGACAGTGGACGACGCGATCGTCCCGTATGCGCTCGACGGCCCCCGCGAGCTCGGT
Organism: uncultured Actinomycetes bacterium; assembly: GCA_963750545.1. Classification (GTDB taxonomy): domain Bacteria; phylum Actinomycetota; class Thermoleophilia; order Gaiellales; family Gaiellaceae; genus PALSA-600. The sequence continues at coordinate 2,886 of CAVVQY010000007.1, read as the reverse complement.
CGGCTCCGCTCGAGCACGATCGTCGTGCCGTTCGACTGGGTCGAGGGCGACCCGATGACGGTCGGCGTCACGAGCTCGACGGGGATCGAGACGGTGAAGGAGATCCCGGCCGCGATCGAGACGCCGAGCCCGTCGCCGGAGGGTTTCCTCGGCTACGCGATCATCGGCTTCCTGGTCGGTGTGCTCCCGATTGCGCTCGGGTTGCTGTGGCTCCCCTCGTTGCGGCGTGCCGACGCGAGGTGGCTCGCGGCGTTCATGGCGCTCACGGCGGGGTTGCTGACCTTCCTCGGCGTCGAGGCACTGTTCGAGGCCTTCGCGCTGCAGGCGTCGCTGCCGGGGATGCTCGGCGGCCCGGGCCTCGTGCTACTCGGGGTGGCGGTCAGCTTCCTGACGATCACATTCGTCTCGGCGCGGACATCGCGCCGCAAGGGCGTCGTCTCCGGCCTCGCGCTGGCGACGCTCGTCGCGGTCGGCATCGGCCTCCACAACCTCGGCGAGGGACTCGCGATCGGCACGTCGTTCGGCCTCGGCGAGCTGTCACTCGGAACGTTCCTGATCGTCGGCTTCATGATCCATAACGTCACCGAAGGCCTCGGCATCGCCGCGCCGCTCGCAGAGGAGGGCGAGCAGGCGCGAATCCCGCTGCCGGTCCTCGCCGGCCTGACGTTGATTGCGGGCGCGCCGGCGATCCTCGGCGCGTGGATCGGCGGCTACTCGGGCAGCGATCTGCTGGCGGTGCTCTTCTTCGCGGCCGCAGCCGGTGCGGCGCTCCAGGTCGTGGTGGAGGTGGGCCGGTTCGTCAAGCGCCGAGCGCCCGGGCGGCCTCACGTCCGGCTACGCGGTCGGCGGCTTCCTCGCCGGGCTCGCGGTCATGTACGTGACAGGCTTGCTCGCCGCGTAGACCTAACCTTCACACATCTGTGATAAGGTTTGACGCATGGAAGCGCTCACCGTGGGGGCTGCGGCGACGATGACGAACTGGTCGCCACGCATGCTGCGTTACCTCGAGGAGCTCGGGCTCGTCGTGCCGCAGCGCACGCCGGCCGGCTACCGCGTCTACGGACTTCCGGAGCTGAACCAGCTTCGGTCGCTCCAGTACCTTCGCAGTCGCTTCGGCATCGACCTGGACGAGGTGGCGTTCGCGGCTCGGCTTCGCCGTGAGCCCGAGTTGCGCTCGGCCGTCGATTCCTGGCTCGCGACCGCCGACGACAGTCGCTCCTGGATCGAGTGGGAGCAGCGAAAGCACGAGCGGCTTCTCGCCGCCTAACCACACGCACCCGCCGCGTAAACCGACGAGAGAGGATTCATGGCTACGACCAAGCGACACGACGTGAAGGACATGTCGCTCGCGCCCGAGGGCGTGCAGCGCATCCTGTGGGCCGATCGGCAGATGCCGGTGCTGGCCGCGATCCGCGAGCGGTTTGAAATCGAACAACCGCTGGCGGGCTATCGCATCTCCGCCTGCCTGCACGTGACGAGCGAGACCGCCAACCTGATGCGCACGCTCAAGGCCGGAGGCGCCGACGTCGTGCTGTGCGCGTCAAACCCGCTCTCGACTCAGGACGACGTCGCGGCGGCTCTCGTCGACGAGTTCGACATCTCGGTCTTCGCGATCAAGGGCGAGGACAACGACACCTACTACGCGCACATCGAGGCCGCGGTCGACCACAAGCCGCAGCTGACGATGGACGACGGCGCGGACGTGATCGGCGTCCTCCACAGCGCCCGGCGCGAGCAGCTCGGCGACATCATCGCCGGCATGGAGGAGACGACCACCGGGGTCATCCGGCTGAAGGCGATGGAGGCCGACGGCGCACTCGCGTTTCCCGTGATCGCCGTGAACGATGCGCGCACCAAGCACCTCTTCGACAATCGCTACGGCACCGGCCAGTCGACGATCGACGGGATCATCCGGGCGACCAACGTCCTGCTCGCCGGCAAGCGGTTCGTCGTCGCCGGCTACGGCTGGACGGGGCGCGGCGTGGCGATGCGGGCTCGGGGGATGGGCGCGCACGTGATCGTCACCGAGGTCGACTATGTTCGTACGCCCTGAACAGGTCGCTGAAATCGGACAGCGCCATCCGCGCGCATGAGCCGGATGCGGCCTTCGTGGTCGCGCGCGACGGCGCTTCCGACACCATGACGCTCAAGGTCGAGCGCCGGATCGCGACGTAGCGTTGTCCGCTGCGATTGCCGACACCCTGCGGACGATCACCAAACTCGGTGGCGCCGTTGAACTGGTTGCACCTGGCGCCTTGCCCAACGATGGCAAGGTCATCGAGGACACTCGCGCGCACTGAGCCCTGAAATGCAAACGGAGCCCGAAGGCGCCGTTTGGAAAGGCGAGGACTCTAGCGGCGGCGTGCCGAAGCGGCCTTCTTGGCGGCTGCCTTTTCGGCGGGTTGCGAGTCGACGTCGTGCGTGTTGCCGCGCGGGACGTGGTGCGCTTCGCGGGGTGCGCCTTCGCGGCCGCGGTCCGCGACGGACTCGCCTTGCGCGCCTTGGGTTTCTCAGGCACCGGCATGCCCGTGGCCATGTCGATCGCCGCGATCATGGCGTCCCGCACAGTGCTGGCCATTGCATTGATCGCATCGCTCATCGAGGCAGCCGGCTTGGCGACGGGCAGCTTGACCGTCGACGCCGGAGAGGCGCCGCAGCTTCCTCGTTGATGCCCCAGAGTTTCAGCAGTTCGGGTTGGGTCGGTATCGTGCCTTGCGCCAGTCGTTGCCGGCGTGCCGCTACCGAGTCGCGCACGATTTTCTCGACGACATCGAGCGGCAGTCGATTGAGGTCCGAGAACTTGATGAAGCTCTTGTTGGCGTTGACGCCCTGGAGCGCGTCCTTGTGCTTCAGGACGACGTCTTTTTCCGCTACATAGCGGATGCG
>CAVVQY010000006.1:0-182278 GCA_963750545.1 uncultured Actinomycetes bacterium | reverse complement strand
GGGGCCAGGTAGGTTCGTGGGCGGCGGGCAGCTTCACGGTCAGCGCCGCGGCCTGAGATCGAGTTGCGCCTCAGCGACCACACGCCGATGCCGGCGGTCAACCCTTACCCACCGCTCGGCGAGGCCGTGGTCTTCGGGCCCGGCTCGGGGAACGATCCGACGCTCGTGGCGCAGCTGCCGTACGAGGCCTTCGTGGCGCTGCGGTGAACGTGCCCGCCGGAATGCATGCAGCTTCCGGCACGTTCATTGAGGAGTCAAGCAACTACGAAAGGCAGGCACGATGAGGGCAACGAGCGGCAGGTTCCTCCGGGCGACGTCGGGAAGCCAAGCAACCTGGAGCATCCAAAAGCGCCCGGCGAAGTAAGTTCACGCACGACTCGGCAAGCCGCGCGACTCCCGCCGCCCTAGTCGTTCTTTTCGCCGGGTCGCTAAGGGCCGTCAGCGCTACCTGCGATAGAGCGCGATTGAGACCTGACCTGCTGCCAGTAGCTGCGCGGTGTACGAGACCCGGCACTGCCCGCACGCGTAGTCGATCGTCATCGGGCCTCGCCCGACCACGCGCTTGCTGGCGCCCGGCACCCGCACGGCCACGCGCACACCAGAAGGCCGAGTAGTGACCACGACCCGCCATCTGTCAGCCGGCCCGCCGGAGACCATGACGGTCGCACCCTTACCGCTGTTGGAGGCGACAGCAATCGGCTTCAGTGCTGCCCCGACCGGCGCAGCGGCAACCGCGACGGCGCCAGCGATGACAAGCAGGCGCTTCACACCCCCGAGCCTATCCACGTACCGCGGCGATCGGGTCAGACGTTGACCGGCGCGAAGGCTGCCGCGGGACGGCTCGCTGCCCGGAGGGAACAAGGCGCGGCCGCCGCCCGCGACAGCTGCGGGTGTTAGACGTCGCAGCAGCCGTGAAGTTTGGTGCCCCCGTCAGGGGCCAAGGGACCTGACTTGCGGGCGCGGGTTGCCGGCCCTGCAAGTCGAACTCTGTTTGCCGAGGCTCTTTCGTCTCGCGCGCGACGCGCGTTGACGTGGTTTGGGCCTCAGCCGGGGTTCTGGCAGACAGGGCCAGCAGAGGCCATCCTACTCCCCTGAAAGTCGAGTGAGGGCTGCGGAGGCCGCCGCGAATCCGATTCGAGCCCTCGGAGAGGTCGGGATCAGCGCTCGCCGCCCGCGGTGGCCCCTCCCGTATACCCCGCCGACGTTCGATCTCGTGTCGCAGATAGTCGCATGGTCCACCGTTTTTGGCGGTGGCGGACTAGCCCCGGCGAAGTCATCATCAAAGCAAGGGGCCGAAGAAGGGACGCCCACCCTACGGTCGGCAAGGCGACCTTCCCCACCGGCCCCCCTTTCACCTCGCTTCGCCCGAGCCACCCGTCAGGGGCCGAGGCCGAACCCGGCCGCTCCCGGCCAGCCCGCCTCGTCGTCGTCCTTGACGAGCCGCACGGCTCGCGCGGTCAGGGGCAAGGCCTAGCCTCATCCTCGTGGCACGCTGCGTACCAGCGTGGGCGCAGAGCGAGTCAGGCAGGGTAGAGCACCGTTTGAGCCCTTGGGGAGGCTTAGCGAGTCGGCGCTCGCAGCGGACCCGTCCGCGTAGCGGGCGAACAGTGGGAGTGCGCAGCCACTGTCGCCGTCCCCCGGCGCGCACTCCCCACGCACAACGTGCCCGTGCTAAGTCCGTTCCGCATCGGGGCCACTGCTCATCCAGCCTGCGGGCAACTACTTCCAGAATCGTGCCGCGCGGAAGACTACGGAGACGGCACCCGGAGCGGTCGAGACTCGCCCGCTCGAGGCCGTTACCTGCCGCCCGAGGAGACGCGGCTCGAGGAGCTCGCCGATACCGCCGACCTCGAACCGGAACGGTCGCCGAGGTAGTCGAGTCGCTGAATGAAGGTCGAGCCCGACGCGAGCTTCGGAACCGGCGAGCGGTGGGTCGCCCGGATCATCCTATGACGACCGAGCTTGTGTCCGGCGTGCCGGCGCGTCGTCCTGCTCGGGCTCATTCAGCAGAAGCGGATCAGGCTCCGCGACACGCTAGACCCGCGCGGCAGGCTCGTGGCTTCGAGTTGACTGTCGTCCCCCAAGTAGGCATACCTTGTACGGGTAGCACGACTACACGCGAATCTCTCGCTCGTCCGACTTGCAAAGGGGAACGGTGATGGTGAAGCTTGGATTGGCCACGCTGACGTGCGTGGTGGTCGCGGTCTTCGCTTCGAATGTGTCGGCATCGTCGGCGAGCACCGCGGCCGTCCGGGTCTCGGCGGGGTCCTGTCCGGGCGCGACCGTGCCGGCGGTCGTCAACGCCACCTTCGTGTGCCTGAGCATCGGCGGCCCTTGCACGGCCCGGTTCGAGGAGGACTACGCCAAGTACCAGCTCGTGTGCGCAGCCGGCCGTCTCTCCAAGCCCCGTCCGGCATCGGCGCCGGCCGTGGCCGACGCCTTCTTGAACACGAAGAAGAGCGACGTCTCGACGCGCACGACCATCTTCAAGGTCGCCGGCGCTCCGCCGATCCTCCATCTGACCTTCAAAAAGGCGCTCGCGGGCCCGCACAAGCTGAGCGTGGACGTTCACAACGCGACGACCGACGTGGGCAGGACCTTCGATACGACCCTGCAGACAGGGTGGCAGTTCATGTACCAGGTACTGCCCACGTCCATCTCGAACTCGTACGCGGGAACGTATCGAGTCACCATCTCGATCGACGGTGCCGGCAAGAAGGAGCTGAGCTACTCGGTCAAGCCGTGACGAGGTCGAGGGTCCGAGTCCTTCATCCGCTAGGACGCTCGTGAGCCGAGCGCGGCGAGCCGCTCGAGCAAGGCGTCTCGGGCCTCACGCCGACCGCCGAACGGGATGCGTAAGTGCGGGCTTCCAGCTCCGAAGTGGCGGCCCGGGAGGGCGGTGATGCCGTGCTCGCGCGCCAGGCAGTCGCTCCACTCGTCCTCGTCGCCGTCGATCGCGGCCCAGACGAACGCTGCCCCTTCGGGACGCTCGGCCCGAAACACGCCCGTGGCGTTCGCGGCTGCGATTGCGATCGGCCGCATCTCGGCCAGCTCGGCTCGGGCCGCCTCGATCCAGTCGTGCGGCCCCGTGAGCGCCGCGAGCGCGGCGGCCTGGGCGACGCCGTCGACCGCGAGCGCCTGCCACGCGAGCGCCTGCGCCATCGTCGCGATCGCCGCTGCGGGCCCGACCGCGTAGCCGACGCGCCACGCGGCCATCGCGTGCGTCTTCGAGAAGCTGCGCACGACGAGCGTGCGCTCGCGCGAGCTCGGGGTGCGCGGCCGGCGAGAGGTGCTCGAGGCCGTCGTAGAGGAGGCCGACGTATGCCTCGTCCGAGAGCAGGAGCGCGTCGGTGCCGGCGAGCGCGGCCGCGATCGCGTCCGATGTCCCGGCGCCGGAAGACGTAGCCGGTCGGGTTGACCGGCGTGTTGACGATCGCGAGCGTCGTCTCGCCGTCGATCGCGGCGGCGAAGGCGTCCCAGTCGGGCGGGCCGTCGGCGCCGCCGGTCGCGGTGCACGAGCCGCCGGCTGCCGCGACGAGCTGCGGGAAGAAGAACGACGGCGCGTGCGAGACCGAGCGCGCGCCGAAGCACTGCGCCGCGAGGTAGAGCGCCTGCATGCCGCCGACCGTGACGAGCACGTTGCGCGCCGGGATCGACCGGCCCGCCGAGCTCGCGCGCTGAGCTGCTCGGCGATCGCCTCGCGGAGCGCCGGCAGCCCGAGCGTCGGCGCGTAGGCCGGCCGCTCCGCCGCGCGCGCCGCCGCCTCGACGACGTGCGGCGGCATGTCGACCGCCGGATGCCCGCCGATCGCGAGCAGGTTCGGATAGCGCTCCGCCGAGCTCGCGCGACGGCATCCAGCCCGGGTCGCTCAGAAGAGCCTCCGCAGCAGCGCGAGGTAGACCTCGGTCGCGCGCACGAGCTCGGGCACCGTCATGTACTCGACGTCGGCGTGCGCGCCCGAGCCGACCGGGCCGTGGTAGACGGTCGGGATCCCGGCCGCCGCGAAGACCGCGCGCGTCGGCGACGACCTTCTTCGCCGACCGGCTCGAGCGGCTTGCCGGTCACCTCCTCGTACGCGTCGCGGAGCGCGCGCGAGAGCTCGTGGTCGAAGTCGATCTCGTACGCGCCGCGCACGAGGCGCAGGTCGAGGTCGATCGTGCAGCCGGTCTCGGCGGCGACGCGCGTCGAGCAGCGCGCGGTACTCGGCCTCGACCGCCTCGAGCGTGTTGCCGGGCGCCCAGCGGCGCGTGCCGACGATGCCGGCAGCTCGCGGGCCAGCGGTTGTAGAAGTCGCCGCCGTGCACCTCGCCGACGAAGTACGTCTCGGCGCCGACCCACGGGTGCTCGACCGCGGCCAGCTCCTCGCGGCGGCCGCGACGGCCTCGACCACCGTCGCCGCGGCGAGCAGCGGATGCGGCGTGCCGGGCGGCGTCTGCAGCTCGTGCGTCGGCATCCCGGGCCGCGTGATCGTGATCTCGGCGGTCGCCTGGCCCATGTGCGCGACGCGAAGTCGTGGCCCGACAGCTCGCAGACGACGGCCGTAGTCGGCGGTGAAGCCCGGTCTCGGCGAGGAGGTGCGTGAGGTCCTCGCCACGCCCGCCGGGCGCCTCGTGCAGGCCGATCAGCACCAGCACGAGCTCGCCCGCGAACGGGCCGGACTCGGCCAGCACCTGCGCCGTCTCGAGCGCGCAGACCGCGGCGCCCTTCATGTCAGCCGAGCCGCGGCCGTAGATCCGGTCGCCGTCGATCCGCGGCGGGTCGTGGGGGATCGGAACGGTGTCGAGGTGCGCGTAGAGGACGACCGTCGGGCCGGGCTCGCCGCCCTTCAGGCGGCCGACGACCGTCGGCGTCGCCGGAAAGACGTCGTCGAGCACCTCGACCTCCATGCCGAGCTCCTGCAGCCAGCCGGCGTACAGCCGCGCGGCGTCGGCCGTGTCGCCGGTCGGGCTCTCGACCTCGACGAGCGCGAGCGTCCGGTCGCGCAACCGGTCCGGGCTCACGTTCCCCTTCATGTGCTCTCTCCTCTCGCGACGCGGAAACCGATGTGGGCCTGGCGGCGGCCCGGGCAGCTGCGGCTGCGCATCGCGCAGCGGCCGAAGCGAAGGTCGGGGCTCACGAACGAGCCGCCGCGGAGCACGCGCTCGGCGTGCCGGCCGGATCCTCGCGGCCGTCGACCGGGTCGTATGGATACGGCCGGTAGGCGCTCGACACCCACTCCCAGACGTTGCCCGCCATGTCGAGCAGACCGTACGGGCTCGCGCCTCCGGCGTGCGCGCCGACCGGCGACGGTCGTGCCCTGCTTGGGGCCGGCGCCGATCGCCGCGCGTGACGGGTCGGCCTCGTCGCCCCAGGGATAGAGCCGTCCGTCGGCGCCGCGCGCCGCCTTCTCCCACTCGGCCTCGGTCGGCAGCCGGCCGCCGGCCCAGGCGCAGAACGCGTGGGCGTCGAACCAGTCGACGAACCTGACCGGGTGGTCGTCGCGCCCGGCGGGCGGAGCGCCGCCAGGCCAGTCGGGGGGAGCCCCGGCACCGCCCTCGGCCACGAACGGCGCGTACTGCGCGACCGTGACGGGCGTCAGCGAGAGCTCGAACGCGGGCAGGTCGACGACGTGCCGCGGCAGCTCGTCGGGCTCGATCGGGCCGCCGTACGGTGCCGGGTCGCGGCCGATAGCGACCTCGCCGCCGCGGATGTCGACCCAGTCGAAGCCGGCCGGCGCCTCACCCGCGCCGGCAGCCACGCGGAAGCCGACGTAGTGGTCGCGCGCGCCCGGGTGCATCGGCTGCCGGTAGGAGCAGCGGAGCTCGTTCGGCCCGTGGAGGTACGAGCCGCCGCGGACGACGCACGCATAGGGCGCGTACGCCCTCGACGTCCACTCCATGACGTTGCCGGCGAGGTCGAGCACGCCGTCGGCCGAAGCGCCGGCCGGCCGCTGTCCGACAGGCTCGGGCCGCCCGATCCCGGCGGCGAAGAACGCGCGCGAAGGATCCGGCAGCTCGTCGCCCCACGGCCAGAGCCGGTCGTCGCCGCCGCGCGCCGCCGCCTCCCACTCGGCCTCGGTCGGCAGCCGCGCTGCCACCCAGGCACTAAAAGCGAGCGCGTCGTCGAGGCTCACGTAGGTGACGGGCGCGTCGTCGTCGCCCTCCGCCGGCGCGAACCGCCGGTACTGGGCGACCGTGACCGGCGTGCGCGCCAGGCGGAACGGGTCGAGCCGCACGACCTGCCTCGGTGTCTCGTCCACGTCGGGCGGATAGGCGGCCGCGGGGTCGCTCCCCATCGGGAACGGCCCTGCCGGAACCGCACGCCACTCGAGGCCCGCCGCCACCACGACCTAAGCCGGAATCACCGGCAGCACGACCCGCGACGGGCGCGACGCGTCCACGAATACCGTCTGCTCCGCGGTCACCTGGTGGGTATGCCGGCCGATCGGCTCGCCCGTGTTCGGGTTCAGGTCGAGGCGTGGGAAGTTCGACGACGAGATGTCGATCCGGATCCGGTGCCCGCGGTCGAACAGGTTGCACGTCGGCGCGATCCGGATTCGCACCTCGTACGGGGTGCCCGGCTCCATCAGCACCTCGCGCTCGAAGCCCTCGCGGTAGCGGCAGCGGATGATCGAGTCGCCGAGCAGCATGTCGTAGCCCTCGGGGTAGTCCTCGTTCGCCGGGTGCACGTCGACGAGCTTCGCCGTGAAGTCGGTGTCGGGTGCGCTCGAGGCGATCCAGAGCACGACCTCGACCTCGCCCGTCACCTCGACCGGCTCGTCGAGCGGTTCGGTCTGAAAGACCAGCACGTCGGGCCGGTCGGAAAGGCGCGGCCACGGCTCGCGCGACATGAAGAACTCCGGCGACTCCTTCTGGTCGGCGGTGCCGGGCGTGAGCACGTTCCGCAGCCGCAGCACCGGGTTCAGCAGCCGCGACCAGGCAGGCTCCATCACGTCGCCCTCGGGCAGTTCGCCGACCGCGCAGTAGAGGCCGCCGATCGTCGGCACCGGATGCGCTGGATCGAACGTGTACCCGAGCGGCTCGGCGCCCGCCTCCGGCGGCGCGGTGTCGAGCGAGCCGTCGCCATGCAGGAAGTACGTCGTCGGCACGGCGCGGGCGAGCGGCCACTCGTCCTCGTCGCGCCAGTGGCCGCCGTGGTCGAGCTTGCCCTCGGCCGTCCTGCGGCCGCTGCCGCCGCCCATCACGAAGATCCGCACCGGCTTGCCGCCCGGTGTCCAGCCGGCCGCGCCGTCCCCGTCCTCGCGCAGCCAGCGCTCGAAGAACGCCAGTTGCTCGTCGAAGTACCTTTGCACCCCCCACCGCGATTCAGGACCAAAGTCGACGTCGAGCGTCCAGGTGGCGTCGCCGCGCATGCCGACGTGGCTCCACGGGCCGATCACGATCCGCTGCGGTGCGCGGTTCCGCTCGACCATCGCGGCGTAGTAGTCGCCCATCGCCTTCGGGAACGGGTCGAACCAGCCGGTCGAGAACGTGGCCGGGATGTCGGCGTGGTCGTCCCAGAAGCGCGTGAAGTCGTTCTCCTTCTTCGCCCACCACTCGTCGTAGGCGCCGCGCGTGTAGTAGTCGATCAGCTGCTGCTCCAGGGTCGGCGTATGCCTCAGAGAGAACTGCCCGCGCCGGTACGGCGTCGCGAGGAAGTTCTTGCGCAGATCGCGCAGGTCCTCCCAGACTTCGGCCTGCTTGCCCGGGTCGTCGGCGATGTCCTGCGCGTCCTGGGCGTGGATGAAGAGCGCCCAGAACATGTGCAGCTGCATCGCGCCGCCCTCTCGCGACTGGTTCTCGTACACGTTCGTCGGGTGAACGTCGGGCCAGATCGCCGTCAGGTGAGGCGGCCGCTCGAGCGCCATCCGCGCCTGCGTGATCCCGGCGTACGAGCTGCCGACGGTGCCGACGCGGCCGTTGCTCCAGCGCTGCGCGGCGATCCACTCGACGGTGTCGTAGCCGTCCTCGCCCTCGTGCGGCGTCGCGCTGTGGAAGTACTCGCGCGTCCCCTCGGAGCGGTAGCGGTCGCGGATGTCCTGTAGCACGACGCTGTAGCCGTGCGGGACGAAGAAGTCCGCGATCTCGCTGTAGCGCCTGTCGGTCTTGTCGTACGGCGTGCGGCAGAGGATCGTCGGGTAGCGTCCCTCGACGAGCTCGCCGTCGCGTGCCGGTCGGTAGAGGTCGGTCGCGAGGCGGATCCCGTCCCGCATGGTCACCAGCACGTCCTTCGCAAGCGCCACTCCGTAGCGTAACACGCAGCCTCCTTCTCGATGATCAGGTTGCCGACGTCGTCGACGCGGACTGTGAAGCCCGGGTGGACGACGGTGGTCGAATCGAACTCCTCGATCACGGCTGGCCCGGCCAAGCGCGCTCCTGCGGGCAGTGTGTAGCGGTCGTAGATCGGGCAGTCGAGATGATCGCCGCTCTCGGCGAAGTAGACGGGACGGCGCGCCTTGGGCTCGACGGCTCCGACCGCGTCGAGCCGGCGCAGCGGCGGCTTGGCGATCCGGCCGACGCTCGTCAGGCGCAGGCTGACGCACTCGACGGGCTCGGCCGGTGCGCTGAAGCCGTACGTGCGGTCGTGCTCGGCGTGGAAGCGCTCGACGAGGTCGTCGCCCGCCGGGATCGTCAGCTCGTAGCTCTGTCCGACGTAGCGGAGATCGAGCTGGCGGACGAAGTCGATCGCGTCGCTGCCGACGCCCTCGCGCGCGAGCTCCTCGGCGCCGGCACGCTCGAGCCCGGCGAAGAACGACTCGATCTCGGCCGGATCCACGTCGGCGAGGCGGCGCATGATCGTCACCGCGGCGTCCCGCTTGAGGTCGGTGGCGAGCAGGCCGGTGGCCGAGAAGATGCCTGGGCTGCGCGGGATCAGGAGCGTCGGGATCTCGGCGTCGCGCGCGAGCGCGTTCGCATGGACGGGGCCGGCGCCGCCGAAGCCGAAGAGGACGAAGTCGCGCGGGTCGTAGCCGCGCTGCACCGAGATCAGATGGAGCGCGTTCACCATCGCCGCGTTCGCGATCTCGACGATCCCGTTCGCCGCCTCGACGACCGACAGGCCGAGCGGCCTCGCGCAGCGCTCCTCGATCGCGGCGCGCGCGCCTTCCACGTCGAGGCCGATCTCGCCGCCGAGGAAGTAGTCCGGGTTGAGCCGGCCGAGCACGACGTTGGCGTCTGTGACGGTCGGCTCGACACCGCCGCGGCGGTAGCAGACCGGGCCCGGATCGGCGCCCGCGCTGCGAGGGCCGACACGCAGCAGCCCGCCCGAGTCGACCCACGCGATCGAGCCGCCGCCCGCGCCGATCTCCACCAGGTCGACGACGGGAGTCCGGACCGGGTAGCCCGACAGCGACATGCCGCCGATCCCGGCGGAGGCGTGCCCGCCGACCGAGTAGTTCTTGGTCACCGACGGCCGGCCGTCCTGGATCAGGCCCACCTTCGCCGTGGTGCCGCCCATGTCGAACGAGAGCACGTCGAGGTGGCCGAGCTCGCCGCCGAGGTGCGCCGAGGCGATCACGCCCGCGGCCGGGCCCGACTCGACCATGAACACCGGCCGCCGTCGCGCCGCCTCGGAGCTGAAGACGCCGCCGCTCGACTGCATCACGAGCAGCTTCGCCTCGATCCCGGCGTCTGACAGGCGGCTCTCGATCCGCTCCAGGTAGCGCTCGACGACGGGCCGGATCACGGCGTTGATCACCGTCGTCGACGCCCGCAGGTACTCGCGGAACTCCGGCGCGACCTCGGCCGACAGCGAGACCGGCACGCCGGGCAGCTCCTCGGCGAGGATCGCGCCGACGCGCTGCTCGTGCGCCGGGTTCACGTACGAGTGGAGCAGGCAGACCGCGACCGACTCGACGCCCTCGCGGCGGAGCAGCGCCGCGGCCTCGCGCACCGAGTTGTCGTCGAGCGGCACGAGCACCTCGCCGGCCGGGCCGAGCCGTTCGACGACGCCGACCGCGCGGTCGCGCGGGACGAGCGGCGGCGGCTTCTCGAACTGCGTGTCGTAGAGCGTCGGCCGCACCTGGCGCGCGATCTCGAGCAGGTCGCGGAAGCCGTCGGTCGTGACGAAGCCGCTGCGGGCGATCTTGCCTTCGATGATCGCGTTCGTTGCGACGGTCGTCGCATGGAAGACGAAGCTCACCTGCGACGCCTCTGTGTCGCCACCCGCGAGCGCACGCTCGACCGCGTGCATGAAGCCCTCGGACGGGTCGGCCGGCGTCGAGAGCACCTTTGCGATCGAGACGAAGCCGGTCTCCTCGTCGATCAGCGTCGCGTCGGTGAACGTGCCGCCGATGTCGACCGCCAACCTCACGGTCATGCCCTCAGCTCCTCGGTTGCCGCCTGATCGACGTTGCCGTCGCTGATCGCGACGCGGTAGAGATCGCGGGCACGCTCGGTGCTCACCTTGCCCTGGCGGACGTCGAGGAGCACCGCGATCGGGTCGCGCTCCTCGGGCGGCCCGTAGCCGCCGCCGCCGCAGGTGCGCACGCTGATCACGTCGCCCGGCTCGAGCTCGACGGTCACCTTCGAGCCGAGCCGCGTCTCGGCGCCGTCGCGGATCAGCACGTACTCGGCGACGCCCGCGTCGTGCCCGCCGAACGCGCCCCACGGCCCGAAGCGGTCGCGGTCGGCGAGGATCGTGTACGTCGTCGGACGGTCGAAGAGGTAGTCCTTACGCAGGCCGAGCCCGCCGCGGTGGCGGCCCGGGCCGTCGGAGTTCTCGACCAGCGAGAGCGTCGGGATCCGCACCGGGTAGTTCAGCTCGGTCTCCTCGATCGGCGCGTTCTCGGTGTTCTGGCCGTGTGCCTGCACCGCGTCCGGGCCGTCGCTCGTCGAGCGGCCGCCGTAGCCGCCGGCGAACGTGTCGTAGAAGCAGGTGTAGGTGGCGGTCGCGACGTCGAGGCTGCCGAACCCGGCCTGGCACATCATCCCCTTCGTCCCCGCGGGCAGGCGGTCCGGGAACGCCGGCAGGAGCGCGCGGAAGATCACCTCGACGAGGCGGTCGTGCGTCTCCCAGCCGCCGACGACCGCGCTCGGCCACGTGCCGTTCGTCACGGTGCCCGCGGGCGCGTCGACCTCGACCAGCCGGTAGAAGCCGTCGTTGACCGGCAGGTCGGGGTCGATCAGGCACTTGAGCGCGTACGCGCACGCCGAGAACGTCATCGCGTAGGTCGAGTTGACGGGCGCGCGCCGCTGCGGGTCGGAGCCCGTCGATGTCGAACGAGCGCGCCGCCGGCGGACAGCTCGACGCGCGCCTTCAGGCGGACCGGCTCGTCGGTGTAGCCGTCGTTGTCGACGACGCCCTCGGCCTCGTAGACGCCGTGCGGCAGCGCGGCGAGCTCGGCGCAGCGTGCGGCGCTCGGTGTAGGCGAGCAGCTCGTTCATCGTCGCCTCGATCGTGTCGCGGCCGTGCCGGTCGACGAGCGCCTGCACGCGCCGCACGCCGGTGTTGTTCGCCGCGATCTGGGCGCGCAGGTCGCCGCCGGTCTCGTGCTTCGAGCGGATCTGGGCGAGGATCAGCCTGAAGACGTCAGGCACGATCCGGCCGGCGTCGACGAGCTTGACCGGCGGGATGATCACGCCCTCCTGGAAGACCTCGCGGAACGCGCCGATGCTGGCCGGCGCGCCGCCGCCGACGTCGACGTGGTGGGCGAGGTTCGCGACGTAGCCGAGCAGCTCGCCGTCGTGGTAGACGGGCGAGATCAGGCTGACGTCGTTCAGGTGCACGCCGCTCGGATACGGGTCGTTGGTGATGATCGCGTCGCCCGGGCCGAGGTTCTCCGGCCCGTAGTCGAGCACCGCACGCGGCACCTGCTCGACCATCGAGCCGAGGTGCACCGGCTGCGCGAAGCCCTGCGCGACCGACCGCAGCTCGGCGTCGAAGAACGCGCACGAGAAGTCCGAGCGCGTCTTGATGTTCGTCGAGTAGGCGCTCCGCTTCAGAGCGCCAGCACCATCTCGTCGGTCGCCGCCACGAGCGCGTTGCGGATCACCTCGAAGGTGATCGGATCGACGCCTACGGACGCCATGCCGCTCCGCCTCTCGACGACGACGCCGTAGACCTCCCGCGCCCGCTCGACGGACACCTTGCCCTCGAGCACGTCGCGCAGCGACGCGCTCCGGGTCGCGCTCCGACGGCGGGCCGTAGCCGCCGCCGCCGCACGTGCGGTAGCTGATCGTGTCGCCCGGCCTCGAGCTCGAGCGTCGTCTTCGCGCCGAGCGCGTCGCTCCTCGCCGCCGCGCACGAGCACGTACTCGGCGACGCCGGCCGTCGAGCCCGCCGAACGCGCCCGCCGGGCCGCGCAGCGTGCGGTCGGCGAGCACGGTGAAGGTCGTCGGCCGGTCGAAGAGGAAGTCCTTGCGCAGCCCGAGCCCGCCGCGGAAGCGGCCCGGCCCCTCGGAGTCCTCGACGAGCGAGAGCCGCGTCACGCGCACCGGGTAGTTCAGCTCCGTCTCCTCGACCGGCGCGTTCTCGGTGTTCTGGCCGTGCGTCTGCACCGCGTCGGGGCCGTCGCTCGCCGCGCGGCCGCCGTAGCCGCCGCCGAACGTCTCGAGGAAGCAGTAGTACTCGCCGCTCACCGGGTCGACGCCGCCGAAGCCGGCGTGGCACATCATCGCCTTCGTGCCCGCCGGCAGCCGCTCGGGCAGCGCGGGCAGGAGCGCGCGGAAGATCACGTCGACGAGCCGCGTCTGCGTCTCCCAGCCGCCGACGACCGGGCTCGGCCAGGTGCAGTTGGTGACGCTGCCGCTCGGCGCGTCGACCGTGACGAGCCGGTAGAAGCCGTCGTTCACCGGCAGGTCGGGGTCGATCAGGCACTTGACCGCGTACGCGCAGGCCGAGAACGTCTGCGCGAAGGTCGAGTTGACCGGCGCGCGCCGCTGCGGGTCGGAGCCGGCGAGGTCGAAGCGGACGCCGGCGGCCGTGATCTCGACCCGCGCCCGCAGCCGCACCGGCTCGTCGGTGTAGCCGTCGGTGTCGACCGAGCCCTCGGCCTCGTAGACGCCGTGCGGGAGCGCCGCGATCTCCGCGCGCGTGCGGCGCTCGGTGTAGGCGAGCAGCTCGTCCATCGTCGCCTCGATCGTCTCGCGGCCGTGCCGCTCGACGAGCGCCTGCAGCCGCCGGACGCCGGTGTTGTTCGCGGCCACCTGCGCGCGCAGGTCGCCCGCCGTCTCGTGCTTGGAGCGGATCTGCGCCAGGATCAGCGCGAACACGTCGGGCACGATCCGGCCCGCCTCGACGACCTTGACCGGCGGGATGATCACGCCCTCCTGGAACACCTCCCGGAACGCGCCGATGCTCGCCGGTGCGCCGCCGCCGACGTCGACGTGGTGGGCGAGGTTCGCCACGTAGCCGAGCAGCTCGCCGCCGTCGTAGACGGGCGAGATCAGGCTGACGTCGTTCAGGTGGACGCCGCTCGGGAACGGGTCGTTCGTAACGATCACGTCGCCTGGCCCGAGATTCTCGGCCCCGTAGTCGCGCACCGCGCGCGGGACCTGCTCGACCATCGAGCCGAGGTGCACCGGCTGCGCGAACCCCTGCGCGACCGAGCGCAGCTCGGCGTCGAAGAACGCGCACGAGAAGTCCGAGCGCGTCTTGATGTTCGTCGAGTACGCGCTCCGCCGCAGCGCGAGCACCATCTCGTCGGTCGCGGCGACGAGCGCGTTGCGCATCACCTCGAACGTGACAGCGTCAATACCTACGGCTGCCATCCGTAGCTCTCCCTCGCGGCCTCCGGGCTGACCTTGCCGTCGGCGACGTCTTCGGCGATCGCGTCCGGGTCGCGCTCGGCGGGATCGCCCCAGCCGCCGCCGCCGGCCGTGCGGTGGACGTAGACGTCGCCCTCGCCGATCGTGGTCGAGAACATCGACGGCAGCACCTCCTCGCTCCCGTCCGGCCGCTGCAGCAGGTTCGACGAGACCGCGCCCGGCTCGCCGCCCGCAAGTCCGTAGGGCGGGTGGGCCGAGCGGTCGGAGCGGACGATCAGCGACGTCTCAGGTGTCAGACAACGCCAGACGCGCTCGACCGCGAGCCCGCCGCGATGACGGCCCGCGCCGCCGCTGTCGGGGACGAGGCCGTAGCGCTCGATCAGGATCGGAAACTCCGCCTCGGCGACCTCGACCGGGATGTTCGCGGCGAGGCTCGCAGGATTCGTGACGCCGTCGTTGCCGTCGCCGACCGGCGTCCCGCCCCAGGTGCCGACGATCAGCTCGTAGAAGATGAAGCGGTCGCCACCGTCCAGCCGGTCGGCGCCGAAGACGGCGAGCGTGTTGCCGCCCTCGCCGGCGGCCGGCACCCGTTGCGGGATGAGCTGAGCCAGAGCACCGTTGATCGCGTCGAGCGCGCGGAAACCGGTGACGCCGCGCATCGACGACGCGCCCGGCATCACCACCTCCGCGATCGTGCCCGGCTTCGTGAGCACGTGGATCGGCCGGAACGCGCCCGCCGTGTTCGGTATCTCGACCTCGAGCGCCGAGCGGACGGCCTGGTAGACGCACGCCTGGATGAACGAGCGCGTCGAGTTCAGCGCGCCGGCGACCATCGGCGCCGACTCGCGCAGGTCGGCGGTGACCTCGTCGCCGTCGATCGTCACGGTTGCGGTAATCGGAACGTCGCGCTGCACGATCCCGTCCGAGTCGAGGTAGTCAGTGAACGTGGCGGTGCCGTCGGGCCAGCCCGCGATCTCGAGCCGGACGAGCCGTTCGGTGTGCTCGATCAGGCCGGTCATCAGACCCGCGAGCCGCTCGGCGCCGTACCGCCGGGCCAGCTCCTGCAGGGCGCGCTCGGCGACCGTCGTCGCGGCCACCTGCGCGGCCAGATCACCGAGCGTCATGCGCGGAATGCGCACGTTCGCGCGGAGCACCTCGAAGACCGTCTCGACCGGCTCGCCCCGGTCGTAGAGCCGCAGCCAGGGCAGGCGGATCCCCTCCTGGAAGATCTCGGTGTTGTCGCAGGCGGCCGAGCCGGGCAGCCGCCCGCCGACGTCGCCGTGATGCGCGGTCGTGGTCGCGAAGCCGACCAGGACGCCGTCGAGGAACACCGGCTTGAAGACGAAGATGTCCTGCAGGTGGATGCCGCCGTCGAACGGGTCGTTCATCACGAACACGTCGCCCGGCCGCATCCGGTCGCCCCACTTCGCCAGCAGGTGCTCCATCGCGACCGGCACGGAGCCCAGGTGGAAGGGCACGGTCACCGCCTGCGCGACGGTCTCGCCGTTCGCGTCGCAGAGCGCGGCCGAGAAGTCCATGCCGTCGCGCACGACGGTCGAGTGGGCGGTGCGGAAGATCGTCGTCGCCATCTCGTCGGCGATCGACGCGAGCGCATTGCCGACGATCTGCTGGGTGACGACGTCGATCGCGGCCTCAGCCATCGGCCCTCTCCAGGATCAGCGTCTCGGTTGCGCCGTCGCGCCGCACGGTCCAGCCCGGACGGACGACGACGGTCGTGTCGTACTCGTCCACGAGCAGCGGGCCTGGCTCAGGCTCGCCGCCGATCGACGCGCGCGTGCGGACTGGCACCTCCACGGGATCACCGCCGAAGGCCGCAACACGCGTTCCGGGTCGGTCCGGCGGCAAGTCCTCGAGCGAGAGCCCATCGACCGCGCTCGACGGGCCGCGGGCGGCCAGGCGCAGAGCGCGAATCTCGATCGGCGAGCCGGGCTCGCCGCGCACGCCGTAGAGCCGCTCGTGCTCGTCCTCGAACGCGGCCAGAAGCGCCGGCACGTCGGGTGGGCCGGCAGCGAGCTCGATCTCGACCTCCCACGTCTGCCCGCCGTAGCGCAGCTCGGCGCTGCGCAGCCACTCGACCGGCCCGGCGTCGACCGCCGGTGCGAGCCGCCGCTCGAGCTCGGCGAACTGGCCTTCGAGCTCGCCCGCTTCGACGGTGCGCGCGTCGAGGTGGCAGGCGTGCACGTCGTGGAACTCGGGTCGTGCGAAGAGCAGGCCGAGCGAGCTGAAGAGGCCGGCCAGTGCGGGCACGAGCACCGTCCGGCAGCCGAGCTCCTCCGCGAGCCCGGCCGCATGCACGGGTCCGGCACCACCGTAGGCGATCAGGGCGAACTCGCGGGGGTCGCGGCCCTTCTCCGACGAAACTGAGCGGAGCGCGCGGGTCATGCGCGCGTTGGCGAGCTCGTGGACGCCGGCGGCCGCCTCGAGCAGCGTCAGGCCGAGCGGCCCGGCGATGTGCCCGAGCGCCTCGTCGGCCAACTCGGGCGAGATCGTGATCTGGCCGTCGGCCACAGGCCCGGCCGGCATCAGCCCCAGGACGACGTTGGCGTCGGTCACGGTCGCGTCCTCGCCGCCGCGGCCGTAACACGCCGGCCCCGGTGCGGCGCCTGCGCTGCGCGGCCCCACCTGCAGCCCGCCGGCAGCGTCCAGCCAGGCGATCGAGCCGCCGCCCGCGCCGACCTCGGCGATGTCGATCGTCGGGATGCGGAGCAGCTCGCCGGCGCCGCGCATCAGCCGGCTGCCGGCCGATAGCGAACCGCCGACCTCGTACTCGCGGCCGCGCGAGACGGCACCGTTCTCGATCAGCGACGCCTTGGCCGTCGTGCCGCCCATGTCGAACGAGATCGCGTTCGGGAAGCCGAGCCGTTGGGCCACGCCGAGCGCCGCGACGACGCCCGCCGCCGGACCGGACTCGAGCGCGAGCACCGGGCGACGCCCCGCATCCTCGGCGGTCATCACGCCGCCCGAGGACTGCATGATCGTGAGCGGCGCGTGGATGCCTGCGCCGTCGAGGCCGCTGCGGATGCCGGCCACGTACCTGTCCATCAGCGGCCGGACGTACGCGTTGACGACGGTCGTCGCGGAGCGCTCGTACTCGCGCTGCTCGCGCAGGATCTCGCTCGAGAGCGAGACGACCACGCCTGGCAACTCCTCGCGCAGCACCTCGCCGAGCTCCTCCTCGTGCCGTGGGAAGCGGTAGGAGTGGAGCAGGCAGACGGCGACCGACTCCACGCCGTCGGCCCCGAGCTGCGCGGCGACGGCACGCGCCTCGTCGGGGTCGAGCGCGCGCAGCACCGTCCCGTCGGCGGTCACACGCTCGTTCACCTCGTAGCGGCGCCGGCGCGGCACGAGCGGCGCTGGCTTGCGCCAGAACGGGTCGTACATGTGCGGGATGCGCAGGCGGCGCAGCTCGAGCACGTCACGGAAGCCGGCGGTCGTGACGAGCGCGGTCAACGCGCCGCGGCGCTCGAGCACGGCGTTCGTGGCGACGGTGGTCCCGTGCACGACGGCGGAGACCTCGCCCGCGTGGGCCGCGAGGCCGGTTGCTGCCGAGACGACGGCCGCGTCGTAGTGGGGCGGCGTCGAGAGCAGCTTGCGGATCGTTGCGCGTCCGTCCGGCCGCTGGAGGATCACGTCGGTGAAGGTGCCACCGACGTCGACACCGATGCGGGAGCTGTTGTTCGCCGTGGTCGCCATCCGGTAAGGTCACGCGACATGAAATCTCAAATCGCGAACGGCGAGCATACAACGGGCGGAGGGCGCGCGTGAGCTCTTCGTCGGCAGAGCATCTCGCCGACATCGAGCCGCTCGGCCGCTCGTCGATGGAGCAGCGCGCGACGAAGGCGCTGCGCGAGCTGATCGTCGCGGGCAAGCTGCCCGAGGGGACGCCGCTCGTCCAGCGCGACCTCGCCGAGCGACTCGGCATCTCGCAGACGCCGATCCGGCACGCGCTGGTCTCGCTCGAGCGAGCGGGTCTTGTCGAGGTGAGCGAGAACGGCCGCGCGCTCGTCCGCCGGCTCACGCGCGAGGATCTCGAAGAGCTCTACGCGGCGCGGCTCGGTCTCGAAGGGCTCGCCGCGCGCCTCGGCGCCGCGGCCGTCGGTCCGGCGGAGCTCGACCGGATGCGCGACCGGCTCGCGAGCCTCGATCGCCTCGCCCGGATCCAGGATGTCGACGCTTACCTCGAGGGACGGTGGGAGCTGCATTCGACGGCGTACCTCGCCTCGGGCCGCACGCGCCTGGTCGGCGAGGTCGAGCGGCTCTTCTGGCGCGGCGGGCGCTACCACCGGCTCGTGCTCTCGAGCCCGGAGCGGTTCAGGCGGTCGGTCGGCTCCTACCACGACTTCGTCGAGGCCTGCGAGGCCCACGACCCGGACCGCGCCGAGCGGGTGATCCACGACAGCATGCGCTGGGCCGTCGACCTGATCGCCGGCTCGCTTCCGTCCGAACGAGACATGAGGTGAGCGCATGAGCCGTAGGCTCGACGGAGGCTCACAAAGAGCGGAGGTGCCGGCTTTGCCGGCGCTGGAGCGGGCACGCGTCGGTGCCGACGTCGGCGGCACGTTCACCGACGTGATCTGCGTTGGCGAGGACGGCCGCGTCGCCTACACCAAGGTGCTCTCGACGCCGTCGGCCTACGACCGCGCGGTCGTCTCGGCGGTCGGCGAGCTCGCGTCCGGCCATGCGGTCGGTGCCGTGGTGCACGGGACGACCGTCGCGACGAACGCCGTGCTCGAGCGGCGTGGAGCGCACCTCGCGCTCGTGACGACCGAGGGCTTCCGCGACGTGCTCGAGCTGCGGCGGATGCGGATGCCGCACCTCTACGACTACTTCTGGACGAAGCCGCCGTCGCTCGTCGCGCGGCGCGACCGCTTCGAGATCGCCGAGCGAATGGCCGCCGACGGCGCCGTGGTCAAGCCGCTCGACGAGGACGAAGCCCGAGCCCTGGCGGTTCGGCTCGCGGAGGCCGGAGTCGAGGCCGTCGCCGTCTGCCTGCTCCACGCACATCTGTATCCGGCGCACGAGGAGCGGCTCGGAGCGATCCTCCGCGAGGCGCTGCCCCGGGTTCCCGTCTCGCTCTCGAGCGAAGTGAGCCGGGAGCAGCAGGAGTACGAGCGCACGGCCACGACAGTCGTCAACGCCTACATCTCGCCGCTGATGAGCCGGTACGTCGGCCGATCTGCGCGCTGGGCTCGACGCCGCGGGCGTGGCGGCGCCGCTCACCGTCCTCCAGTCCTCCGGCGGCACGATGACCGGCGACGACGCGGCCGCTCGCCCGGTGTATGCGCTGGAATCCGGCCCGGCCGCGGGCGTCGTCGCGGCGCTCGCGCTCGCGCAGTCCCTCGGGTACGAGAACGCGATCGCGTTCGACCTCGGAGGCACGACGGCGAAGGCTTCGCTGATCCAGGACGGCCGTGTATCGCTCAGCCAGGAGTACGAGGTCGGCGCGTCCCTCTCCTCGGGCAGCAGGCTCCTTCGCGGCAGCGGCGAGCTGATCCGCATCCCGACGATCGACATCGCCGAGGTCGGCGCCGGCGGCGGCTCGATCGCCTGGCTCGACGAGGCCGGCGGCCTGCACGTCGGCCCGCGCAGCGCGGGCGCGACGCCCGGCCCTGCCTGCTACGGCCTCGGCGGGATCGAGCCGACCGTGACCGACGCCAACGTCGTGCTCGGCTACATCGCACCGGGCCCGCTCGCCTCCGGCGCTCTGACCGTGTCGCGCGAGCTGGCCGAGCAGGCGGTCGCGGCGCTTGGCGACCGGCTCGGGCTCTCGTCGCTCGAGACAGCACGCGGGCATCCACGACCTCGCGAACGCGGCGACGATGCGCGCGCTCCGCGCCGTCTCGACCGAGAAGGGACGCGACCCGGCCGACTTCGTGCTCGTCGCCTACGGCGGCTCGGGGCCGGTGCACGCGGCGGCGCTGGCCGCCGAGCTCGGCACGCGCACCGCGATCGTGCCGCCGCTCGCCGGCCTCTTCTCCGCGGCCGGCCTCCTCTTCGCCCGCGCCGAGTACCACGACGTCCGCTTCTGTCGCGTCAGCGCGCGCGAGCCCGACCTCGAGACGCTGCGCCGGCTCGACACCGAGATGCGCACGCACCTCGCGCTGCGGATCGACGGCGAGACCGAGTGGCGGCGCGTCGCGGACGTCCGCTACCGCGGGCCAGAGCTGGAGCGTCCCGATCGAGCTCTCCGGCGAGCTGAGCGACGCCGCGGTCGCGGAGCTTGTCGACCGCTTCGAGGACGAGCACGAGCGCCTGTACGGCACACGCCTCGAGCCCGGCTCGCCGGTCGACATCCGGGCGCTCCGCCTCGCCGCGCTCGGCCCGCGGCGCGAGCCGTTCGCGCTACCGCGCCGGCGAGCGCGAGACGCAGCCCCTGGGCACCCGCCGCGCCGACTTCGGGCCGGCCCACGGCGTGCTCGACGCGCCTGTCGTCTCGCGCGCCTCGCTCGCCGCCGGGCCGGTGCACGGCCCGCTGCTCGTCGACGAGTACGACACGACCGTCGTCGTCCCGCCCGGCTGGACGGTTCGCCTCGACTCGGCGAGCCACGCGCTCGTGCTCGATCTGATCGCGCCGGTCGCGGACGCCGCCGCCGCCGCGCACGCCGACGCGATCGCGATGCGGCTGGTCGGGAACGCGCTCGAGACCGCCGCCGACGAGATGGCGACGCGATCTTCCGCACCGCCCACTCCGCGGTCGTCCGCGACGCGATGGACTACTCGGCCGCGCTCTGCGCCGCCACCGGCGAGACCGTCGCGCAGGCGGTCACGATCCCGCTGCAGCTCGGCTCGATTCCGAACGCGATGCGCACGCTGCTCGAGCGCTTCGGCGAGAGCTTCCGTCCCGGCGACGTCTTCCTCGTCAACGACCCGTTCGACGGCGCGAGCCACACGCCGGACATCTTCGTGGCGAAGCCGTCCTTCGCCGGCGAAACGCTGATCGGCTTCGCGGTCACGGTCGCCCACCACGGCGACGTCGGCGGCCGCGTGCCCGGCTCGTGCGCGTGCGACAGCACCGAGGTCTTCCAGGAGGGCCTCCGCCTGCCGTGGCTGCGGCTCTATGCGGCCGGCGAGCGAAACGAGGCGCTCTTCGACGTGCTCCGCGCGAACGTCCGCGTCCCGCACGAGCTGCTCGGCGACCTCGCGGCGCAGGTCGCCGCGTGCAACATCGGCGACCGCGCGCTCCAGGAGCTCGCCGCCCGCCACGGCTCCGAACGGTTTGCGTCGCTGATGAACGGCCTGCTCGACCACACCGAGCAGCTGCTGCGCCGCGAGATCGCGAGCTGGCCCGACGGCACCGTTTCGTTCACCGACTACATGGACTCGGACGGGATCGACGTCTGCGACGTCGAGCTCACCGTCGACCTGACGATCCGCGGCGACGAGCTGATCGCGGACTTCTCGCGCTCGGCGCCGATGGTGCGCGGCGCGCTCAACTGCACGCCGTCGTTCGCCGAGGCGAGTGCCTACCACACGGTGATGGCCGCCTCTGCGATCGAGATCCCGCGCACCGGCGGCGCCAGGCGGCCGATCACGGTGATCACCAAGCCCGGCACGGTCGTGCACGTGCTGCTTCCGGGCGCCTCGTCGATGCGCGGGATCGCCGGCTACCGACTCTCCGACGTGATGAACGGCGCGCTCGCGCAGCTCGTCCCCGACCGTGTGCCGGCGGCGGGCGAGGGCGGCAGCACGCTCGCCTTCTTCACCGGCACTCGGCCGAAGAGGGGGGCGAGCAGGCGGGGCCGTGGGTCTACAGCGAGCTCGTCGTCGGCACCTGGGGCGGGCGACCCGTCTCCGACGGCAACGACGGCCTCGCGAACCCGTGCGCGAGCATGGCCAACATCCCGGTCGAGGTGGCCGAGACCGAGTGGCCGATCGTGGTCGAGCGCTACGGCCTCGTGCCCGACTCGGGCGGACGCCGGCTCGCTATCGCGGCGGACTGGCAGTCGAGCGCGTGTGGCGCGCCGTCGCGCCCGACACGACCGTCCACGTCCGCTCCGACCGCCAGGTGCACCGGCCGTACGGCCTGGACGGTGGCAGCGAGGGCGGCGGCCTCCTCGACGCTGATCTTCCGCGCCGGCGGGGAGCTCGAGCGGATGCCGCCGATGTTCGGCGCACGTGCTCCAGCCGGGTGACGTCATGCACCACCGGATGGCAGGCGGCGGCGGGCACGGCGACCCGCTCGAGCGCGATCCGCGTGCGGTCGCGCGCGACGTGCTCGACGACAAGGTGTCGGTCGCCGCAGCGCGCGAGCTGTACGGCGTCGTCGTCGGCCACGACGGCGAGCTCGATCTCGAGGCGACCGAGTCGCTGCGACGGGGCGCAGTTCGATGACGCACGGCTCTGCGTCGCTCGCCTCCGCCGGCGGCGACCGCGTCGCGGTGCTGCTCGGACTCGAGCCCGCGTGGCCGGCCGCGCACGCGTTCGGGCCCGCGCTGACCGTGCAGGGCGTGCCGGGCGACAACCTCGCGCTCCACCACGCTGTCGCGACGGCGCAGCCGGGCGAGGTGATCGTGCTCGCTGTTGGCGGCGAGACGAGAACCGCGCACTGCGGCGACATCGTCGCCCTCGCCGCACGCGAGCGCGGCGTCGCCGGGATCGTGGTCGACGGCGCCGTGCGCGATCGCGCGCAGCTGGAGGCGGTCGGCGTACCGGTCTTCCACCGCGGCACCTCGCCGCGCGGGCCCGGCAAGGCGGGGCCGGGAGCGCTGCGCGTTCCGGTCACGCTTGGCGGCGTCACCGTCCAGCCGGGCGACCTCGTCTGCGCCGACGCCGACGGCGTCGCCGTCGTGGCCGCGGCCGACGCCGACGCGGTGCTCGCGGCCGCACGCGCGCTCGAAGAGCGCGAGCGCGAGGTCGTCGCCGCGCTCGGGCGAGGCGAGACCACGGTCGCAATCTTCGGGCTCGAGGAGCTGCCGTGAAGATCGCGCGCATCGAGGCGACGCCGCTCGCGATCCCGCTCGCGCAGGAGTTCCACTGGGCGGGCGGCGCACAGGTCGGGGCGAACCTCGTCCTCTTCTCCGTCCACACCGACGACGGCGTCGTCGGCTACGGCGAGTCGATCTGCGAGGACCCGCGCGCGGTCGTCGCGTACGGCGAGCTGATGGCCCGCCAGCTGATCGGCCGCTCGCCCGGCGACATGGAGGCAATCCTGCGCTCGATCTGGAGCGAGGGCCGCTGGAAGATGTGGCCACATTTCACCCAGACCGTCTTCGCCGGGATCGAGGTCGCCTGCTGGGACGCGCTCGGCCGCGCGCTCGGCGTGCCGACGCGCACGTTCTTCGGCGGCGCAGTCCACGACGAGCTCGACTACTTCGGCTTCCTCCAGGGCGACGACCCGGACACGCTCGCCGCGCACGCGCGGCAGCTCGCGGGCGACGGCCACCGCGTCATCTACCTCAAGGTCGGCCGCGGAGCCCGCGACGACGACGCGTGCGTGGCCGCCGTCCGCGAGGCGATCGGCCCAGTGCGTGACGGAGGGCCGCTGCTGCGGATCGACCCGAACGAGGCGTGGGACCTCGCAACCGCGGTCGACCGGATCCGCCTGCTCGAGCAGTACGACCTCGACTGGGTCGAGCAGCCCGTGCCGGCACAGGACATCGCCGGCCTCGCGCACGTACGCCGCTCGGTCTCGACGAAGATCGCCGCCGACCAGGCCGTCTTCACGACCGGCCAGCTGCGGCAGGTGCTCGAGCGCGAGGCGGCGGACGTGATCGTGCAGGGAAGCCACGACGCGGGCGGGCCTCCACCGCTTCCGGCAGCAGGCGTTCATGTGCGAGGCGCACGGCCTGAACGTGAACCGGCACGCGTTCATGGAGAGCGAGATCAGCTTCCTGGCCAACGCGCAGGTCGCCGCGACGATCCCGAACCTGACCCTCGGCAACCAGGTGATGCACCAGCTGCTCGCCGAGCGGCTGACGCTCGGGCCGGCGCCCGCCCTCGAGGGCGGCCGTTACCGCCTGGACGACCGCCCGGACACGGGTTCGAGATCGATGCCGACGCGGTCGCGCGCGCGCACGAGCGCTGGCAGCGCGACGGCGCCTACAACACGATCGAGTCGGTTCGGTGAAGGGGGCAACGACGATCGTCGTCGGAGGCGGCATCCTCGGCGCGACGACGCTGTGGGAGCTCGCGCGCGAGGGCATGGAGCCGCTGCTGTTCGAGGCGGGCCGCTTCGGCGAGGCCTCGACCGGCAAGTCGGCGGCGATCGTCCGCTGCCACTACTCGAATCCCGAGGTCGTGCGCATGGCCGTCCGCTCGCGCGAGCGGCTGCGCCAGCTGCCGCTGCACCTCGACTGCGACCCGGTCTACACGCGCACCGGGTGGCTCTTCCTCGTCGACTCGGAGTCGGCCGTCGCCGCCGCCGAGAACTCGCTGATGCAGGACGAGGAGGGCGTCGACAGCATCGAGGTCGACGACCTGCACGAGTTCCTCCCTGGCGCGGAGGGCGCCGGGATCGCGTACGCGCTGTACGAGCCCGACTCGGGGTTCGCCGATCCCGTCGCGACGACGGCCGCGTACGTCACGGCGGCGTGCCGAGCGGGTGCACGCGCCTTCGAGAACACACCGGTCGAGGCGATCGAGGTCGAGGGCGGCGCGGTCCGCGGCGTGCGCGTAGCCGGCGAGCTGGTCGAGTGCGAGAGCGTCGTGCTGGCGGCCGGCGTGTGGTCGGCGCGACTCGGGCGCGAGATCGGGCTCGAGCTGCCGCTCGAGATCACGCGCGAGCAGGACGTCGTCTTCGCGACGGCGCCCGAGCCGGCGGTCCCGTGCGCGGTGTCGTCGCAGGTCGACCGGATCTACATGCGCCCGGCGCCCGAGCACGGCGACGGCCACGTGCTCGTCGGCCGCGGCTTCCCGAAGGAGTACGAGACGGTCGAGCCGGACGGCTACGACGACACGGTCGACGCGTCGTTCGCGGCCGACGTGCGCGAGCGTGTGCTGGCACGGCTGCCGCGGCTCGCAGGCATGCGCGCGGTCGGTGGGCGCATCGGCCTCTACGACGTGACGCCCGACTGGCACCCGCTGCTCGGCCCGGTCGAGGGCTATGACGGGCTCCACCTCGCGACCGGCGGCAGCGGCCACTGCTTCAAGCTCGGCCCGGCGATCGGCGAGCTCGTCGCCGGCGCGATTCTCGGGAAGCCGTCGCCGTTCGCAGCGGTCGAGAGCTTCTCGCTCGCGCGCTTCGCCGCGGGACGCGAGTTCGTGTCGAGCTACGGCGGAAACCGCGCATGAGCGTGGAGCTGGTCATCCGCAACGGCACGGTCTACGACGGCAGCGGCGCCGAGCCGCTTCGTTGCCGACCTGGCGATCGAGGGCGGCCGTGTCGCCGCCGTCGGCTCCGTGGGCCCCACGGACGTGCCCGGAGATCGACGCCGCCGGGCCTCGCGGTCGCGCCCGGGTTCATCGACATCCACAGCCACTCCGACTACACGCTGCTCGTCGACCCGCGCGCGGCGAGCGCGATCCACCAGGGCGTGACGCTCGAGGTGGTCGGCAACTGCGGCTTCGGCTGCTTCCCGATCGGCGAGCCGGGGCTCGCACGGAAGGCGATCTACGGCTACAGCGACGCGGTGCCGCTCGACTGGCGTACCGCCGGCGGCTACTTCGACCGGCTCGAGCAGGCGCGGCCCGCGGTGAACGTGCTGAGCCTCGTGCCGAACGGGCAGCTGCGGCTCGCGACCGTGGGGCTCGAGGAGCGGCCCGCCGACGCGGCCGAGCTGGCGAGGATGGGCGAGCTGCTGCGCGAGTCGCTCGGCGAGGGCGCGTGGGGCTATTCGACGGGCCTCGAGTACGCGCAGGAGGCGGGCGCGAGCGAGGAGGAGGTGACGGCGCTCTGCGGCGCGCTCGACGGACAGCTCTACGCGACGCACACGCGGCGGCGCGACGAGGGCGCGGCCGACTCGGTCGCGGAGGCGATCCGCACCTCCGAGCGCGCGCAGGTTCGGCTCCAGGTCTCGCACCTCGTGCCGCGGAACGGCATCGAGGAGTCGCGCCGCTCGATCGAGCTCGTCGAGCGCGCCCGCGATCGCGGCCTCGACGTCGAGTTCGACATGCACACGCGCCGCTACGGGATCACCCACCTCTACGCCGCGCTGCCGCCGTGGGCGCTCGCGTCCGATCCGGCCGCGCTCGCGGCGCTTCTGCGCGACGGCGACCAGCGCGACCGGATGCGCCCGCACCGCAGCATCCTCAGCGCCGGCGACGACTGGAGCCGGATCGTGCTGCTCGACAACCCGTTCTGGCCGCAGTACGCACGTCGCGACGTCGCGTCGATCGCGGCCGAGCGTGGCCAGGAGCCGCTCGACGCGGTCTACGATCTGCTGCTGCCCACAGTCGAGGAGCCGCACCGGCTGATGGTGATCATCCACGCCTACACCGAAGACGAGCAGCGCGAGGCGTTCGCGCACTCCTGCTGCGTCCCGGGCTCCGACGCCACGACACTCGCCCCCGACGGCCCGCTCGCCGAGTCGTTCTTCCACGGCGCGTACACGTGGGCGTCGTGGTTCTGGCGCTTCATGGTCCGCGAGGAGCGGCTCCTCTCACCGGCGGCGGCCGTGCACAAGCTCACCGGTCAGCCGGCCGCGCGCCTCGGCCTGGCCGACCGCGGCGTCCTGCGACCCGGTGCACGGGCCGACGTCGCGGTGTTCGACCCGGCCCGCTTCGCCGAGCGCGGCACGACCTTCGAGCCGAACCAGCTCGCGGACGGGATGGTGCACGTGCTCGTGAACGGCGTGCCGACTCTGCGCGACGGCCGCCTCACGGGGGAGCGCGGCGGGATGGTGCTGCGGCGGTGACGGCCTATGATCGCCCCGTGGGAGGTCGGAGATGAAGGCGCTCGTCTGGTACGGCGACCGCAGCGTCGTCTACGAGGACGCGGCCGAGCCGGAGCCCGGCGCGGACGAGGTCGTGCTGGACGTCGAGCTCGCGGGGATCTGCGGCTCTGACCTGCACGGCTACCGCGGGCACCCCGGGCCGCGCGTGCCGCCGCTCGTGCTCGGCCACGAGGTCGTGGGTCGGCTCGACGGCGAGGCGTACGCCGTGTACCCCCTGATCGGCTGCGGCGAGTGCGCGCACTGCCGTGCGGGCGAGGACAACCTCTGCGCCTCGTGGCGGCTGATCGGGATGCACCGGCCCGGCGTGTTCGCCGAGCGGGTCGCGGTGCCGCGACGCTCTCTCGTGCCGCTGCCGGACGGGATCGACCATCGGCGCGCGGTGCTCGTCGAGCCGCTCGCTTGCTGTGTGGGCGCGCTCGCCCCACACGGCGAAGCGCGCGCCGTGGCGGTTCTCGGCTGCGGCCCACTCGGGCTGCTGACCGCCTACCTCGCCGCGCGGTCGGGCGCCGAGGTGACAGCGGTCGATCCGCTGGCCGAGCGGCGCGCCGTCGCCGAGCGGCTCGGCGCGGCGGATACCGCCGGTGAGCTCGAGCCGGACGACTTCGATCTGGTCGTCGATGCCGCAGGCTTCGAGGCGACTTGGCGCGCGGCGCTCGCGGGAGTCCGGAGCGGCGGCACGATCGTGATGCTCGGGCTCGGCAACGCCGAGGCACCGTTCCCGATGGCGCAGCTCGTCCGCCGCGCGATCCACCTGCGCGGCCAGTTCGGCTACACGCGGGCCGACTTCGCACGCGCACTCGAGATCCTCGCCGAGGGTGACCTCACGCTCGACTGGCTCTCGACCGCGCCGCTCGCCGAGGGCGCAGATGCGTTCGCGAACCTCGTCGACCGCCCGGCCGAGTACGCGAAGGTACTGCTCGCGCCCTCATGAGCGAGCCGCGCTTCCTCGTCACCGGCGCGTACGGCTGCATCGGCGCGTGGGTGGTCGCCGAGCTCGTCGCCGATGGACGGCCGGTCGTCACCTTCGACCTTTCGGCCGAACCTCGTAGGGTGCGGCTTCTGCTCGACGAGGCCGCGGTCGCTGCGATCCCGCACGTGGCCGGCGACATCACCGACCTCGCGGCGGTCGAGCAAGCCATCGACGAGCACGGGCTCACGCATGTGATCCACCTCGCCGCACTCCAGGTGCCGTTCTGCCGCGCCGACCCTCCGCTCGGCGCGCGCGTCAACGTGCTCGGCACCGTCAACGTCTTCGAGGCAGCCAAGGCCCGGCCACAGTTGGCGCCGATCGTCTACGCCTCGTCGATCGCTGCGTTCGACGCGAACGGCACGATGGTCGGCCACCCGGGCACGATCTACGGCGTCTACAAGCGCGCGAACGAGTCCACGGCGGCGGTGTACCTCGCCGAGAACGGCATCTCGAGCACCGGCCTGCGGCCGCACACCGTCTACGGCGTCGGCCGCGACCAGGGTGTGACCTCCGCGCCGACGACCGCGATGCTCGCCGCCGCCGCCGGCACCGCGTACACGATCCCGTACGGCGGCGCCGCGCAGCTGCAGCTCGCGCGCGACGTCGCCCGCGCGTTCGTCGGCGCGAGCCTGACGGGGAATGAGGGCGCGGCCGTCCACAACCTGCCAGGCCGCCGCGTCTCGATCGAGGAGATCATCGCCACGCTCGGCGTCGACTCGATCGGCTTCGACGACGTGCGGCTGCCTTTTCCCGAGGAGGTCGACAGCGCCTCGTTCACGGCCGGCTTCCCCGAGTTCGCCGAGACTCCGCTCGCCGACGGCGTCGCAGCGACAGTCGACCGCTTCCGCACCCTCCTCGCCGAGGGTCTTGTGACCGCACCCGACCAAGGAGAAAGATGAGCAACAGCAACGGAGTCCGCAACGACTGGCAGACGCGGTTCGGCCGCGGCGAGCCGAAGGTCGTCTGCGTGGGCCTCAACTACTCCGACCACACGGGCGAGTCGAAGATGGAGCCGCCGAAGGCGCCGCTCCTGTTCGGCAAGTTCGCGAACACGCTCTGCGGCGACGGCGACGCGATCGTGCTACCGGCCGGCGTCGGCCACGTCGACGCCGAGGCCGAGCTTGCGGTCGTGATCGGCCGCACGGCGCGCGGCGTGTCCGAGGACGACGCGCTCGAGTTCGTCGCCGGCTGGACGTGCGCGAACGACGTCAGCGCCCGCGACTATCAATTCGGCGACGGGCAATGGTTCAGAGGCAAGAGCCTCGACACCTTCTGCCCGGTCGGCCCGCGGATCGTGCCGCGCGACGAGCTCGATCCCGGCGACCTGCGGATTCAGCAGCGGTTGAACGGAGAGCCGCTCCAGGACTCGCGCACGAGCCTGCTCATCTTCAGCATCCCGACGCTCGTCGCGTACATCACGCAGGCAATCACGCTCGAGCCCGGCGACCTGATCCTCACCGGCACGCCCGAGGGCGTCGGTGTATTCCGAGACCCGAAGATCGCGCTCGCGCCCGGCGACGTCGTCGAGGTCGAGATCGAAGGGATCGGCATCCTTCGCAACGAGGTTCGAGCTGCCTAGCGGAATGAGCCGTAGGCTCGACGGAGGCGAACAACGAGCGGAGGCGCCGGCTTTGCCGGTGCCGGAGCGGGGATGAGCGGCGAGCAGCACCCCGATTTTCTCTGGCGAAGCCCGGAGCCGCGCGACGCCTACGAGGTGGTGATCGTCGGTGGCGGCGGGCACGGGCTCGCGACCGCGTATTACCTCGCGCGCGAGCACGGGATCACCGACGTCGCAGTGCTCGAGCGCGGCTGGCTCGCCGGCGGGAATATCGCGCGCAACACGACGATCATCCGCTCGAACTATCTCTGGGAGGAGAGCGCGGCGATCTACGAGCACTCGCTCTCACTCTGGGAGGGGCTCGAGGAGGAGCTCGACTACGACCTGCTGTTCAGCCAGCGCGGCGTGCTCAACCTGGCGCACACGCTCCAGGACGTGCGCGACGGAGTCCGCCGCGTCGGCGCGAACCGCATCTCGGGGATCGACGCGGAGTGGCTCGACCCGAAGCAGGTCGGTGAGCTCTGTCCGATCCTCGACGTCTCGCCCGACGTGCGTTACCCGGTGCTTGGCGCCACCTTTCAGCCGCGCGGCGGGATCGCGCGGCACGAGAACGTCGCCTGGGGCTACGCCCGCGCCGCCGACGCGCTCGGCGTCGACCTGATCCAGGGCTGCGAGGTGACGGGGATCGCGGTCGAGGGCGGACGCGCGGTCGCGGTCGAGACGACGGCCGGTCGCATCGCCGCGAACCAGGTCGCGATCGTCGCCGCCGGTCACAGCTCGCTGCTCGCACGGATGGCGGGCGTTCGGCTACCGGTCCAGACCCATCCGCTCCAGGCGCTCGTCTCGGAGCTGTACGAGCAGGTGCTCGACACGGTCGTGATGTCGAACGCAGTACACGTCTACGTCAGCCAGGCGCACAAGGGCGAGCTCGTGATGGGCGCCGGGATCGACGCCTACAACTCGTACGCGCAGCGCGGCTCCTTCCACGTGATCGAGGACCAGCTCGCGGCGGCGATCGAGCTCTTCCCGATCTTCGCGAGCGCGCGCGTGCTGCGCACGTGGGCGGGCATCGTCGACGTCTGTCCGGACGCCTCGCCGATCGTCGGGCCGACGCCGGTCGAGGGCCTGTACGTCAACTGCGGCTGGGGCACGGGCGGCTTCAAGGCGACGCCCGGATCGGGTTGGGCGTTCGCGTGGACGCTCGCGAACGGCGAACCTCACGAGCTGAACGCACCGTTCTCGCTCGACCGCTTCACGAGCGGCAAGCTGATCGACGAACACGGCGCCGCGGGGGTCGCGCACTGATGCTGCTGATCCGCTGCCCCTGGTGCGGCGAGCGTGACGAGATCGAGTTCTCCTACGGCGGCCAGGCCGAGGTCGCGTATCCACCGGAGCCGGGCGCTCTGTCCGACGAGGAGTGGGCGCGCTTCCTCTTCTTCCGCGACAACCCGAAGGGCTCATTCGCCGAGCGGTGGGTGCACACGCACGGGTGCCGCCGCTGGTTCGACGTCGTCCGCGACACGGTCACGAATGAGATTTCGGTTCGCCGGGACTGAGTACGAGGGCCGCGACGGCGAGACGCTCGCGGCGGCGCTCGTGCGGAACGGCGTGCTTGGCGGCTTCCGCTCGATCTATCGCGACCGGCCGCGCGGTGTCTATACCGCGGGCGAGGAGGAGCCGAACGCGCTCGTGCAGATCGGCCCAGGTCACATGGAATCGGGGCCGCTGTTGCGGGCAACCCTCGTCGAGCTGTACGACGGTCTCGTCGCCGAGCCGCTCGCGGGGAAGGGCCGTCTCGTCGCCGCGCCGGAGCAGCGGTACGACGCGATGCACGCACACTGCGAGGTGCTAATCGTCGGCGCCGGCCAGTCGGGTCGGGCGGCCGCGGCCGAGGCGACGGGGCGTGTGATCCTCGCCGAGCAGCGCCGCTGTGAGCCGCTCGGCGACGTGCGCGTGCTCGAGCGGACGGCCGTGGTGGCGATCCACGACGGCAACTACGTGCTCGCGGTCGAGCGCGGCCGCCGGCTCTGGAAGATCCGCGCGAAGCGGATCGTGCTCGCGACCGGCGCGCTCGAGCGGCCGCTCGTCTTCCCCGACAACGACCGGCCCGGGATCATGCTCGCCGGTGCCGCCGCGCAGTACGAGGTGCCCGACGGCGTGACCGCGGTCACCGGCGGCTGGAGCCCGCGCGTCCACCTCTGGAGCCAGGCGCGCGGCCGGTTGCGCTGGGACGACAGGATCGGCGCGCCGGTCCCGGACGGCGAAGCACGAGGCGTCGAGTGTGTCGGCCGCGCGACCGGCGCGAGCCTTCCGGACGCGCCGCCCTTCGCGCTGCCCGACGGCGACGAGGACGTGAGCTTCGTCGACCTGGAGCGCGACTCCACGGTCGCCGATGTACGCCGCGCGATCGGCGCGGGCCTGCGCTCGGTCGAGCACGTGAAGCGCTTCACGACGATCGGCACCGGCTCCGACCAGGGCAAGACGGCGAACGTGAACGCGATCCGAGTCGCCGCCGAGCTGCTCGGCGTCCATCCGGGCGAGCTCGGCACGACGACGTTCCGGCCGCCGTACGTACCGGTCTCGTTCGCGCTGCTCGCCGGCCGTAACCGCGGCGCCCTCTTCGATCCCGTGCGCGTGACGCCGATCCACCCGTGGCACCTCGCCCGCGGCGCCGTGATGGAGAACGTCGGCCAGTGGCACCGCCCGCGCTACTTCCCGCGCGGCGGCGAGACGATGGAGGAGGCGGTGCTCCGCGAGTGCCGCGCGGTCCGCGAGGCCGTGGCCATGCAGGACGTGAGCACGCTCGGGAAGATCGACGTGCAGGGCTCCGACGCGGTCGAGTTCCTGAACCGGATGTACACGAACGCGTTCGACTCGCTCGCCGTCGGCCGTGCGCGCTACGCGCGTGATGTGCAAGGCCGACGGGATGGTCTTCGACGACGGCGTCGTGATGCGCGTCGGCGAGCAGCGCTTCCTTTGCACGACCACGACCGGCAACGCGGCGCGGGTGCTCGACCACATGGAGGAGTGGCTTCAGACGGAGTGGCCCGAGCTGCGCGTGTGGCTCACGTCAGTGACCGAGCAATGGGCGACAGTCGCCGTCGCCGGGCCCGACTCCCGCGAGCTGCTCGCGCGGCTGACCGCGCTCCCGCTCGACGCCGAGAGTCTCCCGTTCATGGCGATCGCCGAGGGCGAGGTCGCCGGCATCTCTGCGCGCGTCTGCCGCGTCAGCTTCTCGGGCGAGCTCGCTTACGAGGTGAACGTCGACGGCCGACGCGGGCTCGAGCTGTGGGAGGCGATCCACGGCGCGGGCGACGTGACGCCGTACGGCACCGAGGCGATGCACGTGCTGCGGGCCGAGAAGGGCTACCCGATCGTCGGCCAGGACACCGACGGCACCGTCACGCCGCAGGATCTCGGCATGGACTGGATCGTCTCGAAGACGAAGCTCGATTTTCTGGGGAAGCGCTCGTTCACGCGCGCCGACACGTCGCGCGCCCGACCGCAAGCAGCTCGTCGGCCTGCTGCCGCTCGACCGCGAGACGCTGCTCGCCGAGGGCGCGCAGCTCGTCGCGGCCCCCGAGTCGCACGAGATGCACGGCCACGTGACGTCGAGCTACCGCAGCGCCGCGCTCGAGCGGACGTTCGCGCTCGCGCTCCTGCGTAGCGGCCGCGAGCGCATCGGCGAGACCGTATGGGCGAACGGCGTCGCGGCCGAGGTGGTCGATTCGCTGCTCTACGACAAGGAGGGCACGCGCCGCGATGGCCGTCCTACGTGACTCGAGCTGCCGACGCAGGTCGACGTCCGCGGCGAGCCGCCCGCAGGCTTTCCCGTCGAGCCGAACACGACGGCCGAGCTCGACGGCCGCCTCGTCCTCTGGCTCGGACCGGACGAGTGGCTCGTGCTCGGCGGCACGGAGGACGACTACGCGGACGCGGCGGCCGCGGTCGACGTCTCGGCCAACCGCGTCGTGTTCGAGCTCACGGGCGACGACGCCGCCGCGTGCTGGCGCACGGCTGCTCGCTCGACCTCGACCTGATCCCGCCGGGCGGCTGCGCACAGACGCTGCTCGCGCGCGCCCAGGTGATCCTCTACCGGCCGGACGCCGACACGTTCCGGATCCTCGTCCGCCCGTCGTTCGCCGACTACCTGCGCGCGTGGCTTCTGGACGCGACGGCGTAGCGTTCGCCTCCGCGGCGGACTGGGACGCGTGGCTTGCCGGTCACCACGCCGACGCGAGCGAGTGCTGGCTGAAGATCGCCCGCAAGACGTCGGAGCACGTGACGGTCACGCACGCTGAGGCGCTCGAGATTGCGCTCTGTTACGGCTGGATCGACGCCGTGCGCCACAAGCTCGACGACGACCACTTCCTCCAGCGCTTCACGCCACGCACGCCGCGGAGCACGTGGTCGAAGATCAACCGCGACAAGGTCGAGGCGCTGACCGCCCAAGGCCGCATGCGACCGTCCGGGTCGCGCGAGGTCGAGCGTGCCAAGGCGGACGGCCGCTGGGCCGCCGCGTACGACGGCCAGCGCACGATCACGGTTCCCGACGACCTTCAGCGCGAGCTCGACGCGCGACCCACCGCCGCAGCGTTCTTCGCGAGCCTGGACAGCCGCAACCGCTACGCGATCCTCTACCGCCTCCAGGACACGAAGAAACCCGAGACGCGCGCCCGGCGCCTCGAGACGTTCGTCGCGATGCTCGAGGCCGGCGAGACGATCCACCCACGCACTGCTCGTAAGAGCGGCGGAGCTGCGTAGTGTCCAGAGATGCGGCGACGAGGAGCTTGTGAGCGATGCCGAAGGTGACGGTGCTGCCCAGCGGCGGGTTGAAGGTCGGCGGCAAGACGCTCTTCCCGATCGGGATCTCATTGCCGCCCCCGCCTGGCGGCAAGACGCCCGGTGGTCGAGATGGTCTCGCCGAGCTCGCGGCGGCCGGGGTCACGTTCGTGCGGACCGGCATGGTCGGGTGGAACGACGAGTTCGTCGACGGGCAGATCGCGGCCGAGCGGAAGCTGCTCGACGCCGCCGCAGCGCACGGCCTGCGTTGCTGGCCGTGGCTCGGCGAGCTCACCGACCTTCCTCTCGCGCAAGCAGGGCGAGCCGCCGTCGCTCAAGGAGCAGGTGCTCACGAAGGTGGTGAACGCGCTCAAGGGCCACGACGGGCTGCTCGCCTGGAAGAGTGTCGACGAGCCGCGCAACCCGTTCCGCGGCGACGAACTGGATCCGCCCTGCCGGGCTCGTCCGCGGCTACGAGAAGCTGAAGGCACTCGACCCGAATCACCCGGTCGTGATCATCCAGACGCCGGTGAACACGGTCGCGGAGCTGACGCCGTACCGGCCCGCGCTCGACATCACCGGCGCCGACATCTATCCCGTCTCCTACCCGCCGGGCACGCACGTCGAGTCGAGGAACACCGACGTCAGCGTGGTCGGCGACGTGACGAGGACGCTGCGCGTCGGCGGCCGGCCCGAAGCCCGTGTGGATGACGCTTCAGATCGCGTGGAGCGGCGTCGCCCCGAGCGCGAGCAGGCCGGACCGGGTACCGCGCTTCCCGACGCTCCACGAGGAGCGGTTCATGACATACCAGGCGATCGCCAACGGCGCGCGCGGCATCAACTACTTCGGCGGGCACCTGACGCAGGTGGCGTCGCCGCAGGACGCCGAGCTCGGTTGGAACTGGAGCTTCTGGGAGCAGGCCCTGCGGCCCGTCGTGCGCGAGCTCGCCTCGGCCGAGCTCCAGGTCGCACTCGTCGCGCCCGACGTCAAGCCGGGCGTGAAGACCGAGAACGCGGCGATCGAGCTCGTCACCCGCCGGACGACGAACTACCTGTTCGTGATCGCCGTGCGCCGCGGCGGCACGACCTCACGAGTCGCGTTCACGGGACTGCCGAAGCGCAAGAACGGAAGCGCGCTCACGACCGGCCGCGTGCTCTTCGAGTACGAGCAGCGGCCGCTACCGCCGCCAATCGAGCCCGGGAGCCAGACGCACCGACAGATCGCCGTCAGCGGGGGTCGCTTCGAAGACTGGTTCGCGCCGCACGACGCGCACGTCTATCGGTTTGCCCTCTAGTCCACGGCCGGTCGCGATCCCCTTCCGCCTCCAGGACGCGAAGAAGCCTGAGGCGGCTCGCCCGTCCCATAGTCCTGGCCACGAAGGAGTCGATGGCTCGAAACCAGCTTGACCACTCACGCGCGATCGCGGCGGCATCTGTCGTCGGGCGGCGTCTGGCCTTCAGTCTCTACCACCCGCCGATCCAGCCGCTGAGGAGTCCGAGCGGCTCGCTCTCGGCCGGCTCGCCGGGGCGGGCCCGCAGGAAGTCGAAGTCGCAGCCCTCGTCGGCCTGGAGTGACGTGCTCGAGGTACAGCGCGCCGTAGCCTCGGCGGTAGTGCGGCGGCGGCGGCGTCCACGCCGCCGAGGCGGCGCTCGATCTCGGCCGGCGGGAGGTCGAGGTCGAGGCGGCGCTGCTCGACGTCGAGCACGATCGGGTCGCCGTCTCGCACCACGGCGAGCGGGCCGCCGGCCGCCGACTCGGGCGCGACGTGCAGGACGACCGTGCCGAACGCGGTGCCGCTCATGCGCGCGTCGGAGATGCGGACGATGTCTCGCACGCCCTGCTCGAGCAGGCGGCGCGGCACCGGCAGCTGGCCCCACTCCGGCATGCCCGGCCCGCCCTTCGGGCCGCTGTTTCGGAGCACGAGCACCGAGTCGCGGGTCACGTCGACCTCGTCGATCCGGGCGGCGAGGTCGTAGACGTCCTCGAAGACGACCGCCGGGCCGCGGTGGCGGAAGCAGCTCCGGCGAGGCCGCGCTCAGCTTGATCACGGCGCCCGACGGGGCGAGCGAGCCGCGCAGCACGGCGAGCCCGCCCTCCGGCGAGCGCGGCGAGGCGAGCGGCGCGATCACGTCGCGGTCGGTCACCGCCGCGTCCGCGATCTCCTCGCCGAGCGTGCGGCCGGTCACCGTCAAGGCATCCGTGTGCAGCAGCGGCGCGAGCTCGTGCAGCACCGCGCCGACGCCGCCCGCGCGGTGGACGTCCTCGAACAGGTGCTCGCCCGACGGGCCGCACGTTCGCGAGCACGGGCGTGCGCCGGGAGAGCTCGTCGAAGCGGTCGAGCGTCAGCGGCACGCCCGCCCGGCCCGCGAGCGCGAGCAGGTGGATGACCGCGTTCGTGCCGCCGCCGAGCGCCATCAGCAGCGTGATCGCGTTGTCGAGCGCCTCCGCGGTGACGATCTGCGACGGCCGCAGGCCCTCGCGCGCGAGCTCGACCGCGCGCGCGCCCGTCGCCTCGGCCGCCGCGCACGCGCCCGGGATCGCCGGCCGGGATCGCCGCCGTCCCCGGCAGGCACATGCCGAGCGCCTCGACGAGTGCGGCCAGCGTCGACGCCGTCCCGAGCTCGTTGCAGTGGCCGGCGCCGTGCGACAGCCGCCGCCTCGAGCTCGTCGAACTCGGCCTGCGTCATCCGCCCGGCGCGCACCTCCTCGACGTAGTGCCACAGGTCGGTGCCCGCGCCGAGCTCGCGGCCGCGGAACATGGCCGGCTCGGCGGGCCCGGCGGTGAGCGCGATCGCCGGCACGTCGGCGCTCAGCGCGCCCATCAGCTGCGCCGGAACGGTCTTGTCGCAGCCGCCGATCAGCACCACCGCGTCGAGCGGGTACGCGCGGATGCACTCCTCGACGTCCATCGACATCAGGTTGCGGAACAGCATCGCCGTCGGCTTCATCAGGTTCTCGCCGAGCGAGATCGTCGGGAACTCGAGCGGCACGCCGCCCGCGGCCGTCACGCCGCGGCGCACCGCCTCTCCCAACCCGCGCAGGTGCAGGTTGCACGTGACGAGCTCCGACCACGAGTTGCAGATGCCGACCACCGGCCGCCCGTCCAGCGCTGCACGCGAGCGGGCCTCGGCGTGCAGAGACGTGCGGTGGATGAACCCGGCGAGGTCGTTCGCCGCCGAACCAGCGCTCGCTGCGGAGGCTCATCGCGCCAGCATCCCAGAACGACTCAACGGAG
This sequence comes from uncultured Actinomycetes bacterium, assembly GCA_963750545.1. Classification (GTDB taxonomy): domain Bacteria; phylum Actinomycetota; class Thermoleophilia; order Gaiellales; family Gaiellaceae; genus PALSA-600. The sequence goes on along the minus strand of CAVVQY010000006.1, from coordinate 145,196 downwards.
CACACCCCCGGGCCGCTCCCCGGTCGGCTGCCGTCGCGCACGACCCGAAGGCCCGCGATCCCAGACGCCGAGGACACCCTCCGGGCTTCGGGGCGGCTCGGCATACGTGCCGGTGTCAACGTACCGCGCCGGATCGAGCAGGACGAGGTCGGCGCGCCGGCCAGGCTCGATCCGGTCGCGCCGCGGAGGACGAGGTCGACCCTAGACAACGGCCGACAGGCCGCCGTCGACGTACAGGATCTGCCCGTTGACGAAGTCCGACGCGGCCGAGGCGAGGAAGACGACCGCTCCAGCGAGCTCCTCTGGCTCGCCCCAGCGCCCGGCCGGCACGCGCTTGCGCAGCCACTCGTCGAAGACCGGGTTCGCGACGAGCGGCTCCGTCAGCTCGGTGCGGAAGTAGCCCGGCCCGATCGCGTTCGCCTGGATGTTGTGGCGCGCCCAGTCGGCGCACATCGCTGCGCGTCAGCATCTTGAGCCCGCCCTTCGTTGCGCCGTAGGCGCCGACGGTCTCGCGCGCGAGCTCGCTCATGACCGAGCAGACGGTGACGATCTTGCCCCGACGCCGCTCGATCATCCCCGGTGCGACCGCGCGGGCGACGAGGAACGCGCTCGTCAGGTTCACGTCGAGGAGCTCGCGCCACTCGTCGAGTGAGAACTGCTCGAGGGGCTTGCGCAGCGTCATGCCGGCGTTGCTGACCAGGACGTCGACCGGGCCGAGCCGGGCGACGCCTGCGGCGACGGCGTCCTCGTCGGTGACGTCGAACGGTGCCGCCACCGCGCCGTCGATCTCCGCTGCGCGCGCCTCCGCGGCGTCGGCCGAGCGGCCGTTGATCGCGACCCGCGCTCCCGCGGCGGCGAGCGCTCGGGCAAGCGCGAGGCCGAGCCCGCGGGTCGAGCCGGTGACGAGCGCCGTCCGGCCCGTCAGGTCGAACAGCTCCTTCATTGCGGGACGACCGGCAGCAGCACGTGCGACGGGTACGCCGCCGTGTGGAGCACGGTCTGCCGCGCCACCTCCATGCGTGTGCCGGTGCCGACGTCCTCGCCGGTGTTCAGGTTGCGCGAGAAGCGAGGGAAGCTCGAGCTCGTCACGTCGAGGCGCAGCCGGTGGCCGGCCTTGAAGACGTTGGCCAGCGGGTAGCAGCGGATCCGGTACTCGGCGACCTCGTTCGGCTCGAGCAGCTCCGTGCTGTCGCCCTCGTTCGAGTTGCGGTAGCGCGCCCGCAGCATTCCCTCGGTCAGGAAGATCGCCTTGCCGTTCGGGTAGACGTCCGAGAGCCGCACGATGAAGTCGGTGTCCTTCGCGCTCGACGCGGCGTAGAGCACCAGCTCGAGCGGGCCGGTCACCTCCAGGTCCTGTTCCAGCTCGGCGCTCGTGTAGACGAGGACGTCGTCGCGACGCTCGAGCGGGCGCTGGTCGCGCGGCCCGGGCAGGATCGGCGTCTGCGCGCCCTGCATCATCGTCAGCACCGAGTTGACGCCGCCGATCGTCGGCACCGGATCCTCCGGGTCATAGCTGTAGCGGTCGGCCGGCTCGTCGCTGCGCGGCGGCTGCGCGTCGAGCCGCCCGTCGCCGGCCAGCGTGTTCGCGCGGCCGCCGGAGTGGAGGAACCACGGTGTGAACTCGGTGCGCGCGAGCGGCCACTCGCGCTCGGCGCGCCACTCGTTCGCGCCCAGCACGAAGAGCTCGGCCGGCGGCCGCGCCTCCCAGTCGTTGTCGGCGTCCTTGAGGTAGCGCTCGTAGAACACGAGCTCGTGGTCGCGGATCGTGACGACCGACGACGGGCCGAGATCGACGTCGCCGCGGAACAGCTCCACATCCTCCTCGTGGCTCCACGGCCCCATCATCAGGCGGTTCGGGACGCGGTCGCCGATCGCGGCGAACGAGCGCAGGTGCGAGCCCGAGTACGGGTCGAACCAGCCGCCCTGCTGGAAGATCGGCACCGTCACCTTCTCCGGCCGGTGGCGGAACTGCTGCCAGTACTCGTCGTTTACCTGGTGCTCCCACCACTCGTGCCAGTAGTCGACCTTCCGGCCGATCGTCACCTCGTCGAGCTCGATCAGCGGCAGGTGGGAGAGGACGCGGTCGTTCAGCATCAGGTCGGCGGCGCTCGGGCCGGTGATCAGCGCCATCGCGCTGCTCCAGAGGGCTGCGGCGCCGAGCGTGAGCGCGAGCTGGAACGCGCCGCCGGTGAAGTAGCCGTCCCAGAAGTAGTCGTCGTGGATCACCTGAGGTGCGATGCACTGGAGGTTCGGGTGGCCGAGGTGGGCGAGCTGCCACTGGACGAGGCCGCCGTAGCTGCGGCCCCACGTCCCGATCCGGCCGTTGCACCACTGCTGCCCTGCCGCCCAGGTCAGCGTGTCGTGTGCGTCCGGCCCGTCATGGATCCACGCGGTGAACTCGCCGCCGGACTCGTAGCGTCCGCGTACGTCGACGACCACGGCGGCGTAGCCGTGGCGCGCGAACCAGACGCCCCAGCCGATGAACCGCTCGCGCGTCGACTCGTACGGCGTCCACTGGACGAGCGTCGGCAACGGCCCGCCCGAAAGCGGCAGGTAGACGTCGGCCGAGAGCGTGACCCCGTCCCGGATCGGAACGCGCTGATCGTGCAGAAGCCGGACGTCTCTATCCGGCATGTGCGGCACGGGCCGGCTCCGGGATGGGCGTCCCGGCGAAGTGGCACGCAACCAGATGCCCCTCGCCGTTTTGTTCTAGCGGCGGCTCGATCTCGGCGCAGACGGGCTGCGCGAGCGGGCAGCGGGTACGGAAGCGGCAGCCGCTCGGTGGGTTCATCGGGCTCGGTACGTCACCGGTCAGGACGATCCGCCCTCGCTTGAGACCGGGCCTCGGCGTCGGGATCGCGGAGAGGAGCGCGACGGTGTACGGATGGAGCGGCCGTGCGAAGAGCTCGGCCGCAGGTGCGAACTCGACGATCTTCCCGAGGTACATGACCGCGATCCGGTCGGCGATATAGCCGACCACCGCCAGGTCGTGGGCGACGAAGAGGTAGGTCAGGCCGAACGCCTGCTTGAGCTCGACGAGCAGGTTCAGCACCTGGGACTGGATCGAGACGTCGAGGGCGGACACCGGTTCGTCCGCGACCACGAGCTTCGGCTGCAGGACGAGCGCTCGGGCGATCCCGATTCGCTGTCGCTGGCCGCCGCTGAACTGGTGCGGGTAGCGGTTCAGCGTGTCGGCTCCGAGCCCCACCCGCTCGAGCACCTCGACGACCCGGTCGGCGCGCTCGCGCCGCGGCGTGCCGTGGATCGCCAGGCCCTCGCCGACGAGCTTGCGGATCCGCATGCGCGGATCGAGCGAGCCGACCGAGTCCTGGAAGATGATCTGCATGTCGCGGCGCTTCGCCTTCAGCTCCCCGCGCGAGAGCTGCGTGAGGTCTGTGCCCTCGAAGAAGACCTGGCCTCCGGTCGGCTCGATCAGCCGCAGGATCGTCCTGCCGAGCGTCGACTTGCCGCAGCCCGACTCGCCCACGAGCCCGATCGTCTCGCCGCGCCGCACGGCGAGATCGACGCCGTCGACGGCCTGCACCTGGGCGACCGTCTTGCGGAGCAGCCCCTCCTTGACGGGGAAGTACTTCTCGACCCCGCGCGCCTCCACCAGCACGTCGGCGTTGTCGTTCATGCGAGCTCCGGTGCCGGCAAAGCCGTCACCTCCGCCGCTCGTTCACCGGCTCCGTCGAGCCTACGCCGGACGTGGCATTGATAGAGCCGGCTACTCACCCGGCGGGAACCGCCGTTCCGGTCGAGGTCGGGCGGCGCCCGTGCTCGCAGAACCAGCACGCCGACTCCTGGTCGCCGGCGCGGAAGAGCGGCGGCACCTCCTCCTGGCAGCGCTCGAAGGCGTAGTCGCAGCGCGGAGCGAAGCGGCATCCCTTCGGCCAGTTGAGCGGGCTCGGCACGTTGCCGCGGATCACCCGCAGCGGCTCGGCCTGCGTCATCCCGAGCATCGGGATCGACTGCAGCAGCGCCTCGGTGTAGGGGTGCTGCGGCGACCCGAAGACGTCCTCGACCGTCCCGCGCTCGACGACCCGGCCGCCGTACATGACGGCGACGTCGTCGCAGGTCTCCGCGACGACGCCGAGGTCGTGCGTGATCAGCAGGATCGACATCCCGAGCCGCTCGCGCAGCTCGATCATCAGCTCCAGGATCTGCGCCTGGATCGTCACGTCGAGCGCGGTCGTCGGCTCGTCGGCGATCAGCAGCTTCGGGTTGCACGCGAGCGCCATCCCGATCATCACGCGCTGGCGCATGCCGCCCGAGAGCTGGTGCGGGTAGTCGCTGAGTCGCCGGCCGGCTTCGGGGATCCCGACGAGCTCGAGCATCTCCTGCGCACGCGCGAGCGCCTCCTTGCCGCCGACGTTCTCGTGGAGGCGGACCGCCTCGGCGATCTGCTCGCCGACCGAGTACACGGGGTTGAGCGAGGTCATCGGCTCCTGGAAGATCATCGAGATCTCGTTGCCGCGAACGCGTTCCAACTCCTGCTCGGACAGCTCCGTCAGCTCGCGTCCCTCGAACACGATCCGGCTTCCCGGCTCGATCCGGCCGCGCTCGTCGAGCAGGCCCATGATCGAGAGCGCGGTGACCGACTTGCCGCTGCCCGACTCGCCGACGACGCCGAGCGTGCCGCCGGTGCCGAGCTCGAGGTCGACGCCGTCGACGGCGCGGATCAGCCCTGCCTTCGGACTGGAAGGACGTCCGCAGGTTCTCGACGCGAAGCAATTCCGTCACAGGCGCGGGCGTCCTGACCGTGATGTGGCGCTCGACCGCCTCGAGCACGACGTCGCGGTCGCGCGTCTGCACCGCCTGGAGCAGCTGGCCGTGCTCGACGCGCGATCTGTCCGAGATCGGCCGCGAGCCCGTAGCGGAAGAAGTAGGCGCGGATCCGCGGCGCGATGCTGCGCCAGACCTGCGTCGTGTGCGGCTGGCCCGAGCGCGAGAGGACGAACTCGTGGAAGCGGATGTCGGCCTCGACGAGGCGCAGCAGCTCGCCGGCCCGCGCGGCCTCGGCCATCATCCAGACCTCCTTGGCGAGCTCGGCGAAGTCGGCGTCGCCCATCTGCTCGAGCGCCTTCGTGAAGCTGAATCGCTCGAGCGTCAGGCGGATCGGGATCAGCACCTCCTGGATCTCCTCCTCGGAGACGCCGAGCACGACGGCGCCGCGGTACGGGTACGAGACGACGAGGCCCTCGTGCTCGAGCTGGCGCAGCGCCTCCCGCACCGGGCCGCGGCTCGTCGCGAGCTCGCGCGCGATCCGTTCCTCGATCAGCCGGTCGCCGTCGGCGTAGCGGCCGACGGTGATCGCCTCGCGCAGGTAGTCGACGACCTGCTCCCGGCGAGGGCTGCGCTTCTTGGTCGGGGCCGTCGGGCTTCGTCCGGACGGTCTCGGCGCCGGAATCTCAGCCTGCTGCACCAAAGGCATTGTTGACAATCTCCGGATGGTTGACAATCCGCCGCAGGGCGCCCTAGCGTACACGCGCTCTTGCGGATCACAAGTGTCCAGACGACCGCGGTCAGGGTGCCGCTTCGCGAGCCGCTCAAGTGGACCGGCGGCATCCGCGAGTCCGCGTCGGGTCTCATCCTCGAGATCGAGACCGACGAGGGGATCGTCGGGCTCGGCGAGGCGCCTGGACCGACGCTCCCGGTCATCCAGACGATCGTCGAGCGCGAGCTCCCGCAGTTCCTCGTCGGCGAGGACCCGCTGCGCATCGAATGGCTGCTCCACCGCATGGAGGAATACTCACGCAACTGGGCGTCGATCGCGGCGTACGCGATCGCGGGCATCGAGATGGCGCTGCTCGACCTCAAGGGCAAGGCGCTCGGCGTGCCGGTGGCCGAGCTGCTCGGCGGGTTCTGCCGCACGCTCGGTTCCGGTGATCGGCTACCTGTTCATCGACGAGCCCGAGGCGAACGCCGACCAGGCGGCCGCGTTCGTCGAGGCGGGCCACACCGAGCTGAAGCTGAAGGTCGGACGCGATCTCGGCCAGGACCACGACACGATCGCCGCGATCCGCGACCGGGTCGGGCCGGACGTGAAGATCCGGATCGACGCGAACATGAACTGGAGCGTCCCGGCGGCGATCAAGTGGATCCGCGCGCTCGAGCAGTTCGACCTCCAGTACGTCGAGCAGCCGGTGCCCGACTTCGACCTCGCAGGGATGGCGCAGGTCCGGCGCGCGGTCGCGACCCCGATCGCGGCCGACGAGAGCTGCACGAGCGTGCGCTCGGCGCTCGAGCTGATCAAGGCCGACGCGTGCGACGTCTTCGTCGTCTACCCCTCCGAGGCGGGCGGCCTGACGCGGGCGCAGCCAGATCGGCGCGCTCGCGGCGGCCGCCGGCAAGTGGTGCGTGATCGGCAGCTGGGCCGAGCTCGGCGTCGCGACCGCGGCGAACGCCCACCTCGCGGCGGCGTCCACCAACTTCCCGTTCGCAAGCGACACGCACTATCCGCTGCAGCTGAGCGACGTCCTCGACGAGCCGATCGCGATCGAGCGCGGCCGGATCGCCGTGTCCGGCGAGCCCGGGCTCGGCGTCGCGCTCGACCCGGAGGCCGTCGCGACCCTCTCGGCGCTCGAGCTCCGCGAGTCACCGTTCTACGACGACATCCGAGGCGACGCCCCGAGCGTCGGGCAGATCCTCTAACGAACCTCGCAATGTGCGGTCTAACCCACCAGGAACATGGTTCCCACGAAATCGTACAGAAGAAACAGGAGGCGCAATGTCAGAAAAGCCAACCGAGAGCTCGCCCTTCGAGCGAACGATCAGCCGGCGCGAGCTGCTCGCGAAGGCAGGAAAGCTCGGCGCCGGCGCGTCGTCGCAGGCGCGCTCGCCGGGCCGGCAGTCGCGGCCACGAAGCGTGCGGCGTCGCAGAAGGTTCCGACCGGCGGCTCGATCACCTGGGCGCTCGAGCAGGATCCGGGCCACATCGCGCCGTTCGGCGGCATCCTCACGACCAACCACCAGGGCAACGAGCTCATGTACGACTCGCTCCTCGAGTGGGACCCGAAGCTGAACATCCGCAACGCCCTCATCGAGAGCTACCAGGTCGTCAACTCGAAGCGAATCGTCTGGCACGATGCAGAAGGGGGTCAAGTTCTCCAACGGCCAGGAGCTCACTGCGGCCGACGCGAAGTACTCGTTCGACCTGCAGGCGAATCCGCCGCTGCCGGGCAGCGTCGCGAGCCTCACGCCAGCTCCCGGCGATCGCCTCGACGACGGCGATCTCGAAGTACAAGCTCCAGATGGACCTGAAGGCGCCGGACGCCCGCGTCTACGGCTACCTGGCCTGGGGCCGCTACTCGTCGATCGTGCCGAACGGCATGTACCAGATGCTCGATCCGGCGACGAACGGCATCGGCACGGGCCCGTTCATGCTGAGCGGGCCATACGTCCCGAACACCGGTATGACGTTCGTCAAGAACCCGAACTTCTGGAAGTCGGGGCTGCCGTACCTGGACGCGATCACGTACAAGATCATCACCGACGAGCAGACGCGGATCGCCGCGCTCCGTGCCGGCGCGATCCACGGGGCAACCGTCTCGGCCGACAGCGCCGCGGCGCTGAACGGCGCGAATGGACTGACGGTGCTCCACGGCCTGAATGCGTCGTTCCGTGAGCTCCAGTTCACGGTCAAGTCGGGCGAGACCAAGCCGTGGCACGACAAGCGCGTCCGGCAGGCGGTCAACTTCGCGATCAACCGCCAGAACATCATCGACAAGGTCTACGGCGGCTTCGGCAAGGTACTCCGGGCACGTCGCGGCCGGCTACGGCCCGTGGCCGCTCTCCCAGGACGAGCTGCAGACGAACTACGAGAAGTACGACCTGCCCAAGGCCGAAGGCGCTGATGAAGCAGGCCGGCAGCTCGAGGCTTCGACGTCACGATGACGACGTTCTCGACGCCGGTCGACTACGCGGCGATGTCGGCGCTGATCAAGAACGACCTCGCGCAGATCGGCATCAACGTCAACATCGTCGCGCAGGACTCGGCCACCTTCGCCGCCAGGAACGGCGCCGGCCACGTTCGACTGGGATCTCACCGGTCGCGGGATGCGCGGTGACGTCGACGGCTACGTCGACGAGTACCACCCGGCCGTCGGCGACCTACAAGGCGTGGTTCCCCGGCTACAAGGGGAACACGAAGATGTTCTGGCTGATCGGCAACGGCCGGATCATGCTCGACCCGGAGAAGCGGCTGCCGATGTACCAGAGCCTGAACAAGGTCCTGATGGACGAGATGCTCGAGGTGCCGCTCATCTCGTTCTCGAAGTTCCAGGTCGTGAGCAACAAGCTGAAGAACATGTACGTCGCGTTCTCGGACTTCAACCCCGGTCTGCGGACCGCGTACCTCGTAAGCTAGGAGCTTGAACCGAGCGGCGGGCCGGCGCAATGCCGGCCCGCCGCTGTCATCACTGCATGCAACGCTTCATCGCTCAGCGAGCCGCGTCCCTCGTCGTCACGCTGGTCGCGATCTCGATCGCGATCTTCATGATGGTCCGGCTGCTGCCCGGCAACATCATCGACCTGATGCTCGGCGGGCGACACGACTGCCACGCCGGAGCTCAAGGAGCGCGCGAAGGAGCAGCTCGGCCTCACCGGCTCCTATCCGGAGCAGTACTGGCGCTGGATCAGCCACATGTTCCAGGGCGACCTCGGCCACTCGCTCTACACCTCTCAGCCGATCTCGGAGACGTTGCGGACGGCGCTACCGATCACGATCGAGCTGGTCTTCCTCGGGCTCCTGATCGCCGTCGTCGATCGGCCTGCCGCTCGGCGTCATCTCGGCCGTCCGGCGCGACAGCGCCCACGACTACGGCGCCCGCGTCACCGGCCTGATCGGGATCAGCATCCCCAACTTCTGGCTCGCGACGCTCCTCCTGATCTTCACGTCGCGCGTCTTCCACTGGGTGCCGCCGCTCGACGTACGTCCCCTTCTACGAGGACCCGAAGAAGAACCTGGAGGAGTTCATCCTGCCGGCGATCGCGATCTCGGTCTTCACGCTCGCGATCGTGATGCGGATGGTGCGCGCGACGATGCTCGAGGTGCTGAGCCTCGACTACGTCCGCACTGCACGGGCGAAGGGAGTGCCGCGCCGGACGGTGATCCGCAAGCACGCGCTCCGAAACGCGCTGATCCCGGTCGTGACCGTCGTCGGCTTCGAGGTCGGCGTGCTGATCAGCGGCGCGGCGATCGTCGAGATCATCTTCGGGCTGCCCGGTGTCGGCTACACGCTGCTGCATGCGATCTTCCAGCGTGACTATCCGATGATCCAGGCCGCGACGCTGCTCATCGCCACGGTGTTCGTGGTCGTCAACTTCGTCGTCGACATCCTCTACGGCTATCTCGATCCGAGGATCAGCGTCGGATGACGCACTGACGAAGGCGTCTGGAAGGCTCTCCCGGAGCGGAGGCGGCTCGCGCTGCCCGCGCGCTGGCGCAACCCGATCGGCCTCGTCGGCGCCGGAATCGTCGGCTGCGTCATCCTGACCGCCCTCTTCGGCCGCTTCATCTGGACGCTCGACCCGAACAACCCGGCGTCCGACACGGTTTCTCGCTCCGAGCTGGGCGCACCCGATGGGCACCGACGAGATCGGCCGGGACACCCTCGCGCGGATCATCCACGGCGCGCAGGTCTCGCTCCAGGTGGGAGTCGTCGCGATCTCGATCGCGTTCGTCTTCGGGACGCTGATCGGCCTGCTGTCCGGCTTCTACCGCGGGAAGGTCGACCTCGTGCTGATGCGCGTCGTGGACATCATGTTCGCGTTCCCGCGGACTCATCCTCGCGATCCTGATCGCGGGCCTGCTCGGACCGACGCGGACGAACGCGATGATCGCGATCGGCATCATCATCACGCCGGCGTTCGCGCGCGTCGTGCGCTCGGCGGTGCTCGAGGTGATGGGCTACCCCGTTCATCGAGTCGGCCCGCTGGCCTCGGTGCGAACGACCTCCGCATCATGTTTCGGCACGTGATCCCGAACATCGTCGCGCCGCTGATCGTGCTGACGACGGTCTACTTCTCCGTGGCGATCCTCGCCGAGGCGACCCTCAGCTTCCTCGGCCTCGGCACGCAGCCGCCGGAGGCGGCGTGGGGCAACATGCTCGCCACCGCGAAGTCCTACATCGACGCGAGCGTCTGGGTCTCGGTCTGGCCGGGGGCGGCGATCATGATCACCGTCCTCGGCTTCAACTTCCTCGGCGACGGCCTGCGCGACATCCTCGACCCGCGCCTCGGCGGCGGCGTCGCCAACCTCGCGGTCGTCAAGGACCGCGACCCCGAGTCGATCGTCTGATGGCCGACCTGATCGTCCGCGACGGCCTCGTCGTCGACGGCACCGGCGCTGCGCCGTTTCGCGGCGACGTGGCCGTCGAGGACGGGAAGATCACCGCGGTCGGCGCCGTCGACGGCGCCGCGCGCCGAGCGCGTGATCGAGGCGGACGGCCGTGTCGTCTGCCCGGGCTTCGTCGACCCGCACAGCCACAGCGACTTCACGATCCTCACCAACCCGACCGCGCAGAGCACGATCCGCCAGGGCGTGACGACCGAGGTCGTCGGCAACTGCGGCTTCACCTACGCGCCCGTCTCGGAGCACTCGCGGTCGTTCGTCGAGGCGCGGATGCGCACGTTCGCCTACGACGGCCCGGTCGAATGGGAGAGCTTCGCCGACCACCTCTCGTTCCTCTCGAACGCGGGACACTCGCAGAACCTCGCCTGGTTCGTCGGCCACAACACCGTGCGCCACGCTGCCGGCGTGTTCGGTCCGCGCGCGACCGAGGAGGAGCTCGTCGCGATGGAGCGGCACGTCGCCGAGGCGATGGACGCGGGCGCGCTCGGCCTCTCGACGGGGCTCGAGTTCAACCCCGGCCGCGCGGCGCCGACGGACGAGATCGTCCGGCTCAACAAGGTCGTCGGCCGCTACGGCGGCTACTACACGAGCCACGTCCGCAACCGCGACGCGCACCTCCAGGACTCGATCGACGAGTTCCTGACCATCATCCGCGAGGGCGGCACGCACGGCCAGATCTCGCACCTCAACGTGCGCCACCGCACCGGCGCCGCGCCGGGCGCGTGGCAGCGCGCCGTCGACACGATGGCCGAGGCGCGCGAGGTCGAGGGCCTCGACGTGCTCGCCGACACGACGCCGTTCCGCGACGGCCTCGGGCAGATGGCCGGGATCCTGCCGCCGTGGGTGCTCGCCGACGGCTGGGAGGAGGCGTGCAAGCGCCTGCGCGACCCGTCCGTGCGCGAGCGGCTGCGCGGCGAGTGCGACCGCTACTGGCGCTTCATCCACAAGGGCGACTGGCAGCGCGTGCGCCTGCAGGCGAGCCTCGAGTATCCGGGACTCGAAGGGATTCCATTCGACATCGCGGCGGCCCAGATGGGGCTCGAGCCGTGGGACGCCTACTTCGAGATCCTCGCCGCGGCCGGTCCCGGGATCGAGAGCCTGCTGCTGATCGGCGAGCTCTTCACCGACGAGCACCTCGCCGAGATGATCTCGCACCCGCTCTTCTGCCTCGGCGTCGACGGCTACACGGCCTCGCTCGACGCCGGCCTCGAGGCGGTCGCGGGCCATCCCGTCTGCTTCGCCGGGCACGTCCACTACCTGACCCACCACGTCGGCGAGGTCGGCACGCTGCCGCTCGAGGAGGCGATCCGCAAGATGACGAGCATGCCGGCGCGGCACTTCGGCCTCGCCGACCGCGGCGAGCTGGCGCCCGGGATGGCGGCGGATCTCGTCGTGCTCGACCTCGACCGACTCGCGGACGGCTCGACGCTCGAGCATCCGCTCGCCTACGTCGAGGGCGTCGACGAGGTGCTCGTGAACGGCATCGCCGTCGTCGAGGCGGGCGAGCACACGGGCGCGCGGCCGGGGGCACCTGGCGCGGACACCGGCGTCTCGCGGAGCGTGATCGACCTGCGCTCCGACTTCTGCGCCTCCCGACGGAGGAGATGTGGGAGGCGATGCGCTCGGCGCGGCTCGGCTGGGCGAGCGCCGGCGAGGACGAGAACGTGAACGAGCTCGAGCGGCGCGGGGCGGAGCTGCTCGGCAAGGAGGCGGCGGTCTTCGTCCCGACGTGCACGATGGCGAACCTCGCCGCGCTGCTCGCGCTCGGCGTCCCGGGCGCGCGCGGCGGTCGTCGAGGCGTCGGCGCACGTTGTCGTCAACGAGGCCGACGGCATCTCCGAGCTGGCCGGGCTCCTGCCGGTCGCGTCGAGGCGGAGGCGGGACGGCTCGATCCGGACGAGGTGGACGCGTGCCTGGCGCTCCGGCGCCGCGGTGCTCTGCCTCGAGAACACGCACACGCGCGCCGGCGGCACGGTCACCGACGTCGCGCGCACGGAGGCGCTCGCGGCCGCGGCCCGGCGGCACGGCGCTCGCGTCCACCTCGACGGTGCGCGGCTCGCGAACGCCGCGGTCGCGCTCGGCGTCCCGATCGCAGCGCTCGCCGCGCCGGTCGACACAGTCGCGTTGAGCCTGAACAAGGGCCTCTCCGCGCCGTTCGGAGCGCTGCTCGCCGGCGACGAGACGACGATCGCGGCCGCGCGTCTCCACGTCCGCCGGCTCGGCGGCGGGACGATGCACAAGGCCGGCATCCTCGCCGCCGCCGGGCTCGTCGCGCTCGGGCTGGTCGACCGGCTCGCCGACGACCACCGGCGCGCGCGGCGCCTCGCGGAGCTCCTCGGGCTCGACCCCGCGCAGGTGGAGACGAACATCGTGCTCGCCGACGGTGGCGGCGACGCCGAGGCGCTCGTCGCGCGTCTTGCCGGCCGCGGCGTGCTCGCGCTGAGCCTGGACGGCCGGCGCGTCCGCCTCGTCACCCATCGCCTCGTCGGCGACGACCAAGTCGAGCGGGCCGCCTATGCGATCGCGGAGGCGGCGCGGGCCACGTCCGGCTGACTCGCGGCGTGCCGGAGATGCGCGATCCCGCAGACCGCGGTGAGGATCGCGACCGACCCGGCGACGAAGAAGGCGAGCTGCGTGCCGCCGACGGAGGTCAGCCAGCCGCCAGCAGTCCGCCGACGGGCGCGCCGCCGAGGAACGCGAAGAAGTAGAGCGCGGCCGCGCGGCCGCGCAGGTGCTCCGGCGCCTCGAGCTGGATCGTCGAGAGCGCGTTCGTGCCCCAGAGCGTGTAGGTGACGCCGGTCGCGAATAGCAGCAGGCACACGAGCGGCAGCGAATGCTGCGGCGCGAGCAGGAGCTCGAACAGGCCGTAGCCCGCCGCGCCGCCGAGCAGCAGACGGAGGCTCGCCCGGCCGCGGGTCGCGTTGATCATCGCTCCGCACAGCGCGCCGGCGCCGAACACCGCGGCGATCAGCCCGAACACCTGCGCCCCTGAGTGGAGCGTCTCGTTCGCGACGAGCGGCAGCAGCACGTTGAAGTTGAACGAGAATGTCGAGAGGGCGAAGACCCCGACGAAGGCGACGCCCGCGCGCGGCGAGGCGCGGACGAACCGCAGCGAGTCGGCGGTCCCGCCGAGGACGGTCGTGTCGGTGTCCCGCCTCGTCCGTACGAGCCGGGCCGTGTCGAGGGCGAGTAGGCACACGATGATCGCGAGGTAGCTGACCGCGTTGAGCCCGAACGCGACGCCGGGCCCGGCGAACGCAACGACCGCGCCGCCGATCGCAGGACCGAGGATGCGCGCGATCGTGCCGAGGCTCGAGCTCAGCGCGACGGCGTTCGGGAGATCGGTCGGGCCCACCATCTGGAAGACGAGCGCGTGCCGCGCCGGTCCGTCGAGCGCCGCGACCACGCCCGCCGCGACCGCGAGCACGTACACCTCCCACACCGTGATCGCGCCCGACAGCGTGAGGATCGCGAGTGCGAGGGCGATCAGCATCGAGAGCGTCTCGGTCGTGAGTGCGGTGCGGCGGACGTCGAAGCGGTCGATCACCGTGCCGACGAAGAGCCCGAGCACCGTCGTCGGCAGGAGCTGCGCGAGTGCGAGCACGCCGACCGCGACCGGCGAGTCCGTCATGCTGAGGACAAGCCAGGCGGCGGCGATCTGCTGCATCCAGTAGCCCGTGAACGAGACCGCCTGGCCGCAGAAGTAGAGGCGGTAGTTGCGGTGCTTGCGCACGCTCGCGAACGTGCGCGAGCCGACGATCTCGAGCACGCTCATCGGCCGATCACCGTGGCAGAACCAGGCGGAGACGTGGCTGTTCGCGAACTGGCGTCCATGCGGTTCTTATCGGCAGCCGTCAACGCGCCGAGAGGACGGTTTGAACCGCGGCCTCGGTCGCCTCGAGCAGCCGGTCGACGTCGGCGTCGGTGTGCGCGTAGGAGAAGTGGCTGCGCTTCAGGTTCAGCGGCAGCTCGAAGATCCCGTGCCTCATCAGCTCGCGACGGTAGCCCGACGAACAGTTCGACGTCGTTCGCGAGCAGGTCGTCGTAGCTCGTCGGCGTTCCTTCGAGGAAGTACGTGACGAAGACCGACCCGTAGCCGCTGACGACGGCCGGCACGCCGAGTCGTGCGTACAGATCGCGCAGCCCCTGGCGCGTCCGCTCGCCGAGCGCGAAGACGTGCTCGTGCACCGGCTCGCGCTGCAGCTTGTCGATCGTCGCGAGCGCCGCCGCGGCGGTCGGCGGGTGGCCGTTGAAGGTGCCGGCGAAGAACGCGGGCCGCCCGGGCGTGGTCGAGAAGAGCTCCATCAGCTCGGCCTTGCCGCCGAGCGCCGAAACCGGCCAGCCGTTGCCCATCGCCTTGCCCATCGTCGTCAGGTCGGGCGTCACGCCCGCGATCGACTGGTAGCCGCCGAGCGCGTGGCGGAAGCCGGTGATCACCTCGTCGAAGACGAGCACCGCGCCGTGCTTCGTCGCGAGCTCGCGCAGCCGCTCGAGGAAGCCCGGCTGCGGCAGCACGGCGCCGATGTTGTGCGGGATCGGCTCGAGGATGATCGCGGCGACGTCGTGATCCGCGAGCGCGCGCTCGACCTCGTCGGCGTCGTTGAAGCGGCAGACGATCGTCGCGTCGAGCACCTCCGGCAGGATCCCCTGCGAGAGCGGGTCCTTCCGGCCGACGTTCTCGGCGCAGCGAGATCACGTTCATCGCGACCGAGTCGTGCCAGCCGTGGTAGCAGCCCTGGAACTTGACGACGTGCGCGGCGGCCGGTCGCGGCGCGCGCGACGCGCAGCGCGTGGAAGGTCGCCTCGCTGCCGGTCTCGGTCAGCAGCACGCGCTCGACCGAGGGCACGAGCTCGCAGATCCGCTCGGCGAGCTCGACCTCGATCTGCGTCACGCCGACGCCCATCAGGCCGACGCGTGCGCGCCGTCGCCGCGACGGCGGCGTCGACGTCGGGGTCGTTGTGGCCGAGGAGCGGCGGCCCGAAGGCGGCGTGGTAGTCGGTGTACGTGCGCCCGTCGGCGTCGGTGAACGTGGCGCCGCTCGTCGCGGCGACGACGAGATCCTCGAGCCCGGGGACGCGGCGCTGGCCGCTGTTGACGCCGCCCGGGATCACGCGCGAGGCGCGGGCGGCCAGCTCGGCTTGGTCGGTTTCCTGCGTGACGGTCATCTCGCTCCTTCCTCCTAGTCGACGCGGTACCGCGCCATCACGTCGTCGTCGAGCTCGACGCCGAGCCCGGGGCCGGTCGGCACGGCGACGAAGCCGTCGGCGTCGATCGGCAGGCGCTCCTTCGTCAGCGACGTGTTGATGGGCGTGTCGGCGATGCAGTACTCCTGAAACAGCGCGTCGGGCAGCACGGCGTTCACGTGCAGCGACGCCGCCTTGATGATGCCGCTCTTCCAGGCGTGCGGCACGGTCTCGACGCCGCGGCTGCGCGCAAA
This sequence comes from uncultured Actinomycetes bacterium, assembly GCA_963750545.1. Taxonomy (GTDB): domain Bacteria; phylum Actinomycetota; class Thermoleophilia; order Gaiellales; family Gaiellaceae; genus PALSA-600. Next base: position 129,404 of record CAVVQY010000006.1, on the reverse strand, counting down.
CTCCGCGATTCGCAGCAGCTCGGTGATGCCGCCGCAGCGCGTCACGTCGGGCTGGACGAGGTCGACGTGGCCGCGCTCGATCAGCTCGCGGAAGCCCCAGAGCGTCGTGTCCTGCTCGCCGGCGGCGACCCGGATCTCGACGGTGTCCGCGAGCTCGGCGTACGCCTCGTACTCGTCGGGCTCGAACGGCTCCTCGAGCCAGAAGACGCCGAGCTCCTCGAGGCCGCGTGCGACGCCGATCGCCTTCGTCGCGTCAGCGACGTAGCCGAGGCCCGCGTCGATCAGCACCGTCATTCCTTCGCCGCCTGCCTCGCACGGCCGCGGCCGCCAGCTCGACGTCGCGCTCTGCGTCCGCTCCGAGCGGGCCCCAGCCGAGCTTGACCGCGGTGAAGCCGTCGTCCCGCAGCTCGGCTACGCGTTCCCGCACCTCGCCGGATCGTCCGGCATCAGCATCGAGGCGTAGGCGCGCACCCTGTCGCGCTGCGGCGTGCCGATCAGCTCGCAGACGGGCTTGCCGGCCGCCTTGCCCTTGATGTCCCAGAGCGCGATGTCGATGCCGCTGATCGCGTGTAGCGCGATCCCGCGACGGCCGACGTAGATCAAGCCGCGGTACATCTTGTGCCAGAGGCGCTCGGGCTCGAGCGGATCCTCGCCGACGAGCAGGTCGTGAAGGCTGTTGGCGATCGCGTGCGAGCCGGGCGCGCGAACCATCGCGCGGACGGCCTCCGGCGCCGAGTCGACCTCGCCGATGCCGGTGATCCCCTCGTCGGTCTGCACGAGGATGACGAGGTCGTCCTGGCTCCCGTCGGCGATGGCGTCGTCCAGCACCGGCTGGCGCAGGACCACTGCTTCAACGTTCGTGATCTTCAGAGTCGCCCTCGCCTCATGCCGCCGGATTGTCAACCATAAACGAAATTGTCTACAATCGCCCGCCGTGGCCGACACCCCGGTGCACTGCACGCTCGACCTCGACACACCCGGGAAGCAGTTCGGGCGCCTGGAGGTACCGCGGTCGACGAACACGAGCGGCTGGTCACACCTCTTCGTCCCGGTCGTGACCATCAACGGCGGCGACGGCCCGACCGTGCTCGTCCTCGGCGGCGTGCACGGCGACGAGCCGGAGGGGCAGGTGGCCGCGCTGAACCTCATACGCGAGACCTCGCCGGAGGACGTGCACGGCCGGCTGATCGTCATCCCCTGCGCCTCACCCGAGGCCTCGCACGCGAACACGCGGCTGTGGCCGTCTGGCGCGAACTTCAACCGTTCCTTCCCGGGCTCGGCCGACGGCCCCGTCGACCAGCAGCTCGCCGACTTCATCACGCGCTTCCTGATCGCCGAGGCCGACATCGTCGTCGACATGCACAGCGGTGGCCGCAGCAGCCTGTTCGGTGTCTGGTCGGAGATGCACTGGGTGGACGACCCCGAGCAGCGGCGGCAGATGGTCGGCGGGATGCTCGCGTGGAACACGCCCATGCACTTCGTCTACATCGATGTCGCCGGCACCGGCCTGCTCGTCGGCGAGGCCGAGCACCAGGGGAAGATCGTCGTCGCGACCGAGCTCGGCGGCGGCGGTCACGTCCTCGCATCGACGCATCGGATCGCGATCGACGGCCTCCGCAACGTTCTCCGCCACTTCGGCGTCCTGGCCGGCGAGGCGCAGAGCCGCGAGTCGCTCGGGCTCGAGCCGCCGGTGATCGCCCGTGCGACCGACGAAGACAACTACCTCTTCGCTCCCGACGCAGGCCACTGGGAGACGCTGGTCGACGTGGGCGATCGCGTCGAGCCCGGGCCAGCTCGTCGGGCGCATCCACTACATCGATCGCCCGGACCGAGCGCCCCAGCCCGTCAGCGCGGAAAGCGGCGGCGTCGTGTGCGTGGTGCGTGCGATCGCTCCCGCCGAGCAGGGCGACAACGTCCTCGTCATCGGCCGCGAGATCGACGTCGCGGAGCTTCAATGACCCTTCTGGCGGGCGTTGCGCGCGTCGACATCACGCCGCCGCTCGGCCTGCCGGTCGCGTGCTGGGCCGCGCGCAAGGCGCTCGCGCAGGGAGTGAAGGAGCCGCTCGTCGCGCAGGCCCTCGTGCTGTCGGACGGCGAGCGCACGGCGGCGATCGTCGCGACCGACCTCGTCTTCGCGGGCGTCGAGCTCGCGGCGGCCGTTCGCGAGCACGTCGCGCGGCTGACCGGCATCCCCGGGAGCGCCGTCTCGGTGCACGCGAGCCACAACCACAGCGCTCCGAGCCTCTCGCGCGGGTCGACGATCGGCGGGCTGCCCGACATCCCCGCGTTCGAGCGGTACGCGGAGCTCCTCGGCGACCAGCTCGCCGGCGCGGTCTACGCCGCATCGCGCCGCCTCGAACCGGCACGGATCGGGTCGGCGGTCGGCAACGCGCCCGGGCTCTCCGGGAACCGGGTTGACCGCGAGCGGCCCGTCGACGACTCCGTGACGGTGATTCGCGTCGACCGCGCGAACGGCGATCCGCTCGCCGCGGTCGTCAGCATTGCCGTCCACGCGATCGCGGTCGGCGGCTCCAGCCTGCTCTGGGACACCGACTTCATCGGTCCCCTGCGCGAGACGGTTGAAGCGGAGCTCGCGGGTGTCGAGTGCATCTTCCTCCAGGGCTGCGCCGGCGACGTTGCGCCGTTCGACTGGTGGTTCGGCAACGAGCACGCGAGCCGCCACGGCTACGAGGTGCGCGACCGGCTCGGGCACGGCATCGGCGAGGCGGCGCTCGAGCTCCACCCAGGAATCGGGACCACAACCGACGCCCGCGTCGTCGCCGACTCGGAGCTGCTCGAGCTCCGACGCCGCCGGCACGCCTACGACGCAGGCGAGATCCGCGCGCGGATTGCCGAGCTCGAGGCGGAGCCCGACCCCGAGTGGCCCGAGGTCTGGCCGGCCGAGGTGCACACGATGACCTCGGCGCAGATGTTCCCGCGCACCTACCAGCTCGGCGCGCTGCGGATGTACCTCGACATGATCGAGCGCGCCGACGAGGCGGTACCCGCCGAGATCCAGGTGATCGCAGCCGGCGACACGGCGATCGTCACGAACCCGTTCGAGCTCTTCAACCACGCCGGCCGGCGGATCAAGGAAGGCAGCCCGTTCGGCACGACGGTGAGCGCCGCCTACACGAACGACTACGCGGGCTACCTGCCGGAGAGCTCCGACCTGGATCTCGTCGAGGGAGTTCCGCTGGCGGAGATCCTCGACCAGGACCGCTATCGCTGGGCCTATGGCATCACGAGCTCCAACGTCGATCGCGGCGAGGTCGACCGGCTGATCGACGCGAGCGACCGGCTGCTCGAGCGCGTCCACGGGTGACGGACGGGTCCGCCCGGGCCCAGTTCTTAGAGGAGCTCGTCCCGACCGATTTCCTGGCCGAGGACGAAGACGCTGTCGCCCTGCTCGGTGACCGGGATCGCTCTGACCACGACGACGAACCCGTCGAGCGGCGCACGTAGGATCTCGGGTGCGCGGGTGGGGCGGTCCGGGAACCAGAGGCGGCCGACCGCGTCACCCTTGCGCACGGGATCGCCGGGCTCGAGTAGCCCCTCGAAGAGGCCCGCCTCCTCGGCGATCACGTAGTTCGCCGGGTCGCGGCCGTCGAGGATCACCGCGTCCGGTAGGCCGAGCGAGGCGCGGGTCTGAACCTCGCCCTCGAGCGCGCCCACGTGGCGAAGCACGTTCGTGAGGCCGCTCCAGGCGAGCTCGTGGATCGGCGCCGGGACGCGGCCTCCGCCGCCGAGCTCGGTCGTCACGACGAGCTTGCCCTGATCCTCCGCCTCGACCGGCAGGAGCCCGCTGCCGTTGACGTCGATGTAGAGGTAGTGCCAGTCGCTCAACCAGGCGAGCATCCCCTCCAGCATCGCCTCGCGCTGGGCCGGGTCGTCGACGACGTGCATGTGCGAGCACGGCAGGAACCAGGCGGTGCGACCGCCGGAATGCATGTCGATCACGACATCGGCGCGAGGGAACAGCACGCGGGTCAGGAAGTCGGCGAGCTGCTCGTTCGGCGGCCCGTCCGGCCGGCCGGGGAACGACCGGTTGAAGTTCACGCCCGAGGGCCAGAGCCGCGTGTTCGCCTGCGACGCCTCCGGCGAGAGCACGGGAATCACCGTGAGGCGCCCCGACACCTGCCCCGGCTGCAGCTCCTGGACCAGCTTCAGCGCGGCGACCTGACCCTCGTACTCATCACCGTGGTTGCCGGCGAGCACGAGCACCGACGGGCCAGAGCCGTTCGCGACCGAGGCGATCGGGACGAAGGTGCTCGCCCAGCCGCCGGTGTTCGACAGCTTCGGCACGCGCAGCGAGCCGACCTGCTTCCCGTCGCCGTCCAGGTCGATCGTGCATGCGATCGGGGAATCGGTAGTGGTCGTCATAGCGATCTCTCTCCTCGGGTCGTGGCTCGAAGCCGGTTCAGGTCGTGGTCTCGTGCGCGGAATGGAACGTCGCGGTGCCTTCGCCGGTGACGAAGCTCTTCTCGGCCAGCCAGCCGCCGTCGACCGTGAGGGCTGCGCCGTTGACGTAGGCGGACTGCTCGCTCGCGAGGAAGAGCGCCGCCCGCGCAACGTCCTCCGCCGTCCCGACGCGCCCCTGCGGCACCTGCACGGCGAGCTCCTGCTCGAAGCGCTCGTCGGTGAAGTACGACTCGGTCAGCGGCGTGCGGATCACGCCCGGGCAGAGCACGTTGACGCGGATGCCGGCCGGCGCGAGGTCGCGCGCGAGGCTCCTCGTCAGCCCGACGACGCCATGCTTGGAGGCCGTGTACGCGGGCCGGTGCGAGAGGCCGATCAGCCCGCCGACGGAGGCGACGTTGACGATCGAGCCGCCGCCCATCGTCCGCATCCGCTTCGCGGCTGCCTGGCACCAGTAGAAGGTGCCGCTCAGATTGACGGCGATCACATTCTCCCACTCGTCGGCCGGGAGCTCGTATGCGTCGCCGATCTCGCGGATGCCGGCGCAGTTGACGAGCACGTCGATCCGTCCGGTGTCGGCGACGATCGCCTCGGCCGCGCGCTCGACGTCGGCCGCGACGCGCACGTCGCCGTAGACGAACAGCGGCGCGTCCGCCCCCTCCGCCTCGAGGGCTCGGACGAGCGCCTCACCGGCATCGCGCTTCCGGTCGAAGGCCGCGATCCGCGCGCCCTCCGCGGCGAAGACGCGGGCGATCTCGCGCCCGATCCCGCTACTCGCTCCTGTCACCACCGCGACCCTGCCGGTCAGTAGCACTCTGCACCTCTCGTCGTGTGGATCCGCTGTCTATCATCGCCGCACGTTGCCGGCTGGTACACACCTGAGGCACGAGGAGCTTTGCCGGATGTTCGAGGTGTCGCCAACGGTCGAGAAAGAGCCCGGAAGGAGCTGAGTGGCGGCTGACTGGCAGATCGTGGGCGCGCGCCACGCCGGGATCACGGTCTCCGATCTCGACCGCTCGCTCGCCTTCTACGACGGACAGCTCGGCCTCGAGCTCCTGTGGCGGCGGCTCTACGAAGAGCCCGAGATCGCGGAGATCGTTGGTGTGCCCGAGGCGACCGCGTTCGACATCGCGATGCTGCGGGTGCCCGGGAGCGAGGTCGACGTCGAGCTGATCGAGTACCGCGGCTGCGAGCGGCGGTCGGGCGCGACGAGCCCGGCCGACTACGGCACCGGGCACTTCTGCCTGTTCGTCGAGGGGATCGACGACCTCTATCGCGACCTGAGCGCGCGGGGCGTCCGGTTCCGTTCGCTCGGTGGGCCGGTCGAGATGACCGGTGGCGCGAACCGCGGCGGCAAGAGCCTCTACGCGCTCGATCCGGACGGGTACGTCGTCGAGCTCCACCAGCGGCCGCCCGACGCATGAGCGTGCCGATCGCCACACCCTCGAACCGCCCGGCCGACTGGCGGCCGCTGCTCGAGCAGTACCGGCTCATGCTCCTCATCCGCGTGTTCGAGGAGCGGGCGGCCGAGCTGTTCAAGGAAGGCGTGATCCAGGGTACGGCGCATAGCTGCGTCGGCCAGGAGGCGATCGCAGTGGGTGCTGCGGGTGTGATGCTCGAGGGGGACTACCTCGTCGGCCACCACCGTTCGCACGGCCACCTGATCGCGGCCGGTGCAGACATTCGCCGGATGATGGCGGAGATGTTCGGCCGGCGGACCGGCTACTGCAAGGGACTTGGCGGCTCGATGCACATCGCCGACCTGTCGCTGAACATCCTGGGCTGCAACGGGATCGTGGGCGCCGGGATTCCCCACGCATGCGGTGCCGCGTTGACGGCGAAGCTGCGCGGGACGGGCCGAGCCGCGGTCGCGTTCTTCGGCGACGGTGCCGCCGGCCAGGGCGCGACGCACGAGGGGATGAACCTGGCGGCGACGTGGAAGCTGCCGGTCGTCTTCGTCTGCGAGAACAACCAGTTCGCGCTCTCGGCCGACTGGCGGACGCAGCGCGCGGTCGCCGACCTCGCCGAGCGCGCTGCCGGCTACGGGATGCCGGGCGAGATCGTGGACGGCAACGACGTGCTCGCGGTCGAGGACGCGGTCGCGCGCGCTCTCGACCTCGCGCGCAAGGGCGGCGGGCCGACGCTGCTCGAGATGAAGACCTTCCGCCGCATGCAGCACTCGATGCGCGCGAACCTGCCCGACGTCCGCGACCGGGCCGTGATCGACGAGTGGGAGCCGAAGGATCCGCTACCACGCTTCGAGCGCGCCCTCCGCGAGCTCGGCGAGCTCGACGACGCACTGGCGGCGCGCATCGGCAAGGAGGTCGAGGCGGCAGTCGACGACTGCGATCGCGACGGCGCTCGCCGACGAGCCCGCGAACGCCGAGGATCTGCTCCCGTCTGTCTTCGCGCCACGCCGTTCGTACCTCGCGCCTCCCTCGCCGGGTGAGCGGACGCTCGGCTTCGTCGCCGCCGTCCGCGAGGCGCTCGACCAGGAGCTCGCCGCCGATCCCGACGTGATCGTGATCGGCGAGGACATCGGCCGCGTCGGCGGCCTCTTCCGGGCGACCGAGGGTCTGTACGAGGAGTACGGCGCCGAGCGGATCCGCGACACGCCGCTCACCGAGAGCGGCTTCGTCGGCTGCGGGATCGGCGCTGCGCTCACCGGCCTGCGCCCGGTGGTCGAGCTCCAGTTCTCGGATTTCGCAGGCGTGGCCTTCGATCAGATCATGAACCAGGCCGCGAAGCTGCGGTTCATGATGGGCGGCACGCCGACGATGCCGCTCGTGCTGCGCATGGTCTCGGGCGGCGGCGTGCGCCTCGGCGCCCAGCATTCGCAGAGCCTCGAGGCACTGTTCGCGCACATCCCGGGGCTCACGGTCGTCATGCCGTCGAATCCGTTCGACGCAAAGGGTTTGCTTGCCGCCTCGATCCAGGACGACAACCCGGTGATCTTCCTCGAGCAAAAGCTCCTCTTCTTCGACGAGCCGACTCCCGTGCCGGAGGAGCGCTACGCGCTCGAGCTCGGCCGAGCGCGGGTCGTGCGGGAAGGCACAGACGTGAGTGTGGTCGCTCTCGGCGCCCTCGTCCCGCTCGCGCTTCGGGCGGCGCGCGAGCTGGAAGACGAGGGAGTCGACGTCGAAGTCATCGACCCCTGCACCCTTGTCCCGCTCGATACCGAGACAATTGCCCGCTCCGTCGCGAAGACGCACCGGGTCGTCGTCGCCCACGAGGCAGTCCGGTTCCTCGGGTTCGGCTCCGAGATCGCAGCCCACGTCGCCGAACACTGCTTCTGGGACCTCGACGCCCCGGTCGCCCGCCTCGGCGCCCCGTCGCATCCGATCCCGTACCAGAAGGACCTCGAGCTCGCGACGCTCCCGGGCACGGCGGAGATCGTGGCGGCGGTGCGATCGCTCGCAACTCACGGCGAAGCGCTCTGACGGACTCGAACCGTTCGGAACGCAACCCAGCGCGCCGTCGATTGCTCGGGAACCGTCGGTGGCTGTAGCGGAGCCTTCTCGAGCTCGAGGTGGCGCGCGCAACGCTGGGCTTGCAATTACATAACGTTACTGTTACGTTATTGCAATGGCCAGGCCATTCGACCCCGGTGTCGGCGACGCGATCGAGACGGCGACGCTGGCGCTCCTGACTGAGCGCGGGTTCGCGCGCATGAGCATGGAGGGGGTGGCCGCCGCCGCGGGCGTCGGCAAGCCCGCGATCTACCGGCGCTATCCGGACAAGGCCGCGCTCGTGGCAGCAGTCATCGCTCGGCAGCTCCCCGAGCTCGATCCGCCCGACCTCGGCGACACGCGGGCCGAGCTGTGGCGTGCAGTCGAGCAGGGGTTCCCGAAGGACGGCGCAGCCTACGTCGGCCTGATCGGCGGCCTGATTGCCGAGCAGCAGCGTCACCCCGAGCTGATCGACGCGTTCCGGCGCAGCGTGCTGCTTCCCCGCCGGGCCGTCGGGCTCGCGCTGATCGAACGCGGCCAGGAGCGAGGTGACGTGCGGCGCGATGTCGATCCGGAGGCCGCACTCGATCTCTTCGCGGGGCCCTTCCTCGCCCGGGTATTCGCAGGCTCGGACACGGGGCCGCGCTGGCGCAAGTCCGCGTTCGCGACCTGGTGGGACCTTCTCAAGGAAAGGCAGGACCGATGATCCAGTTCACGATCGAAACCGAGATCGAACGTCCCGTCGCCGATGTCTTCGGCTACGTCACCGATCCCGAAACGCTCGCCACCTGGCAGACCAACACGGTCTCGGCGGTGCAGGAGGGGGACGGCCCGCTCGGGCTCGGTACTCGCCTGCGCGAGGTTCACCGCGCGGGCCGCAAGGACCTCGAGTCTCTCGTCGAGGTATCCGAGTACGAGCCCGACCGGGCGTTCGCGCTGCACGTCATCGAGGGTGCTTTGCCGGTCGACGTCCGGATCGCCTTCGAACCGACCGAGCGCGGCACGCTCATGCGCTTCGGCGCCCACGGCCAGCCGACCGGCGCCCTGCGTCTCGCCGAGCCGCTACTGCGTCGCACCCTGAAACGACAGTTCGCCGGCCACTGCGCGACGCTCAAGCAGGTACTCGAGGACCGACGATGAGCCTCGCGAGCGCTCGGACGTTGGCAGAATCAACCGCGCCTCAAACCGACCTGGTCTAGAAGTGACCGATCGAGGTGAGGGCGTATTCCTGCGGGCCGCTGGGGACGTTCGAGCCGACGACGTCGACGCGCCAGCTGCCCGCGGCCGGCTTGTCGACCTGGACGACCTCCCCGTTGTTGCTCGAGTCGATCGTCTGCGGGCCGCTCTTGGGGCCGTTTCCGACGAACTTGCGCCCGTCGGGCGCCGTCACGATCAGGTTGAGGTTGTTGACGAGCGACGGTCCGGGCGCGTCCGTGTAGGCGAGCGCGATGCGGAGAGGCGCGCCGTTCGACTTCACGGTGAGGCTGCGCGACTTGACCTCGCCGGTCTTCAGACCCGGCTTGACCTCGGTGAACTGCGCCTTCGCCGGCGCCCGCGGGCTCAGCACCCCGTCGAGGTTGAGTCGCCCGTACCCCTGGTGGTTGTCGACGACCGCGCTGGTCGCGGCGTAGTTGGGCAGCCGCGTCGCGCCGGCGATCAGCGCCGCCTTGAGCAGCGCCGCGGTCGGGCTGCTGATCCCCTTCTTACGCAGGTACTCGCGCACCAGCGCGACTGCTCCCGCGACGAGCGGCGTCGCCATGCTCGTTCCGCCCATGTAGAAGTAGAGCCTGCTGGGCGGGAACGCGGCCCAGGCCGAGTTGTTCGGGGCGATCATCGTCGACCGGGTCGAGAGGATGAACGTGCCGGGCGCGACGATCTCGGGCTTGACCCGGTTCTGCTTCGTCGGGCCGCGGCTGCTGAAGGCGACCACCTGGTTCGGGTCGTTTGCCATCGGATCCGTCCTGACAGGCGCCACCGGGTAGTCCCCCGGCCACCACTTGCCGTACGTCTCGCTGCTGAAGGCAGGGCGCTTGTTCTCGCAGGCACCGACCGTGATGCAGTTCTTGGCCGTTCCGGGTGAGGTGACGCTCATCGGGTTGATGCGGCCGTCGCCGTCGAAGTCCGTACCGTCGTTCCCGGCCGCGACGACGATGCAGAAGGTCTTGTGCTCCCAGACGAACTGGTCGAGCTGACGGCACTGCTCGTCGTAGGAGCCAGGGTCGCCGCCGCCCCATGAGTTCGAGTGGATGCGCGCGCCCTTCGCATACGCGTCGCCGAAGAGGGTCTTCAGATCCGGCGGGATGCCGGCGAGCAGGTAGCGCCCGTACTCCGGAAGATTCGCGGGGTCCTTCCAGTTCAGCTCCTGCTCGACTGCCTGGAACACGAGTTGGGCGTTGTAGGCGAGCCCGCGAATGCGAGCGGTCTGGCCCGGAAGCAGCGCCGACGCGGCGCCGCTGCCGAGGACCGAGCCGGCGACGTGTGTCCCGTGCCCGCTGTCGAGGTCGGCGGGGCCGTCGTTGCCGCCCGGGTTCTTCACGAACGGCGCGAAGTCGGGCGTGATCGGGTAGCTCTTGACGTACGCGAGGCGGCCTGCGAAGTCCGGATGGAGCGCGTTCGGGTTCCCACTGTCGATGCCGGTGTCGCAGATGGCGATCGTCTCGCCCTTGCCGCTCAGCCCGAGGCCCGGACTGCCCATCGCCGTCGCTGTGCCCATGATCCCGGCTGCGACGTCGTTGCTCGGTCTGCTCACCGCGCGCTCGCGGATCTTCCGCACGCCGTGGACAGCCGAGAGCGCCTTGAGCTGCTTACGGCGCTCCGCCGTGGTCCCTCCGGTCTCGACGACGAGGAGCTGCGCGGCGGGTTCGCGGTGCAGGATCTTCAGGCCGAGCTTCTTCACCTCCCGGACGGCCTTCTCGGCCTCGCCCGGTCCGAAGAACTCGACGGTGTAGACGTCGGGCATGAGCCGCGTGCGCGGGAGGGTGGACGGAGTCTCCCCGCCGAGGCTCGAGCGTAGCGACGAGGAGATGCGATCCTCGTGCGAGAGGTGGCCCGCCCAGCGCACGTACGGGAGCGCGACGATCTTCGCGAGCGCGGCCTCGTCGGCGCGAACGACGTAAGTGAAGTTCGCGTACAACTCGCGCGGCTCGCCTCCCGCGCGCTTGACCCCTCTCAGCCACGAGTCCTTGATCGGCCCGATGAACTGGACGAGGTAGTGATGCGGGCCTGGCGCGAGGGCGGCTCTCCGGGGGTACGCAGGATGCGCGCGCGTCGTGCCGGTGGAGTCGACCCGGGGGACGGAGGTGTCGACCACGCCCGCCGCGACGGGAATCGCATAGAGCTCGCTCACGTCCTCGACCACGAACTCGCGCGCGAGCTTCCGCGCCGCCGCCTCAGGCACCTCGACGAGCACGAACCCGTCGTAGCGTTCGACGACGTGGTACTGATCGGCGAGCGGGTCCTGTTCGGCTCCCGACACGAAGACCTTGAGCACACGGTTCATCGTCACTCCCTTCAACGGAACCTTGTCCGGGCCCGGCCAGGCTCTCACCTCGCCCGCGCGGTGTCAATCACGAGCGCCGGCCCCGACGCCGAAAGTCACCCCCGTGCCAGCCCGCCACAGGTGTCGCCCAGGATCAGCCCAGAGTTCTTCTAGTCGTCCCGCCCTTCGCCCTCGATCGGGCCCGTCGACGGCCGGATCACACCGGGTGCCGCTGGTTGGAGGTTCGTCAGCGCCGGCAGGCTGGCGGTCGGCGCCAGCTTGCCGACCTGGTCGCTGCTCGAGGATGCGCGGTTCAGCAGGACGACGTTCAGCATCACCGCGGCGGCGGCGGCGGCGAGCACCAGCGCGATCGTTACGAGCCGGCTCATGCGGCCAACCGTAACTCGCGCCGCAGCGTCGCCGCCTCCTGCGGACGGTTCGCGAGCAGGGCCGCGCGAAGGCCCCCGTCCGGTGCGAGGTAGCGCGCCTCGAACGACGCGGGATCGCCCTCGAGCTCGACGCGGTCGCCCGGCTCGGGCAGGCCGACGAGCTGGAGCCGCAGCCCGAACTGGTCCGACCAGACGTACGGAAGGTCGTCGAACGGCTTCGGGTCGCCGAGGATCGACCGCGCGACCGTGGCACCCTGGCCGGCGGCGTTCGTCCAGTGCTCGATTCGGGCGTGGCGGCCGAGCGACGGCCGCCACGAGAGGGCCACGTCGCCGCATGCGTAGACGTTGGGGATCGCCGTGCGGCCGAACGCGTCCGTCGCGACGCCGGGAACGAGCTCGTCCGCCGGCTCGGCGCCGACGGCCGCGAGCACGAGTCCGCGGTCGAGGTCGGTCGCCGCGGTGCCGAGCCTGAGGTCGACGCCGTGCTCGCGGTAGCGATCGGCAAGCAGCCGTCCAACCTCGACACCGAGTGTGGACTCGAACGGCACCGACGCGAGCTCGTACATCGTCACGGCGACGCCGAGCGAGAGCGCGGTCGAGGCGACCTCGGCGCCGACGAAGCCGCTGCCGACAATCGTCAGCCGCCGGCCCGGGCGCAGCGCGCGACGCAGACGGACAGCGTCGTCGAGCGTCCGGAGCACATGGGTGCGACTGGGGAGGCGGCGCGCGCGGGCGCCGGTCGCGAGCACGAGCGCGTCCCAGCGGTGGACTGCGCCGGCGGCGGTCGTGGCGGTGCCCTCGCCGAGCTCGACGATGCGCGTGCCGAGCTCGAGCTCGATCCCCCGGTCCTGCCAGTGCTCGGGCGGGCGGAGCTCCACGCGCTCGCGCGTGCCGGACAGGAACTCCTTCGAGAGCGCCGGTCGCTCGTAGGGCGGCGTCCGCTCCGCGCCGACGAGGATCACGCGGCCGCCGTAGCCGCCCGCGCGAAGCGTCTCGGCGCAGCGTGAGCCGGCGAGACCGGCACCCACGATCAGGACGGTTCGGGTCATGCCGCCTTCTCCTCGATCACGGTGATCGCGCCCATCGGGCACGAGGCCGCCGCGTCGTGCGCGGCCTGGTCGTCGGTGGTGCCGACGCGGAGGGCGGCGAAGCCCTCGCGGTCGAGCTGGAACAGGTGGGGCGCGAGCTCGGCGCAGGAGCCGAAGCCGCTGCAGAGCGAGCGGTCGATCACGATCCGGGCCATCATGAGCTCCTTTCGGTCGGAGTGCGTCGAGGGCGGGGTGGGGCGGACGAGAGCGCGCCACGCGGTGGCGAACGCGACGGCCCCGACCGCCCCGAGGTAGAGGTCGAAGGCCCACGGCCGCGACGAGTCCGTTCCGGCCATCAGGCCGTGGGCGGTGGCGAGCGCGAAGACGCGCGTAGGTCGCCCAGTGCAGCTGCCGCCAGGCGCGCATGCCGATGCGCTTGCGGAGCGGGAACGAGACGAGATCAGCACGCGCGAGGTCGAGCGCGACGACGCCGAGGCCCGTCCAGAGCGGGCGGTACGGCGAGAGGCCCGGGACGAGCAGCGCCGCCGAGACCGATGTGCACCGTCGAGTCGAGCACGAGCGCGGCGGCATGGATCGCGACCGCGCCGAGCGCGAGCAGCGTCGAGGAACCGGTGCACGTCCACGACGGAGCCGGCCTTCACCGCGCGGCCGAACGGCCGCGACTTGACGACGAGTCCCGGCGAGCATGCTCACCGTGAGCAGCACGTACGCGGTCAGCCCGCTCGCCCGCGCGAGGATCCAGAAGGTCGGGTCCTCTCATGCGAGGCCACCTCCGAGGAGCACGCGTCCGTCCTCGGTCACGAGCACGCAGGGAATGCCGCTCGCGAGCGGCCTCGGCCTCGCCGGCGAGGAAGAGCCACTTCGCGAGCACCTCGGCCTCGACTGCGTCGGAGCCGACGGCCGTCACGCGGAGCAGGTCGGTCTCGGCCGGCAGGCCGGTCGCAGGGTCGATCAGGTGGTGGAGCTCGCGCCCGGCGCGGCGCCAGCGGCGGCGGTCGCGGCCCGAGGTGGCGAGCGCGCCGTCGGAGAGCTCGAGCGTGACAGCGCCGTCGACGCCGACCGGCCACGAGCCGCCGCGGATCGCGACGTCGCCGCCGGCGTTGACGAGGCACGGGCCGGCGAGCGCGAGCAGCTCGGCCGCGCGGTCGGCCGCGTAGCCCTTGCCGATCCCGCCGAGGTCGAGGCGGACGCCCGGCTCGAGCTCGATCCGCGTGCCGCTCAGGCGGACGCCGCCGCCGCAGCGGGCGGCGCGCGGCGCTCCGCCGGCATCGGCCGGCACGAGCTCGAACGAGCGGTCGTAGCCGGCCGAGACGACGGCGTCGTGGACGGTCGGGTCGAAGCGCCCGCCCGTCCGCTCGCGGGCCTCGAGTGCGAGCTCGACGACGCGGGCCAGGTCGGGCGACGCGTCGAGCGAGCCGTCGCGGTTCAGGCGCGAGAGCTCCGAGCTCTCGCGGAAGCGCGAGAGGACGTCCTCGAGCCGGTGGAACTCGGCCTCGGCCGCGTCGAGCTCGCGGCCGGCGTCCGTTCGCGTCGACGAAGAGCTCGATCTCGGTGCCCATCGCGTGGAAGCTGCGCCGTCTCCATCACGAGGTCCTCGTGATCGTCAGCGGCGGCAGGTTGACGATCCGGACGGCCGCGGTCGTGGTCGCGGCTGCGGCGAGCTGCTGCCGGCGGGCGGTCGCGATCGCGGTCTTCCGCCGCGCGAGCTGCAGCGCGGTAGACGGCCCAGCGGCGCGCGACGACCTTCTTCACGAGCAGGCTGTCGTGGCGGAGCTGCTGCTCGCGGGCGGCGAGCGCGGCGACTCTCGGGTCGGGCGGCGGCCGTCGCCCACGGCTGCGCCGCGATCCCCGCCCAGAGCGACGAAGAAGACGACGAGCGCGAGCGCGAGCGCGTAGAGGCGCCCGACGTGACTAGTCATCGCGCTCGCCGCCACCCTGGCCGCCTTCGGACTCGTAGCCGTCGTCGCCGTGGTGGGTGTGCTTGTGGATCACGATCGGAGGCGGCCGGTGGTAGATCACCCGCGGCGCCGTCCCACCGCCGTCGCCGCGCCGGCTGCCGGCGCCTTCGGCAGCGCGGGCGGCTTGCGCTTCAGCGCCTTCTGCAGCGAGGCCTCGAACGCGTCGAGCTTGTGTGCCCGCGCGGTGAGCGTCGCCGCGGATGCGTGCTTCGCGGACGCGCCGAGCGTCGACGTCCTCGTTACGGCCGCGAAGCCGAGGACGGCCGCGACGGCGAGGACGGCTGCGATCAGGAGTGCGTGGGTCGGTTTCATCGTCGAAGACCTCCTCTGGATCGATGTCTCCGAACGTACGCCCGCTGCGGTAAGGGCCGGGTCGAGCGGATCGCCAGGCTTTCGCTGGCGGATCGCAAAGATTCGGCAAAGTCCGGATGCCGACCCCGGGTCTGCCAGCGACGATGTGAGCGATGCGAGTGCTGATCGTCGAGGACGAGGACGCGATCGCCGTGCCGCTCGCCGAGGGGCTGCGCCGCGAGGGCTTCGACGTCGCGCGCGTCGCCACCGGCGGCCGAGGCGCTCGCGGCGGCCGAGCCCGACATCGTCCTGCTCGACCTGCGCCTTCCGGACATCGACGGGCTCGACGTCTGCCGGCGCCTGCGCGACGCGCTCGCAGGTGCCGATCATCGTCGTCACCGCGCGCGGCGAGGAGGCCGACCGCGTGGTCGGGCTCGAGCTCGGTGCGGACGACTACGTCGTCAAGCCGTTCGGCCTGCGCGAGCTGATCGCGCGCATCCGCGCCGTCACGAGGCGCACGGACGAGCAGAGCGCATGCCGTCGATCCGCTTCGTGTCGGCGCGCTCGAGATGGACGAGCGCACGCGCCGCGCGTTCCTCGACGGCGCCGAGGTCGAGCTGACGCCGAAGGAGTTCGACCTGCTCGCGGCGCTCGCCCGCGACCCGGGCGCGGCGGTCAGCCGCCGCCGGCTGCTCGAGGAGGTCTGGCAGACGACCTGGTGCGGGTCGTCGAAGACGATCGACGTCCACGTCGCCGCGCTGCGGCGCAAGCTCGGCGACCCCGGCTGGATCGAGACGGTGCGCGGCGTCGGCTTCCGGCTCCGCGCGGCGTGACCCGCAGGCTGCTCGCTCGGCTACCTCGGGCTCACGCTCTTCGTGCTGCTCGCGCTCGAGGTGCCGCTCGGGATCCAGAACAGCCGCACCGAGCGCCGCGACCTCGAGGCCAAGGTCGAGCACGACGCGACGAACCTCGCCTCGATCGCGCAGACGGCAGTGGGCAGCCCGATCGGCGGCGCAGCTCGCGCCGTCGCATCGATCGCCTCGCGCTACAGCGCGAAGACCGGCGGCCGCGTCGTCGTCGTCGGACGCGACGGGATCGCCCTCGTCGACACGAGCTCGGCTGGCAGCCGGCCGCGAGACGCTACGCCTCGCGACCCGAGATCGCCGCCGCGCTGCGCGGCCAGCGTCGCCCAGGGCGTGCGCCACTCCGCAACGCTGAACACGGATCTCCTCTACGTCGCCGTCCCGGTCGCCGCCGGCGGTGTCGTCGACGGCGCCGTGCGGATCACCTATCCGACCTCGACCGTCGATGCGCGGATCCGGCGCTACTGGCTGATCCTGCTCGCGATCGCGGCGATCGTGCTCGCGCTCGCCGCGCTCGTCGGCGTGCGGCTCGCGGCGTTCGTGATCCGACCGCTCCGCGACCTCGAGCAGGCGGCCGCCGCGGTCGGCGACGGCGACCTCGCCGCGCGGGCGCCCGAGGACGAGGGGCCGCCCGAGGTGCGATCGCTCGCGCGCGGTCTTCAACGAGACCGTCGGGCCGGCTCGAGCTGCTGCTTCGCTCGCAGGACGAGTTCGTCGCCGACGCGTCGCACCAGCTGCGGACGCCGCTGACGGCGCTGCGGCTGCGCCTCGAGAACCTCGAGCGCGATCTCGCGGAACCTGGACGCGCGGACCTCGAGGGCGCGCTCGCCGAGGTCGAGCGCCTCACGCGGCTCGTCGAGGCCCTGCTCGTGCTCGCGCGTGCGGACGCACGCGCCGCGCCCGCCGGCGAGGTCGACCTTCGCGAGCTGGGCGAGGAGCGCGTCGCTGCATGGGAGGCGCGGGCCGACGACCTCGGTGTTCGGCTCGTCGGCGAGTCGGAGCGACGGTGGGACCGTGCGCGCGTCGCAGGAGGGGCTGCGCCAGGTGCTCGACAACCTGATCGAGAACGCGCTCGAAGCCTCGCCCCCGCGGGGCACGGTGACCGTCTCCGCGGTGGGCAGCGAGCTGCGCGTGCATCGACGAGGGGCCCGGGCTCTCGCCCGAGCAGCGCGAGCGGGCGTTCGACCGCTTCTGGCGCGGCCGCCCCGGTGTGGGCTCGGGCCTCGGCCTCGCGATCGTCCGCCGGCTCGTCGAGGCGGACGGCGGCGAGGTCGAGCTGCGTCAAAACGCGAGCGGGCTCGAGGCCGTCGTACGACTCAGGCGTGCAGGCGGCTGACGCCCGACCGAATCGTGCGGCGTGGTCGCTACTTCGACTCGAAGAACTGGGCCAGGACACCAGTCCTGAACGGGTCCGAGTCGATCGCGAGGTCGCCCGAGAATGGATAGCTGAGGTTGAGCAGCACGACGAGCGAGAAGCCGACGACGAGTGCGATCGCGCCCGCACCGATCGCGTGGAACCAAAAGCTGCGCGATCCAACGAGGGCGGCGTAGCCGAGGATCACGAATGAGCCGACGAGGACCAGCGCCGCGATGATCGGCGAGAGCGCCCCTCCGGTATCGGCGAGACGGTTCCTGCGGGTGTCCAGCGCGACGTTCAGCTGCCGGACCGAGTCGTCGTAGAACGCGATCGCCCGGCGGGTCCGCGGCTCGATGGTCTGCATCGTCGCGAAGATGCCTGCCAGCGCCTCGGCGGCGCGGACGCTCTCGCCTCCGTCGCGCTGCCGCCGGAACTCGTCGTCAACGACCGCCCTTACGTACAGGCCCACCGCCGCGGCCACACGATTGGCGTCGGCGGGAGGCAGTGCCCTCGTGTCGCGCACGATCGACGCGAGCGCGTCCGCCTCCTGCATCACGTTGTCCTGGGCGTCACTGAAGTTCTGGAACTCGATCACGACGACGAAGGCCAGCAGCAGACCGAAGAGCGACGCCACCACCCCGAGCATCTGCGAGGAGACCTCGGCGTCGAACCCGTCGCGCGTCATCGGCACGTAGCGCCGAACGAGCCATACCGTCAGCACCACCGCGCCCACCGTGAGGCCGACGACCGCCACGACGAGTACACCGATCGGCACGGCGTTGACGGGTCCCCGCAACACGGGTCCGAACCGTACGGGGGCGGCTGGACGGCGGCGCCGAGAACCCGTGCCGAGCCGGGGACGGGCCTCCGACCGTCATCGAGCCCGCGCACCTCTTGACCAACATGCCGTGGGCCAAGATCGCGGTGGCAGTGCAGGTGAGTCTCGACGCGGGCGCCGCCGTTTCGGAGAAGATCGAGCAATGGCGCTCCCCCTCGTCCATGTCACCGGACCGGTGCCGGCTGCGATCGAAGCCGCGCTGCGCGAGCACTTCGAGCTGATCGGTGAACCCGCGCGCGCCGACGGGATCCTCGCCCTCCTCACGACGACCGTCGACGACGACTATCTCGAGCGGGCGGGCCCCGGGCTCAGGGTGGTCGCGAACTTCGGGGTCGGCGTGAACAACATCGACCTGGTCGCGGCGCGTGCTCGCGGGGTCGTCGTGGCGAACACGCCTGACGTGCTCACACGCGCGACGGCCGAGCTCGCGATCACCCTCACGCTGTCACTGCTCCGCCGTGTGACCGAGGGCGACCGGATGATCCGCGCCCGCAAGCCCTGGGGGTTCTCGCTCGAGTTCATGCTCGGCCAGAGCCTCGAAGGGAAGCGCTTCGGAGTGATCGGGCCGGGCCGCATCGGCCGTGAGACCGCCCGCCTCGCCGAGGCTTTCGGTGCGACGACGCTCTTCGCCGGCCGCGGCGATCCGCTCGATCCGCTGCTCGGCGAAGCGGACGTCGTCAGCCTCCACTGCCCGCTCACCGAAGCCACGCGCCACCTCATCGACGACGCCGCACTCGCCGCGATGAGGCCGACCGCGGTGCTCGTGAACACGGCTCGCGGCGCGGTTGTGGACGAGCGTGCGCTCGTCGAGGCCCTCCAGCAGGGCCGTCTCGCGGGAGCGGCGCTCGACGTCTTCGAGCACGAGCCGGAGGTGCCGGTCGAGCTCCTCGGGATGGAGAACGTCGTCCTCGCGCCGCACCTCGGCAGCGCGACGAGAGACACGCGCGAGGCGATGGGCATGCTCGCCGTCGATGCCCTGCGCGCTGTCCTGCTCGAGGGTCGACGGCCGGCGAACGCAGTCGAGTAGCCCCCTGCCGAAAGGAAAACGAGTGGTGGTGATGTGGCTTCTATTCGGTATCGCAACCATCGCCGGCGCGCTCCATCGCTCGCGTTCGTGAGATGCTGCCGGGCGGTGGTCGAACACCCGTTCATCTACGAGCTCAACACCTGGGTCTGGCTCGACGAGCTGAGCCGCACGGAGGGCGCGACGATCGACCTTGCGCGGCGTTCCCGGGCACGAGTGGGACAGGATCGCAGTGCTCGGCTTCGACGCCGTCTGGCTGATGGGCGTCTGGGAGCGCAGCCCGGCGGGGATCGCGATCGCGCTCGAGAACGAAGGCCTGATCGAGAGCTTCCGGCGCGCGCTGCCCGACTTTCGCACGGAGGACGTCGTCGGGTCGCCGTACTGCATTCGCGGTTACACGGTCGACGCGCACCTGGGCGGGCCGGACGGCCTCGCAGCAGCGCGCGCCGCGCTCGCGGAGCGCGGGGTCGGACTGATCCTCGACTTCGTGCCGAACCACGTCGCGCCCGATCATCCGTGGACGGAGATGCACCCCGAGTACTTCGTCCGCGGCAGCGAGGACGACCTCGAGCGCGACCCGGCCTCGTTCGTCAGAGTGGGCGGCGGAGTGCTCGCGAACGGCCGCGACCCGTACTTCCCCGCCTGGCCGGACGTCGTGCAGCTGAACGCGTTCTCGCCCGACCTGCGCGCCGCCGTGATCCAGACGCTCGGCTCGATCGCCGCTCAGTGCGACGGCGTGCGCTGCGACATGGCGATGCTGATGATGAACGACACCTTCGAGCGGACGTGGGGCGAGCGTGGCGGTCCGCGGCCGACCGACGACTACTGGCCGACGGTGATCCCGGCGGTCAAGGCGGCGCATCCCGGGTTCGTCTTCATCGCCGAGGCCTACTGGGACCTCGAGTGGGCGCTCCAGCAACAAGGTTTCGACTACTGCTACGACAAACGGCTCTACGACCGTCTCGTCCACGAGGGCGCCGACGCAGGTGCACGGGCATCTGACGGCCGAGACCGCCTACCAGCAGCGGCTCGTCCGCTTCATCGAGAACCACGACGAGCCGCGCGCGGCCGCGACATTTCCGCGGGAGAAGGCGCGTGCCGCTGCGGTGACCACGCTGACCCAGACCGGCGCCCGGCTCGTTCACGAGGGGCAGATCGAGGGGCGGACAGTGCAGCTGCCGGTCTTCCTCGCCCGCCGGCCCGACGAGCCGCCCGACCTCGAGCTGAAGGAGTTCTACTGCCGGCTGCTGACCGGGCTTCGCGAGCGTGTCTTCCGCGAAGGGGAGTGGCAGCTCGGGGAGCGCAGCGGTTGGCCCGGGAACGACGCCTGGCAGAACCTCGTCGTCTGGGGCTGGCGCGGCGAGCCCTGCAAGCTCGTGGTCGTGAACCTCGGCGACGCGCCCGCGTCGGGCCACGTCTCGCTGCCCTGGGACGACCTACGCGGGCAGTCGTGGCAACTCGACGACGCATCCGGCGGCGAGAGCTACCAGCGGAGCGGGGACGACCTTCGCGACGGGCTCTACGTCGCGCTCGATCCGTGGGCCTGGAACCTCTTCTCTCTGACCCGACTCGATTCCCCGGAGGACTGACCCAATGCCGAAAGCCGCCGACAGCCCCCCGACAGCCGAGCATGCACGCCTCGCCGAGGCGACCGGCCGCGCCGAGGACGACCTCTTCTCCGCGAACCCGTGGTACGAGTGGGGCCCGTACCTGAGCGAGCGCGCCTGGGGCACCGTCCGCGAGGACTACTCCGAGAGCGGCGATGCCTGGGACTACTTCCCGCACGACCACGCGCGCTCCCGCGCCTACCGCTGGAACGAGGACGGCATGGCCGGGATCTCGGACATCCGGCACGAGCTCTGCCTCGCGCTCGCCCTCTGGAACGGCAAGGACGCGATCCTCAAGGAGCGCATGTTCGGCCTCACCGGGCCGCAGGGCAACCACGGCGAGGACGTCAAGGAGTACTGGTGGTACCTCGAGGGGCTGCCGAGCCACGCGCTGCTGCACTGGCGCTACCACTATCCGCAGGTCGCGTTCCCGTACGAGGAGCTCGTCCATCACGGCCGCGGACTGCACGATCCCGAGCTCGAGCTGCTCGACACCGGCGCCTTCGACGACGACCGCTACTGGTCGGTCGACGTCACGTACGCGAAGGCCTCGCCGACCGAGGTGCTGGCGCGGATCGTCGTCGAGAACCACGCCGCCGACGAGGCGACGATCGACGTGCTGCCGACGCTCTGGTTCCGGAACACGTGGTCGTGGGGCGACGAGGTGCACGCGGCCTCGGATCGACGGCGACGGCTCCGCGCTCGTCGTCTCCGACCACGCGCTCGCCGGCTACCGGCTCGAGGCGGCGCCCGGCCCCGACGGCTCGCTGCCCGAGGCGCTCTTCTGCGAGAACGAGACGAACGCTCCGCGCATCTTCGAGTCGGACGCAACGACCCCGTATCCGAAGGACGGCATCAACGACCACGTCGTCTCGGGCGCGGACACGGTCAACCCGGACGGCTTCGGCACCAAGGCGGCGCTCCGCTACCGCGTGACGGTGCCGGCCGGCGGCAAGGCCGAGCTGCGGCTGCGGCTGCACCGGCCCGCCGCGAAGAGGAGGAGCACGTGGGCGGGCGCCGCGTTCGACAAAGTGGTCGCCGCCCGCGAGGCCGACGCCGACGAGTTCTACGCGGCGCTCGCGCCGGCCGGCACCGCGCCCGATCTGATGCAGATCCTGCGCCAGTCGTGCGCCGGGCTCATCTGGAGCAAGCAGATCTATCCGTACAACGTGCGTCGCTGGCTGGACGGCGACCCGGGCGAGCCGCCGCCGCCCGAGGGCCACCGGCGCGGCCGGAACAAGGACTGGCGGCACCTCGACGCCTTCGACGTGCTTGCGATGCCGGACCCGTGGGAGTACCCGTGGTTCGCGGCCTGGGATCTCGGCTTCCACTGCATCCCCTGGGCTCATCTCGATCCCGCGTTTGCGAAGTACCAGGTCGTCGTGCTGCTCCGCGAGTGGTTCCAGCACCCGAACGGCGCGCTGCCGGCCTACGAGTGGAACTTCGACGACGTCAACCCGCCGGTGCACGTGCTGGCCGCGCTGCGCGTGTTCCGGATCGACGGCGACCGGGACCGCGAGTTCCTCGAGCGCGTCTTCCAGAAGCTGCTGATCAACTTCACCTGGTGGCTCAACCGCGAGGACGCCGACGGCAACAACGTCTTCAGCGGCGGCTTCCTCGGGCTCGACAACATCAGCCCGATCGACCGCTCGAACCTCCCGGAGGGCGTCACGCTCGAGCAGGCGGACGGCACGGCGTGGATGGCCTACTACGCGCTCTCGATGCTCGTGATCGCGATCGTGCTCGCCGAGGAGAACGACGTCTACCTGGACATGGTGATCAAGTTCCTCGAGCAGTTCGTGCTCATCGCCCGGGCGCTCGACCGGCAGGGCCTCTACGACGCCGAGGACGGGTTCTTCTACGACCGGCTCGTGTACCCGTCGGGCGAGTCGACCCAGGTGAGGGTGCAGACGATCTCGGGCCTGATCCCGGTGCTCCCGGCCGTGGGCCTGCCGGGGAGAGCGGTCGAGGCGGCGAGCAAGCTCGGCAAGCGGTTCGCGCGCCTGCGCGACAGCTGGGCCGAGACCGGCGGCACCATGGTCGGCCGTGTGCGGGAGCTCGGCGACGAGCGGACGGTGCTCCTCTCGGTGATCGACCCCGAGGACCTCCGGCACACGTTCAAGGAGTTCTTCGACGAGAAGGCGTTCCTCTCGCCGCACGGGCTCCGCGCCGTCTCGAAGCGCTACGAGAACAACCCGTACACGCTCGAAGGCGTCGAGGGCGCCTGGATCGACTACCAGCCGGCCGAGTCGACCACGTCCATGTTCGGCGGCAACTCGAACTGGCGCGGCCCGATCTGGATGCCGGTCAACTACATCGCGATTCGCCAGTTCGTCATCTACCAGCGCTTCTTCGGCGACGACTTCAAGATCGAGTACCCGACGGGCTCAGGCCAGGAGCGCACGTTCGGTGAGATCGCGCAGGACCTCTCGGACCGGATCGTCGCGATCTGGCTGCGGGGCGCCGACGGGCGCCGCCCGCTCTACGGCGACACCGAGAAGCTCCAGACCGACCCGGCCTGGAACGACAACCTGACCTTCAACGAGTACTTCCACGGCGACAACGGCGCGGGCCTCGGCGCGACGCACCAGACCGGCTGGACGGCGCTCGTCGCCGACCTGATCCTCGATCCGCCCGGGGCTGGCGTGGGGCCGATCGCCTGACGCAGCGCCGCGTGCTTCGGCCGCGCCGAAGCACTCCATGGAGCCGACGACTATCGAAGGAACGAGCGCTCGGACGGGTCAAACCGCTTCTGCGTCCAGGGCCGTAGACACCTCCAAAGGGCAAGGCCAATGCCAAGGAGGGAACGAATGCGCAAGGTGCTGCTGTTCGTCGTGCCGCTGTTCGTCGTCGGATCGTTCGGGGCGGCGCAAGCGTCGCACCACTCGTCGTTCGCGAAGACGACGGTCTGTCACAAGGTCAACTCGAAGACGAATCCCTACCAGCGGATCGTCGTCAGGAGTGCCGCCACGCTGAAGACGTACACCGCCAAGCCGGAGGACATCATCCCGGCGCCCGGACGTGCCCGAAGACGCTGCTGACGGCGAGCGCGGGCGGCGTCGGAATCGAGCGTGAACATGGTCGGCGTCGCCGAACAGCCCGACCTGGGTGACCCGGACGGCAAGGGCGCGGCGACCTTCCATCTCCGGAAGGGACAGGGCCAGGTCTGCTTCACGCTTGCCGCGCAGAACATCGCTGCGGCGACCGCGGCCCACATCCACAAGGGCGCCGCCGACGGGAGCGGTCCCGTCTACGTCGCGCTCGCGACGCCCGGCTCGGCGGGGACCTCGAGCGGCTGCGTCGCCGCCCCGCGCGTGATCGTCAACGACATCCTCACGAACAAGACGAGCTACTACGTCAACGTGCACAACGCGGACTTCGCGAACGGCGCAATCCGCGGCCAGCTGCAGCGGCCGACGACAATCCCGATCCTCACCGCGCCGATGCTCGGCGTCAACGAAAAGCCGAACGCCGGCGACTCGGACGGCGCCGGGATCGGGAACTTCCTGCTCAACCCCGACAAGAGCCAGCTCTGCTACACGCTGCGGCCACGAACATCCTCCTGCCGGCCACCGGGGCGCACATCCACCGCGGCGACTCGACCATCGCGGGACCGGTCATCATCCCGTTCACCGAATCCGTCCGCGACCGGGACGTCGTCGGCCTGCGTGACGGTCGACGCGGGCGCTGCTGCGCGAGATCATCGCGAACCCGGGTGGGTTCTACGCGAACATCCACTCGACCGAGTTCCCCGGCGGCGCCGTGCGCGCGCCGCTTCAGATGGCGACGTAAGGGGGGTCGGTGGGGAGGGGCGCGCGGGCCGCCCCTCCCCTGTCACCGGCCGGCCTGCGTCAGCGGTCGCCGGCCATCCAGAAGGCGCCGACGGCGGCGGCGTACACGCCGAGGAGCAAGACGCCCTTCCAGCGCATCGAGCGCCCGTCGAGCACGACGCAGGCCGACGAGGATCGTCGCGCCGGCCATCGCGGCCAGCTCCACCGGGCGGAACGTGAGCGGCAGCCCGCGGCCGACGATGAACGAGAAGAGCGCCGCTGCCGGGGCGACGAAGACCGCCACCTGGGCTGCCGACGAGACGGCGATCTCGGTTGCGAGCTTCGTCTTGCCGCGCCGCGCGACCACGATCGCGCCGCCGTGCTCGGCGGCGTTGCCGACGATCGCGACGATCACGATCGCGACGAAGAAGTCGGACATGCCGGCCGCCTCCCCGAACGCCTCGAGCGAGCCGACGAGCATCTCCGAGACGAGCGCCGTCGCGACCGTCGCGATTCCGAGCACGACAAGCGCCGTCCGCATGCTCCACGCGGTCTCGGACGGGGCTGTGACGTGCTCCGCGTGGTGCCGCCGAAGGTTGTAGACCGTGATCGCGATGTAGAGCGAGATGATCGCGACGGCGACGGGGAGCGTCACGAGGTAGAGGCTGTGCCGGTCGGGGTTGCCGTGCCAGCCCGGCAGCGACGGGATGAGAAATCCGATCGTCGCGGCCATCACGATCGAAAGCTGCAGGAAGAGCGAACGACGGTCGACCGCGCCGCGGCCGCCCGCGAGCATCGTCAGCCCGAGTACGAGCAGCAGGTTCGAGACGACCGAGCCGATGATCGAGCCGCGGACGACCGTCGGGCAGCCCGTTCGCGACCGCGAGCAGCGCGATGATCAGCTCCGGCGCGTTGCCGAAGCTCGCGTTGAAGAAGCCGCCGATCCCGGGGCCGGTGTGCTCGGCGACGTGCTCGGTCGCCTCGCCGATCAACCACGCGAGCGGCATCAGCGCGAGCGCCGCGAGCACGAACGTCATCGTGTCGCTGACGTGGAAGACGTAGTGCGCGAGGAGCGCGATCGGCGTCAGCGCAAGCGTCCCCTGGAGGATCTTGCGCGTCACGCGGCCTACCCTAGCGGCGCCTCGTCAGTGGCGATCCGGTACCTCAGCCTGCCGGATCTGGAGCAGTCCGTCCGGCTGTGCGTGGTCGACCTGGAGCGTCGTGTGGTCGAGCCCGAACCGCTCCGACGAGCAGGATCTCGAGCTCGCGACGCAGGCCGTGACAGTCGGCGTCGGGCTCGACGAGCACGTGCGCCGAGAGAGCCGGGAAGCCGCTGCCGATCTCCCAGACGTGCAGGTCGTGCACCTCGGTCACGTGCGGATGGCGGGCCATCGCGGAGCCGACCTCGTCCACGTCGAGGTTGGCCGGCGCGATCTCGAGCAGCACCCGGCCGGAGGCGCGCAGCAGCCCGATCGCCGCGCGCAGCATGAACCCGGCGACGCACAGCGCCGCGATCGGGTCGGCGCGGTCGAAGCCGGTCGCGATGATGAGGACGCCCGCGAGGCCGGTGAGTGCGAAGGCGACGAAGTCCGTGAGGATGTGCTGGAACGAGCCCTCGATGTTCATCGACTCGCGGTTTGCCTTCGCGAGTTGCTGTGTGACGAGGCCGGTCACGGCAACGCCGGCGATCGAGACGATCACGATCACGAGCCCGTCCGGCGACTGGGGCGTGATCAGCCGCTGGATACCGCCGTAGACGATCAGGCAGGCAAGGACGAGCAGCGTTGCGCCGTTTGCCTGAGCCGAGAGCACCTCCGAGCGGCGGAGCCCGTAGGTCAGGTTCCCTGCTGCGGGCCGGCGGACGAGCCGGAGCACGATCAGCGAGAGCAGCAGCGCTCCGGCATCCGTGAGCATGTGCGCAGCGTCCGAGAGCAGCGCGAGTGAGTCGGCGAGGATGCCGGCGATCACCTCGCCGACCATGAACGCGACGATCAGCGCGAGGCCGATCCCGAGGCGGCGCGCGTCGGTGTCGGGGCCGACGACGTGCGAGTGCCCCGCGTGCGCGTGAGCGTCGTGGTCCTGCCTGCTCATCGCAACGAGCCTACCCCGGTTGCCGGGCCTCGATGCTCCGCGGGCCGCTACTCGGGATCGGGCAGCGAGCGCTCGTGGTTTTCGTGCAGCACCGAGAGCGCGTCCGCGAGATCCGGTGAGGTGAGCGCCTCCTTGCTCAGGTAGCCGACGGCGCCGGCGGCCTCGGCCTTGACGACGTCGGCGAACTCGTCCGAGCCGGTGTAGATGACCACGTGCTGCCGGGCGTCGAGCTCGTGGATCAGCCGCGTCGCCTCGATCCCGTCGCACGCCGGCATCACGATGTCCATCAGGACGAGATCGGGATGCACCTCGCCGGCGAGCTCGACCGCCTCGTCGCCGTTCGCCGCCCGCGCCACGACCATAAAGCGGCCGTCCTCGCCGAGGATCGCCTCGATCAGCTCCGCGAGCCGATCGTCGTCCTCCGCGATCAGGACGCGAAACGGCGCTGCAGCCACCGCGAGAGCGTGTCAGATCCGGCCCTACGATGCGCCGGTGATCGTCGACGGCCACAACGACCTCGTCCTGCGCGCTCTGGCGGGGCGAGCGACCGCGGCACATCGACCTCGCCCGCGCGGCGGAGGCCGACTTCTCGGGTGGTTTCTTCGCGCTGTACGTCCCGGGGCCGCACATGGAGTGGCCCACGCAGGCGCCGTACTCGCTGCCACTCGACGAGCCGGTCCCGCGTGACGAAGCGCGGCGCGTCGCGGGTGAGCTTGCCGGTGTTCTCGAAGGCCTCGACGTCACGATCGCGCGGCACGTCGACGACTTCCAGCCGGGCCGGGTCGCCGCGATCATGCACCTCGAGGGCGCCGAGCCGCTCGCGCCGGACCTCTCGGATCTGGAGCGCTGGTACGACCGAGGGCTGCGCTCGGTCGGGCTCGTCTGGTCGCGTCCGAACGCCTTCGGCGAGGGCGTGCCGTTCCGCTTCCCGGGCTCGCCCGACACGGGGCCGGGGCTGACCGACGCGGGCCGAAATCTCGTGCTCGCCTGCAACCGGCTCGGGATCCTCGTCGACGTTTCGCACCTGAACGAGGCCGGGCTTCTGGGATGTCGCCCGTGCCTCTGCGGCGCCGCTCGTCGCGACGCATTCGAACGCGCATGCGTTGTGCCCATCCACGCGCAACCTGACCGACGCGCAGCTCGACGCGATCGGCGCCTCGCGCGGCGTCGTCGGCGTCAACTTCGCGGTCGGCTTCCTGCGTGCCGACGGCCACCCGACGGCCGAGACGCCGCTCGCCGAGATCGTGCGCCATGTCGGCCTACATCGCCGACCGGATCGGCGTCGACGCGGTCGCCTTCGGCTCGGACTTCGAGGGCGCGACGCCGCCTGACGAGCTCGGCGGCATGCGCGGGCCTGCCGCGCCTCGTGGACGCGCTGCGCGCCCACGGCTACGACGACGACGCGCTCGCGAAGATCACGCACGGCAACTGGCTCCGCGTGCTCGGCGAGACATGGCGGCGCTGGGGCCGCTACTTCGACCAGGCCGGCGACGATCCGCGACACACGCTGCTCGACGCGCTCGACCGCTTCGCCGAGCCCGGCCTCGCCGTCGACCTCGGCGCCGGCACCGGCCGGGACACGGCCGAGCTGCTGCGCCGCGGGTGGAGCGTGATCGCGATCGACGGCGAGCAAGAGGCGATCGAGCGCTTGCGCGCTCTCGCAGGCACGCTGTCGACCTCGCCTCGAAACGCGCGTCGCTCGCTTCGACGAGGAGACCTGGCCGGTGTGCGACCTCGTCAACGCGAGCTTCTCGCTTCCGTTCACGCCCGCCGGCGAGTTCGTCGCGCTCTGGGCCCGGATCGTCGACTCGATCCGGCCGGGCGGCCGCTTCAGCGGCCAGCTCTTCGGCGTGCACGACGAGTGGGCGGGCTCGGGCCTGCACGTCTTCACACGCGCCGAGGTGGAGCAGCTGCTCGCGCCGTTCGAGGTCGAGCGCCTCGAAGAGGTCGACGAGATCGGCTCGACCGTGACCGGCAGCGAACAAGCACTGGCACCTGTTCCACATCGTCGCGCGCAAGCGGTAGGTTCGGGCGCATGCGCCAGCAGGAACGTCGGCTCGTCAGCGCTCGCCGTCTCCGTCGTCGGGCTCGGAGGCAACAACTTCGGCTGGCGTCTCGACGAGGCACAGACGCGCGCGGTCGTGGACGCGGCGGTCGGCGCCGGGATCACGCTCTTCGACACCGCCGAGAGCTACGGCGACGGCGAGAGCGAGCTCTTCCTCGGCCGCGCGCTTGCCGGCCGCCGCGACCGCGTGGTGATCGCGACCAAGTTCGGGTGGGGGGGTGGCCGAGGCGACAACTCGATCGCGCGCGGCTCGCCGGCCTACGTCCGCACCGCGATCGAGGGCTCGCTCCGGCGGCTCGGCACCGACTACGTCGACCTCTACCAGTACCACCGGCCCGACGGTGTGACGCCGATCGAGGAGACCCTTGGCGCGATGGACGAGCTCGTGCGTGAGGGCAAGGTGCGCCACATCGGCTCCTCGAACCTCAGTGCGGCACAGGTCGGGGAGGCTGACCGGGTCGCCGCCGAGCGCGGCCTGGCTCGGTTCGTCTCGGCGCAGAACGAGTACTCGTGGCTCGCGCGCGAGGCCGAGCGCGACCTGATTCCGGTCTGCGACCGGCTCGAGGTCGGCCTACTGCCGTACTTCCCGCTCGCCCGCGGCCTGCTGACCGGCAAGTACCGGCGGGGCAAGCCGGCGCCGGACGGCACGCGGCTCGCGGCGCAGGGGCTGGCTGTGGACGATGCGACCTGGGGCCGGATCGAGGCGCTCGAAGCCTTCGCGCGGGACCGCGGCTTGCGGCTCCTCGACGTTGCGATCGGCGGCCTCGCGGCCCAGCCCGGCCGTCTGCTCGGTGATCGCGGGCGCGATGACGCGCGAGCAGGTGCGCGCGAACGCGGCTGCCGGGGAGTGGGAGCCCTCGGCCGACGAGCTCGCCGCGCTACTCGCGCTGTAGCCTCGCGCCGATGGCGCGTCCCGACTACGACCTGTGGCAGCAGATGGCTGAGCGCTGGGATCGTCGTCGCGCACTGCTCTGGGAGTCGACCCGCGAGATCAGCGAATGGCTCGTCGCCCGCCTCGATCCGCGTCCCGGCCAGACGATCCTCGAGCTTGCCGCCGGCACCGGAGAGACCGGCTTCCTGGCGGCCGCGAGCCTCGGTGCGGAGGGACTGCTGATCTCCAGCGACCGCTCGCCGAACATGGTCGAGGCGGCCCGGCGCGGAGCGTCCGAGCTGGGAATCGCCAATGTGCAGTTCCGCGTGCTCGATGCGGAGCGGATCGAGCTCGGCGATGCGAGCATCGACGGCGTCCTCTGCCGCTTCGGCTACGTCCTCAGGGGCGACCCCCCGCCGGCCCTGCGCGAGGTGCGGCGCATCTTGCGCCCGGGCGGCCGCTTCGCGTTCTCGGTCTGGGCCGAGCGAGAGCGGAACCCGTGGATGACGGTGCCGGCGGCGGTGATGGTCGACCTGGGCCACATGCCGCCCCGCGCGCCGGACGCCGGCGATCCCTTCAACGTCCGCAGCGCCGAGCACACCGCGACGCTCCTGGCCGACGCAGGCTTCGTCGAGACCGAGATCGAAGAGCTGCCGATGAGCTACCGCTTCGCCGACGCCGACGAGCTGTGGGCCTTCGTCAGCGAGCTCCGTGGCCCGATCGCCCTCGCAATCGGCGATCTCGCTGCGAGCGACCGCGAAGCGGTGCGAGCCGAGATCGAGGCACGAGCCACCGCGACGGCCGAAGGCGGGATCGCCCTGGCGGGCGTCAGCCTCAACGCCGTCACCGCGTGAGCGCCCGAAAGCTGACGTACCATGCACCGCTCTGGCGCCTTGGCCGAGTGGTTAGGCAGCGGCCTGCAAAGCCGTTTACAGCAGTTCGAATCTGCTAGGCGCCTCTCGACCGAGCCCGCGAACGGCGCGCTGCGGTTGTTGCCACGCTCGCGGCGCGATAGGTTCGCATCGATGGCACCGCGGGCCCTCCGGCTGAACGACTCCGGCGACGAGGTTCTCGCGCTCCAGCAGGCGCTCAACCGGCAGGCCGAGCAGCGGTTCTACCCGCCGCTCGTGACCGACCACAGTCTCGGCTCGAAGACGCTTCGCTCGTTCCAGGCGATCGGCTGGGCGCTCGGGTTCACCGAGGACGTGCTGAAAGCGCCGGAGATCTCCGTGGCCGCGCAGAGGCTGATCGCACGTCCGGACGAGCGGGGCGCCGGCCTGCTCCAGCGCTCACGGGCCCGCGGCCCGAAGCTGCACGAGCGCACCGTCGCCTTCGACGGCGCGCCGACCTACTGGGGGCTCGCGAAGCCGCTGCTGCTGGCGCGCGAGCACGGCTGGGGCGGTCAGCTCGCGAGCTCCGACCGCCGCGAGGGCGTGGTCGAGCAGTTCGGCAAGAAGTCGCAGGCCGCCCTCTTCGACTGCTTCACGCGGTCGCAGCAGATCGGGCGCTGCCCGGCGGACTGCGGCGGCGACTGCGCGCCCGCGAATGCGCCGGGCGCCTCGAGCCACGAGCAGCGCTCGGACGGCAGCGGCTTCCCCGGCCCGGTCGGCCGGCAGCTCGAGTGGTGGGAGCTCGGCCTCGACGTCAGCGACTCCGACAAGCTGCTGGCCGTGCTGGCGACTCTCGGCTACGAGGCGCACCGCACGTACCCGTCGAACCCGAAGGAGTTCCACCACCTCAACTTCACTGCCGATCCGGGCCCGGTGCTGCCGAGCGACGGGCCGGCGAGCAAGCCGACGCACACCGCGCTGCCGGTCATCTCGACGCCCGCGGCTGCTCGCAAGCTGGCCGCCGCCGGCGCGACCGTCGCGCTGACCGGCCCCGACGTGAGCCAGAACCAACCCGACGTCGACTGGGCGGAGGTTCGGGGTGCCGGCCACACGTTTGCGATCGCGAAGGTCTCGGACGGTCTCGGCACGCCCGACCCGAAGTTCGGCAAGGGGCGCTGGCAGGAGATGAAAAAGGTGGGCCTCGTCCGCGGCGCCTACCACTTCGGCCGCCCGCAGAAGGGCCGCGACCCAAAGGCGGAGGTCGGGGAGTTCCTCGCCGGCCTCGACGCCGCCGGGGGTCTCCAACCCGGCGACCTCGTGCCGGTCCTCGACCTGGAGAAGTTCGGTGCGGCCGGCCGGCTGACGCCGAACCAGACGCTCGAATGGGCTCGCGTCTGGGCTGCCGAGCTGCGGCGGCGGATCGGCCGCCAGCCGATCATCTACACGGGCGTCTTCTGGCGCGAGACGATGGCCAACCCCGGCGACAACCTCGGCTGCCCGCTGTGGCTCGCCGCCTATGTCCCGAAGGCCCAACTCGCCAAGTTCATCCCGGCCGCATGGCAGACGGAAGGGCTGAGTCTCTGGCAGTTCACCGAGAGTGGCACCTCCCCCGGCATCGCGGGCAACTGCGATCTCAGCCGCTTCGACGGGCCGCAGTCGGACTTCGACCGGCTCCGCATCTGACACGCCGGCAGGCGCGCGCCTGGTTGCGACGCTAGGCGCCCGGAAGCCAGCCGTCGCGGTAGGCGACCGGCTCGTCCTTCAGGTACCCGGCGTAGGCCTCGTCGGGCTCGCTCGTCTCCTTCGCGACGCCTGCGCCGTGGCGCTGGGCGAGCTCCGACTCCGGGTAGATCACGGCGCGCGTCGTGCGCGTGCCGACGGCGAGGATCGCGCACGGGCCGGCGCCGGCACCGACGAAGACGTGCTCCGTCCACGCCGGGCAGTGGACGAAGTCCCAGGCGCGCAGCCGCCGCTCCTCGCCCTCGATCAGGAGCAGACACTCGCCCGAGAGGACGAGGAAGTCCTCCTGCTCGTTCTCTCCGTGGTACATGCACGCCGGCTGGCCGGGCTCGAGGACGCCGATGTTGATCCCGAGCGCCGGGAAGCGCGTCTGTCCCTCGAAGCGCGTGAACGCTCCGAAGTCGCCCTCGAACCAGCGCGACTCGCGCGCGTTGACGACGAACCAGCCCTCGCCCGCGGGCTCGACGCCCGCAGGGCTGCGCTCGTACGGCGCCTCCGGAATCATGGCGCAACTCTCTCAGAGCACGGATACTCGCGCCATGGCTGGTCGCAAGGCGTTCGTGCACGAGGCCGAGTTGCGTCTCGACGACGGCACCGATCCGGCCGTGGTCGGCGCGGCGGTCACGACGGCGCTCTGCGGGCACTGGGAGCACGACGGCCCGTGTCGCTGGCCGCACTCGAACGACGTCGACATCGAGAACGGGACCGCCGTGTTCCGCACGCTGTTCGTGGCGTCGCGGGCGGACGCGCCGGAGGTGCGCGAGCGGATCGACCGCATCCTCCGCACGGCACCGGGCTGGTCGGTCGTCCGCATCGGCCCGCGCCCGCTCGCGCCTGACGAGGAGGAGCTCGCACAGCGACTCGCGCGGACGCCGCTCCCGTGAGGACGGAACCCCGTTCCGCGAGGCGGTGTAGGAGGGTCATGCGGTCCTTCGGTGCGACAGCGATTTCCGTGTGCTGCCTCGCTCTAATCGCGAACGTCGTGAGCCCTCGCGCGGCGGCTGCGCCGGCCTGCCAGATGGCGCTGCAGCAGGGCGTCCTGCCGGTGTGGGCGCGCGCCGGGTTCAGCGACGTGAAGCCGCGCATGCCGCACGTGCTGGGCGGGTTCGGCGAGATCGCGGCGCTCGTCTTCGGCTATCCACTCCTCGCTCCGCCGGGGAAGAACCGAAGCAACAAGATCCTTTGGGTCTCGCACCGCGCTCAGCAGCCGATGTCCAACCTGAGGATCCGGGCGCAGCGCATGCGGGGCTCACGGCCGGTCGGGACAGTTGTGACGCAGACCGTGATCGGCGGTCCCGGCCCGTCGATCGTCGATCTTCCTACGGCCGGGTGCTGGCGGCTGGCGCTCCGCTGGTCTGGGCGCGCCGACACGCTCGACCTTCGCTACGAGCCCGGTCGCTGAGCGCCGTCGCTACGGCTTCGCCAGGTAGCTCTTGCCGGCGCGCACGGTGACCTGCTTCCGCTGCGGCAGGTCGGAGACCTGGATCACTCCGCGGACGACCTTCGTGAGCGTGCCGTCGCAGCGGTCGGCGGTCAGCCAGTTGGTGCCGCGGACGGTTGCCGCGGCGTAGCGGCCGCGCGTTCTGAACTGGCCTGTTCCGTCGCCCCAGAGCTGGCGCACCGTCGTCGCGGCGACTCGGGCGGCGCTGCTCTTCTTGCGCTTCGGGCAGACGCTGAAGTTGCCTTTCGTCAGGCGGAGCTCCACGATCGGCTTCTTCTTGTCGGTGCCGCGGAGGAGGACGAAGACCGCCGTGATGCCGCCGGCGCCGTTGACCTTCAGCGTGCCGGTGTCGACCTTGAGGAGGAGCGTGCCGTCCGTGACGTCGACCACCGACTTGTAGGGGATCGTGCCGCCGGTGAACGGCCTGCCGTTCACGAGCACCGTTCCAGTAGGCGTGCCCGTCGGTGGCGGCGCTGCGGTGCCGCCGGGCGTCGTCGTGGTCGTTGTCGGCGGACCGCCTCCGGGCGAGGCACCCGCGAGCGGAAACGAGGCGACGAAGTCGGCGAGGTCGTTCCCGCCTGCGTTCGTGAAGCTTCCTCCTGCGACGAGCTGCCCGTTGAACGTGGTGAGCGCGCGGGTGTTCGCGTTCAACGCGCCGTTCCCCGCGCCGTTCGAGCCGATTGGCTGCCAGGAGCTTCCGTCGAACTCGGCGACGATGTCGGCGAGCGGGTCGCCGTTCGCGTTGATGAACGTTCCGGACGCGAAGACACGCGAACCCGACGTCGTCAGCGCGTCGATCGTGGTCGAGGCTGGGAACCAGCCGTCCTTGCCCGCGGTATTCGAGCCGACGGCGCTCCAGGCCGTGCCGTTCCACTTCGCGATGTGGTCGGCCTGCGGGATGCCCGCGATGTTGACGGCGTCCGTGCCGACGTAGACGTTCGTCCCGTTCGCGGTCAGGCTGCGGACGAAGGTGTCGACGGCGCTCCCACGCTGCCCGGTCCCGGTGCCCATCGCGTGCCAGCCGGAGCCGTTCAGATAGGCGACGTCGTCGGCCGCCGGAATGCCGGCCACGTCGCTGAACCCACCGCCGGCATAGAGGGTTCCCTTGCTGTCCGCCGCCAGCGCGTAGACCGGCCCGCTGATGCCGAGGTTGTCGCCGACCGTCGCCCGCGCGGCGCCGGTGTTCAGGTCGCAGGCCACCAGCGCGTCGGCGGACGAAATGCCGGCGGCGTCCGCGAACGCCCCGCCGACGTAAATCGTCGAGCCGACGATCTGGAGGGCAAAGACAGTTCCGGTGATCGGCGCGCCCGGTGCGTTGCACACCTGTCCCCATTTCTTGCCGTCCCAGACCGCGAGGAAGTCGGCGTTGGGGTTGCCGCCGGCGTTCGTGAAGACGCCGCCGACGTAGAGCTTGCCGTTGCGGTATGCGACCGCTTGGACGGCTCCGACTAAGGGCGAGTCGGTCGCTCTCGTCCAGCGTCCGTTGCTCCACTGCGCGAGGTAGTCGCCTTTCGGGTCGCCGCCCGCGTCGGTGAAGGCTCCGCCTGCGTACAGCACGCCCGTCGCGCCCGGGCTCAGGACGTAGACGCCGCCGTTGAACGGGGACGAGGTGGGTGTTGCCCCGTGCCCGAGGTTGTCCCAGCCGCCCGGCCCCGGAGTAGCCGACGCGCCGGCCGTGAGTGCAGCGAGGAGGAGCGCGAGGAGCGCTACTCGCCGCAAAGGGTCCACCGCGGACAAGTCGTCGGCCGGTGAACCTTCACCGGCGCAGCGTACTCGGCGCCGGTCGTAGCGTCCGTTTGTGCGCCGGCGGCGAGCGCGCGTTCTCGGTGGGCGCGGACCTGCGTGACTTCGCAAACGGAGATAGCTCGCTCGCGGACACGGACCGTCGCTACGGCTTCGCCAGGTAGCTCTTGCCGGCGCGCACGGTGACCTGCTTCCGCTGCGGCAGGTCGGAGACCTGGATCACTCCGCGGACGACCTTCGTGAGCGTGCCGTCGCAGCGGTCGGCGGTCAGCCAGTTGGTGCCGCGCACGGTTGCCGCGGCGTAGCGGCCGCGCGTTCTGAACTGGCCTGTTCCGTCGCCCCAGAGCTGGCGCACCGTCGTCGCGGCGACTCGGGCGGCGCTGCTCTTCTTGCGCTTCGGGCAGACGCTGAAGTTGCCTTTCGTCAGGCGGAGCTCCACGATGGGCTTCTTCTTGTCGGTGCCGCGGAGGAGGACGAAGACCGCCGTGATGCCGCCGGCGCCGTTGACCTTCAGCGTGCCGGTGTCGGCCTTGAGGAGGAGCGTGCCGTCCGTGACGTCGACGACCGACTTGTAGGGGATCGTGCCGCCGGTGAACGGCCTGCCGTTCACGAGCACCGTTCCAGTAGGCGTGCCCGTCGGTGGTGGCGCTGCGGTGCCGCCGGGCGTCGTCGTGGTCGTTGTCGGCGGACCGCCTCCGGACGGGGCACCCGCGAGCGGGTAGGTCGCGACGAATACGGCGAATTGGTTGCCGCCGGCGCTCGTGAAGTGGCCTCCTGCGACGAGTTGCTTCTCGAACGTGGTGAGGGCCTTGACGTCACCGTTCAACGGACCGTCTCCGGCGCCGTTCGAGCCGACCGGCCGCCAGTCGCTGCCGTCGAACTCGGCGATGCGATCGGCGAGCGGATTCCCGTTCGCGTTTAGGAACGACCCGCCGGCGAAGACACGCGATCCGGACGTCGTGAGCGCGTGAATGAAGCCCGAGTTCGGGAACCAGCCGTCCCCGCCGGCGGTGTTCGAGCCCATGGCGCTCCAGGAGGAGCCGTTCCACTTCGCGACGTGATCGGCCTGCGGGATGCCTGCGATGTTGACGGCGTCGGTGCCGACGTACACGTTGGTGCCGTTCGCGGTGAGGCTGCGCACGAAGCTGTCGACGGCGCCTCCGCCCGGCCCGGGCCCGGTGCCCATCGCATGCCACCCGGAGCCGTTCAGGTAAGCGATGCAGTCGGCCGCCGGAATGCCGGCCAGGTTGTCGAACCCTCCGCCCGCGTAGAGGTTGCCCCTGCTGTCGGCGGTCAGCGCGTACACCGGCCCGTTGAAGTCGCCGTCCTTGCTGACCGTCGATGTTGCTGCACCGGTGTTCAGGTCGCAGGCGAGCAGGTAGTCGGCCGATGCGATGCCGGCGCCGTTCTGGAACGCCCCGCCCACGTAGATGGTCGAGCCGACGATCTGGATGGCGAAGACGTTTCCGCCGATCGCCGGGCCGGACGCGTTGCAGACCGTTCCCCACTTCGTGCCGTCCCACACCGCGAGGAAATCGGCGTTCGGATTCCCGCCCGCATTGGTGAAGAAGCCGCCAGCGTAGATCTTGCCGGCGCGATAGGCGATCGCGTCGACGGTACCGGTCAGTGGCACCGAGGTCGCCTTCGTCCAGCGGCCGTCCTTCCATTGCGCGAGATAGTCGGCGCCGAGGTCCCCGCCGGCATCGGTGAACTGCCCTCCCGCATACAGCACACCGGGCGCATCCGAGTTGAGCGCAAGGACCGCGCTGTTGAAGGCGTACGAAGTGGGTGTGGCTCCATGCCCGAGGTTGTCCCAGCCGCCGGGGCCCGGAGTGGCCGACGCCCCGGCCGCGAGTGCGGCGAGAACCAGCGCGAAGAGCGCTACTCGCCGCAAAGGGCCCACCGTGGACGAGTCTTCGGGCGGTGAACCTTCACCGGCGCAGCGTACTCGGCGCCGGTCGTAGAGTCCCGCTCATGAGCGACGGCGCCGTCAAGACCGTGTGGCTGGACAACCCGCCCGTGAACGCCATCGACGACGCGATGCTCGAGACGATCTCGAAAGCGTTGAGCGAGCCGGACGAGGCGACGCGCGTGGTCGTCCTGCGCGGCCGCGGCGAGCGCGCCTTCTCGGTGGGCGCCGACGTCCGCGACTTCGCGAGCGGGGACCCGGGACTCGCGGCCAAGCTCCAGCGCACGTCGAACCTGATCGAGGAGGCGCGCGTCCCGGTCGTCGCGGCGATCCACGGCTTCTGCCTCGGCGGCGGGCTCGAGCTCGCGCTCGCCTGCGACCTGCGCGTTGCCACGGAGGATGCGCGGCTCGGGTTTCCGGAGATCCGGCTCGGCCTGATCCCGGGCGGCGGCGGCACGCAGCGCGCCCAGCGGCTGATCGGCGCGGGCCGCGCCAAGTCGATGCTGATGTCGGGCGACCAGATTCCGGCGGTGAAGGCGCAGGTCTGGGGACTCGTCGAGTTCGTCGTCGAGACGCTCGACGAGGGCGTTGAGCAATACGCGGGCGGCCTCGCCGCCCAGAGCCCGTATGCACTGCGCGAGCTCCGGCAGCTCCTCAGGGAGACGCGTGACCAGCCGAGCTACGAGCTCGAGTTCGAGGCGTTCGTTCGTTGCCTCGAGTCGGAGGACGGGCGCGAGGGCGTGGCCGCGTTCCTCGAGAAGCGCGCCCCGAGCTGGGTCGGGCGCTGATCGCGAAATGAGCTTCGGGCGCGCTCTCGTTCTTGCTGCTTCCGCCACGCTTCTGACCGAGCGCGCGTCGACCGCGGTGACGACGTCAGCGGCTGCGAGCGCGTGACGCGCGCTGCCGGCTGAGCTCCTCGACCCGCCGTGGCGCCCACCAGACCGGCCCGGAGGACGGTCTTCCTCGGGCAGACAGCTGCCCTCAGTTGAGACTCGGGTCGAACGGCATCGTCGCGATCAGCGAATACCGGCCGCCCTTGCGGTGGAGCACCGTGCGCCAGAGCTCGTCCGGATCGGCCGCGAAGACGTCGTCGGGCTCGGCGGCGACGACGATCCACGCGGGCTCGGCCATCTCGGCTTCGAGCTGGCCCGGACCCCAGCCGGAGTAGCCGGCGAACACGCGCGCCCGCGCGATCGCGAGATCCTCCGGCTCGCTTTCGCCGGGCAGGAATCCGACCGCGCCGACGACGGGATCCACTTCGTCGTCGGGCTCGTCGAGCTCGACCAGGGCGATGATCACGTCCGTCTGAACAGGCCCGCCGACGTAGACGCTGTCGGCGCCCGGCAGGTCGGCCAGGCCGGGCGCGGCGTCGGCGACGCTCAGCTCCGACGGCCGCGAGAGCACC
Organism: uncultured Actinomycetes bacterium; assembly: GCA_963750545.1. Taxonomy (GTDB): domain Bacteria; phylum Actinomycetota; class Thermoleophilia; order Gaiellales; family Gaiellaceae; genus PALSA-600. Next base: position 90,817 of record CAVVQY010000006.1, on the reverse strand, counting down.
AGGCCCATCGCGCCCTCCTCGTCGTGGTGGGTGATCAGGACGACGGTGCGCCGGAAGTTCGGGTCGACGAGCGACGGCGACGAGACGATCAGCTTCCCGGCGAGCGACTCCATTCGCGGCAGGATCGCATCAACTCGCGCTGAGCGCGGCGACGCCGGCGAGCGCGATCGTGATCCCGGCCATTTGCGCGCGCGTGAGGCGCTCGTGGAGCAGTACGTAGGCGAGGAGGACCGTCGTCACCGGGTAGAGCGAGCCGAGCACCGAGACGAGCGCGAGCAGGCCCTGGGTGCTCGCGACTGCGAAGAGCGCGTTCGCGGCGACGTCGCAGAGGCCGACCGCAGCGACACGCCAGAGCCAGCGCCGCTCCAGCCTCAGAGGCGCGCGCCGCACGGCTGCGAGGGCGAGGAGGAGCGTGAGCGAGCCGACGCGCGCGCCGACGAGGGTCGAGAGGGCGCTCCCCTCGCGGCTGCCGAGCCCGAGGAAGTAGGTGAAGAGGCCGAGCGCGACCGCTGCGACCGCGGCGATCGCCACCGCTCGGGCGCGATCGCCGCCGGGCGCGCGGCGTTCCTCGGTCGAGGCGAGCACCGCGCCGGAGAGCGCGATCGCGGCGCCGGCGAGCCCGAGCGCCGACGGCCGCTCGCCGGTGGCGAGCGAGATCGCGAACGGGACGACGGCGCCGCAGGCGACGATCGGCGAGACGATGCTCATCGTCCCGAGCGAGAGCGCCTTGTAGAACGCGGCAAGCCCGATCCCGCCGCCGACTCCGGCCAGGACGCCGATCGCGAACGAGCGGCCATCCAGCCCGCCGCCGAGGATCACGAAAGCAACGAGCAGCGCCGCGAACCCGGCGGCCTGCGAGATGACCGTGACGGAGATCGTCGGCAGCCGCCGGGCGAGCAGGCCGCCGGCGAAGTCGGCGACACCCCAGGTCGCGGACGAGGCGAGCGCGAGCAGGACGGCGAGGGCGCTCATCGTGACCAAGCTTCGCATTCGGGAAACCTGAGCTCCCTGACGCAATCGCAGCGAGCCATGCTGGGGGAACCTCCCGGTTCCCCCAGACCCCCTCCACTGGTCCGCTTCGCGGACAGGGGGCTACTCGCCCCCGGCGATACGATCCATCGCGATGGAGACGCTCCGGATCGGTGTTCTCGCGGTGCAGGGCAACTTCCGTGAGCACACGGAGATGCTGCGCGCGCTGGGGGCCGACGTGGTCGAGGTGCGCAAGCCGGAGCAGCTCGACGGCCTCGACGGCCTCGTCATCCCCGGCGGCGAGTCGACCGCGTTCACGCGCCTGATGCGCCTCTACGGGCTCGACGAAGCGGTGCGCCACTTCGCGGGCCCGGTGTTCGGGACCTGCGCGGGGATGATCGTGCTCGACCGCGACCACCTTGGCCTCGTCGACGTGCGTGTCCGGCGAAACGCCTTCGGGCGTCAGGTCGCATCGTTCGAGACCGACCTCGAGCTGCCGGGCGAGAGCGAGCCGCTGCGCGCCGTCTTCATCCGGGCGCCGTGGATCGAGGAGGCTGGGCCCGATGTCGAGGTGCTGGCGGAGGTCGAAGGCCATCCGGTGCTCGCGCGCGAGGGCCGGTTCCTCGTCGCCGCGTTCCACCCGGAGCTGACCGCCGACACGCGGCTCCACGAGCTGTTCCTCGACTCCGTGAAGGAGGCGTCGCTTGTCCGGGCATAGCAAGTGGTCGTCGATCAAGCACAAGAAGGGCGCCGCCGACGCCAAGCGCGGGAAGCTGTTCTCGAAGCTGACGCGCGCGATCATCGTCGCGGCGAAGGAGGGCGGCGGCGATCCCGCGAACAACAACGCGCTCCAGAACGCGATCGAGAAGGCGAAGTCGTACTCGATGCCGAAGGACAACATCGAGCGCGCGATCGCGAAGGGCGCCGGCGAGGGCGAGGGCGGCGAGGCCTTCGAGACGATCGTCTACGAGGGGTACGGCCCCGAGGGAGTCGCGGTGATCGTCGAGGCGCTGACCGACAACCGCAACCGCACCGCCGCCGATGTCCGGCACGCGTTCACCAAGCACGGCGGCGCGCTCGGCACGGCGGGCGCGGTCGCGTGGCAGTTCGAGCGCCACGGCGTCGTGATCGTGCCCGCGGACGGGGTCGACGAGGACGAGCTCTTCCTCGCGGCTGCGGACGCAGGCGCCGAGGACGTGACCCAGGACGGCGAGATCTTCCAGGTCACGAGCGCGCCGGAGAGCTTGTTCGCAGTCCGCGAGGCGATCGAGACGGCGGGCTTCACGGTCGACTCGGCCGAGCTGTCGCTGATCCCGAAGAACACAGTCGCAGTCGAGGACGAGGCGGCCGCGAAGCGGGTGCTGCGGCTGATCGAGACGCTCGAGGACAACGACGACGTCCAGGACGTGTACGCGAACTTCGACATCCCCGAGCAGGTGCTCGAGGCGGTCGCCGGATAGGTGCGAAGTTGGCACAGGTTCCATCGGAGGAGGCCCGTAACATGGCCCGCGTGAACGAGGCCCACTTCCGCGAGATCGAACGAGCGCTGCTGTTCGTGTCCGAAGCTCGCAAGCGCGCGCAGAAGACGGCAAAGGAGCTTCGCCGCGACGACGCCGAACCACACCTTGTTACGGCGGTCGAGGAGGCAGAGCGGAAGCTCGAGGAGATCGGCCGTCGTCTGATGCAGCAGACGTACTTCGCTCTTCCGAAGGAACAGCTCTCTCTCGAAGAGCCCGTCGAGGAACTGACAGTCTCCTGAGGCGCCCATGACGGGCGAGGAGTACGGGCGCGGCTGACCGCGTTCGCGGCACGATGGAGCGTCTACGAAGGCTCTGAGCGGCACCGGCTGCGCAAGCAGCGGTCGCTTGCGTCCCCGACGGCCGCGTGGTGGCGCCGTCCCCGAGCAAAGCAAGGACGGCGGCGGCAGCGATCAAGGCCGCACGGCTGCCCATCGCGTTACCTGACCGGTGTGAACACGTACTTCACGCTGCCGGTGAACTTCAGCTGATGGCCGTCGTCCGAGTGGCTGGCCCGGCGGATTCCGCTGTCGATCGTGAAGCCGCGATGGGCGAGGATCCGATCGAGAGGGAACGGGGTTCCGCTGCCGCCCTCGCGGAACCAGCGAGTGCTGTCCGGGCTGGGCGGGTCGATGGAGACGCCGAGCACGACGAACCTGTTCGACTGTCCGTGCACGGCCCCCTCCCAATTCGGGAGCCAGGCCGATGTCAACGTCGTTCCTTCCGTGCCGCACGTCGCGTCCTGCTTGGCGATGATGGACGTGTCATAGGAGAGGCCTTCCATGCCGAGGTCGAAGCTGACGCCCGGCTTGTCACCCTTGTTCTTCCTGCCCTGCACGACCGCGTGTCCTTTCTTGGCGAAGTCGACCTTGCCCGAGCAAGCAGAAGAGGGCCGAGTGTCGGACCAGGTGAACCGGCCGCGAATCGTCCCGTTCTTCCCGGTCTTGTCATTGTCGTAGAACGCGACCGAACCTTCGCCCGAGGTGACGATCAACTCGTGCTTGCGCCAGGTGCCGGTCCACGACAACTCCATGTTGTGCGTGCCGACGCCCGGGGGGTCGTTTGCAGGGCTGTAGGTGTCGACCTGGTGCAGATACGCAGTGACGACGATGTCGTACCGGAGGACCTCCTCTTGCGCGCCGGGCGTGCTACCAGTCGTGCCGCCGGGCGCGGTCCCGCCGCCGGACGCGGCGCCGCCGGGGCAGGCCGTGACGCCGACGAGCACGCGGCCGTTGAGAACCCCGTCGACGCTGTAACGCTCGCAACGTCGGGTTCGGAACGTAACGCTCTTGCTCTGCCCCGGCTTCAGAACAAACCACTGGAAAGAAGCGTTCAGGCTGACAACGGTATGGGGCCGAGTGCCCTGGTTCGACCAGGTGACCTTGCCCGGTGCATCGATCCGCGCCACAGCGGGCGAGAGGCCGCCGTCACGGATCGTCACCGTTGCCGACGAGGCGCCGCTCACGCCCCCGACGACCCACGCCGCAAAAAGCAGCGAAACGGCCAAGAGCCCGATCAGCCGCGTCAGCACGCCGTCAACGATGTCATGGCGCTCGGCGCGTGACAAGCGCAGGAACGTCCGGGGCCGGACCTAACCTCTCTCCGTGAAGGTTCTCGGCATCGATCCAGGGACGGCTGCTTGCGGGTACGGGATCGTCCAAGAAAGCGACGGGCGCCTCAGGGCCGTGTGCCACGGGTGGTGGCAAACGCGGGCCCGCCAGCGCGTGGAGCTGCGCCTGCTCACGATCTTCGACGGGGTGGCGGAGCTGATCACGGAGCACGCCCCGGATGCCGTCGCCCTGGAGGAGTCGTACGTCGGCGCCGACGCCCGCATCGCGCTCTCCGTCGGGCAGGCGCGGGGCGCCGTGCTCGTCGCGGCGGCCTCCGCCGGCGTCGAGTGCGTCGAATACGCGCCGGCCAGCGTGAAGCAGGCGGTCTGCGGCTACGGCCGCGCCGACAAGGAGCAGGTGCAGCGGATGGTGAAGGCGATCCTCGGCCTCGACGAGGTGCCGCACCCGCATCACGCGGCCGACGCGCTCGCGGTCGCGATCTGCCACGCGCTCGCGCCGCCTCTGCTTCGTGCGGCCGGGTAAGCAGCCCCGGGCAGGAGTCGTCCGCTTCCGCCCGTACGGTTAGCCGATGAACCGTCGCAGGAGAGGTCCGTGATCGCGCGCCTTCGCGGCACCGTCGCGGCGCGCACCGGCGCCGGGCATCGTCGTCGACGTCGGCGGCGTCGGCTACCTCGTCGCTGCGACGCCGCGCGTGAACGCTCGCGTCGGCGAGGAGACGACCGTCGAGACGTACCTGCATGTCCGCGAGGACGCGCTTCAGCTCTACGGCTTTGCCTCCGCCGAGGAGCGGGAGCTGTTCGAGCTGCTGCTCGGCGTGTCGAGTGTCGGCCCGAAGGTGGCGCTCGCGATCGTCTCGGGGTCGACCCCGGATGAGCTGCGCCGGGCGATCGTGCGCGACGACACCGCCCGTTTCGAGGCGATCCCCGGGATCGGCCGCAAGACGGCACAGCGAGTCGTGCTCGAGCTGAAGGAGAAGATGTCGGTCGGCCTCGCGGTCCCCGCGGCCGCCGGCGACTCGGGCTCGCTGCTCGCGCGCGACGCCCTCGTCGAGCTCGGCTGGTCGCTCGTTGACGCGGACCGCGCCCTCTCGGGTGTCGACGAGTCGCTGCCGGTGGAGGAGCAGGTGCGAGCTGCGCTGCGGCAGGCGGCATGACGAACGAGCGCCTGGTCGCAACGGCCGCGCACGACGGCGGTGAAGAAGAGGAGCTCGAGCGCACGCTGCGACCGCAGTCGCTCGCCGACTTCGTCGGCCAGGAGCGCGTGAAGGAGCAGCTCGCGGTTGCGCTCGACGCTGCCAAGGCGCGCGGCGAGGCGCTCGACCACGTCCTGCTCGCCGGGCCGCCGGGACTCGGCAAGACCTCACTGGCGCAGATCGTCCGGCGCGAGCTCGGCGTCGGCATCCGGCAGATCGCCGGGCCTGCTCTCGAGCGCAAGGGCGACATCGCCGCGATCCTCACTGCGCTCGAGCCGCACGACGTCCTGTTCGTCGACGAGATCCACCGCCTGAACCGCACGATCGAGGAGATCCTCTACCCGGCACTCGAGGACTTCCGGCTCGACATCATCGTTGGCCAGGGGCCCGCCGCCCGCACGTTGACGCTCGACCTGCCGCCGTTCACGCTCATCGGCGCGACCACCCGCACCGGCCTTCTGACAACGCCGCTTCGCGACCGCTTCGGGCTCACGTTCCGGCTCGACCTCTACGCGGCGGCGGAGCTGGGCACGATCGTCCGCAGGAGCGCGAAGATCCTCGGCGTCGAGATCGCCGACGATGCGGCCGACGAGATCGCCCGCCGTGCGCGCGGTACACCGCGGATCGCGAACCGCATCCTCCGACGCGTGCGCGACGTCGCCGAGGTGCGCCACGCCGGGGTGATCACGACCGACATCGCCGGCGAGGCGCTCGAGTTGCTCGAGGTCGACGAGGCCGGGCTCGAGCGCTTCGACCGCGACCTGCTGCGGGCGATCGTCGAGAAGTTCGGCGGCGGGCCGGTCGGGCTCTCGACGCTGGCGGTCGCGCTCGGCGAGGAAGCCGAGACGATCGAGGACGTCTACGAGCCGTACCTGCTCCAGCTCGGCTTCCTGCAGCGGACGCCACGCGGGCGAATCGTGACCGCGCTCGGCCGTGAGCACGTCGGCGCCCTCCGTGAGACGTCGACGCTCTTCTAGCCGGAGGACTCGTAGCCGTCCGAGACGGCAAGGTGCCGTTCGGCCTCAGACGTCGTTCGCCGAGCTCGAAGACTGACGAACGGCATGAGCACGGGAACGAGCAGCAAGGCCATCACGTCGAACCAGATGTAGCCGGAAGCAACGCCCGACGGTGGGTTCCCGTCCGGCACGCCAAGGACGGGTACCTCGGCCGCCCAGCGCCACGTGCCGATCGCGGTGCCGTAGAACTCGAGCGCGGCGACGACGAGGAAGACGCCGGCGTAGATCGCGCGGTTGCGGGAGCGCCAGAAGAAGAGCAGCAGCAACGGCACGCCGAGAGCGCCGGCAACGTCGCGACGAGGGACGGCGAGCAGGCCTAGCAGCCCCCAGGTGACGGCCGCGACGGCAGCCGCCGCGACGACGACGCGCGCGTGCCGACGCAGCGCGAACGCGATCGAGAGACCGGTCAGGAAGACCAGCCCGTGCGCTGGCGGCACGAACATCGGCAGGTTGTGGAGCCGGTAGCTGTAGAGACCCCAGACGAGCGAGCCCGTGACCTCGGCGATCGTCGCAAACACGATCACGCCGATCGTCTGCGCCCGCCGCTGCACCGGGATCCGGCTGAGCCAGGCGAAGAGCACGAGCCAGGTCAACCCGCCGAGTACGAGCTGCTGCGGGTACGTCGCGAAGTGATCCGCTGCGAGCAGGGCCGCGAGGTAGGTCGCGCCCGCGGCTCCGAAGACCGCGTGCGACAGTGCCGCCGTGCGTGGGAGCCGGAGCCCGCCCGGCGGGAGCAAAGGAGCCGGGCGCGCGATCGTGAGAGGGAGGAGCGGTCTCGCCGGTGAAACGGCGTTCCCCCGCACCTCTACCCCTTGAACTGCAGCTCGTGCCACGACGGGACGGGGGCCAGCTCGAGGAGGGGACGACCACCGTCAGGATGCTGGTAGGCGAACTCCGCCTCGATGTCGTCCCAGACGATCTCGAGCGCGCCGCGCTTGACCTGGTGATCGAGCCAGGCGCCGCGGAAGACGAGCTTGCGCAGCCAGTAGACGAGCGACTCGCCGCCGACGAGCGCGACCCGCTCCCAGTTGCGCGCCAGGTACCGACCGAGCCTCGACTCCGGATCCTCGATCAGCCCCTGCGCTGCGAGAGCTACCAGGTCGCGCGTCTCCTCGTCGTCGAGCTCGTTTGCCTCGACGAGTCCGAGCTTGACCGCTGCCGCGATCACCCGCTGCTCGAAGTCGAGCTCGTTGAAGGTGAACCGGAACCCGAGGAACTCAACGATGTACTCGTCGCCGGAGCCGTAGTTCGTGCCGGAGTCGGTCGTGTCGGGACTCACGCTTCCGCTCAGGATAACCGTGGCGGGCTGGGAACAGTCGCCGCTCGCCGGTGAGGCTACGGTTCGAATGTGATCGCGGCAGCCCCCGAGTGGCAACGCTTCATCGTCCTGCTGCCCGCGTTCGTGATCGGCATCGGGCTGATCGCCGCGGTCCTGATCCTGCTCGGCCGGGCGTTCGCCCAGACGGTGCGCGAGAGCGGCCATACCCGCCTGATCATCGCCGGGCTGATCGGGCTCGCCGTCTTCATCGCGATCCTGACCTACCTGGGGGTCAATTTGCCCAGGGAAGGCGGTTAGAGAATCACGACGGGCGTGCCGACCTCGACGTGGTTGAAGAGCCACTCCGCGTCGGGGATGTGCATCCGGATGCAGCCGTGTGAGCGTGAGTAGCCGATCGAGGCGTCGTCCGGGGTGCCGTGCATGCCGACCCCGGCGGCCGAGAGGCCCATCCAGCGCGTGCCGAGCGGGTTCCCCGGGCCAGGCGGCACCGGCTTGAGGCCCTTCGCCCAGGCGGAGTTGGGCGGCAGCCACCACGGGTTTCGCTGCATGTTGACGACCGAGAACACCCCGGACGGGGTCGGGTAGATCGACTGCCCCGTCGCGACGTGGAAGGTGTGGACGAGGTCGGTCACGGAGTAGAGCTTGAGCGTGTTCGCTCCGCGATTCACAACGACGACGGAGCCGAAGCTCGCCGGTGTCCGCGCCGGTCGAACCGCGCTCACCATCAGGACGAGCGGCGCGCGCGAGCCGGTCAACAGTTCCTGCCCGATCGCGGTGCGCATCGTGTCGCGCTCGACCGCCAGCCCGAGCCGTCCTTCGCGGAAGATCGGTCCGTGAGCGTCCGCGCCGATCACCTCCGCGTTGCGCGCCTTCCGATCGAACTGCTTCGCCAGTCGGTCGACGTAGCCCGCGACCGCCTCGTCGGAGAACTTCACAGGCAGGCCGATGCGGCTGCGCGGCGTCGCCGCAAGCGCCGAGCGGACGGCGCGGTCGACGCTGGCACGGGTCCCGAGTGACTCGGGCGAGACGACGATCGTCTCGCCGCGGTAGACGATCGTGATCGGCCGGGCGAAGGCGGCCTCGATCCGGTGGCGTGCGGGCTGGGCAGTCAGGCCGCCGACACGCGCACCGAGCACGGTGACGCCCGGGGCGATCGCGTGCGACTCCTCCGCTGCAGGTGCGGCCGCGCACGCGACACCGGCGAAGGCGACGACGGCGAAGGCTGTCCTGAGCACGGCCACGAATTCAAGCAGATGCAGCGGAAATCACCGGAATGCTGTCCCCGGCCGAGCACCGTCCGGGCCGCTCCGTACCCTCGACTGTCCGATGGAGAACGCGACGTGGACGATCGGTCCGTGCCCCGAAGCCGGTGTGCAGGCGCTGGTCCACGAGCTCGGCGTCTCAGCCACGACTGCCTCCGTCCTCACGCGCCGCGGCTACGCCGAGCCGTCCGAGGCGCGCGCGTTCCTCGAGGGCGCGCTGCCCGGGCACGATCCGTTCGCTCTCGGCGACATGCGCGAGGCCGTCGACCGCATCACCACCGCGGTCGCATCCGGCGAGCGCATCTGCGTTCACGGTGACTACGACGCGGACGGGATCTGTGCAACTGCCCTGGGCGTTCTGTTGCTCCGCGAGCTCGGCGCTGATCCGACCTGGCACCTTCCTTCCCGGTTCGAAGAGGGATACGGGCTCGCGAGCCAGACGTTGTCGCGCCTCGCCGCCGACGGCATCGACCTGCTGCTGACGGTCGACTGCGGGATCACCGCGGTCGCCGAGGTCGAAGAAGCGACGCGCCTCGGGCTCGACGTGGTCGTCACCGACCACCACCGGCCTGCCGAAACGTTCCCGCCCTGCCCGGTCGTCGCGCCGCTCAAGGGCGAGTACCCCTTCGCCGGACTGTGCGGGACCGGAGTCGTCTGGAAGCTCGCCGAAGCTCTCCTTGGCCCCGAGCACCCGTTCCTCGAGCGCAACCTCGACGTGGTCGCGCTCGCGACCGTCGCCGATGTCGTCCCGCTCGTCGACGAGAACCGGGCACTCGCCCGACTCGGGCTGCGACGGCTCGCACAGACGCAGAGGCCGGGACTCCTTGCTCTCATGCGGGTCGCCGGGGTCGATCCGGCCGCGTGCGAGGAGAGCGCGATCGGGTTCCGGCTCGCGCCGCGGATCAACGCCGCCGGCCGCCTCGGGCGGCCCGAGTCTGCGCTCGAGCTGCTGCTGACCGAGGACAAGTCCGAGGCCGCGAGGCTCGCCGAGGACCTCGAGCGCCTGAACCGCGAGCGCCAGGGCGTCGAGGAGCGGATCCTTCGGGCCGCCGTGAACGAGATCGAGTCATGGCCCGAGGCGAGGCGTTCCCACCGTGGCTACGTGGTCGCCGGCGCGGACTGGCACGAGGGCGTGATCGGGATCGTCGCCTCGCGCCTGGTCGAGCGCTACGGCCGGCCGGTCGTGCTGATCGCCGGCACGGACGGCGACTGGAAGGGCTCCGGGCGGTCGACGTCGGCGTTCGACCTGCACGGAGCGCTCGCGGCGTGTTCGGAGCATCTCGAGCGCTTCGGAGGCCATCGCGCCGCGGCCGGCCTGACGATCCGGCCCGACCGGGTCGAGGCGTTCGCCGCCGCGTTTGCGGCGTATGCCGACGAGGCGCTCGCCGAAGCCGATCTGCGCCCGCGCATCGGCGTTGACGCCGTCGTCGCCGGAACGGAGCTCGGGCTGGCGCTCTGCGAGGAGCTCACACGGCTCGCCCCGTTCGGTCTCGGCAACCCGGGAGTGACGCTGCTCGTCGACGGTTGCGAGCTGACCGGGCTTGCAACGGTGGGCGACGGCAAGCACGTGCGCTTCCGGGTGATCCAGGGGGGCCGCGACGCCGGGTCCGCGATCGCGTTCGGCCTCGGCGCCCAGCTCGACCGGCTCCGCCGCCCCGGCCGTTACGACATCCTGTTCCGCCTGCAGGAGAACCGCTGGAACGGCACGGTCTCACCCCAGCTCGTCGTGAGGAGGGTATTCGACGCGAACGACCACTACGACGAGCTGCGCGAGTGGCTCGCGGCGGAGTGGGGTGCGGGAGAGGCAGGGTGGACGCCCGAGGCGCGCACCATCTTCGAGGAGCTCGAGCTAACCGGCGGCTCCGGCACCGAGGTGCGCCGGCGAAGCCTGTTCGAGTCGGAGTCGTTCAGGCGCATGCTCGACTCACCGCCGAAGCTTGCCGCGGCCGCGTAGCTCGGAAACCGAGAAGCAACGCTCGACGGCCCCGTGGCGTTGCGTGTGCGCAACGACGACACCGCGGTGCGCCGGGCCGTGTCTTCTCGGCCGCTCGCCGAAAGTTCCAGAATCGGCACTTTTTCGGCACAGACCTGCGCGGCTGTGACGGGTAGTGTCGCCCGTGAGGGCGGCGGGTCGGCTCCCCACCCAGGGCGGGGGTGTCGCGCGCGCGAAGGTCGCGGCCGCTTTCGCGCGCGCGAAGGCCGCGGCCGCTCCGCCGGGGCGGATGGTTCGGAATTACGCTGCGTGTGTGCGGATCGTCGCGGGCAGCCGCAAGGGGCACCGGATCGAGGCGCCGAGAGGTGCAGGCACCCGGCCGACCTCCGATTTCGTGCGCGAGGCGGCGTTCAACCTGATCGGCCCGGTCGACGGCGCGGCCGTGATCGACCTCTACGCCGGCTCCGGCGCGATGGGGCTCGAGGCCCTCTCACGCGGCGCCGAGAGCTGCGTGTTCGTCGAGTCGGATCGGGAGGCCTGCCGCGCGATCAACGCGAATCTCGACAAGCTGCGCCTCGAGGCGCGTGTGCTCTGCCAGGACGCCGTCCGCGCGGTCGGCGCCGAGCGGGGTACCTACGGCCTCGTGCTGCTCGATCCGCCCTACGGCGACCCGGTCGACGACCGGCTCGCCGCGCACCTGCGGCGGATTCTCGCTCCCGACGGCCTGCTCGTCTACGAGACGGCCGCCTCCGTCCAGCCCGAGCTCGACGGCCTCGACGTACGCACCTCGCGGCGGTACGGCTCTGCACGCCTTACGCTGTTCGAGTTGTGATCACGGCGATCTGCCCCGGCTCGTACGACCCCGTCACGAACGGGCACGTCGATGTGATCACGCGCGCCGCCCACATCTTCGACCGTGTCGTGGTCGGCATCGTCGGGAATCCGAAGCACAAGACGCCGACGTTCTCGCTCGACGAGAGGGTGGAGCTGGTGAGAGAGGCGCTCGCCGAGGTCCCGAACGTCGAGGTCGACATCTTCAAGGAGCTCGTCGTCGACTTCGCCCGGCGCTGGCAGGCGAAGGTGATCGTCAAGGGACTGCGCGTGATCTCCGACTTCGAATGGGAGTTCCAGATGAACCAGCTCAACCGCACGCTCGCGCCCGAGATCGAGACCGTCTACGTGATGGCGAGCGCCGAGGTCAGCTTCGTCTCCTCGAGTGGCGTGAAGGAGATCGCCTCCTTCGGCGGAAATGTCGAAGAGCTCGTCCCGCCAGCCGTCGCGCGCCGCCTCAGGGAGCTCTTCCCGAGCGGTCGTGGCGGAACCCCGCTCAACGACCAGGAGTAAGATCACGCCGCAATGGACGTCCTCGTTCTGATCGACAAGCTCGACGATCTCGTGCACAACGCGAAAGCGGTGCCGCTGACCGACCAGGTGCGGATCGACCGCGAGGAGATCTACGACATCCTCGACCAGATGCGCGCCACGATCCCGGAGGAGATCAAGCAGGCCCGCTGGATCGTGAAGGAGCGGCAGGAGATGCTCGCCGAGGCGAAGCGCGAGCAGGACCGGCTGCTGCAGGAGGCGCGCGAGCAGGCGGTGCGCGAAGCCTCGCAGACCGAGATCGTCAAGCTTGCCGAGCGGCAGGCACAGGAGATCATCGACGAGGCCCGGCGCCAGGCGCGCGAGATGCGGCTCGAGATGGAGGACTGGGCCGACGGGATGCTGGCCACGCTCGAGAGCAACCTCGACAAGTTCCTGACGGCTGTGCGCCGTGGGCGTGAACGGCTACACGAGCGTTCACAGGAAACGGTCGTGGCGGGGATCGGCCCGATCGACATCGGCGACGACGGCTCCTCGAGTCTCTAACGCGACCTCGACGCGCGGCGACGGCGTAACCTCAGCTCGATGACGAGCTTCAGCCTGTCGCAGGTGAGGCTCCGTCCGGGCGAGGAGCACCGCGAAGCGCTCGATGTCGAGCTGACGGCATTCGAGTTCGGCGGCCAGCGCTACATCCCGGTACCGGAGCTCGCGCCGGCTCTGCTCGTGGTCGCACGGGCGATGTCGGGAACGGTGCTCGGCCTCGAGTTCACCGCTCGGCTTCACGGGCCGTGCTACCGCTGCCTGGGCGACGCCGTACTCGAGGTGCCGATTCGGGTGCGGGAGTACCAGGCCGAGTCGACGGATGACGAGGAGCTCCGGACGCCCTACGTCGTCGACGGCAACCTCGAGGTCTCCGTCTGGGCTCGCGACGCGATTGCGCTCGCACTGCCTGCGAAGATTCTCTGCCGCCCCGACTGCGCCGGCCTTTGCCCTGTCTGCGGCAAGAATCTGAACGAGGAGCCGCACTCTCACGAGGAAGCCACGGCCGACCCGCGCTGGGCGGCGCTCGAAGCCCTGCGCGAGGATCTGTAGCAGCCTTCGGCTACAGTGTCGGCCGCTCATGGCCGTCCCCAAGAAGAAGACCTCCAAGTCCCGGCGCGACAAGCGGCGGGCACAGCACGGGATCGAGGCGACGCGGGTGAACCTCTGCCCGCAATGCAGCTCGCCCAAGCGCCCCCATCACGTCTGTCCGACCTGCGGCACGTACAAGGGCCGCGAGGTCGAGCAGCTCCGCTTCGGCGCCCCGTAGGCGCTTGAGCCCGCGGATCGCTGTCGACGCGCTCGGCGGGGACCGTGCTCCCGGCGAGGTGGTCGCAGGTGCGCTCGAGGCCGCGGCCGACGGGATCGACGTGGTGCTGTTCGGCCCGGCCGATCTCGACACGGGCGGGCTCGAGCTGGTCGTTGCGCCCGACCGGATCGAGATGGCCGACAAGCCGGCCGAGGCGGTTCGCGCGAAGCCCGACTCCTCGCTCGTCGCCGCGGTCCGCGCTGTAGGCGACGGCAACGCGGACGCCGTGGTCTCGGCCGGGAACACCGGAGCCATGCTCGCCGCAGGCCTGCTCCACCTGCGCCGCCTGCCGGGAGTACTCCGACCGGCGATCGCCGTCGCGATTCCCACGCGCGAGGGCGCGTCCGTGCTGATCGACGCCGGTGCGAACGCCGACAATCGCCCCGAGCACCTGCTCCAGTTCGCGTTCATGGGCGCGGTCTTCGCCCAGGAGATCCTCGGCGTCGAGCAACCGCGCGTGTGTCTGCTCTCGATCGGAGAGGAGCCAGAGAAGGGCAGCCAGTTGACGCTCGAGGCGCACGCGCTGCTCCGCGACGCGCCCGGACTCGACTTCGCGGGAAACGCCGAAGGCCGCGATCTGCTGCTCGGCACCGGCACCGTGTTCGTCACCGACGGCTTCACCGGGAACGTGACCCTGAAGGTGCTCGAGGGCGCGGTGGGGGAGCTGCTCGGCGCGCTGCGGGAGGAGATCTCCGCAACGGCGGGCGGCAGGCTCGGCGGGCTCCTGATCCGGCCCGCCGCGCGGCGCCTGCGCACTCGGCTTGATCCGGACACCTACGGCGGCGCCTATCTGCTCGGCCTGCGCGGGCTCGCCGTGATCGCCCATGGGAGCTCTGGTGCCCGCGCGGTGGGAAACGCGATTCGGCTCGCGGCGCGCGGCGCCGACCACGGCTTGGTCGACCGTCTCGCCGAGCGCTTGCCCGAGCGCGAGCCGCGGCCGGAGCCGGGTCCGGCCGCGTGAAATGTCCCCTTCACGAACAGGCCGTCTCGCCGCCCGATGTATTATCGGCGCGCTTCTGAACCACCCCCCAACGAACGAGGTGACATGGCAGCGTCGCGTGCAGAGGTCTTCGAGCGTGTGAAGGAAGTTCTCACCGAACAGCTCGGGGTCGAGGAGAGCGAAATCAGCGAGGAGGCATCCTTCCAGGAGGACCTCGACGCGGACTCACTTGATCTCGTCGAGCTGATCATGGAGCTGGAAGACCAGTTCGGGATCAAGATCTCCGACGATGACGCCCAGACGATCACGACCGTCGGGCAGGCAGTCGACTACGTCACTTCGCACCAGTAACAAGACCCTCGGCGAGCTGATCGACGCTCTGCCGCCGGAGGGTGCGGCCGCGGTCTTCACCCACTCGAGCCGGGTTGCCGAGCGCAGCGAGTCGTACGAGCGGCTGGAGTTCCTCGGCGACTCGGTGCTCGAGCTCGCGATCGCCCACACGCTCTACGAGCGCTTTCCGAACTTCAACGAGGGACAGATGGCAAAGCTCCGCTCGCATGTCGTCTCGCGAGCGAGCTGCGCCGTCGTCGCGCACGAGCTAGGCCTCGGCGAGCGCTTTCTCGCGCGGGCAGCCGGCCCGCAGGGCGAGGAGCTCGCCCGGCTGGCGGTCAACCGGAACGTGCTCGCGGCCGTGCTCGAGGCGGCTCTCGCCGCGCTGTACCTCGAGCACGGTTTCGAGCCGGTCGCCGGGCCGCTCGTTGAGGCCTTCGAGGGTCGGATCCAGTTCGCGCTCTTCAACCAGGTCGACCACAAGACCGAGCTGCAGGAGACGCTTGCCCGTAGCGGACAGAGCGTCACCTACACCCTGCTCGACGCCGAGGGCCCGCCGCACGAGCGCACATTCACCGCGGCGGCGGTCGTCGACGGCGAGGAGCTCGGCGTTGGCCGCGGCACGTCGAAGAAGGCCGCCGAGCAGGACGCGGCCCGCGAGGCGCTCGCGCGCCTCGGTGAAGCGACCGGCGGTACAGCCCCGGCTACTCGGATCTGCCTTGCCTGGGAACCTCCGGTTCCCCCAGACCCCTTCCACCGGCCGCGGACAGCCGCTGCGTAGCGGGCGGCGTCCGCGCAGCCGGGTAGCCTCACCCCGCGTGCACCTGAAGGGGATCAAGCTTCGCGGCTTCAAGTCGTTCGTGGACCCGGTCGAGGTACGCCTCGAGTCCGGCGTCGCCGTCGTGATCGGGCCTAACGGCTCGGGCAAGTCCAACATCTCCGACTCGATTCTCTGGGCGACGGGCTCGATGAGCCCGCACGAGTTGCGGGCGGAGAAGCCCGACGACGTGCTCTTCGCCGGCTCCTCGACGCGCAAGCCGGTCGAGTTCTGCGAGGTCGAGTTGCTCTTCGACAACGAGGACGGTGCCTGGCCCGAGCTGCCGTTCAGCGAGGTGTCGGTCGCGCGGCGACTGCATCGCGGCGGTGAGGGGCAGTACCTCGTCAACCGCGCGGCTGTGCGCCGAATCGACCTCGTCGAGCTGCTCTCCGACGTCGGTCTCGGCGGCGGTCTACGCTCAGTGATCTCGCAGGGCAGCGTCGAGTCGGTGCTCGGCGCGAAGCCGTCCGAGCGCCGCGAGCTTGTTGAGGAGGCTGCGGGTCTCGGCCGCTTCAAACACCGCCGGCACCGCGCCGAGTTGAAGCTGGCGCGCGTCGCGACGCAGGTCGAGCGCGCGCGCGACGTCGAGGCCGAAGTGCGCAAGCGCCTGCGGCCGCTCGCCCTCCAGGCGACAGCGGCGGAGCGCGCGGCGAAACTCGGCGAGGAGCTCGCGCGCCTGCAGGCCGCGATCGCGACCCACGACCTCACCCGGCTCGACGTGCGGCGACGCGAGCTGGAGACAGGGCGTGTCGAGGCGTCTGCCGCGCGCGCTGCAGTCGAGGCGAAGCTCGAGACGTCCCTCGCGGCCCGCGCCCGCGCCGAGGAGGAGCTCACCGACGCCGCGGGGACTCGCGAGAGCGCGACGGCGGCTCTCTACCGGGTGCGCTCGGGCGGCGAGCGGCTCGAGTTGCGACGCGAGGCTGCACTGGCCCTGGCCGCGCGCGTTCGGGCCGAGCTGGACGTGCTCGCGGCCGCTCCGGAGCCATCTGCGGCTACGCGCCAGACTCCGGCCCAGCTGGCACGGGCTGCCGACACGGCAGAGCGCGAGCGCGACGACCTGAGCGCGCGCGCCCAGCTCGCGCGGGAGCGGCTCGCGGTGCTGGAGCAGTCGCTCGCCGAGCGCGAAGGCCTACCCCCCGCGGCGCGCGCACTGGCCGAGGAGGGTGAGCGCCTTGTGCTCTCGCTGCTCGACGTCGGCGACGGAGACGAGCGCGCCGTCGCGGCGGCGCTGCGGCAACGGGCCTCGGCGGTCGTGGTCGACGATGCGGCCCGTGGCCTCGAGCTGATCGAGCGCGCGTGGGCTGGCGGTCTCGGCTCGCTGTCGGTCCTCGTCGGCTGCGAACCGCGCGATCTCCTGCTCGAGCTGCCGGTAGTGCCCCGCGAGGAGCTGCTCGCGTCGGACGTGCCGGCGGTGACGAAGGAGGGGATCGGTTGGGACCCCCAGCGCGGCGAGCTGTGGTTCGCGGGTGAGACGGCGGAGGCTGTCCTGCTCGAGCTCGAGGCGCGCCGGCGTCAACTCTCGGCCGACGCGGACGAGCTCGCGCGACGGGCGGTCGCTGCGGCCGGCGACGCCGAGCGCGCCCGGCTGACCGCCGAGGAGGCTCCACCGGCGGCAGCGCCGCGGATCGACCGCCGTGCGCTCGAACGCCTCGTCGCTGCCGCGGATCGCCTCGTCGCGGCGCTCGGCGTTGATGTCGAGCGCTTCGAGGCGCCTCTGCGCGGCGAGTCGGATGCGGCGCGAACGGCGCAGCTCGGGGCGGAGCTGCGGCGGCTCGGCGCGGACGAGGTCGAGCTGAGGCGCGCCTCCGGCGAGGCCGGCGACCGCGTCTCCGCGGCAGACGTCGAGCTCGCGCGCATCGACACAGAGCGCGCTGAGGCAGCTCGCCGGCTGGACGCGGCGGGCGTCGAGCCCGCCGAGGGCGACGACCGCGATGAGCTCGTGCTCCGGCTCGAACGGCTGGAGCGCCGTCGCGAGCAACTCGGCCAGGTGAACCCCCTCGCGCACGAGGAGTACGAGGCCGAGAAAGAGCGCCTCGACGAGCTCTCGACCCAGCGCGCCGACCTGGAGAAGAGCCTCGACGAGCTGGAGCAGCTGCGACGCGACCTGATCGAGACGGTCGACCGCCGGTTCGCCGAGACGTTTGCCGCCGTCGAGCACCATTTCGCTGAGGTCGCCGCGACGCTCTTCCCCGGCGGGGAAGGCCGGCTGCGCCTCACCGAGCCCGAGGCTGACATCGACGGGGACGGCGGCGAGCCCGGGATCGAGGTCGAGCTGCGCCCGGCAGGCAAGCGCGTGACGCGCCTGTCGCTCCTCTCGGGCGGCGAGAAGGCGCTCGGCGCGATCGCGTTCCTCTTCAGCCTCTTCCTCGCCCGGCCGAGCCCGTTCTACCTCCTCGACGAGGTCGAGGCCGCGCTCGACGACACGAACATCGGCCGCTTCACCGGCCTGCTGCGCCAGTACGCCGAGCGGGCGCAGTTCATCGTCGTCACCCACCAGAAGCGGACGATGGAGGCGGCTGATGTGCTCTACGGCGTGACGATGGGCGGCGACGGCGTCTCGCAGATCGTCTCGCGCCGCCTGCCACACGAAGAGGAAGTGGCCGCGACGGCCTGAGCCGCCAGCTACCGTTCGCCGCTGGCGTGACGGTCCCGAAGAAACAGGTCCTGGCTGCGATTGTCATGCTGCTCGCACTCGCAGGGTGCGGCGGTTCGACCGGGGCGAGCGACGATGAGGTCAACGGCCGGATCGAGAGGTTCATCGCCTCGGACATCCGTCACATGGCGATCAGGGCCGGGATCGTCGGCTCGCTCAAGGTTCAGCGAGTGAGTTGCGTGAAGGTCGACCGTACGCACTTCACGTGCCGCATCCGCTCGACGAGCAACTACGGCGATGTCGATTCGATCGCCGACGTGATCTACGACCCGAAGACCGAGGACGCGATCTACGACATCCGGCCGTAGGTCAACGGGCTGACGACGGAGCGGCGCCTCCGGGTGCCCGTCCCGTTCACGGGCCAGCTAGCGTTGGCCGCCGTGGCACGGAGCTGGACACAACTGCTCGGCGACGCCGAGGGCCCCTACGAGAGCGAGGTCGAGCGCTCGGGTTTTCTCGGCCGCCTACGCGACTCGCTGTCGCGCAGCCGCCGCGCGCTCACCGACCAGCTCGCGGTCGCGGCGTTCGACCCAGACGACGGCGAGTCGTGGGAGCGGCTCGAGGAGGCGCTACTGACGGCGGACGTCGGCGTCCGCGCAACGGCCGAGCTCGTGCGGCGGCTCGAGGCGCGCGGCGATCTGAGCGACCTTCCCGCGGCGCTCTCGGATGAGGTGGCGGCCCTCTTCGGCGACCCACCGCGGCTCGACCTCGCCCACGCACCGGCTGTGATCCTCGTGGTCGGCGTGAACGGCACGGGCAAGACGACCACGATCGGCAAGCTCGCCCAGAAGCTGCGTGAGCACGGGCGCGAGGTGACGCTCGGCGCCGCGGACACGTTTCGCGCGGCGGCCGAAGAGCAGCTCGAGGTGTGGGCGAAGCGCTCCGGCGCGCGCTTCGTCGGCGGCGAGCGGGGTGGCGATCCGGCCTCTGTTGCCTACGACGCGATCGGCGCGGGCGGCGACGTCGTGATCGTGGACACAGCCGGGCGTCTGCACACGCAGACGAACCTGATGGACGAGCTGTCGAAGGTCCGTCGCGTGATCGCCGGCCGGCTCGAGGGAGCGCCGCACGAGACCCTGCTCGTGATCGACGCGACCACGGGCCAGAACGGCCTCGAGCAGGCGCGCCTCTTCACGGAGGCCGTGGGCGTCACGGGCGTCGTCCTGACGAAGCTCGACGGCTCGGCCAAGGGCGGCATCGCAGTCGCGATCGCGTACGAGCTGGGCCTGCCGGTGAAGCTCGTCGGCGTGGGCGAGGGTCTGGACGACTTGCGCCCGTTCGACCCGGCCGACTATGCGCGCGCGCTCGTCGGTAGTGGGTCAGTCTGACGCTAGAACCAGCGAAGGCCGCTTGCGCGGCCTCCGTGGGTTCCCGCTCCGCTAAGAGAGCAGGAACCGTGATCTTACTGCGCGGGTCGGGTGTCCGAAAGAGCTCACTACCGCTCGTCGCCGAGTAGGAGCGTCGCAGAGGCTTGACGCTCTAGCCCGAGCAGCAGCGCCGATTACGATGCGCGGCATGCTCGCCGTCAGCAGCTATTCGCAGGAGTACGTCGTCGCCTGCCGGGCGCGCATGGAGTCGCAGCTCGCCGCGTACCGGAAGCTCGCCGCCGAGGCGACGAAGCAGGGCGGACCCGATGCGGTCGCGGCCGCCTCCGCGCTCGAGTCGTTCGAATCCGTGTTCTTCAACAACATGGTTCTCGTTCTGGACAGCTACTTCACTCATCGCCTCAGGGCGATCGAGAAGAAGGACGGCAATCCGCTGAACGAGGTGAGAGTCCTGTGCAACTCGATGCTGCACCACGGCGAGACCATGAGTGCGGATCCCGCGATCAAGCTGAACCCGGGGACGTCCGTCCTGGGGCTTGACGTCGGCGAGAGGATCCGACTGACCGAGGGCGATTTCGCCCTCATCGCGAACGCGTTCTTCACGGAGATCGAAAGCAGGTACGCGAGCGGGCCGTGACACGACGCTGAACGGCGTTCCCGTGAGGCAGCGACGAAACGACCGATCAAGCGTAACCGTCGGGCACGGGGAGCGGGAGCAGCCCGGCTGTTACCAGATGCCCGGAACGAGGCGGTGCGTGTGCCTGGCGTATTCGGCGTAGGGCTCGCCAAGCTCGCTGCGCAGGAGCGCCTCCTCCCGTGGGATCCGCTGGACGTAGCCGACCGTGGGCAGCAGGGCGCACGCCACGAGGCTGAACCCGTTCCCGAGACCGAAGCCGACGCCTGTGAACACGAGGATTGCACCTGTGTACGAGGGATGAAGCAGGTGCCGATACGGGCCGTCGACGACGAGTGCGTGATTGGCGTCAACCTGAAGGTTGCGAGTGAACTGCTGCCCAAGGGTGCGGATCGCCCACCAGCGTAGGGCGACGCCCGCGAGTCCAACGGCGCACCCGAACACGGGCCAGAGCCACTCGGCGCCAGGGAGGGCCGCACCAGGGAGCTTCTTCGCGAAGAGCACTCCAAGAGCCAGGCCCGCGAGTTGCCACGTCTGCAACAGCCAATACGTCCGGTCCGACACACGCCGGCGAGCATCGCCGCGGAACCGGCGGTTCTCCAGCACGACGGACCCGATGAGCGGCCCGAACACGAGCACGGTGGCAATAGGGTTGTTGAGCGCGAGCGGAGCAGGCATAGCAAGCCAACCACGACCTGGAAGTCGCCCGACGATACGCGCTGGCAGCGGTGTCTTACAACCGAGGCCGACAACCGTTGGCTGCGCCAGTGATGCTTCTATGTGTGTCTGGAATGCCCCCGGTTTCGTGGACATCTGAGCGCTTGGTCGGGATTGTCCGGCCTGGCGGGAAGGATGCGCCACTATGCCAAGAGGAGCGAATCATCAGAGGCCGTATCCGCCGGAGTTCCGGCGTGAGGCGGTTGCGTTGTATCGGCGGGCCGACCGGCCGCTGAAGGAGGTCGCTGACGATCTCGGCGTGTCGACGGAGACGTTGCGGGTCTGGACGCGCCAGGCGGCTGTCGACGCCGGCAAGCGTGAAGGCCTGACGACGGAGGAGCGCGACGAGCTCCGCCGGCTGCGTCGTGAAAACCGGGTGCTCCGTGAGGAGCGGGACATCTTGAAAAAAGCCGCGGCCTTCTTTGCCAGGGAGAGCGAGACCCGGTGAGGGTGTTCCGGTTCATCGCTGCGGGGAAGGCCGAGCACTCCGTGAAGACGTTGTGCCGGTTGCTCGGCGTTTCGCGATCGGGCTTTCATGCTTGGGAGCGGCGGGCGCCGTCGGACCGTGACCTCGCCGATGCCTGGCTGTGCGAGCAGGTGCGGCAGATCCACGCTGAGAGCCGCGGCACCTACGGCGCCCGTCGTGTCCATGCGGCGCTTGGCCACCGAGGCGTCCGCGTCGGCCGCAAGCGGGTCGAGCGGTTGATGCGGCTGCTCGGCCTCTCGGGGCTGGTGCCGAAACGCTACCGGCGCACAACGATCCGGGTTCCCGGCGTCCGCGTCGCCGACGACCTCGTCGACCGTGACTTCACGCCGGCGGGTCCGAACGAGCTCTGGGTCGCCGACATCAAGTACGTCCGCACCTGGCAGGGCTGGCTCTACCTCGGCGCGGTGATGGACTGCTACTCCCGCCGGATCGTCGGCTGGTCAATGCGCACAGACCTCGAAGCCGAGCTCGTCGTCGACGCGCTCGAGATGGCGATCACCCGCCGCCAACCGAAGCCGGGCCTGGTTCATCATTCGGACCAGGGAAGCCAGTACGTCTCGCTGCGCTTCGGTGAGCGCTGCCGCGAGATCGGCATCCACCGCTCGATGGGATCGAAGGGCGACTGCTTCGATAACGCCGCCGCGGAGAGCTTCTTCGCCACCCTCGAGAAAGACCTCCTGCAGCGGCAATCGTTCCCGACCCACCAAGAAGCGAGGACCGCCGTCCTCGACTACATCGAGGCGTTCTACAACCCGATCAGGCTCCACTCAACGCTCGGCTACGCGTCGGGCGTATCACCTGAGCGCTCGCACCTGCCCTGACGCGACCCTAGTCTGGCAAGGGCACCGCCGGCCTGGGCCGGAGAGCCTGCTCAGCGACGGCATGGCTGTGATCAACCGGCTGCCGGCGTTCAGGCTCGACCAGGACGACGTTCGGCTGACGATCTCCAGCCGCGGTCAGGCGTCGGCGCGGGGCTGTGCGCGGAGGCAGTTGTAGACCGGCCAGACGCGCAGCACGAAATGCCGTAGGTCGTCGACCTGCGGGAGGAGTTGGCTCTGCGCGAACTCCATGTACGCCGCCTCGGAGTCCCAAAGGCCGGCGATGCGAAACCCGTCCGGATCCTCCGCGGCAACGATGACCACTGCCGGGTGGTTCTCGCCACCGCCGGCGTGGGACGGCATCCTCGCGACGAGAGCGTCATACTCATCCGTCGTCAAGCCGGAGACGTTGAGCAGCACGAGCACGTTCGGTTCCGTGCCGGTGCCGAAGACCAGGTGGTGCACGGGTGAGATTCGCGGCGCGGCCGCAGGCATCCCGGCCTCGGCGAACGCCGCGCCGAGCCGGTCTTGCGCGAACTCGTCGAGCGAGCTCACGGAGTCCCAGACGTCGGCGATCACGATGCCGTCGTCGGTGACGGCGCAGGTGTGGGCGATCAGGCCAGGCGGAGCGTCGTCCTCCCCGGCGATCCCGATGATCTCGTTCGTCCGGTCGTACTGCGCCGTCGTTCCGCCTGGCACCTCGATTGTCATCAGCACGGCCATCTCGGTCCCTCCGTCGGGTTTGCGGCTGCGACCGCCAATACTCCTTCATTTCGGCCGCGTGGGAAACGCCGCAGATGCGCGGCCATGGACATCGTCGGCCTCCTCGGCAAGTACGACGCTCCAAAAGACCCAGGGTGGATCAGACCCGAGGGTGGATCAGAGCGGTCGTCCGGCTTCGGAATGCAAGCTGGCTGAAGAGGGCGTGTCCGGAGCCGACGGCAAGCTCAGGTGCCCGAACACTCGAATGCGCCAGTGTTCACCAAGACACCCTGAACGCACAGAGCGCCGCCGACCTTCCAAGACGCTCCGACTTCCCCGAGGTCGCGAAGTCCTACTCGGGTCATGTGCCTCGGCTCACGTGCCGGTCAGGGTGTTCATGGCCAGGCGGGGGAAGATGTGGGCGGCGATGTCTCTGAGGGCGGGGACGATGACCTGGGGATCGGGTTCCTTGGCTGGATCGGTGAGTTCCGGCGGAACTGGGATCCCTGCTTCTTGAGCGTTGTGGATCAGCGCGCCCCCTGCTGCCTTGCCCAGGGTGCTGAGGGCCTTGCCCACGATCACTTCGTCCATGTGCCATTCCGGGACCGGTAGGGCAGTGATTGTCGCCCAGGTCTGCGGGTCGCGTGGGGTTACGAGAGTCAACAGGTGGTCGAAGGTGCGCGCCGAGGCGTCACGCTCGGTGAACGCCTCGCCAAGGTTCCAGCTCTTGCGTAGTGTCGCGATCAGCGAGGTGTGGCGGTATTCGTCGTTGAATACGGAGCCCTGCTCGACCCAGGGGGAGACGAGGATCGCGGGAACCCGGTAGCCGGATCGGTCGAACTTGAAGCCGAACTCGCCCGCCGGCGCTGCGGGGTCGGGTGGCGGCACGGGGCCCGGGGGGACGTGGTCGTAGGTCCCGCCCGGCTCGTCCCACCCAATCAGCAGGGTCGTGTTCCACACGTTCAGCCCCGACTCTGAGGTCGCCGACCGGTAGACGGCGAACAGCCGCTCCAGGAAGGACTCCCCTGCCAGGATGGAGGAGGGCGGGTCGACATCGATCTCGAAGTTGTGGCCGACGAACGAGCGCCCGCACGCCGGGTGGTAGTCGCCGTGTCCGCCCAGCATGTTCGGCTCGATCAGCGCGAAATCGGGCAACGTTCCGGCGGCCACGTCCCGCTCGAACTCGGAGAACGGCACGAAGTTGGTCGCAAACCGGTCCTGCAACCGGGACGCGTGGATGATGCCGTGAAACGAGACGGGCATCGGCGGAGCCACGTACACCTTCCATGTCTTGCCATGCTGCTCGAGCCGCTCGAAGATCGTCTCGGCGTCGTTCTGCTGCCGCCACTTGGACATTGGGCTGTTCACGGCGATCCCCGACGACGTCGCCGCGGTCCAAAACGACCTGTTCATAAACGTCTGCGACGGAACCTCTGAGAACCAGTGGTCGAAGACGCCGAACTCGCGCGCGATGCCGCTCAGCACCGGTACCTGCTCGGGCGTGTACCCGGTCATGATCTGGGCGTACTCCCGATAGGTCGGCTGACGGCCCACTTCGGCGGTGAACGTGCTGATGTAGTCGGTGACAAACCCGTCCATCGTCGGCATCGCACGCTCCGGAGGCGCGTTCCACGGCGCCGTCACGCCCTCTCCGATCTTGAACCGGTTGTGCTCGTCGAGCGTGTTGAACAACTGCGTGTTGGTGTGGTACCACTCCTCGCCCGAGTCGGGGTTTGGCGCGTCCATGTCGGTCGCGACCCCGTAGGGCACCTCGTTGCGGTCGGCTCCGTGCTCGGCCCACTCCGGGATCGGATTGCTCAACCGCTTCCCGATCACGCCTTCAAACGTCTTGCCGTCCCCGGGCTCGTACAGACGACCCAGCACATTGTCGAAGGATCGGTTCTCGAACAGCACCACCACGACGTGATCGAGCGCATTGGCACGACTCGGCTTGGACACCAAGGACCTCCTTCAGACCGAGGCTGAGAAACCCGTGGGCGATAACCCTAGAACACGCGGCCACGTGACCAGCCCGCTAGGCATCCCCTCCAAGGCAAGCAGCGGTCGCCTGAGCAAGCAACAGTCGCCTGCGCCAGCGTTCGCCGATGCACCCCGAGCGAATGGCAATTCAGTTGCTGAGCGCGGCGACCAGGATGAGCAGCATCAGGATGCTTGCGATCCCGCAACCTACGAGCGCAAGGCGCAGGCTCGCCGCAGCCGTCGGCCGGACGGCAAGTAGCGCGAGCAGGGCGGCTCCAGTCGCTTCGCCGATCAGCAGCGCGACCAAGAGGGAATGTCGATCGTGGTACTCCCAGTTGCTCTCGCCGAAGCTTGTGTCGCTTGTGGGCCCGAGGATCGCAGCGAGGCAGATGTGGGTGAAGTCGGCGTCCAGCGGGTCGACGGGCTCGATTCGAGGCTCGCGCAGCGCTCAGAGCACCGCTCGCGGCGGCTTTTCCCTTCGGCGAGGCGTCGCTCGATGTAGGTCCTGACGGGACGCCGCTCACGCGATGGCGCAACCTCGAAGAGCTTGACCACGCGAACCGTAGAGGTCGATACTCGGCGCAGCATGGGATTCGCGGGTGGTGGAAACGCGCGTGAAGCCTCGATCGCTCTGGTCGCGGTCGCCTCCGCGGCCGCATTCTGTCTCTCCGCGACGGCCTCGACGAGCGCGTTAAACCACAGGCTCGTCGGCTGCTGGAGCCGACACGTCCCGGCGATCCCGCAAGTCTCCTTCCCGGCCAGCCCATGGTCGATCAAGATCGCGGCCAACGGCGCCACCTCTCTGTCTGTCACAGGATGCGTCCTGCCGCCGGACTTCACGACCTCGGTTGCGACCACGAGTTCCCTGTTCACGATGCGCGCGTTCGGGAACTGCAGCACCGCGGGCACCTACCGCTTCACGGCAACCGCTCGTACGCTGACGCTGCGGGTCGCGAAAGACCCCTGCTCCGCACGCATCACGCTTCTTTCGGGCACCTGGCACCGGAACTGATTCAAAGCGACCTCTGTGACCGGAGTCCGACGGGTGCCGACACATCCGGCACGATCACGTCAGGGTCCAATCGCCGCGTACCTCCGTCGGGCGAAAGCAGTGAAGCTTGCGCCAGTGAGTGCACAGTCCCCCGAGTGGCGACCAGTCATGACTCTGTGTTGACTTCCGAGTTGTCCCGTGCGTAGGGTGCCCTTCTCGGCGGGCAGAGTCGCGCGAATCGCCTCTTAGGCAGCGCATCCGCACCTCTTGTGGCCTCTGCGACGGCAAGCCCTGCTTTCCCCGCTGTGGCAGCGCCTGCTGCATCGACGCGTTCGAAGGGACAGTCCGCGATGTGGGATCTTGGGTTGCTTTTCGTGTCCCTGAGGGATGTCCGGATTCTGTTCAGCGCTCGGCCCGGACTCTTGATGGGCTTCATCGTGTTCAGCCTGGTGGTTTCAGGATGTGGAGCCGCTACGCCGAGTAGCGACAAGGTGGTGGCCGTCGCCGCGGGCTATCACCACACGTGCGCTGTGACCGGCGCTGGCGGGGTGAAGTGTTGGGGTGCCAATGAGAGTGGCCAGCTCGGGAACGGGACGACGACTTTTACCGATAGCGCCAAGCCGGTCGACGTCGCCGGCCTCACGAGCGGGGTCACCGCGATTGCAGCCGGTGGGCACCACACCTGCGCGGTCACCGGCAGCGGCGGTGTCAAGTGCTGGGGACGCAACGACGGCGGCCAACTCGGGAACGGGACAACGACCGACAGCACGACCCCGGTCGACGTCACCGGCCTCACGAGCGGAGTCACCGCCGTTGCCGCGGGGTCCGGGTGGGCCTGCGCGCTGACGAGCGCGGGCGGCGTCAAGTGTTGGGGCTGGAACTCATATGGCCAACACGGGACCGGCCTAGGGGGCAACACCAGCACGCCGGTCGATGTCTCCGGTCTTGCCAGCGGCGTCACGGCGATCAGCGCGAACGCCCTCCACGTCTGTGCGCTCACGACCGCGGGCCAGGTCAAGTGCTGGGGCTCGACCACGCCCGACCAGGCCCCTCCCAAGAAGACCGACAGCAACGTCCCGGTCGACGTTCCGGGCCTCGGAAGCGGCGCTACCGCAATCACCGCAGGGGGCCTCCACGCCTGCGCGATCACAAGCGGCGGCGGTGTCGAGTGCTGGGGCAGCAACGGCGAGGGCGAGCTCGGTAACGGCTCCAGGACTGACAGCGACAGCCCGGTCGAGGTCCCGACCCTCACCACAGGAGTGACCGCTCTGGCCATTGGCTCAACAGACGATTTTGATCCCTCCCATACCTGTGCGCTCACAAGCGCCGGCGGCGTGAAGTGCTGGGGTCCCAACGGCGATGGCCAGCTCGGAAACGGCTCCACCAACGACAGCAGCCGGCCGGTCGAGGTCAGGGGCCTCACGAGCGGGATCACTGCCATCGCCGTCGGCGGCTCGCACACATGTGCCATCACAACAGCGCAACAGCTGAAGTGCTGGGGCAACAACTCGAACGGCCAACTCGGCAACGGCTCGCTGACCACTAGCCCGACCCCGGTGGATGTCATCGGCCCCTGAGCCCTCAGCGCTCATCGCAGTCGCCAGATCAGGCTCGTCGGAAGGCCTCACTTGGATCGGAGCCGTGATCTCGACGCGCCCGAAGGCCGCGATCGTTGCCTGCGCCAGCGTGTTTACGCTCGGCAAGCCTCAGTGGGCCAGTGAGGACGCGCCTCAGTCTTCGGGCTCCGGGTCGCCGTCGTCGGCGATCAGCGGTAGGCCCCAGAGCTCGCGGAACTCGTTGAACGGCACCGCAATCGTGTCGGACGGGTCGGTTCGGCCGACTGTGACCTTGCCCTCGTCGTCGCGCTCGAAGGGCGTCTCGAAGGTGGCCTCCTCGCCCTCGGCGTTCAGCGCGCTCAGGACGAGGACGTCCTCGTCGAGCTCCGCGTCGTCGGGCTCGTCGTCGTGGGCGCGCTTGGCCTCGGCGACGAAGTAGACCGCGGTCGCGCTGACGCCCTTCGCCCACGTCGCGATGCGGCCCCACGCATCGGCGACGTCGTGCTGTCCGGTGGCGTCGAAGCGCTGGGCGCGGACGCTGCCGTCCGGCATGCCGAGGAAGACGACCGAGGCGTGCTCGCCCTCCTCCTCGAGCGCGGTGCGCGACTCGTCGGCGAGCCACTGGACGATGTCGACGAAGCGCGGCGGGCCGAGCTCTTCCGGGCCGAGCTCGTGCTCGTGATCGGCGTGGTCGTGCCCGTTGTGGTCGTGGTCGGAGGCCATGGGCCAATACTGCCGAACTCGGGCGCCCGCGGAGTCAGTGTCTACACTGGCCGACGGTGTTCGACGCTCTTTCCGACAAGCTCGGCGCCGCGCTCGGCGACCTCCGCAAGCGCGGCACGCTCGACGAGGAGGCGATCTCGCGTGCGATGCGCGAGATCCGGCTCGCGCTCCTCGAGGCCGACGTCAACCTCCAGGTCGTCCGCGACTTCGTCGCCCGCGTGCGCGAGCGCGCGCTCGGCGAGGAGGTGCTGAAGAGCCTCACGCCGGGCCAGCAGGTCGTGAAGGTCGTCCACGACGAGCTCACCGAGCTGCTGGGCTCGGACACCGTCGGGCTCGAGCTGCCGAAGTCCGCCGTGATCCTGCTCGCCGGCCTCCAGGGCTCGGGCAAGACGACCGCCGCCGGCGAAGCTCGCGCTGCACCTGCGCAAGCAGGGCCGCAAGCCCGGCCTCGTCGCCGCCGACCTCCAGCGGCCGGCCG
The DNA here is from genome assembly GCA_963750545.1 of uncultured Actinomycetes bacterium. Taxonomy (GTDB): domain Bacteria; phylum Actinomycetota; class Thermoleophilia; order Gaiellales; family Gaiellaceae; genus PALSA-600. The sequence goes on along the minus strand of CAVVQY010000006.1, from coordinate 62,259 downwards.
CGATCGACCAGCTCGAGCAGCTCGGCCGCCAGATCGACATCCCCGTCTACCGCACCGACACGCAGGATCCGGTCGAGGCCACCAAGGCGGGCCTCGCCAGCGCGCGCGAGGACGGCATCGACACGGTGATCGTCGACACCGCCGGCCGCCTCCAGATCGACGAGGCGCTGATGGACGAGCTCGCGAACGTGCGCGACGCTGCCAAGCCGACCAACGTGATCCTCGTCCTCGACTCGATGACCGGCCAGGAGGCCGTGAACGTCGCGGTTGCGTTCGAGGAGCGCATCGACTTCGACGGCGTGATCCTCACGAAGCTCGACGGCGACGCGCGCGGCGGCGCCGCGCTCTCGGTGAAGTCCGTCACCCACAAGCCGATCATGTTCGCCTCGACCGGCGAGAAGCTCGACGCGCTCGAGGTCTTCCACCCCGACCGGATGGCGTCGCGCATCCTCGGCATGGGCGACGTGCTGACCCTGATCGAGCGCGCCGAGCAGGCCGCCTCCGAGGACGAGACCGAGGCGATGGAAGCCCGGATGCGCAAGGGCCAGTTCACCTTCGACGACTTCCTCTCGGCCCAGAAGATGCTGCGCCGTATGGGCCCGCTGCAGGGCGTCCTGAAGATGATCCCCGGGCTCGGTAACCAGCTCGCCGGCGCCGACATGGACGAGCGCAAGCTGAAGCACGTCGAGGCGATCGTGCTCTCGATGACGCCCCGCGAACGCGCCGTCCCGCACCTGATCGACGGCCACCGCAGGCAGCGTCTCGCCCGCGGCTCCGGCACGTCGGTCGAGCAGGTCAACCAGCTGCTCGAGGCGCGCAAGATGATGGAGAAGATGATGAAGCAGATGGGCAAGGGGAAGGGGCTTCCGGGGATGCCGGGCGGGCTGCCGGGTCAGCCGGGCACCGCCGTTGCAGCCCCGCCGCAGTCCGGGGGCATGAGCGCCAAGGAGCGGGCCAGAAAGAAGAAGGCGAAGCGCAAGGCGAGTCGCCGGTAGGGTGTCGGCATGGCAGTGAAACTCCGGCTCACTCGTGTGGGCTCCAAGAAGAACCCGATCTACCGCGTCGTCGCGGCCGACTCGCGCTCGCCGCGCGACGGCAAGTTCCTCGAGATCGTCGGCCGCTACAACCCGCAGACCGACCCCTCGATCATCGAGCTCGACGAGGACAAGGTCCGGAGCTGGCTCGGCAAGGGCGCACAGCCGACCGAGGCCGTCGCCCGTCTGATCAAGGTCAAGGGCATTTCCTAGGAAGCTCGCACGGAATGACGCTTCGTCGAACGGGTGCGATGGGTGGTGCGAGTCAAGGACGCAGGGAGTTCCGATAGCAGCGCTATCGGGACGACTGAGGACGCGTGATCGCGCCGCCCAGCGCGGCCGGGCGACTCAAGCGTCATTTCGTGGGAGCTTCTAACGTCGTGGCCGAGTTGCTCGCGTACCTCGCGCGGGAGCTCGTCGACGATCCCGAGGCCGTGCGCGTGGACACCGAGGAACGCGACGGCGCGCTCGTGCTGCGACTGCACGTCGCCCCTGACGACGTCGGGAAGGTGATCGGGCGCGGCGGCCGCATCGTTCGCGCGCTGCGGACGGTGGTGCGCGCGAGCGCGGCGCGTGAGGGCCGGAGGGTCCTCGTCGAGATCGCCGAGTAGGCGCGGGGGAAACCATGTTTCCCCGGCAGGCCCCCTTCTTCCTGTTCGCGCGAGCGGCTGGGTCGGCGGAGGAGGAGTTCGTCGTGGAGAACGTTCTTGCGGCTCCCTCGCGCGAGACCGCGATCGCGCACTTCGAGAGCCTCCGAGCGTGAGTGAGCGGGTCATCGTCGGACGCGTCGGCCGGCCTCACGGGCTCGACGGCTCGTTCGTCGTCGAGTTCGCGAGCGACGACGGCCGCTGGTTCGAGGTCGGCGCGAGACTGCTCGTCGGCGGCGCCGAGCTCGAGGTGGTCGACGCTCGGCGTGGCGCGGCGGCCGCCCGGTGATCCGGTTGGCCGGCGAGGTGGCGCGCGGAGCGCCGCTCGAGGTTCCGCGCGAGGCGCTGCCGCCGACCGGCGAGGACGAGTACTACGCCTTCCAGCTCGTCGGGCTCGAGGTGGTCGAGGAGGTCGGCGCGCCCCCTCGGCCGCGTGGTCGCGGTCGCTTCCGGGCGTCGCGAACGACGCGCTCGAGCTCGACGGCGGGACTGCTACTCCCGCTGATCGGCGACTGTGTCCGCAACATCGACCTCGACGCGGGACGTATCCTTGTCGCCCCCGGCTTCTCCGACCCGGAATGACCCTTTGCAGCTAGACGTCTTCACCCTGGTTCCGCACGCGTTCTCGTGGCTCACCGAGCAGCGTCCGGTCGCAGCCGTGCTCGGGGCGGAGCTCGACCTGCGGCTCTTCTCCTACCGCGACACGACGCCGCTCCGTTCAGGGCAGGTCGACGACGAGCCGTACGGCGGCGGCGCGGGCATGGTGCTGCGCGTCGACGTCGTCGCGGCGGCGCTGGAGGCTGTCTACGGTGACCGGCCCGCCCACCGCGTCGTCGCGCTGACCCCGCAGGGCCGCCAGTTGACGCAGGACGTCGTCGAGGAGCTTGCGAACGAGGACCACGTGACGCTCCTCTCGGCGCGCTTCGAGGGCTTCGACGAACGCATCGTCGAGCACCTCTGCACCGACGCGATCTCGATCGGCCCGTACGTCCTCTCGAACGGAGACCTGCCGGCGATGGTGCTCGTTGACGCGATCGCCCGCCGCCTGCCGGGGGCGCTTGCCGAAGGCTCGGGCGAGCTGGAGTCGTTCTCGCCCGAGCTCGAGGGGAAGCTCGAGTATCCGCACTACACGCGCCCGGCCGAGTTCCGCGGGTGGTCCGTGCCCGACGTGCTGCTGTCGGGTGACCACGCGAAGGTCGAGCGCTGGCGGAAGGAACACGTCCGGTGAGAAACCCCATCGACCGGCTCACCGCGGGCCTGCCGCGGAGCTGGCGCATCGCGATCGACTGGCTCGTCACGATCGTCGGGGCGATCCTGATCGTGCTCGCGATCAAACAGTGGGTGATCAACCCGTACCGGATCCCGTCCAGCTCGATGGAGCCGACGCTGCACTGCGCGACCCCGGCGCCGGGCTGCGAGTCCTCGTTCTCTGACCGGGTGCTTGCGTGCCGCTTCTGCTACCGCCTCTGGAGCCCGAAGCGGGGCGACATCGTCGTGTTCACGACCCCGCCTCAGGCCGCCCGGGACTGCGGCTCCGGCGGAGTCTTCGTGAAGCGTCTGATCGGCCTTCCAGGAGACGTCTGGAAGGAAGAGAACGGCTACGTGTCAATAAACGGCAAGCCTCTCGACGAGCCGTACGTCAGGCCGGACCGGCGCGACAGCGAGTCGCACGGAGCGGTCAAGATCCCGCCAGGGCAGTACTTCATGATGGGCGACAACCGAAGCGGCTCGTGCGACTCACGCCGCTGGGGCACCGTGGCGCGAAGCGCTCTCATCGGCAAGGTGATCGCCACCTACTGGCCGCCGTCACGGATCTCGATCCGGTAGAGCCACACGCCTCGCTGAACGATCCCGTCGAGGCCTCGAGCCGGCCCGGAAAAGGCACACAATCGGCACAGACACGGCACACCTCGCCAAGTAGTGTCGTTCTTGTTTTCCCCCTGGGAGGGTGGGGGGTGAGTGGGTGGGTGGGCCGCGCCCATGGTCCGGTTCGGCCACGGTTCCGCTAGCATTGCCGAGCCCTCCGGGCCCCCTTTCGACATGAGCACGACGATTCAGGAACTCGAGCGCCGCCAGTTGCGCGACGTCCCTCGCTTCAAGGCGGGCGACACTGTGCGCGTTCACTTCCGCGTGATCGAGGGCAACCGTCAGCGGATCCAGGTGTTCGAAGGCATCGTGATCAAGCGCCAGGGCGCCGGTGTTCGCGAGACCTTCACCGTCCGCAAGAACTCCTTCGGCGTCGGCGTCGAGCGAACGTTCCCGCTGCACTCGCCCAAGATCGACAAGATCGAAGTCGGCGCGATCGGCGACGTCAACCGCGCGAAGCTCTACTACCTGCGCGACAAGGTCGGCAAGAAGGCTCGCGTCCGCGAGCTTCGCCAGCGCTAACAGCTGACATTTCTGCACCGCCTTCGTGACGATTCTGCAACGGCAGGGTCGCGCTCGCCGTGGCCGGCGCTATCCTCGCCGTCGTGGGGAAGCGCACCGGCCGGAAGCTGCTCGCGTTCGATCGCAGGCTTGGCGGCCGCTTCGTCGCCGGCGCTGACGAGGCGGGGCGCGGGCCTCTCGCGGGACCCCTGGTCGTCGCAGGCGTGCTGCTCGATCTTGCGTGCGTCCGCGACCACCGGGCGCGCCCGCTCGCTCTCCTGAACGACTCGAAGCAGGTCGACCCCGAGACCCGCGAGGAGCTCTATCGGGCGGTTCTCGCGTGCGCCGTTCGCATTTCGGTGCATGTCTTCCCGCCCGGCGTGATCGACCGCGACGGCCTTCACAAGTCGAACCTGCGCGGCCTGCGCGCCGCGCTCTGGGCGTGCCGGCCTGCCGACGTCTACCTCGTCGACGGCTTCAAGCTCGGGCCGTCTGCACCACCGCATCGAGCCGTGGTCGACGGAGACGAGAAGAGCGCTGCGATCGCCGCGGCGTCGATCGTCGCAAAGGTGACCCGCGACCGCTACATGCACACCGCCGACGCCGTCTATCCGGCCTACGGCTTCTCCTCGCACGTCGGCTACATCACGCCCGCCCACAGCGCGGTCGTGCGGCGCATCGGGCCGTCCGAGATTCACCGCCGCTCGTTCCGCGCGCTCTGCTACGAAGGCGAGACCGACGCCGAACTCGTCGCGACCGAAGCCTAGGAACGCCACCGAGCGGCGCGCGGCGCGCTGGTATCGCTTTCGCGGTTACCGCGTGCTCGATACGAACGCGTGGCTCGCCGGAGGCGAGGTGGACGTGGTCGCCCGACGTGGCGGCACGCTCGTCTTCTGCGAGGTGAAGTCGAAGTCCACTGCCGACTTCGGCGATCCCCTCGAGATGGTCAGCCCCACGAAGGTGCGTCGTATCCGCCGGGTGGCTGAGGCGTGGATCGCGGCGCGCCCGGAACTGGCGGGGCTGACGGTTCGCTTCGACGTGATCGTCGAGCGCGGCGGCAGGCTCGAGTGCGTGCGCTCGGCCTTCTAGCCTCCTGACGGTCGGTCTGTGGAGAACAAGTTCCGCCGTTGTCACGGTCCCGTCACAGTCACAGGACGGTTTTCCTCCTACCGTGGATCGGGTGCTCGCACGAACGGTCACTCACGCTCTCGTCGGTCTCGACCCGCGCCGCGTCGAGGTCGAGGCCCACCTGCAACGCGGCGTGCCGGCGTTCGCCATCGTCGGCCTCGCAGACCGGGCCTGTCAGGAGGCGAAGGAGCGCGTGCGCAGCGGCATCACGTCCGCCGAGCTCGAGTGGCCACTCCGCCGGATCACCGTCAACCTCGCGCCTGCCGACCTGCGCAAGGAAGGCTCCGGCTTCGACCTCCCGATCGCGCTCGCGGTGCTCGCGGCGTCTCGCCAGTTCCCGCCTGCCTCCCTGGCCGGACATGCGGCGATCGGAGAGCTCGCCCTGGACGGGCGGCTGAGACCCGTCCCGGGCGCCCTCGCGGCGGCCGAGGGTGCGCGGCGAAACGGATCGAGACGGCTTGTCTGCGCAGCCGAGTCCGGGGCCGAGGTGGCACTCGCCGGCATCGAGCCGGTTGCAGTCAGGCACCTGACCGAGGCGGTCGAGTACTTCCGGGGCGAGCGCGACCCTCCTTCGCCCGAGCCGTCTGCCGCGGCGGCCGGCACGCCGGTGCCGGATCTCGGCGACGTGCGAGGACAGGAGCGGGCGAGGAGGGTGCTCGAGATCGCCGCTGCGGGGCGGCACAACCTGCTGCTCGCGGGCCCGCCCGGCATCGGCAAGACGATGCTCGCCCGGCGTCTGCCGGGGATCCTTCCGTCGCTGGAGCTCGACGCTGCGCTCGAGGTGACCCGGATCCACTCGATCGCGGGGCTACTGGCGAGTGGTGGCGGCCTCCTGCAGACGCCACCGTTTCGCGCCCCGCACCACACCGCCTCCACCGCCGCCATCGTCGGTGGAGGCGCGTCGCCTCGGCCCGGCGAGGCGACACTCGCCCATCACGGGGTGCTGCTGCTCGACGAGCTCCCGGAGTTCCCGCGGGCCGTTCTCGAGGCTCTGCGGCAGCCGCTCGAGGATGGCACGATCGCGATCGCCCGGGTCGGCGGCAGGGCGCTGTTCCCGGCACGGTTCCAGCTCGTCGGGACGATGAATCTGTGCCCGTGCGGGGCCCGCGGTGACCCGGCCGTCGAATGCACGTGCTCGCCGCTGCAAATCGACCGGTACCGCGACAAGCTCTCGCGGGCGCTGCTCGACCGTTTCGACCTCGTCGTCGCCCTTCCCCGACCGCGCGCATCGGAGCTTGCCGCCCCTCAAGGGGAGGTTTCAGCCGCCGTCCAGACACGAGTGGTCGCGGCGCGACGGGCGCTCGGCGCCGCACCACTGCCTGCGAATCGAGAGGCGCACGATCTGCTCGCTCGCGCGGTGGAGCTGCTCCCGCTGTCGGGGAGAGGCCGCGCCCGGGTGGCGCGGGTGGCGGGGACGATCGCGGCGCTGGCCGCGGCGGACCAGATCGCGCCGGAGCATCTCGCCGAAGCGCTCTCGTATCGCTCGCCGGCGGAGCTGACCGCAGGATGAGCGAACTCGCTCTGGCGGTGTTCGCCGCAGCTCGCGACGAGCACGCGACCGAGCGGGAGACGCGGTCGCACCGCTTCGCGCGCTTCCGCCAGTCGTTCGACGCGGCGGCCTACCTCAGTGAGCTCGAGGAGAGCGGCCTGCGATGGCTGTCGCGCCAGGACGGCCTTTTCCCACGGCGCGTCAGGTCGATCCACGACCCGCCACCGGGAATCTTCCTGCGCGGGGCGGCTTCGCCGGAGCTGCTCTCCGCGCCGAGCGTCGCGGTCGTCGGTGCGCGTAGCTGCACCGACTACGGCGCGCACGTCGCGCGCTCGCTCGGCCGGGAACTCGCGGCCGCCGGAGTCGTCGTCGTCTCGGGGCTCGCCCGAGGCATCGACGGCTGGGCACACCGCGGCGCCCTCGAGGCGACGGGCAAGACGGTCGCCGTCCTCGGCTGCGGCATCGACCGCGACTATCCGCGCGCACACGCCCCCCTGGCGAAGCGGATCGCTGAGAGCGGGCTGCTCGTGTCCGAGTACCCGCCCGGCGTCGTTCCCGGCGCCGTGGCGGTTCCCGGCGAGAAATCGGATCGTCGCAGGCCTTTGCGCGGCGACTGTCGTGGTCGAGGCGCGAGAGCGAAGTGGTGCGCTGATCACGGCCGACCTCGCGCTCGAGGAGGGCCGCGAGGTGCTCGCGGTTCCCGGCGAGATCACATCGGCCCTCTCGAACGGCACGAACGCGCTGATCCGCCTCGGGGCGACTCCGGTCACAGCGGGTCGCGGACGTCCTCGAGGCGATCGGGATCGAGCTCGGCCCGACCCGCCGCTCGCTCCGTCGCTCGGCGGCGCTGCCGCGTCGTCCTGGCGGCGCTCGACAGACGGCGCCGCCACGCCGGACGAGGTCGTCACGCGCAACCGGGACTCGCTTCCGGCGGCGGTCGCGGCCGCGCTCACCGAACTCGAGCTCGTCCGGGACTCGTCGAGGCCCGGGCGGGGGTGTACAGGAGGTGATGCCCCCGCCGTAGGATCGGTCCGTGATGACAACTTCATATTGGCTCGCCGAGGCGCGAGAGGCCTTCCCGCGCGCGCGCCACGTCCGGCCCGGTGGACGTGGTCGTGGTCGGCGGCGGCGTCACGGGATGCTCGTGTGCGCTGACGCCTTGCCGAGCGAGGGCTCCGCGTGCGCGTACACGACGCGCGCGAGGTGGCCGGCGGCGCGAGCGGCCGTAACGGCGGCTTCGCGCTCCGTGGCGGGGCCTCGAGCTACGTCGGCGCTCGCGCGAGCATGGGTCGTGAACGTGCGCGGCTCCTCTGGGAGCTGTCCGAGCAGACGCGCTCGACCGGATGGAGGCGCTCGCGGGCGACGAGCTTCGGCGCGTCGGCAGCCTCCGGCTGGCCGCGGACGACGCCGAGCGGATCGAGCTCGAGGCCGAGCTCGACGCGCTGCGCGAGGACGGCTTCGCGGCCGAGTGGCTCGACCCGCCGCCGGCGCCGCTCGATCGGCTCTTCCCGGCGGCGATCCTCCATCCCCGCGACGGAGCGATGCACCCTGCCCGCTGGGTGCGCCGGCTCGCGGCGACAGCGGTCGAGGCGGGTGCCGAGATCGTCGAGGGCAGCCGCGTCGAGGTCGATGCGCTCGACGCGCCGGTGGTCGTCGTGGCGGCCGACGGGTTCACGCCGAGGCTGCTGCCCGAGCTCGATTCGGTGGTCCGCGCCGGTGCGCGGGCAGATGCTCGCCACCGAGCCGATCCCGGAGCGCCTGTTCGAGCGGCCGCACTACGCCCGTCACGGCTTCGACTACTGGCAGCAGCTCGCAGACGGCCGCCTGGTCGTCGGCGGGAAGCGCGACGCGAGCCTCGCGGCCGAGAACACCGGCGTCGAAGAGACGACGCCAATCGTCCAGGCGCGCCTCGAGGCCTTCGTCGTCGAACTGCTCGGAGCCCTGCCGCGCGTCACGCACCGGTGGGCCGGGATCTGGGGCGAGACGCCCGACAAGCTGCCGCTCGTCGGAAGGCTGCCGGGCCGCGAGAACGTCTGGATCGCCGGTGGCTACTCGGGCCACGGCAACGTGCTCGGCTTCGCGTGCGGCGACCTCGTCGCGCGCGCGATCGCCGGCGAGCAGCCGCCCGAGCTCGAGCTGTTCGACCCGGCCCGTTTCGGCTGAGGCCGCGGCACCAACACCCGACGCGGTTGCCGCCGGATCGCTCCGAGCCGGGCAAGGCGTGGGAACGCCGCGGAACCGCCGTGAGAGAACTCCGATGTGTCGCGGACGCCTCCGGAATCAACCAGTCCGCTGCCCCTCCGCGGCAGCCGGCTACCGCGAGGTCAGAGGTCGATCGACGGGATGTCCAGCTCGTCCAGCTTCGAGAGCGCGGCGATCGCGATCGCGAGATCCTGAATCGCGAGCCCGGTCGAGTCGAACGTCGTGATCTCGTCGTCGTCCGTCCGACCGGTCGCGTCGCCGGCGAGCACCGCGCCGAGCTGCGTCACGCCGTCCCGTCCGACGAGGCCCGCCTCGACTGCGTGCACGAGCTCGCCGCTGTGGCTCGCCTGCTCCCAGTCGTCGCAGAAGATCCGCGTCCGCGCCAGCTCGGCCGGTGCGATCTCGGCCTTGCCCGGGCCGTCCGCGCCCATCAGGCTCACGTGCTGGCCGGGGCGGAGCGCGCCTTCGCCGAGCAGCACCTCGTGCCCGGGCGTCACCGTCACGAGCAGGTCCGCCGCGAGCGCCTCCTCCCGCGACTCTGCGACCGCGCATCCGAGCTCGGCCGCCGCCTCGCGGGCCCGCGCGCCGTCCACATCCCACAGCGCCACGGCTCGGCCGCGTGCGAGGAACGTCCGCGCCGCCGCGCGTCCGTTCACGCCCTGCGCCGATCACGGCCGCCGAGGACGCGTCCGCCCGGCCGAGCGTCTCCGCCGCGAGCACGGCGGCCGCACCCGTCCGGAGCGCGGTCACGGCGCCTGCGTCGAGCACCGCCTCGAGCCGGCCGTCGTCGGCGTTCGAGAGCAGCACGAGGCCTGCCACCGTCGGCAGGCCGCGAGCAGGGTTGCCCGGGAACGACGTCACCCACTTGAGAAGCGCATGCCCCGCTCCGAGCGCCGGCATCGCGCGGAAGTCGCCGGCCGGATAGTTCGTCACGTAGAGCTTGGGCGGCATCGACCACTCGCCGCGCGCGTGTGCCGACGAACGCCTCGCGCACCGCCTCGACCGCCTCGGCGGGCGACACGGCGAGCTCGACGTGCCGGGCGGTGAAGACCGGGAACCGCGGTCAAAGGGCCTTGACGCCGGCGACGAGCTTGACGACCGAGTCCTTCGCGTCGCCGAACAGCATCGCCGTCTTCGGGTCGAGGAAGAGCGGGTTGTCGATGCCAGCGAACCCGGTCGCCATCGAGCGCTTCATCACGACGATCTGGTTCGCCTGGTCGACGTTCAGGATCGGCATCCCGTAGATCGGGCTGCTCGGGTCGTTGCGCGCAGCCGGGTTGACGACGTCATTCGCGCCGATCACGAGCACGACGTCGGTCTTGCGGGAACTCTGGGTTGATCTCGTCCATCTCCTTGAGCGCCGGGTACGGCACGTTCGCCTCCGCGAGCAGGACGTTCATGTGACCGGGCATGCGACCCGCGACCGGGTGGATCGCGTAGTCGACCTCGACGCCCTTCTTCTCGAGCTCGTCCGCAAGCTCGCGCACAGCGTGCTGGGCCTGAGCGACCGCCATGCCGTACCCGGGCACGATCACGACCTTGCGCGCGAACGAGAGCATGATCGCCACGTCCTCGGTGGTCACCGACCGCACCGTTCCCTCGAGCGCCACGCCCGAACCGGCGCCCGGCTGCACCTTTCCGAACGCGCCGAAGAGGACGTTCCCGAGCGAGCGGTTCATCGCCTTCCCCATCATCATCGTGAGCAGCGTTCCGGACGCGCCGACGAGCGCGCCGCTCACGATCAGCACGTTCGACCCCAGCTCGAACCCGGTCGCGGCGGCGGCGAGGCCGGTGAAGGCGTTCAGCAGCGAGATCACGACCGGCATGTCTGCGCCGCCGATCGGCAGGACGAACAGCACGCCGAAGACGAGCGAGCCGATGATGATCGCGACCAGCAGCCACTGCTGCTCGGCCCCCGCCACGATCGCGATCCCGGCTGCGACGATCGAGGCGAAGAGCAGGAGGTTGACGAACTGCTGGCCCGGATAGGTGATCGGCCTCCCCTGGATCAGCTCCTGCAGCTTGGCGAACGCGACCATCGAGCCTGCGAACGAGACCGACCCGATCATCGCCGCGAGCACGATCGCGAGCGAGACGTCGCCGTGCAACCGCCCTGCAGCGTCCGTGAGGTTGTGGAACTCGGCCAGGGCCACGAGCGCCGCCGCACCACCGCCGACGCCGTTGAACAGCGCCACCATCTGCGGCATCGCGGTCATCTTCACGCTGCGCGCCGCGACCGCACCGAAAGCGGCGCCGATCGCGCCGCCGACCACCATCACCCAGCCGACGTGCACGCCGGTCTGGAGCGCGGTGACGACGATCGCAAGCGCCATCCCGGCCGCGCCGATCCTGTTCCCGAGCCGCGCGTGCTTCGGGGACGAGAGGAACCGCAGCGCGAGGATGAAGCAGATGATCGTGACGAGGTAGAGCAGGCTCGAGGTCGTCTGACTCAAGAGCGCTCGCCTTCGCGTCTTGCTGTCGCCCTCGTCCCGCGGAGGCTCTCGCTTCTTGAACATCTCGAGCATCCGGTCGGTGACGACGAATCCGCCCACGACGTTCGCGGCCGCGAGGATCATCGCGACGAAGCCGATCCAGCTCGTGAGCAGATCCGGGTCGGCTGCCCCCGCGACGAGCATCGCTCCCACGATCACGATCCCGTGGATCGCGTTCGTGCCCGACATGAGCGGCGTGTGCAGGAGCGTCGGCACCTTCGAGATCACCTCGACGCCGAGGAAGATCGCGAGCGCGAGGATCGTCAGCTCGACGACGAGTTGCGCGTAGTGGCTCATGCTCGCTCCGGCGCCGGCAAAGCCGGCACCTCCGCCGCTTCCTGGCCGGCTCCGTCGAGCCTACGGCTCATGCCTCGCCCTTCCGGGTCACGCACGTGCCGGCCGTGATCTCGTCGTCCCAGTCGAGCTTCAGCTCGCCATCCGGTGCGAGGTGCGCGAGCAGGGCCGAGACGTTCCTGGCGTAGAGCTGGCTCGCATGGGTCGGCATTGTGCTTGCCAGGTTGAGTGGGCCGAGGATCGCGACACCGTTCACCTCGACCGTCTCGCCGGGTCGAGTCAACTCGCAGTTGCCGCCCGTCTCGGCGGCGAGGTCGACGATCACCGAGCCCGGGCGCATGCCCTCGACCGCGGCGCCGGGGATCAGCTTCGGGGCGGGGCGGCCGGGAATTGCGGCCGTCGTGATCACGACGTCGAACTCCGGAATCCGCTCCTCGAGCGCGCGCTGCTGAGTCTCCTGCTCCTCTGGCGTCAGCTCCCGTGCGTAACCGCCGGCGGTCTCCTCGCCGACGACGCCGAGGTCGAGGAAGCTCGCCCCGAGCGACTGCACCTGCTCTCGCACGGCGGGGCGGACGTCGAAGCCCGAGACGACCGCGCCGAGTCGCCGCGCGGTCGCGAGCGCCTGCAGGCCCGCGACCCCGGCTCCGAGCACCAGCACACGGGCGGGAGCGATCGTGCCTGCAGCGGTTGTCAGCATCGGGAAGAAACGGGGCAGCCGCTCGGCCGCGAGCAGCACTGCCTTGTATCCGGCGACGGTGGCCTGCGACGACAGCGCGTCCATCGGCTGGGCGCGAGTCGTGCGAGGGATCGACTCCATCGCAAAGCCAACGACGCCGGCCTCCGTGAGCCGCTCGACCAGATCGCGGTCGGTCAAGGGTTGGAGGAACGCGATGAGCAATTCGCCCGCACGTAGCCTCTGGACTTCCTCGGCGCTCGGCTTGGCGACCTTGACGACGCCGTCGACTCCCTGCCAGGCGTCGTCGACGAGCTCGGCGCCTGCCTCCTCGTATGCCGCGTCGGAGAAACCTGCCGCCTGACCCGCTCCGCGCTCGATGGCGACCGTGATCCCGCCGAGTCGCGCGACAGCGTCCGGCACGAGTGCCACGCGCCGCTCGCCGACCGCCGTCTCCCTGGGAACGCCCACCCTCATGCGCGCGCCGACGGTATCGCAAAGGTTGCGGTTCGCAACGATCCGACGGCGTAATCCGGCGCTCTGGGCCATCGCTCCAGCGCGTGTGTGTTGCCATAACGGGAGAATCCGCGGCCGTGCGGCCCCGGTCGGAGCCCCTAGACTCGTAGCGGTGACCGACCTCCTTCTGCAGCACGGGTTGATCATCCTGTTCGCGCTGATCGCGCTCGAGTCGGCCGGGATACCCCTCCCCGGAGAGGCCGCATTGATCACGGCCTCGGTGCTTGCGCAACAGGGTCACTACTCGATCGTGCTCGTGATCGCGGTTGCCGCCCTCGCCGCGATCATCGGCGACAACGGCGGTTACTGGATCGGCCGCAAAGGCGGCCGCGCGCTGCTCGCTCGGACGCCAGTGATCCGCGACGTCTTCGAACGAGCACTACCACCTTCGGAGCGATTCTTCGCCCGTCACGGCGCAAAGACCGTCTTCCTCGGCCGTTTCGTCGCCTTTCTCCGCATCACGGCCGCATGGCTTGCCGGGATCAGCCATATGCCGTGGTGGCGCTTTCTCTTCTGGAATGCCCTGGGCGGGATCATCTGGGCGACCGCCATCGGAGTGGTTGCATACAAGTTCGGTGAAGCAGCCGCGAACGCGATCAACAAATACGGCTTGATCGGGGCCGTTGCGGTCATCGCCGCACTTGCAATCCTGTTCGTCGTGTTCCGGATCTGGAAGAAGCGAATGCTCGAAAACGCAGAGACCTGAGTTGCATCCCGTTACGCGTGACGCGAAACGAGGCGTGGGACAATTTGCGCAGCATCGATTTGCGAACGGTTTTTGATTAGGATGCGACGTCGGTAATCACCTGGTCGAAGGAGAGGATTCACTTGGCTCGGAGGACTGTTCTCGTGTGCGATAGCTGTGGGCAGGAAGTCGGTGAGAACAAGGGCGCCGCCTTGCGCGTCACGTTCATCGACGCCCGGCGCGGGTCGAAGGTCGCGGATCTCTGCGACAACTGCGCCGCGAAGATGCCGGGCCGGGCCGCAGCGCGCCGCGGCCGTCGGCCGAAGTCCGCAGCTCCGGTCGCCTGACTTAGCCTAGAGGCTTGATATGAATCGGCCCGGGGGCCGGTGCAGCTGCCGTCACCGGCGGCCGCACCGACTCACGGATCAGGTTCGCGTGCCCCTGGCTGCCGGCGCCTTCCTGGCGACCCCGGTTCAGGGCGGGCAGAGACTCGGCCGGCCGCCGCTTTCGACAGCCTCGCCGCGAAGTCCGCTCTCAGCGCCGTTTGCGCCAGCAGCGCCGGGCTGATCCGTCAGCGTCCAGCACTACGATGGCCCGATGGGACTGAGCCTCCTCGCGGGGCCTGCAAACGCGGGCAAGGTCGCGCTTCTGCTCGAGCGCTATCTGGCGCGCCTCGACGACGAACCGTTTCTGATCGTGCCCAACCGGTCGGACGTCGACCGGGTCGAGCGCGACCTGCTCCGGCGGTGCGGCTGTCTGATGGGCGGGTCGATCGGCACGTTCGACGACCTCTTCGCGCAGATCGCCGCCGGTGATACCGAGGCCCGCCCCGTCGCGACGGACGCCCAGCGGACGCTGCTCGCGCGCCGCGCCGTCGAGGGCGTCGTTCGCAGCGGTGCGACGACGCTGTCGCGCTCGGCGCGATTCGTGGGGTTCGTCGACGCGCTGCTCGGCACGGTCGGCGAGCTCGAGTCCGGTCTTCTCGATCCCGAGCACCTCGACGGCGACCTCGCAGCGCTCTATGGGGCCTACCGCAACGAGCTCGACCGAGTCGGGCTCTGGGACCGTGACCTTGTCCGGCGCCGGGCAAGCGAGCGCTTGCACCGCGAGTTCGATGCCTGGCACGGCGAGCCGGTGTTCGCCTATGGCTTCGAGGATCTGACCGCGGCGGAGTGGTCGCTGCTCGAAGCGCTCGCAGGGCGAGCCGAGGTCGATGTCTCGCTGCCGTACGAGCCCGGCCGCGCCGCGTTTGCGTCGCTGCAGCAGACAGCGGAGGACCTGGCCGCCCTGGCAGGCGGCCGCACGCTCGAGCTGGAACCGCGCTCCTCGGAATACGCCCCGCCGGCCCTCGCCTGGCTCGAGCGGACGGTCTTCGAGGCGCCGCCGTCCGCACCGCCGCCGATCGGCGGCACCGTCGCCTTCCTCGAGGGCGCCGGCACCCGTGGCACGCTCGAGCTCGTCGCCGAGGAGGTGCTGGCGCTGCTGCGCGACGGCGTGCCGGCGGAGCAGGTTGCGCTCGTTGTGCCGTCGCTCGATCGCTGGCGGGCGCCGATCGAGACGGTGTTCGAGACCTCGGGAATTCCGTATGCGGTCGACGGGCGGGCGCGACTGTCGGCGACTCCGGTCGGTCACGCGCTGCTTTCTTTGCTTCGCTTTGCGTGGACCGGCGGCGGGCGGAACGAGCTGTACGCGTTCCTGCGCTCCCCGTACTCGGGCATCGCCCGCTCGAGCGTCGACTTCGCCGAAGGGCGGTTGCGTGGCCGCGCTGTCGAGGCGGCCGAACTCGTCGAGAGCGAAACTGAGCGCCTCCGCGAGGCGCCGCTCGTGGCCTTGCGCGAGTTGCGGGCGGCGGCATCT
The DNA here is from genome assembly GCA_963750545.1 of uncultured Actinomycetes bacterium. GTDB lineage: Bacteria > Actinomycetota > Thermoleophilia > Gaiellales > Gaiellaceae > PALSA-600. Next base: position 46,875 of record CAVVQY010000006.1, on the reverse strand, counting down.
CCTGTCGAGGGGGTTCGCGGCCTGGTGAGCGCGATGGCGAGCGCGGCGTACGGCCTGGACGGTCCGCCCGTCGGCGATACCTCGCGCCTCGACCTGCGCTGCGTCGCCGCAGTCACCCGGCTGCTCGACGAGCTCGAGGGCTGGGAGGGCCTCGGCGAGCCGCTGGCTCCCGTTGACGTGCTCGGAGCGCTCGAGCGGCTCGAGGTGTCGGGTGGCGAGGCCGGTGACCCCGGCCGGGTGGCGGTGCTCGACCTGATGCGGGCGCGGACGAGGCGGTTCGACTGCGTGTTCCTGCTCGGGCTCGAGGAGGGATCGCTGCCGCGCAGGGGACGCAGCTCCCCGTTCCTCGACGACGACCGCCGGCGCGAGCTCGGCGCCCGGCTCGAACGGCCGGACACGGTCAGCCGCGACCGCTACCTCTTCTACACCGCCTGCACCCGTGCCACGCACAGGCTGTTCCTCGTTCGCGAGGCGGCGACCGACGAGGGCGCGCCGTCGCAGCCGAGCTCGTTCTGGAACGACGTGGCGGCGGTCTTCGATCCCGAGGAGGTGGCGCGCGCGACACGCCGGCGTGCGCTTTCGCAGCTCACGCTGCCGATCGACGAGGCGCCAACCGCGCGGGAGCGGCTGCGGGCGCTCGCGAGGCTGTCGGTCGAGGCCGGTTCTCCCGACCTCGCCGCGGCGCTTGCGGAGGCAAACGGCTGGGCGCGGCGCCTTCGTCGCGCGCGGCTTGCGTTCGACCGTAGGACGCGGCTACGCAATCCGGCGTTGCTCGAAGAGCTCGCGACTCGAACGACGTTCGGCGCGACCGAGCTCGAGCGCTTCGTCGACTGCTCATCGGCCTGGCTGTTCGAGCGCGTGGTCGATCCTAAGACGATCGACGCCGAGGCCGACGCGATGCTGCGCGGGATGGTCGCTCACCAGGCGCTCTACGCGTTCTACAAGGGCCTGCCCAAGGAGCTCGGCACGGAGCGCGTGACCGAGGCGAACCTCGAGGCGGCGCTCGCGTTCCTCGAGCGGTGCCTCGCCGACGCCTTCCGCGGCGGCGTGCGTCTCGAGCTGGGAGAAGTCGACGCCGCGGAACTGCGGGAAGGGTTGCGGCGCGACCTGGAGCGGTTCGTTCGCGACGAGGCGCGCTCGCCGCTCACGCTCGTACCACGCATGTTCGAGGTCGGCTTTGGCACCGGCCGCTCGGCTCCCGAACTGCAGCGCGGGCTCGAGCTCGGCGGGGGGATCTTCGCCAGCGGCAAGATCGACCGGATCGACCTCGATCCGCACAGCGCCCGCGGGATCGTGCAGGACTACAAGTCGGGCAAGGGCTCGTTCTCGGCGCGCCAGATCGACGGTGAGCGCCGGCTGCAGGTGCCGCTCTACCTGCTGGTGCTGCGCGACCTGGTCGGGATCGAGCCGCTCGGTGGTGTCTACCGCGCGCTCTCCGGCGCCCGCGGCGCCCGCGGCATGCTCCGCGCCGAGGCTCGCGACGACCTGCCGGGCTTCAGCACGAACGACTACCTCGACGAGGACGCGTTCGCGGCCCAGCTCGAAACCGCCCGCGAGCGGGCGCGGGAAGCAGCCGAGCGGATGCGCAGCGGCGACGTGGCGCACGACCCGAAGGGTGGGGAGTGCCCGTCGTGGTGCGATGTATGGCCGATGTGCCGGGTGGCGCGGGCCTGATGAACGAGCAGCAGGCCACGGCCGTCGCCGCGCGCGGCGAGGTGTTCGTCTCGGCCGGCGCCGGCACCGGCAAGACGACCGTGCTCGTGGAGCGCTTTGTGCGCGCGGTCTGCGAGGAAGGGCTCGACGTCGAGTCGGTGCTCGTGATCACATACACGCGCAAGGCGGCCGCGGAGTTGCGCGGCCGGATCCGCGCGGCGCTGCTCGAGCGCGGACGCGACGATCTGACGCGCCGGCTGGACGGCGCCTGGGTCTCGACCATCCACGGCTTCTGCGCGCGCCTGCTGCGTGCCCACCCGTTCGCCGTGGGCATCGACCCACGCTTTCGCGAGCTCGACGAACAGCACGGGGCGGTTATCCGAGGCGAGGCGTTCGACCGCGCGCTCGCCGCGTTCTGCGCGTCTGGCTCGCCCGACCCCGTGCGGCTGCTGACGACCTACGGTGCGGTGCGACTGCGGCGGATGCTGACCGGTGTCTACGAGACCCTTCGCTCGGCCGGTCGACCGCTCGTCCTCGTGCCCGACGAGCAGCCAGACCTCGCACTGCTGCTTCGCGAGCTGCGAGAGGCGGCCGAGAGCCTGCGCGACCGACGCGGATGCGACGGCAGGACAGCGCGACGCCGCGCGGGCCGCGATCGACCTGTCGCCCGCGCCGGAAGGGCTGCTCGATCTGAAGGCGCTCCGGGCGTCGGGCCCGCGTGCGGCGACCTTCGAGGAGAGGCGCAAGCGGGTCGAGCAGGCGGCGCTGGAGCTCGTCGCGGGTCGCGACCGGGAGCTGCTCCAGGAGCTGCTCGACCTGTTCGCCGCCCAGTATGCGAGCGGCAAGGAGCGGGAGTCGGCACTCGACTTCGAGGATCTGCAGCTCCTCGCGCGAGACCTGCTCGCGGGCAACGAGGGCATCCGAGAGGCGGAGCAGCTGCGGTTCCGGACGATCATGGTCGACGAGTTCCAGGATACGAACGCCCTCCAGTGCGACCTGATCGACCTGCTCGCGGCTCCCTGGCCGGCGGCGGCTCCCACCGGGCAGAGCCCGGCTCCCCCGCCGCCTGACCCTCAGGGAGCCGCACCGAAGGACATCTTCTTCGTCGGCGACGAGTTCCAGTCGATCTACGGCTTCCGGCATGCCGACGTCGAGGTCTTCCGGCAGCGTCGCGCGGCGGCGGCGCAACGGCTGCCGCTGACGCAGAACTACCGCTCGCGGCCGGAGGTGCTCGCGGCGGTCAACTACCTCTTCGAGCCCGCGTTCGGCGACAGCTTCCAACCGTTGGCAGCGTCCGGCGAATTCCCCGATCCCGTTTTCGGTCACCCGGTCGAGCTGCTCGTCACCGACAAGGCGTCGTATCGCGGCGGCGGCGAGCACTGGCGGCGCGCCGAAGCGAAGCACGTCGCCCGCCGCGTCCGCGAGCTGGTCGATGAAGGCGCGGCCACTCCGGGCGAGATCGTCCTGCTGTTCGCGGCCGGCACCGACGCCGAGTGGTACGAGGAGGAGCTGCGAGCACTTGGCCTTCCGACCTACCGCGCGACCGGGCGGCGGTACTTCGGTCAGCAGCAGGTGGTCGACCTGCTGCTCTACCTGCGGCTCCTGCGCAACCGCTACGACGACGAGGCGCTCGTCGCGGTGCTCGCGTCGCCGTTCGTGGGGATCTCGAACGACGCGCTCGTCCTGATTCGCCGTCACACCGGTCGCCGGCCGCTCTACACGGGCATCGAGCGTTCGCTGCCGCCTGCGCTGGACGAGCGCGACGAGCAGCTGATCCGCGCGTTCAAGCAGCGTTACGAGCGACTCGTTGCCACCTCGGCGCGCGTCTCGCTCGAGCGGTTGTGCGAACAGGTGGTCTGCGAGCACGACTACGACCTCGCCGTGCTCGTGCGCTGGGACGGGCAGCGCCGCTACGCGAACCTTCGCAAGCTGATGCGGCTCGCGCGCTCCTACGAAGAGGTGCGCGGACGCGACATCGAGGGCTTCGTCCGCTTCATCCACGAGCAGGAGGCGCTCGGCGCGGCGCAGCTCGAGGCGGTGTCGGAGGAGGAGGGCGCCGACGCCGTACGGCTGCTCACGATCCACGCTGCGAAGGGGCTCGAGTTCAAGGTTGTCGTGGTCGCGGATGCGGGCCGCGACACGGGCGGCCCGCCGGCCGCGGACGAAATCCTCGCTCTCTCCGACGGCCGCTTCGGCTTCAAGGTGGTGCATCCCGCGACCGGCGCGTCGCACGGCGTGTTCGGCTACGACGAGGTGCGTGCGGCCGGCCTCGAGGCCGACCGCGGCGAACGGCTTCGCCTCTACTACGTGGCGATGACGCGCGCGATCGACCGGCTGATCGTGTCGGGCGCCATCGACGAGCGCCGGGACACGCCGATCGGCTGGGTGCTCTCGCGGCTCGAATGCGACGAGGAGCTGGCCGAAGCGGATTCGCCGTTCGAGCTCCTCCGCGATCGCGCGACGTTCCTCGTGCGGGTCGACCGACGCAGCACGGAGCCGACTGTCGAGCCGGAAACAGCGGCGGTCGCGGAGGAGGACGGTCAGCTGACGCTGTTCGCCGAGCTTCCAGCGGCGCCGCCCCCGCGCGGGTACCGGCTGCCGGAGCTCGTGCCGGTGCCAGCACCGCCGATTCACCGAGTTCGGCGCCTCTCGTATTCGGCGCTCGCTCTCTTTGAGCGCTGCTCGTATCGCTATTACGCCGAGCGCGTTGCGGGCCTGCGCGAGCGGCGCAGCTCGGTTCCGGGCGCGATCGGCTTGGCGGCGACTGAGATCGGCGACGCTGCGCACCGACTGCTCGAGACGGTCGACCTGCGCGACCCGCAACCACCCGGGCTGGAGATCGTGCGAACGTGGTATCCGGCGGTGACCGCTGAGGAGCTCGAGCGGATCGGCGGTTTCGTCGCGACGTACTGCGAGTCGGAGCTTGCACGGCGGATCGCAGCGCTCGCCGGCGCGCGGCCCGAGCGGCCGTTCGCGTTCGAGCACGACGGCGTGCTGCTGCACGGCCGCCTCGACGTGTTGCACCGCGACGGGCCAGCGGCGCTCGTTGTCGACTACAAGACCAACTTCCTCGGCGAGCGGGTTCCGGAGGAGATCGTCGAGGAGGACTATCGGCTGCAGCGTCTCGTCTACGCGCTCGCGTGCTTCCGCGCCGGGGCGCAGAAGGTCGAGGTCGTGTACGCGTTCCTCGAGCGCGCCGACGCGGTCGTCGCCACGCCGTTCGCGCCGAGCGACCTCGCGACGCTCGAAGCTGAGCTGTCCGACGCCATCCGCCGGATCGACGCCGGAGAGTTCGTGCCGTCTCCGTCCGAGTTCGCATGTCTCGGCTGCCCGGCGCTCGACGTCGTCTGCGCCGGCCCGCGCCTCCGAGGCTTCAGCGCGCCCCGGCGCGAGGCGATCGTCAGCGCCTGACCTGCCGCCGCCCCACAATCGGCACACAATCGACACAGACACGTGACGGGTTCGCGGGTACCGTCAGTTTCTTCCCCCTGGGCGGGTGGGGGGTTAGTGGGTGGGGTGGCGTGCGGCTGCGCTCTCGAGACTGGACACGGCGCGAAAGGCCGGATCGAGGGCCGGAGTAGCCCGAAAACGCAGGTGCGGTAGCGTCGCGCCGATGGCGCGGAGCTACGTTCACGAGGCGCGCCGGCGGGTCGGGCCGAAACGAGCTCGGATCCGGCCGGTGATCGAGCGGCTGGCGACGGCGCACGCGGACGCCGCGATCGCACTCCGTTTCGAGAGCCCGCTCGAGCTGCTCGTGTCGGTCATGCTCTCCGCCCAGACGACCGACGTGAACGTCAACCGGGTCACCGAGCGGCTCTTCCGCAAGTACCGCCGGCCGCAGGACTACCTGGCGGTACCACCGGAAGAGCTCGAGCAAGACATCTTCGCGACCGGCTTCTACCGGCAGAAGGCGAAGTCGCTTCGCGGCACGATGCGGATCCTGATCGAGGAGCACGGCGGCGAGGTGCCGACCGAGTTCGACGCGCTCCTGCGGCTGCCGGGCGTCGCGCGGAAGACCGCGAACGTCGTCTCGGCCGAGCGTGGCGCCGCCCCGGGGGTCGTGGTCGACACGCACGTGCGGCGACTCTCGCAACGGCTCGGCTTCACGCGGCAGGAGGATCCGGTCAGGATCGAACGCGACCTGATGCGGCTCGTGCCGCGCGAGGACTGGGCGCGCCTCCCGCACCTGCTGATCTGGCACGGGCGCCGGGTCTGCGACGCGCGTCGTCCCGTCTGCGAGCGCTGCGTCGTTGCCGATCTGTGTCCGGCGAGTCGGGTGGAGCTGTCTACGCCGGAGTGAGGGCCACGAGCAGACCGCCGTCGTCGTCGTAGGCGGGGAAGAAGTCGCCCGTGACGTTCTTCTCGATGCCGTTGCGCGTTCGCAGAGAGAGCGCCTGCTCGAGCTTGCGCACACCCCATTCGCGCACCGTCTCGATCGCCGCGGAGTCGGACAGACCCAGGGCCTCGGCGACGTCGCGCCCGAGCAGATCGCCCTCCCGGAATCCCGTCAGCTCGAAGACGCCCTCGCCGGTTGCGAGCACCCGGCCGCCCTGGTCGCAGACGATGAACCCGGTCGCCTGAGCCGGGTAGTAGTCCGCGAGCAACTGGAACATGAAGCCGAAGCCGCAGCGCTGGCACGCGGGCGGCTGCATGGTGAGCCCTTCGCGCCCGTCGTCGTCGACGCGCCGGGTCTTGCAGCGGGGACAGATGAAAAACGGCATCGCAATCCAGCGTACCGAGAGCCTCGAGATGCTGTCTTGGGGCAGAGGTGCGGGCTTTGCCCGCGCCTCCGCCACCTTGACGCACGAACGCGGACGACAACGAAATCACTGGCGCGCGGTCGCCCCGAGCCGTCCCGGCAGGAAACGCCGTCACGCGAGGCGTGGCAAGTTTCTGTGCCGCTAAATCCAGCGTTTCCAGCGGAAGAACACGAGCTGGCCGATGGTCGTCACGACGATCAAAGTCCACGACCACAGGTAGCCGTAGCCCCACGCCAGCTCCGGGATGTGCCGGAAGTTCTGGCCGTAGACGCCGACGATGAACGTCGGCACAAGAAGAAGTGACGCGACCACCGTCAGCCGTTTCACCACCTCGTTCTGGTCGTTTGCGATCTTCGCCTGGAAGAAGTCACGCACGCCGGCGACCAACTCGCGCGCGGTCTCGAGCCCCTCGGTTGCGCGGAGGAGCTTGTCGTAGGTGTCCGCGAAATGGAGCTCGATCTCGCGCGGGAAGATCTCGCTCCGATCGAGCTCCACGCGGCCGTCGACGATCTTGCGCACCGCGTCGCGCAGCGGTGAGAGGTGTTTGCGGATGTGGAGCAGGTCGTGCCGCAGCGCCGAGATCCGGTTGCGAATCATGCCCGCCTTCCAGTTCTCGACGTTCTCCTCGAGCTCGTCGATCTCGTCGTGCATGGCGTCGATCAAGTCGAGGTACCGCTCTGCAACCTCATCGACGAGGCGGAAGAGGTACATGCCGACGGGCTCGGCGGGATGGCAGGCAGTCCTTGCAGGGCTCGTGTCGAAAGGGTGCTCGTCGGCTGGCGTCTTGGTGACCGTCAATAGCCGGTCGGGCGTGAGCACGAAGTCGATCTCCTGGTAGAAGACGCGGTCTTCGGAGGGCACCGCGACGGCGACAAGGAGCACTCCGACGACGTAGGCGCCGTGGCTCTCGATCCGGGGGCGCGGCTCGCCGCCGTGGACGAGTGGCGCGAGCAGCAGCGCGAGCGCAGTGGGGTGCAGGTCAACCGACAGCTGGGCGCGCAACTCGTCGGCCGACGGGTCGAGCAGGTCGATCCAGCGTGGCGCCTCGTCCACAAAGCGAGGCTAGCCACGCTGTCGGCTGGAGCTACGCGTGCGCGGCTTCGGCCTCGGGGCGCGGCGCCGTCAGCGCTGTGCCCGCGTGACCTTCGATCTCAGCCAGGTAGCGCTCGGCGTCGAGCGCTCCCATACAACCCGACCCGGCCGCGGTAACCGCCTGCCGGTAGACGTGGTCCTGAACATCGCCGACCGCGAACACACCAGGAACGTTCGTTTCGGTCGAACCCGGCTTCGTGATCAGGTAGCCGGCGTCGTCGTGGTCGAGTTGGTCGACGAACAGCTTCGTGTTGGGGTCGTGGCCGATCGCGACGAAGAAGCCGCTCGCCTCCACATCGAGCTCGGAGCCCGTCTCGACGTGCCGCAGGCGCGCGCCGGTGACCGCAGTATCACCGAGCATCTCGTCCACGACGTACGGCGTGAGGAACTCGATCTTCTGGCTGGCGCGGCCGCGGTTGACCATGATCTGCGACGCGCGGAACTCATCGCGTCGGTTGACGAGCGTCACCTTCGTGCCGAATCGCGTGAGGAAGAGCGCCTCCTCGAACGCGGTGTCGCCGCCGCCGACGACGACGATCGGCTTGTCCTTGAAGAACGAGCCGTCGCAGGTCGCGCAGGCCGAGACCCCGCGGCCCTGAAGGCGCTGCTCGGAGTCGAGCCCGAGCCAGCGCGCGCTCGCGCCGGTCGCGACGATCACCGCCTTTGCGCGGTACTCGTCCCGGTCGACCCGAACGCGAAACGGGCGCTCGCGAGAAGTCGACGTTCGTCACGTCGTCGGTGACGAACTCGGCTCCGAAACGCTCGGCCTGTCGGCGGAAGTCGGCCATCATCTCCGGGCCCGATGATGCCGTCGGGGTAGCCGGGATAGTTCTCGACGTCGCTCGTGATCATCAGCTGGCCGCCCCACCGGAACCCCTCGATCACGAGCGGCGCCAGCTCGGCGCGCGCTGCGTAGAGCGCGGCTGTGTAGCCGGCGGGCCCGCCGCCGATGATGATCAGCTCGCGAACGTCGTTCGTATTGCTCAACGATTCCTCCTTGAAAGTATTGAACTATTAAACGAACGCGACGGGTCGGGCGTTCCCCTCACCAATCCGAGCCATCTAGGCGGCGTCGAGCGCGCTGCTGCGGCAGCTCGACGACGGCTCGTGTGCGGTCAACTCGGGGGCGACGAACGGTCTCGTCTGGCGCTCGATCGGCGTCACCTCGGGTAGCTCGTCGCTCCCGGCGCCGTGCTCCGGGAACTTCCGGGCCGTGACGAGCACGCGCGTCTCGAACGAGCCGACGGCCTCGTTGTACGCGCCGACCGCCGTGTCGAGCGACCGCCCGACCTTCGCGAAGTGGCTCGCGAAGACGCCGAGGCGGTCGTAGAGCTCGCGTCCGAGGCGGGCGATGCTCCGGGCGCTCTCGGCGACCGTCTCCTGCTGCCAGCCGTACGAGACCGTGCGAAGCAGCGCGATCAGCGTCGTCGGCGACGCGGTCCACGCGCACGACGCCCGATTCGGCGCCTGCCTCGAGCAGCGACGGATCCTCGTCGAGCGCGGCGCGGAAGAACCCCTCGTCGCCGAGGAACATGACCACGAACTCGGGCGTCGGCTCGAACTGCTGCCAGTAGCGCTTCTGCCCGAGCTTCGTCATGTGCTCGCGGACGAGGCGCGCATGCCGCACGAGGTGCACGCGCCTCACGTCGTCGTCCTCGGCCTCGACGGCGTCGAGGTAGGCCTCGAGCGGCGCCTTCGAGTCGACGACGAGGTTCTTGCCGCCGGGAAGCTTCACGACGAGGTCGGGTCGCAGCAGTCGGCCCTCGTCGTCGCGCTCGCTCGACTGCTCGACGAAGTCGCAGTGGGCGAGCATCCCTGCGAGCTCGACGACGCGCTTGAGCTGCATCTCGCCCCAGCGGCCGCGCACGTGCGGTGCGCGGAGCGCCGTGACGAGACTGCCCGTCTCCTTGCGGAGGCGCTCCTGTCCGTTCGCCATGTTCCTGAGCGTTTCGTCGATCGTCGTGACGGCCGTCAGACGCTTGTGCTCGAGCGCCTGCGTCTGCCGCTCGAACCGCTCGAGCGTCTCCTTGATCGGCTGAAGCTTCGCCGGCAGCGAGCTCGAGGAGTGACGAGGAACTGGTCGCGAGCGCGTCGTCGGTGAGCGCCTTGAGCTGCTCCTCCCACTGCCCCTGCGTACGCTCGACGAGCACGAGCTTCTCGTGGGACGCCGAGAGCAGCGTCTTCTGGCGCCCGATCTCGCCGCGTGCCCAGAGCAGCGGACGAGGGCGCCGAGGACGAGACCGGCGATGAGTGCGAGCAGAGTCACGAGCCGCAGAACGCTACTGACCGGTCGGACGGAGCAGGGCACAAAAAATCAGCCCCGGCGAGTCCGAAGACCTACCGGAGCTGAGTGCCGGATCCAGCGAGTCCGAAGACCTACCGGATCCGACGTGCGCACGCTATCGACCGCCTTCGGGCACCGTCAATGGACGCGGCCGAGAGAAAAGTCGCTCCGAGCGGCAATTACGTCAGCGGCGAACTATTGAGCCTTCGGCAACCTTGGCGCCGCTGAAGGGAACAGCCGTTCGCTCGCGTACCCTGTGCACCCGTGGATGATGCCTTCGGCCCGGCCGGCGCGCTGGCCGCGACGCTTCCCGGCTACGAGCCCCGGGCGGAGCAGGCTGCGCTCGCGACGGCTGTCGAGCGGGCGCTCACGACCGGCGAGCACCTCGTGGCCGAGGCGGGCACCGGCACGGGGAAGAGCCTCGCCTATCTGATCCCGGCGCTCGAGTCCGGTCAGCGCGTCGTCGTCGCGACCGCGACCAAGGCGCTGCAGGAGCAGCTGCTCGCGCAGGACGTGCCCGCCGCGGCGCGCGCGCTCGGGCGCGAGGTGCGCGTCGCCGTGCTGAAGGGCCGCCAGAACTACCTCTGCCGCAAGCAGCTGCAGGGCTTCGGGCCGATGCTGCTGCGCGACCCGCGCGACGAGGAAGCGTTCGAGGCGCTCCAGCCATGGCTCGCCGACACGGAGACGGGCGACCGGGCCGAGCTGCCGCTCGAGCCGTCCGAGGCGCTCTGGGCCGAGCTCGCGGTCGGCTCCGACCGCTGCGCCGGGCGCCGCTGCCCGTTCGTCTCGACCTGCTTCGCCGAGGCGGCGCGCGCGCGGGCCGGCCAAGGCCGAGCTCGTGATCGCGAACCACGCGCTCTACTTCGCCGACCTCGCCGCCGGCGGCGGCGTGCTGCCCGAGCACGACGCGGTGATCTTCGACGAGGCGCACCGGCTCGAGGAGACGGCCGCGACGTGGCTCGGCGGCCGCGTCTCGCGCGCGGGGCTGCGGCGGCTCGCCGCCGACGTCGAGCGTGGCTGCCGCGAGGCGTCCGAGCCCGTGCCCGGCCGCTCGCTCGACCGCGTCGAGCGCGCGGGCGACCGCCTGCTTCGAGCGGTCGCGCCCCCGAGCGGCCGCCGCCGGCTGCGCGAGCCGCCGGCCGACCGGCTGCTCGTGCTGATCGACGCGCTCGCCGGGCTCGCCGACGATCTCGCAGGGGCGTGGGGAGGAGCTCGACGCGCTCTCGCGGCGCACGCTCGCCGTCGCGGCGCAGGTCGAGGCATGCCTCGAGCCTGGGCCGCTCGAACGGGTCGTCTGGGCCGAGCCGGACGCGATCGCCTGGGCGCCGGTCGACGTCTCGGACGAGCTGCGCCAGCGCCTCTGGGCGGACGGCCCGACCGCGATCCTCGTCTCGGCCACGCTCACGACCGGCGAGGACGCGGCCTTCGTCCGCCGCCGGCTCGGGCTCGAGCGCGCGCGCGAGGTCGTCGTCGGCTCGCCGTACGACTTTCGCGAGCAGGCGCTCCTCTACGTGCCGCGGACGATGCCCGACCCGCGCGCAGACGGCTTCACCGAGCGCGCCGCCGACGAGGTCGTCTCGCTGCTCGCGCTCTCGGAGGGCCGCGCGCTCGTGCTCACCTCGAGCTACCGCGCGCTCGACGTGCTGCGCGAGCGCGTGTCGCGGGCGCGTGCCGTACGAGGTGCTCGTCCAGGGCGAGGCGCCGCGCGAGCGGCTGCTCGAGCGCTTCCGCGACGAGGTCGACTCGGTGCTGCTCGCGACCTCGACGTTCTGGCAGGGCGTCGACGTCCCCGGCGAGTCGCTGTCGCTGCTCGTGATCGACAAGCTGCCGTTCTCGGCGCCGGGCGACCCGCTCCACGAGGCGCGCTGCGAGGCGGTCGAGGCGGCGGGCGGCGACTGGTTCAACGGCTACGCGCTGCCGACCGCGGTGCTCCAGCTGCGGCAGGGCTTCGGCCGCCTGATCCGCGGCCACGGCGACCGCGGCGTCGTCGCGATCCTCGACCCGCGCCTGCGGACGACGCCGTACGGCCGCGGCGTTCCTCGGCGCGCTCCCGCGCTGCCCGCTCGTCGACGACCGCGCTGCCGTGGCGGCATTCTTCGGCACGGGTGTGCGCGCGTCCGCGTAACGCAAGAGGGTTGATTCCTACTGCGCGTGCTCGCCGAGAAGGCATGCGCCGCGTGCAGGCCCCATCCACGACGGCGCGCAGTGGGGGTCAATCCTCTAGCCTTCTGCGCGCCCCGCCGGGGTGGCGAAACTGGCAGACGCGCTCGGCTTAAAACCGGGTGCCCTTCGCGGGCGTGGGGGTTCGATTCCCTCCCCCGGCATAACGCGGCACGCAATTTCGCGCCCGCTTCGCGGGAGCTCGATTGCTTGCCGGGCGAAGACGGGCAAAGCCCGCCCTCGCGGCGGAAAAACGCCAGACAGCAGGGCCTTTCGCGTGCGCAAGTCGTATAGTCCGCGCCGTGGTCGAGGTTGCCGATTCCTCACCCGCGCTCGAATGGGACGCGCCGCTCTACCGGCAGGCTCGCGCTCAGCTCGAGGGGGCGCTCGCTCAGGCCGACATCGCCGCGTCGGTGGCCGAGCGGCTTCGGTATCCCGAGCGGGCGGTGATCCTGACGCTGCCGGTCGAGCTCGACGACGGCAGCGTCCGCTCGTTCCCCGCCTACCGCGTGCAGCACTCCTCCGTGCTCGGGCCGACGAAGGGCGGCATCCGCTACGACGGCGCGGTCAGCCTCGGCGAGTGCGCCGCGCTTGCGATGTGGATGACCTGGAAGTGCGCGCTGCTGCGGCTGCCCTACGGCGGCGCGAAGGGTGGCGTGCGCTGCTCGCCCGCGCGAGCTGTCGACCGGCGAGCTGTCGCGGATCACCCGCCGCTTCACCGCCGACCTCGCGCCGTTCATCGGCCCGAAGCTCGACATCCCGGCGCCGGACATGGCGACGAACGAGCAGACAATGGCGTGGATGATGGACACCTACTCGGTGCAGAAGGGCTACGCCGTGCCCGAGATCGTCACCGGGAAGCCGGTTTCGATCGGCGGCTCCGTGTTCCGGCACGAGGCGACCGGCGCGGGCGTCGTGATGGTGATCGAGGGAGCCTGCGCGCGCCTCGGTTGGAGTCTCGGCGGCCTCCGCTGCGCCGTGCAGGGCTTCGGCAACGTCGGCGGCATCGCGGCGACCGAGCTGGCCGAGAAGGGCGCGACGGTGGTCGGCGTCTCCGACGTCTTCGGCGGCGTCGGCGGCCGAGGACGGGCTCGACGTGCCGACGCTGCACGAGCACGTGCGCGAGCACGGCTCCGTCGAGGGCTTCCCCGGCGCGAGGCCGATCACGAATGCACAGTTGCTCGAGCTCGACTGCGACGTGCTCGTGCTGGCGGCGCGCGAGGACCAGGTCACCGAGGAGAACGCGGCGAGCCTTCGCTGCCGCCTCGTCGCGGAGGCGGCGAACGGGCCGACCTCGGTCGCGGGCGACGCGATCCTCGCCGCAGCGCGGCATCCCCGTCCTGCCCGACGTGCTCACGAACGCCGGCGGCGTCACCGTCTCGTACTTCGAGTGGGTGCAGGACCTCGGGCGGTTCTTCTGGGACCGCGACGAGATCCGCCGCCGGCTCGCGGAGAAGCTCGGCGACGCGTTCGACCGCGTCTGGGGCCTGTCGGAGCGGGACGGCCTCTCGCTTCGCGACGCGGCGCTCGTCGCCGGAATCCGCGAGGTCTCCGCGGCGCTCGAGGCGCGGGGGATGTACCCGTGACCGCATCGAGCGGCGACCTGCGCGCGCGCGACGCGATGGTCACCGAGCCGCTCGCACTCGAGGTCACGGCGACGTCGCAGGAGGCCGGCCAGGCGCTTGCTCGGCCGGACGTGCGCGCCGTGCTCGTCTGCGACGAGGGCCGGCTCGTGGGTGTGATCACCCGCAAGACGCTCGTCCGCGAGGTGGTCGCGCCGGGTCGTGACCCGCGCACGACGACCCTGCGCGAGATCGCCGAGGAGCCGGTCGCGACGATCGAGTCGGACATGCTGCTGGCTGAGGCATTCGGCCTGCTCGAGGAGCGCGACCTCGAACGGGTGCCTGTCGTCGAGGCCGGGAGGCTCGTCGGGGTGCTCTCGCGGGCAGTGGTGCAGCGCCGCCTCGCCGAGGACGAGCCGCCGCCCGATCCCGAGTCGGAGGGCTAGGCGGCGACTCGCGTGGGGCGCGTTTCTTCGATCAGTGCACCTATCAGGCGCTCGAGCCGATAGCGGAGCGCCGCGTCGACGAGACCGTCGTCGGCGTCGAGCGCTTCGTGGGCCTGGCCGACGGCGACCTCGCCCTCGACGACGCTGGCCCCCATCGCCGTGAGCACCTTGCGGAGCTCTGCCTGCGCCCAGACCGCTCCGAACAGGCCGGTACTCGCGCCGATCACGGCGACAGGCTTGTCGCGGAACGCGTTGGTCGCGAACGGCCGCGACGCCCAGTCGAGTGCGTTCTTGAGCGCGCCCGGAATCGAGTGGTTGTACTCCGGCGTTGCGATCAGCACCGCGTCGGCGGCGGCGACCGCCTCGCGTAGCTCCGCGACCGCCGCAGGAGCGGGCTCGACGTCCTCGTCCTGGTCGTAGGGCGGGACGTCGCGCAGGCCATCCCACAGCTCGAGCTCGACGCCGGGTGGCAGGTGCTCCGCCGCGGCCCGCAGCAACACCGTGTTGTGCGAGTCGCGGCGGAGGCTGCCGGAGATCGCCAGGACGCGCATCGCTACGCCGCCGCCACCAGCGAGAGCTCGGCCTTCAAGGTGACGCGGTTCGCCAGCGCCTTCGTGCCGTCGGGCATGTCGGCGTTCCAGTCGAGCCCGAACTCGGTCCGGTCGATCGTGGTCTTCAGATCCAGGCCGTAGCGCGCGTTGCCGTAGGGGTCGGTGACCGGCCCCGTCAGCGTGCCCCGAAGGACCGCAGGCTTCGTCACGCCCTTGATCGTGATCTCGCCGTCGACTTCGACTCCGTTTGCCGTCGGGCCGAGCTCGCCGGAGAACGCGACCTCCGGGTGGCGTTCCGCGTCGAAGAACTCCGGCGCGAGCAGGTGGGCGTGCAGGTTCTCGTCCTTCGTCTCGAGGCTCGCGATGTTGGCGGCGCCCGCGAGCTTGCCGTCGACGAGCGAGGCGCCGAAGTCCTTGACCGCTCCCTTGAAGAAAGCAATCCCCATGTACTGCACCTCGAAGCCGAGCGAGGAGTGGACGACGTCCGCGTGGAGCGTGCCGGCCGGAACTGCGACCTGCTGCTGGGTGATGGTGCTCATCTCGTGTTTCCTCCGATACAGTTGCTTGCTCAATAGTTGCTTGCGCAAGCAATCTACCAGAGAACGATTGATTGCGCAAGTAGTTCTACGCGAGCACCTCCACTGCCTCGAGTGCGACGCCGTCGAGTAGGTCGCGGACGCTGTAGGTGAGCGCGTCGAGGCGGTAGCGCCGCAGCACCTCGGCCACAACCACCGCGCCGCCGAGAATCACGGGCGCCCGCGCCGGTTCGAGACCCGGCACCCGCCGTCGCTCGGCCAACGGGAGTGAGGCGAGACGTGCGAGCTGGCCCTCGACGGCCTCGAGCGTGAGCATCCCGGCGAGGGCCTCGAGCTGCGCCACCGTGCCTGCGACGCCGATCGCCGCGTCCACCTCGAGCGCGGGGAGGAGGTCGCACACGTACGCGGCCGCCGCGGCGAGCTCGTCCGGGCGCGGCGGATCGGAGTGCAGGAAGCGTTCTGTCAGCCGCGTCGAGCCGACGTCGAGGCTCGTCCGGATCAGTCCGGCGATCAGTTCCGTCGAGCCGCCGCCGACGTCCAGCACGAGTGTCCTGTCGTCGACGGCGCCGACACCGCGTAGCGTCAGCGCAGCCTCCTCGGCGCCGCTCAGCAGGCGCGTGGGCAGGTCGAAGGCGAGCTCGACCCCGCGAAGGAATGCCTCACCGTTCGTGGAGTCGCGGACCGCGCTCGTCGCGACGGCGAGCGCGCTCGTCGCCCCCAGCGCGTCGAGCTCGCGGCGGTAGTCGCGGAGCGTCGCGTGGACGCGATCGACGGCCGAGGGAAGGAGGAGGCGGGCCGCGTCGACGCCCTCGCCGAGACGCGTCACGGTGGTCCGTCGCACAACAGCGTCGACACGCTCTCCCTCGACATCGGCGACCAGCATCCGGGTCGAGTTCGTCCCCAGGTCGACCGCGGCGACCCGGACCACGGGCTCGGCTAACGGGGGACGAAGGCGCTGACGCGCCGGACGAGCGCGCGCGCTTCGCCGAGTGCGGACAGGAGCACCGCTGCAGTGGCGATCGACTCCTGCAGTCGTGCCCGGGCTTCCTCGAGCCGCGCGGCCGTCTCGGTCGCGCGTGCCACCCGCGGCTCGATCCCGTCGACGAGCCGCGTCGTCTCGACGAGCGCCTTGTCGAGGCTGCGCTCGAACGAGCGGAACGCGCGCCAGGTCGCGAGCCCGCGCACCCCCGCGAGTGCCAGCCCGGCAAGGGTCGCGACGAGGAAGACGGCCAGTCCGACCCAGGGAAGCCATGCCATGCGGGCATCGTAACGGCGTCAGTTGAATCCGCCGTGACGACTCGGTGAGGACCCTCTCCTCGGACCATCACGGGCTCGCGCCGATCAGACCCGGTCGTCGTTTCGCACCGCGGATTCGCGCTCGCGGACGTGCTTTTCGAGCGCGGCGATGCTAGACTCGACGCTGCGACGCGGGGTGGAGCAGTCAGGTAGCTCGCCGGGCTCATAACCCGGAGGTCGCAGGTTCAAATCCTGCCCCCGCTATTCAAAAGCCCTGCTGGCCGAGGTCGCGCGCCGTTGGAGGGCTTTCGATCGCCGCTCCGCGGCTCGCTTGAACTCACCGGTGCCGGCGGTCATTACCAGGCGCTGAGCTTCCAGATCTCGGGCTCGAGCTTTCCCTCCTCGCCGACCTCGGCGAAGATCGCGACCGCCGCCTTCAGCTCCGCCATGGCCTCCTCGCTGCGGCCGGCGGCGTGGAGGATCGCGTGCCGGTTGCGGAGCCCGCCTCGCGGTGCGGTCGCCGAGCGCGACCGTCCGCTCGATTCCGGGCGCGTAGCTCGAGCGCCCGCTCGGTGTCGCCAGCGGCCGCGACCGCGAGCGCGAGGTTTTAGCGTCGCCGCCTCGGCCTCGTCGTCGCCCGGCTCGCGGCGAGGATTCCGAGGATGTCGTGCGCTTGTGCGAGCGCGCCCGGGTCGCCGGAAGCGAGCGCGAGCGCCTCGGCGCCGAGCCGGGCGGCCTCGTCGGGCAGCGCGCGACGGAGCGCTGCCAGGCTCCGTTCGGCCGTCGCCCTCGCCGCCTCGGCTCCGTCGAGGCCGTCGAGCGCCGCCGCAAGCAGGCCTCGGCACCCACTCGCCGGGTGCCCCGAGGTGACGACGCAGGCCGTCTGTGTCGACCCGGAGGCGCCAGTGGTCGAGGGCCTCCAACGTCCGGCATTCGGTCGCGATCCGCTCGGCTCTGCACATGATGAAGCCGGGCCGCTAGAAGTAGCCTCCCGTCCCATGCACGACGCGATCGTTGTCGGCTCGGGGCCGAACGGCCTCACGGCGGCGATCGTGCTGGCCCAGGCGGGGCGCTCGGTCCTCGTGCTCGAGGGCGCCCCGACGATCGGGGGCGGCCTTCGGACGGAGGAGCTGACGCTGCCGGGGTTCCGCCACGACCCGTACTCGGCCGTCCACCCGCTCGCCCTCGGCTCGCCGTTCTTGCGGACGCTGCCGCTCGCCGAGCACGGCCTCGAGTGGATCCAGCCGCCGGCGCCGCTTGCCCATCCCCTCGACGACGGCACCGCGGTCGTGCTCGAGCGGTCGCTCGCCGCCACCGCGGCGGCGCTCGGGGCCGACGGAAGGGCCTGGGAGAGTCTGTTCGCGCCGTTCGTCTCCGACGCGGACGTCCTGCTCGAGAACGTGCTCGCGCCGCTGTGGCCGTCCCGGCATCCGGTGGTGATGGCGCGGTTCGGGGTACCGGCGCTGCGCTCGGCGTCCGGGCTCGCGCGGTCGACCTTCTCGGGCGAGCGGGCCCGGGCGCTCTTCGCCGGCAACGCGGCGCATTCGCTGCTCTCGCTCGAGGCGCGCGGGAGCGCGGCGTTCGGGCTCGTCCTCGCGCTCGTCGGGCACCACGTGGGCTGGCCGGTGCCGCGCGGCGGCGCGCAGGCGGTCGCGGACGCCCTGGCCGGCGTCCTGCGCTCGCACGGCGGCGAGATCGAGACGGGTCGCATGGTGGAGTCGCTCGACGAGCTCGCCGGGACTGAGACCGTGATGCTCGACGTGACGCCGCGGCAGCTCATCGCGCTCGCGGGCGACCGCCTTCCGGCGCGGTACCGTCGCGCGCTCGAGCGGTTTCGCTACGGCTCGGGCGTGTTCAAGCTCGACTACGCGCTCTCGAGCCCGGCCCCGTGGCGCGCGCCGGAGACCGCGCGCGCGGCGACGGTCCACCTCGGCGGGACGCTCGACGAGATCGCCGCGGCCGAGGCGGAGGTCGCACGCGGCGGTCATCCCGAGCGGCCGTACGTGCTCGTCGCGCAGCAAAGTCTGTTCGACCCGACGCGCGCGCCCGAGGGCGGCCACACGCTCTGGGCCTACACCCACGTCCCGAACGGCTCGACCGTCGACGTCACCGCTCGGATCGAGGCCCAGCTCGAGCGCTTCGCGCCCGGGTTCCTGGACTGCATGCTCGCCCGCAACACGCTCGGGCCCGCGGCGCTCGAGGCTCGGAACCCGAACCTCGTCGGCGGCGACATCAACGGCGGGAGCGCCGAGCTCCGGCAGCTCTTCGCCCGTCCGGTCGCCCGGCCGGTGCCGTACCGCACGCCGCTCGACGGCGTCTTCCTGTGCTCGGCCTCCACGCCGCCGGGCGGCGGCGTGCACGGCATGTGCGGCTACCACGCCGCCCATGCCGCGCTCAGGCGAACACGTTCACGGCCCGGGCGATGACGAGCCCGAGGATGCCGCATAACCCGGAGGTCGCAGGTTCAAATCCTGCCCCCGCTAAACAAAGGCCCTGGTAACAAAGTTTTCTTATCGGTTTTCGCCGGGTCACGGGCGTGAGGTGCCTGCGCCGTGCCGCTCGGCCGCCGCTGCTCGAAGGGCGGGTCCGGCCAGAGATCATCTACAAACACCCGCGCCCGACGCCGGGCCGGCACGCCGCGACACGCGCCGGTGCCTTGTTGACTCCGCCGCAGCGACTCTGCGACGATCGCTCGTCGCCGATCGCACAGGCGCGCGGCGTCCACCAAGCAACGGAAAGGAGTGCTCATGTCGCAGGGGACCGAGGGCATGTACGGGCGTGCGATGCCGGGCGCCGGCTGGATCGGTTTCGCCGGGATCATGCTGATCCTCGTCGGCTTCTTCAACGTGATCGACGGGATCGCGGCGATCTCGAACTCGAAGTACGTCGTGAACCAGTTGCTGTTCTCGAACCTCGACGCGTGGGGCTGGTTCTTCCTGATCTGGGGCGTCCTCCAGATCTGCGCCGGCTTCGCGGTGCTCGGCGGAGCCGCGTGGGCGGCGATCGTCGGCGTCGTGACGGCGTTCTTCAACGCCATCGCTCAGCTTTCGTGGATTGCTGTCGAACCCCTGGTGGGCGACGATCGCGATCGTGATCGACGTGCTCGTGATCTACGGTCTGCTCGTGTACGGGGGCCGCGGCTCCGAAGCTTGAGTTGAACCCACCGGGCCTCGCAAGGCGCTCGCCGCCCGACCCGAGGCAGGGCTTCCAGACGCGTCACCTCTCGGTCTGACCGCGAGGGACGTTCCGATCTGGAAGCCCTTTCGTCTCGGTGTCCGCGTCGGGCGGTGAAGGGGAGGCGAAGGTCGCGCCGCCGCCGCGCGGTCTCGACTCGTGGGCTCAGGTGGTGGGGTCACCATCGAGCAGGATGGAGTCTCCGATCAGGGGCAGCTCGAGGCGGAATGGTGCACCTCGCCCGTGGTAGGCGTCGAAGAGGGCGACGAGGTCGCCCGTTTGCCCGCGCCAGATCTCCCAGTGGAACGGGATTAACGTTCTTGCCCCGAGAGTCGTTGCGGCTTCGATCACCTCCTCTGCGCTCATGTACCAGTCGCCGCCGAATGCCAGGAGCGCGTAGTCGAGCGCGTTCTCGGCGGCCACGGTCGCGAGTGCGGGCCCGGGCCGTGTGTCGCCGGACACGAACAGGCTGATGCCCGAGCTCTCGAGGACGAACGTCACGGCGCCCGGCTCCAGCGGATCGTGCGCCCCGTACACGCGCACCGCGACGTCTCCCACCTGAAGTGAGTCTCCGGGGCGAACCTCGACGAGTCGGTCATCTGGGAGACCCCAGGTGCGCATGAGAGACATGGACGATTTGGGGGCGACGCACCGCGCGTCCGTGTTCGCGACGATCGGCGAGACCGTCTCTGGATGACAGTGATCGATGTGGGCGTGTGTCGAGATGACCGCGTCCGCCCGTCTGATCGCAGTGGGATCGATCGGTATTGCGACGCTTCGAAAGATGCCCGGCGCAAGGCCGTCAGGGGTGTTGCCGAAGTACGGGTCGATCCAGATCGTCGTCTCGCTCGTTCGATACACGAAGCTCGGGCCTCCGAGCGCCCACAGCAGCGGTCGGCCTGTCGGGAGCTCACCCTCGATCTCCGACAGGAACTCAGGCGGCCACGAGGCAACGCCGGTCATGAATCCCCCTTCTCGAGACGACTACGAACATCGGCCACGCTCCAAAAGCGAGCGCGTATTGTTATCGAGGTTGCACTCCCGGCTCAGGATCCAGGCGACGCGGCGTGAGCGCCGAGAGCAGGGCTGTCGTGGAGCTCCCCAGTATTGACAGGGCTGGCGGACAAGATATGCGTGGTCACGGGCGGCGCCCAGGGCATCGGCGCCGCGATCTGCGACGAGTTCGCACGGCAGGGAGCGCAGATCGCGATTCTCGATCTCGACGGCGCGAGGGCACAGTCGCGGGCGTCCGAACTCCGCGAAGAGGCGGTCGTCGCGCACGGCTATCAGTGCGACGTGGCCGACCGGACGAGCGTCTTCGCGGCCGCCGAGGCGGTGAGGGGCGACCTCGGCCGCACGGACGTCCTCGTCAACTGCGCCGGGCTGGCGTTCATCGGGCCGTCACTCGAGTTCCCCGAGGACGAGTGGCGCCGTTCGCTCGACGTGATGGCGACCGGAGTGTTCTTCTGCTGCCAGGCGTTCGGACGGCACATGATCGAGACCGGTCGCGGGGCGATCGTCAACATCTCGTCGATGAACGCGACCGTGGCGTTCCCGATGCGTCTCGCGTACAACGCGGCCAAGGCGGCCGTGAAGAGCATGACCGAAGTGCTGGCGATCGAATGGGCGACGCACGGCATTCGGGTGAACGCGGTCGCACCCGGCGTCACCCGAACGGCCCTGGTGGAGCGGGCGATCGAGGAGGGCCACGTCGACGAAGATGCCTATGTCCGTCGAACTCCGATGAGACGCCTCGCCGAGCCCGGAGAGATCGCGAAGGCGGTGGTCTTCCTCGCCTCTGACGAGGAATCCGGCTTCGTGACCGGGCATTCGCTCGTCGTGGACGGCGGCTGGAGCGCCTACGGGTTCATCAGCCAGGAGTGATCGCGCGCCGCCGCGCTAGATGATGTCGGGGATCGCGAGCTTGGCGCTCAGGCCCCCGTCGACGGGCAGCACCGCACCGGTCACGAACGCGCTCTCGGTCGAGCAGAGAAAGGCGACGACGGCGGCCACCTCGGCAGCGGTTCCCGTCCGTCCGAGTGGAGCCGCTTCTGCCATCAGAGGCCGGCGCTCCGGTGGGTGCGACACCTCGAACATCTCCGTGTGGATGAAGCCGGGAGCGACGGCGTTGACGCGAATCCCGAGCCGGCCGAATTCGACCGCGAGCGACTGCGTCACCGCGTGGAGTGCCGCCTTGCTGGCGATATAGGCGAGTGATCCCGCCACTGCGCCGATGCCGAACATCGATCCGACGTTGACGATCGAGGCGCCGTGCCGGCTGCGGCTCAGCTCGTCCTCGAGCGCGGCGACGAGCTGCACCGGGCCGCGAAGGTTCGTTGCGAGAATGCGATCCCATTCCTCGAGCTGAGTCGGGAGTCCGCCGACCGTCCCGATTCCGGCGTTGTTGACGATCGCGTCGATGCGGGTATACGACCGCCGTAGCGTCGCTCCCAGGCTCGTCACCGCAGCCGGATCGCCGAGGTCGCAGACGTGCGAGATGTGCTTCCGTCCGGTCGCCGGAAGCGCGTTCGCCACCTGCGCAAGACGCTCGCCGGATCGCGATACGAGGACGATCGAGTAGCCGTCCGCCGCGAGACGGTGTGCGATCGCCTCGCCGATTCCTCTGCTCGCCCCCGTGACGACCGCGACCCGTCCTTGCACGCGCGGCTCTTCGCGATCGCTCATACGCGCAGGCCGCCGTCGACGGGGATCGCCGCGCCCGTGATGTAGACGGGCGCCTCCAGCGCCAAGAAGGCGACGAGTTCCGCGACCTCGACCGGCTCCGCGTACCTCCCCATCGGCACGCTCGCCGGGCCGGGCGTCGAGCCGTGGCCCAGGTCTCCCAGCTGAACGTCGATTCGCGCCATCATCTGCGACTCGACCATCCCAGGGCAAACGGCGTTGATGCTGATTCCGGTACGCGCCTCCTCCAGCGCGACGGCCCTCACGAGCCCGACCACCGCGTGCTTCGAGGCACCGTACGCGGCGAGATAGGGGGCGCCTCCGGTTCCCGCGCCGGACGCGAGCGCCACGACTCTCCCACCGCCGCGCTCGCGAAAGATCGGCAGGAGCGAGCGGAGGACTCGAAACATCGAAAGGACATTGATGTCGAACAGCGTTGCGAGCTCGTCGTCGGTGATGTCCTCCGCAGGGCCCACACGTCCTTCGATCCCGGCCCCGAGAACGCAGGCATTGACGGTGCCGAGCTGCGCCATGACGTGCTCGACGACGGCCGAGACCTGCGCCGGGACGCACAGATCGGCTGCCTCTGCGAGCACGGTATGACCGCGCTCGCGCAGCTTCGTCGCGAGCCTGTCGAGCCTCTCCGAGTCGACGTCGGTGAGCGCGAGCGCTGCCCCGCGATCCGCGAGCGTCTCCGCGACGGCCTCGCCGATCGTCCCCGCCGCTCCCGTCACCAGCACGACCGGCGCGCCGTGCGTCTGACCGCTCCGTCCGCCCGGCATCACGGAGAGATGGCCGCGAACGCATTCGGTAGGTTGCGCACCAATGCCGACCGTGAGTCCCGGGCCGCGCCGTGCCCGCGCCCTGCCAGGCGCGCGGCGTACGGTCCGGGAACGCGCCCTTGGCGCACAGGTCGGCGGTGTCATCGGCTCACCTTCGAGCACATCATCCCGGACCACGCCCGGAGGATCGGCAGACCACGCTCGGCGACCTCGCACCGTGACCGCGATCACGCCGGCCGGCGTTCCGACGCTTCGTGATTCCGACCCGATCCGGGAAGTCAGCTGCTTCGCGTGCTCGGTTCCCCTCCCGCGACCGTTGGTGGTCGGGGCCGCCACCGTGACGCGAAGGACGTACGACGTGATCCGGATCAGAACGGAGAACGGCCTCGAGGGAAGCGCCTACGCCTTCGGCCGGGGCCTTCCCGTCGCTCGGATCGTCGACGAGGCGCTCGCGCCGCTCCTCCTCGGCGAGGACGCCTGCATGCCCGAGCTGATCCGCAGGCGCCTGACGGGCGCGCACTGGCCGTATGGGGAGCGAGGCCTCTTCGCGGTTGCCGCGAGCGCCGTCGACCTCGCGCTCTGGGACCTGCTCGGCAAGCGCTTGGACGTTCCGCTCGCCGATCTCCTCGGCAGATGGCGCAGCGCGGTGCCGATCTGCGCGGTCGGCGGCTACCGCCGGCAGAGCGCGCTCGATCTCGACGAGCTCCAAGGGGAGCTGGCCGGCTTCGTCCGCCTGGGCTGCAAGGCGGTGAAGCTCACGATCGGCGCCGACGATCCCGCCACCGACCGGCGTCGCGTCGCAGCAGCCCGCGAGGTCCTGGGCGACGAGTGCAGTCTCGTCGTCGACGCGTTCCGGTCGTTTCGGAGCCTCGAGGACGCGCTGCGCCGGCTGCGCCTGCTCGAGCCGTACGACCTCTCCTACGTCGAGGACCCGTTCTCGGAGAGCCTGGCGCCGCTCGTCGCCGACCTCCGCCGTCGCAGCGGCATGCTGATCGGGCTCGGGGAGAGCCTGTCGGGCCACCAGGCGTTTCGCGAGCTGATCGCGTCGGAGGCCGTCGACGTCGTCCGGTGCGATGCGACTGTCGTGGGCGGTGTCCGAGAGTTCCTCGCGACCGCGGCTCTCGCCTCCGCCGCGGGGCTGGAGCTCTCCGGTCACATCCAGCCGAGCGTCCACGTCCACTTCGGCGCCGCGCTGACGAACTTCCATCCCGCAGGGCTCGAATACGTTTCGCCGAGCTCCGGCCTCGACGGCTTCCACGAGCTGCTCGCGAACCCGCTCGAGCTTCGAGACGGCTGCGCGATCGTCCCCGACCGCCCCGGGCTCGGGCTCGACTGGGACTGGGCCGCCGTCGCGAGGTATTCGAATGCCTGAGCCGTGGCGGGGAGCGCCGCCGCACGACCGGCGCCTCGAGGACGCGGGCGGAGCGGACGGCCCGTTCTCGTCCCCGTGGGACGCTCCACTCGTGCCGCCGTTCCCGATCGGCTTCCGGAACGTGTCGATTCTCACCGCCTGCTGGCGCACCGATCCGGCGGCTATCGCGCGGCTCTTGCCGCCGCCGCTCGAGCCGATCGGAGACGTCGCCCTGGCGCACGTCTACCTGATGCCCGACACCGACTTCCTCGGTGCGGCGCACGAGTGCAACGTGATGGTCGGGGCGCGGTATGCCCAGGCCGGGCCCACGGCGGGGAGACGACGGAGGGCGGCTACTCGATCGGCCAGTACCTCGACTCAGACGTCGGCGTCGCCCACGGGCGCGAGGTGCACGGGCAGCCCAAGAAGCTCGCCGCGCCGAAGCTCGAGACGCGCGGCGACCTGGTCGTCGGCGAGGTCGAGCGGAACGGGATCACGATCCTGACCGCCACGCTCCCCTACAAGCAGCGGCGGGCGGATCCGGCCGAGCTTCGGCGGCATTTCGACTTCACGGAGAACATCAACTACAAGGTGATCCCGCACATCGACGGAACGCCGGCGATCCGCCAGCTGACCGCCCGGCGGCTGTCGGACGTCACGGTGCACGAATGCTGGACGGGCCCCTGCACGGTGGAGCTGCGGCCGAATGCGCAGGCGCCCGTGTGGCGGCTGCCGGTCGTCGAGCCCCTCGACGGCTTCTTCTGGCGGGCAGACTTCACGCTGGTGGCCGGCCGGATCCTCCACGACTACCTCGCGGAGCAGCCGGGGTGAGCGGACGGCTCGTCGTGCTCGACTCACCGTTCGGTGACGTCGACGTCGAGATCGCGGCGGCGGCGCCGTATGGCGTGGTCGTCGAGGACGCAGGCGGCGTTTCGGGGCAGGCGATCGTCGGCGCCGCAGGAACCGCCGAAGGTGTGCTCGTCCAGTTCGGAACGCTCGGTGCGGATGTGATCGAGCAGTGCCCGAGCTGGCGCGTGATCGGCCGCTACGGCGTCGGCGTCGACAACGTCGACCTGGACGCGGCGACCCGTCACGGCGTCGCGGTGATCAACGTTCCGGACTACTGCGTCGAAGAGGTGGCGACCCACACCGCCGCCCTCGTCCTCGCAGGGAGCCGGAAGCTCGCTCAGTCCCGCGCTCTGATCGACGCGGGACGCTGGAGCGACTGGCAGGCGATCCGCCCCGTGGGCCAGCTGTCGACGTGCACGCTCGGTCTCGTCGGTGTCGGGCGCATCGGCGCCGAGGTTGCGCGTCTGCTGTCGCCGTTCTTCGGCCGGATCATCGCCCACGATCCGGTTCAGGAGCCCCCTCCCGGCGTCGAGCCCGCAGAGCTGGACGAGGTATTCGCCGAAGCCGACGTCGTGTCGCTGCATTGCCCGCTCACGCCGGAGACCCAGGATCTGGTCGACGCCGCCCGGCTCGCGTCGATGAAGTCTGACGCGATGCTGGTCAACGTCTCGCGCGGCGGGCTCGTCGACACCGCCGCACTCGCGGCCGGGCTGCGCGCGGGCCGGCCGGCGTGCGCGGCTCTGGACGTCCTACCGCAGGAGCCACCCGACGCCGACGACCCCCTGCTCGGCGCTCCCAACCTGCTCCTGACGAACCACTCGGCCTGGTACTCCGAGGTCGCACTCGTCACCCTCCGCCGACTGCTGGCCGAGCGATGCGGCGCCTATCTCACGGGCGCGCCGGTGCCGACGATCGTCAACGCGTCGCAGCTCGCCGCCGCGAGCTAAGGCCGGTCAGGCCTCCTTTCGAAGCGCCCGGCCGGATCGCAGGGCCGGGTCGTACGTCCCGTCGCGGACGACCGGCTCGCCGTTCACGAACACGTACGGGATGCCGCCCGCCGGCTCCGGATCGAGCAGCGTGCCGCGCTCACCGATCTCGGCGGGATCGAACACGGTCACGTCGCCGAACGCTCCGGCCCGTAGCACCCCGCGGTCGCGGTAGCCGCACCCGCTCGGCCGGGACGCTCGTGATGCGCGCAACGGCCTGCTCGAGCGGGACGATGCCGAGATCGCGGGAGTAGCGCCCGATGAAGCGCGCCATCGCTCCGTAGAAGAGCGGCAATGAGACGTGGACGCCGCCGTTCTCCCCGGGAACGGGCACGGTGTCCGTCTCGGGAATTGCATCCGGCCGCGCCAGCACGCGCTGCAGCGGCCCGTCGTCCTCCAGGTCCCCGCCGTAGCCGACGTTGACGAATTGCGCCTTTCCGCCCGACGACTCCACGAGATCGAAGTACACGTCGAACGGGTCGCGGCCGAGCGCGGTCGCCATCGCCGCCACGGTCTCGCCCCGTCTCCCCGCGAACTGTGCGCGACCGGGGGTCGGCAACGATCATTGCGTCCCAGCCCATGTCGAGCACCATGTTGCGCGTGACGCGGCCGTCGATCCACGGGGGCCAGCTGGGCGGGGAGGACTCGATCTTCTCGCGCAGGAACCGCCGCCCGTCGTCGGAGGCGGTCAGCGCGAGGATCGCGTCCGCGCCGAGATCCTGGATCGGATGCGGCATGACCTCGGGCGCAGCCAGCGTCCACGTCGTGTACGGGACGACGTCGAAGCCGATGTCGATGCCCGCCGCTCGCGCCTCGTCGACGCGGCCGAAGAGCTTGTCCACCTCGCCCCAGTTCGACCGGCCCATCGGTGCGACGTGCGAGATCTGCAACCGGCAGCGACTCGCCGTCGCGAATCCGATCGCCTCCGCCATCCCGCGGTCGTACAACCCCGAGATCCCGCGGGTGTGAACGGCAGTGAGGCCGTCGTGGCGCGCCACGATCTCCGCCAGGAGCTCGACCTCGCTCGGGCCGGCGTAGCGGCCGGGGTGGTACTCGAGCCCGACCGACATTCCGATCGCGCCCTGCTGCAGGCCTTCCGTCAGCAGGCGCTTCATCTCCGCGAGCTCGCCGGGCGTGGCGGGCCGCTCACACAGGTGGCCCATCACGGTCGCGCGGAGAGTGCTGTGCCCGACGAACATGCAGAGGTTGAGCGGCAGGCCACGCTGCTCGAGGACGTCGAAGAACTCGCCGACCGAGCGCCAGCTCCACCCGATCCGGTCGGTGACGTAGCCGACGAGGAGCATCCGCTCGATCGCCCCGAGCGAATGGCTCTCGCCGAGCGGCGCCGGGGTCAGGCCGCAGTTGCCGGCGACGGTGGTCGTGATCCCCTGCTGGACGTTCGCTCCCAGCAGCGCCGGCCCGTCGGGCAGCGGCGCCAGCCAGTCGTCGTGCGAGTGGATGTCGATGAAGCCGGGCGCCACGACGCAGCCCGCTCACGTCGATCACGGTCCCGCTCGACGCGGCCGGCCCGACCGAGGCGATCCGGTCGTCTTCCAGCACCACGTCGCCGACGTGGGACCGGGCCGCCGCTCCCGTCGACGATCGTCCCGCCCTTCAGTGTCCAGGCACTTCGCGTCATCGTCTCGCCTCCGTCGTATCTCGTTGTCCCGCGCGGAGCGCCCGGCCGGGCGCTCCGTCGGGTCGTACTGCCGCTCTCGCACCACCGGCTCTCCGTTCACGAAGACCCACTCCACCCCGCCGGGCTGCTCGGGATCGAGGAACGTGCCGCGGTCGCCCAGCTCGTCCATGTCGAGCAGCACGACGTCGGCATAGCGACCCGGGCGTCAGCTCGCCGCGCCCGGTCAGGCGCGCGCGGCGGGCGGGCAGCTGGGTCATCCGCTGGATCGCCTCGGGCAGCGGGATCGAGCTCGAGCTCGCGCGAGAAGTAGCGCCAGGAAGCGCGGCATCGTGCCCCAGAACATCGGCAGCGGCAGGGTCAGCTTCCCGCCCACCGGGACGATCGCGGTGTCGGTCTCGGGGATCGCGTCGGGGCGGGCCGCGAGTCGCCGCAGCGGCTCGTCGTCCTTGACGTCGCCGCCGTAGCCGTCGTTCACGACACGCGCCGCGCCGCCGGAGGCTGCGAGCAGGTCGAAGTAGAGGTCGAACGGGATCGGCGCCGCGCTCGCCGGCGAGCGCCGCGATCGTCCGCCCGCGGGCGCCCGAGAAGCCGGGCGCCTCGTCGGCGAGGTAGATCGCGTCCCAGCCCATCTCGAGGAGGATGTTGCGTGTCACGTGGTTCTCGACCCACGGCGGCCACGCCGGCCACGCGCGCTCGACGAGCTCGCGGAGGTGGGCGCGGCCCTCGGTGTGGGCCACCATCGCGAGCACCGCGTCGATGCCGAGGTCGGTGACGACGTGCGGGAGCGCCTCGAACGCGGTCAGCGTCCATTCCGTGTAGCCGACGATGTCGAAGGCGACGTCGAGCCCGTCTGCCCGCGCTCGATCGACCTCGGCGAAGAGACCGTCGATCGCGTCCCAGTTCGCACGTCCCATCGGGTTGACGTGCGAGAGCTGAAGCCGGCAGCGACTCGCTTGCGCGAAGCCGAGCGCCTCGTGCATCGCCTCGTCGAAGAGCTCGGAGATACCGCGGGTGTGCACAGCGAGCAGCCCGTCGTGCGGCCGCGGCCACGCGGGCGAGTTCCTCGAGCTCCGACGGGCCGGCGTAGCGGCCCGGGAAGTACTCGAGCCCGGCGGACAGCCCCACCGCACCGTCGCGCATTCCCTGCTCGAGCAGCCTCGTCATCTGCCGCAGCTCGCCCGGCGTCGCGGCCCGTTGTGCCTCGCCGACAACGGTGGCCCGGAGCGTGCTGTGTCCCACGAACGTCGCCATGTTCAGCGGCATCCCGCGCTGCTCGATCGCGCGCAGGTACTCGTCCGAGCGTCCGCC
Organism: uncultured Actinomycetes bacterium; assembly: GCA_963750545.1. Taxonomy (GTDB): domain Bacteria; phylum Actinomycetota; class Thermoleophilia; order Gaiellales; family Gaiellaceae; genus PALSA-600. The sequence continues at coordinate 17,824 of CAVVQY010000006.1, read as the reverse complement.
AGTTCCATCCCAGAGCGTCGGTCACGAGGCCGACGACCGGCATGCGCTCGATCGCGCTGCGCCGGAAGACGTCCCCGAGCGGGGCCGGCGAGATGCCGCAGTTGCCCGCGACGGCGGTCGTGATTCCCTGCTGGAGGTTCGGCGCGAGCAGAGCCGGCCCGTCGTCGAGCGGCACGATCCAGTCGACGTGGGAGTGGATGTCGACGAAGCCCGGGGCCGCGATCAACCCGGTCGCGTCGATCACGGTGCCGCGGCGCTCGGCGGTCGTCGACGGAGGCGATGCGGTCGTCCTCGATGACGACGTTCCCGTCCGCGGCTCTGCGCCCGTCCCGTCGACGACGGTCGCACCGGCGAGTGTCCATGCGGTCATCCTGGCTCCCTTCGTGTCGAGGTCTCGTGCGCGGCGAGGTCGGCGAGCGCCGCCTCGACGTGAGGCCTGTCGTCGGCGGTGATCGCCTCCGGCGCGATCACGAGCTCACCCCGGGCGAGCGGCGCGTGGGGGACGACGATCGGAGGCACGGCGTCGGCCAGGCGGTCCGCGCGCGGCGCGGGCGCGCTCCCGGCCGAGCGTGACGACGAGGCGCGGGTAGAAGTGCAGATCGCCGGCGACCCGGACCGGCCAGGGTCGAGAGCGCGTCGACGATCGATTCGAGCCAGGCGCGGAGCTCGGTCTCTCTCGCGCGTCGTGGTCGCGCGCGACGAACTCCTGCAGCGCGCGACGAGGCCGACGATCTGCTCCTTGCCGATCTTCATGCTTCGCCCGAGGCCGTGATGCGGAGGCTCCGCTCCCTCGCGGGCGATCCAGGTCTCGACGTCGATGTCCATGTCGAGCGTCTGGAGGCGAACCGACTCGATCAGGTCACGCCTGCCCGGCGAGGATGCCCGAGCCCTGCGGCCCGCGGATCGCCTTGCCGCCGCTGAACGCGACGAGCGCGGCGCCCTCGTCGACGTAGCGGCGGAGGTTCGACGTGGGAGGCAGCTCCGCGGCCGCGTCGACGATCACCGGCACGCCGTGGCGCGCCGCGATCTCGCAGACGCGAGCGAGCGGAATGCCCTCGGCTCTCGGCGAGCGGCAAAGTGGCCGATCGCGACGGTGCGCTCGGAGAGCGCCGCCTCGAGCTGCCATTCGTACGTCAGCCCGACGCCTTCGATCCACGGGTAGCCGACCTCGACGATGCGGCCGCCGGCCGTTCGGAACGCGCGGTCGTAGGCGTTGCGATGACCTCGCTGGACGACCACCTCGGCGGCGACCGAGGCCGTGCCGGGCAGCGCGTCCATCACGTGCGGCTTCTTCCCGGCGATGCACGCCGCCGCGGCTAGGGTCATCCCGGCCGCCGCGCCCGACGTGACCCAACCTGCCTCGGCGCCCGTCGCCGCCGCGATCACCTCGCTCGCCCACGCCTGGAGGTCGTCGGGGCGCCAGGTGCTCGCCGCAGCCTCCGCCATCGCGTCGCGGACGCTCTCCGAGAGGCTGCCGCCGCCGAGCGACGTGACGAAGCCCGCCGCGCTCACGACCCGCTGCACCGGGAATGGCGCTCATGCCGACCCTTCGCCGGCCGCCACGCCGGCAGGCGACAGATTGCGAGGGTGGTGGCACGCCGCGAGGTGACCGGGCGCGTGCTCGATCAGCAACGGCTCCTCCGTCTTGCAGATCTCGGTCGCGAACGGGCAGCGGGTGTGGAACCGGCACGCCGATGGAGGCGACAGCGGGCTGGGAACGTCGCCCTCGAGGATCAGGCGGACGCGGCGCTCGTTGCGGTCCGGGTCGGCGATCGGGATCGCCGACAGCAGCGCCTCGGTGTAGGGGTGCACCGGTCGGGCGTACAGCTGCTCGGCGGGCGCGAGCTCCACGATCTTGCCGAGGTACATCACGGCGATCCGGTCGGCCACGTGGTGGATCACGCCCAGGTCGTGCGCGATGAACACGTACGTGAGGCCGAAGGGTCTCCTGGAGCTCGCTGAGCAGGTTGATGATCTGTGCCTGGATCGAGACGTCGAGCGCCGACACGGGCTCGTCCGCCACGACCAGCTTCGGCCGGAGCGCGAGGGCACGCGCGACGCCGATGCGCTGCCGCTGCCCGCCGGAGAACTCGGACGCGTAGCGGTTGAGGTGCTCGGGAGAGAGCCCGACGAGCGCGAGGAGCTCCTGGACGGACTTCCGCCGCTCTCGCCGGCTTCCGATGCGGTGGATGCGGAGGGGGTCGCCGACGATCCGGTCGATCCGCTTGCGCGGGTTCAGGCTCGCGTAGGGGTCCTGGAACACCATCTGCATCCCGCGCCGGAGCGGCCGGAGCTCCCGCCTGCTCATGTGCGTGATGTCGGTGCCGTCGAAGAGGATCTGCCCCTCCGTCGGGCTCGTAGAGCCGCACGATGCAGCGCGCCAGCGTCGACTTCCCGCACCCGGACTCGCCCACCAGGCCGAGCGTCTCTCCCTCGAACACGGTGAGGTCGACGCCGTCGACCGCGTGCACGCGCCCGACCTCGCGCTGTGCCACGCCCTTGCGGATCGGGAAGTGCTTCTTCAGGGCGCGAACCTCGACGAGCGGGCGCGTCGCCGTGCTCATGCCCGCTCCCGGCGCCGGCAAAGCCGGCACCTCCGCTCTTTGGAGCCTCCGTCGAGCCTACGGCTCATACCCGCCCTCCTGCCGCCGCGGTGAGCTCTGCCCGGCGGCGCTGCCGCTCCGCGGCCTCGAGCCAGCACGCATCGACGTGCCCCGGCGTGCCCGCCCGCTCGCGCACCGGCGGCGCTTCCTCCCGGCAGCGGTCGAACGCGTAGGCGCACCGGGGGCTGAAGGCACAGCCCTTCGGCAGGTTGATCAGCGACGGCGGCGTGCCCTTGATCGAGGGCAGCCGCCTCGTCCTCGGCCGGTCGGGCGCGGGGATCGAAGCCAGCAGCCCCCACGTGTACGGATGCTGGGGGTTGTAGAAGACGTCGCGGACGCTGCCCGACTCGACGCACCGACCGGCGTACATCACGAGCACCTTGTCGGCGATCTCGGCGACGACGCCGAAGTCGTGCGTGATGAAGATCACCGTGGTGCCGTGCTCCTCGCGGAGGCGCTTGATGAGCTGGAGGATCTGCGCCTGGATCGTCACGTCGAGCGCCGTCGTCGGCTCGTCGGCGATCAGGAGGGTCGGGTTGCAGGCGAGTGCGATCGCAACCCCGACCCGCTGTCGCATCCCTCCGGAGAACTGATGGGGATAGTCGCGCACCCGCTCCTCCGGCTGCGGGATGCCGACCTCGTTCAGCAGCTCGATCGACCGCCGCGCGATCTGCCGCCTGTCGAGGTCGGTGTGCTCCTCGAGCATCTCCCCGATCTGGTCACCGATCCGGTGGACCGGGTTCAGCGACGTCATCGGGTCCTGCAGGATCATCGCGATCTCGCGCCCGCGCACGTGCCGCATCTCGCGCTCCGGAAGCGGCAACAGGTCGCGGCCCTTGTAGAGCACCTGGCCCGAGAAGGTGACGTTGCGCTCCCGCCGGTTGAGACCGATCACGGTCTGGGCGGTGACCGTCTTCCCGGAGCCGGACTCTCCGACGACGCCGAGCACCTCGCCCGCCCCGACCGAGAACGACACGCCGTCGACCGCGCGCACGAGGCCGTCCTCGGTCTCGAAGACGACGCGAAGGTCGCGCACGTCGATCACCGCGTCACCGTTCGAGAGCTCGGGGACGGGAGCCGTCATCTCCGACCGGTGCGCTGGAAGTAGTCGCTGAGCGCGTCGCCCATGAGGTTGAGCCCGAGAATGACGGCGGCGAGTGCGATGCCGCAGACGAATGCGTACCAGGCGTCGAGCGCCAGGTACTCCTTTGCCTCGCTGAGCATGCCGCCGAACGACGCCTCGGGCGGCTGGACGCCGAGGCCGAGGAACGAGAGGGCAGCTTCGTACATCACCGCCTGCGCGCCGTCGAACGTCGCGATCACGACGAGCGCGCCGACCATGTTCGGGAGGATCTCGCTCGCGAGGATCCGCGGCTCGCTCGCTCCGACGCTGCGTGCGGCCTCGACGAACTCCCGCGTCCGGAGCTGGATCGCGACGCTCCGCGCGACCCGTGCGAAGTCGGGGATGGCGCCGACCGCGACGGCGATCATCGCGTGCGTCAGCGAGGGGCCCGCGATGGCGACCGACCGCGATCGCGAGCAGCACGATCGGAAATCCCTGCACGATCTCGATCACCCTGGAGACGATCGCGTCGAGAGCGCCGCCGAACAGGCCCGCCAGGCTGCCGAGGATCGTCCCCACGACACCACCGATTGCGATCACGATCAGCACCGCCTCGGCGGCCACCCGGGAGGCGGTCAGCAGGCGGCTGAGGATGTCGCGCCCGAACTGGTCGGTGCCGAGGAGGTGCGCTCCCGACGGGCCCTGCAGCGTCGCGTTCAGATCCGGGGCGTTCGGGGGATACGGCGCGAAGTACGGTCCGACGAGCGCGGCGAGCACGAAGAGGATCACGAGGACGCACGCCAGCGGGTCCCGCAGGGCGAGGTAGGTGGCCACCCGGAGTCGCCTGCCCCTGGGCGGCAGCTCCACGGCGTCACCCACCGTCATGGCGTTGGGCGAGATCGCGGTGACGTCTGCCGGGCCGTCGCTCATCTGGCGCGGACGCGCGGGTCGATGAGGCTGTACGAGAGGTCGACGAGCAGGTTCACGAGGACGTATCCGAGCGCCACCACGAGCACGACGCCCAGGACGACCGGATAGTCACGCGAGAGGATCGCGCTGAGGCCCAGACGTCCCATGCCGGGGAGCGCGAAGATCACCTCGGTCACGATCGCGCCGCTGATCAGGGCCCCGAGCTGGAGCCCCAGGAACGTGACCGTCGGGATGAGCGCGTTCGGCTTGACGTGACGGTTGAGGATCGCCCTCTCGCTGATCCCCTTCGTCCGGGCGGTCTTGATGAAGTCCTCCCGGAGCACCCCGACCGCGCTCGCGCGCACGAAACGGACGAGCGGCGGGCCGAGGTAGAGCGACAGCGTGATCGAGGGGAGGATCATCGTCTTGAGGTTCTCGACGGGGTCCGTCCTGAAGGACACGTACCCCCCGGCGGGCAGGATCCCCCACTTCACCGCGAACAGCTCGATCAGCATCAGGCCGACCCAGAACCCCGGGACCGAGATGCCGAGAGTAATGCCGAACATCGCCGGCCTCGCCCAACGCTTGTCGTCGTTCGTGGCGAGCCGCAGCCCCGTCGGCAGCGCGAACGCCACGGCGATGAGCAGCGCGAACGCCGTCAGCTCGAGCGTCACCGGCAGCGCCGTCGCGAGCAGCTTCGTCACGGGCTGGTGGCTCAGGACGGACTCGCCGAGGTTCCCCTGCACCGTTTCCTTCAGCCAGTAGCCGTAGCGAACGAGGAGCGGCTGATCGAGGCCGAACTCGTGCTTCACGGCCTCGAGCCGCTCCGGCGTCGCGTAGGTCCCGAGCATCACCTCGGCCGGGTTGCCCGGAACCATCGCGATCGTGAAGAAGCAGAGGACGCTGATCACGAAGAGCGTGACGAGCGCCCCGACGGTTCTGCCGACTACGAATCGCGCCAACGGGGCCCGAGCCTAGCTGCGTCACGGACCTCGTCCCGGGAGACCCTCGCGGGCCTCCCGGGACAAGACGTGGTTGGCCTCAGACCTGAGCCCTCGACCAGTCGTAGATGCCGCTCGGGCCCAGCTTGACGCCCTTCATGGTCTTCGCGGCCGCGACGATGATCGGGATGTGGTCGATTGTGATCATCGGCTGCTCGTCGCGGATCAGCTTCTGCAGCTGCCGGTAGAGGGCGTTTCGCTTCCTCGGGTCCTGCTCGCTCGCCGCCTTGTCGACGAGCGCCTTGTAGCCCGGCGGGTTCCACATGTTGATGTTGCCCGCGGGAGCCAGGTTGTCCGAGTTGAACATGCCGGCGGGATCCTCCGGCACGGTGTTGTAGTTGTCGACCGTGATGTCGAAGTCCGGATGCGACGCGATCCGGTCGATCCACGGGCTGATCTCCAGCTCGGTGATCGTCGCCTTCATGCCGATCTTGTTGAGGTTCGCCTGGAGGATGACCGCCATCGCCTTCAGCGTGGGATAGCCCACGATCGAGAGGATCTCGATCTCGAGCGGCTTGTCCTTCGTGAAGCCGGCCTGCTTGAGGAGGTCCGCCGCCTTCTTGAGGTCGAACTTGTAGGCGTTGTCGATGCCCGGCAGATAGGCCGGCATCTCCTTCACGAACGGTCCGGAGCTCTGGCGGGCCAGGCCGTACCAGAAGTTCTTGAGGTACGACTTCCGGTCGAAGGCGTACGAGAGCGCCTGGCGCACGCGCTTGTCGTCGAACGGCTTGCGCTTCGTGTTGATCTGGAAGATCTCGTACAGGTTGACCGGCTTGCTCGAGAACACGTACGCGTTCGGGAAGCTCCTCGCCTGCTTGACGTCCTTGGGGTCGATGCCGTCGATCATCTGCACCGATCCGGCCCGAAGCTGCGCGAGCCGGGACTGTGCGTCCGGCACGTTCTTGAACACGAGCTTGTCGAGGAGCGGCGTCCCCGTGACCCAGTAGTCGGGGTTCTTCTCCAGCGTCTGGTGGTCGCCCGGAACGAACTCCACGAACTTGAACGGGCCCGTGCCGATCGGCTTGGTCTCGATCGACCCGATGCTGCTCTCACCGACGATCTGCACCTGGAGCAGGTTGGCGAGCAGCGGCGGCGTGGGCGCCGAGAGGTTGAAGCGCACGGTGGTGTCGTCCACGACGTCGACGCTCTTCACCGTCGCGACCTGCGGCGCGAACTGGCTCGCGATCTTCGGATCCTGGACGCGCTTGATCGTGAACGCGACGTCCTTCGCCGTGAAGGGGCTGCCGTCGTGCCACTTGACGCCTGACCGCAGCTTGAAGGTGACGGTCTTGCCGTTCTTCGAGATCGTCCACGACTCGGCGAGCTTCGGCTGCACCGCGAGCGTGGAGGGGTCGACCCACGTGAGCGAGTCGAACACGGCCGACCGGATCGAATGGCGGAAGACGTCGAGCGTCGAACGATGCGGGTCGAGCGTCTTCGGCTCGCCCGGCTGGGCGACGGTGAGCGTGCCGCCGGCTGCTGCGGCTCTGACGCGCCTTCGCGTGGTCAGATGCCGGTCGACCGCGGCCTGCGCGGCTCCGGCGAGGACGCTCGGAGCGAGCACCGCCACGCCCGCGACGCGGGCGCCGCGCACCACTACCTCACGCCGAGAGTGAGTCTCCGGCTCCGTCTGCGGACTGGAGTCAGCGAGCCCAGGCTCGTCAATCATTCGCTCCTCCTCTATGTGATGGCGGGGCCGCCGACGCGACCCGTGGGGGGAATGAGACGCGCTTCTAACACGCCTTGACAGCCGTGTCAACGTTTTGAAAGATGGCTTTCAAAGTGGCAGGCGCGCGCGCACAATCCCGCGGCACGGCCGGCTCCGACGTACGGGCCGTGCAACGAACGATCTCGCTTCTCGAGGCGGTCTCGCTGTCCGGAAGCGGTGCCACGCTCAGGTCACTCGCCCTCGCCGCGGAGCTCTCCGAGCCCACAACGCTCCGTTACGTCTCGACCCTGGTCCGGACAGGCGTGGTGGAGAAGGACGCGGCCGACGGGACCTACCGGCTAGGCCTGGGGTACCTGCTGCTCTGGGAACGGGCGGTGGGCAACCTGGACCCGCGGCAGGTCGCGGGCCCGTACATGGAGATGTTGCGCGACGCCCACGGCGAGACCGTGAGCCTCGCTGCCTTCTGGGATGGGCGACTCGTCCTGATCGACGCGCGAGAAGGGCTTCACCCGATCAAGATGGGCGCCCGGATCGGCGAGGAGGTTCCGCTCCACAGCAACGGGGTCGGCAAGGCGATCCTGGCTCACCTCGGGGCGGAGCAGCGCGGGGCCCTGCTCGAGGGGCAAGGCCTCACCCGACTGACCGTGAACACGATCACCGACCCCGAGACGCTCGACCGGGAGCTCGTGCTGATCCGTGAGCGCGGGTACGCAATCGACGACGAGGAGTCCACCGTCGGCCTGCGTTGCGTCGCGGTGCCGATCTTCAGTCGGCAAGGAGAGCCGGCTTTCGCGATCTCGGTCAGCGCACCGGCGTCGAACGTCTCGCGCGAGCGGCTCGACGAGATCGGCGCCGGGATGGTCCCGGTCGCGAAGTCGATCTCGGCCAGGTTCGGATACACGGGGTCGACTGCGCCCACGCCGTGACGGCCCGCATCGGGATCGACACGGGTGGAACGTTCACCGACTTCGTGCTGCTCGACGACGAGTCCGGGGCACTTCCGGACTGCGAAGGTCCCTTCGACGCCGGACGACCCTTCGCGTGCGATCCGCAGCGGGCTTGCTCAGCTGGTCGGGCCGGACACGGCCGGGCAGGTCGTCGTGGGCACCACGGTCGCTACGAATGCCGTCCTCCAGCGGCTTGGCCCGACTGTCCTCTTCGTGACGAACGAAGGGTTCAAGGACGTCCCGTTCATCGGCAGGCTCGACAAGGAGCGGCTCTACGACCTGCACTGGCAGAAGCCGAGACCGCTCGTCCTCCGCCGCCACTGTCTCGGAGTCGCGGGACGGGTCGACCACAACGGGGAGATCGTCGAGCGCCTCGACCCGCAGGAGCTCGATCGACTTCGGGAACGGCTGCGAGAGCTTGGCGAGGACGGAGCCGTCGTGGCGATCTCGTGCCTGTTCTCATATCTGAACCCGGTCGCACGAGGACGCGATCGCGGAAGCGGTCCGTGAGGTCATGCCCGAGGTCCCGATCTCGGTCTCGCACGAGGTCTCGCCGGTGTGGCGCGAGTACGAGCGGGCGAGCACGACGATCGCCGACGCGTTCGTCAAGCCGCTGATCGAGGGCTACGTCGACCGGGTGGGTGGGGTGATCCGCGAGGAGGCCGGCCTCGAGCGCTGGAACCTGCTCGCGTCGAACGGCGGGTACCTCCGAGCGGAGCAGGCACGGAGCGGCCCCGGCCGCCTGCTGCTCTCCGGCCTCGCCGGCGGGGTGATCGGCGGCGCGCGTCTTCGCAGAGGCGGCGGGCACTCATTCCGTTTTCTCCCTGGACATGGGCGGTACGAGCTGCGACATCGGTCTCGTTCTCGATCACGAGGAGCAGTACGCGACCGAGTTCCAGGTCGCCTGGGGAATCCCGGTGAGCATCCCGTGCGTCGCCGTGAGCACGATCGGAGCCGGCGGTGGATCGATCGCATGGGTCGACAGGGGGGGTTTGCTTCACGTCGGCCCCAAAAGCGCGGGAGCCGTTCCGGGCCCGGTCGCCTACGGTCAGGGTGGCGCGGAACCGACCCTGACGGACGCCAACCTCACGCTGGGACGCCTGGACTCGGACTACTTTCTCGGTGGAGCGATGTCGCTCGACCCGGACGCCGCTCGCGAGGCGCTCGCCGGCCTTGGTGACGCGCTCGGCCTTTCGACCGAGGCGGCCGCGCTGGCGGCTGTGCGGACGGCGGACGAGAACATGGCGAACGCGATCCGGCTGATCGCCGTGGAGCGGGGCCTCGACCCCCGCGACTTCGCCCTGATCGCATTCGGTGGCGCGGGGCCCCTGCACGCGCGCGCGGTCGCGGAGCGCCTCGACATGCCGACCGTGCTCGTGCCGCCGCATCCGGGGCTGTGCTCCGCCTTCGGCGCCGCGATCACCCAGGCGCGGGTCGACCGTGTGCAGACCTACTACGTCCACTCGAGCCGGGTACGGATCGCGGAGCTCTCGCTCGCCGAGCGGCGGCTTCACGACGACGCGATCGCGGAGCTGCTGCGGAACGTCGATGTCGACGAGGTGCAGGTCCGCCGGTCGGCCGACCTGCGATATGCGGGCCAGAACTACGAGCTCGAGGTGCCGCTGCCGGACGGCGATCTCGACGACGAGCGCTGGCAGGCGCTGCTCGCGCGCTTCGAGGAGGAGCACGACCGCCAGTACGGGTTCAGGCTTCCCGGTGAGGCGATCGAGATGATCAACCTTCGAGTGACGGCTCTCCGCCCGGAGGAGCCAGTACGCCTCGCGGCCGGGGGCGGCAGCGAGGCCGAACCGGCGAGGCGAGAGGTCTGGTTCCACGGGGACGGCCCCGTCGACTGTCCGATCCACCGGCGCGAGAGCCTCGCTCCGGGCACCGATCTCGAAGGCCCCGCGATCATCGAAGAGCCGGACTCGACCACCCTCGTCTTCGAAGGCGACCGGCTGCTCGTGCATCCGAGCGGCGTTCTCGTTCTGACGATCGGAGCGGCTCGATGACGAGGACGCTTGAGCTCGACAGCGTCGGCCTGCACGTGCTGCACAACGGCCTCGCGAACATCGCCGCCGAGATGGCGCTCGTGATGATGAAGACGTCGTACTCGACGATCTTCAACGAAGGCCTCGATTTCTCGACCGTCCTCCTCGACCGCGAGGGCAACCTGATCGCGGAGAAGAACTACACGCCGTCGATGATGGGCGCGATCACGCACACGGTGCGTTGGACGCTCGAGGAGTTCGGCGAGGAGTTCTTCGGCCCCGGTGATGTCGTCGTCCACAACGACCCGTACCGCGGGAACTGCCACATCCCCGAGCACATGCTGATGAAGCCGGTGTTTCGGGACGACGAGCTGCTCGCGTTCGCGGGGGCGATCGGTCACCTGGCGGAGGTCGGAGGCAAGGCACCCGGCAGCTTCGCGTCCGACGCGACCGACGTGTACCAGGAGGGTCTGCGCCTGCCGCCGGTGAAGCTCATGGAGGGAGGCCGCTACAACGAGCAGCTCTGGCGCGTGATCCTCGCGAACCACCGGACGCCACGGGCGACGTGGGGTGACTTCCACGCGATGATCGGAGCGCTCAACGTCGGCGACCGCCGGCTGATCGGGCTGCTCGAGCGGTACGGCGTCGACACCGTCCGCGAAGGCTCGCGATCGCTCATCGACTACTCGGAGCGGCGTCTGCGCGCGGAGATCAAGGATCTTCCGGACGGCCGCTACGAGGCGAGCACCCTCGTCGAGGACGATGGCGTCTCCACGGACCCGTTCGAGGTGAAGGTCGCTGTGGTGGTGCGAGGGGACGAGGTGATCGCCGACTTCACGGGTTCGAGCCCACAGGTGCGCGGACCGATGAACTGCACGTACGTGGTCGCCGCCTCGGCGGTCTACAACGCCGTCTTCTGCGTGACCGATCCGCAGATGCTGGTGCCGCGCAACTCCGGTTGCTACAGGCCGATGAGGATCATCGCTCCGCCCGGCAGCGTCGTGAACGTCCGGCATCCGGGCCCGTCGGTCGGCGGGAACACCGATCTCCAGCCGAAGCTGATCGACCTTCTGCTCGCCGCCTTCTCCCAGGCTGTTCCCGAGCGTGTCGCCGCCTCGAGCGGTGGTTCGAGCTCGAACCTGCTGTTCGGGGGCGTTCACCCCGTGACGGGCGCGTACTACTCGAACTACCACTTTGACGGGATGGGGGCGGGTGGGACGGCACTGAAGGACGGAAACGACGCCGAGATCACGCGCCACTCGAATTGCCGCAACACCCCGATCGAGGTCTTCGAGCACCGATACCCAATGCACACGATCGAGTACGGGCTCGCCGCCGATTCCGGAGGTGCCGGGAAGCACAGGGGGGGTCTCGCGACACACCGCACACTCGAGATCACCGCTGACGAAATCACCTTCAGCGCCCTCTTCGACCGTTCGCGTCTCCCGCCGAGCGGGCTCTTCGGGGGCCTCGACGGCCGTGGCAGCGAGCTCCTCGTTTGCCGGGCGGGGGCCGACGACTTCCAACGGTTCGATGAGGCCTTCAACGTCGCATCGCCGACGAAGTTCACGAACGTCGTCCTGCGCCGCGGCGATCGGCTTCGCTACGTCACGCCCGGGGGAGGGGGCTTCGGAGAGCCGAGCGAGCGTGACCCTGAGCTCGTCCGCGAGGACGTACTCGAGGGATACGTCACAGCTGCGGCGGCCGTCCGCGACTATGGCATCGACGTCACGGAGAAAGGCGACGTTCGATGAGCGGACGCTGGGTGGAGCTGGAGCACTCGTGGCACGACACGAACGTCGTCCACTGCCGGGTGTGCGGCACGCTCATCCCGCGGCGAACCTGGCTGTTCGATGGCGGAGACGGCGTGATCGGCGTCTGCGGCCCGGAGTGCGAGCGGCTCTACGAGACGTACTGGAAGCCGACCTACGGGGTGATGAGCGCCGAGTGACGTTCCTCGACCATCGACCGCCTCGAGCGCTCCCTCGGTCGGCCTGGTCGAGCGCGATGCCGAAGGTGGGGGTCGAACCCACACTCCCCGAGGGGAACCGGATTTTGAGTTACCCGTTGCCGTCTCGGTGGGCTTCGGCCGGTCTGAGGATTCGCCGTCCCTACGGGCTATCCGGCTTCCGCGATCGCATCCCTATCTCGGCCGGGCGCGGTGGGTTGTGTTGCCCCCCTGTTGCCCCCGGCGATCAGGTCGCCGACGATTGAACCGTCTGGCAGGTCGTCGTCGTCCAGGTGAACGTAGGTCCCAGCGGTGAAGTCCCACGAGTGATGCCCGAGCAGCCGCTGGATCGCCTCCTTGTTCACGCCACGGCGAAACATGATCGACGCGCACGAATGGCGGAACGTGTGCAGGCCGACCGGCCACTCGATCCCGGCGCTTTCGCCCGCCCGCCGCACGGCGGCGTAGAGCTTCGATCGATCGAGTGGCTGGCCCGTCTTGGTCGCGAACACGAGTGAACCGTCCTCGGCCGTCGCCAGAAGCGTCCAGAGCCGCTGAGCGAGCCCCGGTGATAGCGGAACCTGCCTGACTCCGTGTCGCGACTTCGGCGCGTCAAGGACACCCTCGTACACGCCGCCGCGAAATGCTGACCCGCCGCCGCCCGAAGTCGCGCCGTCATCGGTCACGAGCGCGTAGTGCGGCACGCGACGAGGTTACGGACGGGATGGCGATGCCGCTAGTCGCAGTTCCGGCCACGTCCCGTTAGGCTGCCCTGGCCGTCCGGCCCCAGATCGGAGCGCCGGACTGACATCGCAGGGCCACCCGCACACGATCTTCCGCCGTGCGATCGACAACGGCAACGTCGTCGCCGCCGAGCTCGCCGCCCGTGAACTCCGCGGGCTCAGCCTCACGGACGCGCTCGACTTCACTGCGCTCGTCGCGCTCCGCAAGCGGGATCGGTCACGCCGGATGGCGGCACGGTGGTTGCAGCGGTGGCTCGACGAGACGGCTGGCGTGACGATCGACGAGGCCACGATGGTTGCAGCAGCCCTGGGGGCGCTCGGAGGACAGGCTCACGAACCTGCGTTGGCGACGCTTCGGGATGCTGCGACCCCGGCGCGCCGAACATGATCGAGCGCTACGAGGTCTGGAGGGGCGTGGTCTGCTCGGCGACGGTTGCGAGCGCGTCTGACTCGCTCATCGCTCTGCCCGCCGCCAAGGCCGCTGCGATCTCGGGCTCGTCGGCTCGATCGGCGATGGTCGCCATCGTCTCCTCGAAGGCAGCCCGTTCAAACGGCATCTTGGCGTCCTCACCGATCTCCGCCTCGATCGTCTCGGCCGCACCAAGCAGGCGCGCCGCCGACTCGAGATCTTCCCTCATCCTGGCGACCGCCGCGAGGCCCCGCAGTGCCTGCGGGACGTCCACCCGGCGGCCGGTTCGAACGGCGCTCTCCAGACTCGCAGTGAAGAAAGGTGCCGCCTCGGTATATCGGCCTTCAATGAGCGTCAGCATCCCGAGGTCCACCATCACGCTGCCGGCGCTGCCGTCGGCACCGTCGGCCTGCGCTCGCGTGAGGCTCTCGTCGAGTAGCAACCGTGCGCCACCGTAGTCGCCGAGTTCCATCGCGAAGACCGCCTGATCATGCAGGCTGACGTAGACGCCCCGTGTGTCGCCCAGATCACGGAACCGGGCCTCAGCCTGCTCGGAAAGCGACACCGCCTGTCGAAGGTCGCCTCGCAAGCTCGCGATCACACCGAGGCGGCGGAGCGACCACGCTTCGCCCACCGCGTCCTCGTCTTGTTGGAACGCGGCGAGCGCCTGCTCCGCGAGTTCCCTCGCCTTCTCGTCGTTATTCCGCCGAGCGAAGATGGCGGCCGCGTCCAGTACCCGCGCCCGCAGTGCAACCGGCAACTCGCCGGCTACGCTCATGGCGTCATCAGACCACTGCCCGCCCTCGCGAAGATGACCGTGGTCCACCCAGAAGACTTTCAGCCCAAGGACGAGTCTGACCAGCGACTCCGACTCTCCGTGTCCGTGGAACCATGTGAGGGCGGCGCGGAAGTTCTCGTGATCCTTCTCGAGCGCACGCAGGTCGAGGAGTGCCTTGCGCCACGCAGGTTCGATCTGTTCGGCGATCGCCAAGAAGTGCTCCGCGTGGCGGCGTTGGATGTCGTCGGCGTCACCGCTTGCTTCGAGGCGTTCGAGGGCGTAGGCGCGGATCGTCTCCAGCATCGTGAAGCGAGGCTCGCCGTCGCTTTGCTCTTCCTGGCGGAGCAGGTTGTCGTCGACCAAGGTCGCCAGGCCGGCGATGAGGTCGTCGCTGCCGCCGACGGCTTCGGCAGCATCGAGAGTGCAGCCGCCGTGGAAGACGGCGAGGCGTGCGAAGAGCGTCTGTTCGTCGGGGCCGAGCAGGTTGTAGCTCCAGTCGATCGTCGCGCGGAGCGTCTGCTGGCGCGCGGGCTGGTCGCGTGGGCCTCCGGTGAGGAGGTCGAGGCTCTGATCGAACCGATCGAGAAGCGCCCGTGGCGAGAGCAGCTTGGCGCGGGCGGCGGCAAGTTCGATCGCGAGCGGCAGGCCGTCGAGTCGGACGCAGATCTCGGCGACCGCAGGTGCGTTCGCGTTCGTCACGGCGAAGTCGGCTTTCACAGCCCGGGCGCGCTCGATGAAGAGCGCGACCGCCTCGTACTGCGAGAGGGCGGCGATCTCGGGCAGGTGCGCGGGGTCGGGCAGGTCGAGCGGCGGCACCGGGAACTCGTACTCGCCCGAGAGACGAACGGGGATGCGGCTGGTGACGAACAGCTTCAGCCCCGGCGCGGCGGCGAGCAACTCGCCGACCGCAGGCGCGGCCTCAACGACGTGCTCGAAGTTGTCGAGCAGGAGCAGGAGTCGCTTCTCGGCAAGGAAATGCTCGAGGCTCTCGGCAACGGGAACGGCGCCGCTCTCCCTCAGCCCGAGCGTCTGCGCGATCGTCGGGAGAACGAGTGCAGGGTCGGCGATCGGAACCAGGGCGACGAAGTAGACGCCCTGCGGGAAGTCTTCGACCAGTTCGGCGGCGGCCTGGAGCCCGAGCCGGGTCTTGCCCGCGCCGCCCTGGTCCTGTGAGCGTCAACAGGCGCACGTCCTCGCGCCGCAGCTGCTCGACCACCGCGCCCACTTCGCGCTCGCGCCCGATCAGCGGTGTGGGCTGGACAGGGAGGTTCGTTGGCCGGTTCTCCAACGTCCGCAACGCCGGAAACTCGCTCGGAAGCCCTTCAATCACAAGCTGCGAGAGTCGCTGCGGCCGTGCCAGGTCCTTGAGCCTGTGCTCGCCAAGCTCGTGCAACCCGATCTCGTCGGGGAGGTCGTCTTCGACGAGTTCGCGGGTCGCCTGCGAGATCAGCACCTGGCCGCCGTGGCCGGCAGCGCAGATCCTCGCCGCGCGGGGCACGTCGAGGCCGACGTACCCCGTCGGCCCGAGCGACGGCTCGCCGGTGTGGATCCCGATCCGTATCGCCAGCGGCGTTGTTGCCGTCTTACGCTGAGCCCGTGCGGCGGCCTGGATCGCGCCGGTCGCGCTCGGGAAGGCGACGAAGAACGCGTCTCCCTGCGTGTCGACCTCACGGCCGCCCTCGTCTGCGAACGCTGCGCGGAGCAGGCGACGGTGCTGCTCGAGCAGCGTTGCATACTCGCTCGTCCCGAGACGGGCAAGCAGCCCTGTCGAGCCCTCGACATCCGTGAAGAGAAAGGTGACAGTTCCGGTAGGCAGACCCTCCAGCGACGCGCCCGCCAGGTCGAGCGACGGGTCGTGCACCAGGATCGCCTTCTTCAGCTGCTGCAACGCTTCACCCGGGTCGAGGCCGAGCTCATCAACAAGCGTGGCGCGCGCATCCTGGTAGGCGGCGAGCGCATCAGCCTGACGGCCCGCTCGGTAGAGCGCAAGGATCAGCAGCTCCCGCAGCCGCTCGCGCAGCGGATGCTTCCGTACCAGCGCCTCGAGCTCGGGCACGACCTCCGCGGCGAAGCCGAGCCCGAGATCCGCCTCGACGCGCAGACCGAGCGTGACCAGCCGCAACTCCTCCAACCGCCCGATCTCATCCCGGGCAAACGACTCGTACTGCACATCTGCCAGCGCCGGGCCGCGCCAGAGCGCAAGCGCCTCCCGCAGCACCCCGCCGCCTCCTGCGAAGCCCCATCCGCCAGTAGCCGCCGACCCTCGACAAGCAGACCCTCGAAGCGCCGCAGATCAAGCGCACCCTCCTCGACCCAGAGCACGTAGCCCAGCGGCCGCGTCTCGACCACGCCTTCGCCCAGCACCTTGCGTAGCTGGGAGACGTACACCTGCAGCGCCTTGACCGCGGTCGCGGGCGGCCTCTCGCCCCACAACGCGTCGACGAGCCTCTCCGTCGCCATCGTCTCGCCCGCGTGCAGCAGCAACAGCGCAAGCAACGCCCGCTGCTTCGCCGCGCCCAACTCGATCTCACGGCCGTCCTCCAGACCGCCAACGGCCCAAGGATCCCGAACTCCATCCCCGCGAACGTAACACCCGCGACGAGCAAGCTCTAGGCCGACGCGGGAAGCCTACGACCATCCGCGTTCGGGTACCGCAGGCGTCTCCGATCCACGGATACGCAGCGAACGTTGTGCCTGCTCGCCTGGCGAGCGACCGCACCTCGGTACCGAAGCCACTCCAACCCCGCGAACATGCGACCGGCTTCAGCAGTCACCTCGCTTCGTCGCGTTCTCCCCCCTCCCCGTCGCCGCCGTCTGTGAATGGCTGGGGCCTGCTCCGGCGAGGTGGCCGCAGTGCCGGTCGATCATGGTCAAGTTGGCGGCTAGATGGTCGGAGAGAGAAGGAGAGGCCGGCGCGGAGCGCGCGAAGGTCGCAGAGGTATGGCGCAGGTCCTAGCGCGCCCCAGAAGCCACCGTCGTAGAAAGGCAGACTCCCGGGGTGCGCGGTCGCGCGAATTCGAAAACCGACTCGCGTTCCTGACAGGCCTTTCACCCGCATCAACCCGCTAGGCAGTCGGATCGAACGTCAGCTCGTAGACATGGCCGTCAGGGGCACGGAAATGCTGCCAGGCGTCGCCGTTGTTCGTCACTTTGAGATCGCCGAGCAGCTCGACTCCGGGTGTCGCGGCGAGTTCGTCACACGCGACCTTGATGTTGTCCACGAGGAAGCCGACCACTTGCGGGTTCGAGGCGAATTGATAGTCCGGCTGGGGCCCACGCGGTCCGAAGATCTCGAGCTTGTCGCCGTTGGCGGTCACCATCTCGACGAAGTCGTGCGCTTCGCTTGCGAGCCGCAGTCCGAGGACATCTAGCGCGAACGCGCGCATCTCGGCGTGCTGCTCGGTGCCGACGCCGACCCAGCGAATTCCTTTCACGATCATCTGGTCTCCTCTCCGACTTGTCGGCTATTTCGTACTGCAGAGTTCGAGTACGTTGATCCGGGGCGGTATGCAGGCAGTGCGGCGGCGATGGCAACGTGGTGCCCTGGCTTTCTTGGGAGGCTCGGAGTGCTTGCGTCCGAAAGCCATACGATGTCGACATCTTTCTTCGTGCGTGTTCCACCACTCGCGGAACTCTGAGCAGAGCTGATCGGGCGTCAGGCGCACGACGAAGACGCCGTCGTAGTGGACTCGCCGCCGTTTTGCCGGGTAGGTGTAGGACGCGAGCCAGCGGGCGAAGCCGAGCTCGTCGGTGACGGCGAGGA
>CAVVQY010000005.1:0-70482 GCA_963750545.1 uncultured Actinomycetes bacterium | reverse complement strand
CTCCGGTCGGCGGCGGCGGCGTATGAAGCTCAGGCGGCGAGTCTATGGAAGATCGCCGGTCAGCGTCCACCCCCTACGGTTTCACCTCTCGCTTGCCTTTCGCGCCCTGCTTCACGCATGATCGGTCGAGAAACGGCCAGCCGACGCGGGAGGAAGCGATGGACGACGCGAACTTGCAGGAACTGAGCGACGTGAGGGAGATCATCGACGTGATGAACCGGTACACGACCGCTCTCGACACGAGGAACTGGGCCATGCTCGAGGCGACCATGACGCCCGACGGCCAGGCCGACTTCGGCAATCTCGCGGGCGTCGGCGTGCTGGAGAGCCCGCAGGCGCTCGTCGAGCTCTGCCGCAAGTCGTTGCAGGATCTGCGCGCCACGCAGCACCTGCAGGGCAATTACGCCGTCGAGGTCAACGGTGATACCGCCCAGGCGAGCTGCTACCTGCAGGCAAACCACTTTCAGGAGGGGTTGCCCGGAGGCGACACGTTCGTCGTCTGGGGCAAGTACCGCGACGACTTCGTCCGCACAGCGGACGGCTGGAAGATCAAGAAGCGCTACCTCGACACGATCTCGGCGGGAGGGAACATGAACCTCTTCAGCGAGGCGGCCGAGCAGGCCGGGCGCACGACGAACGCCTAGTTGACTCGTGGGGGGAAGCCTCGGTTTCCCCCCACGAGTCCCCGTTCCGACGCATTGAGCCTCGTGGTGCGTGCGCGGGTGGCAGAGCTTCCACGGTCCCGAAGCCGTGCCGATGAGACTATGCCGTGATGACCTACGACCTCGTCGATGTCGCCGAAAACGGATGGGGCATGACCCCTGGGCTTGTCGTGGAGCGCCACGAGGTTGCAGACGACCTCATCCTGATCGATCAGAAGGGGCCGGCTGCGTTCCGAATGGCCCTCCGCAACCGCTTTGCCGAGCACGAGGTGGAGGCCCGTATTACGGCCGTCCGCGACTGGTTCGCGAGTGGCGGACGCGAGAGCTTCACCTGGATCGTCGGCACACGTTCGGCGCCGGCCGATCTCATCGAGCGCCTGCTCGCCGCGGGCGCATCGCCCGCCGCGGATGAACCGGAGATGGCGGCGATGGTGCTGACCGAGGAGCCGGCCATGGTCGACTCGATCGAGATCCGGGCGAGCGAGACGTTCGCCGACGCGCTCGTCGGAAGGGATCTCACCGCGGAGATCAACAGGATCCCCGCGGCTGACGTACCGTCCGACGAGGAGCAGCGCCGAATCTGGGAAGCGTCCCGCGCAACCGACTGGCGCACGTTCATCGCGTACGTCGATGGGGTTCCCGTCGGTCGCGCGAGTTGCGCAAGTACTGCAGCCGGGCCGCTCGAGCTGTCGAACGCCGGTGTGCTACCCGCGTATCGCGGACGCGGCATCTACCGCGCGCTTGTTCGCGCGCGCTGGGAAGAGGCAGTCCGCCGCGAGACACCCATCCTCGTCACCCAGGCAGGAGGAATGTCGAGGCCGATCCTCGAGCGAATCGGGTTCAAGACGGTCGGGGCGATCCACAGGCTCGAAGACCGCACTCGTCCGGAATGACCCCGTGTTCAGGCGTCGGCGACCGGTTCGCGCGGCGCGAGCTGCTCGCCCAGGAACCTCGCCACCCGCTTGACGGCCGGGTCGACGAGCTCGGGGCGGTCGTAGATGTCGATGTGGTTCGGGGTCTCGATCCACTCGATCTCCTTCGGGCCCGTCGCGCGGTCGAAGACCGCCTGGGCGCCTTCCGGCGTGCAGTAGGCGTCGACCGTGCCGTGGACGACGAGGAACGGGGTGCGGTCGAGCAGCTCTGCGGCCGAGAGCGAGTCGAGCGTCAGCAGCTGGTACCGCGAGTCGACCGTCATCCGGTTCTCCCAGACGGCGCTCGCCGAGCGCTCGGTGCCGTAGTAGTCGAACGGCTCCTGGCCGGGCATCAGCGCCGGGCCGTCCGTGGCGACGGCCGGGACGTAGGCGATCTCGCCGCCGCTCCGCTCGCGCTCGAGGTTCTCGACGGCGCCGGCCAGCATGCCGCGATAGCCGTCCGCGCCGAGCATGCCCCGAAGGCGGTGCGGGCTGTTGTATGCGCCGCCTACGCCGGCGATCGCCCGCACGCGCGGGTCGTACGCTCCGGCGCGTACCGCGTAGCCGCCGCCGAGGCAGACCCCGACGACCGCGATCCGGTCGGGATCCACCTCCGGACGCGAGGCCAGGTAGCCGACCGCGTCGCGCAGGTCGGCGAGCTTGCCGGCCGAGTCCTCGTGCTGGCGCGGCTCGCCCTCGCTGTCGCCGAAGTTGCGGTGGTCGAAGGCGAGCGTGACGAAGCCCTCGACGGTGAGCCGCTCGGCGTAGTTGCCGACGACCTGGTCCTTCACGCCGCTGAGCGGGCCGGTCAGCGTCAGCGCCGGCAGCTTCCCGTCGGCCTCGAATGGGCTGTCGTCGGGGACGCGGAGGTCCCCGACGAGCTTCAGCCCCTCACTCGTGAACTCGACCCGCTCGGTGGCCAAGCTCAGCCCGCCACGCCGAGCTGCTGCATGAGGCCCGCGATGTCGCTGTCGAACCACGTGGCGAGGATCTTCCCGTCGCCGATGCGGAGGATCGCCATCTCGGTCCACTCGACCGTCTTGCCGGTCGGCGGGATGCCGAAGAAGTCGCCGTTGTGCGTGCCGCCCTGCGTGATCCGCGCGCCGACGCGGTCGGCCTCGGCGGCGATCAGGTCGATGCGGACCCAGTAGTCCGGGAACGCGTCGCGCACCATCTTCACGATCATCTTCGTGCCCTCCGGCCCGACCGGAAGGGACGGCTGCGCTGGGGCAGATCGCCTCGGGATGGAAGAGCTCGTCGGCGAGGTCGACGTTGCCCTTGGCCCAGACGTCGTCGATCAGCTTGTGCATGATCGCCTTGCACTCCTCGCGCGTTCCGGGCGCGCCGGTCGGCATCGTCGGCGGCGGATCGGGCGGTGGCGGGCCGGGCGGAGCGGGTGCGACGCCCATCTGGACGAAGATCCCGGCCAGGTCTGCGTTGAACCAGCCGTCGGTGACCTTGTTGTCCTTCATGCGGAACAGGCGCGTGCCGGTCCACTCGATCTTCTTGTTGGTCGCCGGGATGCCGAAGAAGTCCCCGTCGTTCGTGCCGCTGATCTCGCCGCGGCCGAAGACGAGGTCGCCTTCCGCGAACAGGTCGGCGAAGACGAAGACGGCGTCGGAGAAGGGTCCGGCGAAGATCTTGTAGGCCTCCTTGAGGCCGTCGCGGCCGGGCTTCTGGCCCGGGATCGGGTCGTGCTCGACGTAGTCCTCCGCGACGTACCCGTCGAACGTGTCCATGTCCATCAGGTTCGTCGCGTAGACGTAGCGGGCGATGATCGCCTTGTTGGCGATCTCGGTGGAGTCGTCTGCTGTGACGATCCGGTCCCACTGGTTGGCCTTGTCTTCATTGGTGATTTGCTCGGGCTTCGCCATGGTCTCCTCTCTCGGCGCGGTGACTCGGAAATATGGGCTTCAGGAAGGGACGGGTGCCGCCGGCTGCTCGTCGCCGACGCCGAGCTGGCTCATCAGGGCGAGCATGTCCGTCTGGAACCAGCTGGCCACGATCTGGCCGCCGGCGATCTGGCAGATGGCCATCTCGCCGAAGTCGACGGTGCGCCCGGTCGGCGCGATGCCGAAGAGCTCGCCCTCGTGGGTGCCGGTCTGGCGGAAGCGGCAGACGACGAGGTCGTCCTCGGCGACCGAGTCCTCGACGGTCATGTGGAAGTCGGGGAACGCCTCACGGAAGACGCGCGCCACCTGCTTGCAGCCCTCGGGCCCGCAGCGGGAGCTGCGGCGCGTCGGGCGTGACCGACTCGGGATGGAAGAGCTCGTCGGCGAGGTCGTAGTCGCCGTCGTTCCAGATCGCGAGCTGGCTCGTCATCAGCCGCTTGTTCTCCTCGAGCGAGGTCTCGCGGCCGCCGGTCACGACCGGGATCGGCGGCACGGGCGGCGGCTCCTCCCAGCCCGGGATCACGCCGAGCTGCTGGAGGCAGCTGCATCGCGCCGAAGCGCTGCCAGCGCTCGGCGACGCGGCCGCTCTCGTCGATTGCGCAGGATCTCGATCGCCGAGGTGACGACCGGCTTGCCGGTCGGCGGGATGCCCATGAACTCGCCCTCGGTGAGTGCCCGTGGAGGCGAGGTAGTCGGCGACCTTGTCGCCCTCGACCACCGTGTGGAGCATGTCGACCACGAGGTCGGGAAGCGCGCCGCGGAGGAGCTGCACGGCCTGCTTGAAACCCTCGCGGTCGGGCGCTCAGGCCGGGCAGCGTGTCGTGGTCGACGTAGTCCTCGGCGAAGAGCTCGTCGACGAGGTCGACGTTCCCGCCACGACGATCTCGCGGCTCACGCGCCTGAGGAGCGTCCCGCTTCTCTTCGGTCGTCAGCGCCAAGCTCTACCCGCCCATCGACGGGAGCACGCCGGCCTGCTGGAACAGCGTGAGCATGTCGGTGGCCGTCCAGCGCTCGACGATCTTGTCGCCGCGCGAGCCGGACGAAGTCGCTGTGCGTCCAGACGACCTCCTTGCCCGACGGCTCGGCGCCGTAGAGCGCCTCGCCGGTGTGCGTGCCCCGGACGACCGAGTGCGCGGCGACCTGGTCGCCCTCGCAGACCATGTTCGACGCGTCGACCTCGTAGCGCGAGGTCGGGCATCGCGGCGCGGAGCGTCGCCTGCGTCTCGAGCACCGAGTCGAAGCTCTCGTGCCCCAGCCGGGGCTGTGGTCGACGAACGCGTCCGCGTCGACGAGCTCGCCGGCTGCGTCGCCGTCCGCGTTCGCGAGCGCCTCGACGAAGCGGCGGAGGATGGCCCGGTTCTCGTCCGGCGATGCCGGTGGCGCCGCCGTAGCTCGAGGCGGTCGGCCCCCACGTCGAGTCGGCCCCGGCCGCGACCGCGCCCGGGCCGACGATGGGCAGCGCGCCCATCTGCTGCATCATCCCGACCATGTCGAGCTCGCCCCAGCCCTCGGTGACGAGCCCTTCCTGGACGCGGTCGATCCCGACCGAGGTGACCGCGACCGACTTGCCGCTCGGCGGGATGCCGTAGAACTCGGCGGTCTGCGTGCCGTACCACGTGTTGCGGATCGCGACGGTGTCGCCCTCGACGATCAGGTCGTCGATCTCCATGCGTCCGTCCGGAAAGGCGGTGCGCCACGTCCTGATCAGGTCGATCAGCCCGTCCGGGCCCATGCCGACGGCCTGGCCGCCGGCGCCGTGCACCTGCATGTTCGGCGAGATGATCTCGTGGGCGAGCTCGTACTTTCCGCCCGACCAGCCCTCCTCGTTCCAGCGCCGGATGATCTCTTTCGCTTCTTCGGAAGCCGACATCGAGGCGGCTACTCCTCGGCCTTGTCGGCGTCGGCGGCCATCTGCGCGATCGCATCACGCATCGTCTGATTCGACTTCTCCCGCACCTCGGCGAACTCGTCCCCAACCAGGTACGGCAGATCCGGCATCGGGACGCCGCCGATGCCCCACAGCCCGATCGGAACCTCGTCGATGATGCAGTAGGTGAACGGGCGGACGACGTCGCCGAGCACGCCGACGAACGTGTCCGTCATCTTCTCGATCAGCTCGGCCTTCTGCTCTTCGGTCGCGACGACGTCCTTGATGAACCTGATGTTGATGATCGGCATTTCGCTCGCTTTCTGATCAGGGTTCGCCGCGCTGCGCCCGGGATGGCTGCTCGCAACGAACCTGGATTCCCCTCTTGTCGTCCAGCCGAGTCGGCCCGCTAGGCGAGCCGATCCGGCAGCGGCTTGAGCGCGTTCGCCTTCCAGAAGAAGTCGTCGACTCCGTGCTGGTCGGCCGTGTAGACCTGGACGTGGGCGATCTTGCCGTCGCGAATCGTGTAAACGCTGCACGTCGGGAAGAGGTAGTCCATGCCCTCGACGGTGCCGTGCCCGCTGTGCGTCTCGACGACCCGGTCGTCGCCGATCGTCCCGAACGAGACGTTGTCCACGTTGATTCCCACAGCCATCAGCGCGCCGAAGAACGCCAGCACCTCGTCGGCGCCGCGCTTGACGCCCGAGAGCGGGTGATGCCCGGGAAGGGCCCACTGGATGTCGGGCGCGAAGACCTCGTTCTTGAGGGTCTCCATGTCGCCGGCGCCGAAGCACTGGTACATCCGGTCGACCGTCGCCATCGGCCCTGTCGCTACCTCTTGTGTCGCCATTCCTCTGCTCCTTTCA
This sequence comes from uncultured Actinomycetes bacterium, assembly GCA_963750545.1. GTDB lineage: Bacteria > Actinomycetota > Thermoleophilia > Gaiellales > Gaiellaceae > PALSA-600. Next base: position 64,284 of record CAVVQY010000005.1, on the reverse strand, counting down.
GTCCGCGATGCGATCGGGGATCGGCTTGAGCTTGCTGACGGCCCAGAAGAAGTTGTCCGCGCCGTACTGGTCGCCCATGTACACCTGCACGACGGCGATCTTGCCGTCGACGACCTTGTAGTGCGTGCAGTTCAGGGCGTCGAGCTTCGCGTCGCCGACCTGCCCGTGCCCGCGGTGGACCTCGACGACTGTGTCCTCGGTCCACTGCGCGATGTTGATCAGGTCGACCTGGACGCCGGAGAGGTTGAGCTGGTGGAAGAACGCCAGCACCTCGTCGGCGCCGTTCTTCACTCCGCCGAGCGGATGACGGCCCGGGAGAGTCCACTTGATGTCAGGTGCGAAGACCTCGGTCTTGATCGTCTCGAGGTCACCGCGGTTGAAGCAGTCGTACATCTTCTCGACGGCCTGCATTGCCGTTGTCTCTGTCGCGGCCAAATCGGGCCCCCCTTCCTGGATCGATGCTCGAGGTGCCCGTTCGACACCTTCGCGCGAGTCTACGATGCTGACTCGCCGGTGTCGACCGCGAAGGCGACCTCGTCGACGAAGCACCAGTACCAGTCCTCGCCCGGCTCGCGTGAGCGGATGATCGGATGCCCGGTTGCGTGATGGTGCTTCGTTGCGTGCTTGTTCGGCGAGTTGTCGCAGCAGCCGACCTCGCCACAGGTCATGCACTCGCGAAGGTGAACCCACCAGCCGCCCGTGCGAAGGCACTCGGAGCAGCCTTCCGTGCTCGATGGGGTCACGCTGAGGTCGATCGAGTCCAGATGCGTGCAGTCGCTCATTTCTCTCCCGTGGTCGAGGCGCCGATTGCGAGCAGGTCGGCCAGACTGTAGTGCTCCGCGTTCGCGGCAGGCAGCGTCGGCCGCCAGTTCGGGTCGCCTGCCCGGTACGACTCGGGATCGGCGTTCAGGAGCCCGACGAGAACCTCGCCGACGATCCGGCCGCCGACCGGCCCGAGGCGGTCGCCGTCGCCGACTATGTCGGCTTCGCGGAGGATGTAGAACCAGAGCGGAGTCTCGTTGCGCCAGCCGTGGCTCGCGAGGCCGATGTCCGCCGGCGCCAGGAGATCGGCGCCCATCTTGCGAGCGACCGCCTCGCCCGAGGGCAGGCCGATCGCCTGGCCGCGTTGCAGGTCCCGCGCGGCGAGCGAGTGATAGGCCTCGTCGTCCACGTCGCCCGTGATCTGCGCCGGCAGGTTGATCAGGCTCGCGGGCAGTCGCCCGTCCATGCGCTTGGCCCGTTGCGCCGGCGGTGAGCCGGGCAGGTCGAAGAGCAGCGCCCACTCGATCGCCCGCTCGGGCGGCACGTGGCCGAAGCCCATCAGGTCGGGAAACATCGTCAGCTCTCCGCTACCTGCGTTGACGCGGTAGCGATGGCGGATCTGGCTGTGCCCGTACCGGAAGGCGGCGTCCGCGAACTCGAACGGGATGTACGGCTCGCCCCCGAGCGCGTAGTAGCGCGGGCCTTGCACGGTCAGCTCGGTCGCCAACTCCTGTCCGACAAGACCGGGCAAGTAGTCGTGGAGCAGGATCCACTGGTAGTGCCACATCGTCGCCCGTCGCGCTTCGTCGAAGACGTCAGCTTCGAGGACACCGTCCTCGCGGAGACGGTCGACAACGAGGTTGTGCGCCCGCAGGAAGGCGACGTGGAGCTGGTTGACGAAGAGATGAACGTCGTTGCGCGGGTCGCCGATCAGCGCGAGGCCCTCCTGGTTGCGCGGGACGTCGTTGGCTCCTACTCCCAGCAGCAGCTTTGCTGGGTCGTCGCGCTGGTAGAGGTACGGGCTTCCGACCGGGCCGCCGCCGTAGAGGCATTCGAGGTTCAGGCGCGGCGTGCGGAAGTTGCGAAGCGCGCCCTCCTCGGCGTGCGAGCGCAGCGGCGAGCGGTCGGCGGTGATGTCGTGCGCGATGAACTGGCCGAAGAACGGCCAGCCGGCCGCGACCGTCGCGTCGTCCGCGCCGGCGGCCTCCGCGTCGCTTGCGTCGCAGGCGCCCCCGGCTGACCCGATCATGTGCAGAAACCCCTCGTCGGCCGAGAACGGCGGCAGGTCGCCGAACATCCGGCCGTAGCGCCCGCCGTAGATCGGAGCGTCGACCACCCTGTCCGGCGCCAGGCAGTGGTCGCGCGCAAGCACCGGCTTCGCACGAATCGTCGCCATGCCGGTCATGTTACGTCCGGCCGGGGCTGGAGCCGGAATCCCGGTCGACTACTCGCCTTCGGCGAGCCGCTCGGCCAACGCCTCGGGCAGCCCGGCCTCGCGGATCTCGCTCTGGGTCGCCTCGATGTCGTACGGGACGCGGCGGAAGTGGGCGTGCCGGGTCTCGAGATCGATCAGCAGGTAGGCCGCCCGAGGATCGCCGTCGCGAGGCTGCCCGACCGAGCCGGGGTTCAGCAGCCAGCGGCCCTCGGTCAACTCGATCTCGCTGCCGCCCTTCGCGAGCCCGCCCGCGAGCGTATCGCCGTTCGAGAGCAGGAGCGCGATCGGAATGTGGCTGTGACCCACGAGCACGAGCCCTGCCGTCGTCAGCTCGAGCGCGTTCCGCACGGCCGACTCGCTGAGGACGTACTCCCAGACCGGGTCGCGCGGGCTCGCGTGGAAGAGCTGGACACCCTCCCGCTCGCCCTTTGGCTCGAGCGTCTCGAGAAAGGCGAGGGCATCCGGCTCGAGCTCGTCGATCGTCCAGCGCGCACTCACGGCGGCATCGGGCGAGAAGCCCGCCAGGTCGACCTGCCCGAGGGCGGCAAGATCGTGATTTCCGAGCAGGCAGATCGCCGACCGCGTGCGGGCCGCCTCGACGCAGCGGTTCGGCTGCGGGCCGTAACCGACGATGTCGCCCAGGCACCAGAGCTCGTCCACCTGCTCCTGATCGGCGTCGGCGAGAACGGCGTCGAACGCGTGCCAGTTGCCGTGGATGTCAGAGATGACAGCGATACGCAAGAGGGCCCCGCCGGTGATCCTACGAGTCGGCCCGTCCCGTTTCCAGCGTCACGTACGCTTGAAACGAGATGTCCGAGGGATTCAGTCCTGCGCTGCGCGAGATGAGCGACGCGGTGCTGGCGGTAGCGTCGAACCTCGGTGTCGAGCAGGTGCTCCAGCGACTCGTGGACGTCTCACGCGGCCTCGTACACGCGAAATACGCTGCTCTCGGGATTCCTAACGGGGACGGCGGCTTCGCCCAGTTCCTCACGGCGGGAATGAGTGAGGAGCTGATCTCGCGGCTCGGCCAGTTGCCCGAGACGCACGGGCTGCTCGGCGCGATGCTCGAAGGTTCTGACTCGTACCGCACGGCCGACATCCAGCGCGACCCGCGGTTCCGCGGCTGGTGGCCGGAAGGGCATCCCGACATGCGTTCCTTTCTGGGCGTTCCGATCTGTGCTGGCGGAGAGGTGATCGGCGCGTTCTACCTCACAGACAAGGAGGACGCACCCGAGTTCTCGCCCGCCGACCAGGAGCTGATCGAGTTGCTCGCAGCCCACGCGGCGATCGCAGTGACGAACGCACGTCTGTACGAGCGAAGCCGCGAGCTCTCGATCCTCGACGAGCGGAACCGCCTCGCCCTCGAGTTGCACGACGTGATCAGCCAGAAGCTCTTCGCGCTCGCGCTGGCCGCCGAGTCGGCCGATGCATTGCTCGGGGTCGACGAGGAGGCGGCGCGGGCTCAGGTCGACCGGCTGCGGCAGCTGTCGCAGGAGGCGCTCGAGGAACTCCGCTACCTGATCCTCGAACTGCGGCCGCCCGAGCTCGAGCGCGACGGGCTCGCCGGCACTCTGCGCAAGCACGTCGAGGTGCTTCGCCGCGTGCAGGGAGGCGCGCCCGACGTCGAGCTCGAGCTCGACGGAGAGCCCCCGGCCGACGCGAGTCGAGACCGAGAGTTGCTCCGGATCGCGCAGGAGGCGTTGCAAAACGCAATTCGCCACTCGGGCGCGACGAGGATCGTCCTCCACCTCCAGACGGTCGACGGCCAGATCGTGCTCGAGGTCCGCGACGACGGCATCGGCTTCGACCCGCAGGCGACCGCCGTGCGCGGCCGGCGGCTCGGCCTCTCCTCGATGGAGGAGCGCGCGCGCCGCCTCGACGGGGAGCTCGCGATCACCTCGACCGCCGGGGCCGGGACAATCGTGCGGCTGGAGGCGCCGGTTGCCTAGCTCGATCCGTGTCCTCGTGGTGGACGACCACGCGGTCGTCCGTGAAGGGCTGCGAACCTTCCTGCGCCTCCAGGAGGGGATCGAGGTGATCGGCGAGGCGGGCGACGGCGAGGAGGCGGTCGCCGAGGCAGAGCGGCTCGCGCCCGACGTCGTCCTGATGGACCTCGTGATGCCGAAGCTCGACGGCGTCGAGGCGATGCAGCGCATCCGCGCCGCAACGTGCGCAGACGCCGTGTGATCGTGCTGACGAGCTTCGGCGACGACGAGAAGCTCCTGCCCGCGGTGCGCGCGGGCGCGTCCGGCTACATCCTCAAGTCGGCCGAGCCGCGACGAGGTCGTCCGGGCGATCCGGGCGGCTCACGAGGGCGAGGCCGTGATCGACCCGAAGGCCGCCGGGCGCCTCCTCGACGCGCTCGCCAGATCTCCACACGGATCGCAGGCGCTGACCCCGCGCGAGCTCGAGGTGCTGGCGATGCGTCTGCCGCGGCATGTCGAACAAGCGGATCGCCGCGCGAGCTCGGCCTCTCCGAGAAGACCGTGAAGGCGCACGTCGGCCACATCCTCGCGAAGCTCGGCGTCACCGACCGCACGCAGGCGGCGCTGCTCGCGGTGCGCGAGGGTATCACCGAGTGCTGAGGTCGTAGGACCAAGGTCCGATTGCGTCGAGACCCTGGTGCGCCCATAGCGTTCAGGGCCTGATGCCGACCGCACTGATCACCGGGGCTTCGCGAGGCCTCGGACTCGCGCTCGCGCGTGAGCTCGCCGCCGCCGGCTGGCGGCTCGTGATCGACGCGCGCGAAGCCGACGCGCTCGAGAAGGCGCGCGCGGAGCTCGCGCAGCGGACCGACGTCGTCGCGCTTGCCGGGCGACGTCGCCGACGACGCGCACCGGCGCCGGCTCGATGGCGCTGGCCGGCCGGCTCGACGTGCTCGTGAACAACGCGAGCGTGCTCGGGCCGAGCCCGCAGCCTCCGCTCGCGACCTATCCGCTCGCACGAGCTCGAGCGCGTCTACGAGGTGAACGTCCTTGCGCCGCTCGCACTGATCCAGCTCGCGGTCCCGCAGCTGCCGCCCGGCGGCCGGATCGTCAACGTGACGTCAGATGCCGCCGTGGAGCCGTACGCGGGCTGGGGGGGTTACGGCTCCTCGAAGGCGGCGCTCGAGCAGCTCGGGAACGTGCTCGCGGCTGAGCACCCCGAGCTGCTCGTCTACACCGTCGACCCGGGCGACATGCGAACGCGGCTCCACCAGGAGGCGTTTCCGGGCGAGGACATCTCCGACCGGCCGGAGCCGGAGGAATCCGTCCCGGGCCTCATCGCGCTGATCCAGGGCGACCTGCCGAGCGGTCGCTACCGCACCCGCGACCTCGTCCGGGTCGAGGCGTGACCGCGCTTCGCGTGCGGCACGGCTGGAGCTGGGGCTCGGTGCGCGGGTTCTCTCGGCGCCTCTTTCGGAGAGGCTAAGGGCGATGGCCGCGGTCGTCGCCTTCGACTTCGAGGTGCCCGCAGGCGTGCGAAGCGCACGAGCCGCCGGAGGCGCGTGGCCTCGCCCGTGACGAGGTCCGGCTCATGGTCGCGACCCGCAGCGACGGGAAACTGATCCACGCCCGCTTCAACGAGCTGCCGCGCTTCCTCTCCGCCGGTGACGTGCTCGTGGTCAACGTTTCGGCCCAGATTCCTGCGGCGCTCCCTGCCAGTCGACCGGACGGCACGGCGCTCGAGCTACGTCTCTCGACGCCGATGCCGGACGGTCGCTGGCTGGTCGAGCTTCGGCTAGGCCCCGCGCGCTTCACCGGCGGAGAAGAGGGCGAGCGCCTCACTCTGCCGAACGGCGCGCATGCCGAGCTCCTGAGCCGTTACGCGCACAGCAGGCGACTGTGGGTCGCCGACTTCCGTCTGCCGAAGCAGCTCGACCGGTACCTCGCCGAGCACGGTAGGCCGATTCGCTACGGCTATGTGTCGAGGCCCTGGCCGCTCGAGACCTACAAGAACGTCTACGCGCTCGAGCCCGGGAGCGTCGAGCCTCCGAGCGCAGGGCGCCCGTTCACGCGCGAGCTGCTGACACGGCTCGTCGCCAAGGGCGTTCTCGTCGCTCCGCTCACGCTCCACACGGGCGTGTCATCGCTGGAGAGCGGCGAGCTGCCGTACCCCGAGTGGTACCGCGTGCCCGCGCACACCGCGCAGCTCGTCAACGCCGCCCGCGGCTGGGGTGGGCGCGTCGTCGCCGTCGGCACGACGGTCGTGCGCGCGCTCGAGACCGTCGCAGCGCGGGACGGCACCGTCGAGCCGGACGAAGGCTGGACGTCACTGGTCGTCACGCCGGACGCCGGCCTGAGCGCGGTCGACGGCCTGTTGACCGGCTGGCACGAGCCGCGAGCGTCGCATCTCGAACTGCTCGAAGCCGCCGCCGGGGAGGAGCTGCTCGAACGGTCGTACCTCGCGGCGCTCGAGCGCGGCTACCTCTGGCACGAGTTCGGCGACAGCCAGCTGATCCTCCCGTAGCGGCCGTCTAGCAGGCGTTCCAGGAGTCGATCCACCAGGAGCAGTGCGGCATGTCGCTCCCGCGCAGCAGCTCGAGCAGGCCGTCGACGTCGTAGGGGATCCGCCGCAGGTCGATCTTCACGCGGCCGCCCGCGCTGTCGATCACGCCGTACTCGGCCCAGTGCGCGACGCGGATCTCCCTGCGGCCACCACTGGCTGAACGGCTGGCCGACGCTGCCCGGGTTGACGATCACCGACGGCCCGAACCGGCGCAGCATCTGCAGGTGCGTGTGGCCGCCGACGAGCACCGGCGCCTCGAACCCCGCGAACATCTTCTCGACGTCGTCGTCGGGCGTTGTCGAGAAGATCCAGTCCGAGAACGAGTGCGGCGAGCCGTGGAAGCAGAGCAGCCGTCGACCCGTTCTCGAGCGGCACCTCGAGCGTCGGCACGAACGTGCGCACGAACGCGTCGTCGTCCGCGGTCAGGAGCTTCGCCCACCAGCGGCCGATCTCGTAGAGCATGATCCCGACCGGGATCGTCGGCCGGCGGGAAGCCGTCGATCGACCACGAGTCCCAGTTGCCGAGGATCGACCGGGCAGCCGAGCTCCGCGCACCCGCTCGAGGCACTCGTGCGCCTGCGGCCCGAAGCAGATGTCGCCGAGGCAGACGACGCGGTCGACGTCCTGCTGTTCGAGGTCGGCGAGGACGGCGTCGAGCGCGAGCAGGTTGCCGTGGATGTCCGAGATGAAGCCGACGCGCATTGCCACTCCCGTGGAGGGCTCGGAGCGTACTAGATGGTTCGAGATCGCGATTCGCCGTCACGGGTCTTCGCGTGTCTCCGGCCCGAATTCGCGCAGGCCGCCGGTGGCCGTTTGCCCGACCCGACGGCGGTACATATCCTCCCGCCATGTCGTTCATGAGCGAGACCCCCGGCCGCGAGCTCCAGCCCGGCGACACCCTCGGTCCGTACAAGCTCGACGAGCTGCTCGGCGAGGGCGGGATGGGCCTCGTCTTCAAGGCCGTCCGCGAGTCCGACGGCGCCGTCGTCGCGCTCAAGGTGATGCGGTTCGAGCTGATCGAGGACCCGGTCTTCGGCCGGCGTTTCGAGCAGGAGGCGCGCGCCGCGGCCGAGGTGACCGAGCCGCACCTCGTGCCGGTGCTCGAGGCCGGCCAGGCCGACGGGCGCCGCTTCCTCGCGTCGAAGTACATCGACGGCAAGACGCTCGACGAGATGCTCGACGACGGCCCGCTCGAGATCGCGGACACCGCCAAGTACACGCAGCACGTGGGCGCGGGGCTGCAGGCGCTGCACGAGGCGGGCATCGTCCACCGCGACCTCAAGCCGTCGAACATCATCATCGACTCGACCGGGACGGCGATGCTCACCGACTTCGGGCTCGCGAAGGGTCGCGCCTACACCGTGCTGACCAAGCCCGGCCAGGTGATGGGGACGCTCGACTACCTCGCGCCCGAGCTCGTCAAGGGCGAGCCGGCGTCGCCCGCGACCGACATCTACGCGCTCGGCTGCACCGTCTACGAGTGCATCGCCGGCCAGCCGCCGTTCGGCGACAAGGAGGGCATCCAGGTCGGCCTCGCGCACGTCGCCGAGCCGCCGCCCGCGCTTTCCGAGTTCCGCGACGACCTCTCGCCCGAGTTCGAGGCAGCTGTGCTCAGCGCGCTCGCGAAGGATCCGCAGCAACGGCCGCAGACGGCGGTCGAGTACGGCGAACGGCTCGCTCAGACCGCCGGATAGGGCGGCCGATCCCGGTTTCCCGGTCGCGGCGCGCGTTTCCGGAGCGGCTCGCGAGCCAGTCCAATCGACGCGTGTTTCGGCAGTAGGATGCGTCCTCGGGGTCCGATCGGCGGTGCAGCTGAGATCGGGGGAGGTGCGAACGGTCGTGGGGTCCTTCTCATGAGCGCGATTCAGAGCGTGGGTTCGATAGACGACGCGGCGCTGCAGCCGGGACGCGCCCTACCGCACTCGCTCGGCCGCTCCTGGATCCGAATCGAGCTCGACGTGAGCGGCGCGCTCGAGGCCGACTCCGTCCTCGCCGGCTACCGCGTCACCGGCCTGCTCGGGCGCGGCGGCATGGGCTTCGTCTACGAGGCCGAGCACCTGCTGCTCCGGCGCAAGGCGGCGCTGAAGACCCTCGCGCCCGAGCTCGGCGGCGGCGCCGACTTCCGCGAGCGCTTCATCCGCGAGTCGCAGACGGTCGCCTCGATCGACCACCCGAACATCATCCCGATCTACGACGCGGGCGACCACGAGGGCCTCGTCTACATCGCCATGCGCTACGTGAAGGGCCCCGACCTCGAGAAGCTGATCAAGGAGGGCGGCACCCACGACCCGCACGAGGCGCTGTCGATCCTCGAGCAGGTCGCGGGTGCGCTCGACGCGGCCCACAGCGCGAGGTGATCCACCGCGACGTGAAGCCCGCGAACGTGATGATCGAGGACGAGTCGGGGCGCATCTACCTGATGGACTTCGGGATCGCGAAGCAGAGCGGCGGCGCAGCGAGCGCGGGCTGACGCAGGCGGGCGTGTTCGTCGGCACGGTCGACTACGCGGCGCCCGAGCAGATCGAGGCCAAGGAGATCACGAACGCCGCGGACATCTACGCCTTCGGCGGCGTCCTCTACGAGGCGCTGACCGGGCAAGAAGCCCTACGAGCGCGACACCGACGTGGCGGTGATGTTCGCGCACATCACCGAGCCGCCTCCGGCGGTGTCGAAGGTCCGGCCCGATCTGCCCGAGGCGCTCGACGCGGTGATCGCGCGCGCGATGGCGAAGTCACCGGCTGAGCGCTTCCCGACCTGCCGCGAGATGATCGAGGCCGCGCGCGCCGCGCTCGGCGGCAGCCGCGGCTGCGGTCTCGGTCGCGACTGCGCTCCTCGCCGACGAGCCGCCGGCTGCCGCGGCCCGGCTCGAACCTGCCGGTGCTCGCGACGCCGCTGGTCGGGCGCGACGATGAGCTTGCGCGAGGTCATCTCGCTGATCGAGCAGCCCGCCGCGCGACTCGTCACGCTGACCGGGCTCGGCGGCACGGGCAAGACGCGCCTCGCGCTCGAGGCGGCGACGAAGCTGCAGGAGGAGTTCGCGAGAGGTCCACTTCGTCGACCTCGTCGCCGGTGCAGGATCCTGACCTCGTCGGCTCGGCGATCGCGGACGTGCTCGGTGTCCGCGAGGCGCCGAACCGGCCGCTCGTCGACGCGATCGCCGAGCGTCTCGGCGACCGGACGACGCTGATCGTGCTCGACCACTTCGAGCAAGTGCTGCCGGCGGCGGCGTTGGTCGGCGAGCTGCTCGCCGCGGTGCCCGAGCCTGAAGATCATCGCGACGAGCCGGACGCCGCTTCGCGTCCGCGGCGAGCGCGAGTACGCAGTGCCGCCGCTCGACGTGCCCACGGTGGGGGCCGCGAGCCGCCGACTCGGCCGCCGTGCAGCTGTTCGTCGAGCGGGCGCAGGAGGCCAAGCCGAGCTTCGAGCTGACCGACGACAACCTCGAGGCCGTCGCCGAGATCTGCCGCCGGCTCGAGGGCATCCCGCTCGCGATCGAGCTGGCGGCGGCGCGCGTCAAGCTGATGACGCCGGAGCAGATCGTCGCCCGCCTCGGCGAGAAGCGCCTCGTCGTTCCTCACCGGCGGCGGCGGCGGGCAGGACTCGCTCCGCGACGCGATCGAGTGGAGCTACAACCTGCTCGACGACCTCGGCAAGTCGCTCTTCGCGCGCCTCGGCGTCTTCGTCGGCGGGGCGTCGCTCGAGACGGCCGAGACGGTCGCCGGGCTAGCCGCTCGGGCTCGAGTTCGGCGAGGTGCTGGACGGCGTCGCGGCGCTCGTCGACAACGGCCTCGTCCGCCAGGGCGAGAGCGCCGAGGGCGAGCCGCGGTTCAAGATGCTCGAGACGATCCGCGAGTACGCGCTCGAGCGCCTCTCGGAGCAGGGCCAGCTCGAGGACGCGCGCAACCGGCACCTGAACCGCTACGTCGAGCTCGCCGAGACCGCCGAGCCCGAGCTGACCCGCGCAGGCCAGGCAGTGTGGCTCGAGCGGCTGAGCGAGGAGAACGACAACATCCGCGCCGCGCTCGCCTGGTCGTTCGAGTCCGGCCAGGTCGAGCTCGGGCTGCGGCTCGCCGGCGCGCTCGTCCGCTTCTGGAGCATCCGCGGCCTGATGACCGAGGGCCGCCGCTGGCTGGCCGAGGCGCTCGCCGCCTCCGAGGGCGTCGAGCCGGCCGTGCTCGCGCAAGGCGCACTTCGCCGCCGGCTTCGCGGCGCTCGGTCAGGGCGACTACCCGCAGGCGAAGCCGTGCTTCGAGCAGAGCCTCGAGCTCGCTCGCGCAGGCCGGCGACGACGCGCCTCGAGGCGCAGGCGCTCCAGCAGATCGGCTGGCTCGTGATGACGCGCGGCCAGTACGAGGAGGCCCACGGCGAGCGGGCACGCGAGCTCGCCGGCCGGGCGCTCGAGCTGGCGCGGTCGATCGGCGACAAGCTCGTGCAGTCGGGCTCGCTCAACATCCTTGCCGAGCTCTCGGCCGAGGAGGGCGACGAGGCGACCGCGAACGAGCTCTACGAGCAGAGCCTTGCGCTGCGCCGCGAGCTCGGCGACAAGCGGCTGATCGCGAACTCCGTGCTCACGCTCGGCCGCGCCGAGCTCACGCGGGGCGACTACGAGAACGCGACGGCCCACCTCCAGGAGGGCTTCGCGCTCGCGCGCGAGCTGGGCGACACCTGGAGCATGTCGCTCGCGCTCACGAACCTCGGCCGCGTCGCGCTTCTCGACGGGGGCGACGCCGCCGAGGCCGCAAAGCTCTTCGCCGACGGGCTCAAGCTGGCGAAGGAGCGCGGCGACAAGCGCGTCGCCGCCGAGTGCCTCCAGGGCCTCGGCGCGGTCATCGCGACCGGGAGCGACGGCGCGCAGGCCGCGCGCCTGTTCGGCGCCTCCGAGGCGCTGCTCGAGACGATCGGCGCGACGCCGACCTCGATCGAGGTGGCGTTGAACGAGCAGTTCGTTCCGCCGGTTCGGACGAGTCTCGGCGAGGAGCAGCTTCACGGTCGAGTGGGTCGCCGGGCGCGCCGAGCCGCCCGATGAGGCGATCGAGCTCGCCCTCGCGGTGGCTGCGCCGGGGTCGGGTCTCGTGGCCGCCTGAGCGGCAGAGCCGTCGCCGACCCTCGATAGACTCGGCGCGCATGGCACCGGGGAGTGAGGCTCGAGCAAGCGGCACTGGTACGAAGGGCTGCACAACACCCGGCCGCTCCAGCTCTTGACGTTGTCGCTCGTCGCCGCGGTGGTCGCGCCGATCGTCGGCGCGCACTACTACACCGGCGAGATCATGTGGCCGCTCGTGATCGGCGGCTACTCGGGCGCCGCACTCGCCTTCACGACCGCGCTCTTCTGGGACCGCCACTCGCGCCTCCAGGACGAGGTGCGCCAGAACGAGGCTGAGCGCCGCCGTGCGGCCGAACGGCTCCAGCACGAGCAGGAGCGGCGCGTCGTCGAGGCCAAGCGGCGCTTCGGCGCCCTCGAGCTCGAGCTGGAGCGCCTGAAGGCGAGCATCGAGCGCACGAAGCGCGAAGCGCACAACTACAAGCACTTCTTCCCCGATCTACCCGCCGGCTCGTGGGCCGCTGCGAGCGGTCCGCTCGGAGTGATCGTCTCCGACTACGAGCTGATGGCCGACCTCGCGACCTTCTACGGACACGTCGAGGAGCTTCGCTGGCGGCTCCGCTTCAAGGCCGACGCCTCGGTCGACGAGGCCGTCGTGAACCCGATCATCGCGACCTTCGTCGCCCAGATGGCCGAAGCGGTCGACGTGCTGCTCGAGCAGGTTCGCGAGCAGATCGTCAACCCTCAGGTCGAGCAGATCGTCGGCGCTCCGCAACGCCCGACCAGGGTTGCGCGCACCCGCCAGTTCACCGGCGCGATCCGCGCCCAGACGCCGGAAGAGATCGCCAAGGCGCTCGCCGGGCAGAGCCTGCCGGGGCTCGAGGGCGGTCCCGACGCGCCCGACGGCACCGCGTAGCCTGTCGGTTCCGCGAGCGCCGCTTTCGTTCTAGAGTAGGCGCCTACCCACGAGGAGGCACAGGTGGAGAACAAGCTGGCTTGGACGTTCGGCATCACCACGATCGCGCTGTTCATGACGGCGCTCGACAACCTCGTCGTGGTGACCGCCCTACCCGTGATCAAGGTGGACCTGGACGCGTCTCCGACCGAGCTCGTCTGGACGGTGAACGCCTACACGCTGACCTTCGCCGTCCTGCTCCTGACCGGGGCCGCGCTGGGCGACCGCTTCGGGCGCAAGCGCATGTTCGTGATCGGGATGACGATCTTCACGGCCGCCTCCGTCCTGGCCGCGCTCTCGAGCGGGATCGAATCGCTGATCGTTGCCCGTGCACTCCAGGGCATGGGCGCTGCGATCGTCACGCCGCTCACGCTCACGATCCTCGCCGCCGCGGCGCCGCGCGAGAAGCGCGGCGCGATCCTGGGCGCCTGGGGCGGCATCGCCGGCCTGGCGGTCGCGATCGGCCCGGTCGTGGGCGGCGCGATCGTCGACGGCATCAGCTGGCAGTGGATCTTCTGGCTGAACGTCCCGATCGGCATCGTCGCGATTCCGCTCGCCCTGAGGCACCTGAACGAGACGACCGGCCCGAACGACAAGCTCGACCTCGTCGGTCTCGTCCTCAGCGGCTTCGGGCTCTTCGGCCTCGTTTGGGGCGTCGTCCGCTCGGAGACCCAGGGCTGGGGCTCGTCCGAGGTGATCGGCGTCGATGCTCGATCGGCCTCATCCTCATCGGCATCTTCCTCTGGTGGGAGAACCGCACGCCGGAGCCGATGCTGCCGCTTCGCTTTTTCCGCAATCGGGCGTTCGCGGCCACGAACGCCGTCTCCGTGTGCATGTACTTCGGGATGTTCGGCTCGATCTTCCTGCTGACGCAGTACCTGCAGATAGTGCTCCAGTACACGCCGTTCGAGGCCGGCCTCCGCATGCTCGCGTGGACCGGGGTGACCATGTTCGTGGCGCCGGTCGCCGGCGCGATGTCGGACCGGGTCGGTGGGCGGCCGTTGATGGCGCTCGGCCTCGCGCTGCAGGCGGTCGCGCTCGGATGGATGGCGGCGATCGTGACGCCCGACCTCGGGTTCGTGTCCCTGGTCGGCCCGTTCATCATCGCGGGCGTGGGCATGGGCCTCTTCTTCGCGCCGGTCGCGAACGTCGTCCTCTCGGCGGTCCGGCCGGAGGAAGAGGGGCAGGCCTCGGGCGCCAACAACGCCCTGCGTGAGGTCGGCGGCGTCTTCGGTGTCGCCGTGCTGGCCGCGATCTTCGCGGAGTACGGCCACTACCCGCCGCCCGGCCAGGCGTACCTCGACGGTCTCGTGCCGGCGCTCTGGGTCGGCGCGACCGTGCTCGCCGTCGGGGCGCTGATCGCCCTGCTGATCCCGAAAGCAGCACGCCAGCGGGACGACGCGGGCGTTCCGTCCTTCGCCGGCATGGGGAGTTGCGTACCGGTGGACGTGCAGCACATCGCGGTCGCCAAAGAAGCCGTTCCGGCGGCCGACGTCTAGGGAAGCCGCGGCGCGCCGCCCCGGCGGTCGGCGTCGACCACATCGCGAGACCGCCGCTCCGTCAGGGGCGGCTCTCGCGCCGGTCGGGAAGATCGATGGGTGGCGGTCCCGCCGGGTCGTACCGTCGCGTCGCGAGACGGGTCGCTAGGGTCGCGCGATGAACCAAGCCCTCCCAGACCCGAACCGGTGGAAAGCGCTTGCGATCGTCGGGGCCGCCTTCCTGATGACCGTGCTCGACATCTCGATCGTGAACGTCGCGCTGCCGACGATCGGCGAGGAGCTCGACTTCTCGCCGGAGAACCTCCAGTGGGTCGTCACGGCCTACGCGATCACGTTCGGCGGCTTCCTCCTTCTCGGCGGTCGTGCGGCCGACCTGCTCGGGCGGCGCATCGTCTTCCTCGTCGGCGTGGGGGTCTTCGTGCTCGCCTCGCTCGCCTGCGGGCTCGCGCAGTCGGAGGGCTTCCTGATCGCGATGCGCGGCGTCCAGGGCGTCGGCGCCGCGATCATCGCACCGGCCGCGCTCTCGATCGTCAGTACCGCATTCCCGGAGGGCGCCGAGCGCAACAAGGCGCTCGGGGTCTGGGGAGCGCTCGGCGGGAGCGGCGCCGCGATCGGCGTCATCCTCGGCGGCTTCCTGACCAAGTACGCGGGGTGGGAGTGGATCTTCTTCGTCAACATCCCGATCGGTGCGGTCGTGCTCATGCTGACCCCGTTCTTCGTTCGCGAGAGCCGTGTCGAGGTCGACAAACGGCGCTACGACCCCCTCGGCGCATTCACGGTCACCGGCTCGATCATCCTGCTCGTCTACGCGATCTCGAAGGCGCCGGACGTCGGCTGGACATCGGCCCGGACGATCGGTCTCCTGATCGCCTCGGCCGCGCTGCTGGGGCTGTTCGTCTTCATCGAGAGCAGGGTGACGGCGCCTCTGATGCCCCTGAAGATCTGGCGGCTGCGCACCGTGACGACTGCGAACGTGGTCGGCGTCGTCGTCGGCGCGGTCATGTTCAGCACCTTCTTCCTGCTGACGCTGTACACGCAGGAGGTACTCGGGTACTCATCGCTCCAGACCGGGATCGCGATGCTCGCGACGGCGCTGATGGCCGTGATCTCGGCCGGCATCGCGGAGACGCTCGTGACGCGGATCGGCCCGAAGTACGTGGTGGTGACGGGCCTGACGGCGATGGGCGTCGGGCTCGTCTGGTTCGCGCAGATCCCGGTCGAGGGCGTGTACTTCAAGAACCTCTTCGGCCCGCTGCTCCTGATCGGCCTCGGCACCGGCTTCACGTTCGTGCCGATCTCGATTCTCGCTCTGGCGGGCGTCTCCGAGCGCGACACCGGCCTCGCCTCCGGCCTGATGAACACGACACAGCAGGTCGGAGGGGCCGTCGGCCTCGCGATCGCAGCGACGATCTTCAGCACACGTCTCTCGCACGAGCTTCCGCACCTGCTGCAGCAGGGCGTGCCGCAGCAGCTCGCCACGCAGCAGGCGATGGTGAGCGGCTTCACCCTCGCCTACTGGACGCTTGCGGTCATCGCCTTCATCGGCGTCGGGCTCACGTTCGCGCTCCTGCACGGCGTGAGGGCCGCGCACGAGCCGGTGACGGAGCACGTCGAGACCCACGTCGTCTCGCCGTTCGTCCCAACCGCGCGGCGACGGGCGCCATCTCGACGCTGATCTTCGGCGACGCCGCATCTGAGGCGCCGGCGTCGACGAGCTGAGGAAGCGGCGGCGGCCGGCGCCCGCCGCCGCTTCCTCGAGAGCCGCTCCGGCTACCCGGAGGGGATGACGCCGAGCTGGCGCATCAGGCCGACGTCGTCCCGGTTGATCCAGCCCTCTGCAAGCCGGCCGTTCTCGACCCGATACCAGACCGTCGCGGTGATCTTCACTTTGTTGCCGGTCGGTGGGATGCCGAACAGGTCGCCCTGGTGCGTCCCCGTCGAGGTCCACCGGCAGCCGACCTTGTCGTCCTCTGCGACGATCTGATCGACGTCCACCCAGACGTCCGGGAACGCCGAGCGGAACATCACGTTCAGCATCTTGAAGCCCTCGCGTCCGGGCTCGAGGCCCGGGATCGCCTGGTGATCGACGAAGTCGTCGGTCACGAGCTCGTCGTAGACGTCGAGGTTGTTGGCGTTCCAGCCCTCGTCGTAGAAGCGCTGGATGAGTGCCCTGTTCGCTTCGACGCCCATCAGACCTGTGCCTCCACCGTGCCCGCGGCGCTCGCGGCCTGCGGCGGAGGGATGACGCCGATCTGGATCAGGAGCCCGAGCAGGTCCGGGATGCCCCAGTGCTCGCGGATCTTCCCGTCCTCGATGCGGAAGAAGCCGACCGAGCGCCAGACTGCGTGCTTGCCACTCGGCGGGAACTCGATGAACTGGCCGGTATGCGTGCCCTCGCCGTGGACGAGCGTGGCGACGTAGTTCCCCTCGCCGATCATCTGGTCGATCGTGAACTTCACGTCGGGGAAGCCCGTGCGGAACATACGAAAGATCGCCTCGACGCCGGCGAGCCCGGGCGGCGAGCCCGGCGGCGCGACGTGGTCGACGTAGTCGGGATGAAAGAGCTCCGGAATGACGTCGAAGTTCCCCTGGTTCACGACCTCGTCGACCATGCGGCGGTAGACGGCCTTGTTCGCCTCGATGTCGGTCGGAGGGTCCTGGCCCGAGCGGTGCGGGTCGCCGTACTCCGGCCCCTGCTCGGGCGCCTCCGGCATCGGGGGCCCCGGGGCGACGCCGAGCTGCTGCATCATGCTCAGCACGTCGAACTGGCCCCAGCGCTCGGAGATGAGTCCGTCGCGCAGCGCGAAGATGTTGATGCCCCAGACGCGCATCCGCCGGTTCTTCGGCGGGAAGCCGAACATCTCGCCTGTCTGGACGCCGGAGATCATCCCCAGGTAGGCGGCGCGGTCGCCCTCGACCACGACGAGCTCGGGCGTGTCGTGGAAGTCGGGGATCGCGTTGCGGAAGGACTCCGCAGCCTCCGTCAGCGCCCCGGGGCCCGTGCGGCCGACGTCGAAGAAGCGGGTCGGCGGGTGGTCGTCGAAGTCGGGAGAGACGGCGTCGTCCGCGGCCGCCATGTTCCCCTTGTTCCAGACCTCGTCGTACATGCGTAGGACGAGGTCTCTCGTGCGATCTGCTTCCAAGCCCATCGTTCTCTCCTCTGCTGCCGATAGTTACGGAGTCAACCGGGTGTCGGAACCACGCCGAGCTGCTGCAGAAGGCCCATGTCGTCGCGGTTGACCCAACCCTCGATCGCCTTGCCGTCTCGCACGTTCCACGTGTTCATCCCGGTGATCTCGATCGGCTTGCCCGTGGCGGGCATCCCGAAGTAGTCACCGGTGTTCGTCCCGCGGGCCGTCCAGCGGACGACGATCTCCTCTCCCTGCGCGACGGTGTCGTCGATCTCGAACTTGAGGTCGGGGAACGCGCCCATGAGCGAGATCAGGTGGTCGCGGACCCCCTGCGGGCCGACCACCGGTCGCGGATCGGGATTCGCCGGATCGTGATGCAGGTAATCGGTCGCGAAGATCTCGTCGAGCAGGTCGAGGTTGCCCCCGTTCGCGGCGTCATCGAAGTAGCGCTGGAAGAGAAGGCGGTTCTCGGCTTCGGGCATGGCATCCCTCCTCGGGTCGGCGGCAATGGATCCCGCCGGCGCGGCCTCGCGCGCCACACGGTCGGACCGATCCTACTTCGGCGCTCGCGCGCTTGGCAAACGGCAACGGCACTCGGTTGACACGCCTCGTCCCGCCGTGTATTCCCCCACCACGGGTCAACGACCGGGAGGTGGAGAAGTGGCATTTGGAGAGCTCATCGGCGAGGAGACAGGGTCTGTCACCGCGTTTCGTGTCGTCAAGGACGGCTTCGGAGTCAAGGTGGAAAGCCAGTTCCAGGGCCAGGGCACGATGCTCGGCGTGCCCTTCGTCGACTACGCGACGTACGCGTCGGTGTATCGGCCGGACGGGAACTTCACCGGGTCGGCGGACGGCGTGATCTTCACGCAAGAGGCCGAGGCCGCCTCGTACACGGGAACCGGCGTCGGCCACATGCTCGGCCGCGGCGGCGCCGCCTCCTGGCGCGGAGCCCTGTACTTCTTCAGCGCCTCACCGCACTTCGCCCAACTGAACAGCATCGCCGTGCTGTTCGAGTTCGAGATCGACGAGACGGCACGAAACATGGAGATCAAGTACTACGAGTGGAAGTAGGAGCATGCGATCCCTCCGGATCGGAGATCGCGGATGACGCTCGAGGAGAACAAGCGGATCGTCCGCCGCGCATTCGAGTCGATGAGCGAAGGCCGCGAGGCTTTCCTCGCCGAGCATGATCGGATCTACAGCGCTGGCCTCGTCGGCCACTTCTCCGGCATGCCGCCGGTGACGATCGACATGCACCGGCAGTTCGGGCTGGCGACATTCGACGCTTTTCCGGACCTCCAGCGTCCCGTTGAGGACCTGGTCGCCGAGGACGACAGGGTCGTGGCCCGCTGGACGTCGGTCGGGACGCACAGCGGCGACTTCATGGGAATCCCGCCGACCGGCAAGCGCTTGGTGACCTCCGGGATCACGGTTTTTCGGATCGAAGACGGCATGATCGCCGAGGAGTGGAGCGAATCGGACATGCTCGGGATGTTGCAGCAGGTCGGCGCGGTTCCGTCTCAGGCGAGCGCCGAGGCGCGGCCTTGCCTTTGATGGCTCGGACAGGAGACCGGTGTGGCTGAGCATCCGGATGTGGCGCGTCTCCGCCGCGCTCTGAACGCCCGCCGCGAAGCGACGACGAGTGGCGATGACGCGGCGCTGCTCGATGGGCTCTTCGCCGCCGATGTCGTCTGGCACGGCGCCGCGACCGGTTCGGGCGACGCGACAGGCAAAGCGGACGTGATCGAGCTCTGGAACGCGTTCGCGAAGGCGGGCGACGGCGCGCCGAGCATAGACGTGGCCGAGGTCTACGCGGACGGGGAGCACGGAGCCGCGTTGCTGGAGCTCTCGGCGGTAGGGGTTGGCAAGGTGCGGCAGGCGAACCTCTTGCACATGAACTCGGAGGGGAAGGTCACCGAGCTCTGGGGACTTCCGACGGACCGTGCGATCGCCGAATCCGCCGCGAAGGGTGAGCCGGTACCCGAGCATCCAAACGTCGCCGTGTTCCTTGCGGCCGAGGAGGCCCGGCAGCGAAGCGAGTTCGGGCCGGACGACACGGCCACGATCGGACGGTTTCTCGCAGACGGCGTCGTCTGGCACATGGGCGGCCAGAGCGAGTTTGCCAAGGCGCCTCCCACGAACACGATCGACGAGGTGCTCGGCAAGTTCAAGATGTTCAAGCAGGCGACCGGCGGGACGCTCTTCTTCGACATTCACGAGGTCTACGCGGACGACACGCATGCCGCCTCGTTCGTGACGCTCACGGCCGACCATCCCGACCACCCCGATCGGCACATGAACGTCAAAGAGGTGAACATCTTCCACCTGGACGCCGACGGCCGGGCCTACGAGTTCTGGGGGATCCCGGAAGACGAGGCCGAGCGGGACGCGTTCTGGGCGGACGACCGGACGGCCGAGCAGAAGCTGGAAGCCGCGAAGACGGCGCTCGGGCTACCGGCGCTGCTCACGTCGAGAGGCACCGGCGGCGCGATCTCGATGCTGGAGGTCCACCTGCCGCCGGGAAAGCTGCTCGCGCCGGTCCACACGCATATCAACCAGGACGAAGCCTCGTACATCCTCGAGGGCGAGCTGTCGTTCTATCTCGACGGCGACGTGCACCGGTTCAAGGCGGGGCAGTTCGCGTTCAAGCCCAAGGGCGTCCCGCACACGATCTTCAACGACACCGACGCGCCCGCCCGCTTCATCGAGTTCTGCTGGCCGGGCGGGCTCGACGACTATCTCGAGGACATGGCGGTCGTGCTCTCGAGCGGTGGCCCGCCCGACTTCAAGCGGATCGCCGAGATCGCGGCCAAGCACGGGATCGAATCCGACTACTCCAGCATCGGCGTGCTCGGCGAGAAGTACGGCGTGCGGCAGATCGGGATGTAGGCGACGTGCGGTCTGTTGAGGGCGCGCGGTAGAGCGCGGCCCTCAGTCCGCCGTCCTGTGGTCAGTCGTTGAAGAACGCGTCGAGCGCGTCCTGGTCTTCCGGGATCCCCCAGAACTCCTTGATCCGTCCTTCCGGTGTCAGATGGAAGATGTCGACTTCCTTCCACTCGTAGTGCTTGCCCTTGCGGTCGGCGACGACGTGGGTCGTGACGATGCCGTGCGTGTCGTCGGCGTAGATGTCGTCGACGGTCATCGCGAACGTGCCGCCGGTCTCCTCCGCGACGAGGCCGAACATCATGAAGACGTTCTGCTTCCCCTGCGCTCCGGCGGCGAACTGGCCGTGGCCGCTGCCGTGCCAGAAGATGTCCTCGTCGAACAGGTCGTCCATGAATGCCAGCTCTTCGTCTCCGTAGTTCCCTCCGGTGCGGATCTCGAAGCCTCGGCGAAGCCGTGCGACGTTGGGATGTTCAGCCAATTCGGGTTCCCCTTCGATCGAGTGCGGATACGTGTTCGAGACTTCGGCGCGTCTACCCGAGGATCTTGCCCGAGCTTCGAGGCGGCGCCCATGTTGCCCTTGACCTTGATCTTCCCGGTCATGACGCCCCGCATTGCGTTCTGCTCGCCGGAGATCAGCTTGCGGAAGATCTCCTCGGACATGCCGATGCGCACGTCGGCCTCCGCGTCGCCTTCCGTCACGGTCACCTTGCCGTCGTCGACGGCCACGAGCCAGGTGCCGACCTCCTTGATCTCGAAGAGGTAGGAGTTGGTGATGCCGGCGGTGTTCTCGGCCGGGACGCGAGCCGGCAACCCCTCGAAGAATTCCTTGACGGTCATGGTGCTGTCCATGGTTCCTCCTGCTCCTGACTCATGCTCCTGAACGGGGGACGAGCGTACCGGATCGGTAGCCCGCGAATCGAGCGTGCACACGGCTTTGCTCAGTCGTCGATGCGGCCGACGAAGCTGTCGGCGGCGCCCGGGCGCGTGAGCTCGTAGATCGCGAGCCGCTGCCCGTCGGGCACGTCGAAGCTCGCACACGGGCCGTGCGGGATCTCGAGCTCGTGGATGTCGCCGATCCCGGCCTCGCGCAGGCGCGCGATCGCCGCGTCGTAGTCGGCGACGCGGTAGATCGAGGATCGGCGCGTCGCCCTCGAGGTGGCCGCTGAGCAGGATCGCCGGGCCGGCCTCCGCGACGCGCAGGCACGCGACCACGGTTCCCATCCCGCGCACCTTGCCAGACGAGCTCCGCGCCGAGCTCGTCGACGTAGCGGCGCGCGGCTCGCGTCGACGTCCGCGGTCGGCACGTAGACGTAGTCGAGCGACTCGAAGAGCGAGCTCGCGTCATGAGGGCACGCTCTCGGAGCACGTAGGCGACGACCGGCTCGGTCTTGCCCTTGACGTGCAGGTCGGGCTGGCGCTCGGCGACCGTGCCCGGGCGGGAGCTGCTCGTAGGTGGCGGCGCCGATCATCACGCCGTCGACGGGCGACTGTCCCTCGAGCCGCGAGCCGAGGTTGACCGTGTCGCCGAAGACGCCGTGGATCCGGTGGCCGCGGTCGCCGACGACGCCCGCGAGCACCTCGCCGCTGTTGATGCCGACCGCGGAAGTGGCGGCCAGTCGGGATGCCCGGTCGGCCGGATCTCCGCTGCGACGCGCTGTAGCGCGAGACCTGCCCTCGCGGCACGGACCGCGTGGTCGGGCTGGTCGCCCGCCTTGTTGAAGACGGCGAAGATCTGGTCGCCGACGAACTCGGCCACCTCGCCGCCGAATTCGTCTCGGATCATCGGCGCGAGCCGGCCGAAGTAGGTCACGAGCATCGTGTGCACCCCGGCGGAGCCGTGTTTCTCGGTGAACGGCGTGAACCCGGCGAGGTCGGCGAACAGGACGCTCACCTCCTTGTGCCCCCGCAGCGTCTCGTCGAGGTAGAGCGCGCTGAACCGCTCCTCGTGCCACTCCCGCCCGGCGGCGACGCCGATCGAGACGAACCCGATCACCATCAGCCCGTGCCACTCCCACCAACTCAGCTGCCAACTCGTGGCGAGCGAGAGGACGGCGATGACGAGTGCCTCGGCGAGGAGCGCGAACGCGAACGCGACGGCGAAGGCGAGCCCGCTGCCGCGCCGGTGGTAGACGCGGAAGTAGGCGAACGCGGCGTAGGCGTAGGCCACGACGCCGACCGCGGCCACGGCCCCGAGCGGCGCGTCGACGTCCTGCGGCTTCACGGCCTCGTGGAGCGGCGGGAGGTCGGCGAGGGAGACCAAGGCCCAGGCTGCGATCAGGGCGAGCACGAGCGCGAGCAGCAGGCGCCCGTGCCGGACGATCCAGAGCGAGGTCTCGAGCCGGTACTCGACCGCCGAGGCGGCTGCGAAGCAGCCGGCCAGGATGAGGCCGACCGGCGTGGCGAGCACGAAGCCGGCGTTCTTCCCGGCGATGAACACCGTCGGGGTTGCGAGGGCGTGGAGGCCGAGGAAGCCGGCGCTGACCACGAAGGCGAGGCCGATCAGGAGGAGCCTCGCGTCGCGCCGCCGCCGAGCCCCCTCGCTGATCGCGAGCGCGAGCCCCAGGCAGACGAGCGCGGCTACCAGGACGATCCAGAAGTGTGCGGCGTGGTTCTCCCACCGCTCGTCGATGTTGGGAGTCGCCGCGCAGGAGCGCGATCAGCGCGAGCGGCAGCAGCAGCGTCAGCGGCCAGTACGTATCCCGGAGCGAGAAGGTCGACGCAGGCGGTGCGGGCGAGGAGTGTGCGGGCGAAGCGGCGACTGGCAGAGGATGACGGGCGGGCCGCGGCCGCGCAAGGGACAGCGGGCCCGGATCAGCGTTTGTCTTGCGGTTCCTCGGGAGACTCGGTGCTCCGGCCGTACTGACCGCCTCCTCCGCACGCGCAGGCCGAATGGGGAGTCGAGCCGGCGAGCTCGGCCAGCGGCTCGATCATCGCGGCGCCGGCCACGACGGGTGGCCAGGCACCGACGTAGGACGGAAGGCCGCAGGGAACCGCGAGCACCGGCCCACACTAGCGCGCGGCCCGAGGAACGCTTGGCGCATTTGATGCCATGTCACGGGCGCGATACCTTCGGTCGATGCAGGTAGTCGGCGGACCGTCCATCTTCGATGGCCTCCCGCCCGAGGAGCTCGACGAGGAACTCGATCGGCTCGAGCGGCGGCAGTTTGCGGCAGGGGCCCTGACGGTCGGGCTCGCGCTCGGGTCCGGGAGCCTGCGCGGCTACGCCCACTTCGGCGTGCTGAAGAGCCTCGAGAGCGCCGGCGTCGAGGTCGACTTCGCCGCCGGCGACGAGCGTCGGCGCGGCCGCGGCCAGCTCTCCACGCCATGGGCAAGACGCCGAGGAGGGCGTGGCGATGCTCGACCAGTTCGCCGAGCAGATGCTCCGCTTCACGCTGCCCGGCCGCGGCCTGCTCTCGAATACCGGGATCCGGTCGCTGCTACGCAAGGTCGCCGGGTGACGTCCAGATCGAGGACCTGGAGACGCCGCTCGCGCTCGTCGCGGCCGACATCGACAGCCACGCCGAGGTCGTGCTGCGTCGTGGCCTCGTCTGGCTCGCGGTGCTCGCCAGCATCTCGATTCCCGGCGTCTACCCCGCGCAGCGGATGGGCCGTACACGCTCGTCGACGGCGCCGTGCTCAACCCGGTCCCGCGTCACGGTCGCGGCCGACATGGGCGCCGACGTCGTGCTCGGCGTCCGCGCTCGTCACGCCGCGCGACATGCCGGACGACGTTCGCGGAGGCGAGTCCTGCGCAGGGCCGGCCGCCCTCGGCGGTGGCCGTCATCATGCGGTCGTTCGAGATCATGCAGACCCGCCTCGCCGCACGACTCGCCGGCGTCACGAGCGATCACGATCGCGCCGTCCTTCGAGCACGTCCCGACGACGAAGCTGCGCCACTTCGCGCGAGGGGCGCCGCTACTTCGAGAACGGCGTCGAGGCGGCGCGCGGCGGCGATGCCGCGCATCGCCGGCACGCTGCCGTGGCTGCGCCCGATGACCGACGAGGCGCTCGGCTGACGCGGCCCGCGCTCGAGATCTCCGCGCGACGACGGGCTCGAGCTGTCCCTACCGGCTCGTTCGCGCCGGCCGGCGAGGCGCGCGGCGTCGTTCGTCTACCTGCACGGCGATCCAGAGCCACGGCGCCTGGTACGTCGAGACGGCGGCGGAGCTCGCCCGGCGCGGCTACGCCGTCTACCTCCCCGACCGCCGCGGCTCCGGGCTACAGCCTCGCGCCGCGCGGCGACTTCGAGCGGCCGGAGCAGCTCGTCGACGACGTGCGGCGCTTCGTCCGGCTCGCGCGAGGCGCGAGCACCCGGACGCGCCGGTCGTGCTCGCGGCGGCTGCTGGGGCGCGCGCCCGGCGATCGCGTACGCGCTCGAGCACCGGTACGAGATCGCCGGCCTCGCGCTCGTCTGCCCGGCGCTGAAGGCCAAGGTCGACCTGCGAGCCGAACGAGAAGCTGAACGTCTTCGCCGGCCGCGTTCGCTCGATCCGCGGCCGCCGCATCCGCATCCCGCTCGAGCCGGAGCTGTTCACGGCGAACCCGCCCTACCTCGAGTTCATCCGGAACGACCCGCTCGAGCCTGCACGAGGTCACCGCCGCGCTTCTTCTTCCAGCAGTTCCTCTGGGACCGCCGCCTGCTCGCGACCGAGGCGCTCGCCGTGCCGCTGCTGCTGCTCCAGTCCGGGCAGCGACCCGATCGTCGACGTCGAGGCCGTCCGGCGCCTGGTTCGAGCGGCTGCGCGTCGCCCGACAAGCGGTACGTGCGCTACCCCGACTTCGGTCACCTCCTCGACTTCGAGCCCGATCGGCAGCGCTACTGGGACGACCTCGTCGGCTGGCTCGACGGCGTGACGTCGAGCCGGCCGTGCGCGGCGCGCGTCGCGGCGCACTTCGGCGCGATCGCCGCGATCGACGTGCGACCGTCGAGCTGCCGTTCCGCTTCTCGTTCGGTCATGCGCTCGCGGCGCGCAGCTCGTCGACGAACGTCGTCACGCGCGCTCGTGCTCGACGACGGCACCGTCGGCTACGGCGAGGGCGTCCCGCGCGAGTACGTCACGGGCGAGACCGTCGAGAGCGCGCTCGCGGCGCTCGCCGAGCGGCAGGTCCCGGCGCTGCTCGGGCTCGATCCGACCTCGCCGGAGGAGCTCGAGGCGGCGATCGACGAGGCGGCGCCGCCCGTCGGGCCCGACGGGTCGCTCGAGACGGCGGCGCGCTGCGCGCTCGAGCTCGGGCTCCTCGACGCCTTCGGCCGGCGCTTCGGCCTCTCCGTGCAGCGCGTGGCTCGGCGGCGAGGCGGCGCCGCGGGTGCGGTACGACGCCGTGCTGCCGTTCGAGAGCCCGCGCAAGGTCGGCCTCCTCGCTCGCGTGATCAGCACGCTACGGCATCCGGCAGGTGAAGGTCAAGGTCGGCGACGACCTCGAGCGCGAGCTGGCGCTCGCTCGCGATCCTCCGGCGCCTGCTCGGCCCGACGGTCGACCTCCGCGTCGACGCGAACTGCGCCTGGACGCGTCGACGAGGCTCTGGCGGCGATCGAGCGCATGCGCGTGTTCGGGATCAGCGCCGTCGAGCAGCCGCTCGCTGCGGACGATCTCGCCGGTCTCGCCCGGCTCACGGCCGAGGTGCCGGAGACGATCATCGTCGACGAGTCGCTGCGCACCGTCGAGGAGGCCGAACGGCTCGTCGAGGCGCGTGCCTGCGATGCCTTCAACATCCGCGTCTCGAAGTGCGGCGGCCTGCTCGCGTCGATGCGGATCGCACGAGATCGCGCAGGCCGCCGGGCTCGACGTCGTCGTCGGCGCCCAGGTCGGCGAAAGCGGCCTGCTCTCGGCGGCCGGGCGGCATCTCGCGGCCGCGATCGGCTCCCCGCGCTACGTCGAGGGCTCGGGCGGCAGCCTGCTGCTGAAGGAGGACCTGACCGCGGAGCGGGTGCTGCCCGGATACGGTGGCTGGGCGCGACCCCTCGACGGCCCGGGGCTCGGCGTGCGTGTCAGGCCGGACGTGCTCGAACGGCACACGGCCTCGAGTCGGACGATCGAGAAGGCGGAGGTAGAGCGAGTGGCGAAGACGTCTCCGATCGCAGCGCTTCATCAAGACGTTCCTCGACTTCAGCGACGCGCACCGTTTCGACGACGCGACCTGGAAGGCCCGCGAGGTGCAGGAGGAGTATCTGGTCGAGCTCGATGAAGCGGAACGCCGACACCGCCTACGGGCGCGAGCACGGCTTCGACAAGATCCGCTCGATCGAGGACTACCAGAAGGCCGTGCCGCCGAACTCCTACGAGACGCTCGAGCCGTACATCGAGCGCACGCTTCGCGGCGAGAAGAACCGTGCTCACCGACGACGACCCGCTCATGTTCGCGACGACGAGCGGCACGACCGGCAAGGCGAAGTACATCCCCGTGACCTCGCAGCTACCTGCACGAGTACAGCCACGGCGTCCACGTCCACCTCTACCGGATGTTCGCCGACTTCGGCCACCTGCTCGACGGCAAGTTCCTCGTCCCGACGTCGAACGACGTCGAGGGCCACTCCGAAGGCGGCCTCCCCTACGGCGCGATCTCCGGCTACCTGACGAAGCAGCAGCCGGGCGCGATCAAGCGCTTCTACGCGCTGCCGTACGAGCTCTGCAAGGTCAAGGACGTCGAGGCCAAGTACTACCTCACGCTCCGCCACGCGCTTCCGGCCGACATCCGCCTGATCGTGATGCCGAACCCGTCGAGCATGGTCCTCCTCGGCGAGAAGATGGCAGTGCACGCCGACGAGCTGATCGACGACATCCGCAACGGCACGGTCAACCCGGCCTACCTGCCCGAAGGGGCGCCGCCCGAGCTCAGCGCCGGCCTGAAGCCCGACCCGCGCCGCGCCGACGAGCTCGCAGCGCATCGTCGCGGTCGACCGGCAGGCTGATCCCGATCGAGGCCTGGCCGAACCTGCAGCTCCTCTCCTGCTGGAAGGGCGGGACGATGCCGCTCTACCTGCGCAAGCTGCCGGAGGTCTACGGCGACGCGCCGATCCGCGACCTCGGCTACATGGCGAGCGAGGGTCGCGGCTCGACGCCGCTCGTCAACGCCGGCTCGGCGGGCGTCCTGAACGTCACGAGCCACTTCTTCGAGTTCGTCCCCGAGGAGGAGCGCGACAACCCCGACGCGCAGTTCCTCACCTGCGACCAGCTCGAGTCGAACCGCGAGTACTTCATCTACTTCACGACGCTCGGCCGGCCTCTACCGCTACGACATCAACGACGTCGTCCGCGTGGTCGACTTGTACCGCAACACGCCGGTGATCCAGTTCGTCCGCAAGGGCCAGGGCATGACGTCGATCACCGGCGAGAAGCTGACCGAGTCGCAGGTGACGGGCGCGCTCGTCGAGGTCGTCGACTCCGGCGGCTTCGACGTCGAGCACTTCACCGCCGCGGTCGAGTGGGACGACCCGCCGCACTACGCGTTCTACGCCGAGCTCGGCGACGCGATGACGCCCGACCGCGAGCGCGCGTTCCTGCGGGCGATGGACAGCTCGATCTCCGGCCGGAACATCGAGTACGAGGCGAAGCGCGAGTCGCTGCGCCTCGGCCCGCCGGTGCTCAAGCGCGTCGCGCCCGGGACGTACCAGGCGCTGCGCCAGAAGCGCGTCGCCGAGGGCGCGCCGGAGGCGCAGGTCAAGCTGCCGCAGCTCTCGCCCAACATGCAATTTGGCGAGGGCCTCACCGTCATCGAGGAGGTGCGGATCGATGACGGCCACTGAGCATCACGACGCGGTCGCCGAGGCGCTGGCGCGCCGTGCCGCTGTTCCGGCGGCTGAGCGAGAGGCACCGCGCCGACCTCGCCCGCCACACCGCGAAGCGCTCCTACCGCGCGGGCGCGACCGTCGTGAAGCAGGGCGACACGAGCATGTCGTTCTACGTCGTCCTCTCCGGGCGCGTCCGGATCGCCCGCGAGGGCGAGGGCGGTGTGCACGTGGACGTGACCGAGTCCGGCCCGGGAGGCTTCTTCGGCGAGATGGGCCTGATCGACGACCAGCCGCGCGAGGTCACGGTGATCGCCGACGAGCCCACCGAGTGCGCGCTGCTCGCGAAGTGGGACTTCCAGCGCGAACTGCGCGACGACCCCGAGATCGCGCTGGCGCTCCTGCCGATCCTGCACTCGCGCATCCGCTGGCTCGACGCTCAGCTCACGGCTGCGCAAGCGGCTCGCTCGGTGGAGGTCTAGGGTCCGCCGAGACGAACGAGACCCGGCGCCTCGATGCGCCGTGCGTGAGCCCGGGGCCTTCGACGCTCATCGGCCTGCGGCGAGGCGGTACGCGGGTTGCGCCTCGGAGAATCCCCTCAGCTCGAGCAGATCGGGGTGCGCGGTGAGTCCGCGGTCGGCCAGCCAGGCGGCGAGCCTTCGGTGGGCCTCTTCGGCGAGCACGATCTCGCCTGTTTCCGCCGCCGACTGGAGGCGAGCCGCGAGGTTGGTCGTCGAGCCGAGAACGCTCACGTTCGCACCCGCGACCGAGCGGCCGACGACGGCCGGGCCCACCGCGATGCCGATGCCGATCGGGATCTCGAGCAGGGCTGCCTTGTCGCGAAGCGCGAGCGCGGCCTCGGCCGCGAGCTCGGTGTGGTCGAGCCGGGCTCCGGTGGCGTTGAACGTCGCCATCACTGCGTCGCCCGCGAACTTGTCGACGATGCCGTGGCGGCGGCCGACCTCGGTGACCGCGAGACGGTGGAGCGTCGCGAGGGACTCCGCCGTCGCCGCGGGCGACGCGGCCTGCGCCATGCCCGTGTAGTCGCGGACGTCGGCGAACAGGCTCGTCACGAGACGCTCGCCGAGCGGCAGGAGCTCCGGCGCGACGGCGGCCTCGTTCCGTTCGGGCGGCAACGACACGCGGAGCCCGACCTGCCCGCCGAGCGCCTCCGCGGCCCGGGCGACTCTGAGCGCCCCCGCCCCGAGCGCCTCGTCGCAAAGCTCCTGGAGCACGGCACTCGCGCGCTGACGGTCGCCAGCGGTCGCAAGTGCCTCCCCCTGCAGAAGCTGCGCCCGGCGCTTCCAGCGCTCGAGCTCCGTCGACGCAGCCTGCTCCACCGCCGCCTCGAGCATCGCCGCGGCCCGCTGCGGTCTTCCTCGGGCGAGGGCGATACGTGCAGAGGCCTCGAGGATCGCGACGTTCTCCGTTCGCCCCGGCGCGCCGGCCACGATCGACTCGGCCCGGTCGAGCCTGCCGTTTGCGACCAGGGCCTCCACGGCGATCGCGACCGTCGCGGGATAGCGGAGCCGATCGGAGGCCGCGATCTCCTCCCCGAGCTCGTCCGCCTCGTCGAGCCGCCCGAGCGCGAGGGCGATCCCGACGCGGGCCGAGCTGTCGTAGACCACGTCCTGGAGCTCGGCGCGACTGGAGGTCGGGGGCAGGACCGCGGCTGCTTCGTCGACGCGGTCGAGGTCGAGCAGTGCGTCCGCGACCGCGACCCGCGCCCGCCACTCGAACTTCTGCGCGCGGCCGGCGAAGATCGCGAGCGCCGCCTCGGCCTGCTCGAGCGCGAGCCTCGGCTTCCCAGCCGAAAGCGCGGCCCAGGAGCGGCAGAGCTCGAACAACCCGACCTGCATCGGGTGGAAGGGGCAGCGCTCGAGCCGGTCGAGCGCGAGGTCGAGCCCTCCGGCCGGCAGGTGGACGCGCGTCCAGACGTCGTTGTGCACGGCGTTCACCGCGATGTGCGACCAGCCACCGGCTACGGCGTCGTCGAAACACTCCGCCATCAGCTCGAACCCTTGCTCCTGCTCGCCGAGCCCGACGAGGGCGATCGCGAGGAAGAGCCCCGCCCACGTGCGCTCGAGCTCAGCGCCCGACGCATCCGCCACGGCGATTGCTCGCTCGGCCGCGTCGCGCGCGTCCGAAAAGTCGAACGCGAAGGTGCGCATCCCGGAGATCCGCAGGAGCGACATCGCGAGGTCGGCGGAAGGCCCGAGCGGCTCCAGCGCCTCGCGCGCCAGCTCGTACTCCCGAAGCGCCCGATCGGGAGAGTCGGTTTCCCAGTACGCCCGTCCAAGCACGATCCGGTACGCCGGCACCTCGGTCGGCGCGCCGCGCGCGAGCTGGTCGATCCCGTCCGGGAGGAGTTGCACCGCCGCCTCCGGGTGGCCATTCAGCCACCGGAGCCGTGCGACCCGGCAAACGGTCGCGCGCCTGCTCCAGCTCGCCGAGGTAGGGGAGCACGCGCTCGAGCAGCTCGGCCGCCTCGTCCAGAGCGAGCGCGCGTTCGGCGTCGTCGGCCGCGGCGAGGCACGCCGGGACAGCGCGTTCGGGTGCGCCGGCCTCGAGGAGGTGCCGGGCGATCTCGACGGGCGGTGCGCCGGCGGCTGAGAGCGCCGCCGCGGCACGCTCGTGCAGGCGCTGCCGGCGAGGGCCCACGGTGTCGGTGTAGACGGCCTCCTGGGTGAGCGCGTGCCGCCACTGCGAAGCCGGGCGCCGCTCCGCCCACCTCGACGATCAGCTGAGCGCCGACCGCGTCCTCGAGCGCCCCCTGAACGACTTCCTCGTCCACCTCGGCGAGTGCGAGCAACGCCGAGTAGGAGAACGAGCGGCCGAGGACGGCGGCGGCGCGCAGGACGTCGACGTGCCGGTCGTCGAGTCGGCCGATGCGCACCAGGATCGTCTCGCGCACGTTCGCGGGAATCCCGAGCTCCTCGATTGCGCGCCGCTCCCACCGTCCGCCCGCGAGGTAGACGTCACCGCGCTCGACCGCCTCGCGCAGCATTTCCTCGACCACGAACGGGTTGCCCTCGGCGCGACCGGCGATCAGGTCGCGGAAGTCGTCGGCGACCTCGTCGGCGTCGAAGATCGACGCGATCATCTCTGCGACGCCGAGAGGCGGCAGCGGGGTCAGCGTCACCGTCTCCGCCAGACTCGATCGCCGCCAGGCCTGCAGCGTCGGCAGCAGTGGATGGCGACGCTGCAGTTCGTCGCTGCGGTACGTGCAGAGGACGAGCGCCGGCACGCCCTTCAGCCGCCGAGCGAGATGGTCGATCAGCTCGCCGGGTCGATGCGTCGGCCCAGTGAATATCGTCGACGACGAGCAGCACGCCGCCGTCGCGCGCGGCGGCCTGGAGCACGGCGACGAAGGACTCGAACAGTCGAAGCTTCGCCTGTGCGGGATCACCAGCTGGCGGCGCGGAATCGGGCAGCGCGAGCTGGGGGAAGAGCAGGCTGAGCTCTCGCGCCGCTCCGCCGAGCTCGGCATGGATCTGTTCGGGCGCACGCCCGGCGAAGTGGTTGCCGACCGCCTCGACGAACGGCAGGTACGCCGGCGCCATCTCCGTTTCCGAGCAGCTCCCCCAGAGGACGTCCCACCCCAGCCCGCGTGCTCGGTCGGCGAACTCGTGCGCGAGTCGCGTCTTGCCCATCCCCGCCTCGCCCTCGATGAGCACGAGCCCGCCACTCCGGTCGCGCTCGACTGAGAGCAGCGCGTCCTCGAGCGCCGAGAGCTCGACGTCACGTGCGACGAGGGCGTCGCAGAGCGCCTGCTTCAGCATCTCGCGATTGTCGTCGCTCGCTCCCTCGCGCGCCACCGACGCGCGGTGGCGGCGGCCGGCGACGCGTCAGCCGACCTTCGAGGCCTGCGCGCCGGACGAGTCCGACGACGCAGGAGGCGCGCCGAGGTGCAACTCGCCCTCGCCGACGACGGCGCCTGAGCCGTCGAGCACGACCAGCTCGACCGTGCCGCCCGGCGGGACGGCGACCGCGTCGGCGATCGCCTGTCGGGCGAGGCGCTCCTTCACGCGGTGCGGCGCCGGGAACGGCTTCGCACTCGCCTTGATCCGCGCCGGCTCGTTGACGATCGCCGCCTGCTCGCCGAGCGCGCCCAGGTCGATCGCGTCGACGCCTCCGCTCTCGGCCGCGACGCGGAGTACCTCGCGCACGAGGTCGAGCACGTTCGAGCCGCTCACGGCCTCGAGCGGGGAGGAGTGTGTTTGCCGCCCGCCGTCGGCGCGCTCGTACGAGAGCTGCACCGTCCCGGGCCGGCCCATTTCCAGCGCGCCCAACGACGTGCGGATGCCCGAGCCGGCGGCGAGGAGGTTGTTGCCCAGGCTCGCCGGCTGCCAGGCGCGCGTGCCGATCAGGCGGTTCAGCCACTTGCCCTCGGCGAGGCCCTGGAGGACCACCGGCGTGCTCGGGTCGACCTCGGCCGGCACGCCGTCGGGGAAGGAGATCGTCCACTCGGCCTCGACCACGAGCACGTCGTCGTCGCTTTCGGGCGAGATCGTGGCCTCGCCGAGCTCGACGGCCGGGTCGACAAAGCCCTCGTAGCGGGTCGGCAGGCCGAACGACCCGCGATGCGATGCGGTCAGCCGGACCGTGTCGGAGAACACCGGCACAGAGCCGTCCGTGATCCAGATTCGCAGGGCCATCTCGGGATTGTTCGTGAACGGCGCGCGATCGGCAAACGTCCTCAGCCGCCTCGCGCCGCGAGGGCACCTAGTCTGAGAACCACATGACGAGCGAGGACCACGCGCCGAGAGACGCCGCCGCGCTCCGTGCGCGACCGCGCTACGTCGGCGGGGAAGGGCGGCGGCGCCGGCGCCCGGAAGGCTGGCGACGCGCTCGTCGACGCCGTCGGCGCGCTCGCGGACCAGCGATCGACCGCGTCTTGCTCACCGGCGAGCGAGTCACGTCGGCCGCCGAGGGCAAGCGGCTGCTCGCGGGTGAGGCCGACCTCGAGGCACGCACGGACAGGATCCAGCGCGCCGTCGTGGTCGCCGTGCCCGCAGTCCGCGTCCTTGCTCGCGGCGCCCGCTTCACGCGTGTGCCGTGGGTGATGGTCGCCTCGAGCGTCCTCTCGGTCGGCGTTGCCGTGCGCACGGGCGTGCGCGAGCTACAGATGCTTGCCTCGCTCGTCGCTCACCGGCTCGAGCAGGCGACGGGCGCGCCCGCCGAGCCGGCGCTCGTCAAGAAGCTGGCGATCGATCTGTACCTCGAGCCGAAACGGGCTCCCGACCTGGCCGACGACCGGCTGCGCCTCGTCCGGCTCAGCCGCAAGTGGGTGCTGAGCGGAGCCTTCAGCCGCAACACGTCGAAGCAGGCGGCGAAGGCCCTGGATGCCGCCGAGCGACTCGACGCAGCCGTGCTCACCGCGCGCTGGGC
The DNA here is from genome assembly GCA_963750545.1 of uncultured Actinomycetes bacterium. Lineage (GTDB taxonomy): Bacteria > Actinomycetota > Thermoleophilia > Gaiellales > Gaiellaceae > PALSA-600. The sequence goes on along the minus strand of CAVVQY010000005.1, from coordinate 30,969 downwards.
GGCGATTCGTCGCGCGGACGCGTGACCGTCTCTACGATCGGCTCGTGACGACTCCACCGCACGTCCTCCAGCTCGGCGGCGGCTACGTCGCGGTCACCATCGCGCGGCCCTGCGCGACGCCGTCAAGCGCGGCGAGCTCAGCGCGACCGTCGTCAGCCGCGAGAACTTCCACACCTTCCACGGGTTCGTCGGCGAGATGGTCACCGGACGCATCGGCGTCGGGAACATGCTCAGCCCGGCGCGGCGGATCTTCCCGCCCGCTGCGGTGCACGTGGCGGAGATCGAGGCGATCGACCTCGACGCGCGGCGCGTGATCACGAGCCGCCACCTCGACGGCGCGCGCACCGAGCTCGTCTACGACCACCTCGTGATCGGCGTCGGCACGACCGAGAACCTCGAGGTCTACCCGGGCCTCGCCGAGCACGCGTTCAAGCTGAAGGCCTTCGCCGACTGCCTGCGACTGCGGAACCACCTGCTCGAGATGTTCGAGCTGGCCGAGATCGAGAGCGACCCTGACGAGCGGCGGCGGCTGCTCACGTTCGTCGTTGCGGGCGGCGGCTACGCCGGCACCGAGCTCGCGGGCGAGCTCGCCGACTTCGCGCGCCTGCTCACTGGGCGCGAGTTCTCGCGCATCCGCCGCGACGAGTGGCGCGTCGTGCTCGTCCACCCCGGCGCGACGATCATGCCCGAGCTCCACGGCACGTCGAGCTTCGAGCGCGGCGCCCGCGCGCACCCGCGCCTCGTTGCGTACGCGACGGCCCATGCGCGCGGGCTCGGCGTCGAGCTGCTGACCGAGACGAGGGTCGCCGGCGCGACCCCGAACGAGGTCTTCCTCTCGAACGGGATGCACGTCCCGACACGGACGATCGTCTCCGCCGTCGGCACGCGCCCGCAGCCGATCCTCCGACGGGCTCGACCTGCCGACCGACGAACGCGGACGCATCGTGACCGACCGCTACCTGCGCGTCGAGGGCCTCGAGAACGTGTGGGCCGGCGGCGACTGCGCGGCGGTGCCGCATCCGCACGGCGGCACCTGCCCGCCGGTCGGCCTCTACGCGCTCAAGCACGGCACGCGGATCGGCGACAACATCCAGCGCGCGGCTGTACGGGACAGCCGCTCGAGCCGTTCACCTACTCGGCGTTCGCCTCGGCGTCTCGATCGGCCGCCGCACGGCGGTCGGCGAGGTGCTCGGCGTCCCGCTGCGCGGCAAGCTCGGCTGGGTTCTCTGGCGCGCGATCCTCGTCTACTTCCTCCCGACCTGGGACCGGCGGCTGCGGCTGCTCGCCGACTGGCTGATCTGGCCCGTGGTCGGTCGCGACGTCGTCGAGCTCGACCACGAGGCGCGCAGCGAGTACGACGTCCGCCATCAGGTGTTCGGCGCGGTGAGGTGCTCGCCCGTGCCGACCGGCCGGTCCGGGAGGTGCACGTGATCCTGGAGGGTGACGTCGAGCTCGTCCGCGGAAGGCGAGGTCGTCGGCCGTGCTGCATCCGGCGGCCACTTCGGCCGCAAGGTGCTCGAGCTGCGAGGGGCGGACGAGGCGCGTGCGCTCACCCGCGTGCGCACGCTCTCCCTGCGCGAGGACCAGGCGAACCAGCTCCAGGACGTGCTCGCCTCGACCGGCCGCCTCCGCGCGCGGACGGGGTCGATCCCGACCTTGACGCCGCGATCCCTGACCGAAGCCGCTTGTGCGGCTGCGGCGACGGTCGTACAGTGCGCTCTCGTCGTCGAGCGCAAGGAGGGTGAGGGTGGAACGGTTCGTCCCGGCCAAGCTTCACGGCTATCTCGATTTCCTCACCGTCGGGCATCTTCATCGCCGGCGGAGATCTCTTCCGCGTCAAGGATGCCCCGGCGTCGACGATCCCGTCGCAGGTGATGGGGCCGTCGGTCGCCTTCTACAGCATGCTCACCGACTACGGCTCCGACAACGGCTTCGGCAGCGCCCGCGTGCTGTCGATGAAGACGCACCTCAGCTCGACGCCGCATTCGCGCTCACGATCGGGCTCTCGCCTTGGATCTTCGGCACCTGGCGCAAGGGCTGGAACTACTGGGCGCCGCAGACGTTCGCGATGTCGAGCGAGCTCTTCTTCGCGCTGACGACGAAGCTCGACCCCGAGTAGGCCTCCCGTGCTGCGGCGGCTGGCGGCCCTGGTCTCCGGGCGCCGTTCCCGGTGGGTCGTGATCGCGAGCCTGGGCGTTGCTCGCCGTCGTCCTCGGGCCGCTCGGGCTGAAGCTCCCCGACGAGACGAGCCAGGAGTTCCTGCTTCCCGGCGTCGTCGCAGTCCGTCCAGGTGAGCCGGATCCTGCACGAGCGCTTTCCCGGCGGCGACCTGCGGCCGGTGCTGCTCGTCTACCGCCGCGAAGGCGGGCTGACGCCGGCCGACCGGGCGCGCATCGTCGCCGACGCGCAGCGCGCCGGCGCGGGTGCCGCTCGCGGTGCGGCCGCTGGTGCCGTTCGGCCTCCGAGCGGCGCCCGGCCAGGTGTCGGCAAACGGCGACGTCGCGTTCACGGTCGTGCCGCTGACCGCGAAGACGCCGTACCGCGTCACGCCGTCGATCGACGCGCTGCGCGAGATCGCGACGAGCGGCGGCGCGCTCGACGTCCACGTCACCGGCACGCCCGCGTTCAGCAGCGACTTCGACACGGCGGTGAAGAGCGCCGACGGCAAGCTCCTGCTCGCGACCGGCGCGCTCGTGCTCGTCCTGCTGCTGGCCGTCTACCGCTCGGTCAAGCTCGCGCTCGTGCCGCTGACGAACGTGGCGCGTCGCGTTCATGGTCGCCACCGGCGTCATCTACCTGCTCGCCCGCGCCGGGCTCACCGTCGACAGCACCGCGACCTCGCTCCTGCCGGTGCTCATGTTCGGCGCGGGCACCGACTACTGCCTTCTGCTCGTGGCGCGGTACCGCGAGCGCGTTGCGCGCACGGATCGGGCACCGCGATCGGCAGTGGCGACCGCCCTGCCGCTCGCGGCGCCCGCGATGATCGCGAGCGGCCTGACCGTGATCGCCGCGCTCGTCGCGATGCTCGCCGGCGTCTCGGGGATCAACCGCGCGCTCGGGCCGGTCAACGCGATCGGGATCGCGATCGTCCTCGTCGCGAGCCTGACGCTGCTGCCGGCGATTGCTCTCGGTGCTCGGGCCGCCGAAGCGCGTGGCTGGGCGAGACGCGGCGCGCGCGAGGACGAGCGGCAGGCCGCTCTGGGGCCGGATCGGGCGCCGCATCCGGGCCCGCCGGCGCGCTACCTCAGCGGGGTCGTCGCGGCGCTCGTCGCTGTGCGCGCTCGGCCTCAGCCTCTACCACGTGAACGCGAACATCCTCAACGTCTTCCGCTCCCCGACGGACTCGACCCGGGCGCGACCGCGCTGCTGACCGCGTTCCCGCCCGGCGTGCTCGGCCCGTCGGCGGTGGTCGTCGAGCGGACCGACGGCCCGCTACGGGCCGCCGACGTCGCGCTCGTGTCGCGAGCAGATCCGCGCCGTGCCCGGCGTCGCAGCCGTCACGACGGTCAGCCGCCGCTCGACCGACGGCCGCGCGGCCACCTTCTCGATCGTGTTCGCCGACAATCCGTACGCGCTCGCCCGGCGCTCGACCGTATCCGGCTGATCCGCGAGCGCCTCGCCGCGCTACCGCCCGGCCTGCGGCGCGATCACCGGCGACGGCACGGCGGCCCGCGTCGATCTGGAGGACGCCGCGAGTCGCGACCTGAAGGTGGTCGCGCCGCTCGTCCTCGCGCTCGTGCTCCTCACCCTGATCGTCCTGCTGCGCGCGCTCGTGATGCCGCTGTTCCTGATCGCGACGGTGATCCTGTCGTTCCTCGCCACGTGCGGTCTGTGCCTGCTCGTGTTCCGGTACGGCTTCGACCAGCACGCCTACGACCCCGTCCTGCCGCTGATCGTCTTCATCTTCCTCGTCGCGCTCGGGTCGGACTACAACATCTTCCTGATGAGCCGCGTGCGCGAGGAGGCCGCGCTGCACGGCACGAGCGAGGGCATGCTGCGCGCGCTCACGGCCACGGGTCCGGTGATCACGAGCGCCGGGCTGATCCTCGCCGGCACGTTCAGCGTTCTCGCCGTGCTGCCGGTGTACGACCTGTTCGAGATCGGCTTCGCGGTCGGGGTCGGCGTCCTGCTCGACACGTTCGTCGTCAGGACGATCCTCGTGCCCGTCGGGGACGTGGCTGCTCGGCGAGAACGCGCGTGGTGGCCGGCGCGGCCGCACGAGAGCGAATCTGGCGGAACCGGCGGGCTGCGCCTTCAGTCGTCCTCGGGGCCGGCCAGCTCGCGCAGGTCGTTGAGCGACGGCGCGAAGTAGTAGGCCCCGCTCACCGGGCGCGAGAACTCGATGCAGCCGGTCGTGCACGCCGTCGCCGTCGGTGCCGAACATGCGCGCGAGCATGCGGTCGTACCGCGACGGGTCGGCGCTGAAGGCGACGAAGTAGAGCCCGTACTCCTCCACGGTCGCATATGGGACGCTGCGTCGGAAGAGCTCGAGCTCCTCGCCGTCCTCCTCGATCGTGACGCGCGCGATGTGCGCGGTCGGCGGCTTCTCGGCGTCCGAGCAGCTCGACGCTGTCGGCCTTCGTCCGCCCGATCACGCGCTCCTGATCGGCGACCGGGAGGCGGTGGAACGAATCGAGGTCGTGAACCCAGCGCATCGCGAGCACATGGCTGCCGCCCGCCCCCGGCCGGCCGGGCGGGACGAGCGCGACGTCGGCGGCGCGGCGGATCGGCGGGTTCTCGGTGCCGTCGACGAAGCCGGTCAGGTCGCGGCCGTCGCGGTAGGTGAAGGCCGGCCGCTCGGCGGCGAGCAGCGCACGTCGTCGACCGCGGCCGTGGCCGCGCGCGCGTGCTCCCAGGTCACGTCCGGGTCGCTGCCGCTGATCCAGAGCCAGGCGTCGTGCTGGGTCGCCGGCGCGCCGCGGCCGTCGGCCCGGCGACTGCCGCGGAAGGGCGCGAGCGACGCCGGTGCCATCGACGGAGCGACCTCGCGCCAGGCGTCGGCGCCGAAGGCGATCACGACGTTGACGCCGCCCGACGAGACCTCGGGCGCGCGCAGCCGCCGGAACGAGGCGACGGCTTGCGTCGGCGTCACGCCCGGCCGCAGGTCGAACTCGAGGAAGTGATGCGCGTGGGTTCCCTGCGCGAAGATCCCGAACTGCGGCAGCGTGAACCCGGTCATCCCGTGGCGCATCTTGAAGCATCGAACCTGCCACGATTCCTCTTCGGTACGGTCCGGCCTGGCTGACGCCTGCCGGGAACCAACGGGTCGCCTTACCGGGCTATGCGATGATCGCCGGGCAGATCAGAACGTTTCCGAAGAGACGAGGAGTACTCCATGACTGACGAAGAAACGCCCGTGCTCGACACGCTCGCCGAGATCACCGCTGTGTCGCTCGAGAACAGCGATCTCGACCCCCGCGAGCTGATGATCTGCCGCATCGCGGCACTCGCGGCCGTCGACGCGCCGGCCGTGTCCTACCTCCTGAACGTCGGCGCAGCCGCCGACTCCGGGATCACCCTGGACGACGTGCAGGGCATCCTCATCGCGGTTGCCCCGATCATCGGTACCGCGCGCACCATCTCCGCGGCGGCCAACATCACCGAGGCCCTCGGCTTCGCAATCGCCGCGATTGCCGCCGAGCTCGAAGCGGAGCTCGAAGCCGAAGAAGGCTGACGCCGCTTCCGTCGGCCGGCCCGACGTCCGACTCAAAGAGCGTCCGGAGGCGGGCAGCGAGCCCGTCTCCGGCGCCAGGCCGTCGACGCGACGTAGTGCTAGCCGTAACGCCCGCACCGGCAAGCCGGTTGGGCTCGGCGAGGCTTTTCCGCGACGCTCCTCCCAGTCAAGACGATGGCTGGCGCAGACCGGCCACACACATGCGCTCCAGTCGTTCCCGAGGCGGTACGAGCAGCGCGTCGTCGGCGTTTTCCAGCGCCCGCTCGTCGAGGGCTGAGGTACGGCTGGCCGTACCGAGAGAGGCGGGCTGTCCGCCTTCCCGCGGCGACGCCGGCGGCGCAGACTCCAGGACATGGCTGCACCGAAGATCTCCTCCAGGAACAAGCGCAGGCTCTTCATCCTCGGCGCCGCGCTCGTCGCAGCCGTCCTCGTCGACGCCGCCTTCGTCGACCTCGAGCCTGGTGCCTCCGTCACGTCTCACCTTCCCTGGGCGATGACGATGTTGGCGCTGCTCGGTGCGACTGCGACCGCCTCCCGGCGGCTGCCGCGCGGCGTCCGGTCTTTCCTCGACGGCCTGCGCGCTTGCGGACAGCGCGCGCCGCGTCTGCGCGCGCGCTTCGCGTAAGCGCGGGCTCAGGCTGCCGTCGCGCCAGCCGAGTCGCGCCGCGCGAGTGCGGCGCGCACGACCGGGACGACCTCGGTGCCGAGCAGCTCGATCGAGCGCGGCGCTTGTGCGGCAGCGTTCCGAGGCTGAACTGCACGAGGAAGCGGTCGTGGTCGAAGAGCTCGGCCTGGAAGAGGATCTTCTCGACCACCTGCTGCGGGCTGCCGACGAAGTTCGCGCCGCGCATGCCGCCGATGATCGCGAGCGCCATCGGCAGGCCGAGCGTGCCGGCACGGATCGCCGAGTCGGGGTTGCCGCCGACGGCGACCCAGACTGGCAGCGGGTCCTGGAGCGGGCGAGGGTAGACGGCAAGATCGTCCAGAGCCGATCGGTGCTTCCCGGACCAGGTCACGTGCTCGGTCGCTCGTAGTTCGAGCAAGAGCCCGAGCTTCTCGGCGAAGAGCTCGTCGTAGCTCGTCGAGGTCGTAGCCGAAGAGCGGGAACGACTCGATGAACGAGCCGCGGCCCGCCATGATCTCGGCACGGCCGCCCGAGAGCAGGTCGAGCGTGGCGAAGTCCTGGAACACGCGCACCGGGTCGTCGGAGCTCAGGATCGAGACCGCGCTCGTCAGGCGGATGCGGTTCGTGCGCGCAGCGGCCGCGCCGAGCACGACGGCCGGCGCCGAGACGACGAAGTCGGGCCGGTGGTGCTCGCCGAGCCCAAAGACGTCGAGGTCGAGCTGGTCTGCGAGCTCGACCTCCTCCAACAGGTTCTGCAGCCGCTGCTCGGCGCTGATCGCCCGGCCGCTGGACGGATCGGGGTAGAGCTCCGCGAACGTGTAGACGCCGATCTCCATCGTCAACGGCGGCGGATCAGCGTCACGCCGTCGCGGACGCTGAGGATGACGCAGACCGCGCGCGGGTCGCCCCGGACGTGCTCGTTGAAGCGCGGGATCGGGCCTTCGCGGTCGAGCACGGCGCCGCTCCAGAGCGTGTTGTCGGCCGCGATCAGCCCATGCGGTGTCAGTCGCGGCAGCACGGCTTCGTAGTAGTCGACGTAGCCGTCCTTGTCGGCGTCGATGAAGACGAAGTCGAACTCACCCTGGAGCCGTTCGATCGTCTCGAGCGCCGGCCCGAGGTGGAGCGTGATCCGGGCGCCCCACGGGCTAGCGGTCGAAATAGCGACGCGCCACTTCGGCACGAACCGGGTCGAGCTCGCAGGTGTCGATCCGCCCGTCCGCCGGCAGCGCCGCCGCCATCGCGAGCGCCGAATGCCCACTGTAGGTGCCGATCTCGAGCACCCGCCGCGGCTGCCCGAACCAGACGAGCATCTCGAGCAACCGCCCGGCGATCGGCCCGGTCAGCATCCCCGGCGAGCTCAGCGTTCGCTGCGTCTCGTCGGCCACCTCGGCGAGCAGAGGATCGTGCGGCGAGCTGAACCGCTCGATGTACTCCTGGATTCGGGGATCGATGAGCTCCACAAGGAAACCTTCGCACGCGGACGTTCCGCCGCGCCGGAGGGTCGCGCGTCCTACCTGGCCACGAGCGCGTCGATGTCGGCCGCGGCCAGCTCGAGCGCCTCGGCGGTCTCCGCGCGGCCGGCGTAGACGTCGAGCAGCGCCTCGACCCAACGGCTTGCGACGGCGAGGTAGTTCGAAGCCGGCGTGACGAGCACGAACGCGTCGCGCTCGATCAGCGTCCGCGCGACGTCGTAGAAGGCGCCCCAGCCGGACGTGTGCGCGCGGAAGCGCGTCGTCGTCCCAGATGCTCGCGCGGGTCGGGTTCATGTTGCCCTCGAAGGTCGAGCGCAGCAGGAACTCCCGCCCGGTCGCCCACTCGACGAACCGCCAGGCCGCCTCCGTGTCGCGCGCGCGGGTGTTCATGACGACCGACCACGTCCAGAGATTCGGCCGGCGCGTCGCCGGTCGGGCCGAGCGGCGGCAGCGCGTACGCGATCTCGCCGACGAGCTCGGAGGTCGCCGGGTCCTCGAAGTAGGCGACGTAGTGGTCGGAGTCGACCATGAGGCCGTAGCGGCCGCGGGCGAAGTCGAGCGCGAGCTCGTACCAGCGCTGCTCGGGCCAGTCCGGTCGGACCAGCGTCGTGGAGCGCGGCGACGAAATCCGCGGTCGCCCGCACCGACGCGGGCGCGGCGAGCGCCGCAGCGGCCGTCCACGAAGTCGGAGCCGCCGTACGACCAGAGCTGGGTGGCGAAGCCCGTGTACATCGTGTGCCAGGCATCGGTGCCGCGCTGGCCGAAGCCGCGGACGCCGCCTGCCGTCTCTCGACGATCGTCCGCGCGGCCGCGAAGTACTCGTCCCACGTCGTCGGCACCTCGACGCCGGCGCGCTCGAGCACCGCAGGCACGTAGGCGAGGTTGTACGACTCGCAGTTCACGGGGATCTCGAGCAGCGGCCCCTCGCCGAGCGGGTCGCCGAAGCGGCCGCTCCAGCGGTTGCAGCGCAGCAGCGGCTCGACGAAGTCGGCCGCGTCGTAGCCGTCGCCCGCGCGCGCGAGGAACTCGTCGAGCGGCTGCGACGAAGCCGGCGGCGAGGTGCTCCCAGACGAGCACCGGGCCCGACATGTAGACGTCGGCCGCGTCCGTCGCCGTCGAGCAGGTGATGGATCCGGTTCGAGTAGTAGAGGTCGCTCGGGCACGATCTGGACCTCGAGCTCGATCCCGGTCGACTCCTCGAACTCGGCGGCGTGGCGCTCGACGCTCGCGACGTAGGCGTCGGTGTCCGGGCCGAGAAAGCGAACGCGTCACGAGACGACCGCGAGCTCGAGTCCGAGCAGGTCGGCGACCTTGCGGATCCGGCCGAGCTGGTGGCCGACGCCGAGCGCGACGTGGTGCGTCGGGCCCCTCGGCGCACCACGCGTCCATGAACGCGGCCGGGCCCTTCGCGAAGCGGATGCGCGAGTTCGTGTTGCCGATCCGGAAGGTCGGCCCGGCGATCGACTCGCCCTCGGCGGCGAGCAGCTTCAGCCGGCCGTCGGCGGTCTGCGAGACGCCGAGGATCGTGACCGGGCCGAGTCGCACCTTGAACTCGACCGAGAGCCCGGCGCCCGCCTTGCCGTGGTAGAGCTTGAGCGCGCGCAGCACCGGCCGCTCGTCGGCGATCGCGACGTGGCCGGGCCCGTCGTGGCCCATCAGCACGAACTCCTCGTCGAAGTCGAGCGCGTAGAACTCGGTGTACGAGCCGCCCGCGCCGAGGCGGTCGAGCAGGAACATCGCGACGTTCGTCTTCAGGTCGCCCTCGCCGGAGGTCGGGACGCCGCGCGCGGTGAGCAGCGAGTTGCCGACGATCAGGCCGGCGCGCGACGCGCTCGTTCACGTTGTCGCCGACGCCGCGGTAGTAGTAGGTGAGGCCGTCGAGCGCGAAGTCGTCGACGAGGCGGTCGAGCCCGACCGCGACGCGCGCCGACCACTCGAAGCCGCTCGGGCGTGATCTCGTCGGCGATCGGGTCGTCGCCCGGGTCGGCGAGGTCGAACAGCTCGCGGATCTCGGCGCCCTTGCGCTCGATCGCGTCCGCGTCCGGCCGCCTCGACGCGCGCGACGAGGTCGTCGATCTCGAGCACCTCGACGTGCGCGCCCGTCTGCGCGTGCACCTGCGTGAAGTCGGAGTACATGTCGAGCATCCCCGGGTAGGTGTGGCCGAGGAAGCCGAAGCGCGCGGCGCGCAGGCTGCGGACGGCGCGCGGCCGCGTCGACCCAGTCGCGGATCGCGTCCCAGGCGGGGTCGCCGTCGAGCAGCGTGCCGGTCACGGTGCGGTACGGGACGCGCGCGCGCGTGAACGCGCCGGCGAGCTCGGGCACGCAGCAGGCCGAGCAGTTCGCGAGCCACTCGCCCGTCGTCATCCCCTCGTAGTCGAGCGACCGCGTCGGCTGGAGGTTGAGGATCACGACCGGCGCCTTCGCCGCCTGCACCGCCGGCAGCACCTGCGACGAGGTCGCGTACGTCGCCGTGTAGAGCATGCACGAGCTCGACGCGGCCGGCCGCGAGCCGCTCGCCCGCCTCGCGCGCTCCCTCGGGCGTGTCGACGAGCCCGGCCGAGACGACGTCGGCGCCGAGCTCCGGCGAGCTTCGCCTCGAGCCCGCGCTGGTAGCCCTCGAGCCGCTCGCGCAGCCCCTCGAACTGCGGCCAGTACGCGGCCAGGCCGATCCCGAAGACGCCGATCCGCGGCTTCGTCATGCGGCCTCCGCGGCGGCCTCGTCTCGCCGCCGTCGCGCCAGCGCGCTGCGCAGTCTCAGGCGTCCGCGCCGGTAGAGGTCCCCGGCGCTGGGCACGACCACGCTCACGATCAAGAGGCTGCCGACGACGATGTTCTGGTTCTGGGCCGAGATCTGGTCGAGCGTCATCGACGTCTGGAGGCAGCCGAGGATCGCCGCGGCGAGCACGACACCGACGATCGTCCCGCGTCCGCCGAAGATCGAGATGCCGCCGAGCAGCACGATCGTGACGACGAGCAGCTCCTGCCCCGCGCCCGAGTCGTAGCGCGCCGAGGCGAACCGGAGCGTCCAGAGGATTCCCGCGAAGCCGCTCAGCACCCCCGAGAGGACGAAGAGCCAGAACTTGATCCGCTTCACGCGAATCCCCGCGAAGAACGCCGCCTCGCGTCCGGCGCCGATCGCGTAGATCGAGCGCCCGAGCGGCGTCGCGTGCAGGACGACGCCGATCACGACCGCGAGGATCGCGAAGAACAGGACCGACCACGCGATCTGGGTGCCCTGAATCGGGAGCACGCCGATGTTCGAGAAGGGCGCCTCGAAGACCTGGATCGTGTCGGTCGGGAGGATCCCCTGGGAGATGCCGCGGAAGAGCGTCAGCGTGCCGATCGTGACCGCGAGCGACGGCAGGCCGAGGCCGGTGACGAGGAAGCCGTTGAACGCCCCGCACAGGCCCCCGACCACGAGCGCGGCGGCCATCGACAGCCAGATCGACCAGCCGTGCATGAACGCCTCCGCCATCACGACGCCCGTGAGGCCGAGCGATGGCGGCGATCGAGAGGTCGATCTCGCCGGTGATCACGATCAGCGCGACCGGCAGCGCCATGATCGCGACCTCGCCCATGTTGAGCCCGACGTAGAACGCGGTGGTCGACGTCCAGAACGCGGGCGAGACCGAGATCCCGTACAGGATCGTTCCGACCAGGACGCCCACCAGCAACGTCTCCCAGCGGACGAGCGCCCGGAGCGGCGAGCGCCGCGTCTCGACCGGCGCCGCGTAGTCGGCAGGCGAGCTGGGCGCCTCAACCACGGCGTCTCCTCCGGGTGCTGAGGGCCGGCTGGACCCGGATCGAGATCAGCCGGTCGAACGCGATCGCGCCCAGGAGCAGCGCGCCGGCCACGGCCGACGTCCAGCTCGAGGAGAGGGTGACTCCCCCGAAGTTGATGACGACGAGGGCGCTGTCGATCGTGTTGAGGAGCAGCGCGCCGAGCGCCGCGCCGACGACGGTGCCGCTGCCGCCGAAGATCGCGACGCCGCCGACGACGACCGCCGCGATCACCTGGAACTCGTAGCCCTGGCCGGCGATCGCGTCGACCGAGCCGTACTTCGAGAGCCAGAGCACGCCGGTGACCCCGGCGATCCCGCCGGAGAGGACGAAGGCCAGGAAGACACGGCTGCCGACCGGCACGCCCGCGAGCCGCGCGGCCTCGGGGTTGGAGCCGATCGCGTAGAGGTCGCGCCCCGTGCGGTAGCTCCGCATCCAGTACGCCGCGATCACCACGGCGCCGATCAGGATCCACCCGAGGTAGGGAACGCCGAGGAACGTCTCGAAGCCGATGCTTGTTGAAGCTGTCGGGCAGGGCGAACGCACCGACCTGGTGCCCGCCGGCCCAGGCGCCGTCGATGCCGCGGATCACGTACAGCGTTCCGAGCGTGACCACGAGGCTCGGCACGCGGGCGATGGTGACGATCGCGCCGTTGACGATCCCGCAGGCCATGCCGATGCCGAGCCCGGCGAGCACGACGACCAGGATCGGAACGTCCGGATGCCTCTCGAAGAGCAGGCCGGCCGCGTAGGCGGACAGGCCGAGCACGGAGCCGACCGAGAGGTCGACGTTGCGCGTGACGATCACCATCGTCTCGCCGATCGCGAGCAGGCCGATGATCGACGCGCCGCCGACGATCTGCTGGAGGTTCGTCGCGCTCACGAAGTTCGGGTTGTTGACCGCGGTCACGAACACGACGAGCGCGAGCGCCAGCACGATCCCGAGCTCGCGGAAGCGGAACACGAGCTCGGCGAGCGAGTGCGAGCTCGGCGCCTCGGGCTCCGAGGGCGCGCGGCCGAGCGCGCGGCGCGCTCGAGCGTGACGCGCTCACGCTGCGGCCTCCTCCTCGACGAGCCCGGTCGCGGCGCGCATGATCGCGTCCTCGTCGGCCTCGGCGCGCGTGAACGAGCGCGAGACGCGGCCCTCGAAGAGGACGACGATGCGGTCGGCCATGCCGAGCACCTCGGGCAGCTCGGACGAGATCATCAGCACGGCGACGCCGTCGGCCGCGAGGTCGGAGAGCAGCCGGTGCACCTCGGCCTTCGTCGCGACGTCGATCCCGCGGGTCGGCTCGTCGACGATCAGCACCGCCGGCCTGCGGGCGAGCCACTTCGCGAGCACGACCTTCTGCTGGTTGCCGCCGGAGAGCGTCCACACCGGGTTCGTCAGCCGGCCGTACCTGAGCTGCAGCCGCAGCGCCCAGTCGGCGGCGAAGCGCCGCTCGGCGCCCGGCGGGATCAGGCCGAAGCGCTGCACGCGCCAGAGCGAGGCGAGCGTCACGTTGCGCTCGATCGCGAAGTCCATGACGAGCCCCTGCTGCCGGCGGTCCTCGGGGACGAGCCCGACGCCCGCCGCCATCGCGCCGGTCGGCGAGCCGGGCGGAAGCCGGCGGCCGTCGATCTCGACCGCACCCGCGTCCCAGCGGTCGATGCCGAAGATCGCGCGCGCGACCTCGCTGCGGCCGGCGCCGACGAGGCCGGCGAGGGCGACGATCTCGCCGCGCGCGCACGTCGAACGAGACGTCGGTGAAGACGCCCTCGCGCGTCAGCCGGTCGACCTTGAGCACGACGCGGCCCGGCTCGGTCGGCACCTTCGGGAACAGCGCCGCCATGTCGCGCCCGACCATCGCGCGGATGATCGACTGGGTGGTCACCTCTCCGATCGGGAGCGTCAGTACGTGCCGGCCGTCGCGCATGACCGTGACCCGCTGGCAGAGCGCGAACACCTCCTCGAGCCGGTGCGAGATGAAGAGCACGGCGGCGCCGCGCGCGCGCAGCGTCTCGGCGATGCCGAACAGCCGCTCGACCTCGGTGGTCGTGAGCGCCGCCGTCGGCTCGTCCATCACGATCACGCGCGCGTTCGCCGTCAGCGCCTTCACGATCTCGACCAGCTGCTGGTCGGCGATCGAGAGCCCGCGCGCCAGGCGGTCGGGATCGACGCGCACGCCGAGCTGCTCGAAGAGCGCGGCCGCGTCGCGGCGCATCTTGCGCCGGTCGATCCGATGCCCGCGCTTGAGCGGCTGCGCGCCGATGAAGATGTTCTCCGCGACGCTGAGGTCGGGGAAGAGCGTCGGCTCCTGGAAGATGATCGCGATCCCCGCCTCCTGCGACTGCTTGGCGCCGTCGAAGATCACCTCCTCGCCGTCGAGCAGCAGCCGGCCGCGCTCGGGCCGGTGGACGCCGGCGAGGATCTTCACGAGCGTCGACTTGCCGGCGCCGTTCTCGCCCACGAGCGCGTGCGCCTCGCCGGCGTACAGCTCGATGTGCGCGTCCTCGAGCGCGCGGACGGCGCCGAAGGACTTGTCGGCGTGCTCGAGCACGAGCACCGGCTCGGGCGCGGCGGCCATGCTCAGTCGAGGTGGAAGATCTCGTCGAGCAGCAGCAGGCCCTCGTCGGGGCGCCGGCCCTCGAGGCCCACGAAGAACTCGCGCCATCTCTGCCTGCCAGCGTGCGTTCACCTCGGTCTCCTCCATCGCCGCGCCTCGATGCGTCGAAATCCTCGCACTCGACGTAGCCGATGACCATCCCGGTGTCGGAGATGAAGAGCGAGTAGTTGCGCCAGCCCGTCGCCTCGAGCGCCTCGAGCATGTCGCGCCAGACCTCCTCGTGCCGCGCGCGGTACTCCGCGATCCGGTCGGGCTTGACCTGAAGCTGAAAGCAGACGCGTGGCATGCGCACCTCCGCTGGCCGAGGCTCGCGGGGCGCCGCCGACGGCGGCGCCCCGCGGACGTCAGGCTCTAGAAGTTGAACTTCGCCACGTTCGACTTGTTGAAGACGAACGGCGGCCCGAGGATCACCTGCGGCCGCTTGTCCGGGCCGAGGATGATCTTGTAGGTGCCGAGCTTGCCGGCCTTGAACGTCTCGCCGACCTTGCCCGTGATGTCGCCGGACGGCGATCGCCGCGACGGCGTAGCCCGCGAGGTACCCGAGGTCCTCCGGGTTCCAGAGCGCGAAGCTCTTCACGGTGCCGTTGAGCACGTACTTCTTCATCTGGCTCGGCAGGCCGAGGCCCTGCAGCACGACCTTGCCCTTGTACTTCGAGGTCGAGAGGTACTGCGCGGCGGACGAGATCCCGACCGTGGTCGGCGACTCGATGCCCTTCAGGTTCGGGTAGGCCTGGAGCATCGCCTCCGTCGCCTGGAGCGACTGGGCCGGGTTGTCGTTGCCGTAGTAGATCTTGACCAGCTTCATGTTCTTGTAGGCCGGCTTCTTCAGCTCCTTCTTCATGTAGTCGATCCACGCGTTCTGGTTCGTCGCCGTGGACGCGGCCGAGAGGATCGCGAACTCGCCCTTGTAGCCCATCTGCTTCGCGAGCAGCTGGATCTGGCTGCGGCCGATCGTCTCGGTGTCGGCCTGGTTGATGAAGAGCTGGCGGCAGTTCGTGTCGGAGTCGAACGCCACGACCGCGATCCCCTTCGCCATCGCCTGCTTCAGCGACGGACAGACGGCATCGGGGTCGTTGCCGGCGATCACGATGCCGGCCGCGTTCGACTGGATCGCGGCCTGGATCGACGGCAGCTGGGCGGCCGCCGTGTCCTGCGTGCCGGACGAGACGACCTGCTTGTTCTTCTGCTCGTCGAGCGCGAGCTTGCCGCCGTGGTCGGCGATCACCTCGTACGGGTTCAGCGTGTCCTTCGGGATGAAGTAGAAGGTCTTGCCCCGACTTCAGGCCGGTCGACGCGGAGGCCGCGACGCGGCGACGACAGCGACGTCGCGACAGCGCCGTGATGACCAGCATGCCGAGCAAGGCGGACGGCGGAGACTCTCGTGCGCATGTCACCTTCCTTTCGCTGCGGGATAAGAGCAACGGGTCCTCTCCTTACGTGCGGGCATGAGCTCACGGCCTTGGTCGTCCTGCGCCTCTCCGCTGTCGCGCGGTCATCGCGGGTAGGCGGCGGTGACGCCGCCGTCGACGTTGAAGACGTTGCCGGTGGACTTCGCGGAGCGCGGCCCGGCGAAGAACGCGATCGCCTCGGCGACGTCCTCGGGGTAGACGTTCACGCCGAGCCGCGTCCGGCTTGCGGTAGAAGGCCGGCAGATCCTCGGCTCGTCGACGCCGTACGTGCTGGCGCGCTCGGCCTTCCAGTCGGACGACCAGATGCTCGAGCCCTCGATCACCGCGTCCGGGTTGACGGTGTTGACGCGGATGCCGTGCGCGCCGCCCTCCTCGGCGAGGCAGCGTGCCGAGGTGGAGCGAGGCGGCCTTCGCCGACGAGTACGCGGCCGCGTTCGCGCCCGCGACGAGCGCGTTCTTCGAGCCGACGAAGACGACCGAGCCGCCGCGGCCCTGCTCGAGCAGCACGCGGAACGCCTCGCGCGCCGCGAGGAAGTAGCCGCGGGCGAGCACGGCGTAGTTCCGCTCCCAGTCGCTCGAGCGTCGTCTCGGTGATCGGCGCGCTCGTGGCGAGGCCGGCCGAGGCGACGAGGATGTCGAGGCCGCCGTAGGCGAGCACGGTCCGCCGCGGCATCGTCCGCGACCGCGGCCTCGTCGGTGACGTCGACGGCGACGGCGATCGCGCGGCGCGCGCCGTGCGTGGCGACGATCTCGTCGGCGACCTCGGCTGCGCGCCGTCCGCGTTCAGGTCGGCGACGACGACGTGCGCGCCGCGGTCGGCGAGCAGGCGCGCGGTGGCGCGGCCGATCCCGCTCGCGCCGCCGGTGATCAGCGCGATCCGGCCGGCGCAGCTCGCCGCGGCGGCGGCGCCTGCGCGAGCTTGTAGCGCTCGAGCGGCCAGTACTCGATCGCGAACGCCTCCGCCTCGCTCAGCGAGCGGAAGCCGCCGATCGCGTCGGCCGCGTCCTCGACCGCGATCGCGCGGTGGTAGAGGTCGCGCGCGACGCGCGCCCTGGCCGCGTCGCGGCCGCTCGTGACGATGCCGACGCCCGGGCACGAGCACGACGCGCGGCCCGGCCGGGTCGATCGGGAACGGCCGGCTCTCGTCGTCGAGGTTGCGCTCGTAGTAGTCGCGGTACCAGTCGCGCGTACTCGACGACGCCGCGTCCGGAACGCGCCGCGCGAGCTCGTCGGCGCCGTCGTCGCGCGACGGGTCGAAGTCGACGACGAGCGGCTTGTGCTTCGTGTTGATCAGGTGGTCCGGGCACGGCGCGCCGACCTGGCTCACCTCGGGCGTGCGCGCGGCCGAGGCGAACGCGACCGCCTCCGGGCTGCGGTCGACCTCGAGCACGACGCCGTCGGCGTCCGCGAGCAGCGCGCCGCGGAGCGCGGGCAGCGCCGGCGAGCAGCAGGCGCTCGGCGCTCGTCGTCGCCGATCGCGGCGACCTTCGGGCCGCCGAGCCCGAAGCCGCCGCTCGCCGCGCCGTCGATCGCCTCGCGCGGCGCGCGTGACGAACTCGATCGTCGCGCGGTAGCTCTCCTCGCCGCGTCTCGCCCCAGGTGACGAGCCCGTGCTTCTCGAGCAGCACGGCCCGCGCGCGCGGGTTCTCCTCGAGCAGCTCGGCGATCCGCCGCGACATGTCGAACCCGGGCCGCTGGTAGTCGAGCCAGACGGCCTCGTCGCCGAACGCCTCCTCGGCGAGCCGCGCGCCCGTCGGGCGACGAGGTGAGCGCGATCACCGCGTCGGGATGGGTGTGGTCGACCTGCGGCGCGCGGACGAACGCGTGCAGCAGCGTCTCGATCGACGGCCGCGGCTGGTCGGGCGAGCACGGCGCAGCGGACGAGGTAGTCGACCATCGCCGCGTCGTCCATCTCCTCCCGCTCGCGCAGCGGCAGCACCTCGTCGAGGCGGAGCGCCGGCGAAGCCCGCGGGCGTGATCGTCGCGAGGTCGGTGCCCGAGCCCTTGACCCAGAGCACGCGCATCTCGCGGCCGGTGTGGTCGACGACCGTGCCCTTCGCGGACGTGTTGCCGCCGCCGAGGTTCGCGAGCGCGCGGTCGGCGCCGAGCAGGTTCGAGCGGTAGACGAGCGCGTCGAGCGTCGTCGAGCCCCGCCGCGCGCTCCTCGCTCCCAGCGGTCCTCGGGCGCGGCGATGCCGTGCAGCACGCTCGTCGGCTCTCCGTCATGCCCATCACCTCCGTGCCGACCGTCGACGCGCGAGCCGGTCGAGCGCGCCTCCTGCCAGCGCACTCGGCGCCTCGCGGCTCGTAGACGACCGGCGCGAACGACGCGCGGACGACCTCGCGCGCCTCGGCGAGCGAGCCGAGCTCGCCGAGCGCGATCGCCTGCACGAGCAGGTTGCCGAGCAGCGTCGCCTCGTCCGGGCCGGCGAGCACCGGCAGCCCGGCGGCGCTCGGCCGTCCAGCGGCAGAGCAGCGCGTTGCGCGCGCCGCCGCCGACGATGTGGATCTCGGCCGGCGCCGCGCCGGTGACCGCGCCGAGCATGTCGACCGTCTCGGCGTGCTTCAGCGCGAGGCTCTCGAGGATGCAGCGCACGATCGCGCCCGGGTCGCCCGGGCTCGGGCTGGCCGGTCTCAGCGCAGAACGCGCGGATGCGCGCCGGCATGTCGCCGGGCTGCGGCGAAGCGACGGGTCGTTCGGGTCGACGAAGCGAGCGAAGCGGCGGCGCCTCCTCGGCGAGCGCGACGAGCTCGTCGAACGTGTACTCCTGCCCGTCGAGCGCCCAGGCGCGGCGGCACTCGTGCAGCAGCCAGAGGCCGGTGACGTTGCGGAGCAGCCGGAACGTGCCGCCGACGCCGCCCTCGTTCGTGAGGTTCGCGGCGAAGCTCTCGTCGGTGATCAGCGGCTCGGCCACCTCGACGCCGACGAGCGACCACGTGCCGGCGCTGATGTAGGCCGAGCCGGGCGACGCGGAACGGCACGGCCGCGACCGCCGAGGCGGTGTCGTGCGTCGCCGACGGCGACGACGGTCGGCGTGCCGACGCCGGTGTCGGCGGCGACGTCGGCCGCGAGCGCGCCCGAGCGGCGTCCCCGGATCGACGACTTCGCGGCAGCAGCTCGCGACGGGATGCCGAGCCGCTCGAGCAGGTCCGTCGGCCCAGGCGCCGCTGCGCGGGTCGAGGCACTGCGTCGTGGTCGCGTTCGTCCGCTCGCCCACGCGCGTCGCCGCAGAGCCAGTAGTGGAGCAGGTCGGGGATCAGCAGCAGCGTCTCGGCGGCGTCGAGCGCCGGGTCGCCCTCGGCGGCCATCGCCGCCGAGCTCGAACAGCGTGTTGATCGGCAGGAGCTGGATGCCGGTGCGCTCGTACAGCTCGCGCGCCGGCACCCGCGCGAGCACGCGGCTCGAACGCTGCGGCCCGCCGGTGGTCGCGGTAGTGGACGGGGTTACCGAGGAGCCGGCCGCGCCGGTCGAGCAGCCCGAAGTCGACGCCCCAGGAGTCGACGCCGACCGAGTCGATCGTCTCCGCCGCGGCGCCGGCGGCGCGGAGCCCGTCGAGCACCTCGCGGTAGAGGCCGAGGACGTCCCAGTGGAGCGTGCCGCGCAACTCGCACCGGCTCGTTCGGGAAGCGGTGCACCTCGGTCGAGCTCCAGACGCTCGCCGTCGAAGCGGCCGACGGCGACGCGGCCGCTCTGGGCGCCGAGGTCGACGGCGGCCATCGTCGCCATCAGCCGGCGCTCCCGTGATCGCGCGGGCCGCGGCGCAGGTCGCGCGGGCGGACGGCGCGGCTGCGTCGCCGCGCCTCGCCTCGGCGACGATCACCTCGACGCCGCGCTCGCGCCACGCCTCGCACCTCGTCGGCCGGCGCGCTCGCGTCGGTGACGATCCCGTGCACGTCGTCGGCGGCGACGAACGAGAGCAGCGCGCTGCGGTGCCACTTCGTGCCGTCGATGATCCCGATCACCTGCTCGCAGGCGTCGGCCATCTCCTGCTTGATCCGCACCTCGTCCGGGTTCAGGTCCATCAGGCCGCGCTCGAGGCTGAGGCCGCGCGCGCCGAGGAAGCCCTTGTTGATCCGCGGTCGTGCGCAGCACGTCGGCGCCGAGGTCGCCGACGAGCGACATCGCCGAGAGCCGGAGCATCCCGCCGGTGACGAGCACGGTGATGCCGGGCGCGTCCGCGAGCGCGGCCGCGATCAGCAGGCCGTTCGTGACGACGACGAGCTCGCGCTTCGCGCGCAGCTCGAGCGCGAGGTAGTACGCGGTCGTGCTCGAGTCGAGCGCGATCGCCTCGCCCTCGTCGACGAGCGCGGCCGCAGCCCGGGCGATCGCCTGCTTCCGCTCGACCTCGAGGCGCAGGCGCAGGTCGAACCCGACCTCGGACTGGCCGCGCTGGAGCGGCCCGCACGCCGCCGCGGACGCGGGCCACGAGACCCTGCTCGCGCCAGCTCGGCGAGGTCGCTGCGGACCGTCACCTCGGAAACGCGAAACGCTTTCGCAAGTTCCGTAACCGAAAGAGAATCGCGCGTCTCGAGCAGCTCGCAGGACCTCCTGCATCCGCTCGTCCTGCGTCGGAATCGGCGTGTGCACGCTCAAAGCGGCATCTCTACGTGACGATCGCGCGAATTCGGCGACCATACGACCTTGCCGGCGCGCTTGTCAATGACTGTCGTGCGGCTTTCGTTTCTCCGCGTTGCGAAAGCCGATTCGTAATCTCGACGCGAAATGCGTCAGACTCCCGCCATGGACGACGACGCGCTGCTCGGACGGCTTCGCGGCCTCGAGATCGAGACGCCGTCGTGGGGCTACGGCAACTCGGGCACGCGCTTCCACGTCTACCCGTGGCCGGGCGCGGCGCGCGACGTCTGGGAGCGTGTCGACGACGCGGCACTCGTGCACCGGCTCACCGGCTGCTGCCCGACCGTCGCGCTCCACATCCCGTGGGACCGCGTCGACGACTGGCGCGAGCTCCGGCGCCTACGCCGAGGAGCAAGGCGTGCGCATCGGCGCGATCAACCCGAACCTCTTCGGCGAGGACGACTACCGGCTCGGCAGCCTCTGCCACCCCGACGCGGCGGTCCGCCGCCGCGCGCTCGAGCACTGCCTCGAGTGCGTCGAGATCGCCGGGCGAGGTCGGCTCGACCGCGATCAGCCTCTGGCTCGCCGACGGCACGAACTACCCGGGTCAGGACGACCTGCGCGCGACGGTACGCGCGGCTGACGGCGAGCCTCGAGCGAGCTCTACGCGCGCGCTGCCGCCCGGCATGCGCCTGCTCGTCGAGTACAAGTTCTTCGAGCCGGCGCTTCTACAGCACCGACCTGCCCGACTGGGGCACGGCCGCGCTCGTCTGCCGCCGGCTCGGGCCGCAGGCCCAGGTGCTCGTCGACACCGGCCACCACGCGCAGGGCACGAACATCGAGCAGATCGTCGCGCTCCTGCTCGCCGAGGGACTGCTCGGCGGCTTCCACTTCAACAACCGCAAGTACGCCGACGACGACCTGATCGTCGGCGCGATCGACCCCTTCGAGCTCTTCCGGATCATGCGCGAGATCGCGCTCGCGCAGGCCGATCCCGCGACCGCCGAGACGGCCGGCGCGGTCGCGTTCATGATCGACCAGTCGCACAACGTCGAGGGCAAGATCGACGCGATGGTCCAGTCGGTGATGAACATCCAGACGGCGTACGCCAAGGCGCTGCTCGTCGACGAGGACGCGGTCGCCGCGGCGCAGCGCGACGGCGACGTGCTCGGCGCGCACCGGCTCCTGCTCGAGGCGTTCGAGACCGACGTGCGCCCGCTGCTCGCGCGCCTGCGCGAGGAGGCTCGGCGTCGAGGCCGATCCCGTCGCGGCGTTCCGCGCCAGGGCCACGCGGAGCGGCTCGCCGCAGGAGCGCGGCACGGCCAGCGTCGAGAGCGCCTACGAGCAGCTCTGAGCTCTGTGCGCAGATCGCGCTGTTCGTCACCTGCATCGGCGACACGATCTCGCCCGAGGTCGCCGAGGGCGGTCGTGCAGGTGCTCGAGCGGCTCGGCCACGAGGTCGTCTTTCCCGCCGGAGCAGACCTGCTGCGGCCAGATGCACCTGAACAGCGGCTACCGTCGCGAGGCGCTCGGTCTCGCGCGCCGGTTCGTCGAGATCTTCGACGCCGTACGAGGTCGTCGTCTCGCCGTCGTCGTCGTGCGTCGGTGCGGTGCGCGAGCTCTACCCCGAGCTCGCCGCCGGAGCGGCGACGACGGCTCGCGAGCCGGGCGCGCGAGCTCGCCACTCGCGTCTTCGAGCTGTCGGAGCTCCTCGTCGGCCGGCTCGGGGTCGACGGACGTCGGCGCGTCGTTCCCGCATCGCGTCGCCTACCACCCGACCTGCCACTCGCTGCGCGTGACGCGCGTCGGCGACGCGCCGCTGCGAGCTGCTCGCGGCGGTCCGCGGGCTCGAGCTGCGTCGAGCTGCGCGCGCGCCGAGGAGTGCTGCGGCTTCGGCGGCACGTTCGCGCTGAAGAACGCCGACACGTCGAGCGCGATGCTCGCCGACAAGTGCGCGCGCGATCGAGGCGACGCGGCGCCGAGGTCTGCACCGCCGTCGACGGCTCGTGCCTGCTCCAGATCGGCGGCGGGCTCTCGCGGCGCGGCGACGCGCGTGCGCACGATGCACCTCGCCGAGATCCTCGCCGCGACGGAGCCGCATGACGCGATCCGGAGCTTCCCCGACGCCGCCCGCGAGGAGCTCGCGAACGCGCAGCTGCGCGCGAACCTCGCGCAACGCGACCGACACGATCCGCGCCAAGCGCGCGCGCGTCGTCGCCGAGCTGCCCGACTGGGAGGAGCTGCGCGAGGCGGGCCGCGCGATCAAGGCCGACGTGCTCGCGCGCCTCGACGAGCTACCTGCGTCCAGTTCGAGGCGGCGGTCGAGGCGGCCGGCGGGCACGTGCACTGGGCGCGCGACGCGGCCGAGGCGAACGCGGTCGTCGCCGACGTCGCGCGCGCCCACGGCGCCGACGAGGTCGTGAAGGTGAAGTCGCTGACGACCGACGAGATCCGGCTCAACGACGCGCTCGCCGCGGCGGGCATCCACGCGCTCGAGACCGACCTCGCCGAGCTGATCCTCCAGCTCGACGGCGACTGGTCGTCGCACATCCTCGTCCCGGCGATCCACCGCAACCGCACGCGAGATCCGCGACCTCTTCGCGCGCACGATCGCGCCCGGGATCGACCTCCGACGACCCGCGCGACCTCGCCGAGGCGGCGCGCCTCTACCTGCGCGAGCGCTTCCTCGACGCGCGCAGGTCGGCGTCAGCGGCGCGAACTTCGGCGTCGCCGAGACGGGCACGGTCGTGCGTCGTCGAGTCCGAGGGCAACGGCCGCATGTGCACGACGCTGCCGCCGGTGCTCGTCACCGTGCTCGGGATCGAGAAGCTCGTGCCGACGTTCGCCGACCTCGAGGTCTTCCTCCAGCTGCTGCCGCGCTCCGCGACCGGCGAGCGGATGAACCCGTACACCTCGCTCTGGACCGGCGTGACGCGACGGCGACGGGCCGCAGGAGTTCCACGTCGTGCTGCTCGACAACGGCCGCACGCGCGTGCTCGCGCGACGAGGTCGGCCGCCAGGCGCTCCACTGCATCCGCTGCAGCGCCTGCCTCAACGTCTGCCCGGTCTACTCGCGCACCGGCGGCCACGCGTACGGCTCGGTCTACCCGGGCCCGATCGGCGCGATCCTCACGCCGCAGCTCGATCGGGATCGAGAACGCCGCCTCGCTGCCGTTCGCGTCGAGCCTCTGCGGCGCCTGCTACGAGGTCTGCCCGGTCAAGATCGACATCCCGACGCGTGCTGCTGCACCTGCGCGGCAAGGCGGTCGAGGCGAAGGCGCCGCGGAGCGAGCGGGCGGCGATGCGCGCTCGTCGCGTGGATGTTCGGCGGCGCGCGTCGCTTCGCGCTCGGCGCAGCGCCTCGGCCGGCTCGCGCAGCGCCCGCTCGTGCGCGCCGGCACGATCCGCCGGCTGCCCGGCCCGCTCGCCGGCTGGACGCGGACGCGCGACCTGAAGCCGATCGCGCGCGCAGAGCTTCCGCGACTGGTGGAGGCAGGAGCGCGGATGAGCGCGCGCGACGAGATCCTCGGAGCGCGTGCGGACGCGCGATCGGAGGCGCCGCGCCCCGTGCCGAGCGTCGCGCGCGACTACCGGCGACCGGCAGCTGCGACGCCGGCCGCGCGGGTCGCGCTCTTCTGCGAGCGCGTCGGCGAGTACCGGGCCGAGGTGCGGCGCGTTCCGGCCGATACGGTCGCCGCGGCGATCGAGACGTCTGCCCGCGCACGGCGCGGGCGTCTCGTCGTCCCGGCCGGGCTCCCGGCCGACTGGCGTCCCGACGGTGCCGACCTCGTCGACGACGACGGGCTCAGCGCGGCCGAGCTCGACGCGCTCGACGGCGTCCTCACCGGCTGCACGGTCGCGATCGCCGAGACGGGCACGATCGTCCTCACGGCGGCGCCGCACGGAGGGCCGCCGCGCGCTCACGCTCGTGCCCGACCTGCACGTCTGCGTCGTCGAGGAGCACCGAGTCGTCGAGCTCGTGCCGGAGGCGATCGTCGCGCTCGCCGAGGCGACGCGAAGCGGCGCCCGCTGACGTTCGTCTCGGGCCCGTCGGCGACCTCCGACATCGAGCTCAGCCGCGTCGAGGGCGTCCACGGGCCGCGCACGCTGGTCGTGCTGGTCGTCGCCGGGGCCGTGGGCCGGTGACAGAAAACCCTTCCGCCTTCTAAACAGCGTCTTCACGAGCTCGGTGTATCTAGACACTGACCATGATCGTTCGGAGTGGCATTAGCTATCTCGTCGGCGCTCTCGTGACAGGGAGCGCGTTCCTCTCGATCGCCGTCGGAGTCGCGGCCGCGGCGTCAGCGCCTGCAGCGATCACCGGCCCCGTGACGACATACGGGCCGACCGCCGCCACCGTCGCCGGCACGCTCAATCCGAACGGCGAGGCGACGACCTGGTACGTCGAGTACGGAAAGAGCACGACGTACGGCTCGAAGAGCGCGTCCGTGAACGCCGGGTCAGGCACGACCAACGTCGACGTCACCGCGACGCTGAGCGGCCTCGAGGCGGGGACGACGTACCACTACCGCCTCGTCGCATCGAACGGGACGGGCACGAGCAGGGGCGCGGACGGAATCGTCACGACATCCGCGACGCCTTCGGTCGTCACGAGCACGGCGGGCAACGTCACCGCGACCTCCGCCGACCTGTTGGGAACCGTCAACCCGAACGGACGCCCGACGTCCTGGTACTTCGAGTACGGCACGAGCGCGAGCTACGGGTCGAAGACACCCGCGCAGAATGCCGGCGCCGGCACAGGCACGCTCAACGTCTCTGCGCCGGTCTCGGGGCTCCAGACTGGCCGCACGTATCACTTCCGCCTGGTGGCGACGAGCGACGCGGGCACGAGCCGCGGTGCGGACAAGACCGTCTTGCTCGCCGGAGCGCCGAGCGCCGTCACAGGTTCCCCGAGCTCGGTCTCGACCTCGACGGCGAGGCTGAACGGCACCGTCAACCCGAACGGCCAGACGACGAGCTGGTACTTCGAGTACGGCACGAGCACGAGCTACGGCACGAAGACGTCCGTCCGGAACGCCGGCTCGGGCACGAGCTCGACCAGCGTTTCCACGTCAATCTCCGGGTTGGCAGCCGGGACGACGTACCACGTTCGCCTCGTGGCGACGAACGCCTCCGGGCCGAGCGTCGGCGGCGACCAGGCCTTCTCGACGACCGGCCCACCCGCCGTGCAGACCGGCGCCGTGCAGGGTGTCGGCCCGACCACCGCGACTCTCACCGGCTCGCTCGATCCGAAGGGGCGGGCTACGACCTGGTACTTCGAGTACGGGACGACCGTGTCCTACGGCTCGCGGACGTCGTCCACCAACACCGGGTCGAGCGTCGGGACCCAGGCCGTCAGCGTCGTCGTCTCGAACCTCGGTGCGGGTGCGACCTACCACTACCGTCTGGTCGCATCGAGCAGCGCCGGCACGAGTCGAGGCGCGGACGTCGCGTTCACGACGTTGCAGGCCGTGACGCTGACGCAATCGAGCCTGCAGTCCGTCTACGGGCACTTCGTGACGCTCTCGGGAGCCGTCTCCAGCAAGCAGACGGGCGTCACCGTGACGATCCTCGGACAGCCGTTCGGCCAGAGCTCGCCCACGCCTGTCTCCACGGTCTTGACGGGTGCGGACGGGACGTGGAGCTACATGGCTCGGCCCGCGATCCGCACCGCCTATCAGGCGAGCGCCAGCGGCGGAGCGAGCCCGCCGATCGTGATCGGCGTCCGGCCTGCCGTCTCCCTGCGGGTGATCACCAAGGCCCGGCTGTCCACCAGGATCGTCGCCGGGACGTCCTTTGCCGGCCGCTTCGTTCAGCTCCAGCGCCTGTCGAACGGCCGCTGGGTGACCGTGAAACGCGGACGGCTGAATGCCAAGTCGTCCGCGATCTTCCAAGCGAGCGCCCTTCCCCGCGGACGGTCGACGATCCGGATCGCGATGAGCGTCAACCAGGCGGGTCCGGGCTTCCTCGCGGGTTTCAGCCGGACGATCGTCTATCGGCGCAGCTGAGGCTCTCTGGGGGGCAACCCTCGGATGCACTCGCTCGCAAGAGCTGTACAGTCATCCGGAGAGATGAGCCGGCCGGTGAGAGACTCGCGCCTCCCGACGCCAGAGAGCCAGGGCACGCGCGTGACAAGCCTCCCGCAGGCTCGCTCACGGTGATCTTCGTGCTCCTGGCCGCTGTGTTTGCAGGGGGCGGACTTGCCGGTTCGCCTTCGACGCATGTGTCTCAGAGTGTCGACAAAGGTCTCTGCCCGTTCCCGCTGGCGATCACGGTGAAGAGCAGAGAGGAGAGCTATCAGGACGCCACCACGGCTCTCCGGTTCAAGTTCATCGGCCCGAGCACGATCACGCTGCGCAACGCGTCCACCGGTCGCGCCGTGATACTCAACGCCTCAGGCTTGAACTCCGTCGATACGACAACGGGGAGCGTCACGTTTCGGGGGCGCCAGGTCTGGTTCTGGTCGGCAGGGAAGCACGTTCCCTTCGTGTCGACAGACGGCAAGGGAAGCCTCGCCGCCCCCTACTTCGTGCTCTCCGGCGACTCGCGCGCTCGCGTGATCGACCCGTGCGCGCTCCTCGCCGCGTCGCCGCCGTCGACGCAGCCGCTCACGACACCGGCGCCCTGGGGGTTGCCTGCAAGGGCACTGGGGCAGATCGACCACGCCGGGTTGATCCCGCTGCTCGGCACCCTGCTTCGCCACGACCACGTGCACCTGGATGTGATCGTCGACGGGCACAACGTCCCCATTCCGGCCGGCGTCGGGCTTGCCGAGCCCGTGGACAACGGGCCGGGAGCCTGTCCCGGAACCGGCTCGAGCGGAGACTGCGCCCCAGGTCACTTCTTCACCGCCCAGGTCGCAAACTCGCCGCTTCACACCCACGCCGCGAGCGGACTCATCCACATCGAGTCCGACCGGCCAGTCGCGTTCACGCTTGGTCAGTTCTTCGACGAATGGGGCGTCCGCTTCGACTCGACCTGCGTCGGCGGCCATTGCGCCGGCGGCGGTAAGGAGCTCCGCGTCTTCGTCAACGGCAAGCGGGTGTCCGGCGATCCGCGGAAGATCGTGCTCGGAAACCACCAGGAGATCGCGGTCGTCTTCGGCGGCCCTGGCGAGTTCGGCTCCGTCCCGTCCACGTACACCGGCGGATGGCCGGGCCGGGGATGCGGTGGGGCCGGCGAGCGGTCGTGTCTTCCGTAGGGCCTCGCGTCAGCTGACGACGAAGGAGTACGTCGTCTTCCCGAGGTGCGGCTTCACGAACCACTTCCCGGCGGTCAGACGGACCGAGGCCGAGTGTTTGCCGACGAACGTCATGCCGGTGACGCTCACCGCCTTGTGCTTGAGCTTCTCCACCATGAAGCCGTTCGTCGAGCTCTTGTCGGTGACGGCAATCGTGTACCGGCCTGCCTTCAAGCTGGTGACGCTCTTGCCCTTGTAGGCGACGGTCAGGCCGTCCGGCAGCGCTCACCGCGCCGGTCAGCGTCCCGCGGAAGGGGAGGACTGCAGAGCCGACGATGTCCTCAGAGGACACCTTCCCGGAGCTGGTCGGCTTCGACGAGGAGCCGGTCGCGGAAGGTGTGCCCACGACGTCTGCCGAGGTCCTGAACGTGTAGACGACCGACTGGGACTTGTCGAGGTGCCAGGTGTAGGTCGAGCCGGGCAGGAGGTTCGCGTCCAGCGCGTGAGTGTCCACCTCGCCCCCGCGCATGTCGTCGGCGAGGCTTACGCCGGGGCCGTTGAGATAGAAGAGCGGCAAGTTGATGCATTCCCCCGGGCCGAACAGAACGACCTTGTAGAAGCCGGCCGGGATCGTCGGCGGCGTACCGCTCGTCGCCCCGAGGGGTGTTCCGTCGGGCAGGGTGACCGTGACCGCGCCCGTGGCGGAGAAGGTCACGATGATCGAGAGGGGCGCGGCCCTGCGGCCCTGGGCGATCGGCGCGAGGATCAGCAGGCCGGCGAAGAGTGCGCTCGATGCGATGAGGCACAGAGCGCTCGAACGCAGCCGCCTGAACTCCCTCGGCCCCGGCAGATCGGCGGAGCGCGTTTCGGTCGCCGGCAGGCCGGAATCCCTCCGTCCCCGGGTCGACACGACGCTCGACATCTCCGTCGGAGCATAGCCTCTACCCCCTCGGTTCTATGAAAGCCCGTGACCCCCGGCCTTGCCGTCTATCGGTTCGGCGCCAGCCTTAGAACGCGAACCGGTCTGCCGAGGGGTACACGGGCTCGTAAGCACCGACCCGTCGACGCCGCGGTGGATCTGCGTCGCGGCCGGCGCGATCCAGGATGTGGACCACTCGGCCGGGGAGACCTTGCGGGACACGCACGCCGAGTTGGAAGAACCACCAGGTGCGCCTCGTCGTGACCGCCGTCGGCGACCGCGTGAGGCGCGAGCTCGACCGCGACCGGCTCTACGACACACTCGACGAGGCTGTCGCCGCATTCCGCCCCAGCTGAGAGAACGGACACACCTTGGTCCAGAGAAAGGGGCCGGAGACGGGCAAACGGGTGTGTGGCTGCTGTCACGGTGCCATACTCGGCGACCTGCCGGCGATGCGATGCTGGGTTGGAAGGACGTGCCTACCGCTCCTTCTGCTGCTCCTCGCTCTTCCGGCCGCCGCCTTCGCCAACCCCTCGTCTTCCCGGTCAGACAGGATCGAGGATGTGCGCGTGTGCGGCCAAGGAGGAATGGGCGGGGCGAGCGAGTGCAAACGCGACCAGAGCGGGTCTCCGATCCTCTCGCCGGCGTTCTTCTGCTCGGCCGGCGTCCGCGGGGAGCCGGACGAGCGGTTCATCGGTCGCTTCTTCTACGAGGGCATCCCTTTCCAGGCGTTCGGGGCGAAGACCACCGACAACCGGCGCGGTATCAACATCTACATCACCGCCGGGCCGAACGCGATGCCGGGGGGCCGCTGGGGGTGCGAGCTGGGAGTAGGACCCGAGCGCGTCAAGAATCGTTCCGGAGCGCTGGCCCGACGGGTCCCATCCTCTACGTGGCTGTCTGCGCGAGCTCGCGCACGGTCGCGGCCGGGGCGGTACGGGTTTGCCGCCGTGACGAGCGCGGCTCCTCGTTCTCGCCGACCGAATCGGTCACCTGCAGCGCCGTCCTCGTCGGAGGCAAGGGCAAGCTCGCAGGATTCGAGTTCCTGCGCGAGGGCAAGGACGTCGGGCTCGGCCAGGACTTCGAGATTCCTCTGCCGGTCACGGCCGGCGGACCCCAACTCGATCCCGACCCGAGGCTCACTTCTGGACGGTGGACGTGTCGCTGGACGCTCGCAGGACGCGTCCTCGCAGCAAAGGACTTCCGAATCGGCTGAGCCGGCTCTGCGTAGTTCAAGGAAGCACTCAAGTCGGTACCCGGTCCCTGCGGATTGCTGCGGCCGACGACCTTCCTCCGACGATCACGCTCAAGCGGCGAGGCCGGCGGCGGTAGTCCGTAGTCCGTAGTTCGTGGCATGCGACGTCAGTGGGGGCACCGATGTACCGCCCGCGGGTGCGTAGGACGCTTCGTGGAGAAGCAAAGACGCGCTCTCGCCACTCGCGACCGCCGGAGCCAGAGACACCGCTCGAGGAGGTCATCGCGATGACAATCACCGAAGAGAAGACCCGTGCGGAAGCGAAGACATTCAGGACGGTGCCGTTGAGCTGGGACGAGGTACACCAACTGTCCGCTCGTGTCCGCCAGCAACGTCGACCAGGAACTGGGTTGGACGCGGGAGGAGTTCAAGAAGATCGGCGTCAAGTACGCCTTCCTCCGCTCCGTCCCTGAGAACGACTGGTACCCGCACTACATCCACAACCTCGACAACCTGATCCGCTTTGGCGGCCTGTTCCCGCCGGTCCACGTCAACGCTGACATCCGCAGGACGCGGCTGCTTGGGTCGACGCACGTGTACGAGGGCGGCTGCATGCTGGTGCGCGCTGGCGACCCGATGTTCCGGATGAAGGATCTGAAGGGGAAGAAGATCGGGCTAACGAAGAGCCCCTGAACACGATCAAGAACGACTGGTGGCGGATTCAGGAGGAGCAGGGCATCGAGCTGATGCTGATGCTGAACGACATGACCCGCGACGACGTGGAGATCGTGGAGTTCCCCTACCCGGACGACTGGTACGACAAGCCCGAAATGCTCGCGCCGATGGAGAACCCATCTGAGTTGTGGCTGAAGCGTGACCACAAGCACGACCTGGCCTTCCGGCCACTGGAGACCGCGCTAGAGAATGGCGTCGTCGACGCGATCTACACCCAGAGCGGCCGTCTTCCAGAGTCTGCAGGAGGCGACCGCGCAAGTTCGCGGGGCGATCGAGGACCTGTCCCGCCACCCGGACTGGCGCCTGCAGGTCGCGAACGTCCCCGCCGTGATCACGTGCACCGCGGAGATGGCCGAGCAGCACCCGGAGCTGGTCGTGACGTTCATGAAGGGCATGATCAAGGTGGGCCGCTGGAGCAACGAGCACAAGCACGCCGCGGCGGCGATCCTCGACAAGCAGACGTTCTACCGCGACGTCGAAGACACCCACAGAGGCATCGAGAACGTCGACATGGTGCCGACCCTGTCGCCGCAGAACCTGGCCGCGATCGAGATCGGCAAGGACTTCATGCTGAGCCACGGCTACATCGAGAACGACTTCGACGTGCACGAGTGGGCCGCACCGGAGTTCCTCGAGCAGGCAGCGACGGAACTCCTCGAGGAGCAGTGGAAGAACGTGACCACGGCAAAGCTTCCCGAGGCGACGGCGCGGGAGGTGTCGACGACCCGGCTTGGGTAGTCGGGAACTCGTGATCGGCCTTGCCTCCAGCACACCCGCGGAGGCAAGGCCGGAACAGG
>CAVVQY010000004.1:0-23880 GCA_963750545.1 uncultured Actinomycetes bacterium | reverse complement strand
CAGCGCATCGCATGCCTTGACGAGGCGCGGCCAGTCGTCGGTCGTCAGCCGGCCCGTGCGGAGCCGCTGCAGCTCGACGCGCGCTTCAGCGCACATGAACCGCTGCGCGACCTCGACCTTCGACATCTCGAGCGTGAACACCGCGACCGGGATGCCGTGATGCAGGCCCGAGGTTCGACGCCATGCCGAGTGCGAACGCAGACTTGCCCATGCTGGGGCGGCCGGCGACGACGATCAGGTTGCCCGGCTGGAGGCCGGAGGTCATGTGGTCGACGTCGCGGAAGCCCGTCGGCGTGCCGGTCATCTCGCCGCCCGACTCGTACATCTTCGTGATCTGCTCGAAGCTCTGGCGTACGAGCTCGTCGACGCGCTCGAAGCTGCCGCGGATGCGGTGCTGGGCGAGGTCGAAGACCATCTGCTCGGCCCGGTCGACCAGCTCGGGCGTCTCGCCGGGGCGGTCCCAGCCGAGCCGCTGGATCTGCTCGCCGACGACCGTGAGGCCGCGCAGCGTCGCCATCTCGCGGACGATCTTGGCGTAGTGGCCGGCGTTCGAGGTGGCCGGCACGAGCGTCGCGATCTCGTGGATCCGCTCCTTGCCGCCGACCTCCTCGAGCTCGCCGCGCTCGTCGAGCTTGTCGGCGACCGTGATCGCGTCGACCGGCTGGCCCTGCTGGTAGAGCTCGATCGCGGCCCGGTAGATCTTCGCGTGCGACTCGCGGTAGAAGTCGCCCGCGTCGATGCCGACGTTGCTGGCGGCCTCGATCGCCGACTCCGACAGCATCATCGCGCCGAGCACCGACTCCTCGGCGTCGAGGTTCTGCGGCGGCAGCGGAGCGGTGCCGTGGGAAGCGCGCCCTGAGGACGGGGGCCTCAGAGGCACTGGCCGGAGGAGCCTGGGCCGTCACGAACATGTAGTCAAGCCAGCTCGCCAGGGCGCCGCAACGCTGTGGATAGGCGAATAGTCACCGAGCAGAAGAACGCGGTTTGCAGGCATGACAGAACATATGTTCGCAGATCGGGCGGACGTCGCGGTGGACGAAAAGCGCGCTAGGAGCGAGAAGTTCCGCGCGAAATCCACAGGTCGCACCGGCGCCTGTGGAAAGAAGCTCGGCGATCCGTCCACAGCCCTGTGGAGAACGGGGAAACGGCTCGGCGACGAGACCGCGGTGGGGAGCGGAACGCTTCAGAGCTCGTCGTCTGCCGCTGTGGCGACGTCCGGCGCTGCTGCGGTCGGCTCGGTCGACGGCTCGTCGACCGGAGGCTCTTCGGTGACGGTCGCATCCGCTGCCGGTGCCTCGATTGACGGCTCCGCCTCGGCGGCGGGCTCGGACGCCGGAACGTCGTCGGGCGCCACGCGCTCGACCTCGGCGGGCGCCTCGACCACCTCGGGCTCCTCGGGCGGCAGCTCGCCGCCTTCGGGCACGACGAGCAGCCGCAGCTCGGCGGTCACGTCGGCGAACACCTCGACCGGCACGCGTGTAGCGGCCGACCCGCTTGATCGTGTCGCAGCTCGAGCTTGCGGCGGTCGATGCGGATCTTCTGCTCCTCCCAGAGCCGGTCGGCGACGTTCGTCGCCGTCACCGAGCCGAAGAGCGAGCCCGTCGGGCCGGCGTTGACGTCGAAGCGGAGCTCGGTCGCCTCGAGCCGCGTGGCGATCGCCTGCGCCTCGTCGGTGCGTCTGTCGCCTCGTGGCGTGCCCGCAGCGCGTCGCGCTGCTCGAGCTCGCGGATGAGCCCCGGCGTCGCGACCTCGGCGAGGCCCGCGCGGCAGCAGGTAGTTCCGCGCGTAGCCGCGAGCGACGTTCACGACCTCGCCGCGCAGGCCGACGTGGTCGACGTCCTGGCGAAGCACGACCTCCACGGCTAGCGCTCTCCCCGGTCGCCGCGGTCGCCACGGTCGCCACGGTCGCCACGGCCGCCGCTGCGCTCCTCGCGGCCCTCGGCCACGTACGGCAGCAGCGCCATCTCGCGGGCCCGCTTGATCGCGACCGCGACCTGGCGCTGGTGGCGGCGGCAGGCGCCGCTGATCCGCCGCGAGCGGATCTTGCCCTTCTCCGAGATGTAGCGGCGGAGCTCGCCGATGTTCTTGTAGTCGATCTCGTCGACCTTGCGTCTTGCAGAAGAAGCACGACTTGCGCCGGCCGCCGGTCAGCGGGGCCGAGCGCTTCCTGCTGCGTCCGTCGGGCTTGCTCGACGGCTTTCCTGCTGATTTTCCTGCCAACGCGTCCTCCCTAGAACGGAATGTCGTCGTCGGCGGCGCTGCCGCCGAAGTCGGCGTCGGCGCTTGCCGCAGGCGCGCCGGCCGGCACGAACTGGTTGCCGCCGCCGCCGCCGGCGCCGCCGTCGTCGCGGCCGCCGAGGAACTGCACGGTGTCGGCGATCACCTCGACCGCCTGGCGCTTGGTGCCGTCCTGGGCCTCCCACTCGCGCCACTCGAGGCGGCCGTCGATTGCGACGGGCCGGCCCTTCGCGAGGTACTGCGCGCAGTTCTCGCCCTGGTTGCCCCAGACCGTGATGTCGAAGTAGTTCGGCTTCTCCGTCCACTCGCCGGTCGCGCCGTCCTTGCGGCGCGTGTTGACGGCGAGCCGGAGGCTGCAGACCGCCATGCCGCCCGGCGTGTGGCGAAGCTCGGGGTCGCGTGTCAGGTTGCCGACGAGCACGACGCGATTGATGTTGGCCATGTCCTTCGCTCCTTCCCTGTGTGAAGGCCCAGGCTACTCCGCGGCCGGGTCGGAGTCATCGGCGGGAGCCGGACACGGCTGCGATCGGCGCCGGCGCCTTCGTCTGGCCGCCCTTCACGCGGATCACGGCCAGGTGGCGCATCACGCCGTCGGTGATCTTGAGGACGCGCGAGATCTCGGCCAGCGTCGTCGGCGCCGCGGTGAAGAGCACCAGGTGGTAGACGCCTTCGCCCTTGTGGCCGATCTCGTAGGCGAGCTTGCGGCGGCCCCACGGCTCGTGGCCGTCCCAGCTGCCGCCGTCTCTTCTCGACCAGCTCGCGCATGCGCGCGAGGATCTCGTTGCCGCGCTCCTCGGGGAGCTCGGCGTCCAGCATCAGCAGGATCTCGTACTCGTTCAAATCCCGAATGCTCCTTCGCTCCCGAATGCTTCTTCCCATGGACTGAAGTCGGCCCCGCCCCGTGGGCGCCGCTTCGGGGCGACGGCGCGACGGGCGTGGCGAGAAGACGCGCCAGTGTAGCATCGCCCCGGTGTCGCTCCAGGCGGACGAGTGAAGCGCTGGCTCGCAGTTGTGGCGGGCGCCTTCGGGCTGGTCGCGATCGTCCGCCGTCGCCGCCGCCGAGTGGCCAGGGCGGAGATCGCACCTGCCGACGAACTGCGCGCGAAGCTGGCCCAGACACGTGTGGATGAGTCGCGCGGGAGCGTCGAGCCGGAGGCCGCTTCGGCCGCAGACGGAGAGGCCGCGCCCGACAAGCTCGCCGAACGTCGCCGCGATGTCCATGACCGGGCGCGCGAGGCGATCGACGAGCTCGGCTGACCCCGGCTTCAAGGGCTTGTCGGCCCCTGCCGGTACCTTCTTTCGCATCGACCGGGGTCTGATTCTTCGGCGTCGTTTTCGAGTCACCGCGCTGCTCGTTGCGGTCGCCGTCGGAACGCTCGTCCGGGCTGCAATCGGCACACGCAAGCCAGCCGCTGGGTGATCTCAACGTCACGAATCTGTCCCTCGCCGTGAACATGAAAGGCGAGGCGCTTCTCACCTACACGCGCGAGAACGGCACGCTCCGACACGTCATTCTCTGGGGTGCGATCAACGCGCGCATCCCGGATCCCAGCGTTCCGCAGATCCGGTTTCAGGCCGACTACGCGGGCGGTTGGGGGAAGTACCGCGATGCCGGCTACTGGAAGACGTTCGAGAACGCCTGCCGGCCTTACGACGGGCCGCCGCTCGTCTACGGCGTCAGCGCCTGCACCGCTCCCGACGGCAGCTACTGGGCGGTGCAGTCGTGGCAACGGCTGCTGCCGATGCGGGGCTTCGCGCCGTTCCGGCCCCACCAGAGCGCCTTCGGATTCAACGTTTCCCACTGGAGCGGCCCGCTTGCCGTGCTCACGGTGTCCCAGAACTGGACCTACGAGGGGAGCTGGACCGGTCTCTTCGGCCAGTTGAGCTACGGCGGCTCCCCGGTCTACGGGTTCAAGACGCCGGCTTCGAACAAGCGCGGCGACGGCTACGCGAGGTACGTCTACATCGACACGCATGACTCGGTCTATGGCCCCGGATGGAAGCACGACGCCGCCAAGGTTCTGCATCTCCGGAACGGGGCCTTTTGTTACAGCTTCGTCCCGCAGACGCCGCCGCCCGGCTACCCCGACCGGGAAACGCGCGGCCCGGCACCCGGCGACCTCGAGCGCGTGACGGTGATGGGTCCCGGCGTCACGCCTGACGTGCAGTGGGTCGGCCCCGGGCTGGCGGGGAAGTACGACCCGGTGCAGGACGAGGCGTTCAACCTCGTTTTCGACCAGCTCGTCGGGAGCGCCGACCAGGTCTGCAGGAACGAGCGCTGACGCGATTGATACCTAGTCACGCTAGGTATAGCGTGGCAGAGGATGAGGTCCGAGACGCTGAGAGGCCATCTGGATGCGCTGGTGCTGGCCACGCTTCGCGGCCGGCCGGCGCACGGCTACGCCGTGATCGAGGAGCTCAGGCAGCGCAGCACCGGTGAGTTCGCTCTTGCGGAGGGCACGGTCTATCCCGTGCTCCACCGCCTTGAGGCCGAAGGACTGCTCGCGAGCACCTGGTCGACGGTCGGCGGCCGGCGGCGGCGCGTGTATCGGCTCACCCGGCGCGGCGAGTCCGTGCTCGGGGAGCGGGAGGCCGAGTGGCGGCGGTTCTCGGCCGCGGTCGAGGCGGTGCTCGGATGACGTATCTCGACGAGCTCTCCAGCGAACTGGGCCGCGTCGGCATCCGAGGGCGTCAGCGCGCGCGGATCCTTGCCGAGGCCGCCGACCACCTGGCCGAGGGAGACGTGGCGCGCTTCGGCGAGCCGCGGCTGATCGCGCAGCGCTTCGCCGACGAGCTGGCGACGGCGCAGAGTCGGCGGGCCACCTTCCGTGGGTTCGCGGCGCTGGCGGTCGCGGGCATTGGCTTCGGCGCAGCGTGGCTGCTCGTGAACGCCGCGGGCGGCTGGCCGGACTTGTCTCCTTCGGGCTGCTGCCGCTGGCGATCCTCGCGGCGGTCGGGATGCTCGTCTGCCCGCAGGTGGCGTTCGCTGCCGGCCTGCTCGCACTGCTCCGTGCGCTCCGGCTGCGTGGTCGCGACGTGGCGCCCGCCGCCGAGGTGGCGCTGCTCCTCCGGCGCACCGGGATCGCGCTCGCGTTCGGGATCGGCGCGCTCCTCTCGGCTTCGCTGTATGCGGCCGTGTTCCACGGCGAGCTCAGCGGCTGGTGGAACCTCGCGGTCGGCATCGGCGGCGTCGTGCTGGCGGTGCCGCTGGCGGCCGTGCTGCTGACGGTGCGACGGACGGAAGCGCTGAGGACGACCGTTCCCGGCGCGGCAGGCGACATGTTCGACGACTTTCCGGTGCGGCTGCCGCGCCGGCCGTGGCTCGCGTGCCTCGCGCTCGCTGCGCTCGTCGGCTTCGTGGCGCTCGGCGCCGCGGGCGGCGACGAAGGGCCGCGGAACGCGGTTGCCGAGATCGTGCTCGTGTTCGCGTGCTTCGCCGCGCTCGGCCGCCGGCTCGGCCTGCGGCACTAGAGCCGGTGCTGCGGCAGGTACGCCTCGTACGCCCCGAGCGCGAGGAACACCGCCGTCCCCAGGAAGAGCAGACCCGAGACGATCGCCTTCGGGCGCCCGCCGCCGTACCAGAGCCAGCGGGTCGAGCGCCAGACCGCGCCGCCGTCGAAGATCCCGAACGGCAGCAGGTTGAACAGGTTGAGGACGAAGCCGAAGTAGGCGAGCGCGATCAGCAGGTCGGAGCCGTTTGCCTGGCCGACGATGTAACAAGCGAGGGCGCCGACGCCGCCGACGATCGGGCCGGCGATCGCCACGCGCGTCGTCTGCCAGGGGTTGCCGCGCGTGTGCTTGACGTAGGCGCCGAGAAACGGGATGAACACGGGCCACGACGGGTTCAGCCGCTCGCGCGTCGCCTCCAGGAAGTGCCCCATCTCGTGCACGAAGATGAGCAGCACGACCCCGAGCCCGAACTTCCAGCCCCAGATCAGCGCGTAGCCGCCGAACGCCACGAAGACGAAGCCGAACTTCGCGAACGAGCCGGCCTTCGCCAGAAGCCCGAGCACGACCAGAACCGGCGCCCAGAGCTTTCGCACGAGGCTGCGCCAGTTGGTGCCCTGCGGCTGGATCGGGTCGTAGTCGCGGGGGGCGTACGGGTCTAGCTCAGGAGCCGCGGCCGATCCACTCCTCGCCGCCCTCGTAGACCTCTTTCTTCCAGAGCGGCACGTCGACCTTGAGGATGTCGATCGCGTCCTTGCAGGCGGCGAGGGCATCAGCCCGGTGGGCGCCGCTGACTGCGATCACGACCGAGGGCTCGCCGAGCTCGACGCGGCCGACGCGGTGGTGAATCGCGATCTCCTGCACCTCGTACCGCTCCTTCAGCCCGGCGGCAAGCTTCGCCATCATCTCTTCCGCCATGCCCTCGTAGCCCTCGTAGTCGAGGTAGGAGACGACCCTGCCGCGTGAGTGGCGGCGCGCGGTGCCGGAGAAGGTGGCGATCGCGCCGGCCTCCTCGCTCGCGACTTCCTTGACGACCTCGTCGAGCGAGACCGGCTCCTCGGTGAGGATGAACGCGCCGCCCGAGACGGGCGGGATCAGCGCGACGACGTCGCCGTCGGCCAGCTCGTGCCCGGCAGGTGCGTACTCCTTGTTGACTGCGTAGAGGAGACCCTCGGGCTCGAGTCCTAGATCGAGTTGAGCCCATACGTCTGATACGCGGTCGGCGTCGATCTCGCGCGTCGACCAGCCTGCTCGCTCGCGCAGCCCGGCGAAGAGTCTCACGGTCACGCGCACGAGAAGTAGCCTACCTCCGTGGCAGAGCCCGATCCCTCCGAAACTGGGCTCGATCGGCGCGAGACGGACTCCGGAATCGAGCTTCAGCCGGTCTACACGGCCCCCGACGTGCCGCGTGAGCTCGAGCCGCCGGGGGTGCCGCCGTTCACGCGCGGGATCTATCCGGACATGTACCGGGGCCGGCCGTGGACGATCCGCCAGTACGCCGGTTTCGCCTCGGCCGAGGAGTCGAACGAGCGCTTCCGTTACCTGCTCGAGCGCGGGCAGGCGGGCCTCTCGATCGCGTTCGACCTGCCGACGCAGCTCGGGCTCGACTCCGACGACCCCCGTGCCGAGGGCGAGGTCGGCCGGACGGGCGTTGCGATCGACTCGCTCGCCGACATGGAGGTGCTCCTCGAAGGCATCCCGCTCGGCGAGGTCTCGACCTCGATGACGATCAACGCACCGGCCGCGCTGCTGCTCCTCCTCTACGAGCTGGTGGCCGAGCGGCAGGGCGTGGCGGCGGAGGCACTGCGCGGCACCGTCCAGAACGACATCCTCAAGGAGTACGTCGCCCGCGGCAACTACATCTTCCCGCCGCGGCCGTCGATGCGTCTGACGACGGACCTGTTTGCGTACTGCGCCGAGCGGATCCCGCGCTGGAACACGATCTCGATCTCCGGCTACCACATCCGCGAGGCGGGCTCGACAGCGGTGCAGGAGCTCGCGTTCACGGTCGCGAACGGGATCGCCTACTGCGAGGCGGCCGTCGCGGCGGGCCTTTCGCCGGACGAGTTCGGCGCGAGGCTGTCCTTCTTCTTCAACGCGCACAACGACTTCTTCCAGGAGGTGGCGAAGTTCCGCGCGGCGCGGCGGCTGTGGGCGCGCGTGATGAGCGAGCGGTTCGGCGCCACGAATCCGAAGGCACTCGCGCTCCGCTTCCACGCCCAGACCGGTGGCTCGACGCTCACGGCCCAGCAGCCCGAGAACAACATCGTCCGGGTCGCGATCCAGGCGCTCTCGGCGGTGTGCGGCGGGGCCCAGTCGCTGCACACGAACTCGTTCGACGAGGCACTGGCGCTGCCGAGCGAGCGCGCCGCGACGATCGCGATCCGCACGCAGCAGATCCTCGCGGCCGAAGCGGGCGCGACCAGCACGGCCGACCCGCTCGGCGGCTCGTACTTCATCGAGGCGCTGACCGACGAACTCGAGTCGCGCGCCTGGGAGCTGATCGAGCGCATCGACGAGCTCGGCGGCGCGGTGGCCGCGGTCGAGGCGGGCTGGGTGCAGGGCGAGATCGACGCTGCGGCCTACGCCTGGACGCGCGCGGTCGAGTCGGGCGAGCGGACGATCGTCGGTGTGAACGCCTTCGCTGACGACGGCGGCGAGCAGATCGAGTTGCTCCGGCTCGACCCCGAGGCGGAGCGCCGCCAGGTCGAGCGAACACGGCACGTGCGCGCCGAGCGCAACGCCGGCGAGGCCGAACGCGGGCTCGCGTGCGTACGCGAGGCGGCACGCGGGACGCAGAACCTGCTGCCGCCGCTCCGCGAGGCGCTCGCGGTCGCTTTGCACGGTGGGTGAGCTCTGCACCGTGCTCCGCGAGGAGTGGGGCGCTTTCGACCGGCCGCGTGCCACCGGCTGACGACGGAGCGTCACCGGACCGTCACCGCCGCGTAACCCACGGACGGCTGCGGCTCCCCGAGACTCGGGCTCGACCGCAATCGACCGTCAGGGGAGAACACATGAGAAAGGGAATCGCAGTCGGCGCGCTCGTGACCGCGGGCGTCGCCGCTGCGTCAGTCGCGGCGTTTGCCGCCCACGGGTCGAGCATCGGCTCGAGCAGCTCGCAGTCGCCGTACCTCGTGCCGTCGACAGACGGCGTCGACATTCAATCGATCTTCACCGTCGGCGATCCCGTCGGCGGCGCCGTCGACGGCTACCGGATGATCGGGATCCCCGACGGCCTTGGGGCGTTCAAGAGCAAGGACGGAACGTTCATGCTCCTGATGAACCACGAGATCCCGTCCACCGCACCCGGTCCCGGCGCTACCCGTGCCCACGGGGCGAACGGTGCGTTCGT
This sequence comes from uncultured Actinomycetes bacterium, assembly GCA_963750545.1. Taxonomy (GTDB): domain Bacteria; phylum Actinomycetota; class Thermoleophilia; order Gaiellales; family Gaiellaceae; genus PALSA-600. The sequence goes on along the minus strand of CAVVQY010000004.1, from coordinate 14,843 downwards.
GTCGCAGTGGTCGATTCGACCGGGACGACCTCTCGGTGCTCTCGGGTAGCGACCTGATCCAGAAGATCGCGACCTGGAACACGGGAACCGGCACGTACAACGCACCCGCGACGGGTGTCGCGATGTTCCGCCTCTGCTCGGCAGACCTGCCGGAGAAGAGTGCGTTCTGGGACAAGAAGTCGAAGGCCGGCTACGACGACCCGCTCTTCATGGACGGCGAGGAGAGTCGACGGAGGTCGTGCCTTCGCGCCACGCCCTCGACGGCACGAGCTACGAGCTGCCGGCGCTCGGCAAGTTCTCGCACGAGAACTCCGTCGCGAACCCGTCCACCGGCGCGAAGACGGTTGTGGTCGGCCTCGACGACACGAGCCCGACCGGCCAGGTCTACGTCTACGTCGGCGACAAGAAGAAGATCGGCAACCCGGCGGAGCTCGCGGGCCTCACCGGCGGGACCCTGTACGGGATCAAGGTGTCCGGCTTCCCCATCGAGACCGCCGGCACGGGCATCCCGTCCAGCACCGGCTTCACCGCGGCGTCGCTCGGCGACGTGACGGCGAAGACGGGTGCGGAGCTCGAGACGCTGAGCGACGCAGCCCTCGTGACCGAGTGGCAGCGCCCCGAGGACGGCGCTTGGGACCCGAAGCATCCGAACGACTTCTACTTCGTAGTCACTGCGAGCTTCGGCGCTAACAGCAAGCTCTACCGGCTTCACTTCAACGATCCGGCGAACCCGGCCGCGGGCGGCGTCGTCGACCAGCTTCTGGACGGCACCGAGAACGGCGGCACCTCCGAGCGCTTCCACATGCTCGACAACATCGCCGTCGACCAACACGGTCACATCGTGATGCAGGAGGATCCCGGCAACCAGGACTACATTGCGCGGGTCTGGCTGTACGACATCGGCGACGACAGTCTGACCGAGATCGCCCACCACGACCCGGTTCGCTTCTCACCCGCCTCGATCACGAAGCTGACGTGGACGAGGAGTCGTCGGGCGTGATCGACGCGGAGGACATCCTCGGCAAGGGCTGGTTCCTGCTCGACGTGCAGGCCCACTACGCGATCCCGAACGTCGCTCGTCGAGGGCGGGCAGCTGCTCGCGCTGCAGATCCCCGACGGCCACGACGGGCACGACGGGCACGAGTCGGACGACGACTAGACCACGCGGTCGCAAGCGGCCGGCGGGAGCGCCCTTCTCCTTCCGGCCGCCGCGCGTCGCCAGTTGCCGGCGGGAGTGCTGCTCGCCACACTCCCGCCGGTAGCGTCCGGCGTGTTGCGGATCCTGCTCGTCTCGCAGATGTATCCCGGGCCGGCCGACCCGGATCTCGGCACGTTCGTCGCGCAGATGGAGCGCGCGCTGCGCGACCGTGGGCACGAGCTCGAGCTCGCGGTGCTCGACCGCCGCGGCGGCGGCAAGCGGCGCTTCCTCGAGCTGCGGCGCAAGGTCGCCGACGGCGCAGCGGCCGGACGTCGTCTGGGCGCACTTCCTCGTCCCGTCGGGGCTGATCGCGGCGAGCGTGGACGCGCCGCTCGTCGTCACCGCGCACGGCCGCGACGTTCGCAACGTCGGCTCGCTGCCCGGCGTCGCCGCGCTCACGCGGCGCGTCGTCCGCCGCGCGACGACCGTGATCGCGGTCTCGGACTACCTGCGCCGCGAGCTCGAGACGAAGCTGCCCGAGGCGCGCGGCAAGACCGAGGTCGTCGACTCGGGCGTCGACCTCGAGCGCTTCCACTCCAGGCGCGCGCCGGCGATGCCACTCTCCGCGCGGAACGGCCCGCCTTCGTCGCGCGTCGGCGGCCTGACCGAGCGCAAGAACGTCGTCCGCCTCGCGGACGCCTTCGCGCGGCTCGGCCGCGGCAGCCTCACCTTCGTCGGCGACGGGCCGCTGCGCAGCGCGCTCGAGGGTCGCGAGCGTGTCCGGGTCGTCGGGCGCGTGCCGCACGACGCAGGTGCCCGGCTGGCTCGCCGCCGCCGACGTCGTCTGCGCGCCGTCGCTGCTCGAGCCGTTCGGCCAGTCGATCCTCGAGGCGATGGCGTGCGGGCGCACGGTCGTCGCGACGCGACTCGGCGGCCCGCCCGAGTTCGTCCCGCCCGAGGCGGGGATCCTCGTCGACCCGCTCGACGTGGACGAGCTCGCGCGCGCGCTCGAGCGCGGCCGCCGCGTTGCCGAGCCCGAACGAGGCCGCGCGCGCGGCCGCCGCCGCGCACGACGTCAGGCTTCAGGCCGAGCGGGTGGAGTGGATTCTCGAGCGAGCTGCTCGAGATCGGCGAGCCTGATCTCGACGAGCGGCCGCACCCGCTCCTCGAGTCCCGCCTCGCGCGCGAGCGCGAGCGCCTGCTCGTAGCTCTCGCGCACCTTCGCCGGGTCGACGCCCTGCTTGAGCCGGTTGTCGCCGGTCAGGAGCAGCTTCTGGATCTGCTGCGCGAGCCTCGGCCTCGTCCACGGCGGCACACGTTACGCCGCGAGCGCGCCGGACGCCGGACGGACGCTCGGCTACGCTTTCAGCCGATGCTCCCGGTTCCTCGCCGTCCTGCACGTGCTCATCTCGGCCGCGCTCATCGCTCTGATCCTCATGCACTCCGGGCGCGACGCCGGCCTCGGCGGCATGGGCTTCACGCCGACCTCGCAGGGCGGAACGCACATCGTCGAGCGCAACCTGACGCGCGTCACGACCGTCGTCGCGGTCCTGTTCTTCACGAACACGATCCTGATCTACCGCCTGCTGGCGTAGTTAGATGGCTCGTGGCGCTCGCGTCGCTCCATCACGTGACGTGCGTGTGCTCCGACGCGCAGCGCACCGTCGACTTCTACCGCGACGAGCTCGGCTTCTCGCTCGTCAAGAAGACGGTCAACTTCGACGACCCGCACAGCTACCACCTCTACTTCGGCGACGAGACGCCTCGCCGGGCTCGCTGCTCACGTTCTTCGAATGGCCGCGCGCCGAGCGCGGGCGGCTCGGCCGCGGGACGTTCGAGTCGATCGGCCTCGTCAGCCCGCTCGTCGCAGACCGAGTGGGAGGTCGAGGATCCCGACGGCCTGCGGCTGCGCGTGCTTCCCGGGCGAGCGGCCGGCCCTGCACGACGTCGTCGCGCTCGGGAACCCGGCTCCTGTACGCCGGGCCTGTCGACGACGACGCGCCGATCTCGTTCGGGGCGCCGACCGAGGAGACCGCGCTGGTCGGCGCCGGCATCACCCACCACGTCGCCTGGCGCGCCGCCGACGACGCCGAGCAGGCGATCTGGCTCGCCCGGCTCGGCGAGATCGGCCTGCGCCCGACCGCCGTCCAGGACCGCAAGTACTTCCGCTCGATCTACTTCCGCATGCCGGACGGGATCCTGATCGAGATCGCGACCGACGGCCCGGGCTTCCTCGTCGACGAGCCGCCGAGACGCTCGGCCACGAGCCTCTCGCTGCCGCCGTGGCTCGAGGACGAGCGCGCGACGCTCGAACGGGAGCTCGCGCCGATCGCGTAGGCGGCGGCTACACTGCGGGCCGCCCACGCGCTGGTGGCGGAATTGGTAGACGCGCAAGGTTGAGGGCCTTGTGCCCTTAGGGGCGTGGAGGTTCAAGTCCTCTCCAGCGCATTGCTAGCGCGGGGGAGAACCTCCGGTTCTCCCCCGCGGGCCCCCTCTCCGACACTTGGCCGCTGCTGGGTGGGCGAGCACGGGCAGAGCCCGCACTCGCGGTGGGGCTCGTGTGCACGCCGGCAGCCCGCGAGAACGCAGACGCGTGGTAGGTAGTCGGCATGAGGTTGCTCGTTCTCGGTGGGACGAAGTTCCTCGGACGTGCGGTCGTCGATGCCGCGCTTGCCGGTGGGCACGAGGTGACGCTTGTTCAATCGGGGGCGGACGAATCCTGAGCTCTTTCCCGGCGTCGAGCGGCTTGTTGGGGATCGGGACGGGGATCTCTCGGCGCTTGCTGGGCGCTCCTGGGATGCAGTGATCGATCCGTCCGGGTACGTGCCTCGGATCGTGCGCGCCTCCGCCGAGTTGCTGCGCGGGGCCGTCGGCCACTACGTCTTCGTCTCGAGCATCTCCGTCTACGACTTTCCGCTTCCGCCCTGGTTCGACGAATCCGCGCGGCGGGCCGTCCTTGCGGAGGCGACCGAGACGGTGACCGAGGAGTCGTACGGGGCGCTCAAGGCCGGGTGCGAGGACGTCGTCCGCGAGGTCTTCGACGGCGCGTTCACCAACGTGCGTGCCGGGCTGATCGTCGGGCCGCACGATCCGACCGGCCGGTTCACCTACTGGCCGGTACGCGTGGCGCGTGGCGGCGAGGTGCTGGCGCCGGGCGATCCGGGCCGCATCGTGCAGCTCGTCGACGTACGCGACCTCGGAGAGTGGCTCGTGCTCGTTGCCGAGGAGCGGGTCGTCGGCGACTTCAACGCAACCGGCCGGAGCCGCGCGTCTCGATGGGCTCATTGCTCGAGACGTGCTGCGCCGCGTCGGGCTCGGACGCCGAGCTCGTCTGGGTGACCGACGAATTCCTGCTCGAGCACGGCGCTGGGCCGTGGATGGAGCTGCCGCTCTGGCTTGCGCCCGAGGAGGCATCGGTGCTCCAGGTCGACGTGTCGCGTGCCGTCGCCGCAGGCCTCCGCTTCCGGCCGCTCGAGGAGACCGTGGCCGACACGCTCGCGTGGGCGAGCGAGAACGCCGCACCCGGCGACGCTCGCGAGCGGCATCGACGATCGGCGAGGCCGGCATGCGGCCCGAGAAGGAAGCCGAGCTGCTCGCCGCCTGGAGGCGCGTTGACGGCGTCCGCAGGAGTCTCTACCCTTTTGGCGAACACACGTTCGTCAACACGGTTCACATCAACGACGTCGAGCGCGGAGGGGCGATGGGTACCGAAGGGCAGCTCACCGAACGGCAGCAGCAGATCTGGAACTACCTCGTCGAGTACGTCGACGGGCACGGCTACCCGCCGACCGTGCGCGAGATCGGCGAGCAGGTCGGGCTCGCCTCGCCCTCGACGGTGCACGCCCACCTTGCCAACCTCGAGCGCGCGGGACTGCTGCGGCGAGACCCGACGAAGCCGCGCGCGCTCGAGCTGATCGGGCGCGAGCGTCGCGAGACCGCCGCAGCCGCCGGCGCCGCTGCGGACGTGGTGCACCTGCCGCTTCTCGGCGAGATCGCCGCCGGCGGGCCGCTGCTGGCCGAGCAGAACATCGAGGACTACGTGCCGATGCCGAGCCGGGCGAAGGGCGACTTCCTGCTCCGCGTCAAGGGCGACTCGATGATCGAGGCAGGCATCCTCGACGGCGACCTCGTGATCGTGCAGCGAGCGCAGGACGCGCGCAACGGCGAGATCGTCGTGGCGCTCGCGGGAGACGACGACGGGGCCGACGAGGCGACCGTGAAGACGTTCTATCGCGAGGCCGACCGCATCCGGCTCCAGCCCGAGAACCGCGCGCTCGAGCCGATCTACGCACGGCACGTCCAGATCCTGGGACGGGTCGTGGGAGTGTTCCGGGAGCTCTGACGATGAGCGGCGGGTTCAGGATGGGTGTCGTCGCTCCGCTTCACCGCACGCTCGAGCAGGAGCTCGCCGCGCTGCTGCGAGGCGCGTCGCTCGAGTGCCTGGCCTGCGGCGAGTTCGTGATGCACGCGCGCAACGACGTGGTCTTCTGCCCGGAGTGCGGCAGTCAGCTCGGGAGCGAGGCCGCCCTCGCCGCCCAGCCGGAGGCGGAGGTCGACGCGCGGGTCGGGTGACACGAGGTCGGCAAGGCCAGGGTCGGTGCTCCCCATGCGTCCGCCGTGGGAGCCGCTCTCCTCGAGCGCGTGTGCCTCTCACTCGTAGGGGTCTTCGGGCGCGCCGATCTCGACGACGCTCGTGGCGGCGAGCTCCGGCAGGTCACCGGCTCCCCTCTTGAACATGCCGGTCACGGTCACCCACTCGTCGCGCGGTAGGACGTCGCCTGCGGTGCCGACCACGCGCACCACCACCGGTGTCGCGTCGGCGGCGCAGCAGGCGATCTGGTAGCGCGCGAGCCGGAAGGCGCCGGACTCGCCGTCGACCACGAAGCCGGTGAGCTGCACCAGCGCTCCGTTGAAGCTCGTCCCGCCGTGGTCGAACGTACGCTGACCGTATTCGAGCAGAGTCATCGGGACCGGACCGGTGCGGCGGGGGATCGCATGAAGACCGGTGCGCCTGCGCGAACGTCGACCGTGCCGCCTCGGTCGATTCCGTAGCTTCCGAGCGTGGGAGGTGCTACGAGCAGGAGCGCCGCGATCGGCGCGAGGAGCAGCCAGCCCACACCGACGCGCTCGTCGTCGTGGTCGTGATCGTGCGTCGCGGGCTGCCGGCCCTGGCGCAGCACGTAGACCAACGTCAGCAGTCCGAGCACGATCACCGCGGCGCCCGCGAGTGCGAGGAATGGGCCCATCTCGACGCGGACGTAGCGCTGGTAGGTGTGCGTCAGCGCGAGCCGGAGCATCGCCGCACCGACAATCAGACTGATCGTCCCGCCGGCCACGGTCACAGCAGCCACCACCCGACGACGATGCTCGAAGCCACGCAGACGACGAACGTCAACGGCGCGAACCGAATCGCGAAGCGACCTCCGAACGTGCCGGTCTGGAGCGCGATCAGCTTCACGTCGACCATCGGGCCGACGACCATGAACGCGAGGCGGGCAGTCATCGAGAACTGCGTCAGGCTGGCGGCGATGAACGCGTCCGCTTCGGAGCAGATCGCCATCACCACCGCCAGCGTCGCAAGTGCGAGGACGGCGAAGAGACCGGACCCGGCGACCGTATCGAGGATGCTCCGCGGCACCACGGTCTGGAGGGTGGCGGCCGTCGCGGCTCCGACGATGAGAAAGCCTCCGGCCTGGAGCAGGTCGTGCTGGGCGGTCGATGCCAGGACGGTGAGCGGCCGGCCTTCGTGGACGTGCCTTCTGCGGACCCGGTCGAGCAGGTCGTCTCTGCCGAACCTGGCCCAGAGGAGGCCCACCACGGTCGCGGCGAGCAAGCTCGCTGCCAGCCGTGCGACGACCACGTCGGGTTGACCCGGGAACGCGACCGCCGTCGACATGAGCACGATCGGATTGATCGCGGGCGCCGAGAGCAAGAACGTCAGCGCGGCGGCGGGCGGTGCGCCGCGCTGAACGAGACGTCCGGCGATCGGCACCGAGCCGCACTCGCATCCCGGCAGGGCAGCCCCCGCCACGGCGGCCACCGGCACCGCCAGCCCGGGCCGGTCAGGGAGGACCCTCGGGAGGAATCCCGCGGGAACGAACGCAGCGATCGCAGCGCTGACGCCGACGCCGAGCACGAGAAACGGCATTGCGGCCACGGTGATCGCGACGAAGATCGTGGCCCAGTGCGCGACGGCGGGATCGTCGAGGAGCCGCTCGAGGACGGGACGCAGCGCGGCTGCCGCCACCACGACCAACAGCACGATGGCGATGCCTGTCTGACCCCGAACCGCCCCGCGATCGTGCGGTCCGCCAAGCTTGTCGGGCCTTGCCCCGCTCGCGGCAACCTCGTCGCCGACCGCCTTCGCCATGGGCGGCGAGGGTAGCACCGGCTCGAGCAGAGGAATGACGACGCCTCTCGATCGAAGAGGGCGTTCACCGGACTGCCATGAGCGCGTAACTGAAACGTCGTGCATCTCCGGAGCGAACGTGAGAGCATTGACGGCGTTCTCATTCTGCGTACCGCGAAACAGGGGAGGGGCGGATTCATGAGAGACATCTTCAGACGAAAGTGGTTCCGGAACTGGGCGTTGCCGATCGCGATGGCGGCGGTCGCAGTGGGCGTCGTCCTCGGCGCGCCACTCGCCTCGCCGAACCCCGCGGGGGCGAAGGTCGTCATCTCCGGCGCGAGGTCGCTCTCGGACCAGGTCTCGGTCACCTACAACGCGAAGGCCGTGAAGCCGCCGAAGCCGGCGAAGCCGGAGAAGCCGGCGAAGCCGGAGAAGGCGGGGACGACCGACATCCACCTACTCGCGTTCAACGACCTGCACGGCAACCTCGAAGCAGCCGGCAACAACATCTACGGGCATTTCGCCGGCGGTGCGGCCTATCTGGCCAAGGCGGTGAAGGACCGCCAGGCGCTGTACGGCGAGCAGGAGGCGACCATCTTCGGCGGCGACAACATCGGCGCCAGCCCGCTTGCGAACGGGCTCTTCTTCGAGGAGCCGATCACGGTCGCGACGAACCTCATGAACGTCGACTTCGCCTCGGTCGGGAACCACGAGTTCGACAAGGGCAGTGCCGAATTGCTCCGCATCCAGAACGGAGGCTGCAAGCCGGTCGATGGGTGCACCGCCGCTCCTTACGCTCTGCCGAACGGTACGACCACGAACGTCTTCCCGGGCGCCAACTTCCAGTATCTGGCTGCGAACGTTGTCGTGGACGCGACGGGCGAGACGCTCTTCCCCGCGTACGCGACCAAGCAGTTCAAGTCGGACAGTGGGAGGACGTTCGAGGTCGGCTTCATCGGCGAGGTGCTCGAGTCCACCCCGACGATCGTCACTCCCACGGGCGTCGCGGGCTTGACCTTCGAGGACGAGGCGGACGCGGCTAACGCCATCGTGGAGGACAAGAGGACGAAGCACGTCGGCACGTGGGTACTCGTCATCCACGAGGGCGGCGGCCAGATCCGGCACGGCGGCCATCAACGGGTGCGCCGGCAATCTCGCCGGCAGTCCGATCGCCGACATCGCGACCCGGCTCGACCCCGCGATCAAGGTGATCGTGTCGGCCCACACGCACAACGAGTACCGGTGCACGATCACTGCGGGCGGCGTGACCCGCCTGATCACGAGCGCCGCCTCGTTCGGGCGGATCCTCAGTGACATCACGCTCACGATCGACGACAGGTCGGGCGAGTTGATGGCGGCGAGCGCCGAGAACACGATCGTCGACAACGCGCTCAACCTACGCATCAGCAGCTCGACCGTTCGGCAGCCCGACCTGTCGAAGGAGGACCCGGCGGTCGCGGCGGTCGTCAATCAGTACGTCACCGCCTCGGCACCGCTCGCGAACCAGGTGATCGGCAAGATCCAGGGCGACCTCACCCGGACGCGTGATCGCCCAACCTCGGCGAGTCGACGCTCGGTGACGTGATCGCCGATGCGCAGCTCGCCTCCACCGCGCCAGTCGGTCTCGGCGAGGCCAAGCTCGCGTTCATGAACCCGGGCGGCATCCGCGCCGACATGCCGTTCGCCTTCAAGGCGGGCAATGAGTCGGACGGCGAGATCACCTACGGCGAGGCGTTCACGGTGCAGCCGTTCGGGAACAGCCTCGTCACGAAGACGATGACCGGCGACATGCTCCGGCGGCTGCTGCAGCAGCAGTTCCAGGGCTGCGGCGGCACGGCACCGTCGGGCGGGACGATCCTGCAGATCTCGTCCACGTTCAAGTACGAGCAGAACCGGGCTGCGCCGGCCTGCGCGGACAAGATCGGCAAGATGTCGGTCAACGGCGTCGAGGTGACGCCGGACATGACGTTCCGCGTGACGATGAACAGCTTCCTCGCAGCGGGCGGTGACGGGTTCACGGTGTTCAACGAGGGCACCGAACGCGCTCGGCGGGGCTGTCGACATCGACTCGATGATCGACTACTTCGCGGCGAACCCGGCTTGGGATCCCCGTTCCGGCCCTGGACCGGATCGTCCCCAAGCCGTAGCGGATGACGACGACGGGGCGGCCCAGCCGGCCGCCCCGTCGTCTCGTGCGCTACGTGTTCGGGATCTTGACCAGCAGGAGCTGGCCGTTCTCGCGGGCGTAGTTCGGCGGGGTGGGATTCGTCTGCGTCTCCACCTCCCAGCCGTGCGCCTGCACGTCGATCAGGAACATGTTCTTCCCGAACGCGTCGGAGGCGTCGACGATCCCGCTCGACTCCCAGTTACCGAGCGCCTGCTTCGGCGTCGTCGGGTCGGAGCTGTGGTCGACACGCAGGACCACTTCGGGTGCCGCTTGCGTCTCGAGGTCGTAGCGCCAGACGCGGGCTGCCGTGCCGCCCTGGTTATGGGCACCCGGGTCCTCCGTGATCAGCAGCGCCTTCTTCGTCGTCTCGACGTTGTCCGGCTGGTGCGTGACGTTCACGTTGCCGTAGCCGCCGAGGTCGAAGTCGGCGTTCGGCAGGATCGACAGGCTCTCGACCTCGAGCGGGTCATGTTCGTCGAGGACGAGCCGGAAGATCCGCCCGTTCGGGTACGGACCCTGCGTCCCGGACGGGCCGCGCCCCAGCCTGCCGGTGGCCGGGTTCGGGACTGCCCTGGGCTCGCCTGTGTCGGCGAGGTAGACCACGTTCTCGTCGTGCCGGTCGTAGGCGATGTCCTCGATCCGGATGAACTGGAAGGCATTACTGATGTTGCTCCACGTCTCGAGTACCCACTGCGGCCCGTCGGGAACGCCGGACGGTGGTGCCGGGAAGCCGAAGTCGGCGGCCTTGCACCTCGGTGCCGTCGAGCTTCTTCCCGGTCGCGATCATCCGCGGCACCTCGATGAAGTGGCCCGAGATCGAGTCGCCCGAGTGGATGTCCCCGTAGTCGTTGACGGCAAGGTCGTCCGAGACGAATGCGTACAGCCGTCCCTTGTCGTTCCAGACGGCGTCGCCGTCCTTCGCGGTGTAGAGGTAGAGCTGCGATGCCGGCGCGTCGAAGGTGTCGTCGCCCGACAGGATCACCGGCTTGTGAAAGTCGGGCAGGGCGACTGCGTTCTCGTGGTTGAACCGGCCCATGCCGTAGATCGACCGGTACGCGCCCGACTCGACGTCGTAGGCCACGACGACGCCGGCCTGCTCGGCCCCGGGAGCGAACGGCGTCGCGGGCCAGGAAGCGCCGGTCCGGTTCACCCAGTCGCGCGCCTCCTCGCCGATCAGGACGAGGTCGTCCTTGAACCCCTGCTCCTTCGAGACGAGGAAGTTCGAGCAGAAGCGCTGATAGTTGGCGCTGCTCGGGATCGCGTAGCTCCCGGCGAGTGCCGCTCCCGTCTTGCCGTTCAGCGTCAGCTTGCTGAGCAGTGAGTTCGTGAAGTCGCTGCGCGTGGCCGGGAACGGCACCATGGAGAGCTCGTGGTTGAGGTACACGTCGACCCCGTGTCCCTCGTTTCCATGGCCGTCGTGCTCGTCGATCGCGATCCCGTCCGGGATCGATTCGAACTTGTAGCCACCGACCATGTCTCCGACGGTCAATAGCGGCTTCACCTCGACGCCTGGCGCGACCGGTGCGAGCAGCGCCGGCTTTGTCGTCAAGAAGCCGTCCTCCTTCGGCTTGGCGGTCGCACTCCCGAACGCGACGCCGACGAGTGCGACGAGTGCGATGCCGAGCACGAGCGCACGCGGCGGTCTTCTCCTCTCATTTCTCACCTTTGCCTCCTCGGTGGTCGGATAACCGAATCGCTCTCGCAACCGCGTGCGCGGCTCCGGGGTCCGCTGCGCTGCGCTCGAGCCCCTGGCGCAGACGATGGGGAGAGCCGCCGACGCCGCGCCGGCGAGAACGTCTTTCAGGTCTGCCTCCGGTGTTTCGATGTGCGGTCAGAGCGAACCTACAACCCTGCCCTTGCCGGGACAATGCCCAGAAGGGCGCGGACCCATTCGGGTCTACAATGCGCCGTGCAGGCCGGGTGACCGCGGGCTTCGCGCGAGCGAGGCTCGAGGAAAGTCCGGACACCGAAGGGCAGGACGCTGGCGCGAGCCAGGCGGCGAAAGCCGACGGAAAGTGGAACAGAAAGCAAACCGCCTCCGGCGTAACGCTTCTCCGGAGACGCCGGCGGTAAGGGTGAAACGGTGGGGTAAGAGCCCACCAGCGTCGTGGCGACACGGCGGCTCGCTAAACCCCGTCCGGTGCAAGGCGAACAGGGCCCGTCACGAGGCTGCCCGCCCAGGGCCCGGGTAGCCGCCAAGAGGGATGGTCACCCAAGACAGAATCCGGCTTACAGGCCTGCTACGGAAAAAGCCCTGGAAACGGGGCTTTTTCTATGGGTCCGATTCGCCGGCGACTCGTCAGGCTCACCTCGGGGCGGGCTGACTGCGGTCTCCGTGGAACCGCCCGGCGCGGTCGCCCGGCGCGGCCTCCTGGCTGTGCCGGCTGCCGAACGGGCCCGCCGCCGCGGCGAGCCGGCACCGGACGTCTCGCGGCTACGGAGCGAGCTCGGCTTGAGCGACGAGCTCGCAGCCTGAGTACTACCTGAGACTTCGGCGAGTCCGCCGTGGTTGCCGATCCGGGCGTTGGGTAATCCCTGCCTTCACGGATGTGATTCAATCTGTGATTGACATGGGTTACTATGTGTGGCATGATCTGGGATGAGGAGGCGATGCCGATGGCAGTCAACCCAGTCGCCCGCCCCGACTACGCAGCCCACATCCGGGCCGTTCGCTCCAGCTTCCCGGAGATCGTGGCGGCGCTGCGCGAGATCCTCGGCTTGAAGCTCTGCGCCTACGTGGGCTCCGTGAAAGAGACGCGCGCGGTCAACGAGTGGGCGGACGGCGTCCGCGAGCCGAGCGAGGCGGTCCAGCGTCGGCTCCGGCTCGCGTTCCAGGTCGCCGAGGCGATCGCGGAGGTCGACGGCGCGGAGGTCGCACGCGCGTGGTTCCAGGGGCTGAACCCCCAACTCGATGACCGCTCGCCCGCCCGTTTGCTCCGCGAGGGCGACATCGACGAGGTCGGCCCCGAGGTCATCGCCGCCGAGCGCGCGTTCCTCGTCGGCGGATGAGAGGCGGCCTCGCGTCCGTCGAGCCCGACGGACGGCTTTACCGGCTCGGGAGGCGACCCGATCCGTGGGCGTGGCGCGGACTGGTCGTACGCCGGACCGGACGGGACCTTCGGTAACCGATACGACGATCCCGCGGCGAGCTACCGCGTCCTCTACGCGTCGTCGCAGCGGATCGGCGCCTTCCTCGAGACCCTTGCCCGCTTCCGGCCGGATCTGGAGGTGCTCGCGGAACTCGAGCAGATCGAAGGCGACGACGAGCCGCCGCCTGCCTTGCCGCGAGCCTGGCTCGACAAGCGCACGCTCGGCGAGGCAACGGTCGCGGGACGGTTCGTCGACGTGGGCGATACGGGCTCGCTCGCCACGCTCCGGACCGCGCTTGCGGCGAGCGCGATTCGCTACGGGTTCGGCGAGATCGACGCGGCAACGATCCGACTCGGAGCACCGCGCGTGTTCACGCAGCACGTGTCGCGCTTCGTGTACGAGCAGCGCGACGATCAAGAAGCATTCGCGGGCATCCGCTATCGGTCGCGACTCGGCGACGACGTCCTCAACTGGGCGATCTTCGAGCCCGCACCCGATGCGGCGAGCCCGTTCGTCACGACGATGTCCACCGTGATCGAAGCCGATGACGCGGACTTGCGAGCTGCGCTCGGTTTGCTCGGCATCGCACTCACCTGAGATTGTCAGCCAACCCAGCGCAGCCGCTTGATCGCGCCGCGGAGCTCATGTGCGTTCACGCGCGTGTAGCGCTGCGTCGAGTCGAGATGCTTGTGCCGAGCAGCTCCTGGATCTGGCGCAGGTTCGCGCCTGCGTTCAGCAGCTCCGTGGCGAACACGTGCCGAGTGTGTGCGGCGTGACGCGCTTGCGCTCGTTGACCCGCTCGCCTCGGCGTAGTGGCGAAGACCTGGGCAACTCTGACCTGGAGACGTCCGCCTTGCACGCCCACGAACACGGCCTGCTCGATGAGCGGCTGGCGGACTTCGTAGTAGCAACGATCAGCGCACGAGCGCCGGGTGGATCGGGATCGTCCGCTGCCGCCGCCCTTCGCTTTCGTACGCGGAGGAGGCGCCGGGTGAGATCGACATCGTCCCAGTCGAGCCCGACGAGCTCACCTCGGCGAAGGCCGCCGTAGGCCATCAGCGCGAGTAGCAGCCGATCGCGCTCGGGCTTGCCCGGGAAGTGCCGCTCCCAGAGGTCGGTACGGCCGGGCTGGGCGAGCAGCCGCTCGAGCTCGTCCATCGTCAGGACGTCGGGAAGCATCTCCGGCTTCTTCGGTGTCCGGAGCGGCCGTGCCGGGTCGCGTAGCAGCCGCTCCTCTTCGACGAGGAAGCGGAAGAAGCACTTCAGCGCGGCGGTCGTCCGCGCCTGGCTCGACACTGCCGGCCGCCGCTCCTGCTCCTCGGCGAGGAAGGCGCACAGGTGCGTCACCCTTGCCTCCGCGAGTGCGACGCCCTCACGCTGCAGGTAAGCCAGACAAGCCGAAACGTCACGCTCGTAACGCCGAGCAAGTCATCGGGCAAGACGCCGCTCCGACCGGCAAAAGCGCAGGAAATCGCCGAGTTCCGGTCTCCCGTTCTTCTTCATCGATCCTCCTTTGGGCAGCCTTCCGGCCCCCGCTGGGGGATCGCCTTCCGTACTCCGGCTTACAGGCCTGCTACGGAAAAAGTCCTGGTAACGGGGCTTTTTCTATTAGGTCTGTTTCCCGGGTACTCGTCTCTCCCTGTACTTCCTCACCGCGATCCTGCCGGCGCTGATCGTGATGGAGGAGTACCTCGACTCGAACCCTCGCGCGCTCGCGGATCACCTCGTCCACCACTACGGGCTCTCGAACGAGACGGCCACGCTCCTGCGCAGCGTGCTCTTCCAGAGCCGAACGCACGAGCTCAGCACGGCGCTCCTCGCCGTCGCGAGCGCACTGTTCTTCGGTCTCGGCTTCGGCCGTGTCCTCCAAGTCGTGCACGTGCGCGCCTGGCGTCTCGAGCTCCCGACTCGCAGAGCGACCAGGTGCGCTACGCGGCCGCCCTGTTCGGGATGTACGGGCTGATCCTGCTCCGGCTCGTCGAGCTCGCCGAGCTGAAGGACAGCCCTTCGTGGGCGAGACCGGCGGTGACGCCCGGCTGGGTCGCGCTCCTCGTGCTGTTCTTCGTCTGGGCGCCGAGACTGCTGACGCTCAGACTGAT
>CAVVQY010000003.1:0-88815 GCA_963750545.1 uncultured Actinomycetes bacterium | reverse complement strand
CGGACCGCCCGGCACGTCGTCGCGGCGTCGTGGCTCTCGCTCGCCCTCGTCGCGGCCGCGGCCGGCGTGTTCGCGCTCGCGGGCGAGCCGCTGGCGCACCGCGTGCTCGGCTCGGCCTACTCCGGGCCGACGGGCGCCGAGCTCGGGCGGCTCGTCGTCTACCTCGCGCCGTGGATGGTGGTGTCGGTGGCGGTGTCGGTGACGTTCCCGCTGCTCTTCGTGCGCGGACGGGCGCGCGAGCTGCCGCTGCTGGCGATCGCCGCCCTCGTCGTGCAGGTGCCGATCGAGTGGGCGATGCGCGAGGCGTTCGGCCTCGCCGGGATCGCGGGCGGGATGGCGATCACGACCGGGCTCGTGCTCGCGGCGCTGCTCGGTCGCTCGACTCGCTCGTCGCGACGCTGCGCGGGGTCCTGATCGCGGCCGTCGTCTGCGGCGGCGTCGCCGCGGTCGCGTTCCTCGTCCCGAGCGCGCTGCTCGGCGCCGTCTCGGCGGCGGTCGCGGGGCTCGCGCTGTACGCGATCGCGCTCCTCTGGTGGCGGCCGGCCGGCCTGCGCGCCGCGTGGGCCTACGCACGGACGCTGCAATGAACCTGATCGCGGTCGTCCTCAACTGGAACGGCGGCGACGACACGCCCGCGGCGCTCGCCTCGCTCGAGGGAGATCGAGACGATCTGCGTCGACAACGGCTCGACCGACGGCTCCGACCGCGCGGTCGAGGAGCGGCTTCCCCGGCGTCGAGCTGATCCGCACCGGCGAGAACCTCGGCTTCGCGGGCGGCAACAACGTCGGCATCCGCCGCGCGCTCGAGCGCGGCGCCGACTGGGTGCTGCTCCTGAACAACGACGCCGTCGCCGAGCCGGGCTTGCCGGACGCGCTCGAGCGAGCCGCGGCGGCGCGGCCGGACGCGGGCCTGCTCGCCTGCACGATCCTCGATCGAGAACGGCGAGCGGTGCAGTACGCCGGCGCGTCGTTCAACGCGTGGCTCGGCTACTCCGGCCGCGTGCGGGCACGGTGCGCCGACCGCTTCGTGGAGCTGCGGACGTGGGCCGCGCCGACGGCGCGGCGCTCGCGGTCTCGCGCGCGGCGGCGCGAGCGCGCGGGCCTGCTCGACGAGAGGCTCTTCCTCTACGTCGAGGACGTCGAGTGGTCGCTGCGCATCCGCGCCGCGGGCTTCGCGGTCGTCTTCGTGCCCGGACGCGCGTCGTGCGGCACAAGGGGTCGGCCTCGACGGGCGGCCGCGCGTCGACCGCCAACCTCTACTACTCGACCGCGCAACACGATCGTCGGTCGCCGAGCGGCGCGCGCCCGCTGCCGCTCGGCCTGCGCGCGCTGCGCCGTGGCGTCGTCGTCGGCGCGCATCTCGCGCAGGCGGTCTCGCACCCGCACCGGCGCGAGGCCGCCGCGTGCCGTGCTCGCCGGTTGGCGCGACGCCGCGCGCGGCCGGCTCGGTCAGAGAAGCTCGCGCGTAGACGGCGTCGTGTCGCGCGCGCCGTCGCGTCCCACGAGAAGAGCCTCGCCCGCTCGAGGCCGCGCGCCGACCCACTCCGCCGGCGCGGCGAGCACGTCGAGCACCGCGTCCGCGATCGCCTCGGCGTCGTGCGGGTCGAACAGGCGCGCCGCGTCGCCGACGACCTCCGGCAGCGACGCCGGCGTCCGAGCAGCGCGACCGGGCAGCCGCACGCCATCGCCTCGAGCGGCGGCTGGCCGAAGCCCTCGTAGAGCGACGGGAAGACGAGCGCGGAGGCGCGCTGCATCGAGGCCGACGAGCTCGTCCACGGCACCTGCGCCGAGCACGTCGACGCCGTCCGGGAGTCCGGCGCCGTCGTGCCCGCCGCCGGTGAGCACGAGCCGGAGCTCCGGCCGCTCGCGGCGCACGAGCGCGAACGCCTCGAACAGCCGCTCGTGGTTCTTGTGCGGCCAGCGGCGCGCCGGGTAGAGCAGGAACGGCTCGCGCTCGACCCCGGCGCCCGGCGGAAGCAGCGTCGTGGTCGATCCCGAGGTGGATCGGCGCGCACGCGCGCCGGGTCGAGGCCGAGCGCTCGCACCGCGCGGTCGCGGACGAACGCGCTGATCGTGATCACGCGGTCGGCCGCCGCGGACCGAGCGGTGCCACGCGACCGTGCGGAACGCGCGCTCGGAGCGCGAGAACATCCGCGGCAGGTCGAGGTGCTGCAGGTCGAGCAGCGTCACGACGCTCGGCGCGCACCGCCGGGATCCGCAGCGTCAGCGGGTAGTGCACGACGTCGGCGCCGCGCGAGCCGCGCGCGCAGCGGGCCCGGGCCGCGCGGTCGCGGCCGTCATCGCGACGAGCCGCTTCGGGATCGTCCGCGCCGCGAGGTACTCGGTCGCGATCTCGGCCGGCAGCCCGTCGGCCGCGTCCGGCGCGACCGGCGGCAGCAGCACCCGGTAGTAGTGCTCGCCGCCGCGGGCGAGCGCCGCGCAGCAGCTCGCGCACGTACGTCTCGCTGCCGCCGAGCTCGCCCGGCACGAGCGTGAGGAGCGAGATGCCGACCATGCGCGCGATCGTACGGCCCGTCGGCGGTCGGCGGCTCGGCCGCGTATCGCTCGGCCGAGGGCCGGGCGCAGTCGAGCCCGCTACCTCGCGCAGGTAGCGGGTGAACTGCGGTACGCGTCGCTGCAACTGCCGGAGCACCCGAAGGTCCGAGACCGAGCTCGAGCAGCGAGTGACGGCGCCGTGAATGGGCGAGCAGGACCCGGCCGGTGACGAGGATCGCGGTCAACGCGATCGACCTGGCCGCCCAGGACGATCCGGTTCACGTCGATCGCCGGCCTGCCACGTCGCACGCCCGTCCTCGATGATCCACGCACCGCTCGGACGCGCCATCAGCCCGAAGCCGCGCCCTTGCCCGACTCACCGCTGTCCTCGTCGACCCCTCCGACCCCGCCGCCGCCGCGGACCGTCGCCGCCGGAATCGCCGTGCAGCCCGTTCTTCTCGTAGGGATCCCCGTAGACGCGCTTCACGCTCATGACGTCGCGCGCGCCCGAAAGCAGCTCCTGAACCTCCATGACTCCCTTTCAGCTCGTTCAACGCAGCGTGCCGATCCAGCCAGGCGCATCAGCGGGTCCCGATGAGCGGCGGGGATCTTCCGCACGCAGCAGGAGTCGCCCTCCGCGCGCCGGACTGGACGCTCCCTGGACGGCGGCGCGGACGTGGCGCGATTGCGGCCGATACGGTTTTCGGTAACTGGCGCGAGGTTGCCGTCGGCTTTCCGTTGTGCCGAAGTCGCGCGCGGTGTCGGGTGCGCGTGATTCAGGTACTGATCAGAGGACTCATCACTGCACTCGGCATGACGGGTGTGATGTCTGAGCGCCACGTGTTTGGATCCGGCCTTTGTTCATCGCCGTCTTCGTCGCGGGCTGTGTCGTGGTCGTTTACGCGATCCTGATGATCACGTCGGGCCACGAGTAGTCGGCACCTGAATCGCCGCCGGCGGCCTCCGGGACTACGCCGTTGCACGCGCCAGTGTGCGGAATGACGCCTGATGACCTTGGGCATCGGGCGCGATGGTGGCTGAGGCGAGGGAGACCGGGCTTGTGCGGCCTCGAGGACTGGAGTAGCTGTTGCCAGGCTGCGGCACGAACGACCAGGAGGTGACCTCGTGTCCGCGACCGAGACTACGACTGAGCGCGCTGCGATCGAGCAGGTTGTCCAGCTCTACATCGATGGCGTGGCGCTCGCCGACCGGCACGTGCTCGCCGCTCTCGCCTGGGGCGCCGCCTGCGCGGCGGTGAGCCTGGGGCGCCCTGCTCGCCGAGATGACCTCGCTCCAGATGTGGGCGGCGACGAGGGCCATCCCGGTCGCCTTCGGCCTCGAGATGGCCGTGCCGGCCGCCGTCTGGCGCCCTTCCTGACCCAGCGCCAGCCGCCGCACGCCGTGGCCTTCGCCGCTCGGCCTCGTGCTCGCCTGCGCCGGAGCGGTCGCTCCTCGGCACCTCCCGGGCCGTCGCCCGAGCCGCTGCGCCGCTAACAGCGCCGTAACCCCCGCGCCCTAGACTTTCGCCCATGCCCGAGGAGCCGACCGACGTCGCGGCGCTGTTCGAGCGGCTCAAGGAGGAGGTGCGCGCCGGCGGCCCCGCGCGGCGCGGACGTCACGCCCGCGCAGGTTCGGCTCTCGGTTCGCGACCAGGCCGAGCGCCTGTGGGCCGTCTCGGCCGACCGGCCGATCGTCGGCAAGGCCGGGCCGGTGAAGCTCTTCCTGCGCCGGTTCATGCGCTGGTACGTCGAGCCGCCGTTCGCCGACCAGCGCGCGCTACAACGACGCCGTGCTGAAGCTGATCGACGACCTCGACGAGCGCATCGCGCGGCTCGAGCAGCTCGAGCAATGAGAATCGCTGTCTGCCGGCCGCAGGTGCCGTTCGTCTACGGCGGCGCGGAGGTGATGGCCGACCAGCTCGCGGCCGAGCTGCGCGTCCGCGGGCACGAAGCCGAGACGGTGACCGTTCCGTACAAGTGGTACCCGGGCACGCGCGTGCTCGACCAGGCGTTTCTCTGGCGGCTGCTCGACCTCGAGGAGGCCGACGGTCGGCCGATCGACCGCGTGATCGCGACGAAGTTTCCCGCCTACTGCGTCCGCCACCCGAACAAGGTCGCCTGGATCGCGCACCAGTTCCGGCAGGCCTACGACTACGACCGCACCGAGTTCGGGCAGTTCTCCGAGTCGCCCGAGGACCGCGCGACGCGGCTCGCGGTCGAGCGGCTCGACCGGGTCGCGCTCGGCGAGGCGCGGCGGGTGTTCGCGATCTCGCGCAACGTCGTCGACCGGCTGAAGCGCTACACGGACGTCGATGCCGACCTACCTGCCGCCGCCGCCGCAGAAGCTCGCCTACCGCACGGCCGAGCCCGAGCGCTTCGTCCTCTCGGTCAACCGGCTCGACCGCGCGAAGCGGATCGACCTGCTGATCGAGGCGGCGAAGCTCGACTCAGCCCTCCGGATCGTCGTCACCGGCGACGGCCCCGACCGCGAGCGGCTCGAGCGCCTCGCCTCGGGGCTGAACGGGCAGGTCGAGTTCGCCGGGCAGGGTCGACGACGAGCGGCTCGCCGACCTCTACGCGCGCTGCCTCGCCGTCTTCTACGCGCCGGTCGACGAGGACTACGGGATGGTGCCGTTCGAGGCGTTCCTCTCCGAGAAGCCGGTCGTGACGACGACCGACGCGGGTGGGCCGCTCGAGATCGTGCGCGACCGCGAGACGGGCGTCGTCGTCGCGCCCGAGCCCCGCGAGATGGCCGCAGCGTGCGCCTACCTCGGGAGCCACGTGGACGAGGCGAAGGCGTGGGGCCGCGCGGGCAAGCCGATCGCCGAGCGCGTCACCTGGGACGCCTGCATCGACGCCTGCTCGCGTGACTTGCGTACTCGCGTGAAGGTCGCCTACTACTCGCCGCTGCGCGCCGTCGCGCTCGGGGATCGCCGACTACTCGGCGCTGCTCCTGCCGGCGCTGCAGGAGCGCGTCGAGGAGGTCGTGCTCGCCGAGCCGGGCAAGCGCGCTCCGGCCGCGGACGTCGCGCTCTACCACGTCGGCAACGACCCCGACTCGCACGGCTGGATCGTCGACGCGCTGCGCGCAGCGGCCCGGCGTCGTCGTGCTGCACGAGATCGTGCTGCACCACCTGATCGCCGGGATCACGATCGGTCGCGGCGAACGGGCGCGGCTACCTCGACGCGATGGAGCGTGAAGGGGGCGTGGCCGGGCGGCTGCTCGGGCTCGGCGTGCTCGACAACCTGCTGCCGCTCCTCTGGGAGACCGAGCCGGAGCGCTTCCCGCTCACCGGCGACGGTGCTCGACCTGGCCGACGGGCTGATCGTCCACTCGCGCTACGTCGAGGAGCGGGCGCGCGCGGCCGGGTACGAGGGGCGGCTCTGGCGGATCCCGCATCCGGCGTGGCCGGGCTCCGATGTCGTGCCCGCGCGGCGGTCGAGGGCGACCCGCTCGTCGGCTGCTTCGGCAACCTGAACATGAACAAGCGGATCCCGCAGCTGCTCGAGGCGTTCACGATTCTGCGCGAGCGGCGGCCAGGCGCGCGCCTGCTGCTCGTCGGCGCGGCGGCCGAGCGCTTCGATCTCGAACGGCGCTTCGAGCGGCTCGGGATCGGCGGCGAGGCGCTCATCCGAGAGGAGTACGTGCCGGAGGAGCGACTGTGGTCACTGATGGCCGCCTGCGACGTGCTCGTCAACCTGCGCTCGCCGACGATGGGCGAGACGTCCGGTGCCGTCATCCGCGGCCTTTCGCTCGGCAAGGCGATGCTCGTCTCCGACGTCGGCTGGTTCTCGGAGCTGCCCGACGGCGTCGCGCTGAAGATCCCGGTCGACGAGCACGAGGTGCCGACGATCGCCGCGGCGCTCGAGCTGGCGTGCCGACCGGAAGGACGAGCTCGGTGAGGCCGGCGCGCGAGTACGTTCGCCGCGAGCACGATCTGGGGCGCGTCGCAGCCGCATACGTGGCGGCGCTCGAAGAGGCCGCGGGCGGCGACGCCGTTACGGACGGCGTCCTCTGGCGGATCGCCGAGGCCGCCGCCGAGGTCGGGATCGAGGACGTGACCGAGCTCGCGGCGCGGGCGCGTGAGGCGGGGCTCGTCACGTGACCTTCCAGCGGATCGGCATCGGGTCATGGCGGTTCGAGGCCGGGCTGTAACGGACGTGACCGCGGCCGCGGGGCTCCGCGCCCGTGCGTTGGCGGTTCCGGCTTGGCTGTGGCTGGCCGGGATCGTCGTCTTGTCGGCCACCGTTCGGATCGCGCTCGAGCGGCGGATGGTTGCGCCGTGGATCATGATCGACGAGATCGTCTACTCGGAGCTCGCGAAGTCGTTCGCGGCGCACGGGCAGTTCCTCGTCCGCGACGTGCCGAGCAACGGGTACGGGTTCGTCTACCCGATCCTGATCGCTCCCGCGTGGCGTCTGTTCGCGTCCGTGCCCGACGCCTACGCGGCGGCGAAGACGATCAACGCCGTGCTGATGTCGCTCGCCGCCGTTCCGGCCTACTACCTCGCGCGTCGCCTGCTCCAGCCGCCGCTCGCGCTCGTCGTCGCGGCACTGACGGTGCTCGTGCCGTCGATGCTCTACACGGGCACGCTCATGACCGAGAACGCGTTCTACCCGCTCTTCCTGGTGGTTGCACTCGCGTTGGTCGCGACGCTGGAAGAACCGACTCCGTTGCGCCAGGTCGTCCTGCTCGCCCTCTGCGGACTCGCGTACGGCACCCGTGCCCAGGCGGTCGCGCTCGTGCCGGCGGCAGCGACGGCACCGCTGCTGCTCGCGGCGATCGAACGGCGCGGGCTGTGGCGCACGATCCGTCAGTACGCAACGCTCTACGGGATCCTGGTCGGTGGCGCCGCGCTGGCGCTGATCGCGACCGCCGCTCGCGGGCACTCGCCGCTCTCGCTGCTCGGCGCCTACCGGGCCGCGACGACGAGCGACTACTCCGCGGGTCGGATCCTGCGCTTCCTCCTGTACCACGTCGCCGAGTTCGATCTCTACGTCGGCGTGATCCCGTTCGCGGCGCTGCTCGCTCTCTGGCTCGCGCCGCGGGCGGCGAGCCCCGCGGCCCGCGCCTTCGCGGCAGCGTCCCTCGCGCTCTTCGCCTGGCTCGTCGCGGAGGTCGCCGTCTTCGCCTCACAGCTCTCGGTCGACAAGATCGAGGAGCGAAACATGTTCTACCTCGCGCCGCTCACACTGACGGCGCTTGTCGCCTTCGCCGCCGACGGCGTCGTCTCTCGCCGCCGCCGGCCGATGATCATTGCCGCGGGCGTCGCAGGCGCTCTGCCGTTCTTCGTCGCCTACCGCCACTTCATCACGACGAGCGCGATCGCGGACACCTTCGCGCTGCTGCCGTGGTGGTGGGTACAGGACCACTACATCACGCTCGGCCAGGTCCGCTGGGTCGCGCTCGCGGCGGCGCTCGCTGCGGCGGCGGCCTTCGTGCTCGTGCCGCGTCGTCTCGCGCTCCTGCTCCCGGCGCTCGTCGCCGTGTACTTCGTCGGGACGACGTACCTCGTCGAGAACGGCCGCCACGGCATCCACAAGGCCTCGCTCGGCAAGCTCTGGGCCGGCATCCGCGTTGCCGACCCCGACTGGATCGACCGCACGGTCGGGAGAGACGCTTCGGTCGCCGTCCTCTGGACGGGACCGGCCGGTCAGGAGGCGATCTGGATGAACGAGTTCTTCAGCCGGAGCGTAGGCACCGTCTACGACCTCGCTCCTGCTCCGGACCCCCTGCCGGCGACGCCGGCCGAGCGCCGCTCCGACGGGTTCCTCGTCGCGGACGGGCGCGTTGTGAGCGCCCAGTACGTCCTCGCCGACGGCTCCGTCGACGTCGCCGGGCGCCCGGTCGGCAGCGACGAGCTGATCGGCTTACGGCTTTACCGGGTGAACGGACCGGTCGCGCTGCTGACCCACGTCGAGGGCCTGTACCCCAACGACACCTGGTCACGCCGCCGCGTCACCTACGAGCGCGTGCAGTGCCACGGAGGCCGCCTGTCCGTGCTGCTCGGAAGCGACCCGTCACTGTTCAGGGAGGCCCAGGTTGTCGTCGCCCGTGACCGGGGCCGGGTTGTCGGACGTGCCCGGATCGCTCCCACCGGGCAGGCAAGGCTGACCGTCCCGCTTCACCCGGCAGGCGGTCGCTGCACGGTCACCTTCGATGTCGCACGCACCGCTGTCCCGTCCCGCCGCGTTCCCGGCAACTCGGACGGTCGCGCGCTCGGCGCCCACTTCCTCTCGTTCGACTACCGGGCGTGAGGATCGCGTTCGACGTGTCGCCGCTCTCGCACGAGCGCACCGGCGTCAACAACTACATCCGCGGCTCGCTCGCGGGCCTCGCCGCGGCGGCGCAGCGCGAGGGCCACGAGGTGGTGGCGTTCGCGCCGACCTCGCCACAGGGGAAGCGGGTGATCCCCGAGGCGCTCGACGGGATCCCGGTCGAGCTACGCCTTGTGAGCCTGCTCGGCGCGCATGGCTGGCGTACCGCGTGGTCGCGCCTCGGCTGGCCGCCGGCCGAACGCTTCATCGGCGCGTTCGACGTACTGCACTTCACCGACTGGATGTACCCGCCGCAACGGCGGGGCCTCCGCGCGACCACGATCCACGACCTGGTTCCGCTGCACTTCCCCGAGTGGGTGACCGGCCGCACGCGTTCGATGCACGGGCGCAAGTACCGGAACGCCGCCCGCACCTGCGACGTGATGTTCGCCAACTCCGCCTTCACCGCCGACGACACGGCCGTCACGCTCGGCTTCCCTCGCGAGCGGGTCGTGGTCGCGCATCCGGGGATCGGCGCCGAGTACCGCCCCGACGGCGCGGCGGCCGATCTCGGCGGCCCCGTACCTGCTGACGGTGGCGACGCTCGAGCCGCGCAAGAACCTCGGCACGCTGGTGGACGCGTTCGCCCTTCTCGCCGAGGATGGCGCTCTCGCTCGTCGTCGTCGGCGGCGAGGGCTGGGGACCGCAGCCCCGTCTCGATCGCCCCGGCGTCGTCCGGCTCGGCCGCGTCACCGACGAGGAGCTCGCGCGCCTCTACCGCGGCGCGGCGGCCGTCGTCTACCCGTCGCGCTTCGAAGGCTTCGGCATGCCGATCACCGAGGCGATGGCGTCCGGCGCTCCGGTCGTCGCCTCGTCGCATCCCTCGCTGGACGAGGCCTGCGGCGGTGCTGCCGTCCGCGCCGACCCCGAGAGCCCCGAGGCGATAGCGGGCGCGATCCGCGACGCGCTCGGTCGCCGCGACGAGCTGCGCGCAAAGGGTCTCGAACACGCCCGCGGCTTCTCGTGGGCGCAGACCGGCGAAATCTTCCTCGAGGGGTACCTCCGATTCTCGTAGGGATCGACACCACGCCGCTCCTGCAGACCCGCGCCGGACACGGCTCGCTACGTCCGTGGGCTGCTCGACCACCTTCCGGTCGCGCTCAAGCCGCGTCTCGTATCCGGCCACGTCGCGCCTGCGCACGCTCGCCGCCGACGTGCTCTGGTACCCGCGCCTCGCCGTGGACGACGTGGACGTGCTCCACTGCCCGACCTTCCGCGGGCCCTTCTCGTCGCGGACGCCGCTCGTCGTGACCGTGCACGACCTCGCGGTGCTGCGCCGCCCCCAGTGGTTCAACCCGTGGACGCGTGCCTACTCACGCCATGCGGTCCCCCGTGTGGTCCGGGCGGCGTCGCGCGTGATCGCGGTCTCCGAGTTCACGAAGCGCGAGCTGATCTGGATGCTCGACGTGCCCGAGCAGAAGATCCGGGTCGTGCCGAACGCGGTCGAGGACGTCTTCACCCCCGACGGGCCGCGCGCTGAAGGTGACTACGTGCTCGCGGTCGGCACGCTCGAACCGCGCAAGAACCTGCCGCGAATTGCGGCCGCGGTCGACGGCGAGCTGCGAGTCGCCGGTGCGTCCGGCTGGGGCAACGTCGAGCCGCCGGCCAACATCGTCCGGCTCGGGGAGGTAGACGACGAGGAGCTCGCGACCCTCTACCGCGGCGCACGCTGCCTCGTGTACGCCTCGCTCTACGAGGGCTTCGGCATCCCTGTCGCCGAGGCGCTCGCCTGCGGCTGCCCCGTCGTCACGAGCGCCGGCAGCGCGATGGCGGAGTTCGCGGGCGACGACGCAACCTACGTCGATCCGACCGACGTGGCCTCGATCCGCGACGGGATCGCCCGCGCGTTCCGGCCAGAGCCGCGTCGCGTCGCCTCGTGGACCGAGGTCGCGCGGGCGACACGCGCTGTCTACGAGGAGGTCGCGTCGTGATCCTCATCGACGCCGACGTGCTCGGCCGTGC
Organism: uncultured Actinomycetes bacterium; assembly: GCA_963750545.1. Taxonomy (GTDB): domain Bacteria; phylum Actinomycetota; class Thermoleophilia; order Gaiellales; family Gaiellaceae; genus PALSA-600. The sequence continues at coordinate 78,041 of CAVVQY010000003.1, read as the reverse complement.
TCGCACCGGCGATGAGACCTACGTCTCGAACCTGCTCCGCGAGCTGCCGCGTGTCGCGCCTGACCTGCGCTTCTCGGCCGTGACGCGGCATCCCGAGCTCGTTCCCGAGGGCGTGGAGCCGATCGATCTGCCGGCCCGACTCCAGGAGACGCGGATGGCCTGGTCTCTGCCGCGTCTCCTCCGCCGCCTCCGGCCCGAGCTCGCCCACTTTCAGCACGCCTTGCCCCTCGGTTTCAGGGGCCGCACAGTCGTCACGTTGCACGACCTGTCGTTCGAGCGCGACGCCTCGGCGATGGGCCGGCTCGACCGGGCCACGTTCAAGGTGGTCGTGCCGCGCGCGGCCCGGCGCGCCGACCACGTGCTCGTCGTCTCGGAGCGGACGAAGCGGGACGTGGTCGAGCTGTACGGCGTCCCGCCGGAGAAGGTGACGGTGACGCCGAACGGGGTCGACGCCGCCTTCTTCCCCGACCGCCGCCCGGCTGGAGCACGACACGCTCCCTACCTGCTCTTCGTCGGCGCGATCCAGCGGCGCAAGGACCCGCTGGCTGCGCTGGCGGCCGCCCGCGCCGTCGGCCTACCGCTCGTCGTCGCAGGGCCGGAGAAGGAGCCCGAGCTCGCCCGCGAGCTGCGTGCGGGCGGCGCGGAGCTCCGCGGCTACGTGTCGAAGGACGAGCTCGCCGACCTCTACCGAGGCGCCGAGGCACTGGTGCTGCCCTCGCGCTACGAGGGCTTCGGGCTGCCGGTGCTCGAGGCGCTGGCCTGCGGCACGCCAGCCGTCGCCGCCGACGAGCCCGCGCTGCGCGAGGTCGCCGGCGAGGCGGCCGTGTACGCCGAAGACGGCGATTTCGGCGCGGCCGTCCAGCGTGCCCTCGACGGGCGCGAGGCCCTGGTCGCAGCGGGTCTCGAGCGCGCGAAGCTCTTCTCGTGGGCCGAGACGGCCCGCCGCACCGTCCGCGGTCTACCGGCAGGTGCTGGCCCGATGAGGGTCTCCGCGGTCGTCGTCTCGCACGAGCAGGCATTGCAGCTCGAGGAGTCGCTGCCGGCGCTCGAGGGGCAGGTCGACGAGCTGGTCGTGGTCGCGAACGTTCCCGGCTCCGTCCCGCCCGGCGTCGAGGCGATCCACAACGAGCGGCCGCTCGGCTTCGCCGCGAACCTGAACCGCGGCTTCTCGCGCTGCAGCGGCGAGGCGCTGCTCGCAGCGAACCCGGACGCGGTTCCCGAGCCGGGAGCGGTTGCTGCGCTCGGTGACTTCATGCGCGAGCATCCGCGCTGCGGCGTCGCGGGTCCGCGCATGGTGTACCCCGACGGGACGCTCCAGCCTTCCAGGCGGCGCTTCCCGACCGTGACGGGTACGGTCGTTCGTCGCACGCCGCTGCGCAAGGTCGTGCCGCAGGAGCGCCACTTTCACCTCGACGGGCCGCCTCCCGACGAGCCCGTGCAGGCCGACTGGATGCTCGGCGGCTTCCTGCTCCTGCGCCGGGCGATGCTCGACGAGCTCGGCGGCCTCGACGAGGGCTTTCGCCTGTACGGCGAGGACATCGACCTCCAGTACCGGGCGATGCGGTCGGGCTGGGAGCGGTGGTACGTCCCGGCCGCGGTCGTTCGGCACGAGCACCAGGCCGAGACGGACAAGCATTGGCTGACACGGCGCACGCTCTGGCACTGGGCGGGTATCGCGCGGTTCGTTCGCAAGCACCCCGAGAGGCTGCGCGCACTGTGAGCGCGGAGGCTCCGAGGAGCGGAGGTGCCGGCTTCGCCGGCGCTGGAGCGGGCATGAGCCGTAGGCCGACGGAGGCTCCGAAGGAGCGGAGGTGCCGGCTTCGCCGGCGCTGGAGCGGGCATTGTGAGCCGTAGGCTCGACGGAGGCTCCGAAGGAGCGGAGGTGCCGGCTTCGCCGGCGCTGGAGCGGGCACCGTGAGCATGGTCGACAAGTACGACCGCCTCGCCGACGGCTTCTCCGACCACGACTACGCCGACCCGGCGCGCTACGCGGAGCGGCGCGCGCGGCTGATCGTGGAGCTCGGCCCCCGTCTGCAGCCGGGCGAGACCGTTCTCGACCTCGGCTGCGGCGACGCGATCATGGCCCGCCCGCTCGCCGGCTACGGCTTGCGCTACGCGGGCCTCGACGCGAGCGAGCGAATGCTCGAGGCCGCGGCCGCGCGGAACCCCGGCATCCCGTTCAGCCTCGGGCGGATCGAGGAGTACGTGCCCGCCGAGCCGGTGGATGCGACCTTCTGCCTGCGCACCTTCTACCAACCGGCCGACCGGCTCGCGTTCTTCCGCCACGTCGCCGGCTACACAAGGCGCAAGTTCGTCTTCGACTTCCGGCCGCGCACGCATGCCGCGGAGCCGATCCTCGCCGACCTGCGCGCGGCCGGCTTCGCTTCGGTCGAGCTGCGGCCGTTCTTCCTGCCCCAGCGCCGCCGGGTTCCGGGCGTTGCGCTTCCGGCTCGTGTACGCGCTCGAGCGGACCGGCCCGCTCGCCTCGCTCGTGCTGCGGGAGTACGGGAGGCTGTTCTGCGCGGCGTGGGTCTGACATCGCCGCGCCCGGCGTGACCGTCGTGAGCACGAACCGCCGTCGCCTGACCGCCGGGGTCGGCGTCTACGCCTCTGCGGCCCTCGGCATCATCGGCACCCTGATCGTCTTCCGGGTGCTCGGGCCGAGGGACGCGGGGCGCTTCTCGATCGTGATCGGCGTCGTCCAGTTCCTCTCGCTGCTGATCGAGCTGACGGCGGACGAGGCGCTCGTCAAGTACGGCTTTCGCTACGCGCAGCAGGAGGACTGGGGCCGGTTCCATCGCGCAGTTCGGGCGACCTTCGCATTCGAGGCGGCCACCTCGTTCGCGGCCGGCGTACTGATCGCGGCGATGGCGCCCTTCGCCGGCACGATCTTCCATGATGCGCGCGGGCCTCACGGCCGCGCTGATCGTTGCCGCGCCCATCCCGTTCCTCCAGTCGACCGAGTCGATGGCGTCGGTGCCGCTGATCCTGCGCGGCCGCTACGACATCCGTGGCCTCTTCCTGGCCTACGGCATGGCGCTGCGGCTGATCGGGCTCGCGGCAGGCGCGCCGTACGGCGTGACGGCGGCCGTGCTGGGCTTGCTGATCGCCCAGCTCGTGACGACCGCGTCGATCGCCGGCGTCGGCTTTCTCGCGCTTCGGCGCTTCCCGAAGGCAACGCCGATGCCGCTCGGGGAGGACAGGCGGCCCTTCATCAGGTTCGTCCTGCAGAGCTCGCTCGACACGGGGCTCGACGCGTTTCGCACCTGGATCGCCCCGCTCGCGCTCGGCATCGTGCGCACGGCGACCGACGTCGGCCTCTTCCGCGGTGCGCAGGCGCCGCAGTACGCCTTCGCCGTGCTCTCGGCGCCTGTGCGCATGGTGCTCCTCACCGAGCAGACCCGTGACTGGGAAGCCGGCCGGCTCGACACGGTGATCGCCGGCCTGCGACGCTACGTGATCTGGTCGACGCTCCTGATGGCCGCGATCCTGCTGCCGGCCGAGTTGATCATGCCGTGGCTCGTGCCGTTCCTGCTCGGCGAGGACTACGCGCCCGCCGTGGGCGCAGCGCGCTTCGTGCTCGTCGCTGCCGCGATCCAGCTCGTGTTCGGCTGGACGAAGTCGTTTCCGGTCACGATCGGGCGGCCGGGCCTGCGCGTCGTCGCGCACGCGGTGGAGGTGGCCGTGTTGCTGCCGCTGATCCTTCTCTTCGGTGAGCTCTGGGGCGTCACCGGCGGCGGCGCGGCGGTGCTCGTCTCCTCGGTGGCGTTCGGGGCGACCTGGGTCGCAATCGTGCTCTGGTTGCGCGGCGCCCACCGCGACGCCAGCGCACGCGGCTCGGAGGGCTACTTCACGTAGACGAGCGCAGAGGTGTGGTTTCGCGTGCCTGCGAGCGGCGTCACCTCGAACCGCGGGTTGCCCTCGAACGGCCCGAGGAACTTGCAGTTGTAGTAGACGACCCTGCGCCCGTCGCCGCTTCCGCGGAGGAGCGCCTCGGCGAATTTGGCGAGCACCGGCTCCTCGAACGGATTGAAGAGGTAGAAGAGCGTTCCGTTCTCGGGGAGCAACTCGGTTGCGTCGCCGCAGAGGACGGTCACGTTGGGCTTGCGGCGCAGGCGCTTCGCCGTGCGCGCGCACACGTCCGGGTCGAGCTCGATCCCGACGATCGCGTTGCGCGGGTACTGCGAGAGGAACCAGTTGATCGCCCTGCCCTTGCCGCACCCGACGTCGACGATCACGTCGTCCGGCGCCACCGAGACTGAGGCGAAGAGGCGCGCCAGCTCGTCGTACTCGGCGTTACCGACGTCGTGCGCGCCGAGGTGCGCCTGTTTCGTCTTGATCGTGCCGCCGAGCAGTCCGCCGTAGCGCAGGTCGCGGATCGCGTTGCGGACGATCGTCGGCATCCGGCGGACCGTCCGTCGCACGTTCATCGCGCGGATGATCCTATGCGGAGCCGCGCGCGCCACCCGGATCTCACCCGATCGGTGAGCCGCGTCGCGTCGAGCGCCTTGCGGGCCAGGCGAGCGGAGCCGAGGATCGCGGTGCGCGAGGCGTTGACGCGGAGACCGCGGAAGGATGGCGCGAACACGAGGGCGTTCCGCTCCTGCCAGCTCTCGCTGCTGAACTGCTGCTTGTATGCGGCGTCGCCCGGGCCGAAGTCGAGGATCCGGATCGTCGGGCTCGCGCACGCGTCCTCGATCGCCCGCATCAGCAGGTAGAGGCCGATACGGAGGCGTTCGTACGCGGTGTCGAACCCGGCGGTCTTGATCAGCATGGTGTCGCCGTGGACTGCGCAGAGCCAGTAGGCGATCGGCTGCTCGCCGCGGTAGAGCAGGTAGCCGCGAACCCAGCCGTGCGCGAGCCCGATGCCGACGAGTGTCCGCTGCTCCGGCGTGTCCGAGAAGCCAGCGCCGAGTGCGCGTTGGTAGGTCGACCGGGCGACGCGGTCGGCGTCACGGACGAGCATCTCGAGCCCGCCCGGCTCGTGGACGATCTGCACCGAGAGCTCCGTCGCCGAGCTCCTCGGCGATGCGCTTCGCGTCGCGACGGATCCGCCAGCGCGTGTTCGGGCTGCGTGAGGCGACGAACTCCTCGAAGGTCGACGGAAGTGCAAGGCGCCGGCGCGTCCAGGGTGCGATGAGGTGTTGGCGCTGGAGGGGCCCGCCGAGCGCGTCGAAGGCCGTCGCGACCGGCGAGCCGACGCGAAGCGGCGGCAGCGCAATCGCATCGGCGCGCCCCGAGGCGAGCTCGGAGCGCAGCGCGTCGACGAGGGGAGTGAGCCCGGCGAGGTCGGGCGCCGCGATCCCGCCGTCCACGACCTGGAGGAGCCGCAGCCGCGGCGCGTACACGGTGCGGTAGCCGACCGCGGTCGTGAGCCCCCGCGTCTCGGCGCGTGCGACCGCTGCCGCGACCGGCTCGTCGCCGCGCAGGACGAACACCGCGAACGGCCCGGTCGCCTCCGGCCGTGCCCCGACGCGGGCCAGGAGGTAGTCGAGCTCGGCCTCATCGCGCTCCCAGGTGATGCCCTCCCAGTGTGGCCTCAGCCGCTCGGCGTCCTCGTAGCTCCGGGCGATCTCGACGCTGAGCCGCACGGAGCTGCCGCTACCTGTTCTTGGCAGGAACGAACTCGAATGCGACCTGCGCGCCGAGGTCGCGCCGGTCGGCAGCACTGGGCTTGAAGGTGTTGATGTAGAGCACGACTCGAACCGGAGTCCGAGGGACGGGGATGCGAATCTGCTGTTGCTCGCCGTTCCGGACGATCGCCTTCCGTCGCGCGAAGATGTCCTTGATGACGGGGCCGCGGTCTGGGTCGAGGCTGACGCCGCCGACGAGGATTCGGGCGCGTCCCGGCGGCGCGGCGCCGTTGAAGCCGAGCCGTGACAGCGTCAGCACGAGCGTGCCGTGTTGGTTGGGGGCGAAGTAGGTGTAGGTCGACCAGCCGGGAACCCAGCCGTCGGAGTAGAGCTGCTGTGCCGCGTCGAGCAGCTTCCACGGGCCGTGCTTGCGGTAGAGCGTGAGCTGGCTCCAGCGATCGACCACGGGAGCCTGCAGCCGCACGCCGTTGTCGGCGAGGACGTATTGCGTGTCGGGCATTCGCGAGAGGGTGCCGTCGGGCGCGATCACGTCCGGCGTGCCGGTCGGACCCGGGCCTGGTGCGCTGCCGTCGAGGCTGTAGACGTGGCGCACGGAGCGGTTCCAGAACTCGGTCAGGAGAAGCTGGTTCGGGTCCTTGATCTCCTGGCCGAGGTAGGTCACGGGCGCACCGCCCGTCCGTTGGTCGACCCAGCCGAGCTGCACCGGGAGCTTCTCGCGGATCACGTTGGCGAGGTTGTTGAAGCCGACGGTCGTCGTGATCTCTGAGGTCAGCATCCAGGCGGCGCAGAAGACGGCGGCCGCGACGGTGACACCGCGGTACCTGCGGAAGCCGAGCAGGAGCAGGGAGAGGGCAAGGACGCCGAGCAGCACGAGGTGGAGCTCGTCGACCGTCCAGCTCAGATGCCGCGTGGGGATCGTCAGGATCGCGAAGCCGGGCGCCTCGAAGTAGGGGTAGAGGAGCTGAAGCGGCTTGGTGAGGATCAGGAAGACGACGAGGGTCGAGGCTGCGGCGACGATCCGCCAGTCGATTCGCTTGGACTCGAGGACGAGCGCGCTGCCGATCAGCATCAGTGGCGCGAGGTAGATCATGTTCCGTTCCTCGGTGAGCGTCGCGAAGACCGTCGAGACATAGGCGGCCTTCACGGCGGTGTAGAGCACGACACAGACGATCGACGCTGCGAGGTAGGCGGCGAACGCGCGATAGACGGGGTCGTGACGCCGCTCTCGCAGGTGCAGCGAGACGAGTCCGCCGATCACGGGCAGGATCCCCATTCCGACTGTGAAGGCAAGCCCCGCCTGGAGCCCGAGGTCAAGCATGCGGTGTTTCCAGTACTGGGTCGAGACCTGCCAGATCTCGATCTGCTGCAGGAAGATGCGGTTGAAGAGGAGGAGCGCGCCGACGAGCAGCACGATCGCCCCGAGCGTGTCGCTGCGGCTCCAGTTGGCGCGGAGGGCTCGCCCGCGCTCGCTCGTCACGCCGAGGATCGCGGCTGCGATCGCAAGCGACGCGCCCACGGTTCCGAACTGTGGTGCGCGCACGAGAAGCGCGCAGATCGACGCGGCTACCGCCAGGGCGATGTCGAGCAGACGGTGATACGCGAGCGCGCGCACGATGAGCCACGAGCAGAGCGCGTAGAAGGGGTAGCCGAGCACCTCCGGCACGATCGTGGCCACGTACGCCATGCCGGGGATGCAGATGGCGAGGAGCGCCGACCACGAGCGACGTGCGCTTCGGCAGCATCATGCGTGCGAGCAGGTACGTCGGGATGGCCGCGAGGGGCATGACGACCGCGTTCACGTACTTGATCCACGTGTAGGCGGTCTCGGTGGAGCTGGATCGCCCATAGCGGTGCGATCAGGTAGGCGTAGAGCGACTTGAAGTAGATCGGGTCGCCGCGCCGAGCCGCGTGCCCGGTCTCCTCGATCGCCCGCGAGAGCTGCGTCCACTCGATCTCGTCGGTGAAGAGCCAGGGCGTCTTCCGTGACCACGCCTCAATCCCGTAGAAGGTGAGCACCAGGAGGGCGATCCCGACGACCGGCACTACCGCGAGCACGCGGTTGAGAAGGGGCCGCGCGCGGGAGTCCGAGATCGGGTTGGTCTCGGCCGAGGTCGCGGTCACTCTGCGACGGTACCAAGCACGACGCGGGGGTCGAGGTCGACCTCGCGCCGGACGAATCGGCACGTCACGCCCGCCCCGGTGCACGCTCCGACGACGACGTCGAGCCGCTCGCGCGGCGCGTCAGGAATCGTGACGAGCACGATGTCGGGGCGCGTGCGCTCGAGCACCCGCTCGAGCTCGTCGATCGTGCCGACCACCTGGACGCCGTGGATCTTGCGGCGGCGCAGCCGCGGGTTGTCGTCGACGAAGCCGAGCACGCGCTCGCCTGCCGTCTCGCGCAGCTCGCGCATCAGGCTGCGGCCGGTGCGGCCGGCGCCCACGATCAGGCTTCGCCTGCCGGTTCGGTCGCGAACCGTCTCGGCGCCGACGACGATCGCCCGCTCGGCGAACCTGGACGTGCCGATCGCAACCATGCAGATCAACGCGTCGACGATGAAGAACGAGCGCGAGAAGTCGCGCATGTTCTGGGTCAGCACCATGTATGCGAGCGCGATCACCTCGGAGACGATCACCGCCGTGGCGATCGTCGCGGCGTCGCGCGCGCCAGCGTAGCGCCACACCGATCGGTAGAGGCCGAACGGGATGAAGGTGAGGTACCGGGCAGCCAGGATCACCGGAAGGGTCAGTCCGGCGATGAAGCGCTGGCTGGTCGTGCCGGGCCAGCCGAACATGATCGCGTAGGCGGCCACGAAGGAGGCGCTGATCACGACGAAGTCGACGAGCACCTCGATGACGCGTCGCCAGTGGACGGCGAACGCCTGCGTCAGTCCGACAGCCTCACCTTCCGGTAGCGGGCGCCGCTCGACGTCGGCGAGGAAGCTCGCGAACTGCACGAGGAGAGCGCAGGTGATCACGACGCCGACGATCGTGTAGCGGACGTTGTCGAGCACGTTGTAGGCGAGGCTCGAGACCCCGATGCCGGCCGCGATCAACGCCAGCAACAGGACTGCGTGCCGCTCGGAGAGGCCGTAACGCACGAGACGGTGCGAGGAGTGGTCGCGCCCGCCCTGGTAGATCGGCCGTCCCTCGAGCAGTCGCACGACGGTCACGAGCGCCGTGTCGAGGATCGGTACGGCAAGGATCAGAATCGGCAGCACGAGCGTTGCGACGGTCGTCCCGGCGACACGCCAGCTCGAGACGAGTCCGAGCGCTGCGAGCGCGAACCCGATCGAGAGGCTCCCGGAGTCCCCCATGAAGACCAGCGCGCGGCCGCTGGGCCGCAGATTGAACGGCAGGAAGCCGGCGCAGGCGAACGCGCCGGCGAGTGAAAAGGCGAGGACGAGCGTGTTCGGATGGACGGTGACCGCGTCGATCGCGAAGAAGCCGAACGCAATCGCGGCGAGCGTCGCCGCGAGGCCATCCATGTTGTCCAGCAGGTTGAACGCATTCGTCACGCCGACGAGCCAGACGATCGCGATCGCGTCGCCGACGATCTCGTTGCCGACGATCTGCACGTGCGTGCCGGTCGCGAGCACGATCGCCGCGGCGGCGACCTGCGAGGCGACCTTCACGATCGGACTCAGGCCGTACAGGTCGTCGAGAAGCCCGGTCACGAAGATGAGCGCGCAGCCGGCGAAGATCCCGACGAGCGCGCGATTCGGCTCGAACGCGCCGACGGCGGCCGACAGCCAGAGGCCGGCGGTGATCCCGAGGAAGATGCCGATGCCGCCGAGGAGCGGCGTCGGAGTCGCGTGCCAGCGGTCGGCCGACGGAACCGCGACCAGCCGCCGGGCGAGAGGGGAGCGGAGGAGAAGCCAGATCGTGGCTGCGCACACCGGAAGAGCGGCGACCGCCGCGACAGTGCTCACAGGCCCGCAGAGTAATCGAACGCCATTAGCACGTTGTGAGGACGGTACAGCCGGTCCCGGCCGGAACGAGAGCCGCGGAGCCGCGCTGCGACTGCGCGAGACCCGCGCGGTCACGCTCGAGCCGACCAGACGGCATCGGCGCACCGGTCAGTGCGTCCCTCAGCCGCCGCACTCTCCGGGCGGCCCCGGGGCGACCGCGAGCATCCAGTACACCCCGAGCGGCTCGACCTTCCACCCGGCGGCGCGGAACTGATCCGCCACCGGCGCGTTCGCCCCCGTGCTGATCACGACGTAGCCGAGATGCTCCCTCACGGCGGTCTCCAGCGCCTGGAGCGAGGGCAGGAAGAAGATTCGGTTCTGCAGCTTCGGCCCCCAGAGGAGGTACGACCACTCGTCGGGATCGATCACCGCACCGACGCACGAGCCCGCCGGCACACGGTGCGCATACGGGGTGAGCGCATCTGCGGCCCTGCGTCCGCCTGGCTGGGCGGGGCTCTGTCTGAGCGCGTCCGCCTGGTCGAACGTCCACGGCAAGGGGGTCGGCCCGACGAGCGGTTTGTTGACGTTCCGTTCGAGCGTGTAGCCGACGGTGAGCGCGGCGACGACGAGCATCGAGGCGGTAGCCATTCGCCCTCGGAAGAAGTACCCGAACAGGGGCGCGGTGAGCGCGGCCGGGACGATCATGAAGCGGGTGATCCAGATGTTGTATTTCGCGTAGAGACCGAGCAGAAGCAGGTAGCTTGGCAGCGCGAGCGCGAGCGCGAGCTGGCGGCGATCCGCACGGTGAACGGTGGCGACCAGGATCGGCGCGCCGATGAGTGCGAGCGCTCCGAGCGCGCCGAAGGCCGAGAAGTCCTCGGCAACGTTTCGGTTGATCGAGAAGCCGAACACGGGGTCCTGCACGGGAATGTGGGTCAGGCGGGTGCTCCATGCGACCACGGGCGCGAGTCCGAGCACCAGAGCGGGCGCGAGCAACGGGATCGCGACGGCCGCCGCGGCCAGCGCAGCCTCGCGGCTCCCCGCGCGACGCCGGATGACGACCGCAACCACGACGCCTGCGGCGATGCCGGCGCAGGCGAGCCACCAGATCTGGCGGTTCGACACCAGGGCAAGATCCAGCATGCGGTACACGACCCGCGCGAAGGTGTGGGTCACCGTGACCACCGACGGCGAGACGCTCTGATCGACTCGTCCCTGGCCGTACCCGAGCACATGCCCGGTGTGGACCACGTTCAGCACGTAGCCCCAGACGCCGACGATGAGGAACGCGGCGACGCCGCCCGCGAGCACACGCTTGGCGGTGCGCCGTCCGTCGAGCCAGGCCAGCCACCCCAGCACGGGCCAGGTGAGGACTGTCGTGAGCTTGACCCCGACACCGATTCCGAGGGCGACGCCGGCGAGGACCGCCTCGGTCGAGCCTCCGCCGAGGAGAAGGCAGGCAGCGATCACCGGAAACGACGCCGCCACGATGTCGTTCTGCGCCGTGGTCGCCTGGAGGGCGAACAGGCTGAACGTGGCGAGCAGCGCTGCGCTGCAGGCCGCGGCGCGCTGGTCGAAGCCGAGCCGCCTCGACGCGCCGTAGACCGCCACCAGGATCGCGAGCTGCGCGACGTACTGCGGCAGCGCATAGAGCGCACCGCCCCCCGCTGCGACGAACAGGAACAGGATCTCCTGCTCCGCGAGCGGCTGAAACTCGTTCATGCGCGCAGTGGACGCGTTCGGGATCCAGTGAATCCCCGCATCCTGCTTCCACGCGGCTGCGCGGGAGAGGTGGTAGGTAAGGGAGTCGTAGTTGTTCGGCGGCACCGTCACCGCCAGCACGAGCTCGTAGACGAGCGCCGCGAACACGACGACGAGAAACGCCACGGTCACCGGGTCTCCGGCGATGCGCAGACACGCAACTCGGGCTGCGCCGAGCGGCAGGCCCGGCCGGCCGCGAACCCACCACACGCACGCTGCGGCGATGACGAGAGCTGTCTCGGCGACCAGGAGACCGCTCCGCGTCACGGCGTGGAACGGCGACAACGCCCAGGTCACGAGCGCCAGGTTCCCGACGAGCGCCAGGTACCCCGCGAGCAGTGTCGTCAGCGCGCTCGGCAGTCGGAGGCTCAGCGCAGCGAGCCCCGCGGCCGCGAGTGCGAGCCCGATCAGGACGGCGGCGATCACGACGCTCGGGCGTCGAGCGCCTCGATCACGAGGCTGTCGCACTGAGCGACGCGATTCCCGCCGCGCATCTGCTTCGGGAGCGTCACCGAGCGCACTTGACGAGGAGCGCGTTCCGGGTGGGCTCGAGCGGCGTCCAGGACGATCGCGGCGAGCTCCCAGCGCACGCGCGGAGCTTATCGGGGGATCGGTTCCAGGTTCACGCTCCGAGAGCCGCACGACGGCCCGCCTACACTTCCGCCGTGGCCGTCTACGCCGACCTTCTCCGCTACCGCGAGCTGTTTGCGAACCTTTTCCGGCGCGACTTCCAGGCCAAGTATCGGGGCTCGGTCCTCGGTCTCGTCTGGTCGCTCGTGAACCCGATCGCGCTGATGGCCGTCTACCTCGTCGTCTTCGGCCTGCTCTGGCAGGGCGACACGATCCCGTACTACCCGCTCTACCTGCTCGCGGGTCTCGCGTGCTGGATCTTCTTCGCCACCTCGCTGCAGACCGGCGCGCGGTCGCTCGTGGAGAGCGCGGATCTGGTGAAGAAGGTGCGGTTCCCGCGGCAGCTCGTACCGTTCTCGGTTGTCGCGACTCAGCTCGTCACCTTCGCCGCGATGCTCCTGATCCTGATCTGCCTGTCGGTCGCCTTCGTGCCGCGGGCGCGGCCATATGTCTTCCTGTCGATCCCGCTCTCACTGCTCTTCCTGGCCCTCGTGGCCGGCGTCGCGCTGATCGTCGCATCACTCAATGTCGTCTTCCGCGACGTCGAGCACATCCTCGCGGCGGGGCTACTCCCCTGGTTCTTTCTCACGCCGATCCTCTGGGACTTCGCGGAGCTGCCGCAGAACGTCCAGAGCCACGACGTCCTGCTCGACGTGCTGCGCTGGGGGAACTTCATCTGCCCTCCCATCTACGCAGTTCGCGACCCGCTCTGGCTGGGCGCGGCGCCCGGCGCGGCGGATGTGATCTACCTCGCGGTCGCCGCGGTCGTCGCGCTCGCATTGGGTGCGTACGTCTTCAATCGCGTCGACGACCGCATCGCGATCGAGCTCTGACGCCGACCGCGGCGGGCGGCAGTCAGGGCTCAGCCGCTCGAGCTCGCGGCCGGCAGCCCGGCGAGCGCCGCGTTGAGCTCACGCGTGGTGTTCACGCCGACGATGCCGTCGGTCGCGAGACCCTTCGAGCGCTGGAATTCGATCACGGCCGCCTCCGTCAACGGCCCGAAGTCCCCGTCAGCCGGGCCGGGATCGAGCGCAAGGGCAGTGAGGCCCGTCTGCAATTGCGTCACCGTGTCGCCGGACGACCCACGCTGGAGCTTTTCTCCGGCCGGGACGTCCACGGTCAGCGGGCTCGAGGCGGCAGGCGGAGACGTTGTCGTGGGCGTGGTGGTCGCAGGGGTGGTCGTAGCGGGATCGTCGTGCGTAGCGGGTGTCGTCGTTGCCGGTGTCGTCGTTGCAGGTGTCGTCGCCGGCGGTTTCGCCGTGGTAGCGGGGCTTTCGCTCGAGCCGCCGCCGAAGGCGACGACGGCGATCACGATCACGCCGCCGACGATCACGAGCAGCGCGATCAGCCCGATCGCTCGCCGCCTTCGGATGGTCGCCTCGTCCGGGTGCTCTGCCTCGCGCTGCGCCTCCCCGCCACGTCGGGCGTTCGTTGCGCGGGACGCGCGTTCGTCAACGCGCTCCGGCCGGCGGGACGCCGAGGGTGTGCCGGCGCCCCAGTCGATCTCTCCTGTGCCGCCGAGCCAGTCGTCGATATCCCGTCCGTCGGTAGGCATCACGCGGGGTTTTTCCAGGGACGAATGGAACGGGCCTTCGGAAGACGGTGAGGGAGCGTCTGCAGCATCGTCTGGAGCTCCGGCAAGCGCAACCCCTACCGCCTCCGGCGCGGGTCGGCGGTGAGGATGATGCGACCGTCGTAGAGCCAAGGCTCGTCGTGGGGCGCGGCAAACGCCGGCAGACCCTCGACGTCCGGAAGACGGTCTAGGCGCCCGCCGTCGAGAATCGACGGGCACAGGAGCGGCTGAGTGAACGCCGGGACACGACCCGGTCCCGGCACATACGGTTCGAGCCCTTTCGGCCGGCGGCGGAGCGTTCCACCGTGCCACTCGATCGCCCCCGCGACGACGGTGTAACCCTCGGCATGAGCGGCCGCGACCCGCTCGTTCCAGCCCGGCGCCGGCGCGACCCAGTCGGGGAGCTCGACCTGCGGCGCGCCGGCACGCGGCAGCACGTCCACCGTCGCTGCGACCATCTCGCTGCCGAGCTCCGAGAACCACGCGCGGTGCTCGGCGACGAGGTCGAGCGCGAAGCGGTATCGGCCGGGGGGAATCGGGGCCCGGACGGGCACCTCGACGGTTGTGCGCTCGCCTGGGGCGAGCGGGGGTAGCGGCGTTCGCTCGCCGTCCCAGACGATTGGATTGTCACGGTCGTCGAGCCAGTGGTAGGCGAGGCAGATTCCGTCGCGCCAGGCGACACTGCCGGCGTTCTCGAGCTCGACCCGTGCCTGTCCGACCGCGCCCGCATGCGGGTCGGTGAGCTTCCAGTCGCCCCAACGGACGGCAAGCGGCCCCATCGCCATGCGCGGCTAGTCTAGGCCGCGTGGAACCGTTGCTCGCCCGTGCCGCGCGCCGGGAAGCCGTCGAGCGGACGCCGGTGTGGTTCATGCGGCAGGCCGGGCGCTCACTGCCGGAGTACCGCGAGATCCGGGAGCGGCACGCGTTCTTCGAGATCAACCAGTCGGCCGAGCTCACCGCTGAGGTGACGTTGCAGCCTGTACGGCGACACGCCGTCGACGCGGCCGTGATGTTCGCGGACATCATGACCCCGGTCGTTGCGATGGGGCTCGACGTCGAGCTCGTCGAGGGTGTCGGCCCCGTTGTGCGCGAGCCCGTCCGGTCGCTTGCCGCGGTGGAGCGGCTTCGCGTTCCGGAGCCCGAGGAGGCGGTTGCGCCAGTCCTGGAGGCGATCGGGATCGTGCGTGGGGAGCTCGGGCCCGACCAGGCGGTCGTCGGCTTCTGCGGAGGCCCATTCACCGTCGCCGGCTACCTCGTGGAGGGGGCACCGTCGCGCGAGTTCTCGGTCACGAAGACCCTGATGTACCGCGAGCCGGAGGTCTGGCGCGCGCTGCTCGACAAGCTGGCTGACACGTTTGCCGCGTACGCCCTCGCGCAGGCGCGAGCGGGCGCCGACGTCGTGCAGCTCTTCGACTCGTGGGTCGGCTCTCTGTCGGTCTCCGACTATGCGGAGTTCGTCGCTCCGTGGTCTCGGCGTGTGCTCGGTGCGCTACGCGAGGCCGGTGTGCCGACGATCCATTTCGGAACCGGGACAACGGCGCTGCTGCCCTCGATGGCGGAGGTCGGCGGTGACGTGATCGGGCTCGACTGGCGCGTGCCGCTCGATACCGGCTGGGCGGCTGTCGGCGACGACCGAGGTGTGCAGGGGAATCTCGATCCCGCGGTACTGCTCGGCCCATGGTCGCGAATCGAGGCGGCAACGCGCGACGTGCTGGCACGGGCGGCCGGGAGGCCGGGCCACATCTTCAATCTCGGCCATGGCGTGCTCCCGCGGACCGACCCGGATGTGCTCGGCCGCGTACGCGAGCTCGTCCACACGGAGACATCGGCCGATCCCGACACCCCGTGGAAGGATCGCCACCCTTCCGGCACACCCGCGTGACAAAGGACACCTTGCGCCTCGGCTACGGTGCGTTCTTCCCCTGGGCGGGTGGGGGTTCGGGATGGGTCCTCGGCCAGGCCTCGCCTGAAGGATCTCCCCGGCGCGCTGCGCCGGCCCACGTCGCGTTGGGCCCGAGAGCAAGACGCTGCGCCGGGCCCCGACTCGTCGCAGCGGCGCTCCTCCGGCGCCGGCCGGTGACCGGTCATCGAGGCCTCTCTGTACCCTCGTTGCAGGTGGTGAGGCCATGACGCCGGGTCGGATCCTTGTCGACCGCGTGTCGCAGCGCTTCCGCGTCTCCACACATCCGCAACGGACGCTCAAGGATCTGTTCGTCGCGCGCGGACGCCCGACGACGCGCGAGGTGTGGGCGCTTCGTGACGTGTCGCTACAGGCCGAGCCGGGCGAAGCGGTGGGGCTCGTCGGTCGCAACGGCTCCGGCAAGACGACGCTGCTCAAGCTCGTCTCGGGGATCTTCCGGCCCACCTCGGGCCGGATCGCGGCTGGCGGCCGAGTCGCATCGCTGCTCGAGCTCGGCGCGGGGTTCCACCAGGACTTCACGGGCCGCGAGAACGTCTACTTGAACGGCTCGATCTACGGCCTCTCGCGCACCCGCGTCCGCGAGTTGATGGACGAGATAGTCTCGTTCGCCGAGCTCGAGCGCTTCATCGACCTGCCCGTGCGGACGTATTCGTCCGGCATGTACATGCGGCTCGGCTTCTCCGTCGCGGCGCACATCGAGGCCGACGTGCTCCTGCTCGACGAAGTCTTCGCGGTCGGCGACGAGGACTTCCAGCGGAAATGTTTCGGCAAGATCAACCAGTTCAAGTTGCGAGGCGGGACGATCGTCTTCGTCTCGCACGACGCCCAGGCCGTGGAGAAGCTCTGTGACCGCGCCGTGCTTCTGAAGCAAGGTGAGGTCGCGTTCGACGGGCCGACCCGGGATGCGATCGCCCGCTATCGAGAGCTGCTCGCGGCGGATCGCAGCCCGGACGAGCTCTCAGCCGGGCTGCGCGAATGGGGGAGCGGCGAGGCTCACGTCGTGTCGGCGCGTCTGCTCGACGCGGATGGAGACGAGCGTCGGCAGTTCGCGTCAGGAGAACCGCTCGTGGTCCAGCTTCAGGTGGCTTCCGAGGCGGATGTCGCAGCTCCGAGGCTCTCGCTCGAGTTGCGTGACGACGCCGGCGTCGTTCTCGGCGGAGTCTCGATCGCGACCGCCGAACTCGGCTGGGACGCACGCGCGGGCGAACGGGAGATCCGGTTCGAGCTCGACCGGCTGCCGCTTGCGGAAGGTCGCTTCCATCTCCGGTGTGCCCTTCTCGACGCCGACGCAGGGAGGCTGCTGCACTCGCTTGGCGATGCGGTGCAGTTCTTCGTCGTTCCGACCGGCACCGAGAGCGGTGCCGTGTTGCTCGCAGGCCGTTGGTCGATGCAGGAGATCGGCGCTTCCGCGCCAATCGGACTGCGATGAGCTCCCGCTCCTGCCCAGACTGGCCACAGCTGATGGAAGTGGCGCCCGAGTTGCAGTTCAAGCACTACACCCTCCGTGAGGCGAAGATCCCGGCCGAGGCGCTCGTCAACTGCGGCGACTGCGACTTCGACGTAGTCGAGGTCTGCTGTGACCTCGACAGCCATGTCTTCAACGCCGAGCACACCGAGCCGATCGTCGCCGATGCGCTGCGGGCGACGCACTGGTTCGACCTGCGCGAGTGGGCCTCGCGCACGTCCGGCTCCAACGACACCTGATCGCAGGGCCTCCGACCTCGACTCGCTGCCGCGCCACTCGCCCGCGATAGGGTCCCCAGCGAGATGGCGACATTGGTCGTTCCCTTCCGCGGTGTGGAGGGCAAGAGCCGCCTCGGGCGGTTGCAGCGCGACAGGCGGGCGGCTCTTGCGCACGCGATGCTGGCCGACGTCGTCGATGCCTGCATCGCGATTGGGCCCACCGTCGTCGTCGCCCCGGCCGGGACCCCGGTCGGTGAGGCGGTCTTCGTCGCCGATCCCGGGAGCGGCCAGGGGGCGGCGGTGCGCGTCGGGCTCGATGCGGCCGTGGCGGCCGGCGGCGGCGCGCCCTATCTGGTCGTCAACGCCGATCTTGCGTGCGTGACTGCGCGCGACCTCTTCACCCTTGCGGGCGCGGTCCCCGACGGCGGGCTTGCGCTCGCGGCCGCCGCCGACGGGACGACGAACGCGCTCGCGCTCTCCTCACCCGACCTGTTCGAGTCGGTCTACGGGCGCGGGAGCGCCGCCCGCTTCGCGGCCCTGGCGCCCTCGCGGACGGTCGATGCGCCGAACCTGATCGACGACGTGGACACGGTTGCGGATCTCGAGCGGCTGGGCGGGCGCGTCGGCCCCCGGACCCGCGCGGTGCTCGCGGCGATGAGCGTGGGAGCGGCGGCTTGAGGGTCACCGTGCTCTCCGGCGGGGTCGGAGGCGCGCGGTTCCTGCGGGGCATCGTCTCCGTCGTCGATCCGTCCGGCGTGACCGTGATCGTCAACGTCGGTGACGACGTCGAGGTGCTCGGCCTCCACGTCTCGCCCGATCTCGACAGCGTGCTCTATGCCCTCGCGGGCCTGGCGGACGAGGAGCGCGGCTGGGGACGTGCCGACGAGACGTGGAATGCGCTCGGCACAGCGGGGGCTCTCGGCGGTGAGGCGTGGTTCCGGCTCGGCGACCGCGACATCGGGCTGCATCTGGTGCGGACGCAACTCCTGCGCGAAGGCGTTCCGCTCTCTGCGACGACCGCACGCCTGACACACGCACTCGGGCTTCGCTGCGCCCTGGTGCCCGCGACTGATGCGCCGCTGCGGACGTTCCTCGAGACCCCCGACGGCACGTTCCCGTTCCAGACCTGGTTCGTCGCGCGCGGGCACCGTGACCAGGTCAACGCCGTCCACTACGCCGGGGCACCCGAGGCCGCCGCTGCGCCGGGCGTCGTCGAGGCACTCGAGGCGGCGGACGTGATCGTGATCGCGCCGAGCAACCCGTACGTCTCGGTCGGGCCGATCCTGGCGGTCGAAGAGATCCGCGCCGCGCTCGAGGTGCGACGGGCACCCTGCGTAGCCGTCAGTCCCCTCATCGGCGGTCGTGCGGTCAAAGGCCCGGCCGACCGAATGTTGACGAGACTCGCCGGGGGCACGTCGCCCGCGCACGTTGCGAGCTGCTACGCGGGCCTGATCGACGCGCTCGTGCTCGACGAGTCGGATGCGCCGGCCGAGCTGCCCAGGGGCGTGCGTCCGGTTGTGACGCGGACGCTGATGACGGACGACGACGCTCGGCGTCGTCTCGCCCAGGACGTGCTCGACGCCGCCGGCGCCCTCGCGTGAGGGTCGCGATCCTCGGCGGAACCGGGAGCTTCGGCCGCGTACTTGCGGTGCGGCTCGTGGCACTCGGGGGCGACGAGGTTGTGATCGGCTCGCGCGACCCCGAGCGCGCCCTTGTGGCGGCGGTCGAGTGCGGGGCTGCCGCGGGCGCGAGCAACGAGGATGCGGTGCGCGGCGCCGACCTGGTCGTGCTCGCGGTGAAGGCCGACGCGGCGCTCGACACCGCGGGTGCGATCGCCGGAGCGCTCGGTGAGACGCCACTCCTCTCGGTCGCCAGTGCACTCGCCTTCGCGAAGGACGGCGTCCGGCCCGACTCGGACGCGCGCTCCCTTGCCGAGCGGATTCAGGAGCTCGTCGACGCGCCGGTGGCCGCGGGGCTCCACTCGATCGCGGCCGCGAACCTCGCCGCCGAGCCGCCCGAGGAGGACGCCTTCGTCTGCGGCGACGACCTGCGCGCGAAGGAGCTTGCGCTCGGGCTCGCCGCGAAGCTCGTCGCCGGCCAGGCCCTCGATGCCGGGCCGCTCGCGAGCGCGCGCACCCTCGAAGGGCTAACGGCCGTGATCGTGAACCTGAACCGGCGCTACAAGGCTCACGCCGGTGTCCGCGTCACCGGCATTCCGCTCGCGTGATCTCGATCCACCCCGTCGCCGGCCTGCCCGAGATCAAGGTGGGCGAGGACGTCGGAGCACTGATAGCGGCAGCGGCGTCGCTCGAGGACGGTGACGTCGTCGTGGTCGCCCACAAGGTCGTCTCGAAGGCGGAGGGGCGCGTCGTGCGTCTCGCCGATGTCGAGCCGTCCGAGCGGGCGCGTGAGCTCGCGGGCGAGGTGAGCGACCCGCGCAAGGTCGAGGTGATCCTGCGGGAAACGAAGCGCGTCGTGCGCTCGCGCGGCGCGCTCGTGATCGCGGAGACGAGCCACGGCTTCGTCTGCGCGTCGGCGGGAGTTGACGCGTCGAACGCGGCCGAGCCGGGAACGGTCATCCTCCTGCCGGTCGATCCGGACGAGAGCGCGTGGCGGATCCGTGCCTCGATCCGCCGGCACGCCGGGACGGATGTAGCGGTGATCGTCAGCGACTCTTTCGGACGGCCGTTTCGCCGTGGGACGACTGACGTCGCGATTGGCGTCGCCGGCCTGGCTGCGCTCGTCGACCTGCGCGGGACGATTGACCGCGCGGGGTACGTCCTTCGTACCTCACAGGTGGCCCTCGCCGACGAGATCGCGGGCGCCGCCGACCTTGTGCGCGGCAAAGCCGAGGGTGTCCCCGCGGTGATCGTGCGCGGGCTGCGGACGGGCGGCGACGGGAGCGCACGCGAGCTTGTGATCCCGCCCGACCGCGACCTGTTCAGGTAACCGTGCCGGAAGGCGAGCGCTGCGCCCGCACTGGTGGAGCTCCGATCGGACTGAGCCGAGAAGCAAGGCCACGGTCCGATCATCGGTGGACGAAGATTCACAGAATCGGCACGAATCGGGCACAGACCTGCGCGAGTTTCGCCGGTATCGTCGCCGTCGAGGGCGGCGGGTCGGCTCCCCACCCTGGGTGGGGGTGTTGGGAAAGACGGTCGTGCAGCCAGTTGCTACGGCCTAGCCGACGAACTCGTCGGCGACCGAGAGGGCGTCGTCGAGGATGGCGATGCCCTCGTCGAGCTCCTCGCGCGTGATCGTGAGCGGCGGGCAGACCATGACGACGTTCCAGTGGGCCATCGTGTAGAGCCCACGGTCGAGCGCACGCTTCTGAAGAGCGGCGACCGGCTTCGCCGCCTCACCTGAACCGTTGAACGGCACAAGCGGCTCTCGCGTCTCGCGGTTCTTCACGAGCTCGAGGCCCCAGAAGCACCCGAGGCCGCGCACCTCGCCGATCGAAGGGTGCTTGTCCGCCAGCCGGGCCAGCTCCGTGCGGAAGACCTCGCCCATCGCTGCGGCGTTCTCCACGATGCCCTCCTCCTGGAACGCCTCGATCGAGGCGACCGCCGACGCGCACGCGAGCGGATGACCCGAGTAGGTCAGCCCGCCGGCGAAGAACCGCGACCGCACCCAGTCGGCGATCGGCTCGCGCACGATCATCGCGCCGAGCGGGACGTAGCCCGAGTTGATCCCCTTCGCCACCGTGATGATGTCCGGCACCACGTTCCAGTGGTCGACCGCGAACCACTTGCCGGTGCGGCCGAAGCCGGCCATCACCTCGTCGGCGATCAAGAGGATCCCGTGCCGGTCGCAAACGTCACGGATCGAGCGTAAGTAGCCATCCGGCGGCGGGATGATCCCGTTCGTCCCGGTCACCGTCTCGAGGATCACCGCCGCGACCGTCTCCGGCCCCTCGTACATCAGGATCTCCTCGAGGTGCGGCCCGCCGGTGCACACGGGGCACGGGTCGGGGTGGCCGGCCGGGCAGCGGTACGTGTACGGGTCGAACATGCGCACGACGCCCGGGATCCCGGGCTCGGCGGGCCAGCGGCGCGGGTCGCCGGTGAGCGTGATCGCCCCGGCTGTCGCGCCGTGGTATGAGCGATAGCGGGCGATCACCTTGTGCCGGCCCGTGTACCAGCGGGCGAGCTTGATCGCGTTCTCGTTGGCCTCGGCGCCGCCGTTCGTGAAGAACGACATGGTCAGATCACCCGGGGTGATCTCAGCGAGCAGCTTCCCCAGCCGCGAGCGCGACTCGGTCGCCATCGGCGGCCCGATCGTCGCCAGCGTCTCGGCCTGCTCCCTGATGGCGGCGACCACCTTCGGGTGGCCGTAGCCGATCGAGACGTTGACGAGCTGCGACGCGAAGTCGAGGTAGCGCTTGCCGTCGTAGTCCCAGAAGTGCCGTCCTTCGGCGCCCGCGACCGCGATCGGGTTGATCGCGTCCTGCACCGACCACGAGTAGAGGACGTAGCGCTTCGCGTCCTCGACGATCTGCTGTCCGAGCTCTGCGTTCTCCTCGACGGTTGCCATGCGCGCGATCCTACCGCCGCACTCGTTACGGACGGTCGCGCAGCAGCCGAACCTTGCCGATCGCCTCGAAACCGAGTCGCTCCAGGATCGGAGCCGACATCGGGCCCGCGCTGACGACGATCCGAGGCGCTCCCCGGTCGACCGTCTCGCGCCAGCGCGCGTGCACGAGCGAGGTGTAGACACCGCGGCCGCGCCCCCACGGCATCGTCGAGCCGCCCATCAGGATCGCTGCCTCCGGTGTGAAGACGGCGCGGGCGAACCCGGCCGGCTCGCCGTCCACGTACGCGAGGTAGTGGCTCGCGCGGCCGGTGGCCTCGATCAGCGGCCAGGCGGCCCGCTGGATAGGGCGGTAGCCGGCGCGCTCGTCCTCCGGCACCTGCCAGACCTCCCAGTCGAGCTCGAGCGCGCGCAAGTACTCCTCGACGGTCTCGACGCGCCTGACCTCCACGGTCGGCTCGCCCGCGGGAGCGTGCGCGATCGTAAGACTCGTCATCTCAGGCGTGTGGCGGTCGGGCTCGAACCCGAGCCCGAGGAGCCGGTCTGCGAGCCCGAGCGGCGTCGTGCGCTCGCCGAGCCACCAGGTCACGTGATCGAACCCGCGCTCGCGCGCCAGCGCGCGCGTCTTCTCGACCGCCCGCTCGACGTCCTCGGGCGCGAGCCGGATCCGCTCGACCGAGGCAGAACGCAGTGACGTGACGACCGAGTATCCGTCCTCGACGATCACTTCGCTCGGCGGCGCGAGAGGGATCCAAAGGCCAGGTTCCTCTGCAAGTTCGAGCAGCGTCGCGGGCATGCGCGCGGACGCTACCGACCGCTTGGCTGGCGCGGACGACGCGAGTGCCCGAGGGCATCGCCAACGGCGGCCGAGCTGCGGTGCAGCACGCGCCCACCGGCTGCCCTTCTCACCGTCGTCGAGCGCCTGCTGTTCTCTCCACCAGGCTGAATCACTCGATCGAGGGTGATCGATACCTCGTTCGAGTGAACCTTCGAGCGAAACTGGTTGCAATCCCCGAAACGGGCACTACTGTGCGTCCGTTAGGCGCCCTCGGGCGAGCGGCACTACAGATTTGCGGCGATAGATCTGCGGCACCTTGTCTGCGTTTCCTTCGGAAACGCGGCGTGACCCGTCGCGATCCTCCGCGTCTCGCTCTCCGAACGCCGGGACACGCAATGACACAGGGACACGGATTCTTCAACAGATGATCGCCCGAGGGGGGTGCCGACTCGAGGTCAGACGTGCGCCCTCGCCGCCGACCGAATCCCTACGTTTGGCTAGCTCAGAACCCTCAAGCGAGGCGCGGAAGCTGCCGATGAAGGCGGTAATGCTACGGTCGCCCCACGGCCTGCGAAGGCGCTGCTCCCTGCCCGGAGGCCGTGCGACTGCCACGGACTCGCCGGCATGCGGCCGCCGTCTGTCTCCGATCTCGGGCGAAGGAGGCTTCTCGCTCATCGAGGTCGTCGTGGCGATGGTGGTGTTCGTGATCGTCTCGACCGCGCTCGGAGGTGTGCTAACAGCGTCGATAGCCGCCCGCTCGCTCGCGCTCGATCGTACAAAGGCCGAGCAGATCGCGAACAAGCAGATCGAATGGATCCGTTCGCTCGACTACCTCCAGGTCGGTCTGACCGCCACGGGCCAGGTTCGCGGCGAGATCGACAGGACCGGCAACCAGGCGAGCCACAACGGCCCCACCGTCCCGGCGGGCTACGCGGTGGTCATCAAGGTCTCGTGGGTCGATGACCCGACCCCGACGAGCTATAGCCACTACGCGAGCTACAAGAACGTACTCGTCACGGTGTCCCGAGCCGGGGACTCGAAGGAATTCACGCACCAGTCGACACAAGTGGGACCGCGAACCGGGGCAGCCTTCGGCGGGATCAACTCGGGCGCGATCGAGGCGCTCGTGGTGGACTACTACTCGGGCGGGGTTGGACCGATGGCGGACGTGAACGTCACGCTCAGCACCGGGCCGAGTGCGCCTCTCGACGAGGATACGAATGCGAATGGCGCGGTCAGGTTCCGCGGGCTTACCTCGACTCCGGCGAGCGGCGCGACCGCGTTCTACGACCTCGATGTGGCGGCGTCGAGCGGCTGGGTGCTCGTCGTCAATCCGCTTGCGAGCCACCTCACGCTCGCACCCGGTGAGACCGCCGGTCCGAAGACGCTCTACGTCTACAAGCCCCTGACACTGTCGATTCCGCTCTTCAACGCCGACGGAACGCCCTTCACCGGCACTGCAACCATCAAGGTCTCGAACACCCGCGGATCGCGCACGCTCACCTATTCCGGGACTCCGTTGACGGTCACCTCGATCGTGAACACGTCGACCGGGCTGTCCGAGCCGCTCGTCCCGGAGCCCTACACGGTGACCGTCCTGAGCGGCCTCGTCGCGGACTCGCTCACGGTGCCCGTGCCCTTGAACTATCCGAGCGATCTCACCGTGGATGCTTCGATCACGGCGAAAGTGGTCGGCGTGCTCACGACGACGGTCACCTGGGGAGGACAGCCGGTTTCGGGCGCGACGGTCACCCTGACCGGCGGGCCCCAGTCCATCTCGCTCTCCGACGTCACGAATGCGAGCGGTGTCGCCTCGTTCCCGGACGTTCCGGCGGGATCCGGGTACTCCCTGTCTGCGACCAAGTCGGGAGAGAGCGGCACGGGCTCAGCCACCGTGGTGGCCAACACCACCGACGAACGTGACGGTCACCCTCCCTGTCGGAAGCCTGCTCGCGACGATCATCGCCTCCGGCAGCCCGCTCCCGGGTGCGGTCGTCAAGATCTCCGGCGGTCCCATGTCGCTGCCCGTGACGTCGCTCACGACGAACGCGAGCGGCCAGGTCACGTTCACGGGCCTGCCGGCCGGCTCCGGATACACGCTCACGGCGGAGAAGTCTGGCAGCACGATCGCGACCCTGACGGCCGTGAGCGCCGGCACGACGACGAACGTCACGCTCACGTGGCCGGTAGGCAGCGTTCAGGCAACGGTCACCTGGCTCGGCGCCAATGTTTCTGGTGCGGTGGTCAACCTGACCGGCGGTCCGTTCGGCAGCTCGATGTCCCTGACGACCCCCGCGAGCGGGCAGGTCACGTTCACGAACGTCCCGGAGGGGACCGGCTACACGCTGACCGCGACGAAGAACGGGCAGACGGGTACTGCAAGCACGACCGCCACGGGAGGATCGACGACCAACATCGGCGTCCCGATGGCGACGGGAACGATCGACCTCAGCGCCACCACCCTGACCTGGGCGGGTAAGCCGGTCGCCTCGGCGAACGTCACGATCACGGGCGGTCCTCTCGCCGGGAGCTACACCGGCACGACCAACGCGGGCGGCGCCGTCTCGGTGACCGTTCCGACGACGAATGCCACGTATCCGTACACCGTGAGCGTGTCGAAGAACGGCTACACCGCGCCGACTGCGACGGTCACCTCTCTCGCGTCGGGTGCGAGTGCAACTCCGACGGTGACGTTCGCAGCGACGGGGACGATCTCGCTCACTGCGAGCACGCTCAAGTGGGCCGGGATCAAGGTGCCCTCGGCGACCGTCACGATCACGGGCGGGCCCAACACCGGCACGAGCTACACCGGCACGACCGACGCGGCCGGCGTCGGTCTCGGTGATCGTTCCGCCGACCACGTCCGCATTCCCGTACACGGTGTCTGTGTCGAAGAACGGCGGCACCGGCTCGGCCACGGTGACGTCGCTCGCGTCGGGTGCGACCTCGAGCCCCACGGTGACGATCACTCCGACCGGGACGCTCGCGCTCACCGCGGCCAACGTGACGTGGGCGGGTGGCTTCGTGGCGTCGGCGAACGTCACCATCTCCGGTGGCCCCAACGGTGTGGACATCACGGGCACGACCGACACGAGCGGCGTTCTCTCAGCGACCGTTCCGGCGACCACCGGCGCCTTCCCGTACACCGTCACGGTGACGAAGAACGGTGGCTCCGGCTCCGGCTCCGTGGCGGCTCCGACCTCGGGTGCGACGGTGAGTCCCACTGTGGCGCTCACCCCGACGAAGACGATCACGATCACCGTCCAGGCAAACGGCACGAACCTCTCGGGCACTGCGGTCAGGGTCAGCATCACGGGTGGGCCGAACGGTGCCGTCGGTGCGAACCCGTTCTACGGCACCGGTACGACGAGCTCCATGACGACCGGCACCGGCGTGAACGCCGGCAAGCTGGCCGCGATCACCGTCCCGTCCGGAACCGGCGGCTACACGGTCAAGGTCTGGCGGGTCACCTGCAGCGGCACGGGTAGGAGCGTCTCGACTGCGGGCGTGGTCTCGACGGGTACGGCCGACACACCGATCACGGTGAACATGACCTCGAGCACGTGTCCGTTCACGCCGCTGCCATGATCAGGTGCGTCACGCAGAGAGCGCGTGCGCACGACGGGTTCACACTCGTCGAGATGCTCGTGTCGACAGTCGTGATCGGCATCTTCTTCGCGATGTTCTCCGTCGTCGTGACCTCGACGCTTCACCATTCGAGCGTCATCCAGGAGCAGACGGTGCTCCAGACCGAGGCTCGCGCCGCCGCCGACTCGCTCGTTGGGGATCTCCGGCAGGCATCCTCCGGTGTCGACGGAACCTGCCCGATCACGGTTGCGACGGCAACGTCGCTCCAGTTCCTCTCGCCGGACAAGGCGCAGCCCTTCCATCAGCGGACAGTCGCCGTTCAACTGTCAAGCGGCAAGCTCCGGCGCGCGGTCTCGACGAGCACGAACACCGCGCCGCCCTGGACGGGAATGTGGACGACGCCGCCTGCGAACGCATGGGCCAACCAGGTGCCGATCGCCAACACGACTGTCTTCAGCTACTACGACGCGAGCGGCGCGTTGCTCGTGGCACCGGTGGCGGCGGGCTCGCTCAAGAATATTAGGGCGGTCGGGATCACCCTCGCGACCAAAGTCAAGGGGTCGAACGGCCACCAGACCTCCTACGACACGCGTGCGACGCTCCGGGTGACGAGTTGCTGATGCGCTCGTTGGCACGGTTGAGGCGCGACGACGGTGTCGCGATGATGCTGGTCGTGTTCGCCATGGCGCTACTGACGACGGTGTCGCTCCTGCTCGTCGACCAGGTGACGAACGAGATAGCGCGCAGCAGCCAGGCCGACCACCGGCAGTCGTCGTTCGAGGCGGCCGAGTCCGGCATCGACGACTACATCGCGAAGCTCACCCAGGACGGGCTCTTCTACCTCCACTACGTCCATCCGGCAGAGTCGCCGCGATCCGATCACGTGACGGCGGCGACGGTGACGGGTACGGCCGCGTGCGACGACCCGACCGACCGGCCGGACCCGACGACGTGGCCGAACGGAATCGCCTGGGACTACGTGGGCGGGAAAACCCGCTGGTGCCTGCTCGGCAACGGCTACGAGTACAACCTCCAGGTCTACCCGCCGAGTGCGACGCAGACCGGGATCAAGCTCGTCGCGACCGGCAGATCCGTCACCAACAGTCGTGATCAACGCGTGCTCGAGGCGGTCGTCCAGCGATCGTCGATCGCCGACTTCCAGATGCTGGCGAACGTCAGCATCACGTACGGAGGGCCGGCAACGACGAACGGCAAGATCTACTCGACCCAGAACATCACCCACGACGGCCACGCAACAGGCGACGTCTATGCCGAAAAGAAGCTCAGCGGCGGCGTCACGTTCAGCGGCGGCGCGAAAGGCTACGACGGTACGACGAGCACCTCGTACCCCGACCTCGGCACGGTGATCAAGGATCACCCGATCGACTTCCAGACCTTCCTCTCGTCGTTCGCCGACATCACGAACGCTGCGGCGTCCGGAGGTATCGAGCTCGACGACCCGAGCAAGGACGCGTGGTGGCTGACGTTCAATCCGAACGGCACCGTCTCGATCCAGTCGTGCAAGCGCGTCAGCGGCAACAACATCGAGGACACCAAGCCGACGTGCACCGGCGTGAACACTCAGGCCGTGCCGAACAACGGCGCGATCCATTCCTGGCAGAGCGTCATCGTGTCGGGGCAGGTGAACGGGCGCGTGACCGTTTCATCTGAGGCCGACATCGTGGTCGGCGCCGACATCACGTACGTCCAGCCCGCGGACGACGTGCTCGGCCTCGAGGCGAAGCGGGCGATGTACGTCCCCAAGTGGATCTCGACGAACCTGAACTGGACCGCTGCGACGCTCACGCAGTCGGGAAGATGGGAATCCGCTCCCTCCGCCGCGAACAACAGTAAGGGCACGATGATTTTCACGGGATCGACGGCCACGGCCCTCGGCGGGCAGATGTCGATGTTCAACACGCGTGTCTACAACTACGACCCGAACCTGCTCTTCCTGCCTCCCCCGTGGTTCCCGACGATGAGCCCGTCATACGACGTCACCTCGTTCCGCGAGTTGCCGACGTCCTAGCGGCCTCACCGGTGTTCGCCGGGGTCTCTGATCGGCAGCGCGCCTGCACGTGGATGCGACCCGGCCGCTAGGCTGGCGCGGACGAGGCAAGGAGGCGCGGGATGACCGAGACGATCGAGGTACCGACTGGGGTTGAGCCGGAGCTCAAGCCGATCAACCACTGGATCGGAGGCAAGCGCTACGAGGGGCAGTCCGGGCGGACGGGCCCCGTCTACAACCCGGCACTCGGCGTCCAGTCGGGCGCGGTCGACCTGGCGAGCGCCGAGGAAGTGGATCGCGCCGTCCAGGCCGCGAGGGAGGCGTTCCCCGCGTGGCGGGCGCTCTCGCTCTCGCGCCGGGCCGACCTCTTCTTTCGCATCCGTGCGCTCTTCGACGACCATCGCCAGGACCTTGCGCGGCTGCTCACGCTTGAGCACGGCAAGGTCACCTCGGACGCGATGGGTGAGGTCGCGCGCGGGCTCGAGGTGATCGAGTTCTGCTGTGGCCTCCCGACGCTCCTCAAGGGCGGCTTCTCGGAGCAGGTCTCGACCGGGATCGACGTCTACTCGCTTCGCCAGCCGCTCGGCGTCGTCGCCGGGATCACGCCGTTCAACTTCCCGGCCATGGTTCCGATGTGGATGTGGGCGCCGGCGCTTGCCTGCGGCAACACGTTCGTCCTCAAACCGTCCGAGAAGGACCCGTCCGCGTCGGTTCTCACGGCCGAGCTGCTCGCCGAGGCGGGCCTGCCCGACGGCGTCTTCAACGTCGTCCACGGCGACAAGGTCGCGGTCGATGCGCTGCTCGAGCATCCCGACGTGGCCGCGATCTCCTTCGTCGGCTCGACGCCGATCGCCAAGTACGTCTACGAGCGAGCTACAAGCCACGGCAAGCGCTGCCAGGCGCTCGGCGGAGCGAAGAACCACATGATCGTGCTGCCCGACGCCGACATCGACATGGCCGCGGACGCGGCCGTCTCGGCCGGGTACGGCTCGGCAGGCGAGCGCTGCATGGCCGTCTCGATGGTGGTCGCCGTGGGCGGCGTGGCCGACCCGCTGATCGAGGCGATCAAGGAGCGCATCCCGAACGTGAAGACGGGCGACGGGATGGATCCCGAGTCGGAGATGGGCCCGCTCGTGACCAAGGAGCACCGCGACCGCGTCGTCTCCTACGTCGAGCGCGCGCCGGACGAGGGCGCCACGGTCGTCGTGGACGGCCGCGAGAGTGCGCCGGGTGGCAACGGCTTCTTCCTCGGGCCGTCGCTGATCGACAATGTCGCGCCCGGGATGGACAACTACCGCGACGAGATCTTCGGCCCGGTGCTCGGCGTCACGCGTGTCGCCACCTACGAGGAGGCGATCACGCTCGTGAACGAGAGCCAGTACGGGAACGGAACCGCCATCTTCACCCGCGACGGCGGTGTCGCCCGCCAGTTCCAGTTCGACGTGCAGGCGGGCATGGTCGGCATCAACGTGCCGATCCCCGTGCCGGTGGCGTACTACTCCTTCGGCGGCTGGAAGAACTCTCTCTTCGGCGACCGGCACATCTACGGGCCGGAAGGCATCGACTTCTACACGCGTACGAAGGTCGTCACCTCACGCTGGCCCGACCCGGCCACGTCGAAGGTCGACCTGGGCTTCCCGCAGACGCACTGAGCCGTACTCGACGCTGCGGGCGAGCGGTTGCTCGAGGGTTTGGCCTGCACCGTGGTCGAGCACTTTGTGGGAAGGCAAAGCGACCCGAGGCTCGAAACGGTGCAGGGAACCATCGTCGAGATCGCGAGGCCGGCGAAGGAATCGCCAAATCGAGGAGTCGAGTCCATGGGAAGACACGACGATCTTGTCGGTGTGGCCAGTTCACCCGGGAGGGTTCAAGGCATGCACCCGAATCGCGCCGATTTCCGTCTTCGCCCGCGCACCGGTCTGAAGTCGGCGTCGCTTGCGCTCGTCGTCCTGATCGCGATCTCCGCCTCGCTTGCGAGCGCGCGCCCGGTTCAGGCCGTGGTCGGCGACTGCACTCCCGGTGAGAACTGGGGAACGCTGAACTCGTCGTTTGCGAGTCAGGTGCTGAGCCTGGTGAACGACCACCGCACGGCCATGGGGCTCAGCGCGCTCTCGGTCTCGCCGACCCTGACGAACTCCGCGAACTGGAAGTCGCTGCACATGGCCTTCTACGGCTACATGCAGCATGACGACCCGGCGCCGCCTGTGGCTCGCACGCCGTCCGACCGGCTCGCAGCCTGCGGCTATCCAATCGGCAGCGTGAGCTGGGGCGAGAACATCGCCTACGGCTACACGACGGCGCAGGCTGTGATGGCTGCGTGGCTGAACTCGTCGGGGCACCGCGCGAACATCGAGAACGGTAACTACCGAGCGATCGGCATCGGTGTCGCCCAGGCGAACGGAGTCCTGTACTGGACGCAGAACTTCGGCTCGCTCGTCGATTCCGGTTCGAGCTCGCCGCCGCCCGTGTCTCCGCCGCCCGTGTCTCCGCCGCCCGTGTCTCCGCCGCCCGTGACGCCACCGCCGACGACGCTTCCCGTGACCCCGCCGCCTGTGACGTCACCGGCTGTGATCCCGCCGCCGGTGTCGGCACCGACTGTGACTGCGCCGTCTGGGACGGCACCGGGTGTGACGGCACCGACTGTGACGTTGGGCTCGGTTCCGGCGGCCTCGACAACCTCGACGAGCACGTCCTTCAGTTGGACGACGACAGGCTCGCCGACGAGCACGACCTGCTCACTCGACGCCGCAGTCGCAAGTGCCTGCTCGTCACCGACCACGTACACCGGTCTCGCCGTCGGCAGCCACAATTTCGTACTGACGGTGACGAATGACGGCGGCTCGACCACCGCCTCACATGGCTGGACCGTGACGGCTCCGGTTTCCGGGAGCCAAGCCGCGCGTCCGACCGTCAAGTTCACCCGTGTCCCTCGTTCGCGGTCGGCACCGCCCAGGTTTGCCTGGACGACGACCGGCTCGCCGACGAGCGTGAGCTGCTCTCTTGACGGAGCCCCGCTGAAACCGTGTTCGTCACCGCTGACACTGAACGTGGTGAAGAAGAAGTCCCATACCTTCACCGTGACCGTGGCGAACGCCGTCGGTAGTGCAAGCGCCAAGTACACCTGGCTCCAATAGCTCGAGGTCGTGACGGTTGGGGTGATCTCGCGCAGGCGGCCGTTCGCCACGCGGGCCCTGGTCGGCAGTCCAGGGCTAGGAGAAGTGGAGCACCAGCTCGAGCGGGATGACAACGAGCCAGAGGGCGGACGCCAGCGCGGCGAGCCCGCCGATGAGACGGCGCTCGAGGGCCGGCCGAAACGCGATCGGCGTATACGTCCGGTCGGTCAGGGTGAGAGTCGAGGTGGGCATCGGGTTCGGCGGTGTCGATTGGTCGACCGCCTGGGCGGTGAGCTCAGTTAGCGGCATGGCAAGGCGATGCGCCAGGCTGGACGTGGTCGAGCGCAGGTCCAGACCTTCGACCAGCCCTGCCCGAGCAGAGCGAGTCGGTGGCCCTCGAAATTGCCTCGCGACCCGTGCTAGGGTCGGCGCCTTCGACCCCCGTTGAAAGGACGTGCTCTTGCGACGACTGAACCCCGGGTGCCGTGGCTGGGCGTCAACGTGACGCCGATTGCGCCGATCGAGGAGTCGAGCGTTATCAGCGCCGAGGCGGTGGCGTTCCACGGGCCGGTCGGCTGAGGTGGCCGGACGGGGCGAGGCGACGGTGGTGAATGGGATCACGCTCGAGGAGCTGCAACTCGCGGCGCGGAACCACGCCCTGCCGCTGGAGTCGCTCCGATACCCGGTCACACCGGTCGGGCTGCACTATCTGCTCATCCACTTCGACATCCCGCGCGTCGATCCGGAGAGCTGGCGCCTCGAGGTCGGCGGGAGGGTCTCCCGGCCGCTCACCCTTACGCTCGCGGACGTCAAGGCGCGCCCGGCGCGAACGCTGCCCGTGACGATGGAGTGCGCCGGCAACGGGCGCGCGCTGTACGAGCCGCACGTGGTGAGTCAGCCGTGGCTGCTCGAGGCGGTGGGCACAGCCGAGTGGACAGGTACGCCGCTCGCGCCGATCCTGGCGGAGGCGGGTGTCCTGCCGGACGGCGTCGAGGTCGTCTTCACGGGCCTCGACCGCGGCGTGCAGGGTGAGGTCGAGCAAGACTACGAACGCAGCCTGCCGCTCGCCGAGGCGTTGCGCGAGGAGGTGCTCCTCGCCTACGAGGTGAACGGCCAGCCGCTGCCGCCGCAGCACGGCTTCCCGCTGCGACTGCTCGTGCCGTCCTGGTACGGGATGACACACGTCAAGTGGCTGCGCTCGATAGAGGTCGCCGACGAGCCCTTCCGCGGCTGGCAGCAAGAGGTCGCCTACCACATCAAACAGTCCGAAGACGACCCGGGCACGCCGGTGACGAGGATTCTGCCGCGGGCGCTGATGGTGCCGCCGGGCATACCCGACTTTCTCTCGCGGGCGCGCTTCCTCTCGGCGGGACGGTGCGTCCTCGAAGGCCGCGCCTGGTCAGGGACGCCCCCGGTGGTGCGGGTCGAGGTGAGCGTCGACGGCGGCGAGAGCTGGGGCGAGGCCGCGCTCGAGAACGCCGTCTCCGCCTTCGCCTGGCAGGGCTGGAGCTACGCATGGGACGCCGAGCCCGGAGAGCACGTCCTCTGCTGCCGTGCGACCGACACGACCGGCCGCACTCAGCCGGCGAGCCCCGAGTGGAACTACGACGGCGTCTGCAACAACGTGATCCAGCGCGTACGGGTCACGGTCTCGGAGCGGTAGCCGACGAACGGAAACGCGTTGGCGCGAGCCCGTCGCGCGGGCGGGACGCGCCGCTACCGGCCCGCGCCGCCGCTCACCGAAAGTCGCGGAAACGTTGCGAAGGCGTTGCAGTTCCGTGTGCTTACGGCTGGTAGCGTCGCTCTCGAGGGCGGCGGGATCGGCTCCCCACCCTGGGTGGGGGTGTGCGCGGAGTCGGGTTGGTTTCGCCGCCGCTACGTCGCGACCGCGGCGCCAGTTCCGGCCAGCTCCTGGCCGAACTTCGCTCGCTTGACGTACCGGCCGATTCCGGGCGAGGCGACTAGCTCGCCGTTCTCCACGAGGACGTGGCCGCGCAGCAGCACGACTTCCGGCGAGCCGACAACTTCGGTGCCTTCGTACAGGTTGTAGTCGATCCTCGAGTGGTGGGTCGCGGCCGAGATCGTGACCCGCTTCTCCGGGTCGAAGACGACGATGTCTGCGTCCGAGCCGACCGCCAGCGTGCCCTTTCGCGGGTAGAGGCCGAACAGCTTCGCGGGGTTCGTCGAGAGCAGCTCGACCATCCGGTTGAGCGTGATCCGGCCCTCGCGGACGCCGAAGTGGTGGATCATCTGCAGCCGGTTCTCGAGGCCCGGGCCGCCGTTCGGGATCTTCGAGAAGTCGTCCGAGCCGAGCGTCTTCTGGCCGTCCCAGTTGAATGCGCAGTGGTCGGTCGAGACCGCTGAAAGGACGTCCGTGCGCACGGCATGCCAGAGCACGTCCTGGTTCGCCTTGTCGCGCGGCGGCGGCGTGTAGACGTACTTCGCCCCCTCGAAATTCGCGCGCTCGAGGAAGGTGTAGTCGACGAAGAAGTACTGCGTGCAGGTCTCGCCCCAGACGTCCCAGCCCTTGTTGCGGGCGAGCGCGATCGGCTCGACCGACTCCTTGCACGAGACGTGGACGACGTAGAGCGGGCAGCCGGCCACGCGGGCGAGTTGGATCGCGCGGTTGGTTGCCTCGCCCTCGGTCTCGGGCGGGCGGGTGAGTGCGTGCCAGTGCGGCTCCGTGTGGCCGGCGGCGAGCGCCTTGCGTACCAGCACGTCGATCGCGTCGCCGTTCTCGGCGTGCACCATCACGAGCGCGCCGGTCTCGGCCGCGACCTCCATCGTGCGGAAGAGCGTCTCGTCGTCCACCATCAGCGCGCCCTTGTAGGCCATGAAGAGCTTGTAGGAGGTGACCCCCTGGTCCGGCAGCGTGGCGAGCTCCTCGAGCGCGCCGTCCCAGGTCAGGTCGGTGACGGCGATGTGGTAGCCCATGTCGATCAGCTGCCTGCCCTCGGCCTTCGCATGCCAGCCGGCTAGCGCCTCGGCGAAGGTCTGGCCCTTGCCCTGAATGCAGAAGTCGACGTGCGTCGTCGTGCCGCCGAACGCGGCCGCGGTCTGGCCCGACTCGACGTCGTCGATCGTGGTCGTGCCGCCGAAGGGCATGTCGAGATGCGTGTGCGGGTCGACGCCGCCCGGCAGGAGGTACTTGCCGGTCGCGTCGATCACCCTGTCGGCCTCGAGGTCGAGCGACTCGCCGATCAGCGTCACCCGCTCGCCCTCGACGAGGACGTCGGCGACGTAGTCGTCGGCTGCGGTCACGACCCGGCCGCCCTTGATCAGCACGGACATGGCTCCTCCTTCGGTCGACCTGCTTTCCTACCGCGAGTCTAGAGCGGAGGGCCGCATCGCTGCGACCCTCCGCCCGTAACACGAGTCGTTACTTGCCGCCCTCGGTCACGACGACCACGACTGCCTTCCACTGCTTGCCCGTCACGTCCACGCCGGCGGCCTTGAGCTGGTTGACCGCCTTCGTCGCGAGGTCGGTGCGGTAGGCGCCCGACGGCGCCTTCGAGATCACCTTGAACTGCTGGGCGATCTGCGCCGTCCGTGCGTACGCCGCCTTGCCCATCACGCCGATGCCCGCCGAGCCGGCAGGCCAGACGAGCTTGTTGATCTCGTTCATCTGCCACGTCTGGTGACCCTTCGGCAGGGTCGGGCCGGCCTGGAGCGTGATGTTGACGCAGG
The DNA here is from genome assembly GCA_963750545.1 of uncultured Actinomycetes bacterium. Classification (GTDB taxonomy): domain Bacteria; phylum Actinomycetota; class Thermoleophilia; order Gaiellales; family Gaiellaceae; genus PALSA-600. Next base: position 43,267 of record CAVVQY010000003.1, on the reverse strand, counting down.
CCCGCGGGTGGTCGCGGCAGTAGATCCAGCCCTGGAAGGTCGCCTTCAGGAACTTCACGGCGATCGCCTGGTGTGCCGGATCCTTGAGCCACTCGCCGGTCGAGAAGATGCCGTCCTCGAGCATCCCGGTGCCGACGTTCTGCATCTTGAGGACGTTCAGGTCGGCGAGCGTGTAGAGCTTGCCGGTGTCCGGGTTCTTCACCTCGAGCACCTGCGCGAGCTCGTTGTAGGTCATCGCCGACGCGGAGTCGACGTCTTTGCTCAGGAACAGATTCATGTCGAACGGCTGCTGGACGATCGTCACGTCGCCCGAGTTGTGCGGGTCGATCCCGTTCTTGGTCAGCGCCGCGAACAGCTCGAACTCGTTGCCGCCCAGCCAGTTCGCCACCTTCTTGCTCTTCATCTTCGCGATCGTGTCGATCCCGGAGCTCTTCCACGTGAGCTGCGTCATGCCCGACTTGGCGAAGACCTGGGCGATGTTGACCAGGTCGGTGTTCTTGTCCCGGGCGGCCAGCAGGCTGGGCAGCCAGTCGAGTCCGAACTGCGCCTGGCCGCTCGCGACGACCTGCTCGGGGATGATGTCCGGCCCGCCAGGCTTGATCGTCACGTCGAGCCCGGCCTTCTTGTAGTAGCCCTGCTTCAGCGCCGCGTAGTAGCCGGCGAACTGCGCCTGCGGCACCCACTTGAGCTGCACCGTGACCTTGTCAACCTGCGCGCGCTGAGGCGCCGCCGAGGCTCCTGTGCCCACCGTGAGCGCGGCGAGCGCTCCGGCTGCGACGAGCCACGTGACCCAGCGTCTAGTCATACGTCCTCCTCCTGTTTCCGGTCGAGCGTTGCGGAGATTCTGCACGAGGTTGGACTCCAGTTACGAAGTCCTGTTGGCCGGCGCCCATCTCACGAGCGCCCGCTCGGCGGCGGCGACGGCGAGGTAGAGAGCAAAACCGAATGCCGAGGCGACCACGATCCCCGCCCAGGCCCGCTCGAAGTCGAAGATCTGCGCGTCGGAGCGGATCAGCACGCCGAGCGCCTCGTAGGAGCCGCCGAAGTACTCGCCGACGACGGCGCCGATCATCGCGAGCACGCTCGCGACCTTCAGCGCCGTGAACAGGTACGGCAGCGCCGTCGGCACGCGCACGCGCCGAAAGATCTCGAGCTCGCCGCCGGCGTAGGACCGCATCAGCTCGATCTGCGACGGCCGCACGCTCTGCAGGCCGCGCAGCGTGTTCACGAGCACCGGGAAGAAGCAGAGGACGGCGGCGATCGCCATCTTCGAGTGCGGCGAGAGCGGGTTGAACCAGACGTTGAAGATCGGCGCGAAGGCGATGATCGGCACTGCGTTCGCGGCGATCGCGATCGGCAGCAGGACGAGGCCGACGACCCGGAAGCGGGCGACGATCACGGCGAAGACGATGCCGGCGGTCGAGCCGATCACGAAGCCGCCGAGCGCCTCCTTGAACGTGTACCAGCCGGACGCCCACAACGAGTGCTTCTCGTCCCAGAGCGTGCGGCCGATGTCGGTCGGCGTCGGCAGGAGGAACTTCTGGATGTCGAAGGCGGCGATCGCGCCCTGCCAGATCGCGATCGTCGCCACGAGCACGATCACGGCCGGGATCCAGTCCCGCACCTGCCCGGCCGCTCGCCGGCCGTACCCGGACGCGACCGTCGTGCTCATTCGGCCTCTCCGAGCAACGCCGCCTCCTCCTCCGGCAGCAGATGCTCGCCGCGGCGACGGAGCAGCTCGCGCACCTCGGTCACGAGCTCGAAGAACCGCGGATCCTCGCGCGTGTCGACGGTGCGCGGGAACGGCAGGTCGATGGGGACGATCCCGGCGATCCGGCCCGGCCGCGGGCTCATCACGACGACGCGCGTCGAGAGGAACACCGCCTCGGAGATCGAGTGGGTGACGAAGACGACCGTCGAGCGAAGCTGCTGCCAGATCGAGAGCAGCTCCAGGTTCAGCCGCTCGCGGGTCATCTCGTCGAGCGCTCCGAACGGCTCGTCCATCAGGAGCAGCGCCGGCTCGAACGCGAGCGCGCGCGCGATCGACACCCGCTGCTGCATGCCGCCGGAGAGCTGCCAGGGATGGTGGTCGGCGAAGCCGGTCAGCTCGACCAGCTCGAGCATCTGCTCGACGCGCTCCTTCCGCCTCGCGCGGTCCCAGCCGAGCATCTCGAGCGGCAGCGCGATGTTCTTCGCCACGGTGCGCCAGTCGAAGAGCACGGCGTCCTGGAAGACGATCCCGTAGTCGCGGTCGGAGCGCGCCTGCCGGGCGGTCTTTCCGTTGACCGTCACCGTCCCGGCGGTCGGCTCGACGAGGTCGCCGATCACGCGCAGCAGCGTCGACTTGCCGCACCCGGACGGGCCGATCAGCGACACGAACTCGCCGGCGGTGAGCGCCAGGTCGATCTCCTGCAGGGCGGTCACATTGCCGCGCGCGAACGTCTTGGTCACGTTCTCGATCGACACGACGCGCTCAGGTGTCGCGTTCATGCCCGCTCCAGCGCCGGCGAAGCCGGCACCTCCGCTCTTTGTGAGCCTCCGTCGAGCCTACAGCTCATGCAACGTGCTCCGGCGCGCGGCGGACGACGAGCTTCTCGACGATCACGACGACGAGGAAGAAGCAGATCCCGAGCGCGGCCGCGACGATGTTCGTCGCCCAGAGCTCCTGCGGCTCGATCGAGTAGTACTGGTTGAAGTTGAGGATCGCCCCGCCGAGCCCGTCCTGGAGGCCAGACGGCAGCTCGCCGATGATCGCGCCGACGACGCTCGCGGTTGCGGCGATCTTGAGTGCCGAGAAGATGTACGGCAACGAGGTCGGGACGCGCAGCTTCCAGAGCACGCGCCAGTCGCCGGCGGCGTAGGTTCGCATCAGCTCGAGCGCGCGCGGGTCGGCCGACTCGAGGCCGCGCAGGGTGTTGATCGCGACCGGGAAGAACGTCAGGTACGCGGCGATCACTGCGACGGCGCCCCAGCCCTGGCAGCGGTCCCGGCAGCTTCGGGTTGACCCAGACCACGACCATCGGCGCGATCGCGAGGATCGGGATCGTCTGGCTGCGCGACGATGTAAGGCATGAACCCGCGCTGGAGCACGCGCCACTGCGACGAGCAGAACGCCGAGCGCGAACCCGATCGCTGCCGCCGAGCGCGAATCCGAACGCCGCCTCCTTGGCGGTGAAGAGCGTCTTGTGGAAGAGGATCGTCGCGAGCGCCGGCTGGTTCACCTGCGCCGGCTCCGAGAACGCCTTCAGGATCGTCCAGATGTGCGGCATCGAGGTCGAGTTGACCTCGAACGGCCACGTCCAGTCGGCCCACATCCACGTCCGGCGATAAGCCTCCCAGAAGCCGACGAGCACGGCGATCGTGACGATCGCGCCCGCCCCGATCCGCAGACCCCTTCCTGCAACGGTCTGAGCGAGGAGCGCCGCACCCCAAGACCGGAAGCTGCGACAGGAGCCACGCACGATTCTTACCACGGTCACTGGAATGGAACTGCGTGCACGGTTGTAGGATCGCGGCCCGATGCCGCTCGATCCAGCACGCACCGTCGCCGAGCTCGAGGAGCTGCGCGAGCTGACCGGCGACGCGAACGGCGCCCAGCGCGTCGCGTGGACGGAGACGTGGGAGCGGGCCCGCGAGCTGGCTGCGCGAGAAGGTCGCCGCGACCGGCGCCGCCGACGAGCTCGACAGGCCGGGAACCAGTGGTTCACGCTGCCCGGCCGCATCGGAGCGGGCGCTGCTGATCGGCGGTCACATGGACTCGGTGCCGAACGGCGGCTGGCTCGACGGCTGCCTGAACGTGCTCGCAGGCGTCGAGGTGCTGCGGCGGATCGCCGCGGAGGGCGAGCCGCCCGTGACCGTGCGGCTCGTCGACTGGGCCGACGAGGAGGGCGCGCGCTTCGGCCGCTCGCTCTTCGGCTCGTCGGCCGCGGCGGGCTCGATGCGCGACCAGGACGAGCTGCGCGAAGCTGACCGACCGCGACGGCGTCGCTCTGCCTCGACGCGCTGCAGGCGCACGGCGTCGAGCTCGAGACCGCGCGGTCTTGCGCGGCGCCAGCTCGAGAACGCGCGCGCCTACCTCGAGCTGCACATCGAGCAGGGGCCGGTGCTCGAGTCGCTCGACCTGCCGCTCGGGGTCGTCCTCGGCACGTTCGGCGTCGAGCGCTCGCGTATCACCTGGCGCGGCCAGGCGGCGCACGCCGGCTCGACGCCGATGGACAAGCGCCGCGACGCGCTCGCGGGCGCGGCGAAGCTCGCGCTCTACATTCGCGAGATCGCGGCCGAGGTCGGGGACGGCGCCGTGTGCACGTCGGGCGGCGTCGTCTGCAAGCCGGGCATCGTCACCTCGGTCGTCGAGACGGCCGAGCAGCTGCTCGACCAGCGCCACCTCGACGCGGCGAAGCTCGCGCGGATGCTGGAGCTGGCGAGGACGCGTCGGAGCGGTTCGCCGTCGAGGAGAACGTCGAGGTCGCGTGGGAGCGGATCTGGCGGATCGAGCCGATCCTCTTCGACGAGGCGCTGATCGAGCTCGCCGACGAGTCGATCCGCGAGGTCGCGGGCACGTCGCACCGCCTCCCGTCGGGCCCGCTGCACGACGCCGCCGAGGTCGCGCGGGCGGGCGTGCCGACGGTGATGGTCTTCGTCCAGAGCCTGCGCGGCCTCTCGCACACGCAGCTCGAGGACACGAAGCCGGAGCACCTCGAGCTGTCGGTGCAGGCGCTCGACCGGCTCGCCTCGAAGACGATCGAGCCGTCGCCCGCAGGCTGACGCGGCCGACGAGCCACTTGCGGGCCTCGCCGCAGGCACGCTCGGTGGTCGAGAGCTGATCTATCGCGACGAGGTTGTGCGCTGCTCTTCGGCGTGAGCGACATGGCGATCGCTCGAGCATCGAGTCTGCTGGGAGGCGAGCGATGGCGAAGAAGGGAAGCTGACGAAGGCTGATCTCGAACGCCACGAGCGGATGCTCGGAACGCTGCGCATGCGCGGCAGCTTGCGGAGAAGGCTCAGGCCGACGCGGACCGGCGCAAGCAGCAGGCCGGCGAGCCGTCCTAGGCGCGCTCGGCGACCACGGGGTTCCGCAGCACGCCGATCCCGTCGATCTCGACCTCGACCACGTCGCCGTCCTGCATCGACACCGGCGGGGTTCGCGCGTGGCCGATGCCCGACGGCGTGCCGGTCAGGATCAGGTCGCCCGGCTCGAGCGTGAAGACGCTCGAGGCGTAGGCGACGAGGCGGCGGACGCCGAAGACGAGGTCCGACGGTGTTGCCGTCCTGGAAGAGCTCGCCGTTCAGGCGCTGCACGACGCGCAGGCCGCTGCCGTCGCCGAGCTCCGAGACCGGCACGAGGCGGTCGCCGAGCGGGCAGAACGTGTCGAAGCCCTTGCCGCGCGTCCACTGCTTGTCGCCGTACTGGAGGTTGCGCGCCGAGACGTCGTTCGCGCACCGGTAGCCGCGCGACGAAGTCGAGCGCGTCGTCCTCGGCGATCCGGCGCCCGCGGCGACCGATCTCGACCGCAAGCTCGGCCTCGGAGTCGACGTGGGTCGCCTCGGGCGGCAGGACGATCGCCTCGCCCGGGCCGATCAGCGTGTTCGTCGAACTTGCCGAAGAGCAGCGGCTCGGCCGGCGGCTCGATCGCCCGCTCTCGCGGATGTGGGCGGCGTAGTTCAGGCCGGTGCAGATGATCTTCAAGCGTCCTCGGGCATCGTGGCGCAGTAGGCTCCCACGCTATGGCAATCGAGCTTCGGCGTCACCGTCCTACCCGACCCGCCGTACACGCGCTTCCTCGAGCTGCTCGAGCTCGCGGAGGAGCAGGGCTTCGAGTACGGCTGGACGTACGACTCGCACGTCCTCTGGCAGGAGTCGATCCCGCTGCTGACGCTCGCCGCCGAGCGCACGTCGACGATGAAGCTCGGCCACTTCGTCACGAACCCGGGCACGCGCGAGCCGACGGTGCTCGCGAGCGCGTACGCGACGATGCACGTGCATCTCGGGCGGCCGGATGGTGATGGGCATCGGCCGCGGCGACTCGGCGCGGCGCGTGATCGGCCTGCAGCCGGTCAAGATGGCCGAGTTCGAGGCCGCCTGCCGGATGATCAAGGACTTCATGAACGGCCGGACGGTCACCTGGAACGAGCAAGGAGCTGAAGCTCGAAGTGGGCGCTCGACCGAGCCGGAGATCCCGATGCTACGTCGCCGGCTACGGGCCGAAGGCGCTCGCCGTCGCCGGTCGCGTCTCGGACGGCGTGATCATCCAGCTCGCCGACCCGGTGATCATCGAGTGGATCATGGCCACCGCGCGCAGCGCCGCCGAGAAGGCGGGCCGCGACCCGGACGCGCTCGAAGTGCATCGTCGGCGCGCCGTCGAAGGTCGCCGACGACCTCGCCCAGGTCGCGAGACGAGGTGCGCTGGTTCCCGGCGATGGTCTCGAACCACGTGCATGGACCTGATCGAGCGCTACGGCTGGGACTCCGACATCCCGTCCGAGCTGACCGACTTCGTCAAGGCGCGCAAGTTCTACGACTACAAGGACCACTCGCGCGTCGGCGCGGCGCACGGCGAGTTCGTCACCGACGAGATCTGCGACCGCTTCTGCGTGATCGGCTCCGTCGAGCAGTGCACGACGAAGCTGCGCGAGCTCGAGGCGGTCGGCGTCGACCAGTTCAACCTCTACCTGATGACGCACGGCCAGGAGGAGACGCTGCGCACGTACGGGAGCGACATCATCCCCCGGTTCGCCGGCGTCGCCTCGTAAGCGCAGCCGCGCGAGCCTGGCTCCTTTCGGGCACGCCCCCACCCTGGGTGGGGAGCCGACCCCCCGCCGCCCTCTGCGGGCGACGCTACCGGTGAAAGGCGCACGCGTCTGGAACGGCTTCGTGCCTTTTCCGGAACATTCGACGAGCGGTCACAGTCGACCGGCTCCCCGATCGAGCGTCGTAGAGCGGGTTAGGCCGACCACGACCGGCGTTCTGACAGACAACGGCGATGCGATGAAAAGCAAGGGTTCGATCAGGGTCGTTCCCGATGGTGTAACTGCGCCCACGGCCGGTAGGCTCGCACTCATGAACTCCTCCACTCCCGTCGTCAGCGCGAACGACCTCACGCGCCGCTTCGGCGAGGGCGAGACCGCCGTCGACGCGCTCCGCGGCGTCTCGCTCGACGTGCAGCCCGGCGAGCTCGTGGCCGTCATGGGGCCGTCCGGATCGGGCAAGTCGACGCTGATGCACATCCTCGCCGCGCTCGACAAGCCGACGTCGGGCAGCGTCACGATCGCCGGCGAGGACGTCGGCGCGCTGTCCGACACCGACGTGACCCTGCTTCGCCGCAAGCACATCGGCTTCGTCTTCCAGTTCTTCAACCTGCTGCCGATGCTCAACGCCGAGGAGAACATCGCGCTGCCGCTCTCGATCGCGGGCGAGAAGCCCGACAAGGACTTCTTCGAAGGTCTGCTCAGCCGCGTCGGGCTCGCCGATCGCCGCAAGCACCGGCCCGCCGAGCTCTCGGGCGGCCAGCAGCAGCGCGTGGCGATCGCGCGCTCGCTCGTCTCGCGGCCGACGGTCGTCTTCGCCGACGAGCCGACGGGCAACCTCGACTCGCACACCGGGCACGAGATCCTCGAGCTCCTGCGGGCGGCCAGTGCCGAGTACGGGCAGACGACCGTGATGGTGACCCACGACGCGGCCGCGGCCGCGATCGCCGATCGCATCCTCTTTCTCGCCGACGGCGTGATCGCCGACGAGCTCGGCAAGAGCGAGCCGGCCGCGATCCGGGCCGCGATGAACCGCATCTCGTGAGCCGCGGGCTCGAACGAGGATCGGACGCGTGACCCGCGTCGCTCTCGCGGGCCTGCTCGGGCCGCAAGCTGCGGGCGGCCCTGACTGCGGTCGCGATCGTCCTCGGCGTCGCGATGATCGCCGGCACGTTCATCCTCACGGACTCGATCGACAACGCGTTCAACTCGATCTTCACCGACGTTCGCAAGGGCTCGAACGTCGTCGTCAGCGGCAAGCCTGCCTTCGAGCTCGGCGACCAGAGCGGCGTCATCCGCGCCGACCGTCAGCGAGACGCTGCTCCCGAAGGTGCGCGCGCTGCCCGGCGTCGCACAGGCGGAAGGGAAGCGTCAACGGCGAGGCTCAGCTGATCGGCGACGACAACAAGGCGATCGTCTTCGGCGGCGCGCCGAATCTCGGCTTCAGCATCGCGAACGGCGACTCGCCGTTCAACCCGCTGACCCTCGTCGAGGGGAAGTGGCCGAAGGGCCGGACGAGGTCGTGGTCGACAAGTCCACGGCGGGCAAGAAGCACCTCGAGATCGGGCAGACGATCGGCGTCCAGGCCGAGGGGCCCGTGCAGCTGCTGACGATCTCGGGGATCGTCAAGTTCGGCTCCGTCGCGACGATCGGCGGGGCGACGCTTGCCGGCTTCGACCTGCCGACCGCGCAGCAGCTGTTCAAGAAGCGCGGGCAGCTCGACGAGATCGCGATCGCCGCGAAGCCGGGCGTGTCCGACCCCGAGCTGCTGAACGCAGGTGCGCGCGATCCTGCCGCCGACGGCGCAGGCAAGGTCGGCGGCGGAGCAGGCGACGAAGGACGCGCGAGGGCACGAACTCGTTCATCTCCTTCCTGCGCGGCTTCCTGCTCGCGTTCGGCGGGATCGCCCTCTTCGTCGGCAGCTTCGTGATCGCGAACTCGCTCTCGATCACGATCGCCCAGCGGATGCGCGAGTTCGCGACGCTGCGGACGCTCGGCGCGACGCGCCGGCAGGTGCTCTGGTCGGTCGTGATCGAGGCGCTCGTCATCGGCACGCTCGCGTCGATCACCGGGCTCCTGCTCGGCTTCGCGCTCGCGAAAGGCCTGTTCGCGCTCTTCGACGCCGTCGGCTTCACGCTCCCGAACAGCGGGCTGCTCCTGGAGCCGCGAACGGTGGTCATCTCGCTCGTCGCCGGGATCGGCGTCACGCTCCTCGCGAGCCTGCGGCCGGCGGTGCGCGCGACGCGGGTGCCGCCGATCGCGGCCGTGCGCGAGGGGGCGGTGCTGCCTGAGTCCCGGTTCGCCCGCTACCGCACGCCCGGCTCGGCACTCCTGACGACGCTCGGCTTCGCCGCGCTCCTCTGGGGTCTCTTCGCTCCCGATCTCGGGACGACCCAGGTCCTGCTCTGGCTGGGGATCGGCGCCCTGTTCGTGTTCTTCGGCGTGTCGCTTCTCTCCGTGCGCTTCGTTCGGCCGCTCGTGGCGGTTGTCGGCTGGCCCGCCGTCCGCGTCGGCGGTGCTGCCGGATACCTAGCGCGCGACAACGCGAAGCGGAACCCGCAGCGGACGGCCTCGACTGCGGCCGCGCTGATGATCGGCCTCGCGCTCGTGACGCTCGTCGCCGTGCTCGCGGCCGGGATCACGGCCACGTTCCGCGGCGCCGTGAACGAGCTCTGGGGCGGCGCCGACTACGCCGTCACGGCCCAGAACAACTTCTCGCCGATCCCGATCGCCGCCGCGGAGGCCGCCGCGAAGGCGCCCGGCGTCGAGGCCGTCGGCAACGTTCGCACCGGCGAGGCGAGGGCTTTCGGCAAGACGTTCTTCGCTACCGCGGTCGATCCCGGGACGAGCCAGATCTTCAACATGAGGTGGAAGGCCGGCTCGACCGAGGTGCTGGCCGCCCTCGGCGACGACGGAGCGTTCGTCGACAACGGCTACGCGAAGAAGCACCACCTCAAGGTCGGCTCGCAGGTCGACGTCACCTTCGCGAGCGGCGCGAACAAGCGCTTCGTCGTCAAGGGTGTCTTCGACCCGCCGGCGGGTGGCTCGCCGTTCGGGCCGGTGACGTCTCGGCCGCGACCTGGGACCGCTTCAACGAGAACCCGCGCAACCTCTACTCGTTCGTGAAGATGCGTGGCGGCGTGACCGACGCGAACACGCGCGCGCTCGAGCGGCAGCTGGCGGACTTCCCGAACGCGAAGTCGCAGACTCGGCAGAAGTTCATCGACAACCAGATCGCGGGTCTCAACTCGGTCCTGAACATCCTCTACGTGCTGCTCGCCCTCTCGGTGCTCGTCAGCCTGGTCGGGATCGTGAACACGCTCGTCCTGACGGTGTTCGAGCGGACGCGCGAGATCGGCATGCTGCGCGCGATCGGGATGACGCGGCGGCAGGTGCGGCGGATGATCCGGCACGAGAGCGTGATCACCGCTCTGATCGGCGGTGTCCTCGGCATCGGTCTCGGGCTCGTCCTCGGAGCGCTGCTCGTCGCCCGCGTCGAGTTCATCGAGTTCACGCTGCCGGTCACCTCGCTCGTCGTCTTCGCGCTCGCCGCGATCGTGGTGGGCATCCTCGCGGCGATCTTCCCGGCGCGCCGCGCGTCGCGCCTGAACGTGCTCGAAGCGCTCCAGTACGAGTGAGCGCGCGTCGAGACGAGCTCGCGGCATTGCTCGCGGCTCACGAACCGGCGGACGAGGAGGAGTCACGCGACCTGGAGACGATGCGCGCCTACGCGGCATCCCTCGGAGACCCGTTCTCGCGCGAGGAGCCCGAGGCACACTTCACCGGCTCGGCCGTCGTGGTCGACGATGCGGGTGCGCAGACGCTGTTCGTCCACCATGGAAAGAGCGGCACCTGGTTTCAGCCGGGCGGCCACATCGAGCCGCGCGACCGGACGCTGGGCGAGGCCGCGTCTACGCGAGGCGCGCGAGGAGACCGGGCTCGACGTTCACCTCCGCGACGGCGGACTGCTCGACGTCGACGTGCACTGGATTCCCTGGGACGAGCACTACCACCTCGACCTGCGCTTCCTCGTCGTCGCCTCGGGCACGCTCGTGCCCGATACGGCCGAGGTGCACGCCGCCGAGTGGCTGACGTGGACGAGGCGTTCGCGCGGACGCGCGAGCCGGCGCTTCTGCGCGCGCTCGCGAAGGCCCGAGTGGCCGTCAGTTGACGCCGCGGCGGAACCCGAACCGCTCGGGAAGCGGTGCGAGGGGGCTCGTCTCGAGGGCCTCGCGGGGCTCGGCGTCGTTGTAGCCGCCGGGCGCCACGTCGTTTGGCCCGTCCGCGCTGAAGAGCGCGGCGAGCAGCTGGATCTGGCCGCGGCCGACGGAGAGCTCGAACTGGCCGCCGCCGTAGAGGTCGATTCCCTCCTCCTCGCAGCGCTCGTAGAACTCGAACAGTCGCTCGAGCGTGCCGAATCGCGACGGCTTCACGTTGAGGCACTTCGGCTGAAACGGCAGCGCCTCGACGTCGGCCCAGGAGTGGATCGGCGCGTCCCACGTGATCCGGTCGCGGTGCGGCTCGAGCACCGCGTCCGTGTCCGGTGTCAGTGCCGGGTCTTCGATCCACGCGTCGGGAAAGCTCTCGGCGACACGCCGGTAGAGATCCGGATCGGCCGGGTTGTCCACGGGGGTGCCCTTGTAGGCGCCCTTGAGGTCGATCACGTCGATGTTCTCGCGGGCCGCGAGCTCGGCGATCAGCTCGTCCGTCCACTCGGGTGTCGGGTCGAGCTTGAAGCGCAGGTCGGGGTAGATCGCAAGCCAGCCCTCGAGCGCGGTGGCGCGTGTCGAGGAGACGAAGGTAACGAGCCGGTATTCGCGCCCGAGCGCCTCGCCGGTCGAGAGCTTGGCCTGCTTTAGTGCGAGATCGAGCGCGGCCGACTCGTACGCCCAGCGGCGGTAGTCGCGATAGGCGGCCTGGGCGGGCTCGCCGGCGGGGAAGAGCTCGAGCTCGTCGAGTCGTGCGGAGAACGACTCGAGCGTCCAGTCGCCGAGCAGGTCGACCCACGGCCAGCGGTGCGGCTCGTGCTCGTCCGCGGCGTAGGTGACGTCCTCGCCGGCGCCTTCCATCCCGATGTGCTTGAAGTACGGCTCCGGGCGCAAGTGCACCACGGTGGTCTTGCGGGTGAACTCCGGCGAGATCGGATGGGTGTGGACGTCGGTGACGACCTCCTCGATGTGGAGCGTCAGGTCTCGGAAGGTGTCGTAGAGGCTCATCCGGCGAGCCTAGCCGCACCGGCTTATTGTGCGGAGCCGTGTCGCGCCGCCAGCCCGAACGCGGCGCGCCACGCGAGCACGAAGAGCAGCGTGAATGCGAGTGAGATCCCGAGGAACACGGCCTGGTCGCCGTCGAACGAGCGGCCGAGGGCGAGCGCTCTGATCAGGATTCCGAGCGGCACGCCGACAATCCAGGTCAGGAAGAGAGTCCGCCTCGATGGGTTGCGGTAGGCGCCGAAGAGGAGCGCCGCTGCATACCAGCCGACGAGCACGGGCACTGCGTCGCGCGCGTAGCCGCTCAAGCTGAGGGCGTGGTCGTGCGAGAGCAGGCCGACGGTTGCGAAGGTGAGGATGCCCACGGCGTCCGCGAGAGGGAGCAGCTGTTGCTTCGGAGCGGTGGAGACGTGCAAGGCCATGATCGGAACGCTACGCGGACCCGGCCCGAGGACGAGCCGCTGCCGGCCCGCTACGGCCAGCTCGGCGCAGGCAGTGTCTCGGTCGCGGCGCTTCCTTGCCACCTGACCGAGAAGGTGCCACCGCGGGCCGAGAGGGCTGTCGGCGTCGCGCTCGCGGTCGTCGTGTAGTCGGCGGCGTAGCGGCCGAACGAGGGCCCGCGGAGATCAGAGACGAGCTCGATTGCGGTTGCCGTCCAGGCGTGGTCGGAGATCGTGCCCGTGTGGCCGTCGGCGGTGGCCGTAGCGCTCGTGAACCTGACCGAGCCGAAATCGGCCAGCGTGACCGTGCGGCAGGCACCGTCCGTCGTGCAAAGGGACGGTGCCTCGGCCACCCACTCGGCCGACGAGGTGTCGGGCGCGGCCATCGTCTTGACCTTCGTCACGGACGTTCTACGGGTCACGTTCGTCACGGTCATCGTGACCTTCGTGCCGTCGACCGTGACCGTGGTGGAGATCGTGTCGCCCGGCAGCACCTTGAGCGCCACCTTCACCGACGCGGCGGGCACGAGCTCGTACCAGGCCCAGTAGCTCGCCGTTCCGGCGGCGTTGCATTCGGCGCTCGTGCCGGCCTGCTCGAGCGAGCCGGACGAGGTCGTGTTGCCGCCGAGCCCGACCCAGAAGGCCGATGAGCTCGCGCCGGTGGACGTGCAGTCGGCGGCCGGCTGCACCCAGGTGCCCGAGACGGACGTGAACGATCCGCCGGTGACCGCATACCCGGCCCAGTTCGAGCTGACGTCCCGTCTCACGGTGGTCGCGGCGCTCGCCGGGGATGTCGCGGCGGTGCCGAGCAGCGCGACGAGAGCCGCGGTGAGGATGGCGAGGCGGAGGCTGAAGGAGGTGTCGAGGCGTCAGTACTACGGAAAGCCTGGAGCCGGGCGCTGGGAACCGCCTGAGACCCCGGTAAGAAGTCCCTAAGAAGAGGCGCGTCGTACCGGGGCGAGCTCGCCGGCCGTGGCGAGGCGCCAGGTCACCGCGGCGCCGACCGTCGCGACGCAGGCCAGGTTGACGGCGAGCATCCAGGAGGTCGTGCTGTCGCTGCCCATCCCGATCCCATGCAGCAGCGCGACCGGCCAGGCGGCGTACGCGAGCCAGTGGACGCTGCGCCAGACACGATGGCTGAAGTGGCGGCGCAGGAGACTCGTCACGACAAGTGCACAAACGAGCTCGACGGCGAGCGCGCCGAGCCCGACCCAGAAGGGTCTGGCGCTGCCGGCAAATGGGAGCACGAGCGCGACGAGCCCGACGGCGGCGTCGGGATCGAACACGGCAGTCGTCACGTGGATCGCAAGGAAGGTGACCGCGAGGAGCGACACGCTCCGATGGAGGCCGACGGTGACGGCGTGCGGGGCTCCGGCGAGCCTCAAGCGCGTCGTGGTCGCGATGCCGAGTGAGACGACGAGCGTCAGCAAGAGCAGCGAGACGATCCCTGTCGCGCGCATCAGATACCAGACCGGCGGGGCGGTCAGCAAGTCGTGCACAGCGCCTCCTCCGGCCAGCCGGCGGTGGTCGCAACGGAGCCGTCGGCGCGCACGAGGCGGGCCGGCAGGGCCCGTCTGCGAAAGCCACTCGAGCGCGGTCTCGCCGCGGACGATCGCTGCGGTGCTTGCGGTGTTCGCAGCCACGCAGCTTGTCGCGGCGACCGTGACCGTGCGCCAGGTCTCGGCGGCCGGCAGACCCGTGCGCGGGTCGACGATGTGGTGCCGCTCCGAGCCTGCAGCGCGCCAGCGGCGGACGGCGGTGCTCGACGTGGCGAGCCCGCCGTCGCGGATCGCGATCGCCGGCCCGGGAGCATCGGGGCCGCTCCGGTGGTCGTCGGCGATCCGCACGCTCCAGCCGCCGCCGGGGGGAGGGCCGGCGGCGGCCAGGTCGCCGCCGAGGGAGATGAGGACGCCGGCGCCGGTCGCGTCGTGCACACAGCGCGCGCAGCGATCGGCGGCGAAGGCCTTCGCGGTCGAGCCGAGGTCGAGCTCGACTCCCGGCGGGATGCTGACGATGCCGCGCCGGCGGTCGACGGTCGATTTGCCGCCAGCCTGCGGCGGGGACGATCTCGATCCGGTGAGGCTCCATGCTCGAGATCACGATGGCGAAGTCGCGGTCCCAGCCGAGCCCGCGGAGCGCGCGCCCGACTGTCGGGTCGACGTCGCCGCCGGTCGCGGCCGCCGCTCCGAGCGCGACGCCGAGAGCGTCGAGCAGAAGCGGTCCGGCCGCGAACGGACGCCCCGCAGCGCGGTTCAGCCGCGAGAGCTCGGAATCGTCTCGGAAGCGGCTGCAGGCGAGGTCGAGCGCGCGCAGCTCGGTCGCGACGAGGTCGACCGCCGGGTCGAGCGCATCGGCCCGGGTGACCGACACCTGCGCGAGCACCCCGATTGCCCGAAAGGTGCGCGAGAGGGTCGCCAAGCTACGAGCCGCCCGAGATCGCAGACGGGGACTGGCCGGCGGGCGACACGCCCTGGCTCGGCGGGCTCAGCCCGTAACCGTTGTCATCCCACGAGCCGCCGTCGTCCCAGGAGCCGTAGTCGACGACGCTGTTCGACTCGCCGGCGGTCTCCGGGTGCTTCGTCGCCGAGGCGGCTGCCGCGCCGAACGCCCCTGTGGCCACCAGGGCGAGTGCCGCCAGAGTCTTCGTCAGGCGACGGACGGTGCGACGGCTCGCCTCGCGGGTCGTGAGCTGCGGAGTCTCGGTCATGCCACGTCCATCTGAGCAGGGCAGTCTTGGAGCGCTCTTGGCCTTCGCTGAGAGGGCGCTGAGAGACGAGCGTTTGGAGTTGCGGCGGCCAGCGCGTAGGCTCCGGCTGCCGTCATTCCCGCCGCAAGGAGGACTCACGATGTCGCTCGCTCCGTCCCCGCAGGGTGAGGCCCCGCTCCCCCAGGAGGAGACCCGGCGGCCCGAGCTCGGACTTGCGCTTTCCGGCGGCGGGTTCCGCGCCTCCTTCTTCCATGTCGGCGTTCTGGCCCGGCTGGCCGAGACCGGGACGCTGCGCAAGGTCGAGGTGATCTCGACGGTCTCGGGCGGGTCGATCCTGGGCGCCCTCTACTACCTGGCCCTCAAGGACCTGCTCGAGAGCGTTCCCGACGCCGAGATCACCGACGAGCACTACGTCCGGGTCGTGCGCCGCGTCGAGACGGCGCTCTTCGACGGCGTCGCCCAGCAGATCCGGGCTCGCGCCTACGCCGACCTCGGCAAGAACCTCCGGATGCGCCACGACGACTACTCGCGCAGCGACCGGCTCGGCGAGCTCTACGACGAGATCTTCTACCGGCCGATCTGGAACGAGTCGCAGTTCGGCGGCACGCCGGCTCTCCGAGGGGACGACGAGCCGATCGAGATGCGCGACCTGCTGATCGACCCGCCAGGCGAGACGGACGCCTTCAGACCGCTGCGGCACAACGGCCGCCGCTCCGCGCCCGTACCGGTGCTGCTCTTGAACGCGACCTCGCTCAACACGGGCCACAACTGGCGCTTCCAGGCGGTCGAGATGGGCGAGGACCCGCGCAGCCGCGATGACTGGGTGCAGATCGACAAGAACATGCGCCTGCTCTCGTCGCGGTACGAGCAGATCGCCGCGCTTCAGCAGGACTTTCCGCTCGGCCATGCCGTGGCCGCTTCGGCCTGTGTGCCGGCGCTCTTCCATCCGCTCGCGGTGAGCAGCCTCTTCCCCGGCATACGGGTCGAGCTCGTCGACGGCGGCGTCCACGACAACCAGGGCGTCGGGGCGCTTCTCGACCTCGACTGCCGCCGGATGATCGTCAGCGACGCCTCGGGCCAGATGGCCGACATCCCCGACCCCTCGACCCGGATTCCGGCGGCGGCGGGCCGCGCGAGCTCGATCTACGGCGACCGCGTTCGCGAGGAGCAGCTGATCGAGGCGATGGCCCGGCCGGGCACCGTGCTGATGCACCTGCGCAAGGGTCTCGCGGCCCGGGGTCTCTCGCCGCTCGGCGTGGACGGGGAGCCGATCGCGCCGACGAGCGAGCTCGGGACGAACGACTACCGGGTCGCCCTTCCGGTGCAGGACGGGCTCGCCCGGGTGCGCACCGATCTCGACTCGTTCAGCGAGGTCGAGGCCTACTCGCTTTCGCTCTATGCCTACCTGATGACGAGCGTCGAGCTGCCGGAGGCGCCGCTTCTCACCTACGAATGGGTGCTGGACGCGCGCGACATCGACGCCCTGCGTGTCGAGATGCGCGACCCCGGCGCGGCCGTACCTGCGTCAGCTCGTCGTCGCGGCCAAACGTTTCCGGAAGGCCTCGGCGCTGAGCGGCCGCATGCGCGCGCTCGAAGGCGTCGCTGCGCTCGTCCTGGTCGCCGTGGTCGGCTTCCTCGTTTACCTGCTCTCGGTCCGGCGACCGAGGACGTCCCGGCCTGGACGTTGATCGTCGCGGTCGTCGCCCCTGCCTTGCTCGTCGGCCTCTACCTGAAGCAGAAGTTCCGGGCTCGTTGGGCCTACGTCCTCGCCGACGGGCTCTACACCTGGCTCGTGCCCGCGATCCTGGCGCCGGTTCTGTGGCTTGGCGCGAAGGTCACGCTCTGGGCCAGCCCGAAGTTCCTCGCCGCAGGCCGTATCGCCAGCGTTGCCGCGAAGGATGGCAAGAGCGCCTAGAACGAGCTCAGGAAGACGGCGGTACCGTGGCCGCGTCGGCGCTGGGAGGCGTCCTCGTCTGCGAAGCGGATCTTCAGCGGGCCGCTGTCCGATCCGTGTGAGGCGAGCCACGGGTTCGCCCCGGTCGTGACGAGGATGCAGACGTGGGCACCGTCGCTCGGCGGCGTCCAGACGACGAGGTCGCCCGGCTTGGCCGCGCTTCGCGGGATTCGCTTGCAGTGCGACAAGAGGGTGCCGGTGTAGCCGCCCGCGGCTGCAACGTACGGGCCGGCGAAGTTGGGGTTCGGCGCCTTCGCCCAGCTGTAGCAGAGGGTGGCGAACGCGGAGCAGTCGGTCGCGAGCGGGAGCGAGCCGGGCGTTCCGAGCGCCGAGAGCCGGGTTTCGCCCTGGCTGTATGCGATCTGGGCGGTGTTCGCGACGCCCCAGAGGGCCCACTCGACGATCTGCTTCCGGATCGACGCCTCTTCGTCGGGCGGCGCGGCTGCGAGTCGCCGTGCCTGCCGCTGTGCGTACGCCTTCGGCAGCGGCTTCGACCCGTCGAGGTAGCCCCTCAGGAGCGGGCCGAAGGAGCGGTCGGCCTTCTCGGGCGGGAAGCCGATCGCGAGCTTGGCGCGCTGCGCAGCCGCGGCGGAGATCGGGCCGTACTTCTCCGTCGGGATCTCCGGGCTCGAAGTTCCCGAACGGGTTGCTCGCAAGCAGTCGTTGCGCCTCCTCGACGTCCGGCCCCGTCATGTACGGGTTCGTCAGCTGAAGAGTTCTCGGCTCGGAGTCCGCAACCGCGATCGCCCCGAGCTGGGCGAGCCGCTTCAGGAGCACCGCCGCACCGCACTGCTGCGAGACAGCGGTTGCGGAGAACGTCCCGTCCGCCACGTACTTCCCACGCGTGTAGTGGTTCGAGAAACTCCAGAGGTACGGGGAGTTCACATCCGGGTGGTTGTCCCGGTAGCCCCACCCGTTGTAGGCCTCGAGCTTGTAGAGGGTGCCGGCGATGCTCCAGTCCTTCCAGCTTTGGAAGCCCTGCATCGTCAGGGCGTCGGTCGCGCTCTCCTCCCACGTGTAAGGCGGTGCGCCCGCCTTCGGCCGGCCGGCCGGAACGTGCGTCGTTCTCGCCGAGAGTGGGTCGCCGTTGTGCAGATGGGCTGCGAAGTTGCCGCTCGCCTCCAGTGTGTGGATCAGGCCGACGACGTACCACGGCGTGCCGAGGGCGTTGCCCACCGCCTCGTAGCGTGCGCGGCTCGATCGGATCTGCGCCACTGCCGAGTCGACGACCTGCGAGTGCTCTCGCCCGATCAGACAAGAGTCGAACAGGAGTTGGTAGTTGCTCTTGAGCGCTGCGAGCGTCGGTGCCATGTCTGCCTCCTCGGCCGGCGTGCGTGCGGGCTTCAGCGCAGGCTAGCTGTCGGCGCAGCAACGCCACGTTCACGGGGACGTTCCTCCCTCGCAGCGCCGTTTCGCGTCCGCACGCATAGGACGTCACTCGATCGGGGGGTGGGTTGATCCCTCCGAAGGGTGGACTTCCGGCCGTCTGCTTGCAATCCCTTGAACGAGGACTACCGTGAGTTGGTCAGGCGCCTCCGGGCGAGCGGCACTACAGATCTGCGGCACCTTCTTGCGTTTCTCCGAAGCGCGGCGTAGCCGTGGCGATCCTCCCTGCCTCTCTCGTTCCGAGCGCTCGAAGGCGACTCGGGAGGGAAGACCGGAAGGACGATTCAAGGACAGGCCGCGCCCGGGCGATACCACGTCAGACGCCCGAGTCCAGCCTCGCCGCCCACCGCTCTTCAGCGGAGGCGGGGGGCGACGAGGTGTGGGCACAAACGCACGGCAATCACTGCAACTCGAACTCAAGGAGAGCTGTCAGATGAAGAAGTTCGTCAGGTCGAAAAAGGGAGTTGTTGCGCTCCTTGCGGCGGTCGCCGTTGCCATCTCGGCGATCGGCGCGTACGCGTACTTCACGAGCACGGGTACTGGCTCCGGTTCGGCAACCGTCGGATCCGCTACTAGCTGGACCGTCGCGGGCGGGGCGGTGGTCGGAACCCTCTATCCGGGTCTGGACTACGGGACCGCTGACCAGGGCGTGGTGACCGGAGCATCGGTGACCAATGCCAGCGCCAGCGCCTACCAGAAGCTTCAGACCATCGACGCAACGATCTCGGCTGTGACGAGTCCTGGCCCGGGCGGTGGCCCGGCCTGCGCCGTCACCGACTTCCAGTTCAACTCGCCGGGTGCGAGTTGGACCGGCTCGGGCACGCAGGCGGCTCAGATCAATCCGGGTCTCGATCAGGCTCCGGGGGCCATCTACAACATCACCGACCTGAACGTCGCGATGGTGGACAACAACGCGAATCAGGACAAGTGCCAGGGCGCGACGGTCACCGTCACGCTCGACGCCAGCTAGCGCAGCACCCCGGCGGGTGGGGCGGCTTCGGCCGCCCCACCGGCTGCCCATCCCCACGGACAACTCACCCCAAGCAAGAGACGCGAGCACCCAGATGACCGATCGCTACAGGAGAACAAAGCGCAGCACCAAGGCGATCCTGCTTCTACTTCTGCTTGCGCTCTCGGCCGCCGCACTCCTCATCTTTCTCCCCAGCATCCTCACGATCGGCTCCGCGGTCGGCTCGCCGAGCCCGCCGGCGCCGGCGATCGTCTCCTCCCCGCCCGCAAACACGAACACGCTGGGAGCGAGGTTCACGTTCGACGACTCGCAGCCGGGCGTGACGTTCGAGTGCAAGCTCGACGACGGCGCGTTCGCGGTCTGTACGAGTCCGAAGACCTACGTCCTTCCTGCCGGCATTCACACCTTCCGGCTGCGGGCGACCGCCGGCGACGAACCGAGCTTGCCCACGTCGTACACGTGGACTATCGACACGACGGCTCCGACAGTGACGTCAATCGACAGGAGCGACACGAGCCCGACGGCCGCCGCCTCCGTCTCGTGGGAGGTGACGTTCGGCGAGCCGGTCAAAGGCGTCGACGAATCCGATTTCGAGCTCGCAAGCTCGGGTCTCGGCGGCCCGCCGGCGATCACGGACGTGTCGGGCTCCCGCTCGACGTACACCGTCACGGCCTCGACCGGCTCCGGTTCCGGCAGCCTCGGCCTCGACCTGGTCGACGACGACTCGATCGAGGACCTCGCGACGAACCCGCTTCGCGGCTCGGACGCGGCAAGCGGCAGCTTCAGCGGTCAGGTGTACGCGGTCGACAGAACTCCGCCGCCGGCGCCGTCGATCACGTCGAGTCAGACGAGCTCCACGGCCGCGAGCTTCTCGTTCGACGACACCGAAGTGGCCGTCGCGTACCTCTGCAAGCTCGATGACGGGTGGTTCGCGCTGTGCGCAAGTCCGAAGAGCTACTCGGTCGAAAACGGGTCGCACACCTTCTCGGTCAAGGCTGTGGATCCACTCGGCAACGTCAGCGCGTCTGCTTCTCATTTCTGGAATGTCGCGCCGCCGCCGATGCCGACTCCGACGCCGGCTCCGTCGAGTCCCGCGCCGCCGGCGAACCAACCGACGGTCGATCTGACCGCGCCGCCGGCGCCGTCGATCACGGCGGAGCCGGCGGACCCGACGAAGGAGACGTCGGCGAGCTTCGGCTTCACGGACGCCGAGGCCGGCGTGACGTTCCTGTGCAAGCGCGACGGAGGCTCCTTCGCTACCTGCTCGAGTCCGCACAGCTATGCGGGCCCGCTGGCGGGCGGCTCGCATACGTTCTCGGTCAAAGCGAGGGACGCGGCCGGAAATGACAGTGCGCCGACGTCATACACGTGGACGATCGACCTGACTCCGCCGCCGCCGCCGGAGTTCAGCTCGACGCCGCCCGACACGTCCCACTCGAGCACTGCGAGCTTCGTATTCGGTGACTCCGAAGCGGGCGTGACCTTCCGGTGCCAGCTCGACATCGGCGTCTACGCGACCTGTACGAGCCCCAAGAGCTACACAAGCCTCAGCGATGGCGAGCACACGTTCTATGTCGTTGCCGTCGACGCTGTCGGGAACGTCGGCTCACCGGCCTCGTACACGTGGACGGTCGACACGAGCCCGCCGCCGGCGCCGAAGGTGACGCCGAACCAGCCGAACCCGACCAACTCGACCTCGATCGCGTTCACACTCGCAGACGCCCGGCCGGGCGTGACATTCCAGTGCTCGCTCGACGGATCTGCGTTCGCGAGTTGCACGAGTCCGAAGAGCTACAGCGGCCTCGGCCATGGCTCGCACACGTTCGCGGCCAAGGCGCTCTCCGGCGCGATCGCCGGTCCGGCGACCTCGTACGCCTGGACAGTCGACACGACAGCGCCGCTCGTCACATCGATCGACCGCGTGGACCCTTCGCCAACGAACGCGGGACCGCTGCATTGGAAGGTCACGCTCAGCGAGCCGGTCAGAAATGTCGACATCGCCAACTTCGGGCTCGTCACGAGCGGGCTCGCCGGCAGCGCGCCGTCGATCACTTCGGTGGCGCCGCCGTCCGGCTCGTCGGCGACCTGGACGGTCACGGCTGCAACTGCCGGCACGACCGCGAGCAACGGCTCGATCGGCCTCAACCTCACGAGCAAGGGCACGACCCAGGACGCGGCCGGGAACTCGCTCGGCGACTCAGTGCCCGTCGTCGGCCAGGCGTATCTCTTCGACACGGTTGCGCCGGGCATACCGACGATCACCTCGGGCCCGCAGCCGCTCCCGAACTTGACGACGACGACGACCGCGTCGTTCTCGTTCACCGGCGAGCCGGGCGTCACCTTCCTCTGCAGCTTGAACAGCTCCGCGCCGGCCGACTTCTCGGCATGCTCGAGCCCGAAGTCGTACTCGAATGTGCCGCAGGGGACGAACAGCTTCTTCGTCAAGGCAAGGGACGCGGTCGGCAACGTCGGCGCTCCCGCCTCGCGTCAGTGGCAGGTTGACACGAGCGACCCGCCGCCTCCGGTCAACGGCTCCGGCCAGGACTTCACGATCACCGGCGACGCAGTAGGGCTGATCAATCCCGGCGGACCCGCGCGGCCGATCGCGCTGAGGCTGCACAACCCGAACGACGTCCCGATCTACGTCACTGCGCTGACTGTGACCGCGACGACGGACACGCCGAACGGCTGCAACCACAATGGCCTCGTCCTCCAGCAGGTCAACCTGGCGACGGCGACGCTCTCGCCGAACGAGCTCGTCGTGCCGGCGAACGGTGACCTCACCCTTCCGGCGCAGAACGTGGCCGCGCCCACGATCCGTCTCCAGAACGCGAGCTTCGATCAGGGCCCGACCTGCGCGAACCAGACGTTCACCCTCGGCTACAGCGGGAGCGCGCACTCGTGAGCCGCACGATCCGCATCGTCACGAGGTCGAAGAAGTGGCTGGTGACAGGGAGCGCGCTCGCTGTCCTGCTCGCCACGGGCTCCGGTTCGTTCGCGCACTTCTCGTCGACGGGGACCGGCTCCGGGAGTGCGAGCGCGGGCACCTTGAACGCGCCCACGATCACGGCTGCGACTCCGGGCGCTGGCGCGGTTGCGCTCACCTGGTCGACCGTAACGCCGCCAGCGGGCGGGTCCGTCACCTACTACGTGAACCGCGACGGCGGCGATCCGGCGGGTGACTGCCCGACCGTGGCGTCGCCTGCCGGCGTGACGAGCTGCACCGATGCGGGGCTTGCTGCGGGCACCTATCACTACGCGGTGACCGCGGTCTGGCGGTCCTGGACCGCGACGAGTTCGACGAGCACTGTCACGGTCGGCTCGGGCGCAGCCACTCACCTCCTGCTCCAGGCGGTGTCGTCGACGCCGACGGCTGGTGTGGCTGACAACCTGACGATCACCGCGCAGGACGCCGCCAATGTCACCGTCACCGGCTATGCGGGCGACAAGAGCCTGACCTTCGGTGGTGCTGCGAACGCTGCGGACGGGACGCACCCGACGGTGAGCGACAAGACGGGTGTGGCGACGAGCTTCGGGGCGGTGACGGCGATCACGTTCACGGCTGGTGTGGCGAGCGTGTCTGGTGCGAGCAATGGTGTGATGAGGCTGTACAAGGCGGAGGCGGCGAGCATCACGGTCAGTGACGGTTCGATCGGTAACGGTGCGGGGTTGTCGGTCACGGTCAGTCCGGGCGCTGCGGCGAGTCTGGTGTTGGCGGCGGCGTCGTTGACGCCGACGGCGGGTGTTGCGGACAACTTGACGGTCACGGCGAAGGACGGGTTCTCGAATACGGCGACCGGTTATGTGGGTGACAAGAGCTTGACTTTCAGCGGGGCGAGCACGGTCGGCGGGAATGTGCCGACCGTGAGCAACAAGACGGGTGTGGCGACGAGCTTCGGGGCGGCGACGACGATCACGTTCGCGGCTGGTGTGGCGAGCGTGTCGGGTGCGAACAACGGTGTGATGAGGCTGTACAAGAAGGAGGCGGCGAGCATTGTTGTCAGTGACGGTTCGATCGGTAACGGTGCCGGGTTGTCGGTGACGGTGAGCTCGACGGGGACGGCGACGAGCTTGCTTTTGGCGGCGGCGTCGTCGACGCCGACGGCGGGTGCTGCGGACAATCTGACGGTCACGGCTCGGGACACCTACACCAACACCGAGGTGGGCTACACGGGTGCGAAGAGTCTCACCTTCAGCGGTGCGAGTGTGATCGGCGGTAACAACCCGACGGTCTCGAACAGCTCGGGTACCGCGATCAACTTCGGGGCGGTGACGGCGATCACGTTCACGGCTGGTGTGGCGTCGGTCTCTGGTGCGAGCAACGGTGTGATGAGGCTGTACAAGGCGGAGGCGGCGAGCATCACGGTCACCGACGGTTCGATCGGTAACGGTGCGGGGTTGTCGGTCACGGTCAGTCCGGGCGCTGCGGCGAGTCTGGTGTTGGCGGCGGCGTCGTCGACGCCGACGGCGGGTGTTGCGGACAACTTGACGGTCACGGCGAAGGACGGGTTCTCGAACACGGCGACCGGTTATGTGGGTGACAAGAGCTTGACTTTCAGCGGGGCGAGCACGGTCGGCGGGAATGTGCCGACCGTGAGCAACAAGACGGGTGTGGCGACGAGCTTCGGGGCGGCGACGACGATCACGTTCGCGGCTGGTGTGGCGAGCGTGTCGGGTGCGAGCAACGGTGTGATGAGGCTGTACAAGAAGGAGACGGCGAGCATTGTTGTTAGTGACGGTTCGATCGGTAACGGTGCTGGGTTGTCGGTGACGGTGAGCTCGACGGGGACGGCGACGAGCTTGCTTTTGGCGGCGGCGTCGTCGACGCCGACGGCGGGTGCTGCGGACAATCTGACGGTCACGGCTCGGGACACCTACACCAACACCGAGGTGGGCTACACGGGTGCGAAGAGTCTCACCTTCAGCGGTGCGAGTGTGATCGGCGGTAACAACCCGACGGTCTCGAACAGCTCGGGTACCGCGATCAACTTCGGGGCGGTGACGGCGATCACGTTCACGGCTGGTGTGGCGTCGGTCTCTGGTGCGAGCAACGGTGTGATGAGGCTGTACAAGGCGGAGACGGCGAGCATCATTGTCACCGACGGTTCGATCGGTAACGGTGCGGGGTTGTCGGTCACGGTCAGTCCGGGTGCTGCGGCGAGTCTGGTGTTGGCGGCGGCGTCGTCGACGCCGACGGCGGGTGTTGCGGACAACTTGACGGTCACGGCGAAGGACGGGTTCTCGAATACGGCGACCGGTTATGTGGGTGACAAGAGCTTGACTTTCAGCGGGGCGAGCACGGTCGGCGGGAATGTGCCGACTGTGAGCAACAAGACGGGTGTGGCGACGAGCTTCGGGGCGGCGACGACGATCACGTTCGCGGCTGGTGTGGCGAGCGTGTCGGGTGGGAACAACGGTGTGATGAGGCTGTACAAGAAGGAGGCGGCGAGCATTGTTGTCAGTGACGGTTCGATCGGTAACGGTGCCGGGTTGTCGGTGACGGTGAGCTCGACGGGGACGGCGACGAGCTTGCTTTTGGCGGCGGCGTCGTCGACGCCGACGGCGGGTGCTGCGGACAATCTGACGGTCACGGCTCGGGACACCTACACCAACACCGAGGTGGGCTACACGGGTGCGAAGAGTCTCACCTTCAGCGGTGCGAGTGTGATCGGCGGTAACAACCCGACGGTCTCGAACAGCTCGGGTACCGCGATCAACTTCGGGGCGGTGACGGCGATCACGTTCACGGCTGGTGTGGCGTCGGTCTCTGGTGCGAGCAACGGTGTGATGAGGCTGTACAAGACGGAGGCGGCGAGCATCGTTGTCAGTGACGGTTCGATCGGTAACGGCGCGGGGTTGTCGGTGACGGTGAGCTCGACGGGTGCTGCGGCGAGCTTGCTTTTGGCGGCGGCGTCGTCGACGCCGACGGCGGGTGCTGCGGACAACTTGACGGTCACGGCTCGGGACACCTACACGAACACCGAGGTGGGCTACACGGGTGCGAAGAGTCTCACCTTCAGCGGTGCGAGTGTGATCGGCGGTAACAACCCGACGGTCTCGAACAGCTCGGGTACCGCGATCAACTTCGGGGCGGTGACGGCGATCACGTTCACGGCTGGTGTGGCGTCGGTCTCTGGCTCGAACAACGGTGTGATGAGGCTGTACAAGGCGGAGTCGGCGAGCATCGTTGTCAGTGACGGTTCGATCGGCAACGGCGCAGGCCTCACCGTCACCGTTGCTGCGGGAGCGGCAACCAAGCTCGCGTTCATCACGGCCCCGCAGACGATCACCGCCGGCGGCGCCGCGAGCGGCACGATCACGGTGGAGCGTGAGGACGCGGCCGGCAACGCGACCACGCTCGGCGGCGCCATCACCGTCAACCTCTCGAGCACCTCAGGTGGCGGCTCCTTCCGTAACAGCGGCAACACCGCGACGATCACCTCGGTGACGATCGCGGGCGGCGGCAGCAGCGCCGATTTCAAGTACAAGGACACGACGATCGGAACGCCGACGATCACGGCGGCGAGCGCCGGGCTCACCTCCGCGACCCAGGGCGTGACGGTGAATGCCGCCGGGACGATGACGGCACTTCGAGACGGCGCCTGGGATGTCACGTCGACCTGGCAGGGCACGGCGAAGACCGGAACCGTCACGTGTCTGACCATCTCGGCGGCGGTGACCGGGAGCGGAACCCTCTTCACGACGCAGCTCGCGGTCGGCGACGCGATCTACCGAACGAGCAACTCGGCGCTCATCGGCACCGTCCAATCGATTACCGACAACACCCACCTGACGCTCACTGCGAATGCAGCCACGAACCAAGTCAACCGCGCCTACTCGGCGAACGGGAACATCCCGGACGCGAGCGACAACGTGACCGTAAATGGTTTCACCGTCACGATCCCCAGCAGCTATGACGCCCTCGCGAACTCGGTCACGATTGGCACGCAAGCATCGACGCTCCAATTCGCCGCGGCGACCAGCACGCTCACGGTCACGAACGACGTCACGCTCGCGCCGAGCGGCGGGAGTAACGACGCGGACCTTACGGTCAACGCCGGCACTCTGACCGTCGGTGGAAACCTCGCCCTCACGGGTAGCGGCGGCGGACGCAACAGCACCCTCACGATCACGACCGGAAGCGTCAGCGTCGCCGGCAATCTCAGCTTCGCGAGTCCCTCGACGCTCGCCATGTCCGGCGGGGCCGGCACCTTCAACCTGGCCGGCTCGATGACCGGTTCGGGGACGCTCACGGCCGGCGCGACGAGCACCTTCAACTTCAACGGCACCGCCGCACAGACCGTCCCGGTGTCCTCCTTCAATTTCAACAACCTGAGTCTCAGCAACACGAGCGCGAGCGGCGCGACGCTGGGTGCGGCCGTCACGACGAGCAACGTCGCAGGCAACCTCTCGGTCGCCTCGGGGACGTTCGACAACGGCGGCTTTGCGATCGCCGGTAACGCGTCCAAGACCTTCCAGGTTGCGGCCGGGGCGACCTTCAAGCTGAGCGGAACGACGAGCGCGTTCCCAACAGGGTTCGGCACCGTCAGCCTGAATTCGACGAGCACCGTCGACTACGCCGGCTCGGGTAACCAGACGCTCGTCTCGGCGCCGACCTACGGCAATCTCAGCACCAGCGTCGGCGGGACGAAGACCGCCGGCGGTGCCCTCACGACCAACGGCGGTCTGTCGATCGGGTCGGGCTCGACGTTCGCCGCCTCGACGTTCAGCCACGTCGTCAAGGGCGACTTCACGAACAACGGGACGTTCACCACCGGGGCCGGGAGCACGGTCACCTTCAGCGGCTCCAGCCCCCAGACCGTCGGCGGAACGACCGCGACCACGTTCGTCAACCTGACGATCGGCAACGCGGTTTCCCTCGGCGGCGTCGACGCGACGGCCACCGGCACGCTCGCGCTCGGAAGCAGCGTCCTCGCCACCGGCTCGAACACGATGGTGGTCACCACCACGGCCCCGACCAGGACGACCGGCTACGTCGACGGGGCTCTGCAGAGAACCGGCGCGGTCGGCACCCTGACCTTCGCCGTCGGCAACGGCTCGAACTACACACCGGTCGACGTGACGCTCGTTGCAACTTCAACAGGAACGCTGACCGTCCGCTCGACCGCAGGCGAGAACCCGAACGGCGGCAGCGGCATCGATCAGAGTCACGACGTCAACACGTACTGGACGCTCGGTGCGACCGGGACCATCACCTTCGGGACGCCGAGCGCGACGTTCAACTACCCCGCCGGCAACGTCGACGCAGGATCCACTCCGGCTTCGTTCATCGTGAAGCGCTGGAACGGCAGCACGTGGTCGTCGGTCACCGTCTCGGGCACGCCGACCTCGACGGCGACATCCGTCACGGGCCTGACGTCGGGGAATCTCGGCGGGTTCGTGATCGGGAACTAGAGCGGCGGGTCCGTCCTGGGCGGAGTCGCGGTACCAAGAAATTGCTCACGTTCGCGCGGCCGTTTGCCGATGAGTTCTTCAGCATGACCGAGACCATCTGGACGACCAGGAAGCCTCTCGCCGGGCGGATCGTCGAGCCCGCTCCGTCCGCCTTTGCGGCGCGGACGGACGGGCCGCCGAAGGCGCGCCTCGAAGCGCGCCGCGCCGGCTGCTCGGGCGGGACCGACTTCACCCGGTCGAACGTCATGCATGAGTGTGCTCCAGCCCGAGACGAAGACACCGCCTGCGACCGGAGGGAACCATGAACGCCAAGAGCTCGCATCTGCGCGCCGTCGCCCAGGATTCCGCGACCGCCGCGCCCTCCGAGGTGAGCGAGACCCTTCTTCGCCTCGCGTTCGACTGCGCCCCGGCAGGCGTCGCCGTCCTCGAGGCCGGCGACGGCCGCCTCGGGCGCGTTCTGATGGCGAACCAGGAGCTCTGCCGCCTGCTCGGCTACGACCACGGCGACGTGCTCGGAGCGCGTCTGGAGACCCTGTTCGACGGCATCGGCGCCGCCGCTACCACCACGCTCGAGCCGCTCCTCGCAGGGGCGGTCGAGCACCAGCATTTCGAGGAGTGCCTGCGGCGCGATGACGGAACGCTCGCGTTCCTCTCGATCGATGCCAGGCGCGTCGAGTGCGGGGGCGACCCGCGTTCTCTGGCGGTCGTCACGGTCCGGGACGCGACGGACATCCACGACCTCGCCGCCAGGTTCGCGTTCGTCGCCGAACACGATCTGCTGACCGCTCTTCTCAACCGCCGCGGCTTCGAGACGCGGCTCGTCGAAGGCCTGGCCCGCTCCGTCCGCTACGGCGAGAACGGCGCGGTCGTGCTCCTCGACCTCGACCGGTTCCAGTCGGTCAACGACAGTGACGGCCATACCGCCGGCGACACGCTGTTGCAGGCGGTCGCCGATGTGCTGCGGCGGCGGCTTCGGACGACCGACCTGATCGCCCGTGTCGGCGGCGACGAGTTTGCGCTGATGATCGGTCGCGTCGACTGCGAAAGCGCGGAGCAGACGGTAGAGAACATCCTCGAGCAGGTGAGGTCGCGGATCGCAAGCCTCGCAGGGGCCGCGTCGAAGGTCACTGTGACCGCGGGCATCGCCCCGTTCGACGGCGACCATCCGACCACAGTCGCCCAGGTGCTCGAGGCGGCGGAGGCGGCGCTGTACGAGGCGAAGCGCACGGGCCGCGTGCGGACGCTCGCAGCCGAGAAGGCGTAGTCCGCCGGATCGTTCCGGGCGCCAGGTCGCATCACGCGGCCGAGCTCAGGTCTCGGTCACGGCGGCGCGAGGAGTGCCGGCGAACTGTCCGCCGGGGCAGCCCTCGGCGCTGACCGTACGGCGCGGGTTCTGGATCCCGAAGGCGGCGACGAGGCCGCCTGCAGCGACGAGGCCGGCGCAGATCAGGATCGCCTCGTGAAAGGCATGGACGGACTCGCTGTTCGGGGCAAACGTGTCCCCGGTGAGCTGGCCGGCGACGATCGCCCCGATCCCCGAGATGCCGACCAGACCGGCGACACGGGCAATTGCATTGTTGATCGCCGAGGCGATGCCGGCGTCGCTCTCGTCGGCGTCGGCGAGCACCGTTGCGGTCAGAGGCGCCACCAGCACCGCGAGCCCGAGCGAGAAGACGATCAGCGCGGGCAGCAGGTCGTAGACGTATGAGGTCTCGATCCCGGTTCGCAGGAAGAGCAGGATGCCCGCGGCCGAGATCAACGGCCCGGCGGTCATGAAGAGGCGGGGCCCGAAGCGGTCCGCGAGCGCGCCCATGCGGCTCGAGAGCACGAACATGATCAGCGTTGATGGGACGGTCGTCAGGCCGGCCTTCACCGCCGAGTAGCCGGCAACCTCCTGCAGGAAGATGAAGAGGAAGAAGAACAGGATCGCGAGGCCTGCGTACGCCGAGAGGGTCTCGAGGTTCCCCATCGCGAAGTTGCGCCGTCTGAACAGGTCGAGCCGGAGCATCGGATGTGTGGCGCGCGCCTCGTAGACGAGGAAGGCGGCGAAGGTGGCGACGCCACCGAGCAGTGTCCCCCAGATCGCAGGGCTGCTCCAGCCGTAGACCGGCTGCTCGATCAGCGCGAACACGACCCCCGAGAGCCCGAGCGCGCACAGCCCGGCGCCGATGAAATCGACGCGGCGGTGGCTCTCGCTCGCGACGTCGGGCACGGCGCTGCGGACGAGCACGAGCGTGAGGATCACGATCGGGATGTTGATCGCGAAGATCCAGCGCCAGGACGTCTGGTCGACGATCACGCCTCCGGCGAGCGGCCCGACGATCATCGCGATCCCGCCCCAGGCCGTCCAGGAGCCGATCGCCTTCCCCCGTTCCTGCTGCGAGAACGCCGCCACGATGATCGCGAGTGAGCTCGGGGTCAGCAGCGCGCCCGCCGCGCCCTGAAGCGCTCTCGCGGCGATCAGCGTCTCCGAGGTCGGCGCCACGGCGCAGGCGAGCGAGAGGACGCCGAAGGCACCGATCCCGAACGAGAAAACGCGCCGCTTGCCGTAGATGTCGCCGAGCGAGCCGCCGATCAGGATCAGCGATCCGAGCGTCAGCGTGTAGGCGTTCGTGATCCACTGCTGCGCCTGCAGCCCACCGCCGAGGTCGTCCTGGATCGCCGGTAGGGCGACGTTCACGATCGTGCCGTCGATCGCCGCGATACTCGAGCCGAGAATCGCGGCGACGAGCGTCGCACGCTGGACTCGCGTCACCGCGGGCCCTCGCTACTGGTTAGGACTGGTACCAGTGCTGCTCGGTTCCGGGCCCGAGGCTGCCGAACTCGCGAACGGCGCAGGTCGGGCAGTAGAACGCGACCGCAGGCGGCTCGTTCTCGCTCGGATCGTCGGTGCGGTAGCTACGCCAGTGCCGTGCATCGGCGCTGCTCTGGATGTCGCATTCGACGCACCGGAGCGGCTCGGCGCGGAACTGGCGGTGGCCGTCGACGTTATGTGAACCTGGCCTGTCGCTCACGATCTCACTATGCCGCGGCGCCCGGACGAGCGCCACTAGCAGTATGGGCGGTTCTCGTCTGCCATGCGGCTTGGCTCGAATGAGTGACGCAGGCAGTCGAAGCGCGAGCCTACCTTGCGGCGGCGCGCGCGTCTTCCTAGACTCGCTCGACCGCGAGCAAGGGGGAATGCGATGACGACCGCAGAGTTCGACGCCGAGCGCCTGGAGACGCTCAGGACGAGATTTTCCGGGCCGCTTCTGGCCTCGGCCGACGAGGGCTACGACGACGTCCGTCGGGTGCACAACGGAATGATCGACCGGCGTCCGGCGCTGATCGCCCGCTGTCACGACGCGGCCGACATCGCCACCGCGATCAGGCTTGCGCGCGAGGAAGGCCTGGAGGTCTCCGTTCGCGGCGGCGGTCACAACGTCGCGGGCCGGTCGGTGATCGACGGCGCGGTGATGATCGACCTCTCGCTGATGAAGAAGATCGAGGTCGACCCCGAGGCGATGACCGTGCGCGCCCAGGGCGGGGTGCTCTGGCACGAGCTCAACGCCGCGGCAGCCGAGCACGGCCTCGCGACCACCGGCGGCGCGATCTCGACGACCGGGATCGCTGGCTTTACGCTCGGCGGCGGGCTCGGCTGGCTGATGGCGAAGTACGGGCTCGCGGCGGACAACGTGCTCTCGGTCGAGCTCGTCACGGCCGACGCTGAAGTGCTGGACGTCACCACCGATTCGCATCCCGACCTCTTCTGGGCGCTGCGCGGCGGCGGCGGCAACTTCGGCGTCGCGGCGTCGTTCACCTACCGGCTGCACGAGCTCGACACGGTCGTCGGCGGCCTGATCGCCCATCCGATCGACGCGGCGCCCGAGCTCCTCCGCTTCTATCGCGACGCGGTGCAGTCGGCCTCGGACGACCTGACCGTCTTCGCCGTGCTGGCTCACGCACCGGACGGGTCCGGCCTGCCGCTCTGCGCGTTCGTCGTCTTCCACACCGGCACTCCCGAGGAAGCCGAGCGCGAGCTCGCGCCGTTCAAGGAGTGGGGCTCGCCGCTGCTGACCCAAGTCGGCCCGATGCCCTACCCCGAGATGAACAAGATCCTCGACGAGAACTACCCGACCGGGTCGCTCAACTACTGGCTCTCGAGCTTCACGAGTGGCCTGCCTGACGGCCTGATCGACACGGCCGCCGAGCGCTTCGCGACCGTGCCGTCGACGATGACCGCGATCCTGCTCGAGCACTTCCACGGCGCGGTGACCCGCATCAACGTCAGCGACGCAGCCGTCCCGCACCGCGAGAAGGGCTGGAACCTGCTCATTCCGGGGGTCTGGATGGACCCGGCGGACACCGAGAAGAACATCGCCTGGATCCGGGAGACACACGCCGCCTTCGCGCCCCACCTCGCCGATCGCCGCTGGCTCAACTACCTCGGCGACGACCAGGGCGGGGACGCGATCCGTGCTGCGTACGGTCCGAACTGGGACCGGCTCGTCGAGGTCAAGCGGCGCTACGACCCAGGCAACGTCTTCCACCAGAACCACAACATCGTCCCGTAACGCGCGCCCCGGGCCGGTCGCGTCAGCAGTTTCCCGACGCGGGGAACGCAGATTCCCCGATGCGGTCGCGGCCGCGGCGCGCAAGCCTGGACGGGATGGGCACGGATGTCCGTGTCCATCCCCCGAAAGGAGGGGCGAGATGGCAACTCTCGAGAAGACAGTCTCGTACGAGGCTCCCGGCCTGCCCGGTAGCCCCGTTTCGCTGAAGCCCCGCTACGAGAACTTCATCGGCGGCGAGTGGGTCGCCCCGGTGCGCGGCGCCTACACGGA
This sequence comes from uncultured Actinomycetes bacterium, assembly GCA_963750545.1. Taxonomy (GTDB): domain Bacteria; phylum Actinomycetota; class Thermoleophilia; order Gaiellales; family Gaiellaceae; genus PALSA-600. The sequence goes on along the minus strand of CAVVQY010000003.1, from coordinate 10,618 downwards.
GAACCTCTCTCCGGTGACGGGCGAGCCGTTCACCGCTGTGCCGCTCTCGACGTCGGAGGACGTCGAGCTCGCGCTCGACGCCGCCCACGCCGCGAAGGTCGCTTGGGGCGAGACTTCGGTGGCCGAGCGCGCAAAGGTGCTGAACGCGATCGCCCAGGCGATCGAGGACAACCTGGAGATGCTCGCGGTCGCCGAGAGCTGGGAGAACGGCAAGCCGGTGCGCGAGACGCTCGCGGCCGACATCCCGCTCGCGGCAGATCACTTCCGCTACTTCGCGGGTGCAATCCGCGGCGAGGAGGGAACGATCTCCGAGCTCGACAAGGACACGGTCGCCTACCACTTCCACGAGCCGCTCGGCGTCGTCGGCCAGATCATTCCGTTCAACTTCCCGCTGCTGATGGCGGCGTGGAAGATGGCCCCCGCGCTTGCGGCGGGCAACTGCACGGTGCTGAAGCCGGCGAGCCCGACCCCGTGGTCGATTCTCAAGCTGATGGAGCTGATCCAGGGAATCGTGCCTCCGGGCGTGGTCAACGTCGTCAACGGCCCGGGCGCCGAGATCGGCAAGGCGCTCGCGTCGAACAAGCGGATCGCGAAGATCGCCTTCACCGGCGAGACCGCGACCGGGCGCCTGATCATGCAGTACGCGGCGCAGAACCTGATCCCGTCGACGACCGAGCTCGGCGGCAAGTCGCCGAACATCTTCTTCGCCGACGTGATGGACTCAGACGACGAGTTCCTCGACAAGGCGATCGAGGGCCTCGTGCTCTACGCCTTCAACAAGGGCGAGGTCTGCACCTGTCCGTCGAGGGCGCTGATCGAGGAGTCGATCTACGACGAGTTCATGGATCGCTGCCTGGAGCGGATCGCGAAGATCCGGCAGGGCCACCCGCTCGACGTCTCGACGCAGCTCGGTGCGCAGGTCTCGATCGCGCAGCTCGAGAAGATCGAGAACTACGTGAAGATCGGCCTCGAGGAGGGCGCCGAGCTCCTGATCGGCGGTCACCGGAGCGAGCTTCATCACGGGCTCGAGCACGGCTACTACTTCGAGCCGACGGTCTTCAAGGGCAACAACAAGATGAGGATCTTCCAGGAGGAGATCTTCGGGCCCGTGCTCGCCGTGACCACGTTCAAGGGCGAGGCAGAGGCGCTCGAGATCGCGAACGACACGCTCTACGGCCTCGGCGCCGGAGTGTGGACACGCGACACGAGCAGGGCGTTCCGCATGGGCCGGGCGATCAAGGCCGGCCGGGTGTGGACGAACTGCTACCACCTCTACCCGGCTCATGCCGCGTTCGGCGGTTACAAGAGCTCGGGGGTCGGGCGTGAGACCCACAAGATGATGCTCGACCACTACACGCAGACGAAGTGCCTGCTCGTCAGTTACGACCCGAAGCCGCTCGGCTTCTTCTAGGGACGCACTGCGTTGCAGGTGACCGGCACCGACGCCGCCGTCCAGGCCCTCCGGGACCTGGCGGCGGCTCACGGGCCGCTGCTGCTGTTCGTCTCGGGCGGCTGTTGCGACGGGAGCGCGCCCCTGTGCCTGCGGAGCGGCGAGCTGACGATCGGCCATGGCGATCTGCTCCTGGGCGAGGTCGGCGGGGCGGAGGTCTACATCGACGCCGAGCAGTACGAGCGCTGGAACCGGCCCAAGCTGACGATCGACGTGGCCCCGGGCGCGGCCGGCGGGTTCTCGCTCGAGGGGCTCGCCGGGATTCACTTCGTTACGCGTTAAGCGAGGTTCTTCGCGAGCACGAACGCCGCGACTGCGACGAGCAGCGCGGCGAAGAGGCGGCGCAGGACGAGTTCCGGGAACCGGCCGTGCAGGCGCGTGCCGATCACGGCGCCGGCGATCGCGGCGGCGGCGAAGCCCGAGGCGAGGACGAGGTCGATGCCGCCGCTCGCCAGGTGGGCGGCGAGTGCGGCGCCGCTCGTCAGGGCGATCACGAGTAGTGAGGTTCCGACCGCGAGCGTCATCGGGAACGCGAGGCCGAGCGTGAGGGCGGGCACGATCACGAAGCCGCCGCCGACGCCGAAGAAGCCCGTGAGCAGTCCGGTCGCGGCTCCGGTGGCGGTGACGCGCGGCCGGACACGCAGGTGTGCGTCGACGCTCGCCGCCGGCGCGCGCGGCGCGCGGGCCATCCCGTAGGCGCCCGCGAGCAGCAGCAGGCCGAAGCCGACGAGGATCGTCGTCGGCGCGACGAGCCGGTTCAGCGCCGTCCCCGCGACCGCCGCCACCGCGCCGGCCGCGGCGAACGCGAGCCCGACGCGCCACACCACGCGATGCTCACGCGCGGCTGCGAGCATGCCGACGAGCGCGGTCAGGCCGACGATCAGCAGCGACTCGGTCGTCGCCTGCTTGACCGGCTCGCCCAGCACGTAGACGAGCACCGGCACGGCGAGAATCGAGCCGCCCGCGCCCACGAGCCCGAGCAGGATGCCGATCGCGAGGCCGAACGGCACCGCGAGCAGCACGTCGCGCACGGGCTCAGTCGCCCGTCGACGAGCTCGACGCCGAGCCCGCGCAGGTCCTCGACGCTGCCGTCGGCGACGTGCACCAGGTTCGGGACGCCGCGCCGGCCGAGCAGCGAGACCGCGAGCGAGCTGCGGTTGCCGGCCGAGCAGGCGACCGCGAGCGGGCGGCCGTTGCGCGCGGCGAGCTCGCGCGGCAGGTCTCCCGCCAGGTCGTGGTAGGGGACGTGCAGCGAGCCCGGGACGTGGCCCGCGCGCCATTCGTCGTCCTCGCGGACGTCGAGCAGGTCGACCTCGCCGGCGCGCAGTCGCTCCGCGAGCTCGGGCACGTCGATCGACAGCGTCGTCTCGATCGGTCGTCCCGAGGCAGCCCAGCCGGTGACCCCACCGGCGAGGTAGCCGCAGACCGCCCGGAAGCCGACCGCTTCGAGCATTCGGCCCATGCGAGCCGCGTCGGCGTCGCTCGCAGCGGTCACGACGACGTCTGTCTCCGGGTCGACGACCCAGGCGGCGCGTGTGCCGACGGCGGCGTTGACCATGGTCACGTTGAGCGAGCCGGGCACGTGCTCCGAGCCGTACTCGCGTGGCACGCGGCCGTCGATGAGGGTCGCGCCCTCGGCGAGGAGCTGCTCGACGCGGTTCGCGGAGAGCGGCTCGAGCGGTGCCGCATGGCGGAGCAGCGGCCCGCGGTTGAGCTCGACGATCCGCTTGAAGTTGGGCGGCTGCGGCTGCAGGTGCGCGGTCAGCTCGTCGACGAACGCGTCCTCGCCGCCGAGGTGGAGCAGCGGGTTGAAGCGGCGCTCGAAGCCGATCGTCGAGCCGGGCGTCTCGCTCATCCCGGCGCCGCCGCAGAGCGAGCCGCCGATGTGGCCGGGCCAGACCTCGACGAAGTCGTCGAGCTCGAGCAGCTTCCGCAGCGAGCCGTGGAGGTCGCGTGCGCCCTCCCGCGCCTCGACCGCGAGGTCGGGCCGCGCGAGGTCGCCGACGAAGAGCGAGTCGCCGGTCAGCGCCATCCAGGCGGCGTCGCCGCGGCTGCGGTCCTCGACCAGGTACGCCATGTGCTCGGGCCGGTGGCCCGGGGTCGCGAGGGCGACGATCCGTACGTCGCCGACCTTGACGGTGTCTCCGTCGCCGATCGGGTCGCTTGCGAAGTCGACCTCGTCCGCGTTCGGGACGTGGATCGTGGCGCCGGTCGCCTCGGCCAGCCGACCGCGGCCCGAGACGTGGTCGGCGTGGTTGTGCGTCTCGATCACGTGGCGGATCTCGAAGCCGTTCTCCTCGGCGAGCGCGAGGTACTCGTCGATCTCCCATTTCGGGTCGATCACCGCGCCCTCGCCGCCGTCGGCGACGACGTACGAGGCGCAGCCGAGATCGCGGTGCAGGACCTGCCGGAAGAACATCTATGCAACCTCCTGTGGGGTCGAGTGGCCGAACCTCACGTCCGGCAGCACACGTCGAAGCGGACGCGGCGCCGCCCAGGCCGCGCGGCCGAGCAGCCGCAGCAGCACGGGTATCAGCACGAGGCGGATCAGGAGCGCATCGAGCAGGACGGCGACGCCGAGGATGACGCCCATCTCCTTCGGCGGCAGTGGGCCGGAGAGCGCGAAGGTGAAGAAGACCGCGACCATCACCGCCGCCGCGGCGAAGATCACGCGGCCCGAGTGGGCGAGCCCGCCGACCATCGCCTCGTGCGGGTCGCCGGTGCGGTCGAAGTGCTCCTTCGCCGACGAGAGAAGGAACACCGTGTAGTCCATCGAGATCGCGAAGATCATCGCGAAGAAGAACACCGGGCCCCAGGCGTCGAGGAAGCCCTGCGGCTCGAAGCCGAGCAGGCCGGCGCCGTGCCCGTCCTGGAAGACGAGGCGCGCCACCCCGAAGGCGGCGCCGGTCGCGAGCAGGTTCGTCAGCACGCCGACGGCGGCGATCAGCGGCGCCTGCAGCGCGACGAGCAGGAGCAGGAAGCCGAGCGCGAGCACGACGCCGATCACGAGTGGCGTGCGGTGGGCGAGAGCGCTCTCCAGGTCATGGTTCTCGGCGACCGTGCCGCCGACGAGAGCTCCCGCCGGCAGGTTCGCGCGCAGGCGGTCGATCGTCGCGCCGACGCTCTTGCTCGACGGGTCGGTGCTCGGGATCGCCTGCACGAGCGCGAGCCCGTTCCGGCCCTGCTGGGCCGGAAGCACGCGCGCGATGCCGGGATCGTGGCTCACGGTCGCCGTCACTGCCGCGGCGGATGTCCTCGGTGTCACGATCTGGAGCGCGCCGGGCGCGCCTTGCCCGAATGCCTGCTGCACCTGCGAGTAGCCGACGCGCGAGGAGTCGCCCGCCGGCACGACCTTGATCGACGGCATCCCGGTGCGCAGACCGGCGATCGGCAGCGCGAGCAGCAGGAGCACCGCCAGCGCGAGCGAGCCGAAGAGGATCGGCCTGCGCCAGAGCAGCTCGCCCCAGGCGGCGAAGCGGGCCGAGCGGTGCTCGCCGGAGTGCACCCAGCGCAGCGCGAGCCGGTCGACGCGCGGTCCCGAGCTTGGCGAGCACGGCCGGCAGCAGCGTCAGCGTCGCGGCGAGCACGAAGACGACCGAGAGCATGATCCCGAGCGCCATCGAGCGGAACGCCGGGCTCGGCACGAGCATCACCGCCGAGAGCGAGATCAGCACCGTCAGCCCGGAGAAGAGAACGGCCTTTCCGGCCGTGTCCATCGTCACCGCGACCGCCTCGCGCGCGGACAGCTTCGAGCCGAAGAGAGCGGCGCGGAAGCGGTGCGACGACGAAGAGTGCGTAGTCGATCCCGAGCGCGAGCGCGAACATCAGCGCGAAGTTCATCGCCCAGATCGAGATCTCGAAGCGCTGCGAGAGCAGCGCGAGCAGCCCGGCCGACGCGACGAGACCGATGATCGTCAGCATCAGCGGGAGCCCGGCGGCGACGAGCGAGCCGAACGCGAGCAAGAGGATCGCCATCGTCACCGGCCAGCTGATCAGCTCCGACTTCATCATCGCGGTGCGGTTCGCCGTGTTGAAGTCGCTCCACATGCCGGAGGCGCCGGTGAGCGAGACGCCGACGTCGCCGGTGCCTGCTTCGCGCAGCTTCGACTTCAGCGCGTCGGCGGCGGCGACCATCGCGGTCGGGTCGCCCTTCGCGCCCGCAATGACGAGCGCCGTGTGGCCGTCGCTGGAGATCGACGTTCCGCGCTGCGGGCAACTGCACCGAGGCGACGTCCTCGTTGGCGCGGAGGAGCGTCGCGACGCCGCGCGACGGCCTGGCGGAAGGCCGGGTCGGTCGCGGTCAGGCGGTCCGAGTGCACGACGACAGTGAGCGCCGAGCTCGAGAGCCCCGCGAAGTTCTGCCTGGACGAGCTCCCTGGCCTGAACCGACTCCGACCCGTTTGCCTGCCAGCCGGCGCCGGAGAGGGCGGTTTCGACCTTCGGTGCGAAGACGCCGAACGCGACCGCTACGACCAGCCCAGGCGACACCGACCGTGCGCAAGTGATCGGCGGTCCAGCGGCCGAGCCGGCCGATGGGGCCGACGACGGGCTCCTGGGGTCTGGGCAGGGCGGCGAGCGGGGCCCGCTCGGCGACGACCTTCACGCGGTCGCTCCCTCGACGAGCGCGTTGAGCGTCCGCAGCTGCTCCTGGACCGAGCCGCAGACCTGGTCGCAGAGAGCGAACACGCCTTCGTCGACGATGCGGTAGTAGACGTGGTTCCCGTCCTTGCGGCGGCCGAGGATCCCGACGTCGGCCAGGACGCAGAGGTGCTTCGAGACGTTCTGCTGGGAGGCGCCGAGCGCTCCAGCGAGCTCGTTCACGCTCGCCTCGCCGCTGCGGAGGCGGTCGAGCAGCCGGATGCGCATCGGCTCGCCGATCACGCGGAAGCGGCGGGCGATCAGTTCGACGAGGTCGTCGGGCAGTGGGTGCGGGAGGCTCATCGGTGTCTCCTTCGATTTCAACTACACAATTGTACAGTTGTAGCAGCCAAGCTTCGAGGGAGTCAACATCCAGCAGGCCGAGCGGACGATGGATCCCCACGTCGGCAGTAAGGTGGTGCGTCAGAGACGGAAGAGAGCTGGGCCACGTGACGGACGTGTTCATCTCGTACTCGCGCCGGGACGGCGCCTTCGTCCGCGAGCTGCACGCGTTCCTGGCGGGCGCCGGCAGGGACGTCTGGGTCGACTGGGAGGACATCCCGCCGGCCTCCGAGTGGGAGCAGGACATCGACGACGAGCATCGACGCGGCCGAGAGCTTCGTCTTCGTCGTCTCGACGCAGCTCGCTCGCCTCCGAGTACTGCGCCGAGGAGCTCGGCCGCGCGCAGAAGGGCGGCAAGCGGATCGTGCCGATCGCCTGCGAGGCGGTCGATCCGGCGCGGCGCCGACAGGGTCTGCGCCAGCTGAACTGGATCTGGTGCCGCGAGGGCGACGATCGCGACGCGGCGTTCGCGCAGGCTCTCGAGCTGCGCTCGACACCGACCTCGAGTGGGCGCGGGCGCACACGCGGCTGCTCGTGCGCGCGGTCGAGTGGGACGCGCGGCAGGACGGCAGCCTGCTCCTGCGCGGGCGCGACCTCGAGGCAGGCCGAGCGGGAGCTCGCGGCGAACGCGGCCAACGAACCGACGCCGACGGAGCTCCAGCAGCGGTACGTCCGCGCGAGCCGGAGCGCCGCGTCGAGGCGCCAGCGCCGCCTGCTCGGCGGCGTCCTGCTCGCGCTCGCCGTCTCGGTTGCGCTCGGCTCGTCTCGCTGTCCTCGCAGCGCAACACGGCACGCACGCAACGCGACAACGCGACCTCGCTCGCTCTCGCAGCAGCCGCGGACAACCGGCTTCCCGACGACCTCGACGTGTCGCTGCTCCTGAGCCTCGACGCGTACCGCGCAAGCCCGAGCGCCAGGCGAAGAACAGCATGATCTCGGCGCTCCAGGCGGCACGGCGCTCCGGCGCGCAGACGATCCTGCGTAGCGGCCAAGGCCGCGTCTACGGCGTCGCGTTCAGCCCGGACGGGCACACGCTCGCCTCCGCCGGCGGCGACGGGACGGTGCGTGCTCTGGGACAGCGCGCACGCACACAGAGCTCGGCCAGCCCCTGAACGGCCACCAAGGCGCCGTGCGCGGCGTCGCGTTCAGCCCGGACGGGCACACGCTCGCCTCCGCCGGCGCCGACGGGACGGTGCGGCTCTGGGACACGCGCACACGCCACAAGCGCTCGGCAAGCCTCTGAACGGCCACCACGACTCCGTCCACGGCGTCGCGTTCAGCCCGGACGGGAGCACGCTCGCCTCGGCCGGCGACGACGGAACGGTGCGGCTCTGGGACACGCGCACGCACAAGCAGCTCGTTCCACCTCTGAACGGTGACCAGGGCGCCGTCGACGAGGTCGCGTTCAGCCCGGACGGGCACACGCTCGCCTCCGCCGGCGACGACGGAACGGTGCGGCTCTGGGACACACGTACGCCCGGCGCAGGTCGGCCGAACCCTGAAGCAGGCGCGACGCAACGGCGCGACGTCTTCGGCGTCGCCTTCAGCTCGGACGGGAGCACGCTCGCCTCCGGCGGCGACGACGGGACGGTGCGTGCTCTGGGACATGCCCACGCCCGGTGAGCTCGGCCGACCCCTGAACGGCGGCCAAGGCTCCGTCCTCGGTGTCGCGTTCAGCCCGGACGGGCACACGCTCGCCTCCGCCGGCGACGACGGGACGGTGCGGGTCTGGGACACGCAGCGCGCCCGCGAGCTCGGCCGACTCCTGAACGGCGACCAAGGCGACGTCTACGGTGTCGCCTTCAGCCCGGACGGGCACACGCTCGCCTCCGCCGGCGACGACGGGACGGTGCTGCTCTGGGACACGCGCACGCCGCGGCCGGCTCGGCCAACCCCTGAACCGGCCAACAAGGGCCCGTCGCGCGGCGTCGCTTTCAGCCCGGACGGGAACACGCTCGCCTCCGCCGGCGCCGACGGAACGGTGCGGCTCTGGGACGCGCGGACCACATACCCAGCTCGGCCAACCGCTGAACGGCCGACCAAGGCCGCGCGTCTGCGGTGTCGCGTTCAGCCCGGACGGGCACACGCTCGCCTCCGCCGGCAGCGACGGGACGGTGCTGCTCTGGGACACGCGCACGCCACGGCGAGCTCGGCCGACCCCTGAACGGCCACCAGGGCCGCGTCTGCGGCGTCGCCTTCAGCCCGGACGGGAGCACGCTCGCCTCCGCCGGCGCCGACGGGACGGTGCGGCTCTGGGACAGCGCGCACGCCACGAGCAGCTCGGCCAACCCCTGAACGGCCACCAAGGCACCGTCTACGGCGTCGCGTTCAGCCCGGACGGGCACACGCTCGCCTCCGCCGGCGGCGACGGGACGGTGCTGCTCTGGGACACGCGCACGCCCGACAGCTCGGCCAACCCCTGATCGGCAGTGGCCTGCACCAGCGGCGAGCGCTTCGTCTTCGGCGTCGCCTTCAGCCCGGACGGTGGCACGCTCGCCACCGCCGGCGTCGACGGGACGGTGCGCTTCTGGGACGCGCGCACGCACAAACCGCTCGGCCGACCCGTGAACGGCCACCAAGGCCACGTCAGCGGCGTCGCGTTCAGCCCGGACGGGCGCACGCTCGCCTCGGCCGGCGACGACGGAACGGTGCTGCTCTGGGACACGGACACGCACACCCTGCTCGGCGAACCCCTGGCGGAACCGGTAGGCCACGAGACCCCGTCCGCGGCGTCGCGTTCAGCCCGGACGGGCAGACGCTCGCCTCCGCAGACGACGACGGAAACGTGTTGCTCTGGGAGGGCATCCTCTGGCGCGACGCCGACGACCTGCAAGCACAGGTCTGCAGCCTCGTCGTCGGCGACCTCACCAAGGTCGAGTGGGAGGACGCGCGTCCCCCGGCCTGGCCTACCGCACGACCTCGTCCCGCGCTACATCGGTCCCGCGGCCGAGCACGTCGAGCAGCTGCTCGCGGCTTGCGTTGCCGCCGCTCAGGACGAGGGCGATCGCGCTTGCCGGCGAGCTGCTCGCGCAGACGAAGCGCGGCTGCGAGCGGCGCGGCGCCGGCGGCCTCGACCAGGTTGCGCGTGGTCTCGATCATCGTCGCCTGCGCGGCCCGGATCTCGTCGTCCGAGACGAGCACGAAGTCGTCGAGGTGCTCCCGGAGGATCTGCTGCGGCAGCTCGAACGCGGTGCGCGTGGCGAGGCCTTCGGCGAACGTCTCCATCCGGTCCTCGACGAGGCGGCGTTCGCGCCAGGAGCGGTAGGCGGCCGGTGCGCGCTCCGACTGGACGCCGATCACCCTCACGCCGGGACTGACGGCCGCGGCGACGATGCAGGCGCCGGCCGCGCCGCTGCCGCCGCCGATCGGGACGACGATCGCGTCGAGCGCCGGCTGTTCCTCCAGGATCTCGAGCGTCCCGGTGGCGACGCCCGCGATCAGCAGCGGCTCGTTGCCGGAGTGCACGTAGCGGTAGCCGTGCTCGGCCGCGAGCCGCTCGCAGTGCTCGCGCGCGTCGTCGAAGTCGCGGCCGTGGACGACGAGCTCGGCGCCGAGGCCGCGCATCGAGGCGACCTTGACCGGGTTCGCGTCCTCGGGGACGCAGATCGTCGCGCGCACGCCGAACAGACGCGCGGCGTAGCGCGATCGACTGGCCGTGGTTGCCGGTCGAGGCCGTGATCACGCCGCGCCCGCGCTCGTCGGCGGCCGAGCTGCGAGATCAGGTTGACGCCGCCGCGAACCTTGAACGCGCCGACCGGCTGGTGGTTCTCGTGCTTGACGAACACCTCCGCGCCGACCAGCTCGTCAAGCGCGGCGTAGCGGTAGAGCGGCGTCGGCCGCAGATGGGGCGCGATCCGGAGTCGCGCCTCGAGCACGTCGACGAGGGTCGGCACCTGCCAGTCCATCGGTGCGCCCGACCGTAGCCGAAAGACCGCCAGGCGGCGCCCGCGGTCGCCGTGAACTACCGATCCGGCTCTCCGCGAAAGGCGCCTCGTTCACGGAGTTCTCCGGATTCACCGCAGCTGCCACCGGGTTAGCGTGGATTCAACGCTTGGAAGGAGGGGACTGTGAGTACCGACAACCTTGCGGGCCGTGCCGGCCGGTGGAGCGCTTCGCACTGGAAGACGGCCGCATTCGGGTGGATCGCGTTTGCGTTGCTCGCTGTGGTCGTCGGCGGAGTGGTCGGCG
>CAVVQY010000002.1:0-81435 GCA_963750545.1 uncultured Actinomycetes bacterium | reverse complement strand
TCCGGTACCTCGCCGACTCGGCGTTGACGCACTCGCTCGTCATGTGCACGCGCTGCAACTGGGTGCGCTTCATCGAGGCGACCCACTTCTTCGCCCGCGAGCGCCGCGAAGAGGTCAGACTCACGTAAGCGGCGCGGCCTTGGCAGCTGCGGCCGCGTAGACTGCTCTGCATGCCGACTCAGGAACAAGTTGTCGACGCGCTGCGGCAGGTGGAGGTTGGGACTCGGGATGGACATCGTCGAGCTCGGCCTGTTCTACGACGCGGTGATCGACGGGCCGAAAGTCAAGGTCACCTACTCGCTGACGTCGATGGCCTGCCCGGTCGGGCCGATGATCGAGGAGGAGATCTCGCGCGTCGTCCGCGAGGTTCCCGGCGTCGAGGACGTCGAGGCGGAGCTGACGTTCGACCCGCCCTGGACGCCCGAGCTGATGTCCGAAGACGCGAAGTTCATTCTCGGCTTCGGCTAGCCCGAAGCCGGGCGCGGCTCCCGGCGATGCACAATGCGCCGGTGACGGTGACCACCGCGGACGTCCGGCGACTGGGGGATGAGCTCGAGCTCGACGCCGTCGGGGTCGCTCGGGCCGAGGCCTACGACGGGACCGAGCGACACATCCACGAGCGACGCGCGCGCGGGCTCTTCGGACGAATGCGGTTCACGATGGCGCAGCCCGAAGTCTCGTGCCACCCGGAGGCGCTGCTCGAGGGCGCGCGCACGGTCGTGTCGGCAGCGCTCTGTTACTACCGGCCCGAGCCGGAGCGGCCGCGGGGCCACGGTCGCCTGCCGCGCTATATCTGGCACGACCGCTACGTCGATCTGCGCGAGAAGCTTGATGCGCTCGGACGCGCGCTGGGCGGCGGCTACCGCGTGCTCGTCGACGCGAACCAGCACGTCGACCGTGAGGCGGCCGTGCGCTCGGGGATCGGCTTCTACGGGAAGAACACGATGGTCATCACCCGCCGGCACGGCTCCTGGGTCGTGCTCGGGACGCTTGTCACGACGGTCGAGCTCGAACCGACGCCGCCGCTTCTGACCAACTGCGGCGCGTGCACGCTCTGCATCGACGCCTGCCCGACGGGCGCCCTCGACGACCCGGGCGTGCTCGACGCGACGCGCTGTCTCTCGTACTGGACACAGGTTCCCGAGCCCATCCCGGAGCCGTACCGAGCCCCGCTCGAGGCCCAGGTCTACGGCTGCGACATCTGTCAGGAAGTCTGTCCTTGGAACCGCGGCGTCGAGCGGCGCCGTACGGGCCTCGAGCCCGAACGCGCGGCTCACGTCGATCTGATCGCGTGGCTCGAGGCGGACGCGGACGAGCTCGTCGATGGGCTCGACCGGCTCTACGTTCCGAGGAACGACCCGCGCTGGCTGCGTCGAAACGCGCTCGTCGCGCTCGGCAACGTCGGCGTCCCCGACGCGCGCACGCGGGCCGTGCTGCGATCCTACGAGGGCGGGGAGGACGAGCTCCTCGCCGAGCATGCCGGCTGGGCGCTCTCGCAACTGGAGGAGCGGTGCGGCTGAGGCGGAAGCCCGAGGAGAGCAGTGCAGAGCTGCGGCGCGAGCTCGACGAGCTGCAGCGCCGCGCCGCCCGTCGCGCCGAGTTCGTCGCTCTTGTTGCGCACGATCTGCGGACACCGCTCGCGGCGGTCATCGGCTCGGTACAGACGCTGCAGCAGCGCCGGGGAGACCTCTCGCAGGAGCAGCGTGACGCGCTACTCGCGGTGATCGAGACGGAGGCCGACCGCCTGGCGGCGCTCATCGACGACGTGTTCGCCACGTCCCGCATCGACGCCGACACGTTCAGCTACGCGTTCGCCGACGTCGACGTGGGCGGGCTCGTTGCCGAGGCGGTGGCCGCAGCGGCTGCAGCCCGAGAAATGGAGATCGTCAAGCATGTGGCGGAACGGCTGCCGGTCGTGCGCGGCGACCGGGCGCGGCTGCGGCAGGTGGTCTCGAACCTGATCGACAACGCGTTCAACTACTCGCAGCCGGGCGGTGCGATCGAGGTGCGCGCGACGATCGCGAACGGAGGGGTCGCGGTCGCGGTGATCGATCAAGGCGACGGGATCGCCACCGCCGATCAGGAGCTGATCTTCGAGCAGTACGGGCGCGTTTCTGGCACGGCCAAGCCCGGGACGGGACTCGGTCTCTATATCTCGCGAGCGATCGCCGAGGCGCACGGCGGCACCCTGGAGGTCGCGTCGGCGCCCGGCCTGGGATCGACGTTCACCCTGATGTTGCCGCCGGCTTAGCCGGTCGCAGCTCGCGCTCGAGCTCGCGCGCCCGGGCGGCCACCCGATCACGGAGCTCGGCCGGCTCGAGGATCACGGCCTCACCGCGGAAGGAGAGCACCTCGCCGATCAGCCATTCCGCGCTGCCGACTGCGCGCTCCGACATGGCCGCGCCGTCGACGAGCGGGATGGCGCCCTTCTCGACCTCCCAGCGGGCGACCTCGGGCGAGTACCAGATGCGCGCTCGGGTCGTGCTCTGGAGTTCGGCGGGGTCGAAGCCCTCGCGAGGTGCGAAGCCTGCGTCGCAGGGCCTTTGCCTTACGGGTGCGGTCGAGCCGGTAGCTGCGAGGGGCGTCGCGGTCGACGTCCCAGGTGTGGACGTACCAGTGCGGGAGCCGCCGCTCGATCGTGTATGGCTCGACGGTCCTGGTCGTCACCTCGGTCGACTCGGGCTTCAGGTACTCGAGCTCGACGAGCTTGTGCTCCGCGATCGCGCGGGTGAGCGTGGCGACGAGATCCTCCTCCGCTCCGCCGTGTGGGGTCGGCGTCCGCGTCAGCTCGAAGACGCCGAATGTCTCCTCGAGCTTTGCACGCACCCGCGCGAGCGGCGAGTGCGCTCCCGCAGCGATCATCGGGCCGACGAACTCAAGCGCGAGCCGGATTGCGCGCGCCTCGAGCGGCGTCAGCCGCGGCAGCCGCGGAAGGTGTCGCCGAAGAGCTCCTTGTCGACGTGCACCTCATCCCCGTGAAGCTCGGCGTAGACGGCGTAGCAGCCGCCGCCGAAGTTGACGAGGTTGAGCAGCGAGAGGTGCTCTTCGAGCGCCTCGGGTGCGATCGAGAAGCGCGCGATCAGCTCGTGGGCCGGAATCACCGCCTCGCGCTCCTCGCCGCACGCCGCGAGCAGATAGGCGAGCAGCGACTGGAGGACGCCGAACCGCTCCGGAGCGACGGGGCCGGCGGGCCGGTCACCAGGCGGCGCTCGCCAGCCGCCCCGCACCTCGGCGGCCGGGGCAGGCGGGGCGCCTTCGTGCGTGCGACGGGCAGCGCGCGCTCCCTCGACCGAGAGCCGGCGCAGTGCCGAGGGCTCGAGCGGGATCGCACAGGCCGTCCTGACGAAGGATCCAGCGCGCGAGCAGCGGCAGCGACGCGTACTCGGTCCGGAACTCGTCGCCCTCGACACGGTTCCGATGGCCACCGTAGGCGCGCCGCACCCACCAGGCCGTGTCCGGGGCCACCTCGATCGTTGCCTCGCCGGCGGTGTCGCCGAACTGCCAGTCGGCCCGGCCGCGGAACTCCTCGACGTCGAAGTCGGCCGGGAAACGGAAGTCGCGCTCGCGTCGCGTCGCGAAGCGGATCTCGGAGCGGATGCGCGAGACACGGAAGTTCTTGACGACCTCGTCGTCCTGGTCCTGCCCGATCACGTACCACGTGCCGTTCTCGGGCAGCAGCGCGAACGGGTTGACGGTGCGCTCGCGTTCCTCGTCGCGGCCGATCGACCAGTAGTGGAAGCGGATCGTTCGCTGCTTCGAGATCGCGCCCTCGAGTTTGCCGAGGCGGCCCTGGAGCTCAGGCGTGTAGTCGGGGTCGCGCACCTCCACCCTCACCGCGGTCGCGGTCGGCCCGTCATCGAGCCTTCCGGGTGACCGGCCGAGCGCCAGGTTCTGCAGTGCCAGGCGCAGCGGCTCGGCATAGGCGAAGCGGCCCTCGAGCAGGTACAGGCAGGTCTGCAGGGCCGCGAGCTCGTCGTCATCGAGCTCGAGCGGCGGAAGGAAATAACGCTCGGAGCGGAGGGTGTAGAGCTCCTCGCCGGTGAACTCGTCCCGCTGCGAGTCGAGCGGCACACCGAGCGCGACCAGCTCGGCCCGGTCGGAGTAGAACCGCCGGGCGAACGCCTCGTCGCTCATCTCCTGGTAGCCCTCGACGTTCGACTTGATGTCGCGCGCGGTCAGCGGCCTGCGCTCTGCCATCAGGAACGCGACCAGCGAGAGTTGCCGGATCAGCTTGTCGGTGTCGTGGCTCACGGCGTTTCGCGAGCGTACAACCCGAGAACGGCTATGCGGCGATCTTCGTGCGATCGAGGTGCTGGTGCGACGGGCAGTAATCGCGTTCCGGGAGCGGTGTGCGCTGGCACGGCTTGCCCTTGCGCGTGGTCGCATGGCAGCGGGCGACGCCGCCCTCGAACATCCCGGACTCGATCTGCTCCTCCACGAACTCGACCGCCGCGCCGACGCCGTGACTCACCGCCCATGAGACTTGCGCCTGCACGGTGATCGGAAAATACCGGCGAATGTCCTGGAAAAGCGTGCGGTCGGGCTTGGCAAAGTAGTGCGGATCCGCGGCGAGGCGCTCCATCGTCCCCTCGCAGGCCGACAGCACTTCGCGGCGGTACTCGAGACGGGTCGCCCCGTCGACATACGGGTCGATGAGGTCTCTGATCGATCTATAGATCGCGCGTGAATATTGATACATACAGTGCTGAATTTGCAGGATCCGCTCGTCCATCGCCGTTCGTTCGATCCTCCCGAGTTGTCGTGTTTTCCGGTCAACAAGCCGTAAACAGGCGACCCCCCGGCGCCACGCGCCCGACTCTACCTGGTCTTGGCGCGTGTTACAAATGATTTCTTCTAGGACAACAGAACGGCCACTCTAAGAGTGGCGGCTCAGTGGCATCAGCCGGAGATTTCCCTGGTGTACGCGCTGCCGAAGCCCGTGGCGCGAGCGCTCGTCAAAGCCGCTTCGGCGTCCGAACGAGAGGCGTAGACGCCGCTGAAGACGATCGTGTAGCCCGGATGGAGGCTCGAGAAGTCGGACGAGTCGAGCACGCCCACTTCGGGCAGGCCGATCCCGGCGGCGCGCCGCGCGGTCGAAAGTGGTGCTGCGAGTCCGCGCGAGATCGGATACGACACGAGCACGATCGTCCAGCCGTCCGTGGCCGTCGGCCAGATCAGCCTGCCGTTCGGCTGACTCCCGATCGACCTGGGCGTCGCGGCCTTCCGTGTGGTCGATCCGCCGGGCTCCGGAGCCGCCGGGAGCGTGGTCTGCCTCGTCGTCGGCGGCAGCCCGCCCCGTGGCGGTAGCGGCGCCGACGAGGCGATGAGAGTCGTACCGCCGCTTGCGCCGCTGTCCTCGCGTCAGAGCGATCGCGACAGCCGCGCCGGCCACTGCGACCAGGAGTGTCGGCAGCGACACCCAGATCCAGTCGCCCGGATACCAGCCGATGCGGCGCATCCAGCTGCGCCTCAGCGAAGCGAGCCGTCCGGTCACGGGAGGAAGTCGGAGCCCGCAGTCGACGCAGTAGTCCTGGCCTGGCTCGCGCGCGGTGGCGCACCGCGGGCACGTTCGCTCGGAAGCGGCGATCGCGGCTTCGCGCTTGGTCGAAGCCATCTAGAGCTCGTCCGTCCCGTCGCCGGCTCCGTCGAGGGCCCGGCCGCAGTTGGGGCAGAAGTGCGAACCGCGCAGGATCGGCGCGCCGCACTCGCAGCGCGGCGCGCTGCGCTCGGCGTGCAGCAGGTCGTCGATCTCCGCGAGGCGGGCGTCGATGCCGACGGCGTCGGCGCATGCCTCCGCGAGCAGATCCTCGCGAAACGCGCCGCGACGATACATCTCGACGACGAGCCCGCCGAGGTCGCGCAACCGTGCCTCGCGCGCCCGCAGCAGCGCCTTCTGCTCGCGTCGGAGCATCCCCGCGTGCGGTCGGCGGGGAGCGACCCCCTCGACCTCGGCAGCGGCCACCTCGTCCTGGCGGCGGCGAAACGGAGACATGCCGTCCGAGTCTAGAGCCCCCGGGTTACGGACAGGCGCTTGCTACCCGTCGTCGACCCGCTCGGAGTGCGGCGTCGGCGCGACCCGGCGCATCGGCACGCCGAAGCGATGTGCGGCGTATGGGGATGGTCGTGCCCTGGACGAGCACCGACGCCAGCACGACGACGAAAACCAGGTCGTAGATCAGCCCGGCATCGTCGATCCCGTGTCCGAGCGCGAATGCAGCGAGCAGGATCGGTACTGCCCCTTTCAGGCCGCCCCAGGCGACGAAGGTCCGTTCGCCCGGCCGCAAGCGCGTCGGTAGGAGCAGCGGCCAGACGACCGCCGGCCTGATCACAAAAGCAAGCGCCGCGGCGAGCAACAGCCCGTCGCGCCAGGTCTCGCCGCCCAGGGATGAGATCGAGATCGTCAGGCCGAGTGCGACGAAGACGACGATCTCCGCGAGCGACGACAGCGCCTCGTGAAAGACCTCGCTCTCGGCCTTGAACGGCGCGCGGACGTTGCCGACGAGCAGGCCCGCGACGAACACTGCGAGGAAGCCGGAGCCACCCGCGATCGCGGCGACGCCGTAGACGACCCCGGCTCCGGCCAGCGTGCGCAGGGTGTACAGGCCCGGGCTCGGGAGGGAGAACCGCTTCAGCCACACTCCCAGCAGAAGCCCGCCGGCGACGCCGACGGCAAGGCCGATCGCCATCTGGACCGAGAATTCGCGAACGACGATCCAGGCGCTTCCGTCCGGGTGATCGGCGAGCTCGATCATCCCGATCATCAACGCGATCCCGACCGGGTCGTTCGCACCCGACTCTCCCTGCAGGATCGTCCCTGTGCGGCCGCCGATCTCGCGATCGCCCAGCACCGAGAACATCACCGCCGGGTCGGTCGGCGCAACGGCGGCGCCAAGCAGGCCGGCGGCCGTCCAGTCGAGCCCGATGACGTAATGCGCGAACAGCGCCGCGCCGCCGGCAGTTGCGAAGGTGCCGATCACGCCCAGCGAAGTGATCGGCACCGCGGACGCGCGAAAGCGCCGCCAGCCGATCGAGAGCCCGCCGTCGAAGAGGATCACGATCAGTGCAACCGTCGCGATCCGGATCACAGCCTCGGTCGAGACGACGAGCCCGGGGAAGATGTCGGATGCGACCGCGGCAGCCACGAGGAACGGCGCCGCCGCCGGAACCGAGATGCGTTCGCTCAGCTTGCTCGCGAAGAGCGCAGCGGTGAGCGCGGCGGCAACCAGGAGGATCCCGCCGCCGAACGTCGTGACGTCGTCCATCGCCGGCTGACCGTATCCTGCTCCCCAGGGCGACGTCGTCCGCCTCCGCGAAGCAAACTCCTAACTTTTCCGTTATTCACGGCATACTTGGAAAGGAAATACTGACCTTGCCAATGCGCCGGCTCCTCCTTCTCCTGCTTCTGACCGCCCTGGCGCTTCCAGCGCTTGCGGTCGCGTCGCGCTCAGCGCCCGGCGACGGATCGCTGGTCGTCACGCACGCGAGCGGCGTGATCACCGTCTCGGGGAAGGGCCTGATCTTCGGGCATTTCGACCGTGGCAGCCTGACCGTGATCGACTACCGCGCGGACGGCAACGCGGCGCCGACCGTGAGCGGCGCGAAGATGAAGCTCGCCGGGGCGAGAATCAATGTCGTCTACTCCGGGAGTGGGGTGCGCTTCCTCTTCCCGGGGGGCAAGTACACCCTCAAGTTCGACGGCGTCGGGATCGACATCTCGGGCGTCGGCAAGGGCAGCGTCCAGGTTGTGGGAAAGGGCTCTTCCGACGACGGCACGTTCGCCGTCAACGGAGCGAAGGCGCTGCCGCTCGCCATCGCACCGGCGTCCGCCGCCTACGGCGGTTCGACGCTAGGAACGACCTCAGATAAGGGATCGACCACGAGCACGACCACGACCACGACCACGAGCTCGAGCGGCAGGAACTCGTAGCGTGTCGGCGGCAGTCCCCACCATCCTCGTCGTCGAGGACGAGAGCTCGATCGCTTCGTTCGTCTCGCTCTATCTGAAGAACGCCGGGTACGCGGTCAAGACGGCCGCCACCGGCTCGGACGCGCTGACGCAGGTGGCCATCCAGGAACCGGCGCTGATCGTGCTCGACCTGATGCTGCCGGACATCGATGGAATCGAGGTTTGCAAGCGGGTTCGCCAGCACTCCGACGTGCCGATCTTGATGCTGACCGCGCGCGACGAGGACGTGGACAAGATCATCGGCCTCGAGGTCGGCGCGGACGACTACCTGACGAAGCCGTTCAACCCACGCGAGCTCGTCGCGCGGATCCGGTCGATCTTGCGTCGCGCAACCCCGGAGCGGCGCGACCGCGAGAGCGAGGTGATCGAGCACGGCGACCTGCGCGTCGATGCGGGGCGCCGTGAGGCACGCGTGGGCGACGAGGAGATCCAGCTCGCCCCGAAGGAGTTCGACCTGCTGTGGGAGCTGCTCGACCACCGCGGGCTCGTGTTGACGCGCGATCAGCTGCTCGAGCGCGTGTGGGGATACACGTTCGCCGGCGACACGCGAACCGTCGACGTCCACGTCCGCCAGGTGCGGCGCAAGCTCGGCGACGCCTCGCCGATCGTGACGGTGTGGGGTGTCGGCTACAAGGTCTCGCCCGCGCGCGACACGCAGAAGGATCCGGCGACCATCTAGGGAAGCCGGGCGCGTGTTCTCGTCGCTTCGCGTCAGGCTGCCGCTCCTCTTTCTCGCCGGGATCGTGCTGTACGGCGTCGTGACCACGCTGATCGCGATCCGGCTCTTCGAGAACTTCGCGCACGACCAGACCGTGAGCGAGCTCCGGCGCGAAGCGGCCGGGATCGCGAAGCTCTACTCGAACGCGGTCAAGGCGACGTTCAACAACAACCCGCGCCGGGCACCGACCTTCGCCGCCGCGAACCTCGAGCGCGCGACCGGCGACCGAATCTACTACGTCGGCGTGCCGCCCTTTCCGGGCGAGAAGTCCGGCCTGAAGTCGCTCGACCTGGCGTCGATCGACTGGACGTCGGGTGAGACGCTGACGTTCGAGTTCACGCCTCCGGGTCTCGACCGCACCTACGTCGCCGTGGCGGAGCCGGTGTCGATCCGGAATCAGCCGATCGGAGCGATTGTCGTCGCAAAGGAGAAGGCCGACATCGCAGACAGTGTGCGGGAGTTCGTCCGCCGGCTCGCGATCGCAGGCCTGTTCGGGTTGCTCGTGGCCGGAGCACTCGCCTGGTACCTCTCGCGTGGGATCGTCAAGCCCGTGCTTGCACTCTCCCGCGCCGCCGACGAGGTCGCCGGGGGAACTACGCCGTCGAGATCCCGGAGGGCGCCCCCGGCGAGATCGGCCACCTCGCCGAGCGGTTCGAGCAGATGACCGACCGGCTCGCCGAGGCCGAGACTCGCGAGCGGAACTTCCTCATGTCGGTCTCGCACGAGCTGCGCACCCCGCTGACCGCGATTCGCGGCCACGTCGCGGCGCTGCTCGACGGAGTGATCGAGGACCCGGAGCAGCGCACGAGCTCGCTCGAGGTGGTCGAGGCCGAGGCGCGCCGGCTGGAGCGCCTGGTCGGCGACGTCCTCGACCTCGCCAAGCTCGACGCCCACCGCTTCACCGTGCGGCGCGAGGAGGTCGACATGGAGCGGCTCGTCGAGCAGGCGTACGAGACGTTCAGCGAGGAGGCGCGGCGGCGCTCGATCGACTACCGCGTCGCCGTGCACGCACGGCCGGTGATCGTCTCCGACGGCGATCGCGTGCTCCAGATCGTCGACAACCTGCTCTCGAACGCGTTCCGCGCCACACCGGACGGCGGCCGGATCAGCCTCGACCTGGCGCGCTCGAACGGGCAGGTGCACGTCGCGGTCGTGGACACGGGCCCCGGGATCGCGCCCGAGCAGCGCGAACGGCTGTTTCGCGCCTTCGTCTCGGATGCCGGAGGAACGGGGCTCGGCCTCGCGATCGCCAAGGAGCTCTCGGGGGCGCTCGGCGGCCGGATCGAGCTCGACTCCGAGGTCGGCCGTGGCTCGACGTTCGAGCTCGTGCTACCGGCTTAGAAGCTCGAGGCCGCGAGCTCGCGCCGTGCGCTAGCGGTCGGGCCACGACGCGGCCGCGTCCGGCGAACGGAGCGACACGACGTTCGTGCGCGGCTGCTCGAGCGCGCGCTCGATCCGGTCGAGACGCTCGTTCATCGCACGCCACTGCCCGGTGATCAGGTCGACGAGGAGCGCGAGGTCGTCGACGCGGGCGTGGCGCTCGGCGAGCAGGTCGGTCTCGAGCCGCTCCAGTCGGCGAACCATCTGGTTCGAGAGGCCCTTGACCTCGGCGAGGCGGCGCGAGATCGGCGCGGCCTCTTCACGCAGCCCGTCGCGGAGTGCACTGCCGACCGCGTCTGGGAGGACGACCTGGAGCTCGTTCGCCGTCTGGGCGAGCGCGTCGACCTGGAAGCGGGCCCGCTCGAGCGCGGCGGCGATGTCGGGCGGGAGCGAGTAGCGGTCGTCCATGAGTGCGACGGTAACGTCGTCGTCGGATGAAGGCAAGTGCACTGGACTACGAACTTCCGCCCGAGCTGATTGCTCAGCACCCGGCGGCGCGGCGGGACGAGTCGCGACTGCTCGTCTATTCGCGTGCAACTGGAGAGGTTCGTCACCGCGTGTTTCGGGAGCTTCCGGAGGAGCTGCCGGAGGAAACGCTTGCCGTAGTCAACGACACGCGGGTGGTGCCAGGGCGGATCCGGATCGAGAGGCCTCGTGGCGAAGTGCTGCTGCTTGAGCGGCTGGACGGCGACGAGTGGGAGGGGCTTGCCCGCCCGACGCGGCGGCTCCACGCGGGGCAGCGGTACGGGGCGGTCGAGCTGCTGGAGCATCTCGGCGAGGGCCGCTGGCGGCTGCGTCTGTCGGGAGACCCGGCGGGCGAGGTGCCGCTCCCGCCGTACATCCGCGAACCGCTCGCAGACCCCGAGCGCTACCAGACGGTGTACGGGCGCGAAGCAGGGTCGGCCGCCGCGCCGACCGCCGGCTTGCACTTCACCCCGGAGGTGCTCGGCCGGTTGCCGGTCGAGCGGGTGACGCTTCATGTCGGCCTCGACACCTTCCGGCCGCTGACGGACGAGGCCGTAGAGGCCCATCCGATCCACGGCGAGCGCTATGAGGTGGGGCCCGAGGCCTGGGAGCGGATCTCGGGTGCCGCGCGGGTGTTGGCGGTCGGAACGACGACGGTGCGCGTGCTGGAGACGCTTGCGGGTGGCGCACCGCTACGCGGGCGTACCGAGCTGTTCGTCAGGCCGGGCTTCGAGTTTCGCCGCGTCGACTGCCTGTTGACGAACTTCCACCTGCCGCGCTCGACGCTGCTCGCGCTGGTGATGGCGTTCGCCGGCATCGAAGAGACGCGCAGCCTCTACCGGCTGGCGATCGAGGAGCGCTACCGCTTCTACTCCTTCGGCGATGCGATGCTCGTGCTCTGAGCCGCGCTCTCGCCGAGCAGCGATGCTTGAGCAGATGGGCGACTTCGGGCTGATCGCGACGGACGGCAATGCGCGCGCCGGTGTGCTGACGACGGCGCACGGAGAGGTGCGCACGCCTGCCTTCATGCCGGTTGGGACGAAGGCGACCGTGAAGACGCTCGACCCGGACGAGCTGCGCGGGCTCGGCGCACAGATCGTGCTCGGCAACAGCTACCACCTGCACTTCCGCCCGGGCGACGAGTTGATCGCCGAACTCGGCGGCCTGCACCGCTTCATGGCGTGGGACGGGCCGATCCTGACCGATTCCGGCGGCTTCCAGGTCTTCTCGCTGCGCGACACCCTGCTCGCGGTGGACGACGACGGCGTCACCTTCCGAAGCGTCTACGACGGCGCGTCGACGAGGTTCACGCCGGAGCTCGCGGCCGCGATCCAACGCAACCTCGGCAGCGACGTTGCGATGTGCCTCGACCAGGTGCCGCCGCCGGGCGTCGAGCGGCGCCAGCTCGAGGACGCCGTGCGCAGGACGACCGAGTGGGCGAAGCGCCAACGCCACGCCGAGCGCGCCGAGGGCCAGCTCCGTTTCGCGATCAACCAGGGGGGAACCGATGCCGAGCTGCGCCGTCGCTCGGTCGAGGAGTTGCTCGAGCTCGACTTCGACGGCAACGCGATCGGCGGCCTCGCGATCGGCGAGGAGCGTGGGCCGATGTTCGAGACGACCGGCTGGGTGACAGCGCTGCTTCCGGAGGACAAGCCGCGCTACTTCATGGGCATCGGCGACGCTGAAGGAATCCTCGAGGTGATCGAGGCGGGCGTCGACATGTTCGACTGCGTCCTGCCGACGAGGACAGCGCGCACAGGAAGCGCGATCACCTGGCAGGGTCGCCTCAACCTCCGCAACGCCCGTTTTGCCCGAGACCAGTCTCCGCTCGACGACGACTGCGACTGCCCCGCCTGCACACGGTTCTCAAGAGCGTATATCCGCCATCTCGTGAACCAGGACGAGCTCCTGGGATTGCGCCTGCTCTCGTTGCACAATCTACGCTTCCTCCTTGATCTCACCGACCACGCGCGCACGGCCATCGAGCGGCGCGCCTTCGACTCGTTCAAACGCGACGCACTGGAGCGCCTCCGCAGATGCCAACCCTGATCCTCGTCGTGGTGATCTTCGCATTCGTGTGGCTCTTCCTCGTGCTGCCGTCCCGGCGACGCCAGCGCTCGCACCAGGCGATGCAGGACTCGGTCGGAGTCGGCGACGAGATCATCACAGCGGGCGGCATCCACGGCTACGTCCGTGAGGGGGGCGACGGCGAGGTTCGGCTCGAGATCGCCGAGGGCGTCGTGGTCAGGATCGACCGCCGCGCGATCGCGGCTGTTGCGGAGGACGTTCCTTCGGACGACGAGAGCGACGAGGCCGACGAGCAGGACAACGCTGAGGAATCCTTAAAAGGTTGATTCGGATTTCGGTCTTGCGGGAGTTGTGGCCGCTTCCAGCTCAAGTTCCCGCCCCTGCGCTCGATACCCTGTCCAAGCTTGTCGTCACGCCGTAATCATCTGCTGCTGATCGGGCTGCTCGTTGCGGCTCTGGTCGGCGTCGCGCTGCTCGCGGTCCCGAGCTCGCCGTTCCACAAGGAGCTGCGCAAGGGCCTCGACCTCCAGGGCGGCCTCGAGGTCGTGCTGGAGGCGCAGCCGCCGCGCGGGCACACGCTCACCCCGGACGACCTCAGCCGGTCGATCGACATCATGCGCAACCGCGTCGACAAGCTCGGCGTCTCGGAGCCGGAGATCCGCAAGCAAGGCTCGAACCAGATCGTGATCCAGTTGCCGGCGGTGCACGATGTCAACGAGGCGGCCTCGATCATCGGCCAGACCGCCCAGCTCGAGCTCTACGACCTGGAGACCTCGCTGGTTCCGCCCTCGGTCGACGCGTCGCAGAACCCCGTCGCATTCGCGAGCCTCTACAACCTGCTGACGCGCGTCCAGTCCGGCCAAACGAGCCTGCCGTCCCAGTACTGGCTCTTCAACTCGCGGACGAAGAAGCTCGTGGTCGGGCCGACGGAGACGCTCAGACAACTGCAGCGGAGCCCGAGGGTGAAGGCGCTCAAGCCGCTCCGCGCCGTGCCCTCGAAGACCGCGAACGGCAAGAGCGCGGGCTCGGCCGAGAAGGGGCTCACGACGACCCCCGGCTTCCCGACCGGCTACCAGGTGCTGACGACGCCGAATAACCGCGTGATCATCACCTGCGCCGCCGGTACGTCCGTCGTCTGCCCGGGCCTGTCGGGTTATCCGGTGCCGGGGGTGACCTACTACTACCTCTTCGAGCACGACCTCAATGGTGACCCGCCCGTGCCGCAGATGACCGGGAACATGCTGAAACTGAGCGGCACCCGGCAGGACTTCGACCCCCAGAGTGGGCTGCCGATCGTGACCATGCAGTTCACCGGCCAGGGCAACAAGCGCTTCCACGAGATCTCGAGGGACGAGGCGATTCGCGGCCGCGCGCTCGGGCAGCCGCAGCACTTCGCGATCGTGCTCGACAACGAGATCCGGTCGTTCCCGCAGATCGACTACAACCTCTACCCGGACGGGATCGACCCGACCGGGGGCGGTGCGCAGATCACGGGCCTCGCATCGCTCGGTGAGGCCAAGAACCTCGCGCTCGTCCTCCAGACAGGCGCGCTCCCGGTCAAGTTCATCACCGTCGAGCGCTCCGACGTTTCCGCCACCCTCGGCCAGGATTCGCTCCGCCAGGCGCGCAACGCGGCGATCGTCGGCCTGCTGCTGGTCGTGCTGTTCCTGCTCCTGATCTACCGCTTCCTCGGCGTTGTCGCCGTCCTCGGCCTCGCCGTCTATGCCGCCTTCATGTACGGGGCGATCCTGCTCCTGGGCGTCACGCTCACCCTGCCGGGCTTCGCCGGCCTGATCCTCACGATCGGCGTGGCGGCCGACGCGAACATCGTCATCTTCGAACGCATCAAGGAGGAGTCTCGGTCCGGAAAGTCCGTGCGCGCGGCGATCTCCGCCGGCTATGCGAAGGGCTTCCGCACGATCCTCGACGCGAACGCAGTGACGTGCATCACCGCGCTGGTCCTGTTCGCGGTGGCGACCGCGAGCGTCAAGGGCTTCGCCCTGATGTTGCTGCTCGGCACCGTGATCTCGCTGGCCACGGCCGTCGCGGCGACTCGCGCCATGCTCGGCCTGCTCGCGGGTTTCCGCTGGTTCGACAACCCGCGGTTCATGGGAGCGACGGCGAAGGAGATTCCCGCCTGGCAGCGGATCGACGTCGTCGGTCGTCGTCGCCTCTGGTTCATCCTCTCGATCGTGGCGATCGTCCTCAGCATCGGCGCGGTCATCTTCAAGGGGCTGAACCTGGGCATCGACTTCAAGGGTGGCGTCCAGATCACCTTCGTGACGCCGAAGGCGACCGCGGTCTCGACGATCCGCGACCAGGCGGCCTCGATCGGGCACGGCGACGCGATCGTCCAGGGCCGCGGCAGCGCCACGAACGGCGACCAGTACAAGAGCTTCCAGATCCGCCTGAAGAAGCTCGGCCCCGCCGAGCAGGCGAAGCTGACG
Organism: uncultured Actinomycetes bacterium; assembly: GCA_963750545.1. Classification (GTDB taxonomy): domain Bacteria; phylum Actinomycetota; class Thermoleophilia; order Gaiellales; family Gaiellaceae; genus PALSA-600. The sequence goes on along the minus strand of CAVVQY010000002.1, from coordinate 66,431 downwards.
AACGCGCTCGAGGACCGTCTGGACGCGGGCAAGCTGGGGGTGAAGAACGTCTCCTCGAGCTTCAGTCGGCAGATCCTCAAGGGCGCGATCATCGCCATCCTCGTCTCGTTCGCGTTGATCGCGCTCTTCGTGACGATGCGCTACCAGTGGCGGTTCGCGGTCCCCATCCTGCGCACGCTCTTCAACGACGTGCTGATCACCCTCGGGGTCTACGCGCTCTCTGGCCGCGAGTTGACGGCTTCGACGGTGGCCGCGCTGCTGACCATCCTCGGCTACTCGATCTACGACACGATCATCGTCTTCGACCGCGTGCGCGAGAACATGAAGCTGATGCCGCGGGCGAGCATCGCGCGGATCGCGAATGTCTCGGTGTGGGAGGTGCTGCGACGATCGATCTTCACGTCGGTGATCACACTCCTCCCGATCGCGTCCCTGTACATCCTGGGCGGCGCGACGCTGCAGGACTTCGCGTTCGCGATCATGGTCGGGATCGTCATCGGTGCTGTCGGCACGATCTTCATTGCGACTCCACTGCTCGTCACGCTGATGGAGCGCGACCCGGAGTACGCGCGGCGCAAGGATCAGCCGGTCGCCGAGAGCGGACTGCAGGCGCTGCAAGGCGCCGAGCGCGCCGCCGCCGAGGCACCCAGCCCTGCGACGCCGCTGGACTCGATCGAGGACGCGATCGAGTCGGTCACCGGCGTCGACGTTGACGGCGACGGCGAGGTCACAACCCGCGATGCGAAGCGCGAGCGGCGACGCCAGCGCAGGAAGTCGAGGCCGCATGGACGAGCCAGGTAACGGAACGAAGCCCGACAACGGCAACGAGCCCGGCACAGACGATGAGCCTGCACGGGGCAGTGACCCGGGTCGCGACGACGACACCGGCCGCGACGCCGGTCGCGACTCTGTCGAGCGCCTGCTCGCGCTCGTCGGACCGCGCATCGACGAGGTGCGATCGCTGCTCGGCGACTCCACCTCGCGCTGGCGCGGCGATGCACTTCGCGTGGGGGAGGGGACGCGGCAGCGGCTGCGCGATGTCTTCCACGAGCTCGGCCTCGTCACGCGCGACGACTGGGACGAGCTCGAGCTCCGCGTGGCCCAGCTCGAGCACCGGCTCGGGCTGCTCGAGCGGCGTGAGGACGAGAAGACGTGACAGACGAACGGCTGACCCCGAAGCAGGCCGAGGCGCTTCGGGCCGAGGTGGACGAGCTCGAGGGGCCGCGTCGCACCGAGGTCGTGGCCTCGATCAAGAAGGCGCGCGAGTTCGGCGACCTCTCGGAGAACTTCGAGTACCACGCCGCCAAGAACGAGCAAGGTCTGCTCGAGGCACGGATCCGGACGCTGCGCTCACGGCTCGACCACGCGGTGATCGTCGAGGAGGCGACCGGTGACGAGGTCGGAGTCGGCTCGGTGGTCGAGATCGAGGACGAGCTGGGCGAGACGATGACGATCGAGATCAGCGCCGTCGGCGGCTCGGGAACCGTCTCGCCGACCTCGCCGCTCGGCACCGTGCTGCTCGGTCGCAAGGTCGGAGACACCGTCGACGTGCCGGCGCCAAGGGGCAAATGGAAGGCGACCGTCCGCGCAGTTCGCCCCGGGACGTGAGCCATGGCGGCGTAGGCTCGACGGAGCCGCCCAGGAGCGGAGGTACCGGCTTTGCCGGGGCCGGAGCGGGAATGAGCGGCGTAGGCTCGACGGAGCCGCCGAGGAGCGGAGGTGCGGGCTTTGCCGGCGCCGGAGCGGGAATGAGCGGCGTAGGCTCGATGGAGCCGCCGAGGAGCGGAGGTGCGGGCTTTGCCGGCGCCGGAGTGGGTAACGTCGCCGCGATCCAGGGCGACACGGAGCTCGAGCGCCTCGTTTCGCGTTCCCGTCTGATCGGGGCCGACCCGGCACTCGTCCTCCACGGCGGGGGCAACACGTCGAGCAAGATCGTCGAGTGCGACCACTTGGGCCGCGAACAGCGCGTGCTGCGGATCAAGGGCAGCGGCTCCGACCTCGCCACGATCGAGGCGCGGCACTTCCCGGGCCTGCGGCTCGAGGAGCTACTGCCGCTACGCGAGCGGGCCGCGATGAGCGACGAGGAGATGGTCGCCTACCTGACGCGCTGCGTCGTCGAGCCGGATGCGCCGAGGCCGTCGATCGAAACGCTCCTTCACGCGTTCCTGCCGGCCGCGCACGTCGACCACGTCCACGCCGACGCGATCTGTGCGCTCGCGAACGCGCCCGACCCGGCCGCGGCCGTCGTGGACGCTCTCGGTGACGACATCGCCGTCGTGGAGTACGTGCGGCCCGGCTTCGACCTGTCGTGTCGCGTCGCGGAGCTGGCTGATCGTCGCGCCGTCGTGCTCGCCCACCACGGGCTCGTGACGTGGGGCGAGACGCACGAGGAGTCCTACGGTCTGACGCTCGAGCTCGTCGCCCGGGCGGACGAGTACCTTCGCTCGCGCGCGGGTGCCGCGACGATTGTCTCGGGCGACGCTCCCGACGTCGAGTGTTTCCTGGCCCGGTTGCGGGGCCGTCTCTCGCGCGAGCGCCGACAGGTGCTGGCGCTCGACCTGAGCCGCGAGGCTTCGGACAGACCTGACGTCGAGGTCGTGGCGGCGACGCGCAGCACGCCCGACCACATGCTCCGGATCGGCTCCCGTTCCTGCGTCGTGGGCCTCGACGACGATGTCGACGCACGCGTCAGCGACTTCGAGACCGAGCAGCGAGCCGCTTACCAGCGGCAGGCCGGCGCCGATACGCCGCCGCAGCTGTCGCCCGCGCCGCGCGTTGTCCTCGTGCCGGGCCTCGGCTGCGTCGCCGCCGGCTCGGACGCCGCCGCCGCGGCCGTCCGGCGTGAGCTCGCATCCCACTCGCACGCGACCGCTGCGATCACGCTCGACGTCTTTGACGGCTCGTCCTGGCTCGACGAGCGCGAGGTGTTCGAGTTCGAGTACTGGCCGCTCGAGCTCTACAAGCTCACGCTCGCGCCGCCGCCGCCCGAGCTCGCCGGGTCGATCGCGATCGTCACCGGAGCTGCTTCGGGGATCGGACGTGCGGTTGCGCTCGACCTCGCCGCGCGCGGCGCGCACGTCGTGCTGGCGGATGTCGACCCGGACGGCCTGGAACAGACCGCGACTGGAATAGCCCGCGACCGGGCCGCCACCGTCGCCGGCGATCTCACCGAGCCGGCGGTCGTGGACGGGCTCGTCAGCGCGGCCGTCGAGAACTTCGGCGGGCTCGACGCGGTCGTCTTCAACGCCGGCATCGGCTCGACGGGCTCGCTCGGCGAGCTGCCGGACGAGGAGTGGCGCCGGAGCCTCGACGTCAACCTGACCGCACAGTTCCGGCTCACGAAGCGCGTCTGGCGCGTTCTGGTCGAGCAGGGAATCGGCGGCAGCCTCGTGTATGTCGCCTCGAAGAACGCATTCGCACCAGGCGCCGGCTTCGGCCCTTACTCGGTGGCGAAGGCCGGGCTCGTGCAGCTCGCGAAGGTCGCTGCGCTGGAGGGCGGCACCGCCGGTATCCGTGCGAACGTCGTCAACCCGGACGCAGTCTTCGGCGGGTCGCGCCTGTGGTCGGACGAGCTGCGAGCCGAGCGCGCGAAAGCACACGGCGTGCCGCTCGACGAGCTCGAGGCGTTCTACGCTTCGCGCAGCCTGCTCGGCCGCGAGGTGACCGCGGTGGACGTGGCCGAAGCGGTCGCGTTCCTCGTCTCCGACCGTTCCAGGGCGACCACCGGCTGCACGATCCCGGTCGACGGCGGCGTCCCGGCGGCCTTCCCGCGCTGACCATGGAGGAGTCATGAAACGATCGCTCGCCTTCCTCGTAGTCGCGACGCTTGCGGCAGCGACGGCGCCCGCGGCCGCTCCAAGCGGCGGCTTCCTGCGACTCCCGCCGGCCGCGCCGGCGGGCCAGCTCGTCTTCTACGGCCACATCAAGTCGCTGAGGCCGAGCGGCCACCGGTACGTGCTGCGCTTCGACCCCGCCTGGCTGCTCGAGGGCGTGACGGGGCAGCGGGCGGCCGTCGAGGACGGGGTGCTCGCGCCGGGAGAGCCGGTCCCGAACGACAACTACACCCGCGACGAGAGCCACCGTCTGCTCACATTTCTGGTCGACCGCACCGCCCGCGTGACGATCCTGACCAACCCGGGGACGAGCGGCATCATGACGACGCCGGTCACCGTCTCCGAGCTGGCGCAGATCCTCGAGGGGAAGAACCCGAAGCACCGCAAGCTCTTCGGCTCGCCCGCCGGCTTCGCCTTCTGGGCGCGCGTGGCGATCGACAAGGTGCGCTCGCTCGACGAGCAGTACCACCCGTAGGCCTCATCGCCTCTCGGGGGCCCGCGGCCGGGCGCCGGCCCACGCGCGTGCAACACTTGCGCGCATGGCCACGAGCTCGAAGCCGCTCAGCATCGGGCGCCTCGGCGAGATCGCCCAGGTCGCGGTGCGGCACGGCTTCGGCTACCTGATCGACGGCCGTCGCAGCAGTCCGGCCGACGACGGCGGCCCGACGGCGCGCGGGCGGCACCTGCGTGAGATGCTCGACGAGCTCGGCCCGACCTTCGTCAAGTTCGGCCAGCTGCTCTCGACCCGGCCCGACATCGTCCCGCCCGACATCATCGCCGAGCTGAAGGGGCTCCAGGACGACGTGCGCCCGTTCCCTTACGCCGACGTCGAGCGGGTGATCCGCGAGGAGCTCGGCCAGCCGATCGAGCGGCTCTTCCTCGAGTTCGACGAGGAGCCGCTGGCAGCCGCATCGATCGGGCAGGTGCACCGCGCGGTGCTGCCGAACGGCCGCCGTGTCGCCGTGAAGGTGCAGCGGCCGCGGGCCCCGCAGCAGGTCGAGAGCGACATCCAGCTGCTCGAACAGGCTGCACGCCTCGTCCGCGAGCGCGTCCGCGCGCTCGACTTCCTCGATACGCGCGAGATCGTGGACGAGTTCGCCCGCTCGATCCGCCAGGAGCTCGACTACCGCCAGGAAGGGCGGAACGCCGACGCCTTCCATTCCGACTTCGCTGGCCATCCGCACGTCGCCGTGCCGCGGGTGTACTGGAGCTACTCCCGCGCGCGCGTGCTGACGATGGAGTACCTCGACGGTGTGCAGCTCAGCGACCTCGAGCTCGACGAGTGGTCGCTCGAACAGCGCCGCCGGCTCGCCTACATCGTCGCGGACGCCTGGATGACGATGATCTTCCGGCACGGCTTCTTCCATGGCGACCCGCATCCGGCGAACATCCTCGTCATCTCGCCCGAGCGGATCGGGCTCGTGGACTTCGGCCTCTGCGGCAAGTTGACCGACCGCGACCTCTCGAAGCTGACGCGGCTCTTCATCGACGCGATGAACGAGAACGTCGAGGTGCTGCCGAGGCGACTCGCGGACCTCGGCGTCCGGTATCCGCCCGAGCGCGAGGAGGAGCTCGTCTCGGAGCTGCACGCGATGTACGCCCGCTACTACGGCGCGAGCCTCCAGGAGATCGACCCGCTCCAGGTGATCAGGGAGTCGTTCGCGTTGATCTACGGGATGAACATCCGCCTGCCGACGAGGTTCGTGCTCCTCGACAAGGCGATCGCGACCGTGGGCGCGGTCGGTGTCGACCTGTACCCGGACTTCAACGTGTTCGAGGTTGCCCAGCCGCACGCGCGTGCGCTCATGGTCGACCGCTTCACGCCGCGCCGCGTCATCGCCCGCGCCCGGCGCGAGGGGTGGCAGATGGCCACGATGGCGGCCGAGCTTCCGTACCAGATCCACGAGACGCTCGAGCAGGTGCGAGACGGCCAGATCGAGGTCGGCTTCGTCCACAAGGGCCTCGACGACTTCATGCACAAGCTCGACGCTGTGATGAACCGGCTCGTGATCGCGCTCGTCGTCACCGGCGGCCTGATCGGCTCGAGCCTGATCGGCATCTTCGCGACGACCGGCCCGCACATCCTCGGCGTGCACGTCCTCTCGGTGTTCGGCTTCGTGCTCTCGGGCGTGCTCGGCGTCTGGCTGATGTGGGGCGTGATCCGTTCCGGCCGACTCTGACGCGCCTACCGCTGACGCGCCGCGGCCGCTCGAGGCGGCCGCGGATTCTTCTGACGGGTTGATCGGGCGGGACTAATCGTCGTCGTCGTGCCCGTGGCCACGTGCTTCGTCGAGCTGGCCGCGGATCTCGCCGCCCGGGCTCGTCGTTGTGTGGACGTTGGCGTACGCGAAGCCCTCCCGGATCTCCTGGATGATCGCGCCGATGTCTCCCGCGACCAGACCCTGGGTGGTGACCCCAGCACGTCAGCCGGGATGACCGTGCCGCTCACCGTGACCGGGGTCGACGTGTTGCCCGCCGGGCATGCCGGCTTGGCGCCGCCGCAGAAGAAGAAGGACACGGCGCCGTTCACGTTCGGCTGCGCGAAGTGGACGTGAGCGACCTGTGCCGGGTTGATGAGGTTGGAATACGTCAGCTCGAACGCGATCGATTGTTCGTCATCGGCGATCGTGAGTGACAGGCGGCCCTGTCCGTTGGTGTGGACTGCCGGCACCTCGTTGTGCCCGATCAGTACCGCTTGGAATTGGTTCGCCTGGTTGTGGCGCTTGGGGCCCTGGCTTGCGGCGACTGCGAGCGACGCTGCGACGAGGCTCGCAACAAGCACGGCAGGGACCGTGAAGCGGAATCGTCTACTGCTCATCGTTTCTTCCTCTCGGTAGGCGGGGCCTGTGCGGTCGTGTGCGAGGGTTGCTGCTGAAACCGTCTGGCTGGGCGTGTCTGTCGAGTTGCATCCATGTGCTACCTCGCGTCGTTACCCGTTTCCATGGCTACGGAACATGATTCGGCCCGAGATCCCGGAACGGATCGCGGGCGAGGAGATTTCTTCTGCATCGTGCGCCGATCGTGGCCTAGCCCAGCTGCTCGCGCCGCCCGCAGGAACGGGTGCGGTTCGGGCCCTCGAACGAGAGCCGTCGCCGGCGGCCGGGGCTGACTCGAACCCGACCATGTGGGCGGTCTGGGGATTCTTCGTTACAGACTCGCGGCAAAGGACATCTATCCGACTCGCGCGGTCGGCGGTACGGTCGGCTGCATGTCCACCACAGTGCTCCTGGCCGACCGAGAAGGCGCGATGCGCGGGCTCCTCGAAAGGCACTTGCTGCGCGACGGTTTCGAGGTCGTCGCCGCGGCAGAGGCGCGGCCCGATGTCGTGATCACCGGCGACGACGCTGCACTCGAGCGCTGGCGCGGCGAGGTGCCGGTGATCGTCCTCGGCCGGCCCGAAGCCGAGCCCGTCGACCGCGTGCGCGCGTTCCGTCGCGGCTGCGACGACTACGTGCCGAGGCCGTTCCACTACGACGAGCTGGTCGAGCGGATCCGCGCGGTACTGCGGCGCACAGCGACGGTGCCGCGCGAGACGCTCGTCGCGGGGCCGATCGAGATCGACGTGAGGACGCGCGTCGTTGCCGTCGCCGGAACACCGCTCCTGCTCGCGCAGAAGGAGTACGAGCTGCTCGTGAAGCTCGCCACCGACCCGCAGCGCGTGTTCACGAAGGACGAGCTGCTCCGAGACGTCTGGGACTTTCGTTCGAGTTCGCGCACGCGAACGCTCGACTCACACGCGTCGCGACTGCGCCGCAAGCTGCGATCGGTCGACGAGCAGACGGCGTTCGTCGAGAACGTATGGGGGGTGGGGTACAGGCTGCTCGGTCTGTTGCCTGCGGCGTGAGTTCGATTATCTTCCGCACATGACCGACGAAGCTCCCGAGGGCCAGAAGGCCGAGATCATCTTTCCGCCGGAGCAGCTGGCGGGGGTGTGGGCGAACTTCGCGCAGGTCAGTCACAGCCAGCACGAGTTCACCATCGACTTCGTCCGCATGGACGGAACGGCTCCTCCGCCCGGGCGCGGGATCGTGGTCGCGCGCGTGTCGATGTCGCCGCTCTTCATCACGCAGCTGATCGAGGCGCTCCAGAAGAACTGGGGCGGCTACGCGCAGAAGGCGATGCCGCGCGACCTTCTGGAAGGCGACGCGCCCGAGCCGAGTCCGGAAGGCTGACCGAAAGTCAGACCGCGAGCGTCGCGCCTTCGAGCTCGAGTAGTGCGCGCTTGACGTGAAGCCCGCCGGCGTAGCCGGTGAGCGAGCCGTTCGCGCCGATGATGCGGTGGCACGGCAGCACGATCGGGATCGGGTTGCGGTTCATGACGGAGCCGACGGCACGAGCAGCGCGCGGGCGGCCGACTTTCGCCGCGAGTCCGCCGTAGGTGTCGAGCTGCCCGTACGGCACGCGTGCGAGCTCGTGCAGCACCGCCTCGTTGAACGGCGCGACGCGGAGGTCGAGCTTCAGGTCGAAGTCGCGGCGGCGCCCCGCGAAGTACTCGTCGAGCTCGCGCCGCACGTCGTCGAGCGGCGCACGCAGGACACGCACGCCGAATGCTCGTGCGAGCCACTCGTCCTGGCCCTCGATCGAGTACGAGATGCGGCAGAGACCGCGCGGCGTGGCTGCGAGCAGCAACTCGCCGACGGGCGAGTCGACGATGTCGTAGCGGACGTCGACGAGGCCGGCGGCCACCGCTGCGTCGCGGAAGCGTGCGTCGAGATCAGGGCTGACGGTCAAGGTTCCTCCTCAGTCTGCGGACACCGGACGACGCAGCTGCGCGCGCCGCCTCCTCGGACGAGCCGAGCGCGTCGCCGATCTCGGCGTAGGGCAGGTCGTAGCCGTAGCGCAACACGACCGCCGCGCGCTCGGTCGGCGGCAGCGACCCGGTCAGGTGCTCGAGCTCGCGGTAGGCGGGCGGCCCGAGCTCTGGCGCTGCCTGCTCGGTGACGCCGTTCCCGTCGAGCGACACGTTGCCCCTTGCCTTCGATCGCAGCTCGTCCATGGCCACGCGCGTGGCGATCGTGAACACCCAGGCACGCAGGTGCCGCCCGTGCTCGAGTCGTTCGTACGCACGCAGCGCGCGCAGGAACGTCTCCTGCCACGCGTCCTCGGCCCGCTCGCCCAGTAGGCGTCGCAGGTAGCCGAGCACCTCGTCGCGGTGCTGGCCGTAGAAGCGCTCGAAGGGCGGGATCGCCATCGCATTCATCATGGGCTGAAACGTGGCACGCTGTCGCGCTGTGAGATGCGCGGTCGTGGGGCACGTGGAGTGGGTCGAGTTCGTCCTGGTGGACGAGGTGCCCACGCCCGGGCACATCGCGCACTCGACCGACTCGTGGGCCGAGCCGGCCGGGGGTGGTGGCGTCATGGCCGTGCAGACGGCGCGGCTCGCGGGCGGCTGCGATTTCTACACCGCACTCGGCGACGACGAGCTCGGGCACCGGTCGCTCGAGCGACTTACCGCGCTCGGGGTAACCGTCCATGCGGAGTGGTTCCCGGCGACTCGACGCGCGCTCGTGCACGTGGACAGAAACGGCGAGCGGACGATCACGACCATCGGGCCGAAACTTCGCCCTCGCGGGCCGCTGCCGCTCGAGGGCGTGGACTCGGTCTTCTTCGTCGCGGGCGAGCCCGAGGCGCTGCGTTCTGCTCGAGCGGCGCGCTTCCTGGCCGCCACCACACGCGAGGTGCCGACGCTGCTCGAAGCGGCCGTTCGACTAGACCTGCTCGTCGGCAGCGGCAACGACCCCGGTGAGGTCTACGACGGTGGGCTCGACGTGGGCGTTCTCGTCGAGACCGACGGCGCGCGCGGCGGTGTTGCAAACGGCCGGCGCTACGAGGCCGCGGCGCTCGACGGGCCGATCGCAGACACCTATGGCGCCGGCGACACCTTCGGGGCGACGCTCTGCTTCGCTCTCGGCCGCGGCGACGATCTCGACGACGCACTCGCTCTCGCCGCGAGCGAGTCGGCTGCGGTGCTCGGCCGCCGAGGCCCGTACTAGACCAACTAGACGCAGGGCTTGGTCGAGAAGGTCTCGTGACCACGGTTCGCCCAGCAGCGCTGCTCCGTGACTGCTGACACAAGTCGCCAGCCGCCGTCGTCCTTGCTGAACACGAGCACGTACCGCTGGGCCCGAAGTGAGTCGTCCGGGAGACGGTCGAGCGTGACCACGACGGTCGTCGGGCCCGAGCCCTCCTCTGTCGCGTGGGCCACGATCGACGTCGTCGCGGCCGTCGTGCGGTCGAGCCGCAGAAACGCTGTCGCCGCGACCACCGGCGAGCGCGCGTGCTCGCCGTACTTCACGAGGTAGTCGTTGAACGTGCCGACCGGGAGCCTGCCTCCGTCACCGGCGCGGGGCGGTCCGGCCCATTCCTTCTCCGTAGCCGACCCGCAAGCTGCGAGAGGAAGGACGACGAGCGTGAGGAAAGCCAGGAGACCGGGTCTCACGTCCGGGTTATACCGGCGACGGTAGGGGTTTACAGGTGGGGCATAGTGGGTTAGAGTGGGGAGCAGTGGACCATGCTGCTCGGTGAACATGAGCACTCACTCGACGACAAGAACCGCCTCACGCTGCCGGCGAAGCTTCGCGAGCAGCTCGGCGACCACGTCGTCATCACGCGCGGGATGGACGGGTGTCTCTACGTGTACGCCCGCGACGCCTGGGATGCCCTCGCGTCTCGCATCGGCGGCCTCGACTCGCTCAGCACCGCCTCACGCCAGATGCAGCGCCACTTCTTCGTCAACGCCACCGCGGGCGAGCTCGACAAACAAGGGCGGGTCGTGATTCCGGCCGTGCTCCTGGAGCGCGAGGCCATCGGCCGCGAGGTGACCGTGACCGGCGTCGGCGACCACCTCGAGATCTGGGACCGCGCCAAGTGGCGCACGACGCTGCACGAAGTCGAAGGGAGCGCAGAAGATGTTGCCGAGCGTCTTGCCAATCGAGACTGACCACGTCCCCGTCCTGGCGGAAGAAGTCCTGACCGTTCTCTCGCCGCGCCCCGGCGAGACGGTGATCGACTGCACGTTCGGTGCGGGCGGCCACGCCGGGATGCTTGCCGATCGCCTGCACGGCAAGGGCAAGCTGATCGCGATCGACCGCGACCCAACGGTGGCGCCGTTCTTCGAGCGCCTGCGTCGGACGAGCGCGGCCAAGCTGCGGCTGCTCTCGGGGGAGTTCTCGAGCGTGCTGGGCCAGCTCGCCGCCAACGATGTCCGCGCCGACGCGATCCTGCTCGACCTCGGCGTCTCTTCGATGCAGCTCGATCGGCCCGAGCGCGGTTTCTCGTACGCCGTCGACGCGCCGCTCGACATGCGCATGGATCCATCGGCCGAGCTCTCTGCTCGCGAGATCGTGAACGAGGCCGACGAGCGCGAGCTGGCCGACGTCTTCCGCCGCTACGGCGAGGAGCGCTACTCGCGCCAGATCGCGCGGGCGATCGTCCAGCGCAGGCGCAAGCAGCCCTTTGAGCGCACCGGCGAGCTCGTGGAGACGATCAAGCAGGCGATTCCGGCGCCGGCGCGGTTCGGCGAAGGGCATCCGGCCAAGCGCGTCTTCCAGGCACTTCGGATCGACGTCAACGACGAGCTCGGCTCGCTCGAGCACGCGCTGCCCGCGGCCCTCGAGATCCTGCGTCCGGGAGGCCGGCTCGCGGTGATCTCGTTTCACTCGCTCGAGGACAGGATCGTGAAGCGCTTCCTGCGCTCCCAGGAGCACGGATGTACCTGTCCGCCCGACTTCCCGCTCTGTGTCTGCGGCTCGGAGCCGACCTTGCGGGCGATCCCGCGCAGGGCGATCCGCCCGTCGGCCGCGGAGATCGCCCGCAACCCGCGCGCGCAGTCCGCGCGCCTGCGCGTGGGGGTGAAGGTTGACTAGCTGGTTCTCGGAGGCCGTTGTCGCACCGGTTCCTCGGAAGCGCAGCGGGCCGGCGAAGCCGACGCCGAGGCTGAACGCGAAGACTCGCACGCGTACGAAGCGGCGCACGCATGCGCGTGGCGCCATCGCCTGGATCGTCGTCAGCGCTGTCCTGCTCGGCGGTGTCGTCTTCGTGAACCTCGCTGTGCTCCGCCTGAACCTGGCTCTCGACAGCGCCACGCAGGAGCGCACCAAACTCCGCGCCGAGAACGCAGCGCTCGCGTCGCAGCTCTCGAGCGCTCTTGCCTCGCCGAAGATCCAGTCGCTCGCGCGCCGCCAGGACGGGCTCGTCGAGGCCGATCCCGCCGAGATCGGCTACATCAACCTCGGCCGCTGACGTGCGCGACAGGCAGGCCAACCGCCGGATCCGGCTGCTGCTCGCGCTCTTCGTCGTCGTGTTCGGCGCAGTGCTCGGGCGCGCGGTGTGGCTCCAGGGACTGAACGGCTCGCACTATGCGCGGATAGCACAGAGCCAGCACCGCGAGACGCAGAAGACGCCCGCCGGTCGCGGCACGATCTTCGACCGCACCGGCGTCCAGCTCGCGATCGGCGAGCAGCGGACGACCGTCTTCGCGGACCCGCACCAGATTCGCAATCCCCGCGCGGTTGCACTGGCCGCGCACCAGATCCTGGGCGTCGACGCGAACATCCTCTACCCACAGCTGCTGAACAAGAAGACGCAGTTCCTCTACGTGCAGCGGTTCGCCGACCCGGCGAAGGCCGCCGCTCTCGAGCAGAAGGGGCTCGACGGACTCGGGTTCTACTCGGAAGAGCGGCGGGCATACCCGCAGGGCAAGGTCGGCGCGCAGGTGATCGGCTACGCCGGAATCGACAACAAGGGTCTGACCGGCCTCGAGGTTCAGTACGACAAGAAGCTCTCGGGCCGTGCGGGCAGCCGGACGATCGTGCGCGACGGCCGCGGCCAGGCGATCGACGTGATCAAGTCGCTGCCCGAGCAGAAGGGCGCCGACGTCTTCACGACGCTCGATCACACGATCCAGGCGAACGCCGAGGCGGTGCTGCGCCAGACGGTCGCGTCGTGGGGCGCGAAGGCGGCCACGGCTGTCGTGCTCGACCCGCGAACCGGTGAGGTGCTCGCAATGGCGCAGGCGCCGGGCTTCAACGCGAACGCCGCTGACTCCACGGCCCCGGAACTTCAGCGCAACCGAGCGGTGACGGATCTCTACGAGCCCGGGTCGACCTTCAAGCTCGTGACGGTGACCGGCGTCCTCTCCGAGCACCTCGTCAACCCGACGACCCCGTTCACCTTGCCGTACTCGATCCAGGTCGCGGATCGCATCATCCACGACTCCCACGTACGTTCCACCGAGACGCTGACGGTGGCGCAGATCCTCGAGTACTCGTCGAACGTCGGTGCCGTCACGCTCGCGGAGAAACTCGGCGAGGCAGGACTCGCACACTGGGTCGAGAGGTTCGGCTTCGGTCGCGCCACCGGCGTCGACTTCCCCGGCGAGAGCCCTGGGCTCGTGCTTCCGCTCGAACAGTGGTCGGGCTCGACCATCGGAAACGTCCCGATCGGCCAGGGCATCTCGGTGACCCCGCTTCAAATGGCGTCCGTCTACGCCTCGGTTGCGAACGGCGGCGTCTTGGTGGCGCCGCACCTCGTCAGCCGCGTCGGCGGCCGCCTGCCGTCCCCGCCAGCGCGAAGGCGAATCATGTCGACCGAGGTGAGCGGCCAGGTGAAGGCGATGCTCAAGGATGTGGTTGTCGAGGGCACGGGCACCGAGGCCGCAGTTCCCGGTTACACGGTCGCCGGGAAGACCGGCACCGCCCAGAAGCCGGACGGCCACGGCGGCTACTCGAGCTCGAAGTTCATCGCGTCGTTCGTCGGCATGGTGCCGGCGTCGAACCCGCGCCTCGTCGTGCTGGTGGTCGTGGACGAGCCGAGCGCAGCGATCTGGGGCGGCGTCGTCGCCGCGCCGGCGTTCGCCGCGATTGCGAAGTTCGACCTCCAGTACCTCGAGGTCCCGCCGGACGCGCCTGAGCGGAACGCGCTGTCCGCGTCGACGCCATAGCGGCGGACGACCGTGTTCGTGGTTTCGGGCACTTGAGTCAGCGCGGCCCCGATGCGGCCCGCGCTTCGCGGGTGGACGCTCATGACCATGAGGCCTTCCTCTGGCAGAACGGTCGGATGCGCAGCAGATCGTCGGCACGGGCGGAGGGCACCTCGTGCTCTGGACGCAACGCTGAGGAGAAAGCCGTCGGCTACAGCACGGCCGAGCGCGGCCTCAGAAGCCGAGGATCAGACTCAGAGCGTCGTCCACGGCACGTAGCTCGCTCGCGTCGAGACGTCCGGCTGATCGGCCGAGGCGTTGTGGGTCGACCACGGTCGTTTGCTCGACGAGGACACGCGTCTCCTGGCCCTCGAGCTCGATCGTCGGGCGGAAGCTCGTGGGTCGGGCGCTCGCCGACGTGGGCGCCACGAGTGTCGCGCTCAGGCCGAGAAACTCGTCGGCCTGCACGACGATCGCGTAGCGCGCACCGCTCTGCTCGTGACCGGTCGTGTGCCTGGGTGGCGGGAGGTGGAAGACCTCGCCCCTGACCATCAGCCCTCCGTTGGCGGCGCGAGCTCGGCCATCTGCTCGCGGATGAGGCGCATCTCCTCGCGATCGGCCTCGTCGGCCGCGACGCGACGGACCTCCTCACGAAGCGCGGAGCGTACTCGTCGTCTGGCGGCCGCCTCTCGAAGGGCGGTACGGACTGCTTCCGAGTCCGTCATGCCTTCGGCGCGAACGACGTCGAGCGCCGCGGCCGACGCCTCGTCGAGCCGTACGTGCAGCGAGCGGGCCATGGAAGGGAGCGTAGCACGTATCGTGCTACGCTATCTCGAGGCGTGACTCCGCATGAGAACCGGACGCTGGCCAGGAAGGTGTGCCATGTCTGTCACGACTCTGTGGCGAATCCATGCCAATCGAGCGGCTGTAGACTCGGCGCGCGATGGATCTGCGGCGCTTCATCGCGGCGCTCGGGCCGGCTGAGGTGGTGAACGAGGCTCCGGTCGACGTCCGCGAGCTCGCTTACGACACCCGCTCGATCGTTCCCGGAACGCTCTTCTTCTGCGTGCGGGGCGCGCACAGCGACGGGCACGCGTTCGCGGGGACAGCGGCCGCGCTCGGTGCCGCGGCGCTCGTCGTCGAGCACCCGGTCGACGCCCGGCTGCCACAGCTCGTCGTCGCGGACGTCCGCGCCGCGATGCCGCTGGCCGCAACGCTCTTCTTCGACGACCCGACGCGCGAGCTCGACGTCGCCGCGATCACCGGCACGAACGGAAAGACGACGACGGCGTTCCTCCTGCACGCGATCCTGCAGGCGGACGGGCGCCAGGCCGGGCTCCTCACGAACATCGAGCGGCGGGTCGGCGGAGCGAGCCGCCCGACCGGGCTCAACACGCCGGAGGCGCTCGACCTGCAGCGACTCTTCCGCGAGATGGCGGAGACCGGCGACACCGCCTGCGTGATGGAGGCCACCTCGATCGCGCAGGCGCAGGGACGCCTCGCCGGGTCGCGCTTCGCGGTGCTCGTATTCACGAACCTGACGCAGGATCACCTCGACTTCCACGGCTCGATGGAGGCGTACTACGAGGCCAAGCGCGCTCTCTTCGCCCAGGCCGACCAGGCCGTCGTGAACGTCCGCGACGAGTACGGTCGGCGGCTTGCGAGCGAGCTTTCGAACGCGATCACCTTCGACGCCGGCTCCGACGCGCTCGACGGTATCGACCTGAAGCTGCCGGGCCGCTTCAACCGAGAGAACGCGATCGGCGCCGCGCTCGCCGCCCGGGCGCTCGGTGCATCCGGCGACGCCGTCCGGCGCGGGATCGAGTCTGTCGCCGGCGTGCCCGGACGGTTCGAGAAGATCGACGAGGGCCAGCCGTTCGCCGTGATCGTGGACTACGCGCACACGCCCGACTCGCTCGCAAACGTGATCGGCGCTGCGCGCGGGCTCGGCGACGGGCATCTCGTCGTCGTGTTCGGCGCCGGCGGCGACCGTGATCAGGCGAAGCGGCCCGTGATGGGTCGCGTCGTCGCCGAGCTCGCCGATCGCGCGATCCTCACATCCGACAACCCACGCAGCGAGGACCCGGCGGCGATCGCCGCCGAGGTGGCGGCCGGCGCTCTCGGAGCGCTCGACATCGAGCTCGACCGCCGTACGGCGATCGAGCGTGCCCTGACCGAGGCGGGCCCGGGGGACGTCGTCGTGATCGCAGGCCGCGGCGCCGAGCCGGAACAGGAGCTCGCCGGCGGGAAGGTTCCGTTCGACGATCGCACTGTGGCGCGGGAGATGCTGCGGCAAGTCGCGGCGCGGCGATGATCGCTCTCGAGCTGGAGCTGATCGAGCCGCTCGGTCGTCTGCGCACGCAGGCTTGGGCCACCGAGGTCAGCGGTGTGCAGATCGACTCGCGCCGGATAGAGGAGGGTGACCTGTTCGTCGCTGCCGGCGCGACGGGCGCCGATTTCGTGCGACACGCCCTCGCGCGCGGCGCGGCGGCGGCGCTCGTCCCCGACCACGTCGAAGCGGCGCTTGCAACGATCGCGGGCGAAGTGCGCCAGCGATCCCGCGCCCGAGTCGTAGCGATCACCGGCGCCACCGGCAAGACGACGACAAAGGACATCCTCGCCGCGCTCTGCGGGCCGCGTGCGCGCACGGTGGCTTCGGAGGGGAACTACAACAACGAGCTCGGCGTCCCGCTCACGCTCTGCCGGCTCGAGCCCGACACCGAGATCTGCATCACCGAGATGGGCATGCGGGGTCTCGGACAGATCGCGTGGCTCGCATCGTTCACCCGCCCAGACGTGGGGTTGATCACGAATATCGCGCCGGTCCACCTCGAGCTCGTCGGGACGCTCGAGAACGTTGCGCGCGCGAAGGCCGAGCTGATCGAGGCGCTGGAGCCGGGAGGCACCGCGGTCGTGCCCGAGGAGCCGCTGCTCGAGCCCTACCTCACACGAACCGACATCGCGATCCGCCGCTTCGGCCAGGTCGAGG
This sequence comes from uncultured Actinomycetes bacterium, assembly GCA_963750545.1. Lineage (GTDB taxonomy): Bacteria > Actinomycetota > Thermoleophilia > Gaiellales > Gaiellaceae > PALSA-600. The sequence goes on along the minus strand of CAVVQY010000002.1, from coordinate 49,690 downwards.
AGCCCGGCGTCTTCCGCGTCGGCGACCGTACGATCCGCCTCGCGACGAGCTTCACGGCCCGGCACCAACTCGACAACACGCTGGCGGCGCTCGTCGTCTGTGACGTGCTCGGGATCCCGGTCGCCGACGGCGAGCTGACAGTCGAGTTCTCGGCGCTTCGCGAGGAGGAGATCTCGCTGCCCGGCGACGTGCTCCTGATCAACGACTGCTACAACGCGAACCCCCTCTCGATGTGCGCTGCGCTCGTGCACCTGGCAGAGCGCGCCGGCACGCGCCGGCGGGTCGCCGTCCTCGGTGAGATGGCCGAGCTCGGGACTTCCTCGCCCGCCTATCACCGTGAGATCGGCGCCGTCGTGGCCGAGCTGGGCGTCGACGAGCTGATCGCCGTCGGCCCGCTCGCCCGCGAGTACGCGAACGCGGCGAACGGCGTCAGCAGCCGCCATGCGGCGACGGCCGAGGATGCGGCCGAAGCGCTCGCGGCGATGCTCCGGCCGGGAGACGTCGTGCTCGTGAAAGGGTCCCGCGCGGTGGGACTCGAAGCGGTTGCGGCGAAACTGACCGGTTAGATGGCACGTGTCCTCGTCGCGGCGCTCGTGGCGCTGATCGTCTCCCTGCTTGCCGGCCCGTTCTTCATCGAGTTCCTGCGCCGGAACGCGTTCGGGCAGCAGATCCGCGAGGAAGGGCCGCAGCACCACTCCGCCAAGCAGGGCACGCCGACGATGGGCGGCCTGCTGATCGTCGCCGCCGCGGCGATCGCGATCCTGGTGACGATGAGCGCGAAGACGCTGCCGGCGCTGACCATCTTCGGCACCATGCTCGCCTGCGGCGCGATCGGGTTCGCCGACGACCTGATCAAGCTCCGTCACCGGCGCTCGCTCGGCCTCGCGGGCCGCTGGAAGATGCTGCTCCTGCTCGGGATCGCGATCGCAGTCGGCATCGCGGCGCATCACCAGCAGCTGCGTCACGATGTCTTCGTCCCGGTGCTGAACGAGTGGATCCCGCTCGGTCCGGGCTGGTACGTGCTGCTCTTCTTCATCATCGCGGGCGCCGCCAACGCGGTGAACCTGACCGACGGCCTTGACGGCCTTGCGGCCGGGACGACGATCATCGCCCTGTTTACGCTGACCGCGATGGCGGTGACGATCTACATCCGCTCCGGGCCGGCCGGACACCGAATCGAGACGCGGCTCGACGCGGCGTTCGTCGGCGCCGCTGTGATCGGTGCCGCGGTCGGCTTCCTCTGGTTCAACGCGTTCCCGGCGGAAGTGTTCATGGGCGACACCGGCGCGATGGCGCTCGGCGGCGCGATCGCGGCGATGGCGATCTTCCTCAAGGTGGAGCTGCTGCTCGTCCTCGTCGGCGGCATCTTCGTGATCGAGGCGCTCTCGGTGATGCTCCAGGTGATCTCGTTCAAGTGGTGGGGGAGGCGCGTGTTCCTGATGGCGCCGCTCCATCACCATTTCGAGATGAAGGCGTGGTCCGAGACGAAGATCATGGTTCGCTTCTGGGTCGTGGCCGGGATCCTCTGCGCCGCCGGCTTCGCGCTCTTCTACAAGTACTACCCGCAGATCCGGCCCCACTGAGGCGAGGTGCGCGCGCTCGTCTACTACGGCGACGGGCTGTCCGGAACGGCCGCGTCGGCCCGCCTCGCCGCACGGGGCGACGCCGTCGTACTGGTCGATCGGACGCTCGGAAACGAGGAGGACGTCGCGCTTCTCGATGGGGTCGACGTTGTGGTGAAGACGCCCGGTGTGCCTCCCGGCGCGACACTGCTGGGCGCAGCGCGGGCGCGGGGTGTGCCGGTCTGGGCGGAGGTCGAGCTCGGCTTTCGCCTCCTGCCCGACTCGCGCTTCGTTGGCGTCACGGGCACGAACGGAAAGACGACCACCGCGGCGCTCCTCGGCGCCATCTTCCGGGTGGCGGGCCGCGACGTGACGGTGGCGGGGAACATCGGCGTCCCGCTCACCTCGATCCCGGCGGCCGACTGGGTCGTGTGCGAGCTCTCGTCGTTCCAGCTCGAGGACGTTCACACGTTCGCCTGCGAGGTCGCGGTGCTGCTCAACCTCGAGCCCGACCATCTCGACCGGTACGCGTCCTTCGAGGACTATCGCGACGCCAAGCTGCGCATCTTCGAGCGGGCGCGGGCGAAGGTCGTCCCGCGCGGACTGGGCCTCGACGGGATCGAGTTCGCCGCCGATGATCCGCTGCCGGCCGAGCCGCTGATCCGCGGCGCCCACAACCGCGAGAACGCGGCTGCCGCAACCGCGGCCGCGCGCGCCGCCGGGATCGGCGACGAGGCGATCGCCGAGGCGCTTCGCACCTTCCCGGGCGTGCCGCATCGCCTCGAGCTCGTCGGCGAGGTCGGCGGCGTTCGCTTCGTCAACGACTCGAAGGCGACGAACGTCGCCGCCGCGCGCCGCGCCCTCGCCGCCTATGCAGACGAGCCCGTGCACCTGATCCTCGGAGGCTCGCTCAAAGGTGAGAGCTTCGAGCCGCTTGTCGCCGCGATCGGGGCGAACGTCCGCTCGATCCACCTCGTCGGCGAGGCGGCGCCTCTGCTGGCGGAGGCGCTCGCCGGCCACGCCTTCGACGACGACGGAACGCTCGCGCACGCGCTCGCACACGCGGTAGGCGAGGCGAATCCGGGCGATGTCGTGGTGCTCAGCCCGGCCTGCGCGAGCTACGACCAGTTCGCGAACTTCGAGCAGCGCGGCGACGAGTTCCGCCGCTTGGTGGCGGAGCTCTCTGCATGAGTCGATTCCAGCGCGATCGGAGCGTGGGCGAGGAGCAGCGGGCGACGACACTCGAGCTCTTCTACGACCTGGTGTTCGTGTTCGCGATCACTCAGGTCTCGCACATCCTGCTCGCCGACCTGACGTGGCGCGGCGCGGCGCGGACGATTCTCGTGCTCGCGGTCGTGTGGTGGGCGTGGAACTACACGACGTGGGTCACGAACGAGCTCGATCCCGACTCGGTGATCGTGCGTCTGCTGCTGCTCGGCCTCATGTTCGCGAGCCTGCTGATGGCGGTCGCGATCCCGGAGGCGTTCGGCGATCGCTCGCTGCTCTTCGCTGCCTCCTACGTCACGATCCAGGTCGGGCGACACCTCTTCCTCACGTTCGCCTCGGCGTCGCCCGGCACGGTCGAGCGCGAGCGCGCCGCGCGGATCCTGATCTGGCTCTCGGCAGCCGGCGTCTTCTGGCTCGCCGGCGGTGTGACGGGCGGCTCGACACGCACCGTCCTGTGGCTGATCGCGCTCGCGATCGACTACACGGGGCCGTCCGTCCTCTACTGGGTTCCCGGCCGGCCGCGCCTGACGAGCGAGAGCTGGACTGTCGAGACGTCGCACTTCGCGGAGCGCTTTCAGCTCTTCATCATCATCGCGCTCGGCGAGTCGATCGTGATCACGGGCGCGACGACGGCGGAGCTCAAGCTCGATCCTGCGCGAGCAGCCGCGCTCGGGCTCGCCTTCCTCTCGACGGCGGCGATGTGGTGGCTGTACTTCAACTACGTCGCAGCGATCGCGCAGCGCCGCCTCGAGGTGGCGCCGAACCGGACCACGCTCGCCCGCGACGGCTACACGTACCTGCACGTCGTGCTCGTGGCCGGGATCATCTTCGGCGCGGTCGGCGACGAGCTCGTGATCGCGCACCCGACCGACGTGCTGCCGACCGCCGAGGTGATCGTCGTCGCAGCCGGGCCTGCGATCTACCTGCTCGGCCACGTGCTGTTTCGGCTCGTGATGGCGCGCTCGATCAGCTGGAGGCGGCTCGGCGGCGCGCTCGCCTGCGTGGTCGTCGGGCTCGTCGGCACCATCGTGCCGGCGCTCGTCCTTGCGACGCTCATCGTCGGCGTGTTCGTCTCCGTGATCGTCGCCGAGCGCGTTGCCTTTCTGCGCCGAATCGCGCGCGGCGAGCCGCCTCCGCTCGAGCTCCTCGCGGCGCAGGAGGCCGAAGGCTGAGCGAGGAATCCGCGAGCGGCGCGCGAAGTCGTGTCGAATGGAGCGGGGGGCGGCGAAGCGGCAAAGGGCGAGGCACGGGGAGCTCGAGTCGAGGATCCTGATCCTCGTCACGCTGGCCCTCGTTGCGTTCGGGATCGTGATGGTCTACTCGGCGACCTCGGCCTCGGCCGCCGTCGGTGGTGCGAACCCGAACTACTACCTCGAGCGGCAGGTCACCTACGCGGCGCTCGGGATCGTGCTGCTCGTGATCGCGCAGCGCTGGGACTACCGCCGCCTGCGCGCGCTCGCACCGGCCCTCGTCGTCGTCTCGCTCTTCCTGCTCGTCGCCGTGCTCGCGGTCGGCCCGTCGGTGAACGGGGCGCGCCGCTGGATCTCGGTCGGTCCCGCTGTCTTCCAGCCGTCCGAACTGGCGAAGCTGGCGCTTGCGATCTGGGCTGCGAGCTACCTCTCCCGCCGCCCGGCGCCCCGCACGCTGACGGAGCTCGCCCGCCCCTTCGGCCTCCTCGCGTGCATCTTCGCGGGGCTCGTGATTCTCGAGCCCGACCTCGGCACCGCGATCGCGATCGTGCTGATGCTTTTCGCGATGCTGCTCGTCGCCGGCACGCGGCTCTCGCTGCTCGGCCTCGCGCTTGCGATCGCCGGCGCGGCCGGGATGGCCGCGATCTGGCTCGAGCCCTACCGCCGCGCCCGGTTCTTCTCGTTCCTCCACCCGTGGGACGACGCGCAGGCGAGCGGTTTCCAGATCGTGCAGGCGATGATCGGGATGGGCTCCGGAGGGATCTTCGGCGTCGGGCTCGGCCAGGGCGTGCAAAAGATCTTCTATCTCCCCGAGGCGCCGACCGACATGATGCTCGCGAACATCGGCGAAGAGCTCGGCCTGATCGGTGTCGGGGCCATTCTTCTCGCCTACGTCCTCTTCGCCTACGCGGGCCTGAAGATCGCGCTCGGCTGCCGCGACCCGTTCGGCAAGCGCCTTGCCGCCGGACTGACCGTGCTCGTCTGCGGCCAGGCCGCGGTCAACGCCTCTGCCGTCGTGGGGATCGCACCCCTGACCGGAATCCCGCTACCGTTCCTCTCCTACGGCGGCTCGAGCCTCGTGGTGTTGCTCGCGTCGGTCGGCATCCTCCTGAACATCGCCCAGCGTGGCAATGCAACGACAGCTTCGATGCGTGATCGCGGCCGGCGGGACGGCAGGACACGTGCTGCCGGCTCTCGCAGTCGCGGACGCCCTGACGACGCGCGGAGTGTTCGTGACGTTCGCCGGGTCGCCCGATCGGGTCGAAGCGCGGCTCGTTCCTGACGCGGGCTACGAGCTCGACACGTTCCGGATCAGCGGCTTCCCGCGCCAGCCAACGCCCGCGCTGCTCGGCGCGCTGTGGCGCGCCGGGCTCGCGCCGTCGGCGTGCCGCGCGATCCTGCGTCGTCGCCGGCCCGACATCGTGTTCGGTGCGGGCGGTTACGTGGCCGGGCCGATGGTGGTCGCCTCCGCGTCGATGCGGATCCCGGCTGCACTGTCCGAAGCCGACGCGCATTTCGGGCTCGCGAACCGCCTAGCGGCGCCGTTCGCGAAGCGCATCTTCCTCGCCTATCCGCTGCCGGGGCTCGAAGGCCGAAAGCACCGCGTCGTCGGGCGGCCGATTCCGGCGCGCGCACTCGGCGTCCCCCAGAGCGAGGCGCGGCAGATCTTCGAGCTGCCCGAGAAGGGGCCCGTGCTGCTCGTCGCAGGCGCACTGTCAGGGGCGCACTCGCTGAACGAGCTGGTGGTCGAGTCGTTCGGAGAGGTGGGGCCGGCGATCCTGCACATCACCGGGCAGCGGGACTACGACTCGGTGCGGCGCCGGGTGACCCGTGTCGACTACCGGGTGATTCCGGAGACCGACAGGATCGGCGCTGCCTACTCGGCGGCAGACCTGGTGCTGGCACGGGCGGGCAGCTCCGTCTTCGAGCTCGCAGCGGCCGGGAAGCCGGCGATCCTCGTTCCCTACCCGTTCGCGACCGGCGACCACCAGGCTCTGAACGGAGAGCACTTCGTGCGTGCCGGCGGCGCGATCATGGTGCGCGATCTCGACCTCGACGATGTTCCCGATCACGTGCGGTCGCTGCTCGGCGACGCTCCGCGGCTCGAGGAGATGGCCGTAGCGATGCTGCGCGTGGCGCGGCCCCACGCAGCCGACGAGATCGCCGAAGGGCTGATCGAGCTTGCAGGCGCTTGAAGGCCGCCGGCTCTGGTTCGTCGGCATCGGCGGCTCGGGGCTCTCCGCCTACGCGCAGCTCGCCCGCGCATGGGGGGCGGAGGTCGGCGGCTGGGACCGCGTCGAGACGCCGTACCTCGACGGACTGAGCGGTGTTCGCGTCGAGATCGGGCCCGAAGCTGTCGTCCCGAATGGGTGGGAGCCGGTCGTCTCGGCCGCGTATCCGGACGTTCCGGGGCGGTCGCGATCCGACTTCCTCGCCGAGCTCGTCGGGCTGCGTCGGTCGATCGTCGTCGGCGGGACGCACGGCAAGGGGACGACCGCGGCGATGATCGCCTTCGTCCTGCGCGAGACGGGCCGCGACCCAGCGTGGCTGATCGGGGCGCCGGTGCCCCAGCTCGGCGCAAACGCCGGCGCGGGTGAAGGATGGCTCGTCGTCGAGGGAGACGAGTCGGACCGCTCAGTCTTCGGCCTGTCGGCGGAGATCGCCGTGGTGACGAACGTCGAGCTCGACCACCACACCGAGTTCGCCACGCTTGCCGAGCTCGAGGAGGCGTTCGCGCGTTGGGCGGAGGGCGCCGGCGCGATCGTCCGTGACGCGCCGCCGTTCATGGGCGAGTTGAGCGTGCCCGGCGCGCACAACCGGCAGAACGCCGGCTCGGCGCTTGCGGCGCTCGAGCTCGCCGGCGTGCCGCGGGCCGAGGCCGAGCCGGTGCTCGCGCGGTTCGCAGGGACCGGCCGCCGCTTCGAGGTTTCCGAGGCGGGCGGGGTCACCATCGTCGACGACTACGGCCACCATCCGAGCGAGCTCACGGCCACGATCGCGGCGATCCGCGAGGCGTATCCGGGGCGGCGGCTGCACGTGCTCTTCCAGCCGCACCTCTACTCGCGCACACGCCATCTCGCCGCGGAACTGGGCGAAGCGCTCGCAGCTGCCGACGATGTGGCCGTGACCGACGTCTATGCCGCGCGGGAGAGGCCGGTCGACGGTGTGAGCGGCAAGCTGGTGGTCGATGCGCTTTCCGACCGCGGTCGTCTCGGAGCGTGGATGCCGACCGTCGAGCAGGGTGCCGCGTACCTGGCGCGCCGAGCGGAGCCGGGGGATGTCCTGCTCACGATCGGCGCCGGCGACGTCGATCGGGCCCCCGCGCTCCTCCGCAGGCATCTTGGCGGACACTGATGGCGCCGAGCGTGCCGATCGAGAAGGCCGTCGCGCTGTCGCGCTTCACGACGCTCGGCACCGGAGGTCCGGCACGGTTCTTCGCGCGGCCGGGCTCTCTTGGCGGCCTGCAGGAGTTGCTTGCCTGGGCGCGCGCGGAGGGCCACGGCGTCGAGACGATTGGGCTCGGGTCGAACCTGCTCGTCCACGACGAGGGGGTCGACGCGCTCGTGCTGCGGCTTGCCGGCGGTTTGGCGGAGACGCGTGTCGAGGGGACGATCCTCGTCGCGGGTGGCGGCGCCACCAATGCCGTTTGCCTCCACCGCGCGCGCGAAGCCGGCCTCGGTGGGTTCGAGTTCGCCTCTGCGATTCCGGGCACGGCCGGCGGCGGTGTGCGGATGAACGCCGGCGCCTACGGGCGCGACTGGCACGCGGTGATGATCGACTCGCTCGTCGTCGACGCGGAGGGCGCGCGTTCAGTGACTGCCGAAGAGCTCGACCTGTCCTACCGGCATTCCGCGCTCGCGCCCGGGCAGGTGGTGGCGCAGGTGCGCTTTCAGCTCGCGCCGCGGGCGCGCGACGAGATCAAGGAGACGGTTGCCGAGTTGCTCGCGCAACGGAAGGCGACTCAGCCCACGACGAAGCGGACGTTCGGCAGCGTCTTCAAGAACCCGCCGGGCGAGCGAGGCGCCGGCCTGCTCATCGAGGAGTGCGGGCTGAAGGGGTTTCGGGTCGGCGGTGCCGTGATCTCGGAGCGCCACGCGAACTTCATCGAGAACACCGGCGGGGCGACCTCGGCGGACGCGCTGGCCCTCATGGCCGAAGCGCGCCGGCGGGTGCATCAGCGGTTCGAGATCGCGCTCGAGCACGAGGTGCGATTCCTCGGGCCGCTCGAGCTGCCACCGCTGTAGGGGAACAGGCCGGCGCAGCGAACAGGGGAGCGTGGCCCCGCCCAGGAGAGCGACCGCGCGCGCCGCTTCGCTGCCGGCGGGTCGGCAGGCAGCATCCGTCTCGCGGCTGCTGCCCTCCCCGCGCTCGTTCGCCGTCGGGCTCGCGCTGCTCGGTGTCGCCGTCGGGGCATACGCAGCCGCTCGCGAGACGTCCGTCTTCGCGGTGCGCGAGGTCGAGATCGTCGGTGGCTCGCCGCGGCTCCAGGCAGAAGTGCGAAAAGCACTTGCACCCGAGGTCGGCACGAGCCTCGTCCGCATCGGCGGGGGCGAGATCGACCGCCGCGTCGCGCGAGTACCCGGCGTGCTCTCGGTGCGCTTCGACCGCGACTTCCCACACACCCTTCGTGTCGTCGTGACACCGGAGCGGGCTGTGCTCCTCCTGCGCCGCGGGAGCGAGGGGTGGGTTGTTTCGGCTCGCGGTCGCGTGCTCCGCACCGTCCGTAACGTTCGAGTCAGTTCGCTCCCGCGCGCCTGGGTGCCGAAGGATGCCGCAGTCAGAGTGGGCGAGATCCTCGCGCCTGAGCACGGAGCCGTGGCCGCGACCGTGCTGGCACCGCTTGCTGCCAGTAACTTCCCGGCGCGTGTCCGCGCTGTGCGAGCGAAGGAATCCGAGCTCACTCTCGTGCTCCGCTCGGGGCTCGAGCTCAGGCTTGGCGACAGCGGCGACCTACGACTCAAGCTGGCCGTCGCGCGGCGGATCCTGGCGGTGCAAGCCGCGGACGCGACGCCGGTGTACGTCGATGTGAGCGTTCCGGAGCGTCCAGTCGTCGGAGACGGAAACCCTGGAGTCGAAAGTACAGGTTGACGGTTATGCGCCTCGAGCTTCGCGTTTACCGCATTGACAAGCCATGCCGACGTCCGTACTCTCCCGGGGAAAGGAGGCGCAGGACAGCCCCAGCCTGCACTACAGCTTGAGGTCGAGTCCCATTGAGATGAGAGATCGCTCCGGCAACTACCTCGCCGTGATCAAGGTCGTCGGCGTTGGCGGCGGCGGCACGAACGCCGTCAACCGGATGGTCGACGCTGCTCTCACTGGGGTCGAGTTCGTGGCCGTGAACACCGACGCGCAGGCGCTGCTGATGTGCGACGCCGACGTCAAGATCCACATCGGCGCGAAGGCGACCCGTGGCCTCGGCGCCGGCGCCGACCCGGTTGTCGGCCATGCAGCCGGGATGGAGAGCCGCGACGAGTTGAAGGAGGCCCTGAAGGGCGCCGACATGGTCTTCGTCACGGCAGGCGAGGGCGGCGGCACAGGCACCGGCGCCGCGCCCGTCGTCGCCGAGATCGCGCGCGAGCTCGAGGCCCTGACCGTCGGCGTCGTCACACGGCCGTTCCAGTTCGAAGGCCGACGACGCGCCCAGCAGGCCGAGCAGGGAATCGCCGAGCTCTCCGACAAGGTGGACACGCTGATCGTGATCGAGAACGACCGCCTCCTCCAGGTGGTCGAGAAGCGGACACCGCTGTCGGACGCGTTCAAGATGGCGGACGACATCCTCCGCCAGGGCGTGCAGGGGATCACCGACCTGATCACCGTCCCGGGGATCGTCAACCTCGATTTCGCCGACGTGCGCACGATCATGCGCGACGCCGGCTCCGCCCTGATGGGCATCGGCGTCGGGCAGGGCGAGAACCGTGCGAGCGAGGCCGCTCGCACCGCCGTCAGCTCGCCACTCCTCGAGTCGTCGATCGAAGGCGCGACCGGCATTCTCCTCAACATCACCGGCCCGCCCGATCTCGGCCTGTTCGAGGTGAACGAGGCCGCCGAGGTCGTCACGAGCGCCGCCGACCAGAACGCGAACGTCATCTTCGGCGCCGTGATCGACGACGCACAGCGGGACGAGGTGCGGGTCACCGTGATCGCCACTGGCTTCGGCGCCCAGCGGCGTCGCCGCCATCGCGCCACCTCCGAAGGCGGATCGCCCTCGGGCCGCCCGGTGGAGTTCGACGGGGACCCGCTCGACGTGCCGTCGTTCCTCCGCGACGACTGACCGCCCTCCGGCGCCCACACGCCTAACCGGACCTGCGGCCCGCAACCGGCGAGCGCCGTTAGCATCGCGGCGGTGCAGACTCTCCGGCGGACGCCCCTCCACGACAGGCACGTCGACGCCGGCGCGCGCCTCGTGCCGTTCGCAGGCTGGGAGATGCCCGTTCAGTACGAGGGCGTGATCGCCGAGCACCGGGCGGTTCGAAACGACGCCGGTATGTTCGACGTGTCGCACATGGGCGAGCTCGAGGTCGAGGGGCCGCGCGCCCAGGAGCTCCTGCAGACGATGCTCTCGAACGACATCTCGAAGGTCGAGCCGGGCGCGGCGCAGTACACGCTGCTGACGAACGAAGACGGCGGGATCGTCGACGACCTGATCGTCTACCGGACCGGCGCCTGTCGCTACCTGCTCGTCGTGAACGCCTCGAACACCCAGACCGATTTCGGCTGGCTCGTCCAGCACGAGCTACGCGGCTCCGACGTGCGCGACGTTTCCGACGAGTACGCGCTCCTCGCGGTGCAGGGCCCGCGGGCGCTCGAGCGTCTCGGCCTTGCCACGGGGAGGCCGTTTACGTGGGAGATGGGCGAGCTGGACGGTGTCGAGGTGATGATCAACCGCACGGGCTATACGGGCGAGGACGGCGTCGAGCTCGGGTGCATGGCCGACGACGCACCGGCTCTCTGGGACGCGATCCTCGCCCGCGGCGTGACGCCGTGCGGGCTCGGCGCGCGCGACACGTTGCGGCTCGAGGTCTGCTACCCGCTGCACGGGAACGACATCGGGCCGCAGTGGGACGCGATCTCGAGCGGGCTCGGCTGGGTTTGCGCGCTCGAGACCGCGTTCACCGGCGCCGAGCGGCTGCGCGAGGTCAAGGAGCGCGGGCCCGAGCGAAAGCTCGTCGCGTTCCGGATGACCGAGCAGGCGATTCCGCGGCAGGGGATGGCGATCGAGGGCGGCGGCGAGGTGACCTCCGGCTCGCTCTCGCCGACGCTCGAGGTCGGCATCGGCATGGGGTACGTGCCCGCCGAGACAAGCGCGCCCGGAACGGAGCTGACGATCGACGTCCGCGGCCGCCCGCGCCGCGCCGGGATCGTGACCAAACCGATCTACAGGAGGGGGGAGTGACGGTGGCCGCGAGCGAGTCCTATCCGGACGATCTGCTGTACAACCGCGAGCACGACTGGGCCCGGATCGACGGCGACGAGGCTGTGCTCGGGATCACCTGGTACGCGCACGACGCGCTGGGCGAGCTCGTCCACTACGAGCCGCCCGAGGAAGGCGCGACGATCACGAAGGGCGAGTCGTACGGCGAGGTCGAGTCGGTGAAGGCGGTCTCGGACGTGATCGCGCCGCTCTCCGGTGAGGTGCTGGCCGTGAACGCGAAGGTGGTCGCGGCGCCGGAGACGGTGAACGAGGACGCCTACGGCGAGGGATGGCTCGTCCGGATCCGGATGAGCGACCCGTCGGAGCGTGACGCGCTGATGGACGCGGCGGCGTATCGCGAGGAGATCGGCCTGAAGTGAGTTACCTCTCGCTCACCGACGCGGACCGCGAGCAGATGCTCGCGGCGATCGGCGTCGCGTCGGTCGAGGAGCTCTTCCGGGACATCCCGCCCGGCGTGCGTTACGGGCGCGAGCTCGACGTGCCACCGGCGCTCACCGAGGCCGAGCTCACGCGGCACCTCGAGGAGCTCGCCGCGAAGAACGTGCTCGACGAGGTTTCGTTCCTCGGCGCCGGGATCTACGACCACTATGTCCCGGCCGTCGTCGACGCGGTGCTGCAGCGCGGCGAGTTCCTCACCGCATATACGCCGTACCAGCCCGAGCTCTCGCAGGGCGTGCTGCAGGCGATCTTCGAGTACCAGACCGCGATCTGCGAGCTGACCGGAATGGACGTCTCGAACGCGTCCGGCTACGACGGGACGACGGTCGCGGCGGACGCGTGTCTCGTCGCCAAGGCGGTGACCGGCCGCGCGAAGGTCGTTCTGACCGAGGCCACGAACCCTCAGGTGCGCCAGGTCGTCAAGACCTACGCGCGCGGGTTCGAGCTCGACGTGGTCGAGGTGCCCCATGACGGCGGCACGACCGACCCCGACCGGGTGCGGGAGGCCGCCCGCGGCGCGGCCGCCGTGATCTTCCAGCAGCCGAACTTCTTCGGCTGCCTCGAGCCGGCGCCGGATCTCGTCGCCGCGGCCGCCGACGCGGGGGCGCTCCCGATCGCACACGTCGACCTCGTCAGCCTCGGCGTGCTCGAGGCGCCGGGCAACTACGGCTGCGCGCTCGCGATCGGCGAAGGTCAGTCGGCCGGCAACTCGATGAGCTACGGCGGTCCGCACTACGGCTTCCTCGCCGCCCGTGACCCGTACATCCGGCGCTTACCGGGACGGATCGTCGGCGAGACGGTGGACGCCGCGGGGGAACGCGGCTATGTGCTCACTCTGCAAACGCGCGAGCAGCACATCCGGCGCGAGAAGGCGACCTCGAACATCACCACCAACCAGACCCTGCTCGCCCTGGCAGGGCTGGTGCACCTGTCGCTGCTCGGTCCGCAGGGGCTGCGCGAGACGGGGGAGACCTGCATGGCACTTGCCGCCTACGCGAAGGAGCGGCTCGAGGAGCGCGGGCTGGAGCTCGCGTTCCCCGACGCAACGACGTTCAAGGAGTTCGTGGTGCGGGTCGGAACGCCGGCGGCCGACGCGATCCGTGCCGCGAGGGAGCGTGGCGTCAACCCCGGCTACCCGCTCGGGCGCGACTATGCGGGTCTCGACGATGCCCTCCTCGTCGCCGTCACGGAGAGACGCACCACTGACGACATCGACCGCCTCGCCGAGGCGCTCGCCCCGTGAAGCTGATCTACGAGCGCTCGCAGGCGGGCCGCCGCGGGCTCGCGGTGCCGAAGCCGGACCTGCCGGTGCCGCCGGTCCCGCTCGAACTCGCCCGCAAGTCGCCGCCGCGCCTGCCGGAGCTCGCCGAGCCCGAGGTGATGCGCCACTTCACCGCCCTCTCCCGCCGCAACTTCGGCATCGACACAGGCTTCTACCCGCTTGGCTCCTGCACGATGAAGTACAACCCGCGCGTCAACGAGCGACTCGTAGGCCTGCCGGGCTTCCGCGACCTGCATCCGCTGGTCGAGGACGACGCCGCCCAGGGCGCGCTCGAGCTCGAGTGGCGCCTGCAGGAGATCCTGCGCGAGGTCACCGGCCTCGACGCGATCAGCCTCCAGCCCGCGGCGGGCAGCCAGGGCGAGCTCACCGGCCTGCTCCTGATGCGCGCCTACTTCGACGACCGTGGTGAGGGTGAGCGGCGGCGCAAGATCGTCATCCCTGACACCGCGCACGGCACGAACCCCGCGAGCGTGACCATGGCCGGCTACGAGGTGACTCCGGTGAGCACCGACGCGCGCGGCAACATCGACCTCGACGACCTGCGCGGCAAGGTCGACGAGCAGACGGCCGGCCTGATGCTGACGAACCCGTCGACGCTCGGCCTCTTCGACGAGAACATCGAGCAGATCCGCGACATCTTCCACGCCGCGGGAGCGCTCATGTACTACGACGGCGCGAACCTGAACGCGGTCTGCGGCATCTCGCGGCCGGGCGACATGGGGTTCGACATCGTCCATATCAACCTGCACAAGACGTTCTCGCAGCCGCACGGCGGCGGCGGCCCCGGCGGCGGTCCGATCGCAGTGCGCGAAAGCCTCGAGCCGTTCCTGCCGGTGCCGGTCGTCGTCCGGGAGGGTGAGCACTTCCGCCTCGACCACGACCGGCCGCGTTCGATCGGCAAGGTGCGCGGTTTCACCGGCCCGTTCGGCGTCTTCGTTCGCTCGTACGCCTTCATGCGTGCCTGGGGGCCGGGCCTCCGCGAGATGAGCGAGGTTGCGGTGCTGAACGCCAACTACATGCTCGCGCGGCTTCGGGACACCTACGACCTCCCGTTCGACCGCCTCTGCATGCACGAGTTCGTGCTCAGCGCGCGCGCGCTCAAGCGCGAGCACGGGATCAGCGCGCTCGATGTCGCGAAGCGGCTGATGGACTTCGGCTTCCACCCGCCGACGGTCTACTTTCCGCTCGTCGTGCCCGAGGCGCTGATGGTCGAGCCGACCGAGACCGAGGCTAAAGAGACACTCGACGCGTTCATCGAGGCGATGCTCGCGATCGCCCGCGAGGCGCGGGACGACCCCGAGGCGATCAGGTCGGCTCCGCACGGCCAACCGGTCGGCAGGCTCGACGAGGTTCGCGCGGCGAAGCAGCCGATCGTTCGCCACCGCTTCGAGAAGTACGACGCACCGCCGCCGTCAGCCGGCCAGTCGCTGGAATTCGAGGCCCAGAAGGGCGGCTAAGGCGAGGCGAGCGGCGGGGCGGCCAGTACCTCCCAGCGGCGCCCGTCCGGCGCCGTTTCCGCCAGCAGCACGACCTCCCGGGCCTCTGCGCGCACCGGCAGGAACGGGCGCACGGCCGTCTCGGCGGCGTCGAGCACCTCGCGTTCGCCCTCCGCGACGGTCAGGTGCGGCACAAATTCCAGTGCGGGTTCTCCGTAGAGCGGGTAGCCCGGATACCGGCCGTGGACTCGCTCCTTCAGGGCGACGAATGGGGCTGCGGGCTCGGGCTACGAGGTAGAGAGCCCTCGCGAAGCGCCCGAATGTCACGAGCTCGAACGCGAAGATCTCCGTTGCGCGGAGCACCTCGCCGAGCGTCGCGATCAGCGTGTCGTCGACCTCGGACGGCGCCACGAACGGGAATGCGAGTGTCACATGCGGTGGTACTCCTGCCGAGGGCTTCGCGCCGCACGTTCGCTCGCGCCAGTCGTCAACTGCGACGGAAGCCTCCGCGACTGGGACGATCAGCGCGGTTCGCAGAACGCCCACGCGCGGATCCTAAGAACTTCCTGAGAGGCCGATCGGCGGGAACTGGCCCCTGCAGAGGCTCGTTTCGTCAGGTAGAAGGGCGGGAAGGACCCGCCCGAGCCGAAAGGAGCGCGATTGACGAACGTTGTGAAGACCGAAGCGGAATGGCGCGCCGAGCTCGATCCGGAGGCTTACCGCATCCTGCGGCGAGAAGGGCACCGAGGCGCCGTTCACCGGCGAGTACGACCACGTCTTCGAGCCGGGCACCTACCACTGCGTCGGCTGCGGAGCGGAGCTCTTTGCATCCGATGCGAAGTACGACTCGGGCTGCGGCTGGCCGGCGTTCTCTGCGCCTGCGGGAGACGATGCGGTCGAGGAGGAGACCGACGTCACCTACGGGATGGTGCGCACCGAGGTTCTCTGCGCCGAGCTGCGGCGGCCACCTCGGGCACGTGTTCCCCGACGGCCCGCAGCCGACGGGGCTCCGGTACTGCATCAACTCGGCCGCACTCAAGCTGGAGGAGGTCTAGATGGAGAAGAAGGCGACATTCGGCGCAGGCTGTTTCTGGGGCGTGGAGGCGGCGTTCCGCCAGGTTGACGGTGTGACCGCGACTGCGGTGGGCTACGCGGGCGGCGGCGTGGACAACCCGACGTACGAGCAGGTGTGCAGGCACAACACCGGCCACGCGGAGGTGGTCGAGGTCACCTACGACCCCGAGCGCGTTCCGTACGAGCAGCTGCTCACGATCTTCTGGTCCGAGCACGACCCGACCCAGCTCAACCGCCAGGGGCCGGACATCGGCGACCAGTACCGCTCGGTGATCTTCGTCCACGACGCCGAGCAGCGCCTTGCCGCCGAGGCCTCGCGCGACCACGTGCAGGGTCGGCTCTCGCGGCCGGTCGTGACAGTGATCGAGGATGCGCCGACGTTCTGGCCGGCCGAGGACTACCACCAGCGCTACCTCGAGAAGCGCGGCCTGGCGAGCTGCCACGTGTCGCTCGCGACGGCATAGCGTCGTAGCCGCGAGGGCGCCTTCGGGCGCCCTCGCGGAAACCGCCTATCCGACGACGACCGCCGCCTCGAAGAGCGACCCGCCGCGGCATTCCTGTCGGGCGACGACGACGTGCCGGCCTGGGGGCGAGCGCCAGGCGAAACGGAAGGTGTCGCCACCGCTCAGTGTCACTTCGGCGATCTTCGTCCCGCCGGTGCGCAGCGTGACCTTGCGAGGGCAGGCTGAGTTCCGCGTCCACGCTGTGCCGGAGAGCACGATCTCGCCGCCGGCGCGCTGCGCGCTCAGGCCCGGATGAAGCCCCCAGCTGCACGGGAACGGCTCCACGCCCGTAGATGCGGCCATCCCCGACGGGCGGCTTGCCGTGAAGCTCCACGCGAGGTGGGTGTACTGCCTCCTGCCGCCGAGACACGTCCGTGGCCGGCTCGCGGTGACGACGACCGGATAGGCGTGGAAATGGCCGGCGGCGCAGTACGGATCGCAGTCGTTCTGGCGTGCGAGGCCGCTTGTCGTCGCCGTGGCCGCGCCCCACCGGCGCCAGCGCATCCCGTCGATCGAGAAGTTGCCGTCCGCGCAGGCGAGCACGAGCGCCTTCGGCGCGATCTCCTGCGCGTAGCAGTTCGGGATCGTCGGCGCCGTGGCCGACGGGTGTGCGAGCAGCCCGGCAGCGAGGAGCGCGACGAGCGTCGTCAAACGGTCGCCCGTTCGCGCTTCGCGCGCGAGGCGGCCGTCTGGCGCTTCGAGGCCGAGAGCTCGACCTTGCGCAGCCGGATCGACTTCGGCGTCACCTCGACCGCCTCGTCGTCGCGGATGAACTCGAGCGCCTGCTCGAGCGAGAGCGGGCGTGGCGGGATCAGGCGGATCAGCTCGTCCGCCGAGGCGGCGCGCATGTTCGTCAGCTTCTTCGGCTTCGAGGCGTTCACGTCGAGGTCGTTGTCGCGCGAGTTCTCGCCGACGACCATGCCCTCGTAGAGCTCGTCGGTGGGTGCGATGAAGAGCGAGCCGCGTTCCTGCAGCGCCTGGATCGCGAAGCCGGTCGCGCTGCCGCGTCGGTCGGCGACGAGGCTGCCGGTCGGCCGCGTCCGCAGCTCGCCGTGCCACGGCTCCCACGCCTCGAAGACGTGGTGGAGGATGCCGGTCCCGCGAGTCTCCGTAAGAAACTCCGTGCGGAAGCCGATCAGGCCGCGCGCGGGCACCAAGTACTCCATGCGCGCCCAGCCGGTGCCGTGATTCACCATCTGCGTGACGCGGCCCTTGCGCAGCGCCAGCAGTTGCGTGACGACGCCGATGTAGTCCTCGGGCACGTCGATCGCCACGCGCTCGACCGGCTCGTGCCGCTTGCCGTCGATCTCCTTCGTGAGCACCTCCGGCTTGCCGACCGTCAGCTCGAAGCCCTCGCGGCGCATCAGCTCGACGAGCACCGCGAGCTGGAGCTCGCCGCGGCCCTGAACCTCCCAGGCGTCCGGCCGCGAGGTCGGGAGGACGCGCAGCGAGACGTTGCCCACGAGCTCCTGGTCGAGCCGGCTCTTGATCTGGCTCGCGGTGAGCCTGTCGCCCTCGGTGCCCGCGAGCGGGCTCGTGTTGATCCCGATCGTGACCGAGAGGCTGGGTTCATCGACCGTCGTAACGGGCAGTGGCCGAGGATCGACCGGGTCGGCGATCGTCTCGCCGATCGTGATCTCGGGCAGGCCCGCGAGCGCGACGATCTCGCCCGCGCCGGCTTCGTTCGTGGGCACGCGGTCGAGCGCCTCTGTGACGAAGAGCTCCGTCACGCGCGCCGTCTCGACGCTGCCGTCGGCACGGCACCATGCGACCTGCGCACCCTTGCGGAGCGTGCCGTGGTGGATGCGCAGCAGCGCGAGCCGGCCGACGTACGGGTTCGCGTCGAGGTTCGTGACGAGGGCCTGGAGCGGGTGCCCGGGGTCGTGGGAGGGGGGCGGGATCGTTGCGAGCAGGGTCTCGAAGAGAGGCTCAAGGTCGTCGGCGAGCTCGTCCGGCTCGAGCCCGGCGCGCCCGGCGCGCGCGTTTGCATAGACGATCGGGAACTCGATCTGCGACTCGCTCGCGTCGAGGTCGAGGAAGAGCTCGTACACCTCGTTCACGACCTCCTCGACCCGCGCGTCGGGCCGGTCGACCTTGTTCACGACGAGCACGACGGGGAGCCGCAGCTCGAGTGCCTTGCGGAGCACGAAGCGCGTCTGCGGCAGCGGTCCCTCGCTCGCGTCCACGAGCAGCAGCACGCCGTCGACCATCGTCAGCCCGCGCTCGACCTCGCCGCCGAAGTCGGCGTGCCCGGGCGTGTCGACGATGTTGATCTTCACTCCGCCGTGTTGCACCGCCGTGTTCTTGGCGAGGATCGTGATTCCCTTCTCGCGCTCGAGGT
The DNA here is from genome assembly GCA_963750545.1 of uncultured Actinomycetes bacterium. GTDB lineage: Bacteria > Actinomycetota > Thermoleophilia > Gaiellales > Gaiellaceae > PALSA-600. The sequence continues at coordinate 31,205 of CAVVQY010000002.1, read as the reverse complement.
CGGTCGAGTCCATGACGCGCTCGGCGACGTCCTGGTTCTCGCGAAACGAACCGGACTGCCAGAGCATCGCGTCGACGAGCGTGGTCTTACCGTGGTCGACGTGCGCGACGATGGCGACGTTGCGCAGGTCGTTGCGGAAGGCGAGGCTCGAGTTCGACACGGCCAGCCAGGGTAGCCGCCGCGAGCGGCAGGCGATTCGCCTCGGGCATTTGCCGCGAGAGCGCACTCGCCTCGGCCCGTGCGGCAGCGGGGCGAAGGACCTGCGGCAACGCGATGAAACCACGGAAGACCCGGCGCCGGGTCTACAGCGCGACCTGCTCAGCCGAGAATCGTCGGCACGCGGTACTGCTGCACGAGCGGGTCGCGCGTGATCAGCACGAGGCCCTCTTCGAGCGCCTGGCCTACAAGCATGCGGTCGAACGGGTCGCGATGAAGTGCCGGCAACGCTGAAGCGCGCCGGGCGTGTCGCCAGGTGATCGCGAGCTCACGTATTCCGGCTTCCACGGCGGCTTCATCGAGCGACGCCGGCGTGGAGAGACGGCCTGCCGCGACCTTGATCGCCGCTTCCCACACGCTCGCAGCGCTCAGGAACACAGCGTTGGCGCCGTCGCCGATCGCGTCCCGGGCCTCATCCTCCAGTTGTGTCGGATCGTTCGCCCACCAGAGCGCGACGTGCGTGTCGAGGAGGAGCTTCAGCGGTCGAACAGCTCCTCGAGCTCCGGCATCGGCGCGTCGAAGTCCGCGTCGATCCGCGCCGCCCCGTGCCACTGCCCACCGCGACGCCCGACGTGCACCGGCTCGAGCGGAACGATCTCGACGACGGGAACCCCTGCGCGGGCGATCACCACGCGCTGCCCTTTCTCGGCAAGCTCGACCAACTGAGAGAGGCGAGTCTTCGCCTCGTGCATGTTCACCTGAACCATCTAGCTAAACATAGCTAATAAGCGGCCGTCGGTAGCCCCGGCCGGCCACTGCCAGCGTGCCGATGAGCGGACCCTCACGCAAGATGTCTCTTCCGAGCCCGGCCGAAACGGCGGCACACTTTCGTCACGAATGCGCGAACGCAAGACGCGACGCCGGGTCGCCCTCCACACCTCGGTGGTCATCGGGATCCTCGATCACCCGCGACCGAGGCCCTTCAGAGCTGCCCAGGATCCGTGGGCGTCCTGGATGTCGGTCTCGCCGACGAGCAGGTAGCGCCACGCCACAGGCGTCTTGTCGGAGACATGGTTGGCCCACCGGAGCGCCGCAATCTCCTTGCCCTTCACATCGAAGCTCTCGAGTTCCTTCTCCATCTTCGCCTCGACCAGCCAGTGGGTCCCCGCGCTCTCGACCGCGATGAAGTCCGGGTTGTACTCGCGCCCGTCGCTCTGCCACAGGATCGGCAGGTCGCCGGTGTTGAGACGCACCCAGAAGCGTGATCTCGTCGGCGTCGTCGAGGATCGAAACGAGCGTGCGCTCGGTGCTGGAGTCGAACCACGCCTGGAGGTACATCGAGCGGCTCCAGCCCTCGTATCCGACCGAACGGCTGAAGGCGCCCGTCCGGTCATGCGTGCTCTTCGGGCGGGCGACCCGCACGGGAGCGAACGTCGTGGTCTCGATCACCTCGTCGTACTGCGGCTTGCCGACGAAGCGGCGGTGCTCGGCGGTCAGCCCTCGTACCAGGCTTGCCGCCGCGCGATCGAGGAACGCGCTCAGCACCCGCTCGGCGCCGTCTCCCAGTCCGCGGAGGAAGGCGTCGACGATCCTCTCGGCTGCGTGTGCCTCTGATGCGTGCGGCGGCACGATCTCCGCTCCGAGGAGCGCATCCAACAGTCGAGCGCGGGCCTCGTCGAGCGGGATCGGCTTCGCCTTCGAGACGATCCGGTCGCCGGTGGTGGTTACGAGCTCCGTCCGTCTCAGTCCGTCGCTGCTGGTCACGATGCGGGCGCCGAGCTCCATCCGGCGAAGGTCGTCCTCGGGCTCCGACGCGAGCCTTCGGCCGAGCTTCTCGAAGGCGTCAAGCTCGGTGATGTCCGCGAGTGAGAATTTCAGCTCCACCTTCGTCATCTTCAGCCGCGGGATCTCGAGCGCCGGAAGGTCGCCGCGCGGTCGCAACTCCTCGTTCAGGTGCGTGACCTCGTCCGCGGCCTCACTCTCGCGCTCGTCCTGCTCGACGATCCCGACCGCGCCGTCGCGCTCGCCGATCGTGATCTCGACGTCGGCCTTGCTCGTCTCCACATGGGCGGATTCTTTGCCCTCCGTGTCCTTCCGCACGACGAGCCGCGTCCGGTAGTCGACGAACTCCTCGTTGATCGCGCTTGTCTTCTTGAGCAGCGCCTCGTACTTGTCGTGCGCCAGCACCTCCAGCGTGTCGAGCAACGGCACGCCGGTGTACGCGCCCCATGGGAGACGCAGCCCGCGCCCGAGCGTCTGCTCGGTGAGGACGTCGGATAGGAGCGGCCGGAGCGAGCAGATCGCGTAGACGTTCTTGACGTCCCAGCCCTCCTTGAGCATTCCGACCGAGACGATGATCCGCACCTTGCTCTCGGGATCCTCGACCAGCTCGAGCGCGGCGAGCGCGTCGTCGGGCGCCTTCGAGCCGTCGACCCATCTTGTGCGCCACGGCTGCGGTTGTGCCCGAGCCGGCGAAGCAGTCCAGTACCACATCGCCGGGGTTGGACGCGATGTGGACGATGCGGTGCATCAGGCGTTCAGGTTTGGGCGTCGCGAAGGGCGTGAGTGGTGGGAAGAGCGCTTGAATCTCGCGCTTGCTCTCCTGCGAGTGGCCAGCCTCCGCGTGCGACCACCACGTCTTCGGAACGAGGCCGTCCTGCACCTCGCTCAGATAGAGCTTGAGCGCCGGGACGTTGTCCCCCTTCGGGCCGAAGTTGATCCGTCGATCACCAGCGAGTCGCCAGAAGTCGCCCTCCGTCATTCGCCAGTGACTGCCAGACGGAGGGGTAATCGCTCGCCCCGATGGCGTCCGCACCTCGTACATCAAACGCTCGTTGCGTTCCTCTGACGCGAAGATCGGGCCGTTGCGCCAGGGGCCGCGTGGATCGCCGTCTGGATTCTTGTATTGGGCAAGGCTTGCCGGATCCGCGGCTCAAGATTGCGGACGCGTCTCCAGTCCTGTCCAAGCGGCGAATAGAGCAGTACGATAGTTGTGACTGTTGGAAATGGCGCGCAGCGATTGCTCCGTCCATAGAAGCTTCTCCCAGACCACTGTCGCGACGAAGCTTTGTCGCGCCCGAACACCTCGTCCATCATCACCTTGAGGTACGCCTGCTCCGAGTCATCGCAGTGCACCCAGACCGAGCCGTCGGGCGCGAGCAGCTTGCGGATCTGGAGCAGACGGTCGCGCATCATCGTCAGCCAGACGGAGTGCTCGAGCGCGTCGTCGTAGTGCTCGAACGCCTGCTGGGTGTTGAACGGCGGGTCGAGGTAGTCGAGCTTGACCTTGCCGACGTACTCGCGGGCGAACTCGGGCAGCTCGCAGAGGCTCGTGAGCGCGTTCAGCGCGTCGCCGCGGACGAGCAGGTTGTCCTTCGCGCGGCTCCGTTCGGCGCGCGTCTCGCCGACGGTGTCGACATCGTGGAGGAGCCGCACCTCCGCAACGCGGTAGTCGGACGGCGGCACCCACGTGTAGCCGCCGTCCTCGTCCGAGAGCAGGCGCAGGTGCTTGTTCGTCCAGGTGAGCTCGAGCTTGCCGCTGTGCTCCACGGGCCGAGTCTAAAGGCAGTCCTCGCGGGAGCCGTGCCGCCGAGGAGTCGTGATCAGGCGAGGCCCTCGGCGAGGGCCAGGCCGGCTTGGGGAAGAGCTCGGCGAACGCGTTGGTCGAATGACGCGAGCGTGGCTTCGTGCGCCGCCGCGGTCGCCATCGCGAAGCCGTCGGCGAGGCTGACGTTGAGCGCCCGGTAGCGCGCGGCGTCACGGGCGATGGTCGGGGTCGGCGCGATCAGGTCGACTTCGAGGGTCGCGATCGCGTCGATCGCGGCCCGCAGCGTCCGCTCGTCCTCGGCAGGCCGCACGAGTGTCTCGGCGTAGTTGACGAGCGAGAGCAGGAGTGCGACCTCCTGCTCGATCATCGACCGCAGGCCGTCGGTCGCGGCGCGGTGATGGGCGTCGTTTCGATCGAGCACCGCGATCATCACGTCGGTGTCGAGGACGCACGCGCTCAAAGCGCGTTCGTCGGCCCGAAGCTGATCGAGGTAGCCCGGCTCGTAGAGACCGTCGAAGACGCCGAATGCGGCCGTGCGATCGCGTTCGGATCGCCGGACGACGATCCGGTCAGGTCCTTCGGCCTCGATCACGACCTCGTCGCCCGCTTTCAGGCCGGCGCGCTCGAGCGTCTTCACCGGAAGCGTCACCTGGTGTTTGGAGGAGATCTTCGGCACGCCTTTACCGTAGCGTAAAGGCGCCGAGGCTACTCGAACCACATCACCGTCGCGAGGATCACGTACAAGCCGACGAGCGCCGCGCCCTCGAAGAGGAGCGCCTCGCCGTCGCCCGTGATCTGCCACATCGCGAGCGCGGTCACCACGAGCGCGCCGATGAAGACCGGGCTGAGGACGAAGGTCAGGTGCGGGTCGAACGCGAGCGAGAGGAGGACGAGCGCGGGGAAGAGGAACGCCGCGATCTGGGCGACCGAGTTCTTCACGACCGAGACGGCGAGGTCCGACTTGCCCTTGGCGGCGAGGCTGATCCCGACGACGTTCTCGACCGCGTTCCCGGCGATGGCGACGATCACGAGGCCCGTGAAGGCCTTCGAGATGCCGAGCGCCTCGACGGCCGGGTCGAGGGCGTCGATGAACCAGTCGGAGACGAGCGCCGCCATGGCGCCGCTCACCGCGAGCACGACGAGCGCCGGCCGGAACGGCAGCGCCGTCCGTGCATGCTCGTCGTGGGCTTCCTCGCGCGGCTCGTCCGAGTGGAGGTAGTTCCACACCCAGAGCCCGTACACGGTGAGGAGCACGATCGCGCCGACGACCGAGATCGTCACCTCGTGCTCGCTCGCCCGGTCGCCGACCTCGTGGGAGAGGCCGAGCAGGACGATGATCCCGATCGCGAGCAGGAGCAGCGTCGCCGTGTCCTGCGGCAGCCGCGGGCGGAAGCGCATCACCCCGTCGGGCGCGTTCCGCGCACCGGCGACGATCACGAGCCCGAGCACGAGGAGGCCGTTCGCGAACAGCGAGCCCAGGATCGACGTGCGCGCGACGACGATCTCGCCGGCCGAGAGCGCGAACAGCACGATGAACAGCTCGGGCAGGTTGCCGAGCGTCGACTGCAGCGCGCCCGTGACCGCGGGCCCGTACCGCTCGCCGACCGACTCGGTCGCGATCGAGATCGCCCACGCGAGCCCGCCGAGCGCCACGGCCGCGACGACGAACACGACCACCGGCTCGACGCCGGCGAAGTGCAGCACGCCGGTGAGGACCGCGAGCGCCATGACGGCGGCGAGGATGAATCCCGTCCGGCGCATCGCGGCATTCTCTCTGCACCGCGCCCGACCGAGCAGCGGAACCGTCCCGCGGCCCGATATGTCGTTTAGATCAGCGCGGTCGCGGCCGGTGCTAGCCACCGGTGCCTGCGCCGACGGCGGTCCACGGCGCGAACGGGTTCTTGACGCCCTCGAGCGCCGGCTCGAGCTCGGGAAAGTGGCGGAGCAGCAGGGTTCGCATCGTGTTGTTCTCCACCCAGTCGAAGCCAGCCTGGGTGTAGATCTCGGGGCGGTAGTCGCTGGTGAAGAACCTGTCGCTCTCGAGTCGCCGCGACGCCATCAGGATGAAGACCCGAAACGCCGTGTCGCTGAACCCGAATCCCTTCGGTTTCGGCTCCGCGTACATTCCGATCATCACGTCGACGCGCTCGACGTCTCCGTAGATCCGCTCCAGCTCCCTGGCCCACACGGGGTTGTCTGTCAGCTCGTCGAACGTCCCCGCGGGTTTCAGGTGGAAGAGCCGCCGGAACTGGTTGTAGCGGGGCACTCCTCGCTCGCGGAGCCTCAGGATGTCGATCGCGGCGAGGTCGATGTGGTCGCCTGCCGGGCGGTGGAAGTCCTGGAGGAAGCGCGGGAAGTTGTGCAGGGTGAGCGCACCCGGATGCAGGCGGCCGAACGAGTAGAACACGTCGGCCATCGACATCTCGCCGAGCCGGTTTCGCACCTCGAGCGCCCCCACCTCCGGCAGCTCACGCTGCTGAAGCACCGAGTCGTCGGCAAGCGAGCGGAACACGAACTCGTCGGGGATCAGAGGGTGCATCCGGTAGACGGCCACGAACTCCTCCGTGAGCGAATAGGGGACGCCATGATGGTTCGTCGGCGAGCCCGGGATACCGCGAATCACCTCGTTCGTCGTCCGCCGCCCGAACTTCTTGTCGAAGCGCTCGCCGAGCAGGCCGTACCAGTTCGCCCGCATCCCGAGCACCGTCGTCGGGTGCGCGATGATCGCGGGAGTCCAGTCGATCGTGTGGATCTTCGCCATCAGCGCCGCCACGACGAGCCGTGCCTTCTCGTAGAGCTGCTGATCGGAGAGCTCCGGATACTCAGCGTGCAGGCGGTCGCAGACGGCGTTGTGCTCGCGCATGAACAGCGAATGCAGCAGCGCGAGACCGATCCAGAAGTTGCCGGCCACGCCCTTGAAGTCGATGTGCGCATCGAGCTCCTGGGGCGGGAGGCCGTCGCCGTCGATCTTCAGCTTGCCGAGCTCGCCCGTCCGGAGCGCAGCCGCGAACTCCGGGGTGTTGCCGTAGATCTGTGAGCCGTCCCACCAGTGGGTGTCGGCGGTGACGAACGTCGCGGGCTTGCCTGGCTCAGAGCTCGGATCGGGGAGCGTCCTGTCGATCCGCATCGGATGCTGCGGCCACGGATCGTCGTCTGCGAGCGGGATCTCCCAGGGGTGCTCGGGGTCGTTGTCGCCGTGGCTGAACCAGTCGTGGACCTCGAACTGGATCCATGCCCCGGCGAGGAGATTCAACGTCGTCGCCGGCTGGAAGCTCTCCCGCGTGAGCAGGTCCCGACTGATCAGGCGCGGGTTCGGCTCGAACAGCTCGGGGGGCTCGTCGGGCCGTGTGTACTCGAGCGGGACGTTGCGGCCGAACCTGCTCCCGATCGCGCCCATCAACGGGTCGCTCAGGTCGTTGTACGTCCCGTCGAGCGTTCGCGCGCCGCGGTAGTCGGCCTGGTCGGGGTCGGTGAACGGCGGCTTGTCGAGCGCTCCGCGGCCGGTGTCGTAGAGGTTCCGCTCCCGGAGTCGGCTACGCAGGCCGATCAGGACGGGGAGCGCGAGCGGTGTCGGCAGCTTCGACCAGCCGATCGACTTGTCGATCCTCTCGGCCGTGTTGGAAACGATGCGGGAGAGAAAAGAGTTGGCCATCCGTCGCCCCCTCGCTCGTCGTTGCAGGACACCGCACTCTCGTTGCCCGTGCTGAAGCGCCGAGCGACGGCGGCCTAGTGCGTCTGATCAAACACGCCGAAGGATCGTGAAGTCAAGCCAGCCTAGGCTCGCCTCGCTCGGTCAGCGTCGCTGTGAGCGCCCGCCGAGGCCGCGAGCTGTCCACAGGCGGCCTGAATGTCGCGCCCGCGCGTCAGCCGGACCGTCGCCGGCACCCGCGCGCGGTCGAGGACGAACTTGAAGCGCGAAATCGTGTCCCTCGACGAGCCGTCGAACATGCCGGTCGGGTTGTACGGGATCAGGTTCACCTTGAAGAGCTTCGGGTCGAGGAGCTTCGCGAGCACGGCGGCGTTCTCGACCGAGTCGTTCACGCCCGCGAGCATCACGTACTCGACGTACACCTTCCGGCCGCGCAGCTCGACGTAGCGGCGGCACTCGGCGAGGACGTCCTCCAACGGATAGCGGTCGTTGACCGGCATCAGCTTGCTGCGCAGCGCGTCGGTCGGCGCGTGGAGCGAGAGCGCCAGGCGGATCGGCTCGTCGACCTCGTCGATGAACTGCTTCAGGCCGGGCAGCCAGCCGACCGTCGAGATCGTCATCCGCCGAAAGGTGACGCCCACCTCGGGCAGCCGCCGCGCGGCCTCGAGCACCGCGTCGAGGTTCATCATCGGCTCGCCCATGCCCATGAAGACGAGGTGGTCGATCGGCTCGATCCTCCGGAAATGCAGTGCCTGGTCGAGGATCTCGCCCGCGCTCAGGTTGCGGCCGAACTGCATCTGACCGGTCGCGCAGAACGTGCACGTGAGCGGGCAGCCCGACTGCGACGAGACGCACACCGAGCGCCGGCCGTCGCGGAAGCGCATCAGCACGGCTTCGAGACGCTTGCGGTCGTGCGTCCGGAAGAGCACCTTCAGCGTGCCGTCCTTCGCAAGCGTCTCGTCCACGGTCTCGAGCGAGGAGAACGGCACGCGCTCCTCCAGTCTGGAACGGAGCCCAGCGGGGAGGTTCGTCATCTCGTCGTACGACGTGGCGCCGCGCGCGGTCCACTCCCACACCTGATGGGCGCGGTAGGCCGGCTCGCTCGCCAGCGTCTCTTCGAGGAGGTCGAGATTCACGCGGACACCGTAGCGTCCGCGTGTCCGAGGTCAGGCGCGCGGGATGCGGCGGCGCAGCGCGTCCGGCAGGTCCGGGCGGGCGGGCCACTCGTGACTTGCCACGATCCTTCCGTTAGCGCCGAGAAGCTCGACCGTCGCGGCTGGGCGCTCGACCGGCTCGTCGGTGAAGAAGAGCACCCAGTCGTGCTCGGTGTCGTCCTCGAGTTCGATCCCGTTTCCGAACCGAAGCCGAGCGCGGTCGATCTCCGGGGTTGTCCCCGACACCCTGCCACCGCCGCAGAACCCGAACATGCCCCAGCTGCCGCCGAGGAGCACGCGGGGCTCGGCGAGACGCGGCTCGGGCATGTTGGCAGCGGCGCTGGTCCCCCGTGCGACCCAGCCGAGGCCGGTGACGCGCTCGGCGCGAACGACCATCGTCATGGGCAGCCGTCCCAGGCGCGCGTGGTCGGCCAGGAAGCCGACGACGTACACGCGGCGGCCGAGAATCTCGCGCTCCTTGAGGATCTCGACCGTCTCGAGCCGAGCCGACCACGGGGCGCCGCCGCTCGAGAGCCGGTCTGGGCCGGCAAGAGCACGCTCATGCGCGCGTGCCTCCGCAGGAACCCTGGCGATGTGATCGAGGACTGCCTGCTCAGGGCCCCGCGCCATTGTGCAATCGTGCACCTGTGACCACGGCAAGTCAAAGAAACTGCCCCGGATGGAACAGCGCGTCTCGCTGATCACGCTCGGCGTCCGCGACCTCGCCCGGTCGCGCGCGTTCTACGAGGCACTCGGCTGGCGGACGGGCGCCGGGCCGGACGACGACGTCGTCTTCTTCCAGGCCGGCGGAATGATCGTCGCGCTCTGGAGCCGCGAGTCGCTGGCTGAAGACTCCGGCGTCCTGGATGCCGGCGGCTGGGGCGGGATGTGTCTTGCCTACAACGTGCGCTCACCGGACGACGTCGACGCCGCGATCGAGGAGGCCCGGCGCGCCGGCGCGACGATCCCGCGCGAGGGCGCCGAGACGTTCTGGGGCGGCTACTCGGGCGTGTTCGTCGACCCCGACGGCCATCCGTGGGAGGTCGCCCACAACCCGCACTGGACGCTCGCGGACGACGGCTCGGTGACCATCTAACCGCTTCGCGTGCGACTCCGCGCCCGCGCGCGGCGCACGAGCCCGATGATGTGAGCGATGGGCCTCGGCCTCGCGATCGCGCTCGCCCTCGCCTTCGCCTTCACGAACGGCTTCCACGACGCGGCGAACGCGATCGCCACGCTCGTCGCGACCCGCGGGGCACGGCCGGGACAGGCGCTCGCGCTCTCGGCCGTGTTCAACATGCTCGGCGCGCTCCTCGTCGGCACGGCCGTCGCCGCCACGATCGCAGGGATCGTGACGGTGCCCCCGTCGCAGGCGGTCGCGGTGATCGGCTCCGGGCTCGCCGCGGCGGTCACGTGGAACGTGCTCACCTGGTGGCGCGGCCTGCCGTCGAGTTCCGGCCACGCGCTCGTCGGCGGGCTCGTCGGCGCGGCCGTCGCCGACTACGGCATCCACGCGGTGAACTGGGGCGGGCTCGACGGGTGGAAGCCCGTCGGCGTCTTCGGCGTGCTGATCGCGCTCGCCCTCTCCCCGGTGCTCGGGCTCGCGTTCGGCTACCTGACCGTCATGATCCTGCGACTCGCACTGCACCGCGCGACACGGCGGGTCAACGGCCCCGTGAACGGAGCCGAGTGGGTGATGTCGGCCGCGCTCTCGTTCAGCCACGGCGCCAACGACGCCCAGAAAGCGATGGGCGTGATCGCCGCGCTGCTGATCGCGACGGGCCACCTCGACTCCACCACCGTGCCGCTCTGGGTCAAGCTGACCTGTGGCGCGGCGCTCACGCTCGGAACCTCGGTCGGCGGCTGGCGCATCGTCCGGACGATCGGCCGCCGGATCTTCCACCTGTCGAAGCTCGACGGGCTCGCGAGCCAGACCTCGTCCACCGTGGTGATCCTCGCCTCGTCCTACGTGGGCGCGCCCGTCTCGACGACCCAGGTCGTGGCCTCGTCGGTGGTCGGCGTGGGCGGCGGGCGACAGCGCTGGCACCACGTGCGCTGGGAGGTCGTGCGGGAGATGGGCTTTGCCTGGCTGCTGACGATTCCCGCCACGGCGGCGCTCGGCTCGGTCATCGTCGTGATATGGAGTGCGCTCGAATGAGCACCAGACGGTGGTTCCTGCCCGAGAGCCCGGACGTCCTCGGGATGCTGCGCGAGCAGGCGGCGATCACCGTCGAGGGGATGGATGCGCTCGTCGCCTGGGCGCACGGCGAGGCCGCGGCGGCAGACCGCGTCCGCGAGTGCGAGCACCGGGCGGACGAGTGCAAGCGCACGTTGCGGCAGGCGCTGACGGCGTCGTTCACGACGCCGCTCGAGCCCGAGGACCTGTTCGAGCTCTCGCGCGGTCTCGACACCGCGCTGAACGGCGCGAAGGACCTCGTCCGCGAGGCCGAGGTGATGGGCGCCGCGCCGGACGACGCGATGGCGGCGATGACGACGCTGCTGGCCGAGGGCGCCCGGCACCTGGCCGACGCGTTCGCCGGCATCCGCGGCACCGACGCGACCGGCCCCGCGGACGCGGCGGTCAAGAGCCAGCGGAAGCTCGAGCACGTCTACCGCCGGGCGATGTCGGCGCTCGTGCAGGACAGCGACCCGCGGGAGGTTGCGGCGCGGCGCGAGCTGTACCGGCGCGTGTCCCGCACGAGCGACAACCTCGTCGAGGTCGCAGAGCGAGTCTGGTACTCCGTGCTCAAGCAGCTCTGAGCCGCCGTGGACCGCGATCCGCGTCGGTCCGGCCGCCCGGCACTACTCTGACGCCGTGATCGACCTCCGCTCCGACACGCAGACGAAGCCGTCGCCGGGGATGCGCGAGGCGATGGCCCGCGCCGAGGTCGGTGACGAGCAGCGGCGCGAGGATCCCACCGTGCTCGCGCTCGAGGAGCGGGCGGCCGTGTTCCTCGGGCAGGACGAGGCGGTCTACCTGCCGACCGCGACGATGGCGAACCAGATCGCGCTCGCGATCCTCGGCACGCGCGGGACCGAGCTGATCGTCGAGGAGACGGCGCACATCATGGTCGCCGAGCTCGGCGGCGCGGCCATGCACTCCGGCCTCCAGACGCGCGGGCTGCCCGGCTACCGGGGCTGCCTCTCGCCGCGCCAGGTGCGCACGGCGGCGCGTCCCTCCGACGGCTTCCACATTCCGCGAGCCTCCGTCGTTGCGCTCGAGAACACACACAACAGCTCGGGCGGCACCGTGTGGCCGTTCGAGACACTGCGCTCCGTGGTCGACACGGCCCGCGAGCTCGCCCTCTCGGTCCATCTCGACGGTGCCCGGCTTGCGAATGCGGCCGTCGCCTCGGGCGTTCCTGCGGCGCAGATCGGCGGCCTCTTCGACACCGTCACGCTCTGCCTCTCGAAGGGGCTCGGCGCGCCCCTGGGTGCCGTGATCGCGGGCTCCCATGAGCTGATGGCCCGGGCGAGAGTCGAGAAGCACCGCTTCGGCGGCGCGATGCGGCAGGCCGGGATCGTCGCCGCGGCCGGCCTCTACGCGCTCGAGCACAACGTCGATCGGCTTGCAGACGACCACGCCCGCGCTCGGCGACTCGCCGAGGGATGGGCGGCGCACGGGGTTTCCGCGGATCCGCACCTGGTCGAGACGAACTTCGTCCAGGTGGACGTCGGCGACCTCGGCCTCACCTCGGCGGAGGCGATCGCGCGGCTCGGCGCGGCCGGCGTGGGCATGAGCGCGACGGTCGAGCCGGGCGTCATTCGCGCCGTCACCCACCTCGACGTGAGCGACGACGACGTCGAGCGCGCGCTCGAGCTCGTCCCGCAGGCGCTCGGCACGCTGGTTGCTCCCTAGCCTCGTGCTCGAGGCCGTCCTCTTCGACTGGGGAAGCACGCTCGTCCAGTTCGAGTGGGACTACGACCTGCTCGCCGCCGGGCACGAGGCGGGACTCGCCGCCCTCGGGCGCGGGGAGGAGGCCGAGGCGTTCACACGCCGGTTCGTGGCCGACAAGCTGCCGGCGCTGCGGACGCTCGGCGCGGCCGAGCACCTCGACTACACGGCTGAGCTGCGGGAGCTGCTCGCCCCGGTCAGCGACGAAGAGCTCGACCGCTTCCTCGACGCCGAGCACAGCGCCTGGCGGCCGGCGCGGGCGCTCGTCGGAAGCGCTCATGCGCTGCTCGAGGCGCTCCGGGAGCGCGGGCTGCTCCTCGGCGTCGTGGCGAACACCTGGCCCGACCCGCCGCGGCTCGTGCGACGCGACATCGAGGAGTTGGGTGTCGCCGCGCGCGTGAACGCGATCGTCCTCTCGGGTGAGGTCGGCGTCCGCAAGCCGGCCGCGGCGATCTTCGAGCGCGCGCTCGTTCGAGCTGCGCGTCGACCCGCTCGACGTACTCTTCGTCGGCGACCGGCTCCTCGACGACATCGCCGGCGCCGCGGCGCTCGGGATGACGACCGCGCATGCTCTTTGGTTCCGTGCCGACGACGAGAGCGCGGCCGTCGAGCCGGATTTCCTCGCGTTCACGCCGGCCGACGTCCTGACCGCCGTCAACCGGCTCGCGGTCTGAGCCGCTAGCGTCCGTGGGCGCGAAAGTCAAGTCTTGCGGGCGACCCAAACCGGGCAGACAATGGCCGGTATGCAGCAAGAACAGGTCGCGCCGGCACTTCCCCTGCACCCGCAGGACGAGATGGAGTGCCGCCGCTGCGAGGTGCACTGCGACAAGGTCGTGTACCCCGGTGCCTGCCTCGCGAGAAGCTGCCCGTTCGTCTACTCCTACGAGGCCTGGGGGCACTCCTACGTCGGGTGCATGCAGAAGATCTACGCGGTCGAGATCGACCTCGACATGCTGCGAGCGGCCGAGCGGCGCCAGGCGGGCTTCGGCGCGATCCGCGCGATACGCCAGCCGCTGCCGATGTGCCACGCGGAGGTCGAGCAGACCTACGCGTCGCGGTCGGAGACGACGAGCTGCGTCAACCCGGAGTTCGGCGAGCTGCCAGACGGCGTGCCGACCTTCCGCGTGTTCGCCCAGGTCAAGGCGAGCTGAGCAGCCGCTCTTCGCGCCGGCGGCGGATACCGCGGAAGAGGAGCCATCCCAGGAGGACGAGCAGGGCGAGCGGCGTCCCGAGCGCGAGCGCATAGACGGCGCCGATCGCGATCCAGCCGAAGACGACACCGAGGCCGTGCAGCGGCCCGTTCTCGTGCTCCTGCGGCGCAGCGGCGGGCGGCGTCGCGAGCCGGAGCTCGACCGTCGCGTACTGCGCGGCGCGGAGCGTGGCGGCGCGTGCGAGCCGGAGGCGTTCGAGCCGGTGCGCCAATGACGCGATCTGGCTCTTCACCTCGTCGGTCTGCGGCTGCGCGCGGAGCCCGTTGACCTTCGTCTGGAGTCGCGCGATCGTGCGGCTCGTCGTGTCGACGCCCGCCTGGAGGTCCTGGATCGAGACGTTCTCGCCGACTACCGTGCCGAGCGCGCCGAGCCGACGCACCGCATCCTGGACGCGGCTGCGCGGCACCTTGACGACGAGGTAGGCGTTGGCGTCCTTGCGCGCGGCGTCCACGCGCACGGTCTGCGGATAGCCGCCGAGCGAAGCGACGATCCGGAGGGCGCGCGTGGTCGCGGCCGAGACCGCGTTCGCCGTCGGCAGGCGCAGCGTCAGCGTCGCCGAGTAGCGCTGGGCGCGCGTACCGCTCGGCGGCGGCGTCGTGGGGGAGAGCGCCGAACCCGCGACGACCTTGGCGCTCGGAGCCCCGAGCGAGAAGTCCTGTGCCTGCGTGCGGCTCTTGGCCGCGTGCGGCAATGACCGTTCGATGGCCGCCGTCTCGTTACCGCCCTCGTTGCTGCCGCGTGGCAGAAAGGCCGCAGCGAGCGCGGCGGCTGCGGCGACCGGAACGAGCACGACGAGCGCGCGGCGCCAGGTGACGCGGCTGCGCGGCGCGGGCGCCTGCGCGGCGATCTGGCGGACGCGCTCGCGCAGCTCGGCAGGCGCCACCGGGCGCGTCTCGCGCAGGTGGGCGATCAGGTCAAGCTGCGACATGGACGGCCTCCTCGAGCTTCTTGAGCGCGCGGTTCAGGCGCGTGGTGCAGTTGGTGGGCGAGATCCCGAGCACGTGTGCGGCGGTCCCTGCGTCGAGGTCGAGCACGACCCGCAGCGCGATCACCTCGCGCTCGCCGGCAGTCAGGTTTCGCAGGCCCGATTCGAGCGCGGGCGAGAAGCCCTCGGCGAGCCGCTGCTCGAACGCCTCGGGCACGGCCGCCAACTCCTCGCGCCGTACGCGCCGCCGTTCGGAGCGGAAATGGTCGAGCGCCACTGTGCGCGCGACCTGGCAGAGCCACGTGCGGGCAGAGCCGCGCTCCGGGTCGAAGCGGTGCCACAGGCGCAGCGCGCGCTCGAACGTCTCGCCGGCGAGATCCTCGGCGACGAAGCGGTCGCCGGTGAACCAGGCGAGATACCCGTATACGTCGTCCAGGTGGCGCTCGGCGGCGTCGGCGAAGCTCATGACCGTCCTACGCCGCCGAAACCGCTTGCGTCACGCCGTGACGTCACTTCGATCGGGCAGCCCGGCGCGACGCCTTACGGACCGATCGCGCGTGCAGCTTGCGGACTGTCTCGATGGCGACCGCGTCGGGGCCCTCGTTCTTCGGGCCGGGCGTCTCGAGATACGCGGCGAGTTGCTGGAACGCCGGGTGCGCGAGGAAGACGCCGAGCCCTTCGCCCAGCTCGCCTTCGAGCACGTTCGCATGCCGGTCGCGATTCGAGCCGAGCGGCGTCGCGCTGTCGTTCACGTGCAGCGCGCGCAGCCGGTCGAGCCCGATCGTCGTGTCGACCTCCGCGACCAGGGCGTCGAGCACGCCGGGGTCGGTCACGTCGTACCCGGAGGCGTACAGATGGCACGAGTCGAGGCAGATGCCAAGCCGCTCGTGCCGCCCCGCCGCCTCCACCAGCCGGGCGAGCTCGCCGATCGAGCGGCCGATCGTGCCGCCCGCGCCTGCCGAGTTCTCCATCAGCAGCCAGGTGTCGCCCTTGCAGCGCTTCAGGATCTTCTTCAACGCCCGGATGACGCGCGCGCCGCCGGCATCGAACCCGGCGCCGAGGTGCGAGCCCACATGGAAGATCACCGCGTCGGCCTCGATCGCGACGGCGGTGTCGACCGTTGCACACATCGCGGTCACCGACTTGGCGTAGATCTCGTCGTCCGGCGCGGCAAGATTGCAGAGGTACAGCGCGTGGCAGACGACCCCGCCGATTCCGGCCTCGGCGCGGCGCGCCTTGAACCGCTCGATCGCCTCCGGCTTGTGGGCGGTCGGCCGCCACATGCGCGGGCTCTGGGTGAAGACCTGGGCGCAGTCGCCGCCAATCGCCTCGATGCGATCGATGGCGGTGTCGATCCCGCCGGCCGAGGAGACTTGAGCGCCGAACTGCATCGCTAAACCCGCTGGAGGTGCGTGTCCTTGAACTCGGTCGGGTACTTCAGCCCGTAGCCCAGGACGCGGTCGAAGCCGATATGCGCGAGCCAGATCAGCGACACCTGCACGAGTGCGTCGATGCCGCCGAGGACGCCTGCGACCGCGAGGCAGACGGGCCAGAGCTCGGTGTGGGCGAGGTCGTAGGAGACCGAGCCGACGCTCGGGTTCGCGAGGTACCCGAGCGCCGAAATGTCCGGCGCGAGGAAGAGCACCAGGAGCAGGAGCCAGCCGAAGCCGAGGTGGAAGTACAGCGTCAGCGCACCGGCCAGCACGGCCAGTCCTTCGAGCCGGAGGAGGCGGCGCGGCAGCCAGGGCACGTACCTACGATAGAGCGCATGTCCGTCAGAGTGCGCATGGCCCCGAGCCCGACCGGCTTTCTCCACATCGGCGGCGTGCGCACGTTTCTCTTCAACTGGCTCTTCGCACGGCAGGTGGGCGGCGAGTGCAGGCTGCGGATCGAGAACACCGACACCAGCCGCGAGGTCGAGGAGTCGGTGGAGCAGATCCAGGAGTCGCTTCGCTGGCTGGGCATCGACTGGGATGGCCCGGTCACCTTCCAGCTCGACCGCTTCGAGGACGCCCGTCGCGTCGGCGAGCAGCTCGTCGCCGACGGCAAGGCCTACGTCGACGAGGGCGCGATCCGCTTCCGCATGCCGGACGAGGGCACGGTCTGGTGGGACGATGCCGTCCGCGGCCGGATCGAGTTCGCGAACGAGGTCCTCGCCGACCCGGTGATCGTCCGCTCCGACGGGCGCGCGACCTACAACTTCGCCTCGCCCGTCGACGACATGCTCGACGAGATCACGCACGTCCTCCGCGGCGACGATCACGTCTCGAACACGCCGACGCAGATCAACATCCTGCGCGCGCTCGGGGCCGAGCTGCCGGTCTACGCGCACATCCCGAACGTGAACGGGCCCGACGGCAAGAAGTTGTCGAAGCGTCACGGTGCGGTCGCGATCGACGCTTTCCGCGCCGACGGCTACCTCCCGGCGGCGCTGATGAACTTCCTCGCGCTCCTCGGCTGGAGCTACGACGACAAGACGACGATCATGTCGCCCGACGAGCTCGTCGAGCGCTTCTCGCTCGACCGCGTGATCCCGAGACCGGCGACGTTCGACTACCAGAAGCTCGACTGGATGAACGGCGTCCACCTACGTGGCCTGGCGCCGAACGACTACGCCGACGCGCTCCTGCGCTGGCTCGGCGAGCAGGCGATCGACTGGCCGGAGCGGACAGTGCGCGCGACGGTTCCGCTCGTGCAGGAGAAGATCGAGAAGCTGTCGCAGTACCCCGACTACGTCCGCTTCTTCTTCGAGCCGGTCGGCCCGGACTCCGCCGAACCCGAGACGTGTCGCGCGGCCGCCGAGGCTCTCGAGGCGGTCGAGCCTTGGGAGGCGGCGCCGATCGAGGAGTCGCTCCGCGCGCTCGCCGACCGGCTCGAGCAGAAGCCGCGACAGGCATTCCAGCCGATCCGCATCGCGATCACCGGCTCGAAGATCTCGCCGGGCCTGTTCGAGAGCCTCGAGCTCCTCGGCAAGGACGAGTCGCTCGCGCGGCTGCGGGCGGCGGCTACCGCCTGAACGCGAGAACCGACGAGCAAACGGCGATCATGCCCGCCACCCACAACGGCCAGAGGCGGGCAGCCGCGCCGGCGACGAACATCGCCGCGCCACCCAGAACGAGTGCGCTCGCTGCCAGCGGCGCCTTCAGGTTCCGGCCGGCCACGGGCTCTGGGCTCGACACGAGCTGCGACGAACCGGCGAGCCGCAACCGCGCGAGCCGGACACGGAAGAGCGCGCCGCGCCATTCGTAGACGAGCGGCTCTGCCGCGTCACTGCCCCAGCCGTCGACCGCCTCGACGACCCTCGCAGTGGCGTCGCGCGCCCCGCCGAGCGCAGCCGCGAGCTCCGCGTGCACGGGCTCGGTGCCTGCGGGCGGCGAAAGTCCGAAGGCATGTTCGCTCGCGGTGTGCAGCGAGTACTGCAGGCGGCGGAGCAGGTCGAGTTGCTTCTCGTCCTCGAGCCGGTCGGGCTCGGCAGCCAGCGCCTCGAGTCGAGAGAGCGTGCGCGCCAGGCCGCTCCAGAGAGCGCCGACCTGTGTGGCATAACGCTCTCCGGTGCCGGCCTTGGAAGCCACGGGAGCATCCTAGTGAAGTGGCCGGTCCCGGCCAAGCTTTGCGCCGTCGAAGCGACTACGATCGCCATCCGTGACCGGCGGCGGGCCACTCATCCTCGTTGTCGAAGACGATGCGTCGCTCCGACTGCTCTGCCGCGTCAACCTCGAGCTCGACGGGTTTCGCGTCGCGGAGGCTGCAACGGTCGCAGGCCGCACGCGAGGCCGTCCGCGCCGAGCGCCCCGCGCTTGTCTTCCTCGACGTCCACCTCGGAGCCGAAGCGTGCGACGCCCTGCTCGACGAACTGATGCACGCGGGCCTCCCCGTCGTGCTCGTCAGCGGTATCGCGGATGTCGACCGCTACCGCGGCCGGGCGACCGAGGTGATCGGCAAGCCCTTCGACCCGCAATTCCTTGCGGACGCCGCGAAGAGGTTGGCGGCCGGTAACGTGTCCGCGCCTTGAGCGTCGTCGCCGTCCGCAACCCGACCGAGTTCGAAAGCCGCCTCGCGCGCTACCTCTTCGAACGAGCCGAAGAAGGCCGTGCGGTGCGTGTCGGCGAGAAGGACTTCTCGGAGCAGACGGAGATCGTCAGGCGCTACAGCGACCTCTTCAGCGTCGAGCAGCTCGAGGCCCTGCGTGAGGCCGAGGACGCCGCCTCCGGCGACGAGCGCGAGCTTCTCTACCGCCTGCGCAAGACCTGCGAGGGCGGGCTCGTCTCGGCCGCGCTCGTCGAGCGCGAGGATGAGCTCGAGAACCGCCTGCTTGCCGAGCGCGTCACGTTCAAGGGCGAGGAGATGCCGCTGCGGAACGCGCAGGCCCAGCTCGCGGTGCTGGACGCCTACGGTGACCGCGAGGAGCTCGGCGAGATCCAGGCGGCTTCGAGCGCGGCGTTCAACGCCGACCGGCTCGAGCTGATCGCCGCCGCCGAAGAGCTCTCTGCCGAGTTGTCGGGCATCCCCGACCCTGTCGAACGCAACGAAGAGGAGAAGGCGATCTCGTTGCGCGAGCTCTCCGAAGTGCTCGAGCGCGCGAGCGATGCCTCCGCCGATTCCTTCGCGGCCCAGCGCGCGCGCTGGTTCGACCGCCTCCTCGGTCAGGGCCGCGACGACATCCCGTCGAGCTTCCACACCGCCTACATGCGCCGGCTCTCGCCGCTCGAGTCCACGTACACGAAAGAGCGCGCGACCGAGATCTGCCTCGCGACGCTGACCGAGCTCGGCTTCGACCTCGCCGCGGCGACGAACATCAAGCTCGACCTCGACGACCGCCCGCAGAAGGCGCCGCGCGCGTGCGTGATCGCGAGCGACCCGCCGAGCGTCGTGCACCTGATCACCCGCGCCCAGGGCGGCCTGCACGACTACCAGGCGTTCCTGCACGAGGCCGGCCACGCGCTCCACTACGGCGGCGTCGATCCGGATCTCCCGTACACCTTCCGGCGAATCTCGCGCGACCACGCGCTGACCGAGATCTACTCCTACATCGTCGAGGCCGTCTCGCGCGAGCCGGGCTGGCACGCGCGGCACTTCGGTCTCTCAGACGAGCAGGCCGCGGAGAACGCCGACGCGACGATCTTCCTCGAGGCGCTCCTCTTCCGCCGCTACGAGGCGAAGCTGCGCTACGAGCTCGGCTTCTGGACGCGGTTCCTCGAGGACGGCGGCACGCCGGAGGGCTACGAGGAGTTCCTGACCGAGGCGACGGGCATCCGCTACCGCCGCGACGGGTACATCTCGGACATGGACGCCGGCTTCTACTCGGCCGACTACCTGCGAGCGTGGATCCGCTCCGCCCAGCTCCGCCGCCACCTGATCGGGACGGTCGGCGAGGAGTGGTGGCGAAGCCCGGCCACCGGAGAGCTGCTGCGCGAGTTGTTCAGCGAAGGCACAAAGCCGTCGAGCGAGGAAATCGCAAAGCGCATTGGCTTCGACCCGCTCGACACCGCGCCTCTGCTCGCTGAGATCGGCGCCTGACTCGGGCTCGCGCCGGAAGGCGCTTCGCTACACTGGCCGACCTAGCGCGGCCCATTCGTCTAGTGGCCTAGGACACCGCCCTCTCACGGCGGCGGCACGGGTTCGAATCCCGTATGGGCCTTAAAATCCCTGCAAATAGCGATTCATGTGGTCTCTCCGAGCGATACGCGCGCGCTAGGGGCGGGATTCAGGGCGTGGCGCTGACTGCGCCCAGACATGGCGACGTACTGGACTAATCTCTTCGAGACGATGAGCAGCAGCGGCGTGAGCGCCCACAATCCAGCCACTCCCGAACGAAGCGATTTCATCCGCGAGATCGTTGCCGCCGACGTGCGCGAGGGCAGGGTCTCGGAGGTCGTGACCCGCTTCCCGCCCGAGCCGAACGGATACCTCCACATCGGCCACCCCAAGTCGATCGCGCTCAACTTCGGGATCGCCCAGGAGTTCGGCGGGCGCTGCCACCTGCGCTTCGACGACACCAACCCGATCAAGGAAGAGCAGGAGTACATCGACTCGATCCAGGAAGACATCCGCTGGCTCGGCTTCGACTGGGGCGAGCATCTCTACTACGCCTCCGACTACTTCCAGCAGCTCTACGACTGGGCCGTCCACCTGATCAAGGCCGGCAAGGCCTACGTCGACGACCTCTCCGCCGACGAGATCCGCGAGCACCGCGGCACCTTCACCGAGCCCGGCAAGAACAGCCCCTGGCGCGACCGTTCGATCGAGGAGAGCCTCGACCTGTTCGAGCGCATGCGCGCGGGCGAGTTTCCGGACGGCGCCAGAGTGCTCAGGGCCAAGATCGACATGGCCTCGCCCAACATCAACATGCGCGACCCGGTGCTCTACCGGATCCTGCACGCGACCCACCCGCGGACCGGCGACGAGTGGTGCATCTATCCGCTGTACGACTTCGCCCACGGCCAGTCGGACGCCATCGAGGGCATCACCCACTCGATCTGCACGCTCGAGTTCGAGGATCACCGGCCGCTCTACGACTGGCTGATCGAGAACCTGCCGGTGCCTTCGCGCCCGCACCAGTACGAGTTCGCCCGCCTCAACCTCACGTACACCGTGCTCTCGAAGCGCTTCCTGGGCCGGCTCGTGAGCGAGGGCGCCGTGCGAGGCTGGGACGATCCGCGCATGCCCACCGTCTCGGCCCTGCGCCGGCGCGGCTTCCCGCCCGAGGGTGTGCGCAACTTCCTGGACGTGGTCGGGGTGGGAGGCAAGGGCCATGGCGCCGTCGAGATCGAGCTGCTCGAGCACGAGGTCAGGGACGTGCTGAACCGGACGGCGCCGCGACGCTTCGCGGTGCTGCACCCGCTCAGGCTCGTGATCGAGAACTACCCCGAGGGGCAGGTCGAGGAGATGGAGGCGGTCAACAACCCGGAGGATCCCTCGGCCGGGACGCGCAAGGTGCCCTTCGCGCGCGAGCTCTGGATCGAGCGTGACGACTTCATGGAGAACCCGCCGAGCAAGTTCTTCCGCCTCGCCCCGGGCCGCGAGGTGCGCCTCCGCTACGCCTACTTCGTGACCTGCACCGACGTCGTGAAGGACGCAAGCGGCGAGATCGCCGAGCTCCGCTGCACCTACGATCCCGGAGACGCGCGGCGGCGACGCCCCGGACGGGCGCCGGCCCAAGGCGACGCTGCACTGGCTCTCGTCCGAGCACGCCGTGCCGGCCGAAGTCCGTCTCTACGACCGCCTCTTCACCCGCCCCGATCCCGGCGCCGACGGCGACCCCTTCGCCGACATCAACCCCGACTCGGAGACGGTGCTCGAGGAGTGCCTGGTCGAGCCTGCGCTCGCGGAGCTGCCGGTTGGCGAGACCGTGCAGTTCGAGCGCCTCGGCTACTTCTGCCCGGATCCCGACTCGACGCCTGGACGACTCGTCTTCAACCGCACACTCGGCCTCAAGGACACCTGGGCCAGGCTCCAGGCGTAGGGCCGCGGGCCGTAACGGTCCGTAGCCGGCAGCCCAAGCCCGAAAGCCTCGTGACCTCGACGGCTGGTGCGGGCGGCAATCAGCGTTGCCTCCCGAGATCAGCGACGCGGGTCGGTCGGGACGTAGTTCGTCTGCGGCCGGGCCCGCGGCTGATTCGATCCGACCGCTGGGTGCTCACACCACGTGGGCGGCGTCACCGGTAACAGGCACCAGTCCCTCCACTCACGAGCTACGAGGGGTCCCGTGCCCGCTCCGCGGGGACGCCGGCGGGTTCAACCGCTTCCGGTACCAGAGTGCGTCCGCTCCTGATGGGAAGTTCTCGACTCGACCCACCAGTTCGTAGCCGGCCCGCTCGTACAGGCGCCTGGCCTGAAAGTCGTAGGTGAAGTGCACGGTCTGCGTGCACCCGCGCGCTGCCGCCTCGGCTTCGGCCGCGGCGAGGAGCCGAGTCCCGAGCCAGCGACCCGTGAGACTTGGCTCCACCCAGAGGTTCTGCAGCTCGCAGCAGTCGCCCCACGTCCAGCCGCTGATGCCGGCGACGACCCTGCCGGCCTCGCGTACGAAGATCGCCAGCTCGACTTCGTCACCGAGCCCCATCGCGGCGGACGCCTCACGGCGGATCTGCAGCTCGAGGAATTCGACGTCGAGCGGATCCGGATCGTCCTCGACGTGGAGCTCCAGAGGGGCCTACCTCGTCAGGCGCCGACGAGCTGCTCGACGAGCGAGACTTCGTCGAAGTACGTCCGGTACGACCGGATCTTCCCCTCGCGGAAGTCGGCCACCGTGACGCCGGCCAACCGGACGCGCCGTCCCGACGCCTCCACGACCATGTCCTCGCCGAGGGGAAACGGTCCCGTGTGATCGGCTTCGACGACCCATTCGGCCAAGGCCTTGTTGCCCACTTCGTCGAGCCCTCGGAAGAGGATGACGACGTTGGAGAACGCTTCGTTACGGTCGGCGGCGAGCTCGCTCAGTTCCGGCAACCCCGACACGACGGCGACCGGCGACCATCCGACGACGTCGTCGGTGAACAGCGTGCCCGGATCCACCGATGCGCCACCGACCTCGGCCTCGAGCGCCTTCACCAGCACGTCCTTGCGCGATTCACTCATTGCGGCTCTCCGTTTCCCCTAGTCATCGATCCGGTGAACGTGCTCTCGCGATCCGACATGTGCTCAGATCCCAAGAGCCTTCGCCTTGGCCGCCGCGAACTCTTCGTCGGTCAGCGCGCCCTGGGCGTGAAGCTGTGCGAGGTGTTCGACCTGGTCCGCCGGGTCCTCCGGAGGCGGCGCATACTGCGCCTGATCCTGGTAGTCGTCAGCGGGCGCCTCGTCGTAGGCCGGCTGTTGCTCATACATCTGCTTGTCCCTGTGGTGAGCAACCGCTGCTCCGGCCACGAGCGCCCGGCGTCTTGTCCGCCGTCTGAATCCCATTCGAGCACTCCCTCCATTCGTGGTGCCAACGAGAACCTCGCGACAGCGTCCGAAGCACGCTGCCCGAGGAGCCTAGACTACATCGGTGCGGACGCCGATCAAGCACTCTCCGGACCCGATGTACGCGGAGTTCGAGGTGCACAGGTCGATGATCTGTGACCGTGTGCGCACCGAGGCCTTCCAGCGGGCGATCGCCTCGGTGGTGCACCCTGGCGACGTCGTGCTCGACGTCGGGGCGGGAAGCGGCATCCTGAGCGTGTTTGCGGCGCGCGCGGGTGCGGCGCGCGTCTACGCGGTGGAGCAGACGTCGGTCGCCGTCTTCGCGCAGGACCTCGTCGCGGCGAACGGGGTCGCAGAGATCGTCAAGGTCATCCACGGGGACGTGACGGACGTCGAGGCGCCGGAGCGCGTCGACGCGATCGTCTCGGAGTGGCTCGGAGGGTTCGGGATCGACGAAGGGATGCTCGTTCCCGTGATCCTCGCTCGCGATCGCTGGCTCAAGCCGGGTGGGGTCATGATCCCCCGCTCGGTCACGGCATGGGCCGCGCTCGTGCACGACCGCTATCTCGGGGAGACGGTCGAGTTCCTGAGGGACAACCCGTACGGCGTCGCGCTCGAGGAGCTGGTCGAGAAGACGGTCAACGAAATCTCCTATTCCGGCGGATTCCGTCACCTGGCAGCGGGTGACAGTCGCTCCGAAGCGAGCCGCTTGTGGACGACGGACGTGGGCCTGATCCCGCTCGAGCAGGCGCAGGCGCCTCACGAGGCGGAGTTCCTGCTGCCCGTCCACCACCACGGAACGGCCAACGCGCTCGCGCTCTGGTTCAGTGCCGAGCTCGCGCCCGGCATCACGCTCTCGGTCGGGCCCGGCGATCCACCGACGCACTGGGGGATGACGACGGCCCCGCTCCGCTCCCCGGTTGAGCTCACACCCGGCATGGTCGTCCGCGCCAGAGTCAGGACCGCCCTTGCTCGGCCAGCCGGGACATGGACGAGCTGGGCCATTGCGATGCCAGACGCGGAGTGGGAAGAGCACGACGAGCAGTCGATCTGGGAGGAGATCGACGACTGAGCAGACTGCCGAGAGTTGCGCTGCCGCTGGACTGGATGCGAGCCAGATCGACGGTCGTGACGGCGACGGTCAGCACCCTTCCCGTCGGTCAAACCGGATTGACCCTCACGATCTCGATGTTGCGATCCTGGAGCCACCCCAACACGCCGTGCAGATGCGACTGGTCGATGACGTCCACGAGGATCACGGTCTTGCCGCTGCACGGAACGAACCGGCGCGCGCCCAGGTCCGCGACGAGATCGTCGCTCAGCTCTCCGCGTACGAGCACCTCGTACGTCGTCGATCCTGCTCCCTCAAGCCGGGTGCTCATCGGACGGTCCAGCATGACGACCGCTCGACGCGGCGTCACTACTGAGCACCGCGGTTCATCCGGGTGAACTTCGGATTGCCGCCGGCGCGAGAATGAGGGAGAGTTCACGCGTGGCGAGCAGACCGAAGACGGTGGACCCGGGGGTGTCGCCAGGGCGCCGTACGTCGTCCCGACCAAGCTCCGCCCCCCGCATGTCCAGGACGGTCTGCTCCAGCGCCCAGCTCTCGTCCAGAGGCTGCGCAGCGGGAGGGAGCGGGCGCTCACGCTCGTCTGTGCTCCTGCGGGTTACGGCAAGACGACGCTCCTTGCCCAGTGGGCGGCAGCGGACGCCGACCGAAGTGCCTTCGCGTGGGTCTCGCTCGACGCGATGGACTCCGACCCAGCGAGGCTGTGGGCCCATGTGATCACGGCGCTCCAGGAGGTCCACGTCCGCGCAGGCCAGCGCTCACTCTTGGCGTTCTCCGCAGGGCCGAGAGAGATCGCCGAGGTGGGGATTCCGCTCCTCGTCGACGAGCTTTCGGACTGCCCTCCGGTCGTCCTCGTCCTCGACGACTGGCACACAGCGGCGAGCCGTGCCTGCGACGAGACATTCGGCGCGTTCGTGGAGCGCGCCCCCGGCGCCGTCCAGGTCGTCATCTCGAGCCGTCGCGACCCCCGGCTGCCGATTGCCCGGCTCCGCGCCCACGGCGACCTGACGGAGCTCAGAGCGCGTGATCTCAGTGTCTCGTCCACCGCGGCCGACGCGCTCTTTCGAGAGGCTGACGTTCGGCTCACGACCCGTGAAGTTCGGAAACTCACCGAGCGGACGGAGGGATGGCTGGCGGGACTCTGTCTGGCCGCGATCGTGCTCAAGGAGCAGGTGGACCCTCGGCGCTTCGTCGATGAGTTCTCGGGTGACACACGCGACGTCTTCGACTACCTCGCCCACGATGTCGTGGCGACGGCAGATCCCGCTATCCGAGACTTCATGACGCACTCGTCGGTGCTCGAGAGACTGTCTGCGCCGCTCTGCGACGCCGTACTCGAGCGCGCCGACTCCGCCTCGAAGCTCGCCGAGATCGAGCGCTCGAACTTTTTCCTCGTCCCTCTCGACGTGACCGGGGCCGAATACCGGTACCACCATCTCTTCGCGGCCGTCTTGAGGCGCGCAGCTCGAGTCGACCGATCCCGGCGCCGTTCCCGGGCTGCATGCCCGAGCTTCGCTCTGGTTCGAGGCCCACGGGGAGATCGAGCGCGCGATAGACCACGCGATCGCCTGCAGGGACGTCACCCGCGCGAGCGCGCTCGTGATGCGTGTCGCCGTCCCGCTGCTGTCTGCCGGTCGGATGGCGACGCTCAACCGCTGGTTCGACGCGCTCTCCTGGCCGGAGGCCCTGGGCGACCGCGAGCTCGCGACCATGCGCGCGCTGACCGCGCGACTGAGCGGGCAGGGACGCGACGAGGTCGAGCGGTGGCTCCGCGTGGCAGAGGACGGACCCGACCACGGCCCGCTCGCCAACGGAATCACGTCGCTCCGCTCCGCGGTCGCGATGGTCAGCTCGACGTACCTCAGCCGCGGGATCGCTGACGCCGAACGGTCGGCCAGGCTCGTGCTCGAGAGCGAGCCTGCCGGAAGCGAATGGCGATACGCGGGCCTCGTACCGCTGGGACAGGCGCTCTTCCTCGCCGGTCGCCATGAAGAGGCGCGCGCACCGCTCGAGGAGGCCCGGACACTCCCCGGAGCGCGGCGCCGCGCGACGAGCGCCCTCGCACTGGCGTATCTCTCGCTTATCGAGCTCGCAGACGGCGATGTCGAGCGTGCGGAACGTCTCGCACGGGACGCCCTCGCGCTCGCCGAGGAGATCGGCCATGCTGCGAGCGTCACCGCCGCCAATCCGCACCTCGCGCTCGGATGTGTCCTGATGCGCGGGGCGGATCTCCATGCGGCGATCGAGCACCTCGAACGTGCCGTGGAGCTCGCCGGCGCAGACGAACCGTCGTACTGGCACGCGCATGCCCTCATCCGGCTCGCCGCGGCCCGCCATCTCATCGGCGACACGGGCGGGGCCCTCGATGCACTCGATGCCGGTCGCAGAGAGCTCGACGAGCTTCCGGACAGAGGCATGCTCGAGACACTGCTCGAGAAGACGCGGGATGAGCTCTCCTTACGCGCGCGCCGTGACGGGTTCCTGGGCGACGACCTCAGCGAGGCGGAGCTCAAGGTGCTCCGTGTACTCGCCTCGGGGGCGTCGGTCGGAGATGTCGCTCGCGAGCTCTACCTCTCGCCCAACACGGTGAAGACGCACAGGCGCAGCATCTACCGCAAGCTGGGCGTTCGCACACGCGAGGAGCTGCTCGTCCGTGTCGCAGAGCCGGGAACCCTCCCCAGCGAGGCTGAAGTTCACCCTGGGTGAATGACGCCGAGCGGATAGGCGCCGTGGCCGCCGCGCTCTAGAGTCGGCTCGTTCTCGGAGCGACAGGGAGGATTCCGATGTCAACACAGGGTTATGCGGCGCAGGATGACGACCCGCCGGCTGGGTGGGTGATGTTTTCGGCGATCGTGCTGTTTTCGGTCGGGTTCGTTCGGATCATCTCGGCGATCAGGTATTTCGACGACAGCTCGGATGTCGCGAATCTGACGGCGGGGATTTTCGGGGACACGCTTTGGGCGTGGGGCCTCTGGGATCTGTGTATCGCGGCGCTCGCATTGTTCGCGGGCTGGTCTCTCTTGAGTAACGGCGGCTTTGGCAGGGTGGTGGCCTATATCTGGGCGGTGGTGGTGATCGTGAACAGCTTCGTGATCATCGAGCATGCGCCGTGGTTTGCGGCTGCGACGATCGCGTTGGCGTCGTTTGTGATCTACGGGTTGGCGGTGTCGCCGGCGCGGTCGGAGATCTGACGCGATGAGCCGGAAAGGATGGATCATCGTGCTCGTCTCGATCGGAGTCGGGCTGGCAATCCTGATCGGACTCCTCGCCGACGGCGGGGGTGGCGAGTCGCAGGCCGAGGCACAGGCGAACTTCTGCGGCAGCGTCAGCTCGCTCGAGAGCTCGATCAACAGCCTGACGAGCCTGAGCCCGACGACGGCTTCGGAGTCCGACTACCAGTCGGCGGTATCGCAGGTTGAGGACGACTGGGACCAGGTCAAGAGCGATGCCTCCGACCTGGCGAACATCTCGACGAGCCAGCTCGACAGTGCCTGGGACAGCTTCAAGTCCGCTGTCGACGACGTTCCCGACGACGCGTCGGTGAGCGACGCGCTGAACGACGTCGCATCGTCGGCGAAGACGCTGGCCTCGACGGCGAAGTCGACCCTCACCGGGCCCGACTGCTCGTCGTCATAGTTACGACCGCGAAGCCGCGGGCCGCCCGAACGTTTCGGCGGCCTGCGGCTGACTGCGCCATCCGTGGACGGTTCATCCGGGTGAAACTCCGCGTGCTGCTTCGCGGCGGCAGTCCGGTGCGAAAGAATCGGGCCGTGGACGAGGGCGCGTACGTCGGGAGGCTGCCGTGACTGAGCTCGCAGGAGGTCGTGGGGAGGCGCCCGCGCGCGCCAAGCTCGTTCTCGTTTCTCTGATCCTGGTCGCGGCGGTCGCGAACCTGAACCTGTCGGTCGCGAACGTGGCGCTGCCCGACATCGGCGAGTCGTTCGACGCCTCCCAGACCGCGCTCGACCTGATCGCCGTCGGCTACTCGCTCGGGCTTGCCGCGTCCGTCCTGTGGTTCGGGGCGCTCGGCGACCGGTACGGGCGCAAGCTGATGATCGTCGCGGGCATGTCGCTGACGATTCCTGCGTGTCTGCTCGCCGGCTTCGCGCCGTCGTCCGGCGTCCTGTTCGCCGCGCGCGTGTTCGGTGGGCTGGCGGCGGGAATGGCCTATCCGACGACGCTGGCGCTGATCACGGCGCTGTGGTCGGGACCGGCGCGCACGAAGGCGATCGCACTGTGGTCGGCGCTCGGCGGGGGCGTCGCGCTCCTCGGACCGCTCATCTCCGGGGCCTTGCTCGAGCACTTCGACTGGGGGTCGGTGTTCCTGGTCACGTTGCCGCTCGTCGCGGTCGCGGTGCCGATGGCGATCAAGTTCGTCCCGAGTCACGTCAACGAGGGAACCGAGCCGGTCGACAACCTCGGCGGGATGCTCTCGGCTGTGCTGGTCGGCGCGCTGATCGTCTCGATCAACTTCTTGCCCGTCGCGGGCGAGCAGACTCTTGCGCTCGCTCTGCTCGCAGTTGCCGCCGTCGCCGGAGTCCTGTTCGTCGTGCAGCAGCGCCGCGCCTCGAATCCGCTCTACGACCTCCACATCGCCGCACGTCCGACCTTCTGGGTCGCCGCCTGCGCAGGGATCATCGTGTTCGGCTCGCTGATGGGCGCCGCGTACATCAGCCAGCAGTTCCTGCAGAACGTGCTCGGCTACTCGACGCTCGAGGCAGGCGCCGCGATCCTCCCCGCTGGCATCTTCATGGTGCTCGTCGCTCCGCGCTCGGCCAAGCTCGTGGGCCTGCACGGATCGCGGCGGACGCTGCTCACCGGGCAGGCGCTCCTCCTCTTCGCCTTCGTCCTGATGTTGCTGTTCTGGAAGGAGCACATCTCGTACTGGGAGGTCGCGATCCCGTACGCCTTCCTGGGGGCCGGGGTGGGCCTCGCCGGCACGCCGTCCTCGAACTCGTTGACGGGCTCGGTGCCCGTGACGCGTGTGGGTATGGCGTCCGGAACGGCTGACCTGCAGCGCGACCTCGGCGGGGCGCTGATGACCTCGATCTTCGGCGCGCTCCTCACCGCCGGCTATGCATCGGCGATGGGAACCGCGATCGCGGAGTCGGGGAAGCACGTCACCGACAGCACGCAGGCCACGCTCCAACTCTCCTACGCGAGCGCCGAGGACCTCGCCGCGCAGCATCCGCACTACGCGAGCCAGATCACGGCTGCGGCCCAGTCGTCGTTCCTCAAGGGCGACCAGTGGGCCTACCTCGCCGCGATCGTCGCGATCCTGATCGGGATGGCGCTCGTCTACCGCTTCTTCCCGAAGCAGGACGCGGAGGAGACGCTGCGCGCCTCGTACGATGCCGCGGAGGGCGGAGGCGGCGAAGGGGTCGGCGCCGAGCCGGCCCCGACGCATATCGGCGTGCCGGGCGGTCCAGCGCCGGGCGCGCGGGCCACGTCCTGCCCCCGGAGGAGGAGTGACGGTCGTCTCGCAGTTGCTCGCGGACTCGGGAACGGTCACGTTCCTCGAGGGCTGGGACTTCACCGGCAGCTTCACCTTCGTCGACCTGGTGGCGGCCTCGACGAACGCATTGAACGGCGCGCTGCTCTGCCGGCGGCCCGACCACTACAAGATGTACACGATCGTCGGCGTGCTGATGATGGCGCTGCTCGGCGGCCTCGGTGGAGGGATCACGCGTGACGTGATGCTCGGCGACGTGCCGTCGGCGCTCACGAACCCCGCCTACATCACGCTTGCGCTCGGCTTCGGCACGCTCGGCTACTTCCTCGCCTACGCGCAGGGGCAGCTCTTCCGCGAGGGGCTCTTCCAGTTCATGACGTCGTTCTCGCTGCCCTGGTACGCGATCGTGGGTGCGCAGAAGGCGGTCGGACAGGGGATCCCGGTGGCAGGCGCGATCCTGCTCGCGGTCGTCGGCCCGACCGCCGGCCGCTGGTTCATCGACGTCTCGAGCGGCGTGACGCCGAAGCACTTCATCCGCGGCGAGTGGTTCGTCCCGATCGCGGCGATGACGGGCCTCGTGTGGATCCTCGTCTACTGGGCGGGCGGGAACACGTGGATCGCGGCCGGCGTCGCGTTCGTCGTCGGCTACACGCTGCGCGTGCTGGCGCTCTGGTACGCGTGGGAGGAGCCGCTCGCGAGCGAGCCGGCGGGCGTGTACCAGCACTCGGACGGCCGTCCGATGCTCGGCCGCAAGCTCAAGGGCAAGTCGCAGCGCGAGCTCCGCGACCTCGGCCTGCTGGTCGAGGACGAGAACGAGCCCGAAGTAGCGGCGGCGAGCTCGGGATGAGAAGCGCAACCAGTTTCGGATCGAGGGGTGGCTGAGCATGCCGATCGAGCGCATCGCCGGACTGCCCGACGCCGTGGTCGGCCTCGAGGCCGTGGGGGAGGTCACCTCGGAGGACTACGAGCGTGTCGCGATCCCCGCGATCGAGCGTGCGCGCGAAGCGCACGAGAAGATCCGGCTCGTCCACGTCCTCGACGAGCGGCTCGAGGGCCACACGGCCGGAGCGCTCTGGGAGGACGCGAAGCTCGGCGTGACCAACCTGCGCTCGTTGGAGCGCATCGCGGTCGTCACCGATCTGGAGCAGATCCGCACGCTCGTGAAGGGAGTGGCGTGGTCGCTCCCCGGGGAGATGAGGCTCTTCTCGAACGACGAGCGCGCGGAGGCGATCGACTGGGCCTGCGAGGGCCT
>CAVVQY010000001.1:0-148280 GCA_963750545.1 uncultured Actinomycetes bacterium | reverse complement strand
CGTCGCGCGGCTCGGGCGAAAGACAGACGTCGCAGCTTGCAATGATCTCTACCAGACGCGCCGGATCCTGGACATAGCCCGAGAACGTCACGCGATCATCGAGGCGCGTTCGTGGGCGAGCTTCGCGGACGGTCGGAAGCGCGTCTCCGTCACCCACGAAGATGGCACGCCAATCGTCGCGACGGCTGCGTCAACTGCGCGAGTGCTTCGACAGCGACGTCGGCGCCGTCTTGGCTAGCCATCAGCCCAACGTAACCGATGAGGTACTCCGACCCCGACTTGAGTGACGAATCTCCCTCGCGGGGTTGGAAGACTTCATGTTCGGTCTATTACGTACCACGAAGACATCATCGGCCCGTTTACGCCCTCGCTCGACCGCAACATTCCGAAACGATTCGTTAGACGCAAGTGCGACGTCGGCGAGTGCGAAACCGACACGCTCGGCGAACCTGAGAACGCGTTCGAGCGGAGCCCGTGCCCCGGTACTTCGCCCGATAGAGCTCGGGGCTCAAGTCGTGGTGATCAAAGATCGTCGCCGTGCCCCGTCGCCGCAAGCCCAGAGCGGCGAGCAACAGAAAATCCGGCGGGCTGCACGCATGGATCACGTCAAACCGCTCGCTTCGCGACAACCTGCGGACGAGGGCCCAGATGCGAACGAGCGCGAAACCGTATTCGCGCAGATAGCCCAACCCACCGCCGGAGCTCACAAACGAGTCGAAGCGGTAGATACGCACGTCTTCGACGATGGCAACTTCTCCGTGTCGCGATCCCGGCCCACTGGACAGATCACCGAGACATCCCATCCGGCCCGTTTAAGCGAACGACAGATCGCCCACACTCGCGTATCGGCAGGGACAGAATTGTTCTCAACGAGGACCAGGGCGCTCCGCATTCAGTGATCGTAGTCGTGGGTGCGGTCCGAGCAACGATTGCCGTCAAACAGAACTGATCCCCGCGAACAGAGCAGAAACGAGCGCCGCAAGCAAGCAACGTCCCCCACCGGCGGGGCAGAGTACGCGAACGACGGCCTCGGAGCATGCACCACCGTGCAGCGTGTAACGGTTGCTAGTGCCGTGGCTGGCGTCTCCATACGTCTCGAGCGCGGAGTGGAAGCCGAAGCAACCTCTGTTGTTCACGGAGGGCCCGCCGCACCTCGAGGTCGGGATGACGCGGATCGCCGCGCAGGCCCGCACGGATCCAGCCAGAGAGGATTGCTAGTGCGCCGCGGTCGCGGCCGGCGCGAAACGCCGTACGCATTACGAGGTACGGCACGCGATATCCCAGAGTACCAGGCGAGTACGCCCTGCGACTCCCATGACCTGTTCCCCCCGTCACGCTCTCCGGTGGCGCGGTGGTGTTTGAACGGGATGTTCGCCACGCTTCGAGTTGTCCAACCTTTGAGCTGTGCCTCTAGCTCATCGACCGTATCCCAGCCCATTCGAGTCTCGAGCGGCAAGACATCTCGCAGACATTCCCGCCTGTAGGCGCGCACCGCGCCGCGCGGATGCGATCGCGCGACACGTTTCTCCCGCCATTCTCCCGCCTCCAACTCCCAGCAGGTCGAGCTCGCAATCCCGAGGGCGGTCTCACCCTCGAACTCGGCCAAGAGCCGCTCGAAATGGTCAGACTCAAACGACGTGTCAGCGTCGAGCTTGACGATCACGTCGGGTAACCCTTCAACGCTGTCAGACTCGTGCTGGATGGCGGCAAATCCTGCCATGAACGCCTCCACGATTGGCCCTCCTCTTGTCGGAGTAGGTTCACCGACCACGCTTACGACGCGAATCCAGTCATACGCGTTGGCGATTCGTGTCGCGACGGTTCCGTGCCATCGTTTGAGCCGTGATCGACGATCACCCATGCTTCGGGGATAACGGTCTGGGCAACCATCGACGCCGCCAGGCGCTCGAGGTTCTCGAACTCGTTTCTCGCAGGCGTCACGACCGCATACGAGCGTGCGTTTGGTCACGTCGGCCGGTCTGTTGCTGGAGGTCTTGAATGCCTTGACCGACGCAGTGCGCGCGGAAGGAGGTCGTCAGCCAGACCTCGAGCATCAAGATCGAGAGAAGCAAGCCACTGCTTGCCCAGTCGCGCGACGAACGATGGTTTTCGACGAGCCGAGCTACAGCGGTTGGGTCGAGGATCTCGCTGTACGACGGACTTGGTTGCAACAGGTACTGGGCGATGACGCCGTCCGCCTGGATCTTCGAACCATTGACCAACCGCATGGTTGAAGAATCCCACCTTTCGTTTCTCGATGATTTGATGCGGGATCAAGTCACGGGCTGCGACGCGAAGGAGATGCTTCCTTGTCAGCCCGTTCACCTTCAATCGGTTCGGTACGGTTGCGCAGAATTCAACGACATGATGATCGAGGAACGGAACGCGTACCTCCAACGAGTTCGCCATCGATGCTCGGTCGAAGTAATGCAACATGTCGTCGACAAGTCCGAGTTGCTGATGAAGAAAGAGGGTCGTAGAGAGCGGTTCTCCGTCATGATCTCCGAGAAAGCGGGCGACCACATTTCGTTCAACGACCTCGCTCGACTCGGCCAGCCGCCCACGTAGCAGAGTCTTTCGGAGATCATCATCCAGCTTCGAGGACTGTCGCAAGAATCTCGTCACGGGATCCGGGGATACGATCGCCACTGCCCCGCGACGAAAACGACGCGGGGCTCGGCTTGCCAAAAGCGGGCCCAGCGGCCGGAGCGCGGCAGGCACACGGTTCCAGGAGCCGGCGAGCGCCGCATTTTCGATGTGGCGGATATCCACCGAGGAGCTCGTCGGCACCTTGCCCAGAGAGGGCGACCGTAACATGCTCAGCGGCAAGCTTTGAAAGGGCGTAGAACCCAAGTGCCGAGAGGTCGGCAAGAGGTTCGTCGAGGTGCCAGACGAGGTCCTGAAGCGAGATCGCTTGATCGCGCAACGAGATCACAAGCTCATGGTGCTCTGTGCCGAATGCGCTCGCCACCAACCGTGCATCGTCAAGCTCGTTTCCTTCGGCATCCTCAGCGAAGGCTACGGAGAACGTCTTCACCGGCGAGGTCATGTTGCGCGCCATGAGAGCGACGACGACGCTCGAGTCGAGGCCACCGCTCAGCATGGCGCCCAACGGAACGTCACTCATGAGACGAAGACGCACGGATTCGTCGAGCTCGTTGACGAGGCGTTCGGCATATTCGCACTCGTCGATCTTGTTCTCGCGACTTCCGGACGGGAACGGGAGTTCCCAGTACGGCTCAGATCCAATCCTGCCGTTCTCGATCACGAGCCGGTGTCCTGGCATGAGTTTCTTCACCCCGAGAAGAGGCGTCGAAGGACCCGCGAAATACCCCAGACCGAGATAGGAACCGATCGCGTCGTAGTCGAGGCTGGGCGAGATGAGGCCGCTTGCAAGGAGGCTTTTCAACTCAGAGGCGAAGATCAGCAACCCCGCGCTCTCTGCGTAATACAACGGTTTGACGCCAAGTCGGTCGCGAGCCAGCACAGCGCGCCTCTTCGAATCCCACACAACGAGGGCGAACTTGCCTCGGAGGCGCTTGGCCAGAGCCGCGCCGTCGGACTCGTAGAGATGAGGGAGCACCTCGGTGTTGCACCGGCTCGCGAACCGATGACCGAGGCGGCGAAGCTCGTCACGAAGGTCACTGTGATTGTAGAGCTCACCGTTCTGGGCAGCCCAAACCGACTCGTCTTCGTTGGAGAACGGTTGGTGCCCTCCCTCAACGTCGACGATGCTCAGACGTCGAACGCCAATCGCGACGCCGTCGGCCAGGTACGTGCCGCGATCGTTCGGACCGCGATCTTGTGCCTCGTTATGACGTCCGTCATTCGCTCGAGCGCTTCGGCCGAGATGACGGGACGAGGCTCCCCCTCGATCTGGATCACACCACAGATGCCGCACACCGCAAAGAGAGTAGAGACTCACGGCGGTCTGCTGGGCGTTCGCGACCGCCTCGCACCCGGGCGATGGATGTCCGGCCGCGGCCCGTTTTTCTGGGCGTTGTGGGTGTGGTCTGAGGCCTCACCGATGCCTCAGTTTCCAATGCGGCTAGCCTGTCCTGCACTCCCGAGATTTGAGGTTCATGGCCCAACTCGACCCACATCGGTATCGCGCGTCACTACGGCTGATGCCTCCGCGAATCGCAACGATCCAGCCGCGCACGATCGTGACATTCGGCGTTTATTGCGCCGGAATCTTGGCGCTCGCGACGGCGATCGCGCAGGTAATCGACTACGGGCTCTTCGATCTGCGTATCCGCGCCTTGAACTCGAACACCCACGCAAGCGTCTTCGGCGCCGTCAGCCTGCTTGCGAACGCCGTTGCGGTCGCGGTCGCGATCGCTCTCGCGGCCCGGGTGCGAGACCTGGAGCGAGGCATCCTCGCTGGCGTGCTCACAGCCATGCTCGCCTTGCGTGTGAGCGCGCCGC
Organism: uncultured Actinomycetes bacterium; assembly: GCA_963750545.1. GTDB lineage: Bacteria > Actinomycetota > Thermoleophilia > Gaiellales > Gaiellaceae > PALSA-600. The sequence goes on along the minus strand of CAVVQY010000001.1, from coordinate 143,852 downwards.
CTCACATCCTCATCCTCACGCTTCCTCTTGTCGGCATCGCTCTCGTGATCCTCTGGCGGCAAGGGGCTCATGAAGGCGGTCGCGCGATTCGCGTCGGATGCTTGCTCCTCGTCCTGTCCTTCGTGATTCACGCATCGGAGCTTGGCTCTCACTCGCCGTTGGCATTCGATATCGATTCCTGGGCCTACCAGCTGAGATGCGTCGTCAAGCACGATGCGGAGCTCGCAGGATGGATCCTGATCGCCGCCGGGCTTCTGAACGTACGAAACGGCTCGAGCCAGCGTCGTCCCGCTTCGCGGCTCGAGTTGACCAGCACCCGTGGGAAGCCGGTCTCCCATCCAAGGCGAGCTGGGTAAGCGCTCGATTCAACTGTCCGGCACGATGGTCGTCGGGCGGCTGAACACCTCAGACTACGATGCGCCCGATGCAGAATGCGGACGCTCAACCAGGGGTTCCGTTCCTCGACCTCTCGCGAACTCACAGCCCGCCTGTCAGCCGATTTGCTCACCGACATCGGCGCATTGCTCGAGTCCGGCGCCTTCACCAACGGGCCCCAGGTACGGGAGTTCGAGTCGGAGTTCGCGTCGTACTGCGGACGACGGGCACTGCGTCGGCGTCGCGAGCGGCCTCGACGCGCTCCGGCTCGCTCTCGTCGCGCTCGGCGTGGAGCCTGGCGACGAGGTGCTCGTACCTGCGCTGACGTTCGTTGCGACGTTCGAGGCGGTCAGTCAGGCAGGAGGCGTTCCCGATACCGGTCGACATCTCCGACCGACGACTACTGCATCGATCCAGGCGCCGCTGGCGGCTGCCATCGGCTCTCGCACCGCAGTTCATCCTTGCCAGTGCACCTCTACGGCCGGCTCGCCGACATGACCGCCGTTGACGGCAATCGCTCGTGCCCACGGTCTTGTCGTCGTCGAGGACGCCTGTCAGGCGCACGGAGCGACGCGCGACGGCGTGCGCGCCGGCACAGCTGGGACCGCCGGCGCGTTCAGCTTCTACCCGGGGAAGAATCTCGGCGCGATGGGAGACGCAGGCGCGCTCGTCACCGACGACGCCGAACTCGCCGACCAGCGTCCGTTCGCTGCGCGAGCACGGGCAGCGGCGAAGTACGAGCACGACGCGATCGGCTGGACCGCGCGACTCGACACGATCCAGGCGCTCGTTCTCCTTCGCAAGCTGCCGCTCCTCGACGAGTGGAACGAGCAACGCCGTCGCGCCGCCGACCTCTACGCGGAGGCGCTCGCGGGTGTCGGCGACCTCGTCCTGCCGGATACGAGCGACCGCGGCCAGGTCTGGCACCTCTACGTCGTCCGCACGGCGACCCGGCCGGCCTCGCGGCGCACCTCGCGGAGACGTGGGATCGGTTCGGGCCGCCACTATCCGAGCCGCCGCACCTCTCGAAGGCCTACGCCGCGCTCGGCTTCGGAGCGGGCTCGTTCCCGGTCGCCGAGCAGCTTGCGCGCGAGGTGCTCTCGCTCCCGATCTTCCCGGGCATCACGAACCGGCGCAGGTCGAACAGGTCGTCGAGAGCGTCCGGTCCTGGTTCGCTCGTGGCTGACGGCCCGGTCAACGACGCTCCATATCGGTTACTGGACGACGTCGAGTTCGGCGACGACGTCGTCGTTCAGGCGTTCACGAACCTCTACGGATGTCGGATCGGCGACAACAGTCGGATCGGGACGTTCGTCGAGATCCAGCGTGGAGCGGTGATCGGCGCGAACTGCAAGATCCAGAGCCATGCGTTCATCTGCGACGGCGTGACGATCGAAGACGAGGTCTTCGTCGGGCACGGCGTCATGTTCATCAACGACAAGTACCCGCGAGCGACGACGGCCACGGGCGGCCTGCAAACCGAGCAGGACTGGGAACTCCTGAGCACCGTCGTCGAGAAAGGGGCGTCGATCGGATCCGGAGCGGTCGTCCTCGGCGGGTCTCCGAGTCGGCGCGGGCGCACTCGTCGGGGCCGGCGCGGTCGTGACTCGTGACGTCCCGCCCGGAAGCGATTGTTCGGGGCGTTCCGGCGCGGTAAGGTAGAGGGAATCTCGGGTTGCTCTGATAGGGCACCCGGGTTGCTCGGGGGGAGGTGGCGTAGGCGGCGCAACAAAGCGGAATTCCTGGACACGGACTGGGTCAGGTCCAGCCTTTCGTCCATTCCAAACGAGCACCGCCACGCAGTACGCTGGATGTGAAGTCCGGGGCTTGGTGAAGCTGAATCTGGGGAGAGGAAGCATGGCGCCAATCATGAATCCGCGCGACGCGGCGATTCCGCGTCTCGACGATCTAACGTCGGCGCGACCCGCGACGGGCGGCTGCCCGTCCCCGCGCGCGGCTGGTACACGCGTCGCGCGCTCGCTTCTTGCGGACGTGTTCGGCCTGTCGATCGCGTTCGTCGCATCGACGGTGCTCTTCGCGGATCGCACCCCGGTCGGAGACCACGTCAGCCTCGGCGTCGAGGTTGTGTCTCTTCCTCGTGACGCTGCCGCTGTGGGTGTTCGTTCGCCAAGATGCTCGGCCTCTACGAGCGCGATGACGCTCGCGCCGATCACTCGACGGCAGATGAGACGCTCGGGGTCGTCAACCTCGTCACGCTCGGAACGTGGACGGTCTTCGTCGCCGGGTGGGCGACCGGGCTCGCTCAGCCCAGAGCTCGATCGACTCGTCAGCTTCTGGGCGTTTGCGCTCGTTCTCGTGTCAACCGGTCGCGTCGTCGCGCGCACGATCGTCCGCCGGCTGCCGGTGTACGTGCAGAGCGGCATCGTGATCGGTGCCGGCCATGTCGGCCAGCTCGTCGCGCGCAAGATCCAGCAGCACCCGGAATACGGGATCAAGCTCGTCGGATTCGTCGACGAGAATCCGCGCGCCATGCGCCCGGAGATCGCCGAGTTGCCGCTGCTCGGCGGACTGGACGATCTCGACGATCTCGTCGTCAGCAATGAGATCGAGCGCGTAATCGTCGCCTTCTCGGGCGAGGCCGACGAACGGACCATGGCACTGGTCCGTTCGCTTCGAGACCAGGACGATCATCGTCGACGTCGTGCCGAGGCTCTTCGAGCTCGTCGGGCCCCGCGCGGATCATCCACCTGGTCGAAGGTCTGCCGCTCCTCACCGTCCCGCCGGCACGACTATCACGGTCCTCATTTGTCATGAAGCGCATCGTCGACCTCGTCGGAGCCACGGTTCTTCTCGTGTTGACGGCGCCCGTATCTTGTGATCGCCGCGATCCGGATCAGACGGGAATCACCCGGGCCGATCTTCTTCCGCCAGACACGACTCGGCATGAACGAGCAGCCGTTCACGGCGCTCAAGTTCCGGACGATGAGAGTCGATACCGAACGACGCTGAGCATCGGGACGTACATTCAGCGCACGATGAGCGCCGACGCAAACTTGAATCACGAACGGGACATACAAGCTCTCACGAGAGCGCGACGTCATCCCGTTCGGCCGATTCCTGCGGAAGACGAGCCTCGACGAGTTGCCGCAGCTGATCAACGTGATCCGCGGCGAGATGTCGCTCGTCGGCCCTCGGCCCGTGCATTCCGTACGAGACCGAGTTCTTCAAGCCCCACCACTTCGACCGGTTCCTCGTGCCACAGGGGCTCACCGGCCTCTGGCAGGTGACGGCTCGAGCGAACTCGACATTCGGCGAGGCGCTCGAGATGGACGTCGCCTACGTGCGTGGATGGTCGGTCGGTCTGGACCTCAAGCTCCTCTTGCGCACGCCATTTGCGCTTCTCCGCCAGCGGAACTCGACCGCATGAAACCGGTTCGCGTAGCAGTCGTCGGGCTCGGCTACTGGGGCCCGAACCTCGTGCGGAATCTTCCACGAGCTCGAATGCGCGGAGGTCGTCGCGGTCTGCGACCCCGACGCCGACCGCCTGGAGCTGATCCGGCGTCGGTTCCCGGACGTGGCAGGCGTACGAGAACCTCGACGACGTCCTCGCCGACGACACGATCGACGCGGTGGCTCTCGCAACGCCGGTGTCGACGCACTTCCCGATCGGGCGCGCAGCGCTCGAGGCCGGCAAGCACGTCTTCGTCGAGAAGCCGCTCGCCGCTTCATCGAGCGAGTGCCTCGAGCTCATGCGCCTCGCGCGCGAGCGAGAGCTGGTGCTGATGCCCGGACACACGTTTCTCTACAGCCCACCCGTGGTTGCCATTCGCGACCTGATCGAGTCCGGGAGAGCTGGGTGAGCTCTACTTCGTCTCGACGAGTCGCGTGAACCTCGGTCTCCACCAGAAAGACGTCAGCGTCACGTGGGACCTCGGGCCCCACGATTTCTCGATTCTGCGCTACTGGCTCGACGAGGCGCCCACGTGGGTCAGCGCGCTCACTCGAGGCTTCGTCATCCCGTCGATTCCCGACGTGGCGTTCATCGACCTCGAGTTCTCGAGCGGAACGATCGCCCACGTCGAGCTGTCCTGGCTCGCACCGAGCAAGCTGCGCCGCACGACGATCGTCGGCTCTCAGAAGATGGTCGTCTACGACGACACGAGCACCGAGCCGGTTCGTGTCTTCGATTCCGGCGTCGTGCTGAAGGAGCCGGAGACGTTCGGCGAATACCGTCTCACCTACCGGACAGGCGACATCGTCTCCCCGCGGGTCGATGCCGCGGAGCCACTCTCGGTCGAGCTGCAGGACTTCTGCGAGGCCGTGACGTCAGGCACGACGCCCCGGTCGTCAGCGGCACTCGGGCTCGAGGTCGTGCAGATGATCGAGGCGGTCGACCGCTCACGCGAGCTCGGAGGAGCGAGGGTCGCGGTCGAAGAGCTCGATCCTCTCACGCTCACACGGAACCGCGCCCCGGTCGCCGAGCATGAGGGGCTTACGATCTGAAGACGTCGAAGCACCAGCGGCACGATTCCGGGTAATCGCGCCGCGAATGTCGCAAGCGCGCGCGGACGGCAGGGCACACCACACGGTTTCTCGCCAAGTGGACGCGGAAGATCTCAGCCCCCGGCGATCGCGCGCGCAATCGTTCGCGACGCGAACCACGTCCCGGAGACGAACCGCATCAGCGGGCCGTAGCTCCAGGCCGCCGGTGCACCGAGAAAGTGGAGGCCCGGCGATGAAGACTCGAAGCCCGGCCCGAGCGCTGGGTAGCCGTCGCTCGTCTCGATCTCCCGAGGAAGGGAGTTCCCCAGGAACGAGTACTTCGAGATGTCGATCTTGAAGCCGGTTGCGGCGATCGCGTGATCGACGATCCGCTCGCTCCCGTCGCTCAGCCCGAGCCGCACGCGGCCGTCGTGGGGCTGAGCCGAGACGACAACCGTTTCGAGCGTCGTTGGGACACCTTCGAGACGCGGCACGAGCCACTCGGCACCAGCGGGCTTGATCGCGCGGCGACCGATCGCAGTCTGCGTGCTACGCGGCAGGCGCCGCAAGATCTGAGGACGGGCGGTGAGGAGGTTGATGCCGGGCGGGCCCACATCCTCAGGCGGATAGACGAGCCAGCTCAAGGGGCCGAAGGCCTCGCGGAGGCGCTTGCCACGCAGGAATCGGGTCGCCGGCGCCCGAACGATCAGCTCGACTCTTGCGCCTTGCTCGTGCAAAAGGGCGGCCGACTCCAACGCGCTTTGGCCACCTCCGATCACCGCCACCTCCTTGCCCGCAAATCCGGCGAGGTTCCCGTAAGAGGAGGAGTGCGACGCGAGCTCCGGGCCGAGGTCAGCGAGAACGGGCGGCATCGCCGCGAACCGGTCGATGCCCGCGGCGACGACGACCCGCTTCGCTGTAATCGTTTCGCCGTCTGAGAGCTCGATCTCGTAGCCGCCGTTTCGCCTGTCGACACGCTCGACAAGTCGAGGATCGAGGTCGGGGATAGTCGCGGCCTGGTACCACATGGCGTACTCGACGAACGTCGCCAGTGGCAGCGGGTTCTCGATCGGCGTGCCCGTCGCCTGCGAGAACGACCCGAGCGTCAGCGGCCCGGTCTGCTCCCCGATCTCACACCCGTCGATCGCAGACGACCGCAGGAACATTCCCTCCGGCATGTGGCGCTGCCAGAAGGACATCAGGTCGCCAAACACGGAGACGTCAACCCCTGCCCGGCGAAGGCCCGAGGCAGCGCCGAGCCCGTACGGGCCGGCGCCGACGATGACGACGTGCCTCTCAGACACGCGCCGCCCCTGCGCTCGCGCGTGCGGGCCGCCACGAGCGAGTGAGGTACAGATGGGGAAGAAGAGCCAACTCGGCGAGCGTGGGCAACGGATCGCCGGCCGAGAAGACCGATTCGCAACGGGTGCGCCGCATCGTGCGCACATAGTCGCTGAAACTCAGCCGGTTTCGAACGAGACCCGCAGCAGCTGTCGGCAGATCCGTCACCAACCGGACCCAGCCCACTCCCGGCCGTGCGACGCACCGCCCCGGCGTATCGCCGAGTTGGTCCCGGTACAGCATGTGAGCGAAATCGATGCCCACACGGTTGCCGAGTGCGTGGTAGCCCCAGGTCCGTGTATTCACGTCGAGCAGACGGTAGGCGCTGTCACGCGGGTCGTACTTGTACTCGATCTCGACGAGGCCGTAGTAGTCGATCTCCTGGAGGAACCGGATCGAAGGGTCGTCGAGGTCGGGCAGGTCAACCGTCTCGACGTACGTTGCCGAGCGGCCGAATTCCGGCGGGTGCTGCCGGCCGTAGCGCACCACCATCTTTCCCACCACCTCGCCCTGGCGGAAGAACGCGCAGTAGCCCAGGATCGTTCCCGGCCCCCCGGGAACGAGCTCCTGCACGACCATCCCCTCGGCGCCGGCAATTTGTGTGACGCGACGAAAAGCCGTCTCGAGCTCGCCCCTCGTGTCGACCCGCCACGCCTTGGCGCCCGTCGCGCGAACGAAGGGATCCTTCGCGGCCGGCTTCACCACCGCCGGAAACGTGTCGATCGCCGCGAGATCGGCGACGCTTTCGGGAAACCACGTCCTGGGGATCGGGATGCCGAGCCTTTCGGCGAGCCTGTACGTCTCACGCTTGTCGCAGGCGTACTTCACCGTCTCCCAACCCGGCGTCGTGACACGGAGGATCTCTCCGAGCCGGTCGCGGTTTCGGGCCAAGGCTGCGACGGTCTCGTCCCTCGTTGGGAAGACGATCCAGTCGGCCATCTCGAACCGGTTGGCTGCTTCGAGCAGGGACGCAACCGTCGGCTCCTCGTCGCGGACGTTCGCAACTCGAATCGTTCGCGTCGCGTAGCGGGAGTAGCGGCTCACCGAGGGCTCGTCGTCGAGCACGCAGACGGGAATGCTCTGTCGGCCCAGACTGCGAACGATTCCGAGGCCCTGATAGTCGCCTCCGACGACGATCGCCCCCAGCTGCTTCTCCGTGGCGGCTCATCTCGAACGTCTCGGGTGTCGCCCCGAGTCGATCATGGTGACTGGATGGGCGGGTTCGGTCTCGACGTGCAAGCGTCGCATCGTAGGCGACGCGCTGGCGTGCAACCGCGCTTGGCGAGAACTTCCGGTCCTTGGGGCGGCTCGGGCGTGCCGCCGCGAGCTCGTCGTAACCGAAGCCTCGAGGCTTCCCCGTAACTCAGCGCCCGATCAACCGTGTCTAGGACTCGAGAATCGGCCGCTCGACGGGATGGCCGGGCCCACGCGCCGACAGACTGAACGACTTTCTAACCGGGAGGATCGTCGTTCGTCTCACTTGCCGAGCGGCGATTCGAATGCACGCGCTGGAGTCTCGACGCTCGTCGTGGTAAGAATCGCATGCGCACAACGCGCGGGCTCGGTCCGGAGACCGAGACGGGTGTCGAACCAGAGGAGGACGATGCGTCAGATCAAGCTTGGTCGTACTGGGATCGGGATCGCGGTCTTCGCCTGCGCAGTAGCGCTCGCTGCGCCGGCTGCGCTCGCTATCCGTACGACTCACAGCACGCCTAAGAACCCCGGACCGGGGAACATCGCGAAAGGCCAGACTCTGTTCAACCAGCAATTCTGCGCCACTTGCCACACACTCAAGGCCGCCGGGCCAGAGGCCTACGGACAGCTCGGAGTGAACCTCAACAAGGTGAAGGGCGGAGTTCAGTTCGAGACAGCCAAGGCGGTCGTGATCAACGGCCTCCCCGCGGCGCTGCCGCTCTATCCGACCCAGATGGTCGGCTACAAGAACGTCCTGACTGCGACCGAGGTCGATGATGTCGCCACGTTCGTCTCCAGGTACACGGGGACGTACTCGACGTGTTCGGAATGCACGACCGAGGGAGCGTAAGCGCAAGCAGGCCCATTCGCTGCAACGGTGAGAGGCCCCGCGCTTGCGGGGCTTCTCACCGCTTGCACGATCACACCCTCAACCGTGCCACAATGACCCGATGAGAAAACGGCTGGCAACACTTGCGCTCGTCCTGCTCGTCGCGGCCGCAGCGGCGGCTGAGGGACAGAGCAAGAGCAAGCTCGTCGTGACGCTGCGGATCGACCAGGGAGTGACGATCAGGCACCCGAACCCTCCGCCCGGCGACCCCGGGGACAGGTTCTCCGTCGACCTCACGCTCTTCACGATCAACGCGGACTTCGACGCCTCCCCGAACAAGCGCATCGGGAACATGAACTTCTCCTACATCCTTCACGGCACGTGCAGCGACTTCGGCACCAACTGCAAGGGCACCGTCGATATCACGACGGTGACGAAGCTGCCCGGCGGGACGATCACCGCGGTGAACAACGGGGGGCCGATCCGCCAGCCGTTCATCGTCACGATTCGCGGCGGCACCGGCCGGTACGCGGGCGCCCGGGGGAATATCGTGATCGCCCCCGACGGCGCGAAGAAGAACATCTACAACATCACACTGCCGTAACCGGCGCGCGACCGGCTGCCTGACCGCTAGTCGACGTCGAAGATCGCGGTTACGTTCGCCTGGACCTCGACGGTGCCGGGCTCCACAGGCGTCAGCGCCGAATCGGCTTTGCTCGCCTCGATCGGGATCGGCAAGCTCGCGCCACCTTCCGAGGCCGAGCGCATCTCGCCGACCGTCTCCCCGCTTGCGGACGCGATCGCCTGGGCGTGGGCGCGGGCAGCGGCGACCGCCGCCTTCAACGCCCGCTGGTAGACGAGCTCCTCGTTCGACACGATCAGGGACGGCCCGCTGATCTCGTTCGCGCCGGCGGCGGCCGCGGCGGCGATGATCGCGCCGGCGGCGTCAAGATCGCGGATCCGGGCGGTGACCGTGTTCGTGGCGGTGTAGCCGACGACGCGCACGCCTCGCGGGCCGAAGGTCGGCGAGAGGGAGACCTGTGACGTCTGGATGTCCGCGGGCGCGATCCCTCGCGCCTTCAGCGTGGCAAGCACGCGGGCCATTCGCACGTCCGCCGCGGTCCGCGCCGCTCGCGCCGTCTTCGCGGTCGCCGACGCGCCGAGGCTCACCTCGGCGACGTCGGGAACGGCCTTGACGGCACCGGTTCCCGTGACGGTGATCGTTCGCCCGCCCTCCTCCGACGAGTCACCCGCGGAGCGGCCCACGGTAAACCCGACGAGCAGCACCGCCACCGCGGCGACCCCAACCGCCAGGCCCACGAGGAGCTGTCTCCGATTCACGCCATCACCCGATCGCGAGCTTACGGCTTCGCGCGATCGCCGCGGTCATTTCGTCCGCGCAAAGCGCTGAACCGCCTCGAGCAACTCGCTCGTCTTCTGCACCATCTCCGCCTCGTCGCCCGAGGCGAAGGCGCCGGCGACGCAGTGCTTGACGTGCTGGTCCAGAAGCTGGAACGCGAGCGACTCGAGCGCCGTATTGACGGCGGAGATCTGAGTGAGAATGTCGATGCAGTAGCGGTCCTCCTCGACCATCCGCTCGATCCCGCGCACTTGACCCTCGATCCGGTGCAGGCGGTTGACGAGCGCGGGCTTGTCCTTCGTGTAACCGTGGACGGAAGGGACGGCGGACTCGCTCATGCCCGCTCCGGCGCCGGCAAAGCCGGCGCCTCCACTCTTTGGTCGCCTCCGTCGAGCGGGCGGCTCATGCGATCGCCCCCTCGCGAACGCTGCGGAAGCGCCGCAGGCGCAAGCTGTTGCCGACGACGAAGAGGCTCGAGCACGCCATCGCCGCCGCCGCGACGATCGGGGTCAGGAGGCCGGCCACCGCGAGCGGGATCGCGGCCACGTTGTAGGCGAAGGCCCAGACGAGGTTGCCCTCGATCGTGCGCAGCGTCCTACGCGCGAGGCGGATCGCGTCGACCGCGGCGCGCAGGTCGCCCGAGACGAGCGTCAGGTCGGAGGCCTCGATCGCGACGTCCGTGCCTGTGCCGATCGCAAGCCCGAGGTCGGCCTGCGCGAGCGCCGGCGCGTCGTTCACGCCGTCGCCGACCATCGCCACGACCTCTCCCTCGGCCTGGAGGCGCTCGACCTCGGCGACCTTGCCTTCGGGAGAGACCTCCGCCACCACCCGCTCGATCCCGACCTCCCGCGCCACGCGCCAGGCCGTCTCGCGGCTGTCGCCGGTCAGGAGCACGGGCGTCAGCCCCAGGCCTTTCAGTTCGGCAATCGCCTCGGCACTCGTCGGCTTCACCGTGTCTCGCACGACCAGCGTCGCGCGCAGCTCGCCGTCCCAGACGACGGTGATCGCGCCGTCCCGGCGACCGACCTCGACCTCGTGGCCCTCGACGAGCCCACGAACACCGATCCCGGGCAGGTTCCGAAACTCGGCGACCGCCGGCAACGCGCCCACCTCGCTCTCGGCCGCACGCGCGACCGCCCGGGCAACCGGATGCTCCGACGCGGATTCGACCGCGCCTGCGAGTCGCATGATCTCCCGCCGAGTGGCTCCGTTCTGCGGCACGACCTCGGCGAGCTCGATCGTCCCCTCGGTGACCGTGCCCGTCTTGTCGAGGACGATCGTGCCGATCCGCCGGGTCTGCTCGAGGATCTCAGGCCCCCGGATCACGATCCCGAGCTGCGCGCCACGGCCTGTGCCGACCATCAGCGCGGTCGGGGTTGCGAGACCGAGCGCACACGGACAGGCGATGATCAGAACCGCGACGGCGGCGGTGAACGCGGCCGAGGCGGAGGCGCCGAATGCGAGCCACCCTACGAGCGTTGCCAGCGAGATCGCGATCACGACCGGCACGAAGACGGCGGACACGCGGTCGGCAAGGCGCTGCACGGGCGCCTTTCCGGACTGCGCCTCGGAAACAAGGCGCGCGATCTGTGCGAGCGCGGTGTCAGAGCCAACCCTGGTCGCACGGACGACGAGCCGGCCGTAGCTGTTGATCGTGGCCCCGGCGACCTCGCTGCCCGGCGCGACCTCGACGGGGATCGGCTCGCCGGTCAGCATCGACTGGTCGATCGCCGATGAGCCATCCTCGACGACCCCGTCTGTCGCCACCTTCTCGCCTGGGCGCACGACGAACCGGTCACCAGGCTGCAGCTCGCCAACGGGAACCAGGGTCTCCCGTCCGTCGCGCAGGACGCATGCCTCCTGCGCTCCCAGCTCGAGGAGCTTGCGGATCGCATCGCCCGAGCGGCGCTTCGCGCGAGCTTCGAGGTAGCGCCCGAGCAGGATCAGCGTCGTGATCGCGGCCGCGACCTCGAAGTACGTGTCGGCGTCGAGCCCACCGACGAGCACGACCGTCGACCACAGCCACGCCGCGAGCGTGCCGATCGAGATCAGCGTGTCCATCGTCACGCCTCGGTGGCGCGCGCTCCGCAGCGCAGCGCGGTGGAAGCCCGCGCCGGAGTAGAAGACGACCGGCGTCGAGAGCACGAGGGCGAGCCACTCCCAGCCCGAGAACTGCAACGGCGGCGCCATCGCCAGCAACACCAGCGGCACAGTCAGCGCGGCCGCAACGAGCAAGCGCAGAGTCAGCGCGTCGAGCGGCGCGTCGAGCTCGTGCGCCGCTTCGTGCGCGGGCCCCGAGGGGCGCGCATGGTAGCCGGCGGCCTCCACTGCACCGACCAGTTCGGCGAGGGTCACCGACGGGACTGCGCGAACGGTCGCCTGAGCGGTCGCGAGATTCACGGTCGCCTCGACACCCTCGAGCTTGTTCAGACCACGCTCGACCCGAGCCGCGCAGGACGCGCACGACATGCCCTCCACGTCGAGACGGAGTTCGGACGGGGCGATCTCGGTCTGCATCGCCATCATCCAATCATACCCCTATTGGGTATCTCCGGCAACGCCTCGGCACGGTCGCGCCGGTGTCGATTGACCAAACGCACGTCTGGCTGTACCTTGGCCCGCGGGGTTCGGGACGTCATTCTCTTCGCGGTGAAAGGACAGCGGATGCGCAGACTGATCGTGACCACGACGATACTGGGAAGCCTGGTCTTCGCCGCCTCGGCGCTCGCGGTGCTCCCGAGCAAGCGATCGAAATTCTCCGGCGTGACGTCCGAGCATGCGGTCAACGGCTACAAGGCGGCGGTCACGTTCACCGCGCCGGCCGGCGGCCGGACGCTGAACAACTTCATCTTCGAGACGCTCGGGTGCTTCGGCTCCGGTCAGTTCGCTGTCGGCGTCGATCCGTTCGCAGAGATGCCTTGGCGCGTGGCCTCGATCCCGGTGGGGACGACCGGCGTCTACTCGGCGAAGGCCAACGCAACCTCGACGGCCCTCAACGCCGGGAAGATGACTGCGACCATCAGCGGCTCGTTCACGAGCGCTAAGACGGTGGTCGGCAAGATCACCTTCTCGCAGGCGCAGGACGGGGCGACGTGCGGGCCGCAGACGGTGAAGTTCACCGCAACCACCGGTCGCGCCGATACGCTCGGCCCCCCCTGACCCTTCCGTCATACGTCTGCTGCCCGGCTTGCCGTGGCAGCCTCGACGGCGATCTCGTCTGCACGGTGTGCGGCCGCGGCTATGAGAGCGAGGACGCGATCGTGCGCCTGCTCGACCCCTCGGCGCCCGGCCTCGACGCGAAGCTGCGCGAGCTCGAGGCGTGGCCGGTGCTCGCGCGCGAGCAGGGCTGGTACGAGGCCGACGACCGCATCGACGCCGCGTTGCCGTTCCTGAACCGCGACCTCGGCTGGGAGGACCGCGCCTGGGGCGCAACCGAGCACGGCTTCCAGCTCCTGCTCGACCGCTACGTGCGGTCGGGCCTGCGTGTGCTCGAGGTCGGCGCCGCCAAGAGCTGGGCCTCGCAGCACCTGCTGCCGCTCGGCTGCGAGTACGTGGCATGCGACCTCGTCGTCGACCCGCTGATCGGTCTCGGCCGCGGCCGTTTCTTCGAGGAGCGCGCCGGGCCCTACCTCCGGATCCAGGCCGACGGCGAGCGCCTGCCGTTCGCAGACGCGAGCTTCGACCTCGCCTTCTGCGTCGCCACGCTCCACCACGCACTCGACCTGAGGGCGATGGTCGGTGAGCTCGCGCGCGTGACGCGGCCGCGGCGGGGTCGTCGCCGCGCTCAACGAAGGCACGCGCGCGCCCTACCGAAGCGGCGCGAACCCGGAGCAGGAGCACGAGAAGGAACTCGGGATCAACGAGCACGTGCACACGATGTGGGCCTACGTCTGGGCCTTCACGCAGTCAGGCCTGCGGCCGCTGCGGCTCGAGTACGCGGAGGGCGCGGCCGAACTCCGGCGCCGCAAGATCGCAGGGAAGCTCCTGCGCCTCGGCGAGCTGCCGGCGACGCTCTGGGCGCTGAACGCCTACCCCTACGCAGGTCTGAGCCTGTACGCGCGACGGCGGTAGCGTTCAGCGCGTGAGCGTCATCGTCCAGAAGTACGGCGGCACCTCGGTCGCCGGCCCCGAGGAGATCAAGCGCGTCGCGCGTCGCGTCGTCGAGACGGCCGCCGCCGGGAACCAGGTCTGCGTCGTCGTCTCGGCGATGGGCGACACGACCGACCGGCTGATCGACCTGGCCCGGCAGGTGTCGGCGGACCCGCATCCGCGCGAGCAGGACATGCTCCTCACGGCCGGCGAACGGATCTCGGTCGCGCTCGTTTCGATGGCGATCAACGACCTCGGCCGCGATGCCGTGTCGTTCACCGGCTCGCAGGCCGGCATCGTGACCGACACGAGCCACGGCAAGGCGCGAATCGTGGAGATGCGGCGCGGCCGGGTGCACGAGGCGCTCGAGGCGGGCCAGGTCGCAATCGTCGCCGGCTTCCAGGGCGTCTCCACCGACCGCGACGTGACGACGCTCGGCCGCGGCGGCTCCGACACGACCGCCGTCGCGCTCGCCGCCGCGCTCGACGCGGACGTGTGCGAGATCTACACCGACGTCGAGGGTGTCTTCACCGCCGACCCGCGCATCGTCCCGCGCGTCCGCAAGCTCGACGCGATCTCGTACGAGGAGATGCTGGAGCTGTCGGCGTCGGGCGCACGCGTGCTGATGCTGCGCTCGGTCGAGTACGCTCGCAACCACGGGGTCAAGCTCCACGTTCGCTCCTCCTTCACGACCGAGGAGGGAACGTGGGTCGTCAAGGAGGAGGACGTGCTCGAACAGGCAATCGTGTCCGGCGTCGCCCACGACACCGGTGAGGCCAAGGTGACCATCCTCGGCGTTCCCGACCAGCCGGGCGTGGCGGGCCGCGTCTTCCGACCGCTCGCGGACGCCGGGATCAACATCGACATGATCGTCCAGAACGTCTCCGCCGAGGGGCATACGGACATCTCGTTCACGCTCCCCGCCTCCGACGTGGAGCGAGCGGAGCCGATCCTGCAGGACCTCGCCGACACCGTCGAGGCGGCAGGCTTCAGCATCGATCCCGACATCGCCAAGGTTTCCGTGGTCGGCGCCGGGATGCGAAGCCACCCGGGCGTCGCCGCCGACATCTTCGAGACGCTCGCGGACGCCGGCATCAACATCGAGATCATCTCGACCTCGGCCATCCGCGTCTCGTGCGTCGTGCGTGCAGGGGAGGCCGAGCGCGCGGTCAACGTGATCCACGAGCGCCTGCGCCTCGCCGACGACGTGCTCTACGACGTCGCGGACGCGCCGCCGGCGGCCTGACACGCGGCACTACGCGGGCCGGTGGCAGACGGCCTCGACGTTGTTGCCGTCGGGGTCGAGCACGAACGCCGCGTAGTACGTCGGGTGGTAGTGCTCGCGCAGGCCGGGCGGGCCGGTGTCCGTGCCGCCGGCGGCGAGCGCCGCCTCGTGGAAGCGATGCACGGTCTCGCGGTCGGGTGCGGTGAACGCGACGTGCGTGCCGGTGCCGTACGGCTCGCGCTGCATGATCCAGAAGACCGGCTTCTGCTCGGGCCCGAACCCGGCGCCGCCCCACTCGTCGAACGCCATCACGACCCCGTACCCGAGCGGCGCCAGCGCGCGCTCGTAGAACGCGCGGCTCGTCTGGTAATCCCGGACATTCAGGCCGACGTGGTCGAGCACGGGCGGATCGTAACGGCGCCAGGCCGGGCGCGCATCCCTCACAGGATCAACCTCCGTGCTCGGCAGCTGTACGTAGCGAATCGATCTCACGCGGCGGCCGCAAATTCAGCGTTGTCGACGGTCACGTGCAGGATCGGCCCCGCGAAGTGACGGCTCGCGCGCTCGACGAGGCTTTCGGCCAGCCAATTCGAGCGACCAGCCGGGTGCGTGGCGACGATCAGCAAGTCGGCCTGAAAGAACGCCAGCGCGTCGCGGAGCGCCTGGAGCGGGTCGGCGTCGCCGATCCACCCCGTCGCGTTCACGCCCGCTCGCTCGAGCCGCTCGACGCAGCGCTGCAGCCGCTCCTTGGCGAGCCGGCGCGCTGTGTCCTCGTCGGAGACCCAATGACGCAGTCTCGAGTTGAGGGCAGGCGCGACCGCCAGCACCTCGGCGTCGCCTCTGGCCGACGTGGCGATCACGTCGAGCAGGGCGTCGGTGTCGGCGGTCTCGTTGGCGAGCACGAGGATCCTCTCGGGGGTTGCGGTCTCGGTGTGCATCAAAGGCTCCCTTCTGGACGCTTGGTTCTCTCCAGACTGCGGCCGGCTCCTGTGGGCCGGCTGGGAGCTGCCTGCGGGGTCGCGTAGAGCTCAGGCAAGCGGCAGCTCGACGCGGAAGATCGCTCCGCCGCCAGGCGCAGCCGCCACGGAGACCGTGCCCTCGTGGGCCTCGGCGATCGCGGCGACGATCGAGAGGCCGAGCCCCACGCCGCCGCTCTCGCGCGAGCGCGAGGAGTCGGCGCGGTAGAAGCGGTGGAAGACGCGCCCGAGCTCTTCCGGCGGCAGCCCGGGCCCTTCGTCGGCGACCTCGAGCACCGCTGAGCCGTTCATCGACGAGACGCGGACATGCGCGGGCGTCTCGGGCGGGGTGTGCGAGCGCACGTTGCCGAGCAGATTGTCGAGCACGCGGCGCAAGCTCGCCCGGTCGCCGAGCACAACCGACTGCTCGGCCTGCAGGTCGAGCGGCCGCGACGGGTCGAGCGCGCGCGCCGTCTCCACCGCCTCGTCGGCGAGCTCCCCAAGGTCGACGGGCGCGCGCTCGAGCGGCTGGCCCTCGTCGAGACGCGCGAGCAGCAGCAGGTCCTCGACGAGCTCCTTCATGCGGTCGCTCTCGCGGCTGATGCCGGTCATCGCGCGAGCGAGGTCGTCCGGCCGCTTGTCGGCGCCGCGGTGGAAGAGCTCGGCGTAAGCGCTGACGGCGGCGAGCGGCGTGCGCAGCTCGTGCGAGGCGTCGGCGACGAAGCGGCGCAGGCGCCGGTCGGAGGACTCGATTCGGTCGAGCATCGTGTTGAGGGCGAACCCGAGGCGCCCGACCTCGGTGCGTGGCTCGGCGCGCTCGACACGCTGCGTGAGGTCGCCGGCCGTGATCAAGTCGGCCGTCCTGCCGATCGCTGCGAGCGGGCGCAGCCCGAGCCGGACGATCCAGAGGCCGAGGAGGAAGATCGCCACGAGCACGCCGAGGGTCACGATCACCTCGATCCGGAGCAATCGGTGCAGCGTTCCGGTCACGCCACTCAGGGGGCTCGCGATGACGAGCATCACGCTCGACCCGCGCTCGTAGGAGGCGCGGACCCGGTAGCGCTCGCCGCCGCTCGTCGCCGGCACCGTGAGGTAGGCGACGCGATCGCCGTCCTGGTCTGTGGACTCGGGCACCGTGATCGCTTCGGGAAGCTCGGGCGGCGCGGGCGCCGTCGTGCCCGGGAAGTGCGGCACGTCCGACGTGTAGAGCACCTGCCCGTTGCCCGACCTGATCTGGATGAACACGCCCGGGCCGGCTCCGGGGCCAGGCCCGAATGAGCGCTCGAAGCCGCCCCGCATGACGAGCTGCTCCGCGCCGCGGTGGTCGTCGTCGAGGGTCCGGTCGACGCGCGTGAGCATGAACGACCGCAGTGCCGTGTAGGTCGCCACGTCGGCCACGAGCAGACCGATGGCCGCGACGACGAGCACACCGAGCACGAGCCGTGCCCGGAGTGAGAGCGCGCTCATGAGCCGTTCGGCCGGAGCCGGGAAACGGCGCGGAGGCTCCAGGAGCGGAGGTGCCGGCTCTGCCGGCTCCGGAGCGGGATCATCGGTGCGCGGCTTCGAGCATGTAGCCGGCCTGCCGCACCGTCTTGATCAGCGGCGGCCCGAGCGAGTCGAGCTTCTTGCGCAGGTAGCTCACATACGTCTCGACCACATTCGCGTTGCCGCCGAAGTCGTAGTGCCAGACGTTCTGGAGGATCTGGCCCTTGGTCAGCACGCGGCGCGGGTTGAGCATGAAGAACCGCAGGAGAGCGAACTCGGTGGCCGTGAGCGAGACCTGCGTCTTCCCGCGGAAGACCTCGTGACGGCTCTCGTCGAGGACGAGATCGCCGACGCGGAGCACGTCACCGGGCAGGTCGCTGGCCGAGCGCCGGAGGATCGCCTGGATGCGCGCGACGATCTCGGCGAGGCTGAACGGCTTCGTCACGTAGTCGTCGCCGCCGGCGCGGAGCGCCTCGACCTTGTTCTCGGTCGAGTCCTTCGCGGTCAGGAAGAGAATCGCGGTCTTGAAGCCCTGCTCGCGCAGCCGCTTGCCGACCTCGATCCCGTCGAGGTCGGGGAGCATCCAGTCGAGGACGATCAGGTCCGGCTCGCTCCGCGCGACGGCGCCGAGCGCGTCGCGGCCGTTCGAGGCCTCGTCGACGTCGTAGCCTTCGTACCGAAGCGCGGTCGCCACGGCATCGACGATCGACGGCTCGTCGTCGACGACCAGGATCCGGCGTCCCACGCCGGGTGCGGAGGGCGCTGAGTCGATCGGGTTCATGGGGCCATCGTGTCACCGTTTCCTGTGAGCCGTCTGTGAGAACGCAGGGGATGGGCTGTCAAGCTGCGGGACGGTCGACTCACATCGCTTTCCCAGGTTCGCCACAGGGCGTTCCGAGCTCGCTGCCGGGACGCTGGTCGAGAACCCCGACACGAAGGGATGTGAGAGATGGACAAGCAACAGAGGTCGCTGCCGCGGCTGGCGGCAATCGGCGCGGTGGTCTTCGGGCTCGCGGCCGGCAGCTACGGCATCGCGAGCGCGGCAAGCGGCACGGGCTCGACCACGACGACCACCACGCCCTCGACGACCGCGCCGGCGCCACCCGGCGGGCACGGCCAGTGGAACGGCCAGCCGGGCGGCCAGCGGAGCGACGAGACGCTGCTCACCGGCGACACCGCGAGCAAGGTGACCGCCGCGGCCGAGGCCAAGGTCCCGGGCGGCACGATCGTGCGCGTCGAGACCGACGCCGACGGCAACGCCCTCTACGAGGCGCACATGACGAAGGCCGACGGCACGCCCGTCACGGTCTACGTCAACGCGCAGTTCGAGGTCGTCAGCGTCGCGAGCCGCTGAGCCCCGAAGCGATCCACGCCGGGCAGGCTCGCCGCCGTTCGCGGCGGGCCTGCCTCAGCACCGGCCCGGTAGCGTGCGCCCATGCCTCCGGAATGGCCGGCGCTTCCCTACGAAGCGTGGCGCGCGACGCGCGACACGCTCCACGCGCACACCCAGGTTCTGGGCAAGCTCGCCGCGGCGCTCGCGCCACCGGAGCCACAGCTCCAGCACGCCGCGCTGCGGCTCACCGCCCGCGGCTGGGAGACGCTTCCGCTGCCGGCGCCCGACGGTTCGGGCGCACTCGTCGTCGTGCTCGACCTGCTGACCCACCGCGCCCTCGTCGAGCACAGCGACGGGCGAGGACACCACGTCGCGCTCGCACCCGACCGGCCCGTCGGCGAGGTCACGCGCAGCGTGCTCGACGCGGTTCGCAGGCTCGGAGGCCCTCTGGAGGTCGGTCTCCAGCCGCAGGAGACCGCGTGGGCGCAAGCGCTCGACGAGGATTACGAGCACGCGACCTACGATCCCTCGCAGGTCGCCGTGTACTTCGCGGCGGCAACTCGCGCCGCTCTCGTCCTTGCCGCGCTCCGTGCGCCATACCGCGGTCGCTCGACACCGGTCAATGCCTGGTGGGGGTCGTTCGACCTCGCGGTCAGCCTCTTCTCGGGGTCGCCCGCCGACCCTCCGGCGCAAGACTTCATCACGCGCAACGCTATGGATGCGCAGGAGGTCGCGGTCGGTTGGTGGCCCGGCGACGACCGCTACCCGCACGCCGCGTTCTACGCCTACGCCCACCCCGCGCCGGCGGGTTTCGAGACCGCGACGCTCTCACCGCCGGCTGCACGCTGGGATACCACGCTCGGTGAATACATCCTCGACTGGGACGACGTCCGCGTCACGGACGACCGGCACGAAGCCGCTCTCGCCTTCGCCCGTTCAGCCGTCCGGCACGCCTGCACGGTCTGTGGCTGGGACGAGGCGCTGTCCGCGACGCTCGAGGGCCTGCCACCGCCTGTCAGATGACTGCCGACGACCCGGAGAAGGAGACCTGATGCGAGCTTTCACCCTCGACGCCTTCGAGGCCGAACCGGCGCTGCGAGACGACATTGCGGAGCCTGAGCCGGACGACGGCGAATTGCTCGTTCGCGTGAACGCGTCCTCGGTCAACCCGGTCGACGCGTTCATCGCGGCCGGCGCGCTCGGCGGGATGATCGAGCACGAGTTTCCCGTCACGCTCGGACGCGACTTCGCCGGCGTCGTCGAGCAGGTCGGCTCTGCAGTCACGCGCTTCCAGGCCGGCGACGAGGTCTTCGGCTTCCTCCTCCACGCGTACCCGACCGTGCACGCCGGGACATGGACGGAGCTGATCACCGTCCCGGAGGACCTCTTCGTGGCGACGAAGCCCCGGAGCCTCGACTTCGCCCACGCGGGTGCGGCGCCACTCGCGGCGGTCACCGCGGTCGCTGCGTTCGACGCACTCGCGCCGGCTCCGGGCGAGACGGTGCTCGTCGTCGGCGCCACCGGCGGAGTCGGCAGCTTCTTCGTCCAGCTCGCCGCCGGCGCAGGCGCGAATGTGATCGCACCCGTGCTGGCCGAGGATCACGCCTACGCGAGCGCGCTCGGCGTCGGCAGCCTGATCGACCGGAGCGAGGACGTCGCGGCCGCCGTGCGGGAGGCGCAACCCGACGGCGTCGACGCCATCCTCGACGTCGCCTCGCAGACCCCGGACTTCTCCTTGCTCGCGACCGGCGGGCGGTTCGCCTCGCCGATCGGCGCCGCCGGCGAAGGCCCAGGGCGCTTCAACGTCATGGCCGAGCCGAAGCCGGAAAACCTGCACCGCCTCGCGGAGCTCCTCGACGCCGGCTCAGTTCGCGTTCCGCTCGAAGCCAGCCAGCCGCTCGACCGGGCGGGCGAGCTGCTGCGGGCGCTGCCGACGACGCACACGCGGGGAAAGCTCGGCCTGACGATCCCCTAGCAGGCCGCCGAGTGCCCGGCAACCCGGCCCGATCGGTCAGGCCAGACTCGTCTTAGCTCGCAACGGCTTCGGTCTCCGCCTCGGGCTCACGGGTGCCCTGGCCTCCCAGGGCGACGCTGGCCGTGGCGGTGAAGAGGTGGTAGAGGATCAGCAGCTGGATCAGCGCGAGCGACTCGGAGCGGTGCAGCTCGGTACCGATCGTGAACTCGCCCAGCCGGTCAGTGCGCAGGTGGCTTGCGAAATGCAGCCGCTCCCAGATCGTCTCCTCGAGCTTCTCGGCGAGCTCCCGGTCGAAGGTGCCCGGGATGAACATGTGCACCTCGCCGTCGCGCTCGTTCACCTTGATGCCCTGGTCGAGCGCGCCGTTCAGCACCGAGCTCAGGTCGGGGTGCCGGAGCGAGGAGCGCAGCACCAGCTCGGCATCGAGGTGCTCCTGGTCGTCGCCGCCCGGAAGGAACGAAACGACGATGTCCGCGTGTTGCTGCTGCGGCCGGATGAAGGCCTCCGAGTCGGGCTCGCGCTTGTCGAGCTCGGCCAGCACCTGGTCGGTCGTGTAGCCGCGGCGCGAGCAGTCGCGCTGCACCTTCCACTTGCGGCGGAGCTCCTCGGGCGGTGCGAGGTAGACCCGCACGTCGAAGAGGCGGCGCAGGTCTTCCGTGTAGTAGCCGAGCAAGCCGTCGATCACAGCGAACTGCTTCGGCTCGATCCGCACCGGCGGCCCGAACGTGCCGTCGTCGTGCCGGTACACCGGCTTCAGGAACGGCTCGCCCGCGCGCATGTGCCCGAGGTGCTGGGCCATGATGTCCATGTAGTTGCAGTCCGGGTGCAGCGGCGTGATGTTCCGCTCGGCGCGCTGCCTGCGGTCGTAGCAGTGGTAGTCGTCGACACAGACGTGCGTCACGTTGTCCTCGCCGAGCACGCGCACGAGGCCGCGGGTGAGGGTCGTCTTGCCTGCCGCCGAGTCGCCGACGACGCCGAGGATGATCGGCCGTGCCATGGGTGCTCCTTCCTAGACCGCGCCCAGTGGGTGCTGCTGAGCCGGGCCGTCGTCTTCGGGCTCGCGGTCCTCCGCGAAGACGCTGCTCTTCAGGATGTCGTCGGGCGTGATCGTCATCAGGTCGTCACGCGAGAGCAAGCCTCTGCCGTCGGCGAAAAGGCGGTTCGCCTGGCGCAGCCGCGCGCGGTCGATCGAGTTGCGGACGCTGCGACCGTGGGCGAAGCGCGGGCGCTTGACCCGGCGCTCGAGGTACTCACGGAACGCCTCCTCCGCACCCTCCCCGAGCTTGTAGTTCTGCTGGTCCATCATCAGGTGCGCGATCGCCATCAGCTCGTCGACGTCGTAGTCGGGGAAGTCGATGTGGTGCGCAACGCGCGAGCTGAGGCCCGGATTGGAGCGGAAGAACTCGTCCATCCGGTCCTTGTAGCCCGCAAATACCACGACGAGCTTGTCGCGCTCGGCCTCCATCACCTGGAGCAGGATCTCGATCGCCTCCTGGCCGTAGTCGCGCTCGTTCTCGGGCCGGTAGAGGTAGTACGCCTCGTCGATGAAGAGCACGCCGCCGTAGGCGCGGCGCAGCACTTCCTTCGTCTTCGGCGCCGTGTGGCCGACGTATTGGCCCACCAAGTCATCCCGAGTACAGGCCACGACGCGCGGTTCGGCGATGTAGCCGAGGCGGTGCAGGATCTGGGCCATCTTCATCGCAACCGTCGTCTTGCCCGTGCCCGGATTGCCGGTGAAGGACATGTGCAGAGATGGACGGTCGGAGCCGAGCCCCACCTCGTGGCGCAGGCGATCGACGAGCAACAGCGCGGCGATCTCGCGGATGCGCGTCTTCACCGGGGCGAGCGCGATCAGCTCGCGATCGAGCTGCTCGAGCACCTCGATGACGTTCGTCTCCTCGAGTGCGGCACCGAGGTCGGCCTCGTCCGGAATCGGCCGTTCGCCCTCCGGCTCAGCGAGCGCAACCGCCGCCGGCTCCTCCACGGGAGCCGCCGGCGGATTGCGCACCATTCCGAAGGGTGTTCCGCTCACGCGCCGTTCGTTGCCGGGTCGGCGCCGCGCATCGGCGCGTTGCCGAGCTCAACCGTGCCGGTCGCCGCCCTCTTGTGGATCAGGCGGTACCGCATCACGCGGTCGCGGTCTTCCGTCCGCTCGAGCTCGAAGCCGTGCTCGACCGTCGGTCGGTTGACGATGAAGCTCATCGCGCTCGTCTGACGGCCGTAGGACGCGTCGTAGGCGATCACCTTGATGTATGCCTCGGGGAACGCCTCACGGCACGCGCGAACCTCGCGCATGACGGTCTCGATCTGCTCGACCGTGAGATCGAAGTGCGGCAGGCCCCACATCTCCCAGTAGGCGTTCCGCGGGTGCGGATCGTCGGTGTACTCGATCGAGATCGACCAGCCGTTGCTCACCGAGTACCGGATCTGCGCTTCGATCTGCTCGTCGGTGAAGTCGGGCAGGAACGAGAAGGTGCCTTGAGTGATCCTCATCTCTTCGTACCTCCCTAGTACCCGACGGACGGGGTCGAGACGTAGTCCGGCACGTCCGTGGACTCGAAGTTGAACGTGATGTCCTTCCAGATCTGGAGCGCCGCGTTCAGCTCGGGGCAGCCCTTGGCCGCCTTCTCGAGGATGTCCGGGCCTTCCTGGAAGTAGTCCTTGCCCTCGTTGCGCGCCTGGATCATCGCCTCGACGGCGACGCGGTTCGCGGTCGCTCCGGCGCGGATCCCCATCGGGTGGCCGATCGTCCCGCCGCCGAACTGGAGCACGACGTCCTCGCCCAGGTAATGGAGGAGCTGGTGCATCTGGCCGGCATGGATCCCGCCCGAGGCGACGGGCATCGTGCCGGGCATCGAGGCCCAGTGCTGGTCGAAGTAGATCCCGAGCTCCGGGTTCTCCGGGATGAAGTTCTCCCGCAGCGTGTCGTAGAAGCCCTTCGTCGCGTGCGGGTCGCCTTCGAGCTTGCCGACGACCGTGCCGGCGTGGATGTGGTCGACGCCCATCAGACGGCACCACTTGGCGATCACGCGGAAGCTGACTCCGTGCGTCTTCTGGCGCGTGTACGTGCCGTGGCCTGCCCGGTGGAGGTGGAGGATGAGACCGTTCGCGCGGCACCACTTGGCCATCGACTGGATGGCGGTGTAGCCGATCGTGAGGTCGATCATGCAGATGACGCTGCCGATCTCCTTCGCGAACTCGGCCCGCTCGTACATGTCCTCCATCGTCCCGGCCGTGACGTTCATGTAGTGGCCCTTGATCTCGCCACTGCCGGCCTGCGCCTTCTGCACGCCTTCGATCGCGTACAGGTAGCGGTCGCGCCAGCGCATGAACGGCTGGGAGTTGATGTTCTCGTCGTCCTTGGTGAAGTCGAGGCCGCCGACGAGCGCCTCGTAGACGACGCGTCCGTAGTTCTTGGCCGAGAGGCCGAGCTTCGGCTTGACGGTGGCGCCCAGCAACGGGCGGCCGAACTTGTCCAGGTACTCGCGCTCCATCACGATCCCGTGTGGCGGGCCGGTGAAGGTCTTGACGTAGTGCGTCGGGATCCGCATGTCCTCGAGGCGAAGCGCCTTGAGCGCCTTGAATCCGAAGACGTTGCCGATGATCGACGAGGTCAGGTTCGCGACGGAGCCCTCCTCGAAGAGATCGATGTCGTAGGCGATCCTGGCGATGAACTGGTCGGTGCCGGGGACCGGCTCGACGCGGTAGGCCTTTGCCTGGTAGTGCTTGTGGTCGGTCAGGCGGTCGGTCCAGACGACCGTCCAGGTTGCCGTTGAGGACTCGCCCGCTACGGCAGCGGCGGCTTCGATGGCGTCGATGCCGGGCTGCGGCGTGATGCGGAAGGCACACAGGATGTCGGTGTCCTTCGGGACGTAATCGGCGTCGTAGTACCCCATTTCGGCGTACGGGGTGACGCCGGCCGACCAGCGATCCTTCTTCTCGAGGCTGCTACCGGCCGGTACAGGTGACGGACTCATGGAATTGTCTCTCCCGTTCGTTCGATGGGCACTGCGAGGGTAAGTCACTGACTAATAGAAAGCAAATAAGAGTTTCTGTGTTTTCAATCGCTTTTGATTGATGTTTCCCACTGGGGCGGCACAGAGGCCGGCGGCGTCTCGATCTGCTTGAATCGTCTCGTGGCCGCGCTGTACCGCAAGTACCGTCCGCAGACCTTCGGCGAGGTCGTCGGGCAGGAGGCGGTGGTGCGGACGCTGACGAACGCGATCCAGACCGGACAAGGTCCGCCAGGCCTACCTCTTCGCCGGCCCGCGCGGCACCGGCAAGACCTCGCTGGCGCGAATCCTCGCGAAGGCCGTCAACTGCGCGCACGGCCCGACACCGGAGCCCGACAACACCTGCAACGCGTGCGTCGGAATCACGAACGGCAGCTCGCTCGACGTGATCGAGATGGACGCCGCGTCGCAGCGCGGCATCGACGACATCCGCGACATCCGCGACCGTGTCGTGCTCCAACCGGTCGAAGGACGGTCGAAGGTCTACATCCTCGACGAGGCGCATCAGCTCACCGACGCGGCCTGGAACGCCCTGCTGAAGCTGATCGAGGAGCCGCCGCCGCACCTGCTCTTCGTGTTCTGCACGACCGAGCTGCAGAAGGTGCTGCCGACCGTGCGCTCGCGCTGCCAGACGTTCGTCTTCCAGCGGCCGCGCCTGCCCGACCTCGTGCGCCTGCTACGGCGGGTGGCAGACGGCGAGGGCATGGACGTGCCGGACACGGCGCTCGCGCTCGTCGCGCGCTCGGCGCGCGGGTCGTTCCGCGACGCCGTCTCGACGCTCGACCAGCTCGCCGCGGCGACCGGCGGCACGATCACGGTGCAGGACGTGCTGCAGCTGCTCGGCGCGATCGAGGAGGAGGTGCTGTTCCGCCTCTGCGACCTCGTCGTCGACGGCGACACCGCCGGTGCGCTCGTCTTCCTCGAGGAGCTCTCCGAGCAGGGGCAGGACCTCGGCCGGCTCGTCCTCGACCTGCTCGAGCACCTGCGGCACCTGATGCTCGTCCAGCACACCGGCGAGGTGCCGGAGACGCTGCCGGTGACCGAGGAGACGCGCGAGCGGCTGCGCGAGCAGGCGAACCAGCTCGGCGCGCCGACCGTGATCCGGCTGATCGACCTGCTGCACGTCGCCGTCGACGACATGCGTCAGGGCGGCGACCCGCGCCTGCCGCTCGAGCTCGGGCTCGTCAAGGTGACCCGGCCCGGCTCCGATCTCTCGCGCGAGGCGCTCGCGTTCCGGCTCGAACGTCTCGAGCACGGCCACGCACCGCACGTCGCGCCGCTGCACCCCTGGCGGCGGACAGAGACGAACGTACCCGAGGTGCCGCCGCGAGGCTCCGGACGATCTCGCGCCGCCGTCGCTCGAGCTCGAGCAGCTGCAGGAGGCGTGGCGGCGCACGGTCCTGCCGGCGGTCGAGGAGCGCTCGATCCCGACGGCGGCGATGCTCGCCGAGGCGCACCCCGCCGCACTCGAAGGCGACACGCTGACGCTCGAGTTCGCGCCCGCCGCGAAGTTCCACCTGAGCAAGGCGGAGGAGCCGAAGAACGTCGAACTGCTGCTCGACGCGCTCTACGAGGTGACCGGCCGCAGACTCGCGCTCGTGTTCGCGCTCGGCGAGGAGCGGGAACACGCGGCCGACGAGACCGAGCATCCGGCGACCGAGGAGGAGATCGTGGAGCTGATGAAGCAGACCTTCGACGCGCAGGAGCTGACATGAGCCGTCCAACCGGAGGTTTGCCCACGCACCGTAGGCTCGTCGGAGCCGGCGGGCAGGCGGCGGAGATGTCTGCTTTTCCGGCACCGGAGCGGGCATGAGCACCGACTTCGACAAGCTCGCCGAGCAGGCGATGAAGATGCAGGAGGAGCTGCAGCGCATTCAGGAGGAGGCGGCGAACGAGACGGTCACGGCCAGCGCGGGCGGCGGCATGGTCAAGGTGACCGCGACCGCCGGCGGCGAGATCCTGAAGATCGAGATCGACCCGAAGGCGATCGACCCCGACGACCCGGAGCTCTTGGGCGACGTCGTCACCGCAGCGGTGAACCAGGCTCTGCGCGAAGGCCACGCGCTGCTCGAATCGAGGGTAAGCGCGCTCCTGCCGGGCGGCCTCGAGGGCCTCGGGCACCTGCCCGGCATGTAGCCACGCCGGCCTTCTCCTGCGATCGCGGCGTGAGCCGGGCCCATTGCGGACGTGCCGGTTTTTCCAGGCCGTGGCCCGAAAAGACAGTCCGGCCGATGGTCGCGGGCACAATGGCGCGGTGTTCAGCCCCTCGGTCGAGAACCTCGTCGCTCAGTTGACGCGCCTGCCCGGGATCGGGCAGCGCACCGCTCAGCGGCTCGCGTTCCACATCCTCCAGCGACCGGCCGAGGAGGCGGGCGCGCTCGCCGCCGCGTTGACCGAGGTGAAAGAGCGCGTCCGCTTCTGCCGCGAGTGCGGGAACCTGACCGAGGAGGAGACCTGCGCGATCTGCCTCGACGCGCGCCGCGACCACACCACCATCTGCGTTGTCGAACAGCCGGTCGACGTCGTCTCCCTCGAGCGCACGCACGAGTACCGCGGGCTCTACCACGTCCTCGGGGGCGCCCTCAGCCCGCTCGACGGCGTCGAGCCGGGCGACCTGCGGATCGACGAGCTCCTGCAGCGCGTCGACACGAACGGTGTGCAGGAGGTCGTGCTGGCGACGAACCCGACGATGACCGGCGAGGCGACCGCCGCCTTCCTCGCCGACCGCGTGCGCACTCTCCTGGGAGATCGCGTCCGCGTGACACGACTCGCGAGCGGCCTCCCGGTCGGCGGCGATCTCGAGTACGCCGACGAGGTGACGCTCGGCCGCGCACTCTCGGGCCGGCGGGAGATGTAACCGGCACACTGTTCAGCCGTGCCTGTGACCGATTACGAAGCCGTCCCCGCCGTCGAGCATGCGCCGCGCTCGCCGGGCCTCGTCGTGATGAAGTTCGGCGGCACCTCCGTCGGCGACACCGTGAAGCTGAAGCGCGTCGCGCGTCGCTGTGTCGCCGCAAAGGACGCGGGCAACCGCGTCGTCGCCGTCGTCTCGGCGATGGGCGCTACGACCGACGACCTGTTCCGGCTCGCACACGAGATCTCCGACCACCCCGCGCCGCGCGAGATCGACATGCTCGTCTCGGTCGGCGAGCGCATCTCGTGCGCCCTCGTCGCGATGGCGATCATCGACCTCGGCCACACCGCGACCTCGCTCACCGGCTCGCAGGCCGGGATCGTCACCGACGCCACGCACACGAAGGCGAAGATCGTCGAGGTGCGCGCCCACCGGATCCACGAGGCGCTCGACCGCGGCGAGATCGTGCTCGTCGCCGGCTTCCAGGGCGTCTCGGAGCATTCGCAGGACGTGACGACGCTCGGCCGCGGCGGCTCCGACACGACCGCGGTCGCGCTCGCCGCCGCCCTCGGCGCCGATTCCTGCGAGATCTACACCGACGTCGCCGGCGTCTTCACGGCCGACCCGCGGCTCGTGCCGAACGCGCGCAAGCTCGACGAGGTCTCGCACGAAGAGATGCTCGAGATGGCCGCGTCGGGCGCCGGCGTGATGGCGACTCGCTCCGTCGAGGTCGCGCGCAGCCACAATGTGAGCCTGCACGTCCGCTCGTCGTTCGACGATGCGGTCGGCACCTGGATTCGCGAGGAGGACGAACAGATGCTCGAGAAGGCGCTCATCTCGGCAGTCGTGCACCAGCGCAAGGAGACCGTGTACCGCGTTGACGGCGTCTCGCCCGCCACCCTCTTCGGCGCGCTCGCCGAGGCGGCGGTGAACGTCGACACGATCGTGCAGACCGGACCGGAGATCGTCTTCTCGGCGTCGGTCGAGGACAAGCTCGACGCGAGCCGCGCGCTCGACTCGCTCGGCGTCGCGTGGAGCGCGCGTGACGACCTCGGCAAGGTCTCCGTGATCGGCGCCGGCATGAAGAGCCATCCCGGCATCGCTGCGAAGACGTTCGCGACGCTCGAGCGCGAGGGAATCGCGCCGGTCGTCGTCTCCACCTCGCCGGTGAAGATCGCCTGCCACGTCGAGACCGGCCAGGTCGACCAGGCCGTCCGGGCCCTGCACGACGCTTTCGACCTTGGGGCGTTCGACCTTGACTGAGCAGACCCGCATCGGCGTCGTCGGCGGCACCGGCGCCGTCGGCACCGTCACCCTCGGGCTACTCCGCGAGCACGGCTTCGAGAACGTGCGCGTGTTCGCGTCAGCGCGGTCGGCAGGCAAGCAACTCGATGGCGGCCACACCGTCGAAGAGGCAACCCCCGAGGCGCTCTCCCGCGGCGACGTCGACATCTTTCTCTTCTCCGTCGGCACCGGCGCCTCGCGCGAGCTCGTCCCCCACGCCGTGAGCGGCGGTGCGGTCGCCGTCGACAAGTCGTCTGCCTATCGGCTCGAGCCGGGCATCCCGCTCGTCGTGCCCGAGGTGAACGGCGGCCGAGCGCTAGAAAACGAGGGCATCGTCGCGAACCCGAACTGCTGCACGATCCCGCTCAGCTGTGTCCTCAAACCGCTCCACGACGAAGCGGGTCTCGTGCGCGTGCGCGTCGCCACCTACCAGTCGGTCTCGGGCGCAGGCGCGCAGGCGATGGAGCGCCTCCGCAACGAGACACCCGACGAACACGACCTGCGCATGGACTGGGAGTTCGACGGCGAGGAGTTCGACGAGGAGTCGAAGCTGCGCGACGAGACGCGCAAGATCATGGAGCTGCCCGACCTGCCGATCCAGGCGACGTGCGTGCGCGTTCCGGTGATGGTCGGCCACGCCGAGGCGGTGTGGCTCGAGACAGAGCAGCCGCTCAGCGCCGAGCGCGCGCGCGAGCTGCTCGCGGCGGCGCCGTCGGTGCGCGTCGAGGACTTCCCCTCGCCGGGCAAGGCGAAGGCGATCGACGACGTGCTCGTCGGCCGCATCCGCCGCGACCCGACCGTCGAGCAGGGCCTCGCGCTGTTCCTCGCGAGCGACAACCTGCGCAAGGGCGCAGCGCTGAACGCGATCCAGATCGCGGAGCTGCTGCTCGCGGGCGCGCGCGCCGCCGCCTGACAGTCGGCCGGCCTTCGCGGAAGCGATGTTGACAGGTGGTGTCGGAGGAGTTGCGCTTCGGCCACGACGGCGTCTGCGCTCCCGGCGACCAAGGAGCGTCTGCTAGCTTCGACGAGCGGAGGGCATTGCGACGTGGCAGCCCTTGCCAGCGCGACGACGCGCAGTCGTCAACTCACACCAGGAGGTGCACTCGTGCTTCATGCCGGGTACCTGTCAGTTCGCCACATCCTCACGGCGCCCCAGATCGCCGAGAAGACCGCTCCGTACATCCGCGAGGACGATTTCGACTTCGAGGGTCTCGAGCACGAGCAGTCGACCATGTCGACCGGCGAGGCGTTGCTCGTTCGGATCGCGTTCGATCTCTGGCACGGGGGAAAGGCCGTCGGGGTCTGGGAGATTCCAAAACAGCTCGACGCGAAGAACTTCCGGCGCGTGATCGACGCGCTTGCGATCGCCCGCGGCAGCGGCGCGCTCTCCGAGTCGACTCTGCTTGCAAGACAGCAGGCGGCCTAGCAGCGCGCGAGCTGGGGGAAGGGCCGAGTGCCCTTCCCCCAGCTGCGACTGACTTCCGACCTGGGTGCAACGGGCGCCCAGCGGCAATGCGCTACGGCCGAGGCGCCGGAACCGGATTCGGGAGGAACGCTTCCTTCAGCGCCCGCAAGACGCTGGCACGGCGGCCCTCGAGCACCGGCACGAGGCCTCCCAGCTCGAGCCTCGCGAGGCCGACGCGGCCGGCCGAGTGGACGATGCGGAAGCCGAAGTCCTCGAGGAAGTCCGCCGGGAACACCGTCTTGTGCACGCGGAAGCGCTCATGCGCCGACTCGCCCTCGGCATAGCGGTAGGCGAATGCCTCGATCGCGGGGACGCCGCGGTCGCGGGCCTCGCCGATCGCGGCCAGGAAGAGCGACTGCAGCACCCATGGGCTCGAGTCGTCGATCAGGTAGGCGCACGTGACGAGCATCGCGTCGTCGGAGGGCGGCCCGGCCGGCAGCTCCTGCGCGCGCGGGAAGAGCGGCGCCGGGCCGTACTGCATCGAGCCGAGGAGGCGGCCGTCGCCGTCGTAGTAGACGGTGCCGAACGGACCGAAGTCGAGCTCGACTCGCTCCATCCAGCGCTCCTTGTCGAACTCGCGCCGGCGCGTCTGCCACCAGGCGCAGCCCTGGCACACGGGCGGCGCCGTCTCCAGCGTGAGCTTCGTCAGGCCTGCGAGCCTAGGCGGGGGCACCGATCTCCTCGACCACCACGTCGACGGCGGCCGGCCGGACCTCCGTCATACGCTCCAGGTAGTCGGCGACGTCGTCTCTGCACGCTCGCACCGACCTCCGGGATCGAGACGCCCCAGTCGAGCGCCAGGTGCAGCACGATCTCACCGCCGTCCACGCGCACACCCTTGCGGACGCCCTCGACCACACGGGCCACCCCGGCCACCTCGCAGGCGGCGTCGCTTGCGTAACGCGCGATCACCTCCGGCGAGACGACGCTCTGACCGTCCACCTAGGCCTCGAGCTTTTCGGTGAACGGTTTCACCGAGACCACATGTCGCTTGAACTTCAGCTCCGACTCAGCGAGACCGGCGGCGACGCCGATCAGCTGCGAGAGGTGGAGGATCGGCAGGTCGAAGCTCTCGCCCGACGAGTTCTTCAACTTGGACTGCCACGCATCGAGCGAGAGGTGGCAGAGCGGGCACGGCGTCACCATCGCGTCGGCTCCTGCCTCGACCGCCTGCTGGATCGGCTGGATCAGCTCGCCGAGGGCTGTGTCCTCGCGCGCCTGGATGATCGGGAAGCCGCAGCACTTGAGCTTGGCCGGGTAGTCGACGACCTCGCCGCCGCAGGCCTCGATGATCCGCTCGAGCGACGACGGGCTGTCGGGGTCCTCGAAGCCGAGGATCCGCGACGGGCGCAGGATCTGGCAGCCGTAGAACGGCGCGATCTTCAGGCCCTTCAGACCCTTGTGCGCCGCGCCCTGCAACCGCTCGAAGCCGTCGCCCTCGGAGAGCTCCCAGAGCAGGTGGCGCACGTCGACGTCCTGTTCGTACGCGGGGACGCCGACCGAGACGAGATTCTCGTTCACGCGGGTGCGCAGCTCGGCGTCGCCGATGAGCTGCCAGTTCGCCTGGCGCAGATTCAGCGTGCAGACGTTGCAGACCGTGAGCAGCGTGTCGCACCCGGTCGCCGCGGCATAGGCCAGGATGCGCGCGTTCAGATGCAGGTAGTAGTCGGGCTCTGCCTCGTGGATGTCGCCGGCGCCGCAGCAGGTGACCGACTCGAGCTCCTCGAGCTCCAGGCCGACCCTCGGCGCGAGCGCCTGGGTCGCTGAGTCGAGCTCCTTCGCCGAGAGCGATGCGAGGCAACCCTTGTAGTAGGCGACGCGCCTGAGCTCGGTGCCGTTCGCGCTCACTGCGTAGCCTCCTCGGTCGCGAGCGGCTTGGGACGCACGAACGAGCCCTCGCCGTACGGGTCGCGCTCGCCCTCGCGGTGGCCGTGCGCGAGCTTCGCGAGCGCGGGCTCGCCCTGGACGATGCCGGCGTAGCCGCTCCGACCCTGCTCCTGCACGAGGTCGTACAGCCGCCGCGCCTCGCGCACGTTCTTCGCCACGTGCGGCGGGAACGGCGTCGGCACCTTCCCGACGCGCGCCAGCTTGAGCGCGAACCGTGTCTGCTTGATCGACTCGACGATGCCCTGCGTCTTCGGCACAAGCTCGGTCTCGCGCAGCCAGCCCGTCGTGCGCGCCGAGTGGACGAACCACTTCGCGTGCTTCGCGCCCATGTCGCGGTCGATGCCCTCCTTGACCGACTCGGCGCCGAGTTTCGCGATCGCGTCGCGCGGGTCGACGCCCTTCGGGCAGCGCTCGTTGCAGAAGTAGCAGCGGGTGCACTGCCAGACGCCGTTCTTGCCGTTCACCATCTCGAGCCGGTCGAGCTTCGCACCGTCACGCGGGTCGCCGGCGAAGCGCATGGCCTTCGCGAGCGCCTGCGGTCCGAGGAAATCGGGGTCGGACTCCATCGCGTTGCACTCCGAGACGCACGCGCCGCAGTTGATGCAGAGCGACTCCTTGTGGATCACGTTCAGCCGCTCGGGCGAGATGAGGTGCTCGCGGCCGCCGGGCGGCTCGTCGTATCCCGGTCGCAGGTACGGATCGACTGCGCGGAACTTCGCCCAGAACGGCTCCATGTCGACGACGAGGTCCTTGACGATCGGCAGGTTCCCCATCGCCGAGACGACCGGAACGTGGCCGGCCTGCGCCATCTCGAACATGCGCACCTTGCAGGCGAGCACCGCGGCGCCGTCCATCCGCATCGCGCACGAGCCGCAGATCATCATCCGGCAGCTCTTGCGGAAGGCGAGCGTCCCGTCGTGGCGGTCCTTGACGATGTCGAGCACGTCGAGCAGCGTCACCCACTCGGGCGCGTCCACCTCGTACTCGCGCAGTG
This sequence comes from uncultured Actinomycetes bacterium, assembly GCA_963750545.1. Lineage (GTDB taxonomy): Bacteria > Actinomycetota > Thermoleophilia > Gaiellales > Gaiellaceae > PALSA-600. The sequence goes on along the minus strand of CAVVQY010000001.1, from coordinate 110,750 downwards.
CCCGCTCGCCCGACTGGGGGTCGACGCGCCAGATCTTGACCGTGACCTGCACCAGCCGCTTCCTACCGGCGCCGACGCGTCGACGGTGAGCTTCGGCGCGGGAGGCGCAACATCGACGGTCTGGCCGAAGTCGGAGAGCTTCATCGTCAGCAACACCCGTGCCCGCTGCGCCATTGCCGGGTCGATCTTCGCCGTGTAGTCGAACCGCACCTGGCGCACACGGCCGTCGCCGTCCACCCACACGTCGATCGGCTTGTAGACCGACCGCGTCAGCTTCTGGAACTTGTCGGCCGCGGGGATCTTCCTCGTGTCGATCGCCGCACGATAGTGGGTCGTCTCGACGCCGTCGATCTGCTCCGTCCCGATCGTCTTGACCGGGGTGGCGGTGCGCTGGAGTTGCTCGAGCACGTCGGCGGGCGTCTGACCCATCAGCGCCTTGAAGTTGAAGCCAAGGTTCGTGCCGGCCTTGTTGACGTCCACCTTGACCCACTCCTTGCCCTTCGGGATCTGGCCCGTGAAGATGGGCGATTTCATCCAGAGCACGTTCTTCATGAAGATCTGGTCGAGCACGGACTTGCCGAGTTCGGCACGCTGACCACGAGGTGCTGCCAGCCCTCGTCCGTCGTGTGGTTGTAGCCGCCGTCACCACGCAGCACGAGTGTCGTTCTGCCGTCCGGGGTGTCGTAGGTCACCTTGCCGGACGTGGCGTCCTGCTCGCTCCCCGCCTCGGCCGTCGCGTTGGCGGCATCGACGAGCGGATTGTCCGAGCTGGAGGTCGACTTACCGCCACCGCAGGCTGCAAGCACGAGTACGAGTGGCGCGAGCATCAACCATCTGGGCATCAGTACGTCCTCTCGGCCGGCTGCCACTTGGTGATCGTCACCGGCTTCCAGTCGAGCTCGGGCCGGCCGTCGACCCAGCGGATCACCGAGTGCTTGAGGAAGTGCTCGTCGTCCCGCTCGGGATAGTCGGTCGGCCGCGCGTGTGAGCCCCGGCTCTCCTTCCGCTCGATCCCGCCGCGCAGCATGCACGCGGCGAGCTCGAGGCAGCCGCCGAGCTCGAGCGCCTGGGTCAGATCGCTGTTGAACACGTCGCCCTTGTCCTCGACGACGACGTCCTCGTAGCGCTCGAGGAGCCCGTCGATGATCCCGCTCTCCTCCTGCATCTGGTCTTCGCGGCGGAAGACGCCGAAGTTGTCGAGCATCGACGCGCCGAGGTCCTCGCGGATCTTCCAGGCGCGCTCGCCGTCACGCCGTCCGAGCAGGGTGGCGAGCTCGGACTCCGCGTCGGCGAGCGCCGAGGCCGGGACGGCCGCCGAGCCGCGGTGGAGGAGCGCCGCCTCGGCGGCCGCCCGCCCCGCACGGCGTCCGAAGGTGATCGTCTCCATGAGTGAGTTGCCGCCGAGCCGGTTCGCGCCGTGGACCGAGACGCAGGCCGTCTCGCCCGCGGCGTAGAGACCGGGCAGCTCGGTCAGCCCGTCGACGTCGGTCGCGACGCCACCCATGTGGTAATGGGCGCCCGGCCGCACCGGAACGGGGTCGTAGATTGGATCGACCCCTGCGTAGGTGATCGCGAGCTCGCGTGACCCGGGCAGACGGTCGATGATCTTGGCCGAGCCGAGATGGCGCATGTCGAGCATCACGCTGCCGTTGATCCCGCGCCCCGCGTCGATCTCGGACTGCTCCGACCGGGAGACGACGTCGCGCGAGGCGAGCTCGAGCGCGTTCGGCGCGTAGCGCTGCATGAACCGCTCGCCGTCGGCGTTGAGCAGGTAGGCGCCCTCGCCCCGGCAGCCCTCGGTAATCAGGATCCCGGTCGGATACAGCGTCGTCGGGTGGAACTGCATGAACTCCATGTCCTCGAGCGCGAGCCCGAGCCCGGAGAGCCATCGCCGATCCCGTCACCGGTGCAGGCGTACGCGTTCGTCGTGATGCGATAGATCCGGCCGATCCCCCCGGTCGCGAGGATCACCGACGTGCCGGAAAGCGCCTTCAGGCCGCCGCGCAGGAGATCCCAGGCGACAACGCCCTGGCACCGTCCTCCGTCCTCGACGAGCTTCCAGGCGAAGTACTCCTCGTACACCTTGATCCCGCGCTTGACGAGCTGCTCGTAGAGCACCTGGATCAGGACGTGCCCGGTGATGTCCGCCGCGAAAATGGTTCGGGGCGCGCCGGCAGCGCCGAACGGCCGCTGCGCGAGTTTTCCGTCGTCAGCGCGCGTGAACATCGCACCCCAGTGCTCGAGCTGGTAGATGTCGCCCGGCGCCTCGCGGGCGAAGATCTCGACCGCGTCCTGGTCGGCGAGGAAGTCCGATCCCTTGACCGTGTCGAAGGCGTGCGTCTCGGGCGAGTCCTCCTTCGCGTTGCCGAGCGCAGCATTGATGCCGCCTTCCGCCGAGCCAGAGTGGCTGCGGGTCGGGTGCAACTTCGAGACCACGCCGACGTCGGCGCCCGCATCGTGCGCCTCGATCGCCGCCCGCATCCCGGCACAACCTGCGCCGATCACGAGTACGTCGTGGGACGCATCCATCGGCTTTCGACGCTACCTGAAAGGCCCTGGCGGGCGCGTCGTCACGAACGCGTCGGCCTGAGCGAGAACGTTCGTCCCGCAACTCGGCGCGACTCCACTGGCACGGCGTGCGGGTCGAGCCTCGCGACGAGACGCTCGTCCGCGTCGTTCGGGCACTGAAGTCCTTTGGTACCGTCCGGAGGTGTCCTCCCCGGAGGAAGAGAAGTCGCATCTGCCGTGGTGAGTAGGAAGTCCGTCGCTCTCGCCATCGCAAGTCTTGGCCTGGCGATCGCCGGTGTGGCGCTCGCGGGCGTCGAGACCGACTTCGTCCGAACCGCCGGCGCGAGCGAGATCGACGTCTCGCTGCTCGAGGGAAGACTGGCCGTCTCTGCGACGACTCTCACGGCCGGGCAGATCACCCTCGTCGCCGTGAACAAGGGGAAGCTGACGCACGGGCTCGCGATCATGGGCACCGGCCTCTCTCCACGGCGCACGCCGACGATCGCCGTGGGAAAGACGGCACGCCTGACCGTGACGCTCAAGGCCGGTAGCTACCACATCTGGGACCCGGTCCGGAGCAGCATGAGCCACGCAAAGATGCTGACCGTGAAGGCCCCGAAAGCCTCGAGCGGTAACAGCGTCGGCAGCAGCAGCAGCAGCAACAGCAACGTCGCAACCGCCGGCGGATCGGGCGGCTCGGGCTCCTCGACGATGGCCGACGACGGCATGGACGGCATGGACCACGGATGAGCCGTGGCGGTCCGGTCATCTGGCGGACTGTTGCTCCATGAGCCCGACGTGGGGCGCGGCCCGTGCTCGAACTGCGAACAAGGAGACCCCGATGCGCACCCGTCTCTTCGTCCTGCTCGCAACGCTCGTCGCCGCGTCGGCCACCACCGGCTCCGCCCTCGCCCGCGGGTCCGCCGACCCCGGCCCGTGCTCGGCCAAAGACCTCGCGAGGACATCCTCGTACGTCCTCGCGCTCGGGATCGGCCCGAGGGAGGAGATGTACCTGCCGTCCGAGGTCCGCGCGCGGAAGCTCAAGACGGGCGAGGTCATGCTCGGCGGCGAGATGGCGATGCTCGACCGGGTCCCCGCAGGAATGCGGATCTTCCACCTCGAGGTCCATATCTGCACGAAGAGCGGCGCGGTCGTCACGACGCTGAAGCCGACGATCGTCGTCCAGGCGCCGGGCGCCAAGCAGCCGACGCACGTCGCGGTCGCGATGATGACCGGTGTCGGTGAGGGTCTCAGCGGCTACCACTACGGCAACGACGTCGCACTGACGCCGGGCAGCCGGGTCACGGTCACCGTCACCGTGAAGGGCCAGCGCGCCGTCTTCCGCGCGGTCGTTCCGAAGACGAGCTGAGCGAGCCCATTAGAGTTGGCGGCATGTGCCGGAACATTCGCTCTCTCTACAACTACGAGCCGCCGACGACAGAGGAAGAGGTCCAGGCAGCCGCGCTCCAGTACGTCCGCAAGGTGAGCGGCATGAACGCCCCGTCGCATGCCAACGAGTCCGCGTTCAGCAAGGCAGTCGAAGAGGTCGCCGAGGCGACCACCCGGCTGCTCGCGGAGCTCGTGACCTCTGCGCAGCCTCGCGACCGCGAGCTCGAAACCGCCAGGCGCCGTGCCCGCGCGGCCGAGCGCTTCGGCCGCGTCTGACCCGCCTGCGCGGCGCACGATAAGAACGTCGTTCCGCATGTCGATTTCGCGGACGCTCGTTCGACGTGGAGGTAGAGCCGGGATCTTCGCCGTCTCCCCAACTCGACAGGAAAAGGAGAAACGAGATGCGCTTCATGCTCATCGTCAGGGCCAATGAGGACACCGAGGCAGGCGTCATGCCGAGCGAAGACCTCTTCACCGAGATGACGAAGTACAACGAGGAGCTCGTCCGCTCCGGCGCGCTGCTCGCCGCAGACGGGCTCCATCCGAGCTCCAAGGGCGCCCGGGTCAGCTTCTCGAGCGGAAGGCCGACCGTGATCGACGGGCCGTTCGCCGAGACGAAGGAGCTGATCGCCGGCTTCTGGCTGATCCAGGCGAAGTCGAAGGAGGAGGCCGTGGAGTGGGTCAAGCGCGCCCCGATGCTCGACGGCGACGTGATCGAGATCCGCCAGGTGTTCGAGGCGGATGACTTCGGCGACGCACTGCCGGACGAGGTCCGTGTGGCCGAGGAGCGCATGGCCGCACAGATGGCCGAGAACGCGAAGCGGTAGCGGTGGCACGCCCGAGCCAGCGACCGTGACGGTCGCCGCCACGCACCGTGCGATCGAGGCGGTCTGGCGAATCGAGTCGGCGAGGCTGATCGCCGGCCTCGCGCGGCTCGTGCGCGACGTCGGCCTCGCCGAGGAACTCGCGCAGGACGCCCTCGTTGCAGCCCTCGAGCGGTGGCCGGAGACGGGCGTCCCGGACAACCCGGGCGCCTGGCTCATGGCCACCGCCAAGCACCGGGCGATCGATCTGTTCCGGCGGCGCGAGACGCTCGACCGCAAGGTCGCGGAGCTCGGTCGCGAGCTCGAACAGCGTCAGGAGACGGCCTTCGAGGAGACCGACGCGGCGCTCGACGACGACATCGGCGATGACGTCTTGAGTCTCGTCTTCACGGCGTGCCATCCGGTGCTCTCGCCCGACGCGCGCGCTGCGCTGACGCTCCGCGTGCTCGGCGGCCTGACGACCGACGAGATCGCGCGTGCCTTCCTCGTCCCGGAGCCGACAGTTGCTCAGCGGATCGTCCGGGCCAAGCGAACCCTCGCCGCCTCGCGCGTGCCGTTCGAGGTGCCGCGGGGAGCCGAGCTCGCCGACCGGCTCCCGTCCGTGCTCGAGGTTATCTACCTCGTGTTCAACGAGGGCTACTCCGCGACCGCCGGGGTCGACTGGCTACGACCCGAGCTGTGCGAGGACGCGCTTCGGCTCGGCCGGATCCTGGCCGAGCTTGCTCCCCGCGAGCAGGAGGTGCACGGCCTGGTGGCGCTGATGGAGCTCCAGGCCTCGCGCCTGCGCGCTCGGGTCGGCCCGTCCGGCGAGCCCGTGCTGCTGACCGACCAGAACCGCGGCCGCTGGGACCAGCTCCTGATCCGCCGAGGGCTCGCGGCGCTCGCACGTGCCGAGGCGCTCGGCGGCGCACTCGGCCCGTATGCCCTCCAGGCGGCGATCGCCGCCTGCCACGCGCGCGCGGCCGCGCCGGAGGAGACCGACTGGGAGCGCATCGCCGCGCTCTACGACGCCCTCGCCGAGCTCACGCCTTCGCCGGTCGTGGAGCTGAATCGCGCGGTCGCAGTCGCGATGGCGTTCGGTCCGGCGGCGGGCCTCGAGCTCGTCGACCAGCTGACCGGTGAGCCGGCGCTCGAGGGCTACCACCTTCTGCCGAGCGTGCGAGGCGACCTCCTCGCCAGGCTCGGTCGCTTCCGAGAAGCTCGTGCGGAGCTCGAGCGCGCGGCCTCGCTGACGCGAAACGCACGGGAGCGCGAGCTGCTGCGTGAGCGCGCCGACGCCTGCCTGCGCAACGACGCTCTAGCTACGGGCGTCGGGCCTCGCCGTCCAGCACGTGTCGAGCCATCAGACCCATCACTGCCTCGTCGGAGTTCGGAACCCCGAGCACCGAGTGGTAGATCCAGACCCGAAGTGCAACACCCGCAATGCCCGCACAAGCAAGAGCAAGCCCCCAGCGGGACAGCGCGAGCCGGCGAAGGCTGCTCGTGCGAAGGCTCACGGCCGGGGCCGCCACTTTGCCGTCGAGTCTATTCAAGCCCGGATCGCGTGACGCTCCCGCTCCGGCTGCCTGCGGTTGCGGGACGACGGCGGAGGCGGGCCACTCCCCTTAGATCCGCGGTCCCCCCTCGACGACGTCGGGTGCGACGTCCTCGAACTTCTTGAAGTTCTCGCGGAACATCGTCGCCAACTCGCGTGCCTTCTTGTCGTAGGCGTCCGGGTCGCGCCACGTTGAGCGCGGATCGAGCAGCAAGCGCTCGACGCCCGGGACCGAGACCGGCACCTCGAATCCGAACACCTCGTCGGTGCGGTACTCGCCGTTCTCGAGCCGACCCGAGAGCGCCGCGTGCAGCAGTGCGCGCGTGGCCTGGATCGGCATCCGGTGACCCTCGCCGGGCGGCCCGCCGCTCCAGCCTGTATTCACGAGCCAGACATGCGGCCGGTGGCGCGCAAGCTTCTCGCCGAGCATCTCCGAATACACCGACGGACGCTGCGGGAGGAACGGCGCGCCGAAGCAGGCCGAAAACGTCGGCTGCGGCTCGGTGACGCCGATCTCGGTGCCGGCCAGCTTCGCCGTGAAGCCCGCGAGGAACCAGTAGCGCGCCTGCACCTCGGTCAGCCGCGCGATCGGCGGCAGGATCGCGAACGCGTCGGCGGTGAGGAAGACGACGTTCGCGGGATGCCCGGCCATCTTCGTGCGGAGCGCGTTGGAGATCCGCTCCAGCTTGTAAGCGGCGCGGGTGTTCTCGGTCTTCGACTCGTCGTCCAGGTCGAGCCGGCCGCGTTCGTCCACGACGACGTTCTCGAGGATCGTTCCGAACGTGCGGGTCGTCTGGAAGATCTCCGGCTCGGCCTCGGCCGAGAGGCGGATCACCTTCGCGTAGCAGCCGCCCTCGATGTTGAAGATGCCCGACTCACCCCAGCCGTGCTCGTCGTCGCCGATCAGTTGCCGTTGCGGGTCGGCGGAGAGCGTCGTCTTGCCGGTGCCCGAGAGGCCGAAGAAGACGGCCACGTCGCCCTCGTCGCCGACGTTCGCCGAGCAGTGCATCGAGAGCACGCCCTCGCGCGCCAGCCGGTCGTTCATGAGCGTGAAGATCGACTTCTTGATCTCGCCCGCATAGAACGTGCCGCCGATCAGCACCTCGTGCCGCGACGGGTGCAGCACGATGAACGTGCCGGTCCGCGTCCCGTCCTGGTTCGGGTCGGCCTCCAGCCCGGGCGCGTGCAGGACGACCGCGTCCGGCTCGAAGCCCTTCAGCTCCTCGTCGGAGGGCGTGATGAACATCGTGCGCGAGAACAGCGCGTGGTAGGGCCTGTCGGTGACGACGCGGATGTTGATCCGGTGCTCCGGATCGGCGCCGGCGAAGGCATCGACGACGTAGAGGTCGCGCGAGCCCAGGTACGAGGTCACCTTGCCGCGAAGCGCGTCGTAACGGCTCTCGTCGAGCGGCTGGTTCACCTTGCCCCACCAGATGCGATCCTCGGAACCGCTCTCCCGCGCAACGAACTTGTCCTCGGGCGAGCGGCCCGTGTGACGGCCGGTGTCGACGACGAGCGCGCCGCCGTGGGCAAGCGTGCCTTCGTCCTGTCGGAGTGCGTGGGAGTAGAGGACCGGCGTCGTCGAGTTCCACCAGACGCTGCCCTGCGGCTCGAGGCCGTCCGCGACGGCACGGTGGTCTGTCTCGTGGGCCATGCGGCAATCGTACGGAGGAACCACGTGCCTTGCCGCGATCAACGGCGGGGTCTGGCTACGCCGCTAAACCTGCCAGTCGCCGTTGCGGAGGACGGGCACGCGGCCGCCGTCGCGCGTGACGCCCGTCACCTCGAGCTCCGGCGAGCCGATCATGAAGTCGATGTGGCTCTGGCTCTGGTTGACGCGGGCGAGGTCGCCGTCCTCGACCGCGAACGCGAAACCGAAGCCGAGCGCGAGGTGGCTGACGGCGTTCTCGTCGAGCAGCGTGTCGTAGAAGACCGTTTCGAGCGGGCCAATCCGGCCCTGGCGGTCGACAAGCGCGAGCTCGCCCAGACGAGCCGCGCCCTCGTCGACGCCGATGCGCGCCTGGATCGCCCCGCCGTTCTCGTCGGCCTCGACCTCGACCGCCCGACCACCCTCGAACCGCATCCGCAGGCCGCGCACGATCGTGCCGTCCTTGAGCACGAGCGGCTTCGTCGAGGTGACGTGCCCTTCGGTCCGCGTCGGATCGGGAGTCGTGAAGACCTCCTCTGTCGGCAGATTGGGGAGGTGGCGGAGGCCCGTCCGGGTCGTGAAGTCACCTGCGATCCAGGTGCTCGACGGCAACAGCCCGACCGTCAGCTCGGTGCCCGGCCCGCTGAGCTCGACCGCGTCGAACTGCCGCTCGGTGAGCGCCGCGGCCGACCGTGCGAGTACGGCCACACGGTCGTCCCACGCGGCCTTCGGGTCGGGTTCGTCGAGCCGGAGGACGTGCGTGAGCTCGGCCCACATCCGCTCGTAGGCGGCCGCCCCGTCGAGATCCGGGTACACGAGCATCGCCCAGGCCGGGTGCGGGCACGGCACGATCGTCCAGTTCGTCGAGCGCTCGCTGACGACGCGCGAGCTCTCTTTCAACCCGGGAAGCTGGTCGCGCCCGAGCAGCGCGGGGTCGAGCCCGCGGAAGACGTCCGGATCGACGACGCCTGCGAGCGCGATCCGCGCATCGCCGCGCTCGGCCAGCTGCTCGACCCGGCTTCCGAACCAGGGCGGCACGAAGCCGAGCGTCTCCGGATCGGCGTGCTCGATCCGCATCCGCTTGACGAAGGGATCGAAGTACGTGACATCCACGAACAGCGCGCCGCCTCGGTACGCGGCCTCCGCGACCGCGCGCGCGAGCTGCTCCTGGCCGGTCGTCGCTCCGACCGCAACCACCTGGCCCGGCTGGACGTTGGCGCCGTGCACGGCGAGCTCGGCGAGGGCCTGGAAGCGGTCGTCCACGGCAGGCGATCGTATAGAGGCCGCGAACTCGACGCGAGTGACGCTTGCTCACGCGATCGACCGCTTCCTCGCCTCGCCCGGGATCTCCGAAGCGACGCGACGCGCGTACCGCACCGACCTGAGCGACTTCGCCGAGTGGTACGGCGAGGACGCACAGCTCGAACGGGTGGACGTGCGCGCACTGTCGGAGTACACCGCCGACCTCGGCCGCGCGCGCCGCGGCGGCAAGCTCGCGCCGGCGACGATCTCGCGGCGGCTCTCGGCCGTCCGCTCGCTGCTGCGCTTCTCGCTCGGGCGCGCCCACGTGCCGGAGATCCCGCTCAGCCCGCGCCGCCCGCGACGCTTACCGGACGCGCCGAAGCAGGAAGAGGTCGACGCGCTGCTCGCGGGGCTCGACCCGGGCGTGTGCGCGGGTACGCATGCTCACTCCGCTGCGCTTGCGCTACGCAACCGAGCGCTTGTCGAGCTCGTCTACTCGGCCGGCCTGCGAAGCGCAGAGGCCGTCGGCCTCGACCTCGCGGATGTCGACTTCGAGCAGGAGCACCTCCATGTGCGCCACGGCAAGGGCGCAAAGGAGCGTGTCGTGCCGCTCGGCGAGGAAGCGGCATACTGGGTCGCGCGCTACCTGCGCGAGTCGCGGCCGGAGCTCGCCCGCGGAGCCGAGGACGCGCTCTTCCTGTCGGCGCGCGGCCGCCGGCTCGACACCTCGACGCTCCGCCGTCTGACCGCCCACCCGCACCGCCTGCGCCACGCGTTCGCGACGCACCTGCTGGAGGGCGGCGCCGACCTGCGCGTGATCCAGGAGCTTCTCGGCCACTCATCCCTGTCGACGACGCAGATCTACAGCCACGTCGACGCGAAACGCCTCCGACGTGTCTACGACCGCGCGCACCCCAGAAGCTGACCGCGAGCGTCGAGGCCTTCCTCGCGCTGCTCGCGGCGCGGCGCTCGCCACGGACGGTTGACGCGTACCGTCGCGACCTGGCCCAACTGCGGGCGTTCCTCGGCACGCCGGTCGCGGACGCGCGGCTCGACGACCTCGAGCGCTACACGGCTCGGCTCCGCGCCGACGGGCTCTCCTCCGCGACGCTCGCGCGGCGCACCTCGTCGGCTCGCAGCTTCTTTCGCCACCTCCAGCTGATCGGCGCGCGCGGCGACAACCCCGCCGCAGAGCTGCAGCTGCCGCGCCGCGACGCGCAAGCTGCCGCGGACGCTGTCGGCAGGCGAGGCCGAGCGGCTGATCCAAGCCGCAAGCGGCGTCGCGCCGCGCACGCTGCGCGACCGCGCGCTCGTCGAGCTGCTGTACGGCGCCGGCCTGCGCGTCTCAGAGGCGATGGGCCTCGAGAAGGGCGGCGTCGACCTCGACGAGCGGCTCGTGCGCGTCGTCGGCAAGGGCGGCAAGGAGCGGATCGTGCCGCTCGGCCGCGAGGCCGCCGAGGCGCTGCGGCGCTACCTCGCCCGCGGTCGGCCCCACCTCGACCGGCGCCACCGCCCGGAGCTCTTCCTGAACGCGAAGGGCGGCCCGCTCACCCGCGGCGGAGCGTTCGTGATCCTCCGCCGGCTCGCGGCGACCGCCGGGCTCGACCCGCAACGGGTCCACCCCCACCTGCTCCGGCACTCGTTCGCGACCCACCTGCTCGAGGGCGGCGCCGACCTCCGCAGCGTCCAGGAGATGCTCGGCCACGCCGATCTCGGCACGACCGAGCTCTACACGCACGTCACCGACCAGCGACGCCGCGAGTCGTACTTCCAGGCGCATCCGCACGCACGCCGGCGCGGGCCGCAGCGCCCCGCCTAGCGACCTATTTCCCGGGCCCGGCTTTCTTCCGCAAATACTGCGCGACCTTCGCCGCTGCCTCGCGCAGCTCGCGGTCCTGCTCGTCGTCGTCGCCGAGCGCGGCGAGGATCCCGATCGTGTCGCGCTGCGGAGAGCCGTTGCGGAGCGCCATGATCGCGAGCCGGCGCACGGCCTGGTTGCCGTCGCGCGTCGCGAGCTCGTGCAGCAGCGGCCGCACGGCGTTCACGTCGCCGGGATGGTCGCGCGAGAGCAGCTCGAGCGAGAGCAGAGCCGAGCCGCGGCAGGCCGGGCTCTCGTCCTCGAGGCCGCGCCGAAGCAGCTCGATCTTCGCGCGGAAACGGAACTGACCGATCGCCCGGTAGGCGACCGCGCGCTCGCGGTAGTCGGCCGAGCGGGCGGACGCCTCGAGCTCCTCGCCCCACTCCGTGCGCAGGTCGGCAAGCTCGCGCTCGGCGCCCTGCTCGGCGAACGCGTCTGCCTGCGCCGCAGCTTCGGCGAGCCCGCTCACGTCTCTCGGTCGCCGGCGGAGGCCGGCTCTGCCGGCCGGGAGCCGCTGCCGGCCAGAGGCGCGAGCGTCAAACGGTTTCGGCGAGGGAGCGGGCGGGCGGGCCGACGTAGCGCGCCGACGGGCGGATCAGTCGGCCGGTGCGCCGCTGCTCGATGATGTGCGCCGACCAGCCGGCGACGCGCGCGCAGCCGAACATCGGCGGGTACATCGCGGGCGGGATGTCGGCGATCTCGAGCACGACCGCCGCCCAGAACTCGACGTTCGTCTCGAGCACGCGGTCCGGCGACTTCTCGCGGAGCGCGGCGCGCGCCGCCTCCTCGAGCGCCTCGGCGACCTCGACTCGCCGCGAGCCGAGCTTCTGCGCGGTCCGGCGCAGCACACGGGCGCGCGGGTCCTCGGCGCGGTAGACGCGATGGCCGAAGCCCATGATGCGCTCGCCACGCGTCGAGCAGGTCGTCGACGTATGCGTCGACGTCGCCGCTGGCCTCGACCTCGTCGAGCATCTTCAGGACACGCGTCGGCGCGCCGCCGTGCAGCGGGCCCGAGAGCGCCCCTACGGCCGACGACATCGCGGCCGCACAGTCCGCTCCGGTCGAGGCGACGATGCGCGCCGTGAACGTGGACGAGTTGAGACCGTGCTCGGCGGCCGAGACCCAGTACGTGTCGACAGCCTCGACGTGGCGCGGGTCGGCCTCGCCGCGCCAGCGGATCAGGAACTGCGCAGCGGCGTTCTCACCCTGGTCGACCTCCGACTCGGACACCGGCGGGCCGGTCGCCGCGCGCCGCCTGCGCGACGATCGACAGCGCCGCCGCCGAGAGCCGCGCGAGATCGTCGCGGGCCTGCTCGGGCTCGATGTCGACGAGTTGCTTCAGATCCCACTTCGGCCCGAGCGTCGCGAGCGCGGCCTGCAGGTCGGCCATCACCGACCCGCTCGGGTCCTGCAGCTCGATCCGCTCGGCCTTCGGCATGCCCGGCTCGAAGCTCTCGTCGACGAGCAGTCCCCACACCTTCTCGAACGGGTAGTGCCCGACGAGCTCCTCGATGTCGATGCCGCGGTACCGGAGCGCCGAACCTTCTTTGTCGGGCTCCGCGATCTCCGTCTCGAAGGCGATCACGCCTTCGAGCCCTGGGCGGAAGTCGTTCACGGCGCGCACGCTAGCGCATCCTTCCGTGCAGCTTCCCGCGAAATGCCCGCAGGTGCAGGCAGGACCGGGCGGATTCCTCCGTACAATCGCTGGCTCGTGACGCACGTCGTGACACTCATCCCCGGCGACGGCACCGGCCCGGAGCTCACCGAGGCGACGCGCCGCGTGCTCGAGGCCACCGGCGTCGACTTCGAATGGGACGTCCAGCCGGCCGGCGCAGACGTGATGCACGAGCACGGCGGCAACCCGCTGCCCGAGTCGACGCTCGACTCGATCCGGCGCAACGGCGTCGCGCTGAAGGGCCCGATCACGACCCCGATCGGCGAGGGCTTCCGCTCGGTCAACGTCGGCGCTGCGCAAGCGGCTCGACCTCTACGCGCAGGTGCGCCCGTGCAAGACCTACCCGGGCGTACGCACCCGCTACGAGGACATCGACCTCGTGATCGTGCGCGAGAACACCGAGGACCTCTACGTCGGGATCGAGTTCGAGCAGGGCACGCCGGATGCCGCCGAGCTGATCGAGTGGCTGAACGCGCACGGCGGCAGGCTGCCGCACGAGGACGCCGGGATCACGATCAAGCCGATCTCGATCACCGGCACTCGGCAGGATCTTCGAGTTCGCCTTCGACTACGCCCGCCGGATCGGCCGCCGCAAGATCACGGCCGTCCACAAGGCGAACATCATGAAGTTCACCGACGGCCTCTGGCTGCGCACAGGGCGAGCCGTCGCCGCGGAGAATCCGGACATCGAGTTCGACGACCGCATCGTCGACAACATGTGCATGCAGCTCGTGCAGCGGCCGGAGGAGTACGACGTGCTGGTCATGCCGAACCTCTACGGCGACATCCTCTCCGACCTCGCCGCCGGCCTGATCGGCGGCCTCGGCGTCGCTCCGGGCGCGAACTTCGGCGAGGACGTCGCCGTCTTCGAGCCGACGCACGGCTCGGCGCCGAAGTACGCGGGCCAGAACAAGGTGAACCCGATCGCGCACCTGCTCTCGGGGATGCTGATGCTCCGCTACCTCGACGAGAACGACGCCGCCGACCGGCTCGAGGCGGCGATCGCCGAGCTGATCCGCGAGGGCGAGAGCGTCACCTACGACATGAAGCCGTCGCGCGACGACCCGACCGCGGTCGGCACGAGCGAGGTCGCCGACGCGCTGATCGAGAAGCTCGAGCGGACGGCGGCTCCGGCCTAGCTGTGAAGGGATGAGCGGCCGCCGGAAGATCACGGTCGTCGGCGCCGGAAACGTCGGCGCGACGTGCGCACAGGTGCTCGCGACGCGCGACTACGCGGACATCGTCCTCGTCGACATCAAGGAGGGCCTGCCGCAGGGCAAGGCGCTCGACATCGACCAGATGGGCCGGCTGCTCGGCTACGAGCCGAACGTCACCGGCACGAACGGCTACGAGGAGTCGGCCGGCTCGAGCGTCGTCGTCATCACCGCCGGCGTGCCGCGCGGTCCGGGCATGAGCCGCGACGACCTCGTGGCGACGAACGAGAAGATCGTCGCGGACGTGACGGCGAAAGTCGTCGCGGCGTCGCCTGACGCGATCCTGATCGTGGTCTCGAACCCGCTCGACGCGATGTGTCACGTCGCGCAGAGCGTCTCGGGCTGGCCGCGCGAGCGCGTGCTCGGGATGGCCGGGATCCTCGACGCCTCGCGCTTCGCCACCTTCATCGCGTGGGAGACGGGCTCGTCGGTGAAGGACGTGACCGCCCTCGTGCTCGGCGGCCACGGCGACCAGATGGTGCCCGTCGTCAGCGCCGCGACCGTCGGCGGTGTGCCGCTTCGCCGGCTCGTCTCCGACGAGCGCATCCGCGAGCTCGTCGAGCGCACCGCCAAGGGCGGCGGCGAGCTCGTCGGCCTGCTCGGCACGTCCGCGTGGTACGCACCCGGCGCCGCGGCGGCCCAGATGGTGGACGCGATCATGCTCGACGAGAAGCGCGTGCTTCCGTGCACCGCCTACCTCGAGGGCGAGTACGGGATCGACGACCTCTACATGGGCGTGCCCGTCAAGCTGGGCCAGGCCGGCGTCGAGGCGATCGTCGAGCTCGACCTCGACGAGAACGAGCGCGAGGCGCTGAAGCAGTCCGCGGCGGCCGTGCGCGAGGTCGTCGGCGTCCTCAGCGTGTAGGCGCGGCCGCGGACCGAACCTAAATCTTCTCTGGGGGCCTCGCGAGAGCGCACCCGACGACGTGAGCGCGCTCTAAGCTCATTCTGTGCGGTTTCTCACCCCCGCCCGCCTCCTGACGGCAGGGCTCATCCTTCTCATCGCCGTGTTCGCGCTCTGGGTGCTCCCGTCGAAGGAGTACATCTTCCTGCCCGACCGCGCCCACGCCGTGGCGCCGCTCGTCAAGGTCGCCGGCGGGCGCGATCCGAACGATGGCGGCGGCATCTACTTCGTCGACGTGATCGTTCGCAAGGCGACACTGCTCGAGCGGCTGCTCGGCGGCCTGCACGACGGCGCCGACCTCCACAGTCCGAAGGAGATCCTCCCGCCCGGCCTCGACGACCGGGAGCAGCGGCGGCTCGACCTGGCAGAGATGAGGCGCTCGCAGCGGATCGCCGCCGCGGTCGCGCTCCGCGCGCTCGGACAGAAGGTGCGCGCCGTACCCAACGGCGCGCTCATAACGAGCGTCGAGAAGGGATTTCCGGCGGCCGGGAAGTTGGCGCCGACGGACGTGATCGTCTCGATCGACGGCGTTCCGGTCCGCTCGCCGGAGGACGTCTCGAAGCTGATGACGCCGGAAGCGGATTGGCTCGCCAATCCGCTTCACGGTCCGCCGAGGCGGGGCCGTGAGGACCGTCGCGCTGAAGCCTGTGGCGGCATCGCTGCGGCCGCACCGCCCCATCGTCGGCATCCTCCTCGAGCAGGCGACAGCCATCCACCTGCCGCTCCGCGTCTCGATCGACGCGAACGGCGTCGGCGGCCCGTCGGCCGGGCTCGCGTTCGCGCTCGACGTAATGGAGGAGCTCGGCCGGAACGTCGACGGCGGCCACAGGATCGCCGCGACCGGCGAGCTCTTCCTGAACGGCGCGGTCGGGCCGATCGGCGGTGTCAAGCAGAAGACGATCGGTGCGCGCCGCGCGGGTGTGGACGCATTTCTCGTGCCGGCCGGGGACAACGCCCGCGAGGCCCGCAAGTACGCCCACGGGCTGAGGATCATCCCTGTGAAGAGTTTTCAACAGGCGTTGCACGCGCTGGCAACGCTGCCGGAAGTCGCAGTAGGAAGCGCCCGAATTCCGGCCGAGACAAAGAGCCGGAAACTCCGCGTTTTCTTTGTAGACAAGCCATTGACCGGCGCGTCCACAGCCGTAGGATCGGCCTCTCCCGCTCGGCTCCGTCATGCCCCTTCCAAGCAGAAACCACAGGACCAATGAGCCACGAAACCCCTACCTGCCAGGACTGCTACTTCCACCGAAACGGCCTCTGCGCGCTCAACCTCGAGCGGCCGTGCCCCACCTTCCGCGCCGCGGGACGGACGCTCCAGCCACCTCCTCAGCCGCGCCTCGTGCCACGGCCGCTGCCGGTCACGGCGACCGCGACGACCGCCGTCGCAGCCGCGTAGCCTGGGTCGCTAGAGCGCCGCGGCGATGCGCTCGATGCCGACTTCGATCTCCTCGGGGGAGACGAAGCTGAAGGCGAGCCGTGCCGTGTTCGGCATCCCGCCGCAGTCGACGCCGGGAACGAAGGTGACACCTTCGGCCTTCTCGAGCACGTTCTTGGCGATGGTGCCCTGCGGGAACTCGAGCCAGATGAAGTAACCACCTTCAGGCCGCGTCCACGTGCAGCCCGAAAGGTGCTTCTCGAGCGCGGCGAGCATCGCGTCGCGGCGCGCCCTCAGCAGACCGTTGACCCGAACGAGGTTCGGCTCGAAGTTGCCGCGCCGGATGAACTCGAATGCAACCGCCTGGTTCAGAAGCACCGGCGTGATGTAGGTCGCCGCCGCGTCTTCGGTGATCTCACCCGCGAGCCCCTCGGGGAGGATGTACCAGCCGACACGCAGGCCGGGTGAGATCGTCTTCGAGAACGACGAGCTGTAGATGAACGTCTTGCCGGAGAGGTCGAACAGCGCCGGCTGCGGCTCGCCCTCGAAGCGGATCAGCCCGTAGGGATCGTCCTCGACGACCTGCAGGTTCGCGAACTGCGCGATCTCTACGATCCTCTGCCGCCGCTCGACCGACATCGTGCGGCCGCTCGGGTTCTGGAAGGTCGGAATCGTGTAGAGGAACGCCGGATCCTCGTGCCATTCGCAGCGCGTCCTCGAGCGTCTGCGGGATGATCCCCTCTTCGTCGAGTGAGACTGTTCCGAGCGAGGCGCCGCTGTCGAGCAGGATCTTGATCGCCCGGTCGTAGGTCGGCTCCTCGATCAGCACGCGCCGTCCGCGCACGAGCCGCTGCGCCAGCAGAACGAACCCCTGGAGTGCACCGTTCGTGATCACGACCCGATACGGGTGAACGCCGAACCACTCTGCGATGTACTCCCGCAGCGGCGTGTAGCCCGCGGCCGAGCCGTAGGACAGGATCGTCTTGCCGTCGGCCTGGAGGACAGCGTGCGCGCAGTCGGCGAGCTCCTCGACCGGGAGGCACTCCGGCGCGGGCACGCCGCGCGCGAACGAGATCACCTTCAGCGGCGGGGCCTTTTCGGCAGATTCCGGTGTCGCCGGCTCGGGCGTGGTCGTCTCTTCCATGCGCCTGAGTCTAGTTCGCGCCGCGCACGTGTTCGGCGACCAGCTGCGCGACCTCCGTCGGAGTCGTACCGACCGCGATTCCGACCGCCTCGAGCGCGGCCTTCTTCGCCTGCGCCGTGCCCGAGGAGCCGGAGATGATCGCGCCCGCGTGGCCCATCGTCTTCCCCGGTGGCGCCGAGAAGCCGGCGATGTAGGCGAAGACCGGCTTGCGCATCCGTTCGGAGACGAAGCGGGCCGCTTTTTCCTCCTCGTCGCCACCGATCTCGCCGACGAGCACCACGGTCTCGGTCTCGGCGTCGGCCTCGAAGCGCTCGAGCACGTCGACGAAGGACGAGCCGACGACCGGGTCACCGCCGATGCCGACGATGGACGAGTTGCCGAGCCCGAGCTGGGTCAGCTCGTAGCCGATCTGGTAGGTCAGCGTGCCCGAGCGCGAGACGAGCCCGATGCTCCCTTCGCGGAAGACCTCGCCCGGGATGATCCCCACGTTCGCCTTGCCGGGCGAGAGCACGCCGGGACAGTTCGGGCCGATCATCGTCACGCCGCGCGACGCGCAGGTAGGCCGTCAGGACGCAGCGTGTCGTGCGCCGGGATGTGCTCGGTGATGCAGACCGCGACGTCGATGCCGGCGTCGGCCGCCTCGTACACCGCGTCTGCGGCGAAGCGCGCGGGAACGAAGACGAGCGTCGTGTTCGCGCCGGTCCGGTCGACCGCGCCGGCGACCGTGTCGAAGACGGGAATCCCGTCGACCTCCTGGCCGCCCTTCCCCGGTGTGACGCCGGCCACGACGTTCGTCCCGTACGCGCGGTTGCGCAGGCCGAAGAAGCGACCCTCGCTGCCGGTGAGGCCCTGTACGACGAGGCGGGTCTCCGTGTCGATGAGGATTGCCACTACTCGGGCCGCCCTCGCAGCGCGATTCGATCCAGGACGACGTCGGCTCCCTCGATCCGGTCGACAAGCAACTCGCGCACTCGCTGCGCATCCGCGCCGCCACACGCGGTGCGCTCGAGCCACGGCTCGAGCTCGATCGGGTAGTCGAAGCGGCGCACCTCGTCGACGACAAGGCCTGCCGCAGCGAAGAACTCGTGCCAGTCGGCCTCGCTGTAGTTGCGGACATGCGACGGATCGCGAATGCGCTCGGCCTCCTCCACGGCCTCGCCGAGGTAGAGGTTGTCGACGACGACCACCCGGTCGCGCGCGACTCGCGCCAGCTCGGCGACGGCGGTGGCGACATCGGCGAAATGATGCGCCGCGACGCGCGTCACAGCGAGATCGAAGCTGCCGTCGGCGAAGGGCAGGTGCTCGGCGAAACAGATGACGTCGGGGGCCATCCCCGGGGACGGATCGCAGCTCACGACCTGCAACCCGGCTTCGCGCAGCCGCCGTGCGACGTGCCCACCGCCGGTCGCGACGTCGATCGCTGTCCGCGCGCCGGCCGCCCACTCGACCACGAGGTCGAGGTCGGCGCCCTCGCTGTGGGCCTTGCTCTCGCGGTAGAGCTGCGCCCGCTCGCTCCAGGGGTCGCTCACGCCGCCAACTCCACCGCAAGGCGGGCAGCGTCGAGCATTGTCGGCTCGACGTGAATGTCCGCCGCCGCCTCGGTCAGGATGCGTCGGCCTTCCTCGGCGTTCGTGCCGTCGAGGCGGACGACGAGCGGAACCTCGATCCGCACCCGCTCGACGGCGGTGAGGATCCCGCGCGCGACCTCGTCGCAGCGCGTGAGCCCGCCGAAGATGTTGAACAGGATCGAGCGCACCTGCGCGTCGCGCGTGATCACCTCGAGCGCGTCGACCACGCCCTCGGCCGAGCCGCCGCCGCCGAGGTCGCAGAAGTTGGCGGGGCGCCCTCCGGCGACCACGACCACGTCGACCGTCGCCATCGCGAGGCCGGCACCGTTGCCGAGGATCCCGACCGAGCCGTCGAGCTTGACGTAGGTGACGCCCTTCTCCCGTGCGAAGGCCTCGAGCGGGTCGG
The DNA here is from genome assembly GCA_963750545.1 of uncultured Actinomycetes bacterium. Taxonomy (GTDB): domain Bacteria; phylum Actinomycetota; class Thermoleophilia; order Gaiellales; family Gaiellaceae; genus PALSA-600. Next base: position 91,461 of record CAVVQY010000001.1, on the reverse strand, counting down.
CCGCGCTCGTGTCGCGCAGCGCCTCGAGATCGGGCTGGCGGAAGAGAGCCGAGTCGTCGATCGTCACCTTCGCATCGAGCGCCACGACCTCGCCCGCGGTCGTGACGATGAGCGGGTTGATCTCGCAGAGCATCGCGTCGGTCTCGGCGAAGCAGCGGTACAGCCGCTCGACGATGACCGCGATCTGCCGTTGCTCGTCCGCGTCGGCGATCCCGGCGCCGTAGACGAGCCGCCGGCCGTGATGAGGCCGGTAACCCTCGAGCGGGTCGACGTGGACGCGAACGAGCGCCTCGGGCGTCTCGGCCGCGACCTGCTCGATCTCGACGCCGCCGCGCGTGGTGAACATGAGCAGCGGCTTTCTCGCCCCGCGGTCGAAGGTGACCGAGAGGTAGTACTCCTTCGCGATCTCGGCCGCCTGCTCGATCCAGAGGCGCCGCACCACGTGCCCGCGGATGTCGAGGCCGAGGATCGCGCGGGCCTGCCGCTCGGCCTCGTCCGGACCCTCGGCGAGTTGAACGCCGCCCGCCTTGCCGCGGCCGCCGGTGAGCACCTGCGCCTTCACGACCACACGACCGCCGAGCTCTTCCGCCGCGGCGCGAGCCTCCTCCGGAGTCGTCGCGACGCGCCCTTCGGAGACCGGGAGGCCGAAGCGGCGGAAGACCTCCTTCCCCTGGTGCTCGTAGAGGTCCACGGCGCCGACTGTAGTCGGCGGCACGCCGCGGAGGGTGGGTACCCTCGGCCGCGTGGACGCCATCGCCGTCGAGGGATTGCGAAAAGCCTACGGCGACGTGCAGGCGCTCGACGGCGTGTCGTTCGCCGTCCGGGAGGGCGAGATCTTCGGCCTCCTCGGCCCGAACGGCGCCGGCAAGTCGACGACCGTCCGCGTGCTCGTGACGCTGACCAAGCCCGACGAGGGCCACGCGCTCGTCGCCGGCCACGACGTCGCCCGCGAGGCGCTCGCCGTGCGCCGCGCGATCGGCTACGTGCCGCAGGAGTCCGGCGTCGACCGCTACGGCACCGGCCGTGAGAACCTCACCCTCCAGGGCCGCGTGCAGGGCCTCGGCGGCAAGGAGCTGCGCAACCGCGTGGACGAGCTGCTCGAGCTCGTCGGCATCACCGACGCCGCAGACCGCGTCGTCCTCGGCTACTCGGGCGGCATGAAGCGACGGCTCGACATCGCGCTCGGCCTCGTTCACCGCCCCAAGGTGCTGTTCCTCGACGAGCCGACGACCGGCCTCGATCCCGAGGCGCGCGTCGTCCTGTGGGAGGAGGTCGGCCGGCTCGCGGCGCAGGAGTCGCTGACGATCCTGCTCACGACCCACTACCTCGAGGAGGCCGACGAGCTGGCCGACCGGCTCGCGATCGTCTCGCACGGCAAGGTCGTCGTCGAGGGCACGCCGGAAGCGCTGAAGGCGGGCCTCAGCGGCGACGCGGTTCACGTCGAGCTGGCGAACGGTCAGGTCGAGGACGCGCGACGCGTGCTCGCCTCGGTGGACGCGCCGGTCGAGCAGACGCTCGGCGAGGGCCGCACGCTGATCTCGCGCGTCGCCGACGGCAGCCGCGCGCTGCCGGGAATCCTCGCGGCGCTCTCCGACGCCGGGCATCGGCGTCGCGGCGGTCTCGGTCAGCCGGCCGTCGCTCGACGACGTCTACCTGCACTACACCGGGCCGCGAGTTCCAGGCGGAGGACCGAGGTCTATGAGGGTCGCTGTCGCACACCTGGTTCATGATCGTGCGCCAGTCGCGCAACCTGATGCGCGAGCCGATCTGGATCGTGCTGCTCCTGATCCAGCCGATGATCTGGCTGCTCCTCTACGGCCAGCTGTTCAAGAACGTGACGCGCCTCGGCGGCTTCGGCACGACCTCGTACATCACGTTCCTCGCCCCCGCGATCGTGATCATGAACTCGTTCTTCGGCGCCACGTGGAGCGGCATGTCGATGGTCTCCGACATCGACCGGAAGTTCGTCGAGCGCTTCCTCGCGACGCCGGTCGCGCGAATCTCGCTCGTGCTCTCGCAGATCATCCGCTCGGCGCTGACCGCGGCGATCCAGGCGGTGATCATCCTCGTGGTCGCGATGGCCCTCGGCGTGCGCGTGCACGCCGGCGTGGCCGGCTGGGTGATCGTGCTCGTGGTCGCGATGCTCGTGAACGCCGCGTTCGCCGGCTTCTCGCAGGGCCTCGCGCTGCTGACCCGCCGCGACGCGACGATGATCACGCTCGCGAACTTCATCGGCCTGCCGCTGCTCTTCCTCTCCTCGACGCTGATCGCGAAGTCGCAGATGCCCGGCTGGATGCAGGGCGCTGCAGCGTTCAACCCGGTCGACTGGGGCGTGAAGGCCTCGCGAGCAGTCGTGCTGCCGGGCACCGACTGGACGGCGGTCGGGCTGCACCTCGGCTACCTGTTCGCGCTCTGCGTGGCGACGGCGGCGTTCGCGAACTGGGCGCTCGGCGTGTACCGGCGCTCGCTCTGAACTGAGGCGTCTTTCCGGTGCGGGCGAGGACCCGCGAAGTTTGGGTCGAGCCGGGCGCACAAGCCGCCTGCGCCTGCGCCTGCGCCAGTTCAGGAACGCCCGCTGGAGGAGAGCTACTCAGGGATGAAGGCCGAGATCAGCGAGCGGCCACACAGCAGTCTCCCATAGCGGTACCTGTCTTCCCCGCGAGAACGGACTATGCCTCGACGAGAATCACCAAGGTGTCGGCCACCACACCGTCATATTCCATTGCTTCGGCGGCCGCCTCGGTCTGCATCGCGGCCATCACGGCGTCCATGTCGGGAACGTCCATGAGCACAGCCACTCGCGTTGGGTTCTGCGGGTCGACGAATGTCCGGATGTTGGTGACACCGAGGGGTCCGAAGAACTCCGCGCGCTTCGGCGAGGCAAGCCAATGCTGGCGGTCCTTGACGTCGTGGTGGCCAATCACGGTAGGCATCGCGTCTCCTCAGTGTCGTGGGTAGGCATCGCGTCGGTGTCGTGGGCCGAGCGATGAGCGCCCCAGACCCCGAGTGCGCGGATCGTACGCCCTCTTAGCTGATCGCGAAAGCTCTCTGACGGTATGCATGCGAGACGACGGGATCCGTCGCGGCATAGACTCTCCCGCCTATGGGGACGCTCGGCGCCACCGCCAGGCGCTTCGGGCTGGCTACGGTCGCGTGTACGGTCGTGCTCGTCGCTGCCGGCGCGGTCTTCGCTGCCGTGACGGGCAAGGGGACGCAAGTGAGCGTCGCGTCGGCGCTGTTCATCGGAGCTGCTCTCCTGATCGGCTTTAATGCGCTTGGAGAGACCGGCTTCCGCGATCGGGGATTCGACCTCGGCAGCAGCGCCGGGGCCACGGGCAGGATCTACCCCGGAGCCGGATCCAGCCCTCAGGGATCGTTCGGCTGGGTGCTCGTCGGCGTCGCGCTGATCGGGTTCGGCGTCCTCACCCTCGTCGTCTAGCGCCGTCGACACTCCCATGAAAGAGCCAACGCGACCTGAGCCCTGACCCTCGCAGTTGCGTTCAGACGACGAGGAGGGCCCATGCACGCTGAGACAAGGGCGCTGAACTGCGCCAGTTCCGGAATGTTCCATGAGCGAACGCGTCATGATTCCACCGTGAGGCCGAAACCGATCATCTGGAAGCCCCGCTACGCGAGCCGCCGGATGCGCGAGAACGCGTGGGCGTCGGCCGACATCCAACGCGAGCGAACGGTGCGCGCTACTCCCCGTCGCCGCTCGCTGTTGGCGCGGCTACTGCGTCGCTGATCACTGCGGCATCTTCAGCCGGGCTACGGCGCGCCGGAGTGCGCGAGTGTCTTGCTCCTATGTCAAGGCGGGACTTGTTTTCAACGTGTTGAAGACGACGCGGACGAGGAGTCGTTTGAGGCGGCGGATCGCTTCGCGGCGGCTCTTGGATGCGTCCTGAGCTTGCCTCGAGCGGTGCGACGCCGCCGTGACGAGCGAGCGCGAGTTCGAGCACGACGACGAGCACCAGGTCACCCCGCTGAGCCTCGCGGCCTGACCGGCGAGCACCGTCCGACTAGTTGTCGATCGGCGGCGCCGCTCCGTACTCCTCGTCGGTGACGTGGTCACCCCAGGTCGCGGGGTTGCCTTCGTCGCCGACCTCGAGCATCGCGAGGTGGGTCATGAAGCGGCTCGGCGCAGCGCCGTGCCAGTGATCCTCGCCCGGCTCGAAGAACACGCGATCGCCCGGCCGGATCACCTCGATCGGCCCGCCGCGGCGCTGTGCGAGGCCGACGCCTTCCGTGACGTAGATGGTCTGACCGTTCGGGTGGGTGTGCCACGCCGTTCGTGCGCCCGGCGTGAAATGAACGCTGCTCGCGCTCAGGCGGGACGCATCCGCCGGCGCCGCAACGGTGTCGATGTACACCGCGCCGGTGAACCACTCGCTCGGCCCTGCATTGGTGTCAATGCCGTTCCGGGTGATCTGCATGGCTTCTCCTATTCCTCGAACGAACGTCGAGAGCAATCATGTCGCCACGATCGCGAACGTGACGCAGACGAGTGACATCGAATGGACGCGACCGGGCTTGTCCGCGACTTTGAGCACCGGATACATGACCCAAGTCAACGCCTGCGGGCCGTCACGCTTGGTAAGCCTCGCTTGCGCCAGTGCGCGGGGATGAGGCCTGAACGGTTCCTGCGCAGACTAACCTCCGTGACGAGGGACTGACATGGAGTTCGGTGTACACCTTCCGCTGATCTCGTTCGCAGGCGAGCAACGCTCGCTCGACGATCTGCTCGCGTTCACGGAAGCCGCACGCGATCTCGGTTACACGCACCTTTGCGCGAACGACCATCTCGTGTTCTCGCGCCCGTGGCTCGATGGGCCGACGGCGCTGGCCGCCGTGCTCGCGCACAGCGGTCAGATGACGCTCGCGACGACCGTCGCCGTGCCGGTGCTCCGTGGACCGGCAGCAACCGCGAAGATCCTCGCGGCGATCGACCTGCTGTCCGGCGGCCGGCTGGTGGTCGGGCTCGGTCCCGGTGCGTCTGCTCGGGACTACGAGCTGGTCGGCGTGCCGTTCGAGGAGCGCTGGAAGCGGCTGGACGAGGCAGTGCAGACGCTGCGCGCGTACTGGCGAGCCGACGACGTCGCGTTTGAGGGTGCGTTCTACTCCACCGCCGGCTTCACAGCTGGCCCCGACGCCGGCGCAGCGCCCCGGTCCACCGATCTGGATCGGGAGCTGGGGATCGACGGCGGGGCTGAAACGCGTGGCGCGCCTTGCCGACGGCTGGCTCGCCTCCGGCTACAACACGACCCCGGAACTGTTCGCCCAGGCCTGGTCGGACGTTCAGGCGGAGGTGGCGGCACGCGGGCGCGACGTTGCGCGATTCCCGAACGGCATCGCAACGATGTGGTGCTACGTCACCGAGGACCGGGCACGCGCCGACCGAGTGCTCGCGGACGTGCTGGCGCCGATGCTCGGTCGTCCGGTGGAGCAGCTCCGCGCGATCCTGCCGATCGGTTCGGCGGAGGAATGCGCAGAGAAGCTGCTGGCGTACGCGCGTGCGGGCGCGCAACGCGTCTTCCTGTGGCCGCTCGCCGACGAGCGCGCTCAACTGGAGGTGTTCCGCGAGCGCGTCGTGCCACTGCTTGATGGTGAGCGGACGTAGGCTGAAGCTGGCGGTCCGCCTGCGTGCCGTGACCGTTGACCTCGATCACGCGCTGTCACAGTCGCCGGCTCCTCGAGTCGCGCCTGAACGGTGCTCACCTACCCGACGAAAAACGACACCCTGCCTCGCGGGCTTCGGCTTCAGGCGTCCTGAGTGCTGTGGCTTGCGCCAGATGCTCACAAATGTCGTCCGAAGCATGAGGTCGTGATCACTTACGCGTCCCGTCAGTCGTATCCGGATAGGCGGCTCCCGACGGCTGGTCGCCAGCTGCGACCGATGCATGTCGGTGCAACCAACGCCAAGCACCCTTTTGGCGCTCGAGAACGACGGTGAATCGGATCGGAATCGACCGTTCCTTTCCGCCCACCGTCACGTGGACGACGGCGTCAGCCGCCACCCACGCGGCATCGCCTGCCGCGGCCACATGTTGAGAAACCCATTCGAACCGTGTCCGTTCCGCTTCGGCGAAGTTGCGCGCGAACTGTTGACGAACCTCGCCCTTACCAAGCCAACGCTCATCAGCACCAGTGCCGACCAGTAACACGTCGGGATCGTCGGCGAACAGGTCAGTGACACCGTCAACGTCCTTGGCGCCGTATCGCTCCGCATAGCGCTCGAGCGTCCCGAGCACCTCCCGTTCGGCTTCCGCATCGAGCCTCATCGAGCCACCTCCGCTCTGGAAGGCTGATCGTAAACGCACCCTGTACTTAGGACATAACGCACCGAGGCAGTGTCGCTCGACTGCGCGAGCGTTGCTGAGTTCCCTGATGAGGAGAGGCGTCAGTGCGGGCTACGTGGCCGCTTCAGGCGGAGGCATTACGCCGAGCTGTTGCATCATCGCCACCGCGTCGAACTGCGTCCAAACCTCAGTGATCCGCCCATCGGAGAGCGTGTAGAAGTTCATCCCCTCGACCCGGATCTGTTTGCCGGTCGCCGGGATGCCGGGCATGTCGCCCTTCTGCGTACCGACGGCAGTCCAGCGCGTCGCGACAGAGTCGCCCTCGGCGATCACGCGCAACTCTTCGAGCCGCAAGTCGGGAAACGCGCCGGTGTAACCGGCGATCGTCGCCTTGAAGCCATCAAGCGTCGGTAGCACACCCGGCACCGGATTGTGGTCGACGAGCCCGGGGTCACACACCTCGTCGATCGTCGCCGTGTCGTTTGACGCGAATGCCCGCTCGAACCGCTCGATGATCGCTTTGTTGTTGGCCATTGAACCCTCCTCCGCTCGTCTGGTAGGCGACGGCGCGACAGTACGCCGCGACGCAGCGGCGCGCAACCGCCGTTAGCTCGACCGGACGAAGCTCGACTGAGTGTCTGTGTGAGCAACGTGGACTTCACGAATGCCGCCTGAAGGTAAGGCCGCGAATGCGCTGTGCGATGCCGTCGGGCGTATCACCTGAGCGCTCGCACCTGCCCTGACGCGACCCTAGTCTGGCAAGGGCACCGCCGGCCTGGGCCGGAGAGCCTGCTCAACGACGGCATGGTGTGATCAACCGGCTGCCGGCGTTCAGGCTCGACCAGGACGACGTTCGGCTGACGATCTCCAGCCGCGGTCAGGCGTCGGCGCGGGGCTGTGCGCGGAGGCAGTTGTAGACCGGCCAGACGCGCAGCACGAAATGCCGTAGGTCGTCGACCTGCGGGAGGAGTTGGCTCTGCGCGAACTCCATGTACGCCGCCTCGGAGTCCCAAAGGCCGGCGATGCGGAACCCGTCCGGATCCTCCGCGGCAACGAGGAGCACTGCCGGGTGGTTCTCGCCACTGCCGGCGTGGGACGGCATCCTCGCGACGAGAGCGTCGTACTCATCCGTCGTCAAGCCGGAGACGTTGAGCAGCACGAGCACGTTCGGTTCCGTGCCGGTGCCGAAGACCAGGTGGTGCACGGGTGAGATTCGCGGCACGGCCACAGGCATCCCGGCCTCGGCGAACGCCGCGCCGAGCCGGTCTTGCGCGAACTCGTCGAGCGAGCTTACGGAGTCCCAGACGTCGGCGATCACGATGCCGTCGTCGGTGACGGCGCAGGTGTGGGCGATCAGGCCAGGCGGAGCGTCGTCCTCCCCGGCGATCCCGATGATCTCGTTCGTCCGGTCGTACTGTGCCGTCGTTCCGCCTGGCACCTCGAGTGTCATCAGCACGGCCATCTCGGTCCCTCCGTCGGGTTTGCGGCTGCGACCGCCAATACTCCTTCATTTCGGCCGCGTGGGAAACGCCGCAGATGCGCGGCCATGGACATCGTCGGCCTCCTCGGCAAGTACGACGCTCCAAAAGACCCAGGGTGGATCAGACCCGAGGGTGCATCAGAGCGGTCGTCCGGCTTCGAACGACGGCAAGCTCAGGTGCCCTAACACTCGCATGTGCGAGCGTTCTGACGCCAGAGACTTGACGCGTCGCGCGCGCTCACCTTCAACCCTCGCCCGAGGGCCGTGGTTCGCCGTTCGGCGAGACGACGCAGATCGTCTGGCCGAACGCCACCGCGTCGCCGGCGGCGACCGAGAGACCCGTGATGGTGCCGGCCCGGTGGGCGACGAGCTCGTTCTCCATCTTCATCGCCTCGACGATGCAGATCACGGCGCCGCGCTCGACCTCGTCGCCCTCGGCGACGCGCACCTCGAGCACCGTGCCCTGCATCGGGCTCACGACGGCATCGGCCGCGCCGCCTCGCCGCGACGTCGCCGTGCGCTCCTCGCGGCGGCGGGCGAGCTCGCGGTAGGGCGGCTCGGGCCGGAGAACCGTCACCTCGACGCGGCGCCCGTCGAGCTCGACCGCCGTGGCGCGCTGAGCCAACGCGCCCGTGCGGCGCCGCTGCCGGCGACCCTCGACGCGTGCGGCGAGCTCCTCGGCGCGCTGCGCCAGCTCCTCCGACTCGACGAGCCCGTGGCACGTCTCGCCGCGGACGAAGCAGGCATGCGAAAGCAGCGCGCGGTGGAACCCGACCAGCGTCTTGACGCCGCCGATCTCGAACTCCTCGAGCGCGCGCAGCATCCGCCGGCGTGCGCGCTCGCGATCGATGTCGTGGACGATCAGCTTCGCGATCAGCGGGTCGTACAGCTCGCTCACCTCCGAGCCCGCCGTCACGCCCGAGTCGACGCGAACGCCCGGGCCCGCCGGCTCGCGGTAGCTCGTGATCCGCCCGGGCGACGGACGGAAGCCGTTCGACGGATCCTCCGCGTTGATGCGGCACTCGATCGCGTGGCCGCGCAGGACGACGTCCTCCTGGCGCAGCGACAGCGGCTCGCCCGCCGCGATGAGGATCTGCTCGCGGACGAGATCGACGCCGGTGACCATCTCCGTCACCGTGTGCTCGACCTGGATGCGCGTGTTCATCTCGAGGAAGAAGTACTCGCCGTCCGGCGCGAGGAGCCCCTCGATCGTCCCGGCCGAGCGGTAGCCGGCGGCGCGCGCGCGTCGACGGCGATCGTCCCGATCCGCTCGCGCAGCTCGGGCGACACCGCCGGCGAGGGCGTCTCCTCGACGAGCTTCTGGTGGCGGCGCTGGATCGTGCAGTCGCGCTCGCCGAGGTGGATCACGTTGCCGTGCGCGTCGGCGAGCACCTGCACCTCGACGTGGCGCGGGTCCTCGAGGTAGCGCTCGACGTAGACGGCCGCGTCGGCGAAGTACGCCTGGCCCTCGCGCTGCGCGGACTCGAACGCCGACTGCGGCCTCGTCGGGCGAGGCGACGACCTTCATCCCCTTGCCGCCGCCGCCGGCCGCCGCCTTCACGAGCAGCGGGTAGCCGAGCTCCTCGCCGAGCGCGACGATCTCGTCCGCCGAGCCGACGCGGCTCGGTCGTGCCGGGGATGATCGGCACGCCCGCGGCCTGCATCCGCGCGCGCGCCGCCGTCTTGTGGCCCATCAGCTCGATCGCCTCCGGCGGCGGGCCGATCCAGACGACGCCCGCCGCCTCGACCGCGCGCGCGAACGCGGCGTTCTCGGCGAGGAACCCGTAGCCGGGGTGGACCGCCTCGGCGCCCGAGCGCTCGACCGCCGCGCAGCAGCTTCGCGACGTCGAGGTAGCTCTCTGCCGCCGTGCGCCCGCCGAGCGCGTACGCCTCGTCCGCGTAGCGCCGCGTGGAGCGCCGCGCGGTCGGCGTCCGAGTAGACGGCGACCGACCCGCACGCCGAGCTCGCGCAGCGCCCGGAAGACGCGGATCGCGATCTCTCCGCGGTTCGCGACGAGGACCTTGGAGAACACGCGACGTATTCTCCCCGGAGATGACCTTCGCAGACCAGCTCACGGTCGCCCGCGATCGCGCTCGCGCCGGTCGTCGTGCTGCTCTTCGCGGTCGACTTCACGCGGCCACGACTACTGGGGCACCGCCGTCTTCTGCATCGCGATGTCGACCGACTGGTTCGACGGCCGCGTCGCGCGGCGCTCCGGCCAGACGTCGTCGTTCGGCTCGCTGCTCGACCCGGTCGCCGACAAGGTGCTCGTGCTCGCGACGCTCGTCGTGCTGCTCGACGCCGGCGTCTTCCCGGCCTGGATGGTCGCGGCGATCGTCGGCCGCGAGCTGCTGATCAGCGGCCTGCGCCTCGCGGCGCTCGAGCGCGGCGTCGTGATCCCGGCGCGCGACCTCGGCAAGCTCAAGACGTGGTCGCAGGCCGTCGCCGCCGTCGGCGGCGGCCTCGCGGCGGCCGGCGCGTGGTCGGACACCGTCTCGTGGTGGCTGCTGCTCGTCTCGGTCGTGCTGACCTGGGTCTCCGGCTTCGACTACGCGCGCTCGGCGCCGCGCATCCTGCGCGGCCGCGCCGTCGCCTCACCCTGAGCTCTCAGGAGACCGGCAACCACGGGTCGGGAGCCTCGTCGCGCGACCGCGCCCTCGCCGAGAGCCTCCTCGAGCCCGGCCTGCCACCATGGATCGACCGGTCGTCCGGGCGCTTCGAGCAGGGTCGCGACGGCGCGCACCACCGCTTCGGGCTGAGCCGGCTCGAGCTCGAGCCTCACCCGAACGAGCCTACCGCGCTCGCCCGTCCGCGCCGAGATCAGTCGGGTGAGGAGATTCGCAAACCGACTGGCGGCGCTCGCGTTCTGCTGTGCGATCCCGGTCTCGCCCGCCGCGGCGGCCGGGACGACGCAGTCGTGGGCGGACCCGCAGATCGAGCTGGTTACGACGCGTGGCATCTTCCGCGGCCCGGCGACGGCGTTCCGCCCGGACGCGCCGCTGACGCGGCAGTCGCTCGCCCACGCCGTCGCCAAGCTGACCGGCACCACCGAGACGAAGGTGGAGAGCCCGACCGGGCAGGTAACGCTCGAGGAGCTCGACGCGACGCTCGTCCGCGCCCTCGGGCTCGGCGACGCTGCAGACCGCTTCTACCTCGCCGCGCAGCGAAGCGGCCTGAACCCGCCTGCGCCGCTTCGGCACCGAGGTCGTTGCGCGGCTTCTCGGGCTGCGGCTCAACCATCCGGTCGGCCACGAAGAGCTCGAGCTCCAGCCGCAACAGATCGCGACGCGCGCCGAGGCCGCCTACTCGATCGCCCAGATCGTGGGCCTCGGCGACGCCTCCTCGACGCCGGCGATCCGACCCGGCGAAGCGCATCCGGCTCCGCAACGCGATTCCGGGCTGTCCGTTTCCCGCCACACGAGCTCGACTGCCGCGGGCGCGGTCGACTTCTCCCAGAGCTCGCCCGTCCAGGCGGCGCTCGCAGCCGCGGACTCGTTCGAACTACCGGCGCTGACGCCCTGGCAGCGGCGCATCCTCGGTACGGCCGTCTCGTACGTCGGCTTTCCCTACATCTGGGGCGGCACGGGCGAGGGGACGCCCGGCTTCGACTGCTCCGGCTTCGTCTGGCGCGTCTACAAGCTGACCTCGTACGTGGGCGAGGGCCCGTTGGCCGGCGCTCTGCGCGGTCGAACGACGATGGCGATGAGCGGCGAGGCGCCCCGCGCCGCGCGGATCGCCTTCGAGAGCCTCCAGCCCGGCGATGTCCTGTTCTTCGGCAACGGCCCGCGCTCGAAGCCCGCGCAGATCGACCACACCGGGATCTACCTCGGCAACGGCTGGTTCATCCACTCCTCGCGGTACGGAGTCGCCGTCGCCGCGCTCGACGGCTGGCAGCGCTCGTCGTTTGCGTGGGCGCGCCGCCCACTCGCCGAAGCAGGTCTCGCCGAGCAGCCTGTGTCTGAGACGAGCCACGGCCGCCCAGCGCCCGCTCGGCGTCGTGTGAGCGCGCGAGAACCCGAGGAACACCTCGCACGAGCTCTCGAGGATCCCTCGTCCTGGGGGAGTGGCTTCGTCCCCTGCAAGACCGACAACCGATGCATGCGGCGGCTCCTGTTGATCCCTGTCGTGCTGCTCGGCCTTGCGGCGGGCGGCGCGTTCGGCTCGGCGGAGCGCGCCACGGCGTCGTCGGCTTTCGGCAAGATCAGCGCGCTCAGCGCGAGCTCGATCACGGTCGACGGCAGGCACGCCCTCACGTGCCGCCTCTCGAAGCGCTCACCGAAGCTGACCGGCCTCGGCGTCGGAGACCGGGTCGGGGTCGCGTGTTCTGACGGCGTGCTCAGAAGGATCGGCCGCATCCCGGCCGGCGCCTCGACCTCGGGAACGGTCCGGATCCTCGGCGCGCACTCGATCGGCGTCGACGGCGAGCGCGACCTCAAATGCAGGCTCAACGACAACTCCCCCGGCTCCACGAGTTCGAGGTCGGCGACAAGGTCGCGATCGCGTGCGCCGACGGCGTGCTGGTGAAGATCTCCTCCCCGTCCGCAGAGTTCGAGGTCAAGACGGCAGGTGGCACGATCGGCGCGCTCGACGCCGCCTCGATCACGATCCGCGGAGAGCGCGGCCTCACGTGCCGGCTTACCGGAGACTCGCCGATCAGCCGCGAGTTCAAGCTCGGCGACCAGGTGGGAATCGCCTGTGTCGACGGCGTGGTGGTGAAGATCGTGCGCCTTCCGCAGTCGCCCGAGCGCAACGACGACGACCGCCACGACGACCGGCTCCGTCCTGGCGACCGGCGAGATCGACGAGCTGAGCCCGACGTCGATCGCCGTCGACGGTGAGCGCGACGTGACCTGCCGGCTCACCGACGGCTCGCCGGCCTCACCGGGTTCAAGGTCGGCGACAAGGTCAAGATCTCCTGCGCGAACGGCGTGCTGACAGGAATTGCGAGGATCGAACCGCCGGCGACCACGACGACCGGGACGACGACCGGCGAGAAGGAGACCCCGGCGACGACCGACGCGGCCGGCGCGATCAGCGCACTCGGTTCGACCACGGTTTCCGTGCACGGCGAGCACGACCTCACCTGCAGTCTGGGCCAGGCCTCGCCGAAGCTCGGCGACTACAAGCTCGGCGACAAGGTGAAGATCACCTGCGTCGACGGCGCCCTCTCCACGATCCTCAGGATCGACAGCCCGCCGACTACGACGGGAACGACCACGACCACCACCCGACCGTCACCATCTCCGCGACGGGCGCGATCACCACGCTCGGTGACACCACGATCGCCGTCCACGGCGAGCGCGACACGAGCTGCACCATCGGCGCGACCTCGCCGAAGCTCGGCGACTACAAGCTCGGCGACAAGGTGCGGATCACCTGCCAGAACGGCGTCCTCGCCGCGATCGTCAGGACGTAGAACGCCGTCTGACCCGCTCGCTTACAGCGGGATGTTGCCGTGCTTGCGCGGCGGGCGCGGCTCGCGCTTGGTGATCGCCGTCCGCAGCGCGTCGATCAGCACCGGCCGCGTGCGCCGCGGCTCGATCACGTCGTCGAGGAAGCCGCGCTCGGCCGCGACGTACGGGTTCGCGAACCGCTCGCGGTAGTCGGCGATCAGCTCCGCGCGGCGCGCCTCCGGGTCGGCCGCCTCGGCCAGCTCGCGGCGGAAGACGATGTTGACCGCGCCCTCCGGCCCCATCACCGCGACCTCGGCGGTCGGCCAGGCGAAGTTGAAGTCGGCGCGGATGTGCTTCGAGCTCATCACGTCGTAGGCGCCGCCGTAGGCCTTGCGCGTGATCACCGTGAGCTTCGGCACGGTCGCCTCGCAGTAGGCGTAGAGCAGCTTCGCGCCGTGGCGGATGATCCCGCCCCACTCCTGCGCCGTCCCCGGCAGGAAGCCCGGCACGTCGACGAACGTGACGAGCGGGATGTTGAACGCGTCGCAGGTGCGGACGAAGCGCGCCGCCTTCGACGCCGCGTCGATGTCGAGCACGCCGGCGAGCGAGTGCGGCTGGTTGCCGACGACGCCGACGCTCCAGCCGCCGAGTCGCGCGAAGCCGCAGACGATGTTCTCGGCGAAGCGCGGCTGGAGCTCGAGGAAGTGTCCGTCGTCGACGACCAGCTCGATCACGCGCTTCATGTCGTACGGCTTCGTCGGCTCGTCCGGGACGAGCGTGTCGAGCTCGGGCGCCTCGCGGTCGACCGGGTCGGCCGGCTCGTCGTACGGCGTCGGCTGGCGGTTCGACTGCGGCAGGAAGCTCAGCAGGTAGCGCGCGTCCTCGAGCGCCGTCTCGTCGTCGGCCGCGGTCAGGTGAGCGACGCCGGACTTGATCGCGTGCGCGTCGGCGCCGCCGAGCTCCTCGAGCGTCACCTCCTCGCCGGTCACCGTCTTCACCACGTCGGGGCCGGTGATGAACATGTACGACGAGCCCTCGACCATCAGCACGAAGTCGGTCATCGCGGGCGAGTAGACGGCGCCGCCCGCGCACGGCCCCATCACGAGCGAGAGCTGCGGCACGACGCCCGAGAGCTGCACGTTCCGCCAGAAGATCTCGGCGTAGCCCGCGAGCGAGACGACGCCCTCCTGGATGCGCGCGCCGCCGGAGTCGTTGATCCCGATCACGGGGCAGCCGTACTTGCCGGCCAGGTCGAGCACCTTGCAGATCTTCTCGGCGACCACCTCCGACAACGAGCCGCCGAAGACCGTGAAGTCCTGGCTGAAGACCATCACGCGCCGGCCGAGTACCTCGCCGTAGCCGGTGACGACCGCGTCGCCGGCCGGCCGGCGCTCGTCGACGCCGAACTGCGACTCGCGGTGGCGGACGTAGCGGTCGAGCTCGACGAACGTGCCCGGGGTCGCAGAGCCGCTCGGCCCGCTCGCGCGCGAGCAGCTTGCCGGCCTCGCGCCGCGTCGCGACCGCCTGCCTCCGAGCCGGCGTGGAGCGAGCCGGCGCGCTGCTCCTCGAGCCAGGCGAGCTTCTCGGCCGTCGTCTCGTGGATGCGCTTCTCGGGGTCGGCCATCGCGCGGAGCCTAACCGGCTAACCTCGCCGGATGGAGCCCGTCGACCGCTCGACGATCTGGCCGTACGACGCCGACGGGCGAGCCGCGCGAGTTCTTCTACGCGCGCTACGGGCATCCGACGGGCGCCGCGGCCGAGGCGCGGCTCGGCGAGCTCGAGGGCGGCGAGGCGCTGCTCTACGCCTCCGGGATGGCGCGCCGAGACGGCGGTGCTGCTCGCGTTCGCTCGGCCGGGGACGACGGTCGCGCTCGCCGAGGGCGCGTACTTCGGCACGTCGGTGCTCCTTCGCGAGCTTCGAGCGCTGGGGGATCAGCTTCGTCGAGTACGACCAGACCGGGCACGCCGCCCTCGGCGGACATCGTCTGGGTCGAGTCGCCGGCGAACCCGGTGCTCACCGTGCCCGGACTGGGAGGCGGTTCGCGCGCACGGCGGGCTCGTCGTCTGCGACGCGACGGTCTCGACGCCGGTCAACCTGCGCGCACTCGACGAGGGCGCCGACGTCGTCGTCCACTCGGCGACGAAGTTCCTCACCGGCAGCCACAACGCGCTGCTCGGCGCCACCGTCACGCGCGACCCGGAGCGGACGGCGCGGCTGCGTGAGGTGCGCTCGCGCACCGGGATCGTCGCCTCGCCCGACGCGGCGGGCGCAGCTGCTGCGCGGGCTCGACTCGCTCGAGCGGCGGATGCGGCGGATCACGGCGACCGCGACCGAGCTCGCCTTCCGCCTCGACGAGCATCCGGCCGTCGAGCGCGTGCGCTATCCCGGGCTTCTCGGGCCTGATCTCCTTCGACGTCGCCGACCCGCGCGCGGTCGAGACGCGCACGCACGTGATCACGAACGCGACGAGCCTCGGCGGCGTCAACTCGACGATGGAGAGCCGCCACCGCTGGGAGGGCGACCGCATCCCGGAGGGCCTGCTGCGCCTGTCGGTCGGGCTCGAGGACGTCGAGGAGCTCTGGGCCGACCTCGCGCAGGCGCTCTCTTAACGCGACTCGAAGCGGAAGCAGTCGACCGTGTGGTCGTTCACCATCCCGACCGCCTGCATGAACGCGTAGCAGACGGTCGGCCCGACGAAGCGGAAGCCGCGCCGTTTCAGGTCGCGTGAGAGCACTCGCGAGAGGTCGGTCTCTGCCGGAAGCTCGGAGAGCGTGCGCCACCGACCGACGAGCGGCTCGCCGCCGACGAAGCTCCACAGGTAGGCGTCGAAGCTCCCGAGCTCGGCCTGCACCTCGAGAATCCGCGCGGCGTTCGCGACGGTCGACTCGACCTTCAGCCGGTTGCGGACGATGCCCGTGTCCTCGAGCAACTGCGCGACGTCCTTCGGGCCGAACCGCGCCACCGCGCTCGGCATCGAAATCCGACGAACGCGCGTCGGTATCCCTCCCGCTTGTTCAGGATCGTGCTCCACGAGAGTCCGGCCTGCGCGCCTTCGAGGGTCAGCATCTCGAACAGGTGACGGTCGTCGTGCGACGGAACGCCCCACTCCCCGTCGTGGTAGGCGAGCATCGCCTCCGACGATCCTTCCGTCCATTCGCACCGCGTCACGTCCATCCACGTGGCAGGATCGCACGCGATGAAGCACGCGACCGACTACCTCACCTTCGAGACGCCGAACCGGCGTGACTATGTCAACATCACCGACCGCGTCGAGGCCTTCGTGCGCGACTCCGGCATCCAGCACGGCCTGTGTCTCGTGAACCCGATGCACATCACGGCGGCCGTCTACGTCAACGACGCCGAGAACGGCCTGATCCAGGACATCGACGACTGGCTCGAGCGGCTCGCCCCGCACGAGCCGGTGTCGAGCTACCGGCACAACCGCGGCGAGGACAACGCTGACGCCCACCTGAAGCGGCACCTGATGTCGCACCAGGTCGTGCTCCCGATCACCGACGGCCGCCTCGACCTCGGGCCGTGGGAGCAGGTCTTCTACGCAGAGTTCGACGGCCGCCGCCGCAAGCGCGTCGTCCTCAAGGCGATCGGCGAGTAAGCCCCCCTCCGACACGTGGCTGCTGCGAGGGGCAGTACGGGCGGAGCCCACACTCGCGCCGACTCGACGCTCAGTCTCGAGCCGCGCCACGGACAAGGCGGGCCGGATCAGTAGCGCTTGGCGGAAGCGGCGACGACGCCGAGGCCGACCCCGGCGAGCTTCGACGGCGGCGTAGCGCTCGAGGCGGTGAGGCGAAGCGGAATGCCGTCCATGCCGAAAACGCACCGCCACGCGCGCTGCACGCCTCCACTCTGTGCCCACCAAACCTTGTTGCCTCCGAGTTGGAAGCTCGCCTGCCTGCCCGTGTCGCACCTGCCGGTCATCGGCGCCACCGCCCAGACGAGCGTTCGGCCGGCCTTGTTGCGGAAGCTGATGCCCAGGACGCCGTTCCGGTACGACCACGAGGCGTACGAGTAGCCAGGCAGCATCCGCGTCGGCAGGAAGTTGCGATTGACCGCCTTGCCGTCGATCACGAGCAGGGCGGCGTCCGGAACGGGCCGCGCGAACCCGGCCACCGGCAGCGCCAGAGCTGCGAGCAGCGCGACGACGGTAATCCTGCGCACGCGCTCACCGTACGCCGCCCCGGTTCAGATGCTGTGAGGTCGCGGTAAGGGAGCTGAGAGAGCCGGAGATGGGACTCGAACCCACGACGTCCGCTTTACAAGAGCGGTGCTCTACCAGCTGAGCTACTCCGGCCTGCCCACATCGTAGGCACATCGGTTTCGCGTGGCTGGCAAACGCACCGCGAGCCGACGCGAGTGCGGGCTCTGCCCGTGCTCGCACACTCAGAGCCGCCACGTGTCGGAAGGGGGGCTCGCGGGGGAAACCGGAGCTTTCCCCCACGCTCACTGAAGAACTTGCCGTTCGCGCTGGTGGTTCAGGATCTTGCGCTTGACGCGCTGGAGGGCGTTGTCGATTGTCTTCGTGTCGCAGCCGAGCTCGTCGGCCATCTGCTCGTACGAGGAGCCCTCGAGGTAGAGACGGAGCGCGTCGGACTCGAGCGGCGAGAGCGTGCTGCCGAGGCAGCCGACGAGGCTCTGCAGCTCCTCGGTCGAGATCACGCGCACCGACGGGTCGTTCACCTTCGGGCCGGGTAGCGCGTCGCCGAGGGTGCACTCCGAATCGGAATCTTGCCCGGCAGGCGTGTGACTGAACGAGACGTAGCTGTTCAGCGGCACGTGCTTGTAGCGCGTGGCCGTCTTGATCGCCGTGATGATCTGCCGCGTCACGCAGAGCTCGGCGAACGAGCGGAACGATGTCTCCTTGTCGGCGCGGAAGTCGCGCACCGCCTTGTACAGGCCGATCAGCCCTTCCTGCACGAGGTCTTCACCGTCGCCACCGACGAGGAAATACGAGCTCGCCTTCAACCGGACGAACGACGTGTAGCGGCGGATCAGCGCATCGAGGGCAGCGCTGTTGCCGTTGCGCGCCTTCAGGACGAGCTGCAGATCCTCAAGCTCGCGTTGAGCTTTCTGGGGGCTCTTTGCTGCAGTGGCGTATCGAGCAGACATTGGGTTCCTCGCTCGTGAGCGGGCATTTATCGGATACGAACTCTACCCGGCGTTGCTGGAAGTCTCACCCTTAACTCGAGGTGAATCTAGCAAGGTCTCGCAGAGAACACAAACCCCACTTGCAGAGGTCCCGCTTACTCGCCTCGACGGAGGCGTTCGAGACGCGCGCGTGTCTCGTCGTCGAGCTTGTCCGCAAGGCCACCGGGAGTCTCGTGACGGTGGCTCGGCGGAACGAAGTCCCGGAAGAAGGTCTGAGAGGAGAGGTTCGCGACCTGGCGCCCCGCCGTACCGAGCACCGTGGCATCCGACGAGACGAGCAACACCCGCTCCAGCTCCCGGTGCTCCGCGGCAAGCCGCTCGAGCAGCGTGTCGGCGTGCAGCACGAAGCGAACCGAGAGCGGGCCCCGCTCGGCGTCGTCGCCGACGCCGTCGAAGACGACGACGCCGCGGGCGCCGGTGGTGGCCACGAAGCTCGCGAGTGCATCGACAAGCTCGCGCCGGTCGGTGTACGGGCCCGCGTGAAGGAGGTTGTAGCCGTCGAACAGGTAGAGCGACGCGTCAGCCATCGCGACGCTGTCGCCGCGCCTCGTAGAGCAGCAGAGCCGCCGCAACACTCACGTTCAGGGACTCGACGGCGCCCATGAGCGGGATCGAGACGAAGACATCGCAGCTGCGGCGAACGAGCGGGCGCAGCCCCTTCCCTTCGGCACCGAAGACGAGCGCGACGCCGCCGGCGAGGTCCGCGTCCCACATCGCCGTGCCGCCTTCGCCGGTGGCGCCGTGCACCCACAGTTGCGGTCCCTTCACGTCCTCGAGGTAGCGGGCCAGGTTCGTCACGACGGCGATCGGCAGGTGCTCGATCGCGCCGGCCGACGAGCGCGCGACCGCAGGCGTGACGACCGCCGAACCGTGCGCAGGCACGACCACGCCGGTCGCCCCTGCTCCCTCGGCGCTTCGGCAGACCGCGCCGAGGTTCCGCGGATCGGTGACGCGGTCGAGCACTGCGAGCAGCGGGCGTTCGGCCGCCGCCAGCTCGTAGGCGTCCGCGTAGCGATAGGGCTCGACACGCGCCACCACGCCCTGGTGGTCGCGCGTGCCTGCGAGCTCGGTCAGCTCCCGCTCCTGCCGCACCTTCGCCCGCGGAGCGCCTTCCACGTCATCGAGCCACAGCTCCGCCTTCAGCGCGCGCTCCGTCGTCCACAGCTCCAATACCTCGCGACGGCCGCGCAGCGCCTCGAAAACAGCGCGGCGGCCGTAGACGAGGTCGGCCGTCAACGCTTGCGGCGGAGGAGGTAGCCGCCGATGGTGTCGCGCATCCGCCACCCGGCTTCGTCGATCTCGGCACGAAGGCGGTCGGCCTCCTCGAAGTCGTCCGCCTCCCGCGCAGCCACGCGCTTCTCGGCGAGCGCGACGATCTCCGGCGGTGCCTCGTCGATCGCGGCGAGGGAGCCGAGCCCGAAGATCTCGAGCGCTTCCTTGAGCAGCTCGAGCTGCCCGGTCGAGGCCCAGTCGTGCAGCACGGCGAGAGCGCGCGGCGTATCGAAGTCGTCTTCGAGCGCGTCGGAGAGGTCGTCCCAGAGTGTCAGATTCTTCTTCGCCCGCTGCTGGGTGAACGAGTTGCGAATGGTTTCCACCCGTGCCTTGGCCTGCTCCATGGTCTCGTCGGAGAAGTCGATCGGCTTGCGCCAGTGCCCCGAGAAGAAGAACAGGAGCAGCGCATCGCGGCCCCATGTGTCGATCGCGTCGCGCAGCGTGACGACCGAGCCCTCCGACTTGGACATCTTCTCGCCGGTGAAGCGGACGAGGCCATTGTGCGCCCAGATCGAGGCGAACGCGTGTCCGAGCGCCCGCGACTGCGCCAGCTCGTTCTCGTGATGGGGAAAGACGAGGTCGAGCCCGCCGCCGTGGATCTCGAACTCCTGTCCGAGCTCCTTCTCGGCAAGCGCGGAGCACTCGATGTGCCAGCCGGGCCTGCCCTTGCCCCAGGGTGAGTTCCACGAGGTGTCCTCGCCCTCCTTGGTGGCCTTCCAGAGCGCGAAGTCGCGCGGGTCCTCCTTGAGCGGGTTCGGCTCCTGCTCCTCGACTTGGTCCGGTTTCTGACCGGAGAGCTGCCCGTACTCGGGGAAGCTCTCGACACGAAAGTAGACGTCGCCCTCGACCTCGTAGGCGTTCTCGTTCGCGATCAGCTCCTCGATGAACTCGACGATCACCGGGACGTTCTGGGACACCTTCGGCATCTCGTCCGGCATGCCGAGGCCGAGGTCGCCCGTGTCCTCGAGGTACCACTCGGTCGCCTGCTTCGCGAGCTCGGCACTCGCCCCGGGGGCTGCGTCGTAGATCTTGTCGTTGACGTCGGTGATGTTGTGCACGAACGTCACGTCGTAGCCCGTCACCTTCAGCCACGAGCGCATCCACATGCCGATCACGAACGGCCGAGCGTTGCCGACGTGCGCACGCGCGTAGACCGTCGGGCCGCAGATGTACATCCGAACCGGGCCGCGCGGCAGCGGCAGGTCTACAAGCGCCTTCGTGTACGTGTCAAAGAGCTCCATCGATCCTCCGTAGGGTTTCCTCACGCGGCAGCGCCGCGATCACAGTCCAAAGCTCCGGCCCACTCTCACGTCCGGTGAGAGCGCGCCTCACCGCCCGTAGATTGCCACCGACCGCCTTCAGCTCGCGGATGATCGACTTGGCGGCGTCGGCGTCGAGCGAGCCGTTCTTGCCCTCTCGCAACTGGCGGAAGCGCTCGAGCGTTGGACGCTCCTCCGAGATCGAGACAGACGGCGGCTCGATGATCGTCGCTGCGAGCTCACGAGCCTCGTTCAGGTCGTGCGCGCCGCGCAGCGCCGGTACGACCTGCACCGGAACGGCGAGGCGGGCCGCGAGCTCGTCATCGGGCATCGTCGCAATCACCTCCACCGCCAGGGAGCCGATCCGTGCCGGGTCGAGGTGCACGTCGTGGCGCGGGATGCCGAGCTCGTCGAGGTAGCGGCGCACCGCCTCGGCCGGGATTCCGTCCTCGCGAAGCGACGCAACCGAGGCACCCTGGGCACGCTTGGAGATCTTCTTGCCGTCGGGGCCGAGGACGAGCCCGTGGTGACGGTACTCGGGAGGGGTCGCGCCGAGCGCCTCGGCGAGGGCGCGATGCAAAGGCTCGTTCGGCCGGTGGTCGTTGCCGCGTAGCACGAGCGTGATCCCGAAGTCGATGTCGTCGACGACGCTCGCGAGGTGGTAGGTCGCGGTGCCGTCGTCGCGCACGAGCGTCACGCCCTGGAAGCGCTGAGGGAGCCCTCCAGCAGCCTCGCGGTAGCGCTCCTGGCGCTCGCTCTGGCGCACCGGCCCCTCGTCCCAGTCGATGCCGAGCCAGCGCAGGTCCTCGAGGATCGCCTCCTCCCCGCCCGGTACGTTCCGCGCCGGGTCGGTGTCGTCGATCCGCAGCAGCATCGTGCCGCCGAGGTTGCGGTTGGCGACCGCGCCGAGCGCGTTGCCGATGTGGAGCGACCCGGTCGGGCTGGGTGCGAAGCGGACCTTCATCGGCATGAGTCTAGGCCGTTCCCGGCCGCGCCTTCCTCTGAGACCGGGCCTCGGGCGGCGCGCCGCGCGCCGCTACGCGTTCTTGGTCTCGAGGTACTTCTTGAGGCCGAGGTACGGCAGCAGGAACGCAGCGAGCAGCGACGCGGCCCACACGATCACCGCCGCCGCAAGCCAGTTGGCGAGACCGTCGATCGAGAACCCGTCGGAGATCAGATCGGTGATGATCAGCGAGACGAGCGTCGCGATCAGGGCGACTCCTCCGAGCGCCGAGTTCGAGCCGCTCCGCCGCAGCGAACTGGCCAGGAACGGCGTCATCAGCGCGAGCACGACGGTGAAGATCACGACCGCGATGATGAACGAAGTCACGTCGATGTCCACGCCGCTGAGCACGAGGGACGCGACGATCAGGCCGACCGCGTTGGCCGCGAGCATGATCCCTGTGCGAACGATCAGACGAATCACGCTGCGACCATAACATCATCCCGCCGGACGCGTGCACATCGCCACGGTCACGCGCTCTCGCCGTAGCGCGTCTAGATAGCACTCGCCGTTCGCGTCCTCGAGGTAGCACCCGTCGCCGAGGACGATGACAGGGATCTCGCTGCCGGCGTACCGCGCATGCGCGTCGTACTTGACCCGGAGACGCCCCACGCGCCTCTGAACGAGCCGTAGTCGACGCCGAGCAGCGGCTCGAGCGTGCCAGGGAAGACCGCCACCCAGGAGCCGAGCAGCACCCAAAGGTCACGATCACGGTGCCGCCCACACGCCGGCGCGGCCGAAGGGGAACGTGTACGGCCGTGACGAGCTCGAGCGCCCAGAAGAAACCGGTGCCGCGCAGGTCGCCAACGATCGGCAGCTCGAGCAGCTCGGCGAGCTTGCCAAGGAGCACAGGCTCCTGCTCGCGGACGTGCTCGACGATCTGCTCGCGCTTCATGATCTCGATTGTTCTTGAGCGCGATTGCAGCCTGGACGGGATGGCCGCACAAGGTGATCCCGTGCATGAAGGTCGCCTTCGCGTCCAGGAACGGCTCCATCAGGCGGTCGGACGCGATCACCGCGCCGATCGCGGCGTAGGCCGACGAGAGGCCCTTCGCACAGGCGATCAGGTCGGGGCGGATGTCGTACTTCACGGAGCCGAACCACTCGCCGAGCCGACCGAAGCCGGTGATCACCTCGTCCGCGCAGAGCAGGATCCCGTCGTCTCCGGCGGCTCGGAGGCGGTCGAGTCCGCGTGGAAGCTCGCCAGGCAGTACCACGCCGCGCGCGGCGAGCGGCGCTGGAAGGTCGTCGCGGGACGGCTCGCCTACCACGGCACCACGATGGGCGCGCTCTCGATCAACGCATCGGCGCGCTCCGAACACCGTTCGAGCCACTCGTGCCCGACGCGATCCACGTCCGCAACACGAACCGCTACGACCGGCCGTCCGCCGAGATTGAGACCAAGTTCACCGCCTTCCTGCTCGATGACCTCGAGTCGGCCGATCGGCGCCAGGCCGGCGCCGGAGACGGTCGCGCTCGTGATCATGGAGCCGGTTCAGAACGACCGGCGAGCTCGTCTCAGCTCACGCTCGCCGCTACTTCGAGGGCGTTCGCGCGATCTGCGACCGCTACTCGCCGCGGACGATGACAACGCTGCCGGCGTACCCGCCCATGCGCGTGAAATGGAGCCAGAGGTGGTCGCGCGCAGCCTGCTGCAGGTCGATTGCCCTCCCCATCAGGCGACCCTACGGCAACGTGACAGCCCTCTGCTGCGCCCCTGCCTCTCCGTCGCGATCTCACCAAACCACCGAGTGGCGGACGTCTGCGGTTTATTACGGAGTGCACGCTGTCGTTTTCTTGTAATAGTTTTCCTCTCATGTCCCGACGGTCGAGGGTTCTGCTTCTGCTGGTAGCAGCCGCCGTGCTGACGCCGAGCGCGCTTGTTGCGTATGCGATGCCGAGCGCACGCTCGGCGCACGCGACCGGCATCCCAGGCCTGCCAGGCTTCGTGGAGAACCACGAGGTAGACCTGAAGACTGTGCCGGGTGACCCGGTCAAGGGCCTCGAGGTCTTTCGCGTGTTCTGCTCCGGCTGCCACAACTTCCAGTCGTCGGGCCTGCCGGGGTCGAACAAGCCGGGCTCCGACCTCGACGATCGCAAGCCGACGTACGAGCGGATCGTGACCTTGATCGCACAGGGCGGCGGCGGCGGCACGTTCTCGAGGGAGTTGCTGCAGGACATCACCTTCGACCAGATCTACGACGTCGCGAAGTACGTCGCTCTCTACGCCGGCAAGCCCGGCCCCGTGAAGGGCGCAAGCTTGGAGCCGCCGCTGCCGATCGAGCTCGCCGCTCCACTCACGGACGCACGGTCGGCAGTACAGGGGCACTTCACGGCCAAACTGGCGGGCACCGCCTTGCGCTGGCACATCCGCGTGGGCAACGGGGCCGACCAACCCTCGTCGGCGCGGATCGTGCTGCCGAGAACAGCTGGAGCGTCGGGCGCACCAATCGCCCTGAGCTGCCCTCGGTGCTACGACGCAGGAGCCGGATTCGTGCTCCTCACCCGCGCGCAAGCCGCCGCCGTGGCGAGCGGGAAGGCGACAGTCGTGGTCCCGGCGTCGAGTGTTCCGAACGCTGCGATCGGTCGACTCCGCGGCTCGATCGTCTCCAGTCCCTAGGCGTAAACGGCTCGCCGCCGGGCGCTATGACCCTGGGTCGCCGTCGCGCTTCACGCGCTCGCCGATGTTGCCGAGCGCCTGCGTGATCTCGCTCGGGATGATCCAGATCTTGTTCGCCTCGCCCTGCGCGAGCTGCGGCAGCATCTGCAGGTACTGGTAGGCGAGCAGCTTCGGATCGGCGTCGCCCGCGTGGATCGCCCGGAAGACCGTGTCGATCGCCTGCGCCTGGCCCTCGGCCTGCAGGATCATCGCCTGCCGCTGCCCCTCGGCCCGCAGGATCGCCGCCTGCTTCTCGCCCTCGGCCGTCAGGATCTGCGACTGCTTGACGCCCTCCGCGGTCAGGATCGCGGCGCGCTTCTCGCGGTCGGCGCGCATCTGCTTCTCCATCGTCTCCTGGATCGACGCCGGCGGGTCGATCGCCTTCAGCTCGACCCGGTTGACGCGGATGCCCCACTTGCCCGTCGCCTCGTCGAGCACGCCGCGGAGCTGGCTGTTGATCTCGTCGCGCGAGGTGAGCGTCTTCTCGAGCGCCATGCCGCCGATCACGTTCCGCAGCGTCGTCACCGTCAGCTGCTCGATCGCCCGTGATGTAGTTCTGCGATCTCGTACGTCGCGGCCTTCGCGTCGGTGACCTGGAAGTAGATGACCGAGTCGATCGAGACCACGAGGTTGTCCTCGGTGATCACCGGCTGCGGCTCGAACGAGACCACCTGCTCGCGCAGGTCGATCAGCGGCTTCAGCTTGTCGACGAACGGGACGACGATCGCGAGGCCCGGCGTCAGCGTGCGCTGGTAGCGGCCGAGCCGCTCGACGACGCCGGCGCGCGCCTGCGGGACGATCTTGATCGTCCGCGCCAGCACGACCAGCACGAACACCACGACGACGATGGCGGAGATCAACGGGTACATCGAGCCCTCCTATTCGTAGACGACCGCAGTCGCGCCCTCGATCTGGGCGACCTCGACACGCGCGCCGGGCTCGATCACCTGGTGCTCGTCGAGCGTGCGCGCACTCCAGACCTCGCCGCCGATCTTGACCCGCCCGCCGAGCCGTCGACACGCTCGACCACGATCGCCTTCGCGCCGACGAGCGCTGCCGTGCCCGTCCGCATCGAGGCGGGCTGGCGCAGGTGGGAACGGGCGATCGGCCGCAGCACTGCGAGCGAGGCGACCGACCCGCCGGCGAAGACCAGCAGGCTGAAGAACCATCCCGCCGCCGGCCGCAGCCACGATCGCCGCGGCGCCGGCGGCGAGCGCCAGCGGCCCGAGGAAGAAGAGCCCAGGCGTGAGGATCTCGCCGATCGCCAGAGCGACCGCGACCACTACCCAGATGAGCCACGACGGCACGAGACCGATCCTAGATGGTTGATTCCCCGATCTCGTGTGTCCGGCTGGGCGATCTGGCGCGTCAGGGCCACTCCCGAAACGGGCCAGCTTACGACCGGAAGAGGCAAGCTCGTGGAATCAACCGCTTGGAGCGACGTCACCGGCGATGCCGGGGACTCTCGACCGACGAGCCGTCCCGTCGAGAACAGCAACCCGGAGAGTCTGACTCAGTCGGGCGCGAAGCCGGCGGGCCCGGAGGCGCCGGGCTCCGGCTCTCCCTCTGCGGCGTCCTCCCAGTCCTGCCACTCGACCCCGCTCTCGACAACGTAGCTGCGCACCGCGACACCGATCGTGGGGTAGAAGCGGTCACCGCCGATCCGCTCGGCCAGCCCGTACTCGGCGAGCCGGTCCTTGACCGGGCCCTTCATCTCGGCGAAGCAGAGTTCGACGTCGCGCGCTCGGAGCTCGTCCGCGAGCTCGGCGAGAACTCCGGCGGCCGTCACGTCGACGTCGGTCATCGCCTCGGCGGCGACGCACACCCTGCGTACGCTCGCGTCGCCGCGGACGAGGTCGAGCAGGCGGTCGCGGAAGATGTCGGCGTTCGCGAAGAAGAGCGGCGCGTCGAACCGGTAGAGGAGCAGCCCCGGGACGAGCAGTGCTTCCGGGTGGCGAGACGTGTCGTGGTAGCCCTTGAGGCCGTCGACGCGACCGAGCACTGCGTCGTAGGGCCGCCAGGCGCGACGGACCACGTTGAGCAGCGACAGCCCGACCGCGATCGCGACGCCCCAGAGCACGCCGAAGAGCGCAACCGCGAGGAAGCACGCCATCGACAGCACCCATTCTGACCGGCGGACGCGGTAGAGCCGAGCCACCCAGCCGACATCCGCCAGCGTGATCGCCGCCGAGATCACGATCGCGGCCAGCGCGGCACTCGGCAGGTTCGCCGTCAGGGACGGTGCGGCGACGAGCAGGATCCCGATCGCAGACTGCGCCCACGACGCCGGTCAGCTGCGTCCGCGCCCCGGCCGTCTCCGCAACCGGCGTTCGCGACGCGCTGGTCGAGACGGGGAACCCGCCGAACAGCCCCGCCGTGGCGTTCACGGCGCCGAGGGCGACGAGCTCCTGGTTCTGGTCGACCCGTTCGCCGAGCCGCGACGCGTAGCTGCGCGAGAGCACGCTCGTGTCGGCGAACGCCACGAAGGCGATGCCGACCGCGGCGGCGGCCAGGCGCCCGAGGTCACCGGCGTCGACCGAGGGCAGAGCGAACGACGGCAGGCCGCTCGGGAGCCCGCCCACGACCGGCACGTCCAGGTCGAACACGACCACGGCCGCGGTCGCCGCGACCACCGCGATCAGCATGCCCGGCACCACGGGCGCCACCCGGCGCGGAACGAGGATCAGTGCCAGGCACGAGACGCCGAGCACGAGCGCGGTCGCGTTGGTGCCGTCGAGGTCTTCGACGAAGCCGCGCGCCCGCGGCAGCATCGTGTGCCCCTCCGCCGAGAGCCCGAAGAGCGCCGGCAGCTGGCTGACGACAATCGTCAGCGCGATCCCGTTCAGGTAGCCGACACGCACCGGCTTGGAGAGCAGGTCGGTGACGAAACCGAGGCGCGCGATCCCGCCGACCACGCAGAACGCGCCGACGAGAAGGCCCAGCATCCCAGCGAGCGCCACCCGCTCCGCCGGATCGCCCGGAGCCGCCAGCGGGATGATCGCCGCCGCGACCATCGGCGCGATTGCCGAGTCGGGCCCCACCACGAGGATGCGCGACGGCCCGAACAGCGCGTAGGCGAGGAGCGGCAGCATCGTCGCGTAGAGCCCGGTCACGGGCGGCAGCCCGGCCAGCTCGGCGTACGCCATCCCCTGCGGCACGAGCATCGCTGTCAGGACGACGCCGGCAACGAGGTCGTGGCGGAGCCACCCCCGCCGGTAGCCGGCCGCCGTGCGCAGACCGGGAAGCCAGCGCATGACCCGTGCGGCCCGCGGAGAGTGGCCGGCAGTCGCGCTCACCGTCCGTCCGCCGCACCCACGGCACCGAGGATGCGATCGGCGGCGATCCAGCCCTCGGAGTTCGGCACTGACCTATCGTGACGGGCCGGTCACCGCCGTGTAAAGCGGGATCCCGTCCGCACCCGTGCGAGACTGTCCAGTCGTGCGGGACGAGGCTCTGCCATCAGGATCGCGTGAGGCGCCACTAACAAGAGCACTCCGCACGGCTGTGAAGGGGCCGTCGTCACCGCGGTCGGCGGCTGGGCGCTTGTCTAGGCAGGGCGCCGTGCACGAGCTGCTCATGGCCTGGTACCAGACTTCCGGCCGCGAGCTCCCCTGGCGCGCCACCCGAGATCCGTACGCGATCCTCGTCAGCGAGGTGATGCTGCAGCAGACGCAGGTCGACCGCGTCGTGCCGCGCTACCTGCGCTGGCTCGAGCGCTGGCCGACCGTCGAGGCGCTCGCCGCGGCCTCGACCGCCGAGGTGATCGTCGAGTGGCAGGGCCTCGGGTACAACCGGCGCGCCGTCACCCTCCACCGCGCCGCGCGCCACGTCGCCGAGCGCGGCTGGCCGGACGACCTGACCGAGTTGCCCGGCGTCGGGCCGTACACGGCCGCCGCGGTCGCCAACTTCGCGTTCGGGCGGGACGTGCTGCCCGTGGACACGAACGTACGGCGCGTGCAGGAGCGCACCGGCGTGAGCTTCGACGGCTCCTGCGCGCAGGCGCTGTTCGACCTCGGCGCGACCGTCTGCCTCGCCCGCGTGCCTCGCTGCGGGGTCTGCCCGCTCGCCGCAGCGTGTCCCTCGCGCGGGCGGCGCTACGAGCCGGCTCGGAAGCAGTCGCCGTTCGAGGGCTCGTTCCGGCAGCGGCGCGCGGTCGCGCTGCGCACGGTGGCTCGGGGCGGCGCGCCCGACGACGACGAGGCGATCGCCTCGCTGCGGCGCGACGGGCTGGTCACGCTCGACGCGAGCGGGGTCGTGGCGCTTCCCGAGACGGCTTAACCTCAGGCGCGCTCGAGCAGCGCGACGGCCTGCGCGGCGAGGCCCTCGCCGCGGCCGGTGAAGCCGAGGCGGTCGGTCGTCGTCGCGCGGACGTTGACCTCGCCCTCGCCGACCGCCTCCGAAGGCGGCGGCGCATCTCGTCGCGGTGCGGCGCGATCCGCGGCTCCTCGCCGACGAGCACGCAGTCGGCGTTGACGAGCCGCCAGCCCGCCTCCCGCACCTGCGCGTAGGCCTCGCGCGAGCAGCGTCGAGCGACGAGACGCCGCGAAACCGCTCCTCGCCCGACGGGAAGAGCGAGCCGATGTCGCCGAGTCCGGCTGCGCCGAGCAGCGCGTCGATCAGCGCGTGCGCGAGCACGTCGCCGTCGGAGTGTCCGGCGAGCCCGCGCGGATGGTCGAGCTCGACGCCGCCGAGCACGAGCGGCACGCCGTCCTCGAGCGCGTGCGCGTCGACGCCGATGCCGACGCGATAGCCGCTCACGCGCGCAGGCTACGCGACGAGCCAGGCCGCGACGCGCTCGAGGTCGGCGGGCGTCGTCACCTTGAGCAGCCGCTCGTCGCCGGCGACCACCTTCACGCGCCCGCCGCGCGCCTCGACGAGCGACGCGCAGTCCGGAGCCCTCGCCGGCCGCGGCCGCGCGCAGCACGCCGGCGACGAACGCCTGCGGCGTCTGCACCGTGACGAGCTCGTCGCGCGCGAGCGTCTCGACGACGACCCCGTCGCGCACCCGCTTCACCGTGTCGGCGACCGGCAGGCCCGGGCACGGCGCCGTCGAAGCCCTCGCCGAGCGCCTCGAGCAGCCGCGGCACGAGCTCCGGCGGCAGAAGCGGCCGCGCCGCGTCGTGGACGAGGATCACCGCCGCGTCGTCGGGCACCTCCGCGACGCCCAGCGCGCACCGACGCCGAGCGGCGTCTCGCCCCCGGGGACGCACGCGGTCACCTTCGTCGCGCCGATCTCCTCGGCGAGCAGGATCGCCGGCTCCTCCCACTCGGGCGGAGCGACGACGACGATCGCGTCGATCCACTCGCTCTCGTCGAGCCGCCGCAGCGGCTCCGCGAGCAGCGGCAGCTCGCCGAGGCGCGCGAACGCCTTCGGCCGGTCCTCCCCGAGCCGCTCGCCGCGCCCGGCGGCGACGAGCACGGCCCAGACGCTCGACGCGTCACTAGACGGCGGCTGGGCGTCTTCGCGCTGCGCTGCTTGGCAGCGGGCTTCTTCGCGGCGACCGGCCGCTTGGCGGCCGCGGGCATCGGCTCCGGCCCCGTGAGCACGTCCTCGAGCCAGACGAACGCGTCGTCCTCGGACAGGTTCTTCGCGTACATCAGCTCGGAGGCGAGGATCTTCTTCGCCTTGACGTACATCTGCTTCTCGCCGGTCGAGAGGCCCTTCTCGCCGTCGCGCAGCGACAGGTTCCGGACGACCTCGGCGAGCTCGTAGATGTCGCCGGTCTTCATCTTGTCGCGGTTGTGCTTGAAGCGGCGGTTCCAGTTCTTCGGCATCTCCGTGCCGCCGCTCGTGAGGTACTTGACGACCTTCTTGACCGCCTCCTCGTCGATCACCTTGCGCAGCCCGACCCGCTCGGCGTTCTCGGCAGGGACGTTGACGGTCATGTCGTTGTGCAGGATCTTGATCGTGAGGTACTCGCGCTTCTCGCCGAGAACCTCGCGCTGCTCCCGCTTCACGACCGTGCCTGCACCGTGGTGGGGATACACCACCTTGTCGCCGACCTTGTACAAGCTGACTCCCTCTCCCGTCTGTGTCGCCAAAGCGCCGGCGGCCTCAAGGACTCACCGGCGAAGAGAGGCCAGGTTACCAGAATTGGCTTAAAAGCGCCACTTTTGCAGGGGTTTTCCGGGGTGCTGGAGAAAAAATCCCTGCTCAGACGGGCTTCTCGGCGAGCGCGGCGAGCGCCTGCCGCAGCGTGTTCGCCTCGCACGGCGGCGCCGTCGGTGCCGGCCGGGGCGACGACGGAGGAGAGACCGAGCTTGCGGCACTCCTCGACGCCGGCGCTCGGCCTGGGTCGCCGGCCGCAGGCGGCCCGTGAGACCGATCTCGCCGAAGGCGGCGATCCCGTCGCGGACCGGGCACGCCTGCGGCCGCCGAGGCGATCGCGAGCGCGATCCCGAGGTCGGCGCCGGGCTCGTCGATGCGGACGCCGCCCGCGACGTTGACGAAGACGTCGGCGCCGCCGAGCGGCAGGCCGGCGTGCCGCGAGAGCACGGCGACGATCATCGCGAGGCGCTTCGGGTCGACGCCGGTGGCGACGCGGCGCGGCATCGCGAGGTCGGTCGGCGCGACGAGCGCCTGGATCTCGAGCAGGAGCGGCCGCGTGCCCTCGAGCGTGCAGGTGACGGCCGCGCCGACCTCACCCGCCTCGCTGCGGCCGAAGAGCGCCGACGGCGTCGGGCACGCCGACGAGCCGGCGCCGGTCATCTCGAAGACGCCGAGCTCGTTGGTCGAGCCGAAGCGGTTCTTGACCGCCCGCAGGATGCGGTGGGCGTGGTAGCGGTCGCCCTCGAACTGGAGCACGCAGTCGACGAGGTGCTCGAGCACGCGCGGCCCGGCGACCGAGCCGTCCTTCGTCACGTGGCCGACGAGGAACGTCGCGACGCCGGACTCCTTCGCGACCCGCAGCAGCCGCTCGCGGCCTCGCGCACCTGCGCGACCGAGCCCGGGCGCCGAGCCGAGCTCGGCCGCGTAGAGCGTCTGCACCGAGTCGATCACGCAGACGTCGGGCCGCTCGCGCTCGAGCGTCGCGCAGACGACGTCGAGCTCGGTCTCGGCCAGGATCTCGACCTGCTCGCAGCCGCCGAGCCGCGCGGCGCGCAGCTTCACCTGCGCGACCGACTCCTCGCCGGTGACGAGCAGCGCGCGCCGGTCCGCGAGATCGCGCCGAGCGCCATCAGGAGCAGGGTCGACTTGCCGACGCCGGGCTCGCCGCCGACGAGCACGAGCGACGCCGGCACGAGCCCGCCGCCGAGCACGCGGTCGAGCTCGTCGACGCCGGTCGAGATCCGCTCCGACTCCTCGGCGACGACGTCGACGAGGCGAAGCAGCGGCCGTGCCTGGGCAGGCTGGGCGCCGCGCGACGGGTGCGGCCTCCTCGACCAGCGTCCCGAACGCGCCGCAGCCCGGGCAGCGCCCGAGCCAGCGGCCGGAGATGGTGCCGCACTCGGTGCACGCGTGCTGAACGGCCGCTGCTTTCGCCATGCGAGCCACGTACGACGCAGCACCTCCGACGGCATCTGTGCCGGCTTCGCAACAATCGGCCCTGCGGCCGTCAGGCCTGGCACCGCGATGGCCCGCCTCAAGCTCCGCAGCCGCAAGGAGGTCGTCGAGCGCTCGCCGGCGCTTTCGGAGCGAGTTGCGCGCCGCGCTCGAGCGACCGCCCGAGGGCGAGGACGACCCCGCCGTGGTCGAGGCGGTCTGGGCAGGCGAGGGGCTCGGCATGCTGCTCTGGGCGCTCGAGCTCGCCCAGTTGCCGCCCTACGACCGGCCGTTCGACGCGGAGCCAGCTCGCTCGAGGCGAGCTGTCGGCGACGCGGATGCTGCGGCCGGCCGAGGAGATCGAGCGCGCGCGCGAGACGGCGCGGCTCTGGCACTGGCGCGCCCGCACGGCGGAGCTGCAGGCGGACGGCGAGATCGAGCTGCCGCCGCGCAGTGGCAGTCGTTCGACCAGCTCGTCGGCGCCACCGCGATGCGCGGCTTCGAGCAGGGCCTCCTGCCGCGCCCACTCCGCGGCGACTTCCCCGCCTTCGGCGCCGTCTACCGCGAGCTGACGAGGAGCAGCAGGCCGAGGCCCACCAGATCGCGTGGCAGCGCCACCGCGCGCTGAACTGGCTCTGCGGCCTCGGCAAGAACTGGGACGCCGTGCCGACGGACACCTAGAACCAGTGCGGCCGCCGGTTGCCCGGCGGCCGCGGTTCTTCGAGTTGCTGTGTCTGCCTACTCGGAGGCGTCGCCCGAAGGCGCGTCACCCTCCGAGACCGCGCCGACCTTCTCGGGCTCCTGCACTGCGACCGGCGGGACGATCGTGATGTCGACCTCTTCCTCGTTCTTGCGGGCGACGAGGATCGTCGAGCCGGGCTCGAGCGTGCGCCCGAGGACGTAGTCGGCGAGCGGGTCCTCGATCAGGCGCTGGATCGCGCGGCGCAGCGGCCGGGCGCCCATCGCCGGGTCGTAGCCCTTGTCGACGAGCATCTCCTTCGCCTCGTCGGTCAGCTCGATCGTCACCTCGTGCTCGGCCATCTGCACGCGCAGGCGGTTGAGCATCAGGTCGACGATCTGGAGGATCTCGTCCTTCGCGAGCTTCGGGAAGACGATGATCTCGTCGATCCGGTTCAGGAGCTCCGGCCGGAAGACCTTCTTCAGGTCGCCCATCACGCGCGACTTCATGTCCTCGTAGGACAGGCCCTGCTCGTCCGAGACGTTGAAGCCGAGCGAGACGTTCTTCGAGATCGACGCCGAGCCGATGTTCGAGGTCATGATCACGATCACGTTCCGGAAGTCGACCTTGCGGCCCTGCGAGTCGGTCAGCTTCCCGTCCTCGAGGATCTGCAGGAGGATGTTGAACACGTCCGGGTGCGCCTTCTCGATCTCGTCGAAGAGCACGACCGAGTACGGCTTGCGGCGCACCGACTCGGTCAGCTGGCCGCCCTCGTCGTAGCCGATGTAGCCGGGAGGCGAGCCGACGAGCCGCGAGACCGCGTGCTTCTCCATGTACTCAGACATGTCGATCTGGATCATGGCCTCCTCGTCGCCGAAGAGGAACTCGGCGAGCGTGCGCGCCAGCTCGGTCTTCCCGACGCCCGACGGCCCGAGGAAGATGAACGAGCCGGTCGGCCGCTTCGGGTCCTTGATCCCGGCGCGGGCGCGGCGGATCGCCTTCGAGACGGCGATGATCGCAGCGTCCTGGCCGATCACGCGCTTGTGCAGCTCGTCCTCCATGCGGATCAGCTTCTGCGACTCGGCCTCGGTCAGCTTGAAGACCGGGATGCCCGTCCACATCGAGACGATGTCGGCGATCTCGTCCTCGCCGATCTACGGCTGCTCGACCTGCTCCTGGCTGCGCCACTCCTCCTCGAGCTCGCGCTTCTTCTGCGTCAGCTTGCGCTCCTTGTCGCGGAGAGAGGCGGCCTTCTCGAACTCCTGGTCCTCGATCGCGTCTTCCTTGTCCTTGCGGACCGTCTCGATCTCCTCCTCGAGCTCGCGGTAGCGCGGCGGTGCGCTCATCGTCTTGATCCGCATCCGCGACGCGGCCTCGTCGATCAGGTCGATCGCCTTGTCCGGCAGATGCCGGTCCTGGATGTAGCGGTCGGCGAGCGTCGCCGCTGCCTCGAGCGCGTCGTCGGTGATCTTGCACCGGTGGTGCGCCTCGTAGCGGTCGCGCAGCCCGCGCAGGATCTGCACGGTGTCCTCGGTCGACGGCTCCTCGACCCGGATCTGCTGGAAGCGCCGCTCGAGCGCCGCGTCGCGCTCGAGGTACTTGCGGTACTCGTCGAGCGTCGTCGCGCCGATCGTCTGCAGCTCGCCGCGGGCGAGCGCCGGCTTCAGGATCGACGCCGCGTCGATCGCGCCCTCGGCGGCGCCCGCGCCGACGAGATTGTGGAGCTCGTCGATGAACAGGATGATGTCGCCGCGCTGGGTGATCTCCTTCATCACCTTCTTCAGGCGCTCCTCGAACTCGCCGCGGTACTTCGAGCCGGCGACGAGCGCCGCCAGGTCGAGCGTGTAGATCTGCTTGTTCTTGAGCAGGTCCGGCACCTGGTTCGCGCTGATGCGCGTGGCGAGGCCCTCGACGACGGCGGTCTTGCCGACACCCGGCTCGCCGATCAGCACGGGGTTGTTCTTCGTCCGGCGCGAGAGGATCTGCATCACGCGCTCGATCTCCGTCTGGCGCCCGACGACCGGGTCGAGCTTGCCCTCGGCCGCGAGCTTCGTCAGGTTGCGGCCGAACTGGTCGAGCAGCTTCGAGCTCTTCGACTTCTCGCCGGTGGCCCCGCCCTGGCCCTGCTGGCGCCGGCCAGGCCCGGAGAGCATGCGGATGATCTCGTTGCGGATCTTCTCCGCGTCGGCGTCGAAGTCGAGCAGGATGCGCGCCGCGACGCCCTCGTTCTCGCGAACGAGGCCGAGCAGGATGTGCTCGGTGCCGATGTAGTTGTGGCCGAGCGAGAGCGCCTCGCGCAGCGCCAGCTCGAGCACCTTCTTCGCACGCGGCGTGAAGGGAATCTGACCGGTCGTGACCTCGTCGCCCTGGCCGACGATCCGCGCGACCTGCGCGCGCACCTCCTCGACCGTGATGTCGAGCGACTCGAGCACGCGCGCGGCGAGACCTTCCTCCTCGCGCAGCAACCCGAGCAGGATGTGCTCGGTGCCGATGTAGTTGTGCTTGAGCGCCCGCGCCTCGTCCTGCGCGAGAACGACGACCTGGCGAGCTCGCTCTGTGAACCTCTCGAACACGTGGGTGCCTTTCTTCCGCCAGAAGGCGGAGCAACCGGTTGCGATTTCCGAGTCGCACATGGTAGCCACCTGACGTGGGCACAGGTCGGCTCGGGCGCTCGTGCGTTCCACGCTGCAGGAGAAAGGCCCTACCGCACGAAAAGCACCTATTTCCGCTCGCGGAGCGCCGGAAACAGGATCACGTCGC
The DNA here is from genome assembly GCA_963750545.1 of uncultured Actinomycetes bacterium. GTDB lineage: Bacteria > Actinomycetota > Thermoleophilia > Gaiellales > Gaiellaceae > PALSA-600. The sequence continues at coordinate 56,012 of CAVVQY010000001.1, read as the reverse complement.
GGATCGAGTCCTTTCCCGCCAGCACCATGGCGAGGCGATCGATCCCCATCCCGAGCCCGCCTGTGGGCGGCATGCCATAGGAGAGCGCCTCGACGTAGTCCGGGTCGCCCGGTTCGGCCTCGACGTTGCCGCCTGCGCCTTCGGCCTGCTGCAAACCGAAGCGCTCCTCCTGCTCTTGCGAGTCGTTGATCTCCGTGAACGCGTTGCCGAGCTCCATCCCGCCGACGAAGTACTCGAACCGCTCGACGATGCCCTCTTCATCGCTCATCCGCGCGAACGGTGACAGCTCGACTGGGTAGTCGTGGAGGATCGTCGGCTGGATCAGACCCGGCTCGACGAAATGAGAGAGCGCGTGGTCGACGAGCTGCGCCCACGTGCGGTCGTGCTGGGTGTCGACCTCGCGCGCCTCAAGGCGGGCCCGGAGCTCGTCGTCGTCGCGTGTCCAGAGGTCGTGCTCGGCGAGTGCGTCGACCAACTTCACGCGGCGCCAGCTGCCGAGGTCGACTTCGTGCCCGCGGAACGTGACGGTCGTCGAGCCGACGGTCTCCTCCGCGACGCGGGCGACCAGCCGCTCCATGCGGGCCATGGTGTCCTCGTAGTCGGCGTAGGCCTCGTACCACTCGAGCATCGTGAACTCCGGGTTGTGCTTGAACGAGATGCCCTCGTTGCGGAAATCCTTGCCGAGCTCGTACACGCGCTCGAGCCCGCCGACGATCAGCCGCTTGAGGTAGAGCTCGGTCGCGATCCGCAGGTAGAGCGTCTGATCGAGCTCGTTGTGGTGGGTCGAGAACGGCCGCGCGAATGCACCGCCGTAGCGAGGCTGGAGCACCGGCGTCTCCACTTCGACGAACCCATCGTCGTCGAGCGCGCCTCTGATCGCCGTGACCATGCGCGCCCGGAGCATGAAGTCCGCGCGGGTCTCCGCGTTCATCAGCAAGTCGAGGTAACGGCGACGGTAGCGCTGCTCCACGTCTGTCAGGCCGTGGAAGGTGTCCGGGAGCGGCGAGTGAATGCTCGCAAGCGGCTCGAGGCGATCGGCGACGAGCGACGGCTCGCCCCGCCGTGACTTGGTCGGGCGCCCGATCGCGCCGACGATGTCGCCGAGACGCACGTCGACGGGTCCCGTCCGGTTCGCAGGGCAGAGCAGCTGGATGCGACCCGAACGGTCGACGAGGTCGAGGAAGACGAGCTTCCCCATCTCCCGCCGTCCGAGCACACGGCCTGCGAGCCGGCGCTCCTCGCGCCCTTCCTCGCCGGGCTCGAGCGTCCCGGCCTCCGCATGCACCGTCGCGATCTCGTCACGATCGGGAAACCGCTTCGCCGTCATCCGCGCGAGTCTAGAGGCGATCGGACCATCATCCAGGCGTGCGGGCCGTCAGCAGGCGTCTTGTCTTCGAGCACGACCTCGAAGCCGTGCGCGCGGTAGAAAGCAAGGTTCTGCTCGGAGTTCGTGAGCAGCGCGCACGGAACGCCGGAGCGCTCGGCAGCCTCGACACCTGGCGCGAGGAGGGCAGTGCCGATTCCCCGGCGGCGCTCTCCGGGCTCGACGCCGATCCCGGCGAGATACCAGTGCGGGCCGGGAACCGCGAGCCGTCGCAGGTTGTCGACCGCTCGACCGTAGGCTAGGAACCGCGACGTAGACTCACGAACTCTGAGTGGCGTCGCGAAGGTTGCACGGAGCGCCGGCCCCACGTGCACCCGCGCCCGGCCGGGGGGCAGCCAACGCGCGCAGCCGAGCACGGGGCCGGCGGTCGTCCATAGCTCGGCGTCGATCAGCTCGAACCCGAGCTCGAAGAGCCAGGGCAGCAGACGCGCCCGACGGCGTGGGTCGGGCAGCACCCAGCTCCAAGCGGGGTCGTCCTGGAACGCGCGGCCGAGCAGCGCGCTCGCCTCGGCAACCTGGTCGTCGCGAAGCCTGACGATCTCCATGGAACGACCCTAGACCTCGTTCCGTCAGGAACGTCGGGGGTGACCCGACGTCACGGCCCTGCGAGCCTCGACGATGACTCCTCAGTCCACACCCCCACCCTTGGGTGGGGAGCCGTCCCGCCGCCCTCAGCGACCGACGCTACCAGCGAAATACGCACGAGACGCACACGTTTCTGAGTCATCTCTGGGATTTTCGATGAGCGGCGCGAAGCAAAGCCGATCCTCGGCCAGACCCGAGGCTTTCAAGCCTCAGGCGGCTTTGATCTCGAGGATCTTGAACTTGAGCGCGCCGCGGGGAGCGGCGACCTCGACAACTTCGCCCTTCTTGTGGCCGATGATCGCCTTGCCGACCGGCGACTCGTTCGAAAGCTTGTTCTCGGCCGGATTGGCCTCCGCCGACCCGACGATGTGGTACTCGACCGTCTTGTTCGCAGCGATGTCGCGCAGGCGGACCGTGGCGCCGACCGAGACCATGTCTTTCGAGATCTCCTTCTTTGTGATCACTCGCGCCGAGAGCAGCCGCTCCTCGAGCTGCGCGATCCGGTGTTCGAGCATTGCCTGCTCGTTCTTTGCGTCGTCGTACTCGGCGTTCTCGGCGATGTCGCCGAACTCGCGCGCGACCCGGATCCGCTCCGCGACCTCGCGGCGCTTCTCGGTCTGCAGGTAGTCGATTTCCTGCTTTAACTTCTCGTAGCCCTCGGGCGTGAGGATGACTTCCTTCAAAGCGTGGGCCTCCTGACCCAAATCGTCCGGGCCGGTGAGCGGCCCGAAGCGGGCGCGAATAGTAGCGACGCGGGACAGGTCTCCGCAAGCGGGCATCGCTACCATCAGACGCCGTGCAGGTCGACCTCCGCGAGCCCTGGTTCATCCGGGACGTCGAGATTCCGAGCCGCCTCGTGCTCGCGCCGATGGCGGGCGTCAGCGTGCAGGCCTTTCGGCGCCAGGGACGCCGGTATGGGGCCGGGCTCGTGTGCTCCGAGATGGTGTCGGTTGCGGGCATCCAGCACGGCAACGAGCGGACGCTCGGCTACCTGCGCGTCGCCTCGGACGAGCATCCGCTGGCGATCCAGATCTTCGGCTCCGACGCGGTTGCGATGGCCGAGGCGGCACGCACTGTCGAGGCCGCCGGCGCGGACATCGTCGACATCAACTTCGGCTGCCCGGTCAAGAAGGTGACGAAGACCGGCGCCGGCGCGTCGCTGCTCGACGACCCGGATCACGCAGCGCGCATCGTCGAAGCCGTCGCGACAGCCACGCCGCTGCCGGTCTCAGTCAAGATGCGCCGCGGCACCACGAACGGCTCACGCACGTGCCTCGAGGTCGGGCCGCGACTCGTCGACGCCGGCGCGGCGTCGCTGACCCTCCATCCGCGCTCGGCGCGCCAGATGTACACGGGGACGGCCGACCACTCACTGACCGCCGAGCTCGTATCCCTCGTGGACGTGCCGGTGATCGCCTCGGGCGACATCACCTCGCACGCCCGCGCGCAGGCCGTGCTCGCGACGACCGGCGCCGCCGCGGTGATGGTCGGCCGCGCAGCCCAGGGCAACCCATGGGCGCTGCGCGAGATCATGGGCGACCCGATCGAACCGACCCGCGAGGAGGTCGTCGCGGAGCTGCTCCTGTTCATCCGCGAGACGGTGCGCGAGCTGGGCGAGTTCCGCGCCACCGGCTTCCTGAAGAAGTTCTACGGCTGGTATCTCGGCCGCGGCCGCTTCCCGAGACCGTTCAAGCAGGAGCTCGTGACGCTGCCGACGCTCGCGGAGGTCGAGACACGGTTGCTCGCGGCAGCGCCTGGCGCGCGCGAGGTGCTGGAGCGGTTGGAGGCGGACCTTGAGCCGGTAGACGAGAGGTTGCTCGACTCCCTGCCGATCTCGATCTACGGCGGCGGCTAGTCCTCCGACTCATCCCGGCGATCTCGGACAGACAGCTTCGCTGGACCGCTTACCGAAAGTTGCAGAAAAGTCACGAAGTCGGCAAAGATCGTTTCCGTCTCGCTGATAGCGTCAGCCGCTGAGGGCGGCGGGACGGCACCCCACCCAGGGACGCTTCTATAGCTGTCAACTGGTCGGGTAGCAGAGTCGTGGGTTTGCGATGAGCAGCTTGTAGAGGCGGCGGGCGAGGGCGCGTTTGATGCAGCGGAGGGCTTCGCGTTTTGTCTTGCCACGGTCTTGGAGTCGTTTGTAGTAGGCGCGTGTTTCGTCGTGGTGGCGGATGCGGTGAAGTGCGATTACGTGCAGGGCGTAGTTGAGTTGGCGGTCGCCGCCGCGGTTGAGGCGGTGGCGGACGGTTTTGCCGCTTGAGGCGGGCAGGGGGCTGACGCCGGCGAGGCGGGCGAGCGAGGCGTCGCTGCGGAGTCGGCGCGGGTCGCCGGCGGAGACGAGCAGTTGCGCGGCGCAGAAGGGGCCGACGCCGTGCTCGGCGAGCAGGTCGGGTGCGAGTTCAGCGACCAGCTGCTCGAGCGTCTCGGTGAGCAGACGAAGCTCGTGGTCGAGCTGGCTGATCCGGCGTGCAAGGCGGCGGAGGACGTCGAGCAGCGGCTGCGCGCCCGGGTCGCTTGTACGGCGCAGCTGCTGGCAGGCTCGAACGAGCCTGTCGCCGTGTCGGCGGGTGAGCCGTTCGCGCAGTCCCGTCGGCGCGGTCACGATCAGGCCGTGTAACTGGTTGAGCGCGACTGTGCGTGCTTGCTGGGCGCTGCGCCGCTCGACCAGCAGCGCCCGCAGCGATTCGCGTTCACCGCCGCCGCGCGGAGCGGCGAGGCCGTCGCCGGCGAGCAGGCGCCTCGCTGCTCGGTCGGCGTCAAGCGGATCGGACTTGCCGGTACGCCGCTCGGTCCGTTTCGGCCGCTCGACCTCGTACACGGCCAGGCCCGCGGCAGCGAGCAGCCGCGTCAACCCGGCCCCGTAGCAGGCCGTGCCCTCGATCGCGAACGCGGGCTCGCCGAGCGACTCGGCCCACTCAAGCAGCTCGAGGTAACCGCCATTCGCCGCCGCGATCTGCAACCGCCCGAGCGGCCGCCCGAGCCGATCGAACGCGCTTGCAGTATGCGTGTCCTTGTGCGTGTCGACGCCGATCGCCACCGTCCAACTGATCATCTAGGCTCCCTTCCAGAAGAGAAGACGCCGCCGGCGGACAGCACTGCTTCCAGCGAAGAGCAGGCTTCTATCAGGTCACTCCGGCAGCACACGGTCGCGGGGCGGGAGACAAGTCCCTGCAAAGGCATTACGCCAGTGGGGGTGCGGGTCATCCCGCTCGCGACCGCACTCTCCAGCGCCAACCGGACAGAACCGACAGACACCGGAGAAAGCAAAGCAGTGGGGGTGTGCCCGGACAGGTTTCCTCCACTAGCAATTGCGCTCCCACACGAGCCGCAACCCCTGCAGCGTCAGCTCCGGATCGACCTTCGTGATCGTCTGCGAGTGGGGCGCGATCAGCTCGGCGAGACCGCCCGTAGCGATCGCGGGCGCGTCCGGCGCCTCAAGCTCCTCGCGGATCCGACCGACGATCGCGTCGACCTGGCCTGCGAAGCCGTAGACGAGTCCCGACTGGAGCGCCGACGTCGTGGTCTTGCCGATCACGCGGTCGGGGGTAACGAACGGCACCTTGGTCAGGCGTGCGGCGCGGGCGAACAGCGCGTCCATCGAGATCTCGATCCCGGGCGCGAGTACGCCGCCGACGTACTCGCCGGCCGCCGAGACGACGTCGAAGTTTGTGGACGTGCCGAAGTCGACCACGATCGCCGGTGTGCCGTGGCGTTCGCGGGCGGCGACCGCGTTCGCGATCCGGTCCGGGCCTACCTCACGCGGATCGTCGTAGCGGATCGGAACGCCCGTCTGCACACCCGGCCCCAGCACGAGCAGCTCGGCGCCCGCCCAGCGCGCCGCGAACGACTCGTATTCGCGCTGGAGCTGCGGCACCGTCGTCGCGAGCACGATCCCGTCGAGCGCCTCGAGCTCGACGAATGCTCGCAGCATCACGGCGAGCTCGTCGGCGGTGTGCGCCGGGTCTGTGCCGACGCGGAACTGGTCGCTCAGCAGGTCGCCGTCGAACAGACCGAAGACGGTTTGCGTGTTACCGACGTCGATCGCGAGCAGCATCGTCATGGCGCCGGGGCGCGAGAGTCAGCTAGACGTCGTCGTCGTGAGCGAGGTCGCTCATCCGCTTCGCGAGCGCCTCGGCGGTGAGCGCGGGCTCCTCGTCGCCGTCGCCCTTCAGCTCCTCGACCGTCACGTCCGCCAGGCTGTAGACCTCGACGCGCGGGATCATCCGGGTCGGGCGATTCTTGTCCCAGACCCAAACATCCTCCATCTTGATGTGGAAGAAGGGGTACGCGGGCTGCGGGATCGCCTTGAAGTCGAGCCGGTTGCAAAGGTATGTCTCGCTTTGGGTGAGCACGCAGTACCGGAACAGCGAGTAGACCGCGCTGTACTCCCTCTTGAGGCGGAGCTCGAGCTCGGCCTCGAAGTCGTCGAGCTCGTCCAGGTGACTCACGCGGCCGATTGTAGCTTTGCGAGGAGCGCCAGCACGGGGCCGCGACCCGGGACCTCGGCGTCGGGAGCGAGCTCGGCGAGAGGCTCGAGCACGAACAGCCGCTCGTGCAGCCGCGGGTGCGGCACCGTCAACCCGGGCTCGTCGACGCGCTCGTCGCCGTAGAGCAGCAGGTCGAGGTCGATCGTGCGTGGGCCGTAGCGTGGGCCATCGCGCGTGCGCCCCAGCGCAGACTCGATCTCGAGCAGTCGGTCGAGCAGCCCGCGTGGGGTCAGCTCGGTATCGACCTCGACGACCGCGTTCAGGAACGCCGGCTGATCCACGTAGCCCCACGGCTCGGTCTCGCGGATCGTCGAGAGCCGGATCGCATCGAGCAGCTCCGAGGCGCGCCGGATCGCCTTCTCCCGGTCGCCGAGGTTCGCTCCGAGCCCGACGTACGCCCGCGTCACGGGCGCTCGACGGTGACTGCGGCGAACTCGAGCTCGACGCCGGCTGGGCGGATTTCCGGCTTGCGGACCCGGACCTTCACGCGTTCGACCGGAAAGCGCTCGACGAGCGTCTCGGCGATTGCGGTGGCGAGCGCCTCGAGCAGGTGGTGGCGGCGCTCGGCGACCTCTCGGACTGCGGCAGCGACCAGGCGATAGTCGACGGCGTCCTCGATCCGGTCGCTCGCCCCCTGCTCGCCCACCTCCAGCTCGATGTCGTAGACGAAGAGCTGGCCACGCTCGCGCTCGTCCTCGGTGACGCCATGGTGGCCGTGGAGCTCGAGCCCCAACAGCTCGACCTTCACTGTGTCACCGACTGGGCCACCGCCTGCGCAACACGCAGCGCCTCGACATGCTCGCGAACGTCGTGCGCCCGAAGAATCGTTGCGCCGCGGTCGAAAGCGGCCACGGCTGCGCCGACCGAGGCGGCCGCCGTTCCCGTCGTCGCCGACGGATCGCCCAGGATCCGCCCGAGCGCGCTCTTGCGCGAGAAGCCGACGAGCACCGGCCGGCCGATCGCGACCAGCTCGTCGAGCCGGCGCACGAGCTCGAAGTTCTGCTCCACCGTCTTGCCGAAGCCGATCCCGGGATCGAGACAGACGAGCTCCTCGCCGATGCCCTCGGCAACCGCGAACGCGAGTCGCTCCTCGAGGAACGACTTCACCTCGGAGACGACATCGTCGTAGACCGGGTTCGCCTGCATCGTTCGCGGTTCGCCGCGCATGTGCATGAGGCAGACGTAGGCACCCGCCTCGGCCGCAACACCAGCGAGCCGGGGGTCATCGCGAAGCGCGGTCACATCGTTCACGAGCTCGGCCCCGAGCTCGAGCGCTCGTCGCGCCACCTCGGCCTTCGAGGTGTCGATCGACACCGGCTCGCCGGAGAGCGCTGAAAGCACCGGCAGAACCCGACGGAGTTCCTCCTCCACCGAGACGCCGCTCGACCCTGGCCTGGTCGACTCGCCACCGACGTCCACGATCGCCGCGCCCTCGTCGAGCATTCGCCGCGCCGCGGCAACAGCCGCGTCCGGCGCGAGATGCACCCCGCCGTCCGAGAAGGAATCGGGCGTGACATTGATCACGCCCATCACCGACGGTCGTGAGAAGCGCTGCTCGATCGGCAGCCTCGCGCTCACAGTTGAGCCGTCGCACTCACACCGGGCACGCCGGCAGCTCCCGCGAAAGGGCTAGCCGATGCCTTCGGGCTCGGGCGGCTGCATCGTCGCGCCCGGCAGCGGGAAGGGGCGAGGCTTCGGCTGCGGGCGCCGCTCCGGCTCTACGGGACGCTCCTCGCCTGCGGCCTTCGCGTCTGCCGCGGCGAACACATCGGCCTCGTCCTCGCCGGCGAGCAGCCGCTCGAACTGATCCTTGTCGATCGTCTCGCGCTCGATCAGGATCTGCGAGATTCGGTGCAGCTCCTCCATGTGCTCGCGGAGCACCTTCAGGGCGAGCTCGTGCCCGTCCTCGATGATCCGCCGCACCTCGTCGTCGATCTCACGGGCGAGTTCGTCAGAGTAGTCCGGCTCATGGCCCATGTCGCGACCGAGGAACGGCATCGTGGTGTCGCGCCCGAGCACGCGCGGGCCGAGCTTCTCGCTCATGCCGTAGCGCATCACCATCTGCTTCGCCGTGTGGGTGATCCTCTCGATGTCGTTCGCGGCCCCGGTCGTGACCTCGTTGAAGACGAGCTCCTCCGCGGCGCGCCCGCCGAGTGGTCATCGCGATCTCCTCGTGCAGGGCCTGCTTGGTCTGCATGTAGCGATCCTCGGTCGGGAGCGAAATCGTCAGCCCGAGCGCCTGGCCGCGCGAGACGATCGTGATCTTGTGAATCGGGTTCGGTGTTCTCGAGGAAGTGGCCGACGAGCGCATGGCCCATCTCGTGGTAGGCCGTGATCCGCTGCTCCTTCTCGGACAACAGCCGCGCCTTCTTCTCGGGGCCGGCGATCACGCGCATGATCCCCTCCTCCAGGTCGTCCTGCTCGACAGTCTTCTTGCCGTGACGGGCGGCGAGCAACGCCGCCTCGTTGACGAGGTTCGCAAGGTCTGCACCGGTGAAGCCCGGCGTGCCTGCGGCGAGCGCGTCGAGGTCGATCGACGGTGCCAGCGGCTTGCCCTTTGTGTGCACCTCGAGGATCTTCCGCCGGCCGTTTCGATCCGGTCGGTCGACCACGATCTGCCGGTCGAAGCGCCCCGGACGCAGAAGCGCCGGATCGAGGATGTCGGGCCGGTTCGTGGCCGCGATCAGGATGATGTTGTCCTTCATCTCGAAGCCGTCCATCTCGACGAGCAGCTGGTTCAGCGTCTGCTCGCGCTCGTCGTGGCCGCCGCCGAGGCCGGCGCCGCGATGGCGGCCGACCGCGTCGATCTCGTCCATGAAGATGATGCAGGGGTTCGCCTGCTTCGCCTGCTCGAACAGGTCGCGGACGCGCGACGCGCCGACGCCGACGAACATCTCGACGAAGTCGGAGCCCGAGATCGAGAAGAACGGCACGCCCGCCTCCCCCGCGACGGCGCGCGCGAGCAGCGTCTTGCCGGTGCCCGGAGGCCCGTAGAGGAGGACGCCCTTGGGAATCCGCGCGCCGAGCGCCTGGAACTTCTTCGGGTTCTCGAGGAACTCCTTGATCTCCTGGAGCTCCTCGACCGCCTCATCCACGCCGGCCACGTCCTTGAAGCCGATCTTGGGCGAGTCCGGCGCCATCCGCTTCGCGCGCGACTTGCCGAAGCTCATCACCTTCGAGCCGCCGCCCTGAACCTGGTTCATCAGGAAGATCCAGAAGCCGATCAGGAGCAGGAAGGGCAGGAACGACCCGATCAGCGCCGCCCACGAGAAGCCGCCCGTTCCCTTCGAGTCGAACTTGACATGCTTCAGCTCGAGCAGGTTCTGGAACTGAAGCTGCGACTGGTCGCTCGGGTAGTGAACGGTGACCTTGACCTTCTTCTCGCCCTTCAACGTCGCGGTGATCGCCCGCTTGTTCGGATCGAAGAGAACCTCCTCGAACGTGTTCGGCGCCGTGCGAACCTGGCTCTGCAGCTGCGAGTAGGTGACCTTTTCCGCCTTTTGGCTTTTCGGGAAGAGGGTCTCGCTCGCGAGCCAGACGAGCAGGACGATCACGATGAGCGGGAAAAAGGCGCTGCGGAAGAAGCGATTCACGACTGCTCAGGGTACCAGGAGGCTTATTGCCGCTGAGGGCGCTTTCCACGGTCACTCACTAGACCCCTTCCGGCATCAGATCGTCGTGCAGGACGCCGACGTAAGGCAGATTGCGGTAGCGCTCCGCGAAGTCCAGGCCGTAGCCGATCACGAACCTGTTCGGGATCTCGAAGCCGATGTACCGCACAACCACATCGATCTCTCGCCGGTCGGGCTTCGTCATCAGAGCGCACACCTCGAGGCTTGCAGGCCCGCGCGACTCCAGGTTGCGCACGAGGTAGGAGAGCGTGAGCCCTGAGTCGATGATGTCCTCGACCACGAGCACATGACGGCCCTCGATGTTGATGTCGAGGTCCTTGAGGATCCGCACCACACCGGAGGAGTCGGTCGAGGCGCCGTAGCTCGAGATCGCCATGAAGTCGATCTCGCACGGCACGGTGATCGACCGCATCAGGTCGGCCATGAAGAAGACGGCACCCTTGAGCACGCCGACGAGCAGCAGCTCGCGGCCGGCGTAGTCGAGAGAAACCTCGCGACCGAGCTCACGGATCCGGGCCTGCAGGCTTTCCTCCTCGATCAGGACCTCACCCACGGCGCGCTCGAGCTCGGTGCCTTTCGTCACTCGCGCACCGCCTCCACGCCGCGCGCCTCGACGATGCCCGGGACCGCGACGACCTCGTCGCCGCGCACGACGAGCGGCCAGCCTTCGCGGTCGGAGCGCGGGATCTTCGCGTCGACGAACACGTCTTGCACCTTCTTCGAACGGCCGGCGAGCCGGTCCCCGGGACGCCATCCCCGGACACGTAAGCCCTGGAAGCTCCGAGCGAATCCGCCACCCGCCCCAGTGCACCTCGCCGCGAAGCTCGACCGGGCTCCGCTCGAGCCAGAGGCGATCGTGCTCGCGGACGGCCTGGACGCCGCCGCCGAGGTCGACGCGGCGCGATCCGACCGGAGCGTCGACGCAGATCGGCCAGCGCCGGCGGCATCGTGCGGCGCTCATCGAGTGCTCGCACGATGTTCTTGCGGGCCGCAGGGTGGATCTGTTCCAGCAGCGGCACGATCTGATCGCGGATCAGACCGCGGACCGTACCCGCGTTCGACGAGTCGCTTCGGAACGGAAGCTCGCGCTCGACGGCAGAACGCTTCCGTCTCCTCGCGCCAGAGCGGCAGCAGCGGACGCACGACGCCGTCCTCTCGACGCGGCTTGATCCCCTTGCGGTTCCCGCTCGTCGCGAGCCGGTAGATGATCGTCTCGACCTGGTCGCTTGCCGTGTGGCCGGTCGCGCGCAAGGAGCCGGGCCGCTGGCCGTAGCGGATCGCCCGCAGCTCCGCCTCGCTCGCGCCGCGCGCCTCGATCCGCACAACGGTCGCGCCGAGCGCCTCGGCGCAGAACTGCGCATCCTCGTCGGACTCGTCGGCCGCGCAGGCAGTAGTTCACGTGCAGCGCCGAAACGCGGTAGCCGAGCTCGCTCAGGGCGTGGAAGAGGCACGTCGAGTCGGCCCCGCCGGAGACGAGGCAGAGCACCTGGCCGCCGGGTGCGATCAGACTCGTGGCGGCGAATGTGCGCGTCGATTCGTTCGAGAACACCCACGGCTGCACAGTGTTCCAGCCGAAGACCGCCCGTGCGGCGCTCACCAGCTCGGAGCGGCCGCCCAGCCTTCGAGCAACTCGGCCGCGCAGTCGAGTTCCCCGGCGTCGAGCTCGTAGGGCGTCGCGTAGGCGACGAGCGGTGCGCGCGTGCCCGGCTGCCGGCCGTCACGCGCCCCGAGCAGGTACGAGATCGGCAGCGAGTGGGCCACCACGAGGATCGTCTGTTCCGGGCGGGCGAGCACGATCCGGAGGCCGCGCGCGTAGCGCTGGACGATCGCACGCCGGCTCTCGCCACCTGGACCGGGTGACTCCGACGACGGCGCGCCGGCAGCCCAGGCCCGGTACTCGTCGATTTCGCCTCCCTCGAACGGGCCGTACAGCGGGTCGTTCAGCTCCGGAACGACGAGACGAGGCACGCTTCTTCCGCTCAGGGCCTCGTCCGCTGTGAGCCGGACGCGCTCGAACTCGCTCGTGACACACAGGTCGACCGGGGTCTCGGCGAGCATCCCGGCGAGGCGGCGGGACTGCTCGACCCCGGCGGGCGTCAGCCCACAGGGGACGGTCGCGTCGCCGTTCAAGAGACCGCGCGCGCTGTACTCGCTCTCGCCGTGCCGGGCGAAGATGGCGCGCCTCACGGGAACAGAATGCTGCGATAGGTGAGCACGCGCTGCATCCCGATCGACTCGTAGAGGCGCGATCGCCGGCAAGTTGTCGGTGCGTACGAAGAGGGTGACGCACCGGCGTCGTCGCGAGCAGCAGCGGCAGAGGTCGCGCAGGCCGCGGCTCCGTACCCCTGACCGCGCGCCGCCGGGTCGACCCACACCTGCTGGACCTGCACCGCGCCAGGCGTCCAGGCGGAGGCCTCGGCCTTGAACAGGATCGACGCCGTCCTCGACCCAGATCCACGAGCGGCCCTCGTCGATCTGCGCTGCGGACACGCCAGCGGAAGCCGCCGTCGTCGCGGCGGCGCGGGTCGATTCCGAGCTCCAACTCGTGGGCGGCCGCGCACGCAGGAAGCAGCATGGCAACGTCGTCCGGGGTCGCCGGCCGCAGCCCGCTGTCCCCGGGCGGCGGTGGCGCCGACGATCACGAACACCGGCTGACCGGGGCGGTCCTCTCGCGGCGCCGGGAGCAGCGAACCGGCGGCCTCCCAGAGTTCGGCGACCGCACGCTCCTCGCCGATGATCATCCGCGAGTTGCTCCGAACTGCCGCGTCCGCGAACGCCTCGCAGCCGTGGCCGGACGGGACGAGGTTTGCGCCGGCGTGGCAGAGCGCCTGGAGCGTGCCATCGTCGTCCTCGAGGCCGACGAAGCGGCCGACTGCGCGCCGCGCCATCTCCTCCACGAACACGCGCTCGACGGGCTCCCGCGCGCAGAACTCGAGCACCTGTTCGTGGCGGCGGTTCGACCAGCCGTGGCACGGGGTGAATCCTCGCGCATCCCGGTAGAGTCTCGCGCCATGCCGATTCACGTTCGCGCCGAACCGGGCGATTACGCCGAAGCCGTCCTCCTCCCCGGAGACCCGCTCCGAGCCAAGTACATCGCCGAGACCTACCTCGACGATGTCGTCCAGCGCAACGAGGAGCGCGGCCTGCTCGGCTACACCGGCACCTACAACGGCAGGCCCGTCTCGGTCCAGGGCACGGGCATGGGCTGCCCCGGCGCCACGATCGTGTTCGAGGAGCTGATCCAGCTCGGCTGCAAGAAGCTGATCCGTGTCGGCACCTGCGGCGGCCTCCAGCCGAGCCACGCGCTCGGCGACCTGATCGTCGCGCTCACCGCGGTGCCGGCCGACTCGACCGCGATGCATCTCGTCGAACAACGAGCCACATTGCCCGACGGCATCCTGGTCGCCTCGTCCACGAGGCAGTGCACATCGCCAAGCACAGCGGCGTCGACCTGCACGTCGGCCCGATCGTCTCGAGCGACCTCTTCTACAACCCGAACGAGGGCCAGTACGAGCGCTGGTCGAAGCGCGGCGTGCTCGCGGTCGAGATGGAGGCGGCCGCGCTCTTCACGGTCGCGGCGATTCGGGGCGTCGAGTCGGCGTGCCTGCTGACGGTGAGCGACATCGTCGTCGAGGGCGCGTTCACGCGGATCAGCGACGACGACCTGCGCGCGGCAGTCGACCGGATGACAAGGCTCGCGCTCGACGTCGCGGTGTCCGAGAAGAACTGAGCCCCACCACCGTCTTCCTCGTCAACCCCGCGAGCGCGAACGGCTCGACGGGCAAGCGCTGGCCGGAGCTCCGCGCGCCGCGCGGAGCGCGCTCGGGCTCGCCGGCGAGACGCTCCTCTCCGAGCGGCCCGGGCACCTGATCGAGCTCGCGCGCAAGGCCGCCGAGACGCACGCCCTGCTCGTCGTGGTCGGCGGCGACGGCGACGCTGAACGAGGTGGTGAACGGCATCGTCGGTCGCGACGTGGAGCTCGCGATGCTGCCCGCCGGCACCGGCCAGGACTTCGGCCGCACACACGGCATTCCGACCGACTTCGACGACGCCGTGCGCGTCGCACTCGACGGGACGGCGAGGTCGATCGACCTCGGGCGCGCCGAGTACCGCACCACGACGGGCGGAGAGGCCTTGCGCTGGTTCGCGAACGTCGGCTCGGTCGGCATGAGCGGCGCCGTCGCCGCGCGGGCGAACTCGATGTCGAAGGCGCTCGGCGGCCGCGCGACCTTCTTCTACGCCCTCGTCCGCGAGTTCCTCGCCTGGCAGAACACCGAGGTGACCGTCACGCTCGACGACGACGAGCGGCGCGGCGCGATGCACGACGTGATCGTCGCCAACGGGCGCTGGCACGGCGGCGGGATGAAGCTCGCGCCGGACGCGCTCCCCGACGACGGCCTCTTCGACGTCGTGCTGATCGGCGACGTGACGAAGCTCGACTTCGTCGACGACGGCTCCCAAGCTCTACACGGGTCGCCACGTCCTGCACCCGCGCGTCGAGGTGCTGCGGAGCGCCTCGGTGGCCGTCGACGCGGCGGTGCCGCTGCCGATCGAGCTCGAGGGCGAACCGGTCGGCACGACACCCGCCCGCTTCGAGATCGTGCCCGGCGCGCTGCGGGTGCGGATGCCGAGCTAGGAGGTCGCGCTCTTGCTCGCCGAGGTGCGCGGCTTGGCGGCGGTTGAGGTCGGCTTCTTCGCCGCCGACGCAGTCGGCTTCCGGGCCGGCGTCTTCCGCGCCGGCGTCGCACGCTTCGGCTTCTCGAGCGCGGCAACGCGCCTCTCGAGCGCGTCGACCCGGTCGTCCAGCTCCGCCATCCCCCTGACGAGACGCTCCACCCGGTCTTTGAGGAGCAGCGCGCCCTGCAGAGCCGACTTCGATATGTCGCTGGACGCAAGCTTGCCGAGCGCGCCCTCGCTGACCGACGCGAGCTGAGACATCATCGTGCGCTTCATGACCCACCCTTCCGTTGCCCGTCCGACCCGGTTAACGATACGCGGACCGGCTCCGCCCGGCACGGTGTCACCCGGTTCCGGGACTACCCTCGTCGAGATGATCGTCGCCCACCTCGACCTCGACGCCTTCTTCGCCGCGGTCGAGGAGCTCGAGAGCCCCGAGCTGCGTGGCCGCCCGCTCGTCGTCGGTGGCGATCCGCACGGCCGCGGGGTCGTCGCGACCGCGAACTACGCCGCCCGGGGCTACGGAATCTTCTCGGCGATGTCGTGTGCGGAGGCGCTGCGTCGCTGCCCGAGCGTGACCTTCGTCCCGCCTCGCATGTCGCTCTACCGCCAGTACTCGCAGGAAGTCTGGTCGCTCGTGCGCGAGGTGGTGCCGACCGTCGAGCAGGCCGGAATCGACGAGGGCTACCTCGACCTGGGCGAGATCGCACCTGCATTCGACGACGCCCGCGCAATCACTGAGGCGGTGCAGGCAGCAATCCGCGTCCGGACGCGCCTGTCGTGCTCGCTCGGCCTCGCGACCTCGAAGGTGGTCGCGAAGATCGCCTCCGACCGCCGCAAGCCCGGTGGGCTGACGATCGTCCGGCCCGGGCGAGAGGCAGCGTTCCTCGCCCCGCTCGCGATCCGCCTTCTCCCCGGGGTGGGCCCGCGCGCGGAGGCGCGGCTCCTGGCGGGCGCGGTCGAGACGATCGGCGCACTCGCCGCGCTCTCCGACGAGGAGCTGGGCGCGCTCCTGCCGGGGAAGGTGGGCCGTCTCGTCCGCGACCGCGCGCGAGGGATCGACCCGCGGCCGCTCGAGGTCTCGACCGAGCGCATCTCGATCTCGAACGAGGAGACGTTCCCCCAGGACGTCGGCGACCCGGAGCGGCTGCGCGAGGAGCTCGTCCGCATGGCTGAGCGGCTCGCCGAGCACCTCCGCGGTCGCGGGCAGACTGCACGCACCGTGACGACAAAGCTGCGCTATCCCGACTTCGCGATCCGCACGCGCTCGACATCGCTCCCGGTCGGCACCGACGACGCCGGCCGGATCGGCGAGCTCGCATGCAGCCTCCTCGACCGGGCGCTCCGAGACCGCCCGGGCCCGCTCCGCCTCGTGGGCGTGGGCGTCTCGGGCCTCGCCGAGCACGCACAGCTCGAGCTGTCGCTGGGTGAACGCTGATGGAGCGCGGCGACTGGACGGTGGTCGCGCATACCGGGATCGACCTGATGAACCCGCTGCCGGTGGCGAAGCTCGACGAAGTGCTCGACGTGCTCGCGCTCGAGCCCGGGGCGCGCGTCGTCGACCTCGGCTGCGGCAAGGGCGAGCTGTTGCGACGCCTTGCCGCCCGTTACGAGATCCGCGGCGTCGGGGTCGACCGGTCACAGACGCTCCTGGACGACGCGCGCCGGCGGGCGCCCGCCGGCGTCACCTTCGTCGTCGCCGACCTGACCGCGTTCGGGACCGGGGCGCCCTTCGACCTCGCCGCCGCGCTCGGCGCGAGTATCGACGGCTACCGCGCGACCCTCGCGCGGCTCGCAGGCCATGTACGCCCGGGCGGCCTCGCTTTGCTCGGCGAGGGCTACTGGCGCCGCGAGCCGAGCAACGCCTACCTGGCAGCGCTCGACGCGACCCGCGACGAGCTGCCCGACTACGCCGGCCTGTTCGCGGCCGCCGCCGAGCACGGCCTCGAGCCGCTCTACGCAGTCACCGCGAGCGCGGACGACTTCGACCGCTACGAGTGGCGCTGGAGCCTGAACGGCGAACGCTACGCCGCCACTCGGCCCGACGAGGCGGGCGTCGAGGACTTCCTCGCCTGGATCCGCAACGGCAGGCGCCGCTACGTCGAGCTCGGCGGTCGCGAGACGCTCGGCTTCGGCCTCTTCCTCTTCGCCCGCGTCGCCTAGCATCACCCCTCGTGGAAGGCTTCAACTTCGCGGCCGACATCCGCGTGCGCTTCGCCGAGACCGACGCGCAGGGCGTCGCGCACAACTCGAACTACTTGGTCTGGTTCGAGGTCGCGCGCATCGACTACCTCGAACGCCACGCGGGTGGCTACCAGCGACTCCGCGATCAGGGGATCGAGTCACTCGTGCTCGAGTCGCACGCCCGGTTTCTCGTCCCTGCGGTGTTTGATGACCGGCTACGCGTCCACGCCCGCTGCCTGGCCGTACGCGGCGCGCGCTTCCGCTTCGAGTACGTCATCGAGCGGAACGGCGCGACAATCGCGGACGGCTGGACGATGCACGGAACTGTCGACGCGACGACGCTGAGGCCGACCCGGATCCCGGCGTGGCTCGCGGCCGCGATCGCTACTGCGGAGGCCTCGGCCCCGTCGGCGTGACGACCGGCTCGGTCGTCGTCGGCGGCTTGGCCGCGGGCTTCGGCTTCTTCTGCTTCTTCGGCCCGATCAGCACGATCCTCGCCTCGGACCGGTAGTTCGAGTACCAGGTCGCATCCGAGAGGAGCTTGCCGCTCGCCGAGTAGACCGTCCGGCGCACGGACGTCGCCTGGGCGGGAACGCCGTACTCCTCGATCACGCGCCGCCCCGGCGCAACCGACTTGTCGAGCACCTTCTCCACCGGCACCGGCCCCACCACCCGCAGCGGAGTTGTCTCTGATTCGACGCGCCTGTGCTGGGGTGTGCCATAGAGGTTCACGACGAGGGATGACGAGCCGACGAACGTGCGGAGCAGCAGCCACTTCGGAGTGTCGTTCACGAACTTGAGGTCGATATCCGGGTAGTTCACCGTCGCATCGCGACCGAGCGGGTAGTGCGAGATGTAGAGCGCGTGGTTCGTACGCGAGGTAATCGGCAGGCCGGCCTCGTAGGCCGCGTTGAAGACCGTTGTCGAGACCTGGCAGATGCCGCCACCGAGGCCGGTCGAGAGCTCGCCGTTGATGATCACCGGCGCCTCGACGAATCCCTTGTCGGCGGTGCGCTCGCCGGTCGCTCCGTTGAACGAGAAGGTCGCGCCGGGCGGGATCAGCTTGCCGTCGATCAGCCTGGCGACGAGCTGCACGTTGTGGATGCGGTTCGCAACCCCGCCGTAGATCGTCTCGTATGAGCCGACGATGCCCGTGATCCCCATCGCCCGCGCGGCGGCCGTCGAACGCTCCGGCTTGGACGTCACAACGACGATCGGGGCAACCCGCGAGCGGGTGCGCTCCGCGGCCGCGAGCAGCGCCGCCGCCGTCCGTGGCACGTCGAGAGCGACGCCTGGCCTCGCGGGAGAGACGGTGATCGCGCCGTCGCTGCCAACGACGAAGTCCGCGTTCTTTGCCGGGGTGCTGACCTCGCGGTCGAGGCGTCGGAAGTAAGCATTGGCCGCAGGTCCGCCGAGGGAGAGCTTCGCGACCCCTCCCTCCGGCAGCCGCAGCATCGCCGCGAGCCGTCGCGGTGAGACCTCGAAGTTCGCCACGCCGATCCGCAGCAGAACCGGGGCGGAGACGACCTTCACGGCACGCCTCTTCACGCCCATGAGACGAGCGGCGGTGACCTGCGGCGGATCCACCGTCACGGGCAACTCGACGGTCTTGCGCGAGGAGCCGGCGAGCGCGGCCACGATGGCCCGCGCTGCGGCAGGGCGGTTGAGCACCTTCCCCGTCTGGGCCGGCGTCACCTCGAAGGTGAGGCCGTGACGGACGAGGCGGGCATCGCGGTGGGGCTGGTCGATCCCCTTTGCGAGCAGACCGACCTTGTACTCGACGGCCGCGTCGTACGCGTCGACGGCCGGCTCGACGTTCGCGCCGAAGACGCGCAGGCCCAGCCGCCGGTAGCCGCGCAGCACGCCGTACCCCTCTCCCTTGCGGGCCGCAGCGTCGACGGCGTGTGCCCAGTCCTCCTCGACGCCGAGCTCCCTAGGCCGGATCTCCCAGCTCTGCGAGCCGGCAACGAAGGTGACCGGCACGTCCGCCCGGCCCTCGGCACGGCGCTCGAGCAGTGCTTGCGCATCGTGAGGCGTCATCCCGCCGACACCGACGCCGTCGATGCTGACGCCGCCCGCGATCCTTCCGGGTGAGCCGGCAAAAGCGAGCCCCAGCGCGACCCCGACCGCGACCATCGCGACGATCGCCGCAAGCAAGCGAACATGGCCCCCGCGCACGGTTGCCTGTTTGCGACGAGCTCGCGCCGCCCTCGGGGAACCTTGCACACTCAAGGTCTGCGCAATGCTAGCGACCGCCGTCGCGACTCCCGCTACCCTCGCGGACGGGATGGGCAAGCTCTTCGAATCGATCGACGACCGCCTCGCGGACTGGATCCGCAGCCAGGCGCTGTTCTTCGTCGCGACCGCGCCGGAAAGCCGCGGCCACGTGAACCTGTCGCCGAAGGGACCGATCGGCACGCTCCGGATCGTGGACGGGCGCACGGTCGAGTACGACGATCACATCGGCAGCGGGGCCGAGACGGCCGCCCACATCCGTGAAAACGGTCGCGTCTGCATCATGCTCTGCGCGTTCTCCGGGCCGCCGCGCATCGTCCGGTTGTACGGCAAGGGCGAGGTCGCACCGACGGCCGACCCCGCCGTGAACGGCGTGCGCGCGGTGATCCGGGTCGCGCTGGATCGAATCTCGGACTCCTGCGGCTTCGGCGTGCCACTCATGGATCTCGTCGGCGAGCGGCCGCAGCGCGAACGCTGGCTCGAGCAGAAGGGCCCCGACGGCCTGCGCGAGTATGTCGTCGAGCGAAACGCCGAGTCGATCGACGGCCTGCCGGCGTTCACCAGCGCGTCCGAGGACTGAGCGGGATGGACTTCGAGCTGTCACACGAGCAGCAGCTGATCCAAGAGACCGTAGGGAGGTTCGTCGACGAGCGAATCCTGCCGGTCGCAGTTCAGAACGACATCGACCACAAGCTCGACCTCGATCTCGTCGAAGGAATGGCCGAGCTCGGCATCCTCGGGATCGTGATTCCGGAGGCCTACGGGGGCGCCGGGCTGGACTTCGTCTCCGAGGCGCTCGCCTGCGAGGAGATCGAGCGCGGCGAGGCGGCCTTCCGCACCTTGATCTCCGTCCACGTCGGCCTCAACTCGCTCTCGGTGCTGCGCTACGGCACCGAGGAGCAGAAGCAGCGCTGGCTCGTGCCGCAGGCGAAGGGCGAAAAGCTCGCCTGCTTCGGCCTCACCGAGCCGGGAGCAGGATCGGACGTAGCCGCGATGCGCGCTACCGCGCAGCGGGAGGGCGACGTTTACGTCCTGAACGGGCAGAAGAACTGGATCTCGTACGCGACGGTCGCAGACCACGCGCTCGTGTTCGCGAAGACCGACCCCGCGGCTGCTCACAAAGGAATCAGCGCGTTCGTTCTCGAGAAGGGCATGCCGGGCTTCACGGCGCGCGACCAGGAGAACAAGCTCGGCATCTGGGCCGGCTCGACGGGCGAGCTCTTCTTCGAGAACGTCGAGGTGCCCGCGGAGAACCTGATCGGTGAGGAGGGCCAGGGCTTCGAGATCGCGATGTACTCACTCGACCACGGCCGCTTCACGGTCGCGGCCGGGGCGTGCGGCGTGATCCGCGCGTGCCTCGAGCGGTCGGTCGAGTATGCGCGCGAGCGGAAGACGTTCGGCGAAGAGATCGGCCGCTACCAGTTCGTCCAGGACATGATCGCCTCGATGGTGCTTGGCTACGAGACGTCGAAGCTGCTCGTGATGCAGGCGGCGTGGATGAAGGATCAGGGCAAGCGCTCGACGCGAGAGACGTCGCTGGCGAAGTGGCACGCGACGGAGTCGGCGTTCGAGGCGGCGCACTTAGCGGTGCAGGTGTTCGGCTCGTACGGCTACAGCGCCGAGGTCGGGATCGAGCGCTACTTCCGCAACGCCCGCGCGCCGATCATCTACGAGGGCACCACGCAGATCCACAAGCTGATGCAGGCCGAGCACGCACTCGGCTACCGGCAGCTGAACGGAACCAAAGGCGAGATGTCGCCGCTGTGCTCGTGGGCGCCGGCGCTCTCACCGGTGAACGCACGCGTGTAGGCGGCGCGTCGCCATACTCTCGGCCTCGTGCCGACGGGCGTCTCGCATACGAGGAGAACCGCGAGTTGAAGGCGATTGCCGTTCTCGCCTACGCCCTCTCCGGCATCCACGCCGGCGGGCAGCAGGTGATGCCGATCGGGTACGCACCGGCGTGGAGCCCCGACGGCGCGCGGCTTGCATTCGTGACCCGTGGCGACCTCTGGGTTGCAGACGCCGACGGCACTCACCGCGCCTTTCTCGTGCCACGCGGCAACGATCCTGCGTGGGCCCCGGACGGACGGCGGATTGCCTTCTCTCGTGACGGCTTCGTCTGGACCGTTCGGGCCGACGGCCTCGATGAGCGCCGGCTCGCCCGCGGCGATCACCCTGCATGGTCCCCGCTCGGGCGGCGCATCGCCTTCGACCGGGACGGGCAGATCGTCTCGGCGCGCTGGTCGGGCGGCGAGGTGCACGTGATCGCAGACGGTGAGGAGCCGGCGTGGGCGCACGACGGCAAGCTCGCGTTCGTGCGCGATGGAAAGATCCTGGTGCGCGGCCGCGTCGTCGCGAGCGGCCGCCAGCCGACCTGGGGGCCGGAGAGCCACCGGCTTGCCTACGTGCGAGAAGGGACGATCTACGTCGGCGAGACCCCCGTCGCAACGGGTGCACAGCCCGACTGGCAGCCCGCGCTCCGCACACCCGAGCTCCTCCCCGACTTCGACCAGCGCCCGCCGGCCGACCTGATGGTCTCCAGGAGCCGCGGCCTCTGGCTGCTCGGCTTCACGTCGTACGTCGACAACGTCGGCCTCGGGCCGGCGATGATCGTCGGCCGGCGGCCAACCGACGCCCCGAGAATGCTCGCCACCCAGCGCGTCGCGCTCTCGAACGGCGCGTGGCGTAGCTACCCGGGCACGGGCCAGTTGCGGTACACGCGCTCCCCCTCGCATCGACACTGGCACCTGATGCGGTTCGACTCCTACGAGCTGCGCACCCTCGACGGCAGCCTGCTCGTCCGCGATCGGAAAAGCGGGTTTTGCCTCGCAGACCACTACGGGATCGCGCCCGGCGACTTCGAGCGCAAGCCGCGCTTCCTCGGCAACTGCGGCCGGTCGCAACCGGAGGCGACCCGCATCGTCCAGGGCACCTCAGTCGGCTTCACCGACCGCTACCCGGCCTTCTTCCACGGCCAGAACGTCGACATCACAGACATCCCTGCGGGCACGTACGTCCTCGTCCACCGCGCGAACGAGAAGCTGCTGCTGCACGAGCTTCGCTACGAAAACGACGCGGCCTCGGTGCGGATCAGCCTGGCCTGGAAAGCGGGCGTCCCGCGGGTGCAGATCCTCCGGCGCTGCGCGGAGAGCGCGATCTGCTGACGGCGGCGGCACCGCCCGCCGTTCAGGTCTCACCCTCCCAGTAGTCGACGGCATCCTCGATCCGAAAGAGCTTGTCGAGCGGCCAGACGCCCACCTTGCCGCTGTCGGGGTAGACCGCGACCGCCGTTTTCGTCTTCGTCGAGAGCATCAGGATCCGCGCCGGGTCGTTCGAGCGGTTCGTGACTTTGTGCGCGCCTTCCGGCCCTTCGGGGAAGCAGATGAGGTCGCCTTCGGCGAGCTCGTGCTCACCGTCCGGGTCGCGCAAGGTCGGACGCCCGGTGAGCACGAGCAGCCACTCCTCGTCGGGCTGTTCGTAGTGGTACGGGCACACGCTTTCACCCGGGTCGAGCTCGTAGACGGAGCCGCCGAGCTGTTCCGCCCCTATCGACGGGCCGAAACGGACCACGCGCGCGCGGTAGCCCGGCGGGCCCTCGGCATCTCCCTCGACGGCGACCTCGTAGAGATTGACGGGCTCGCTCATACGCGCTCCTGCGCCGGCAAAGCCGGCACCTCCGCGCCTTGACCGCCTCCGTCAAGCCTACGGCTCACTCGCCCTCCCAGTAGTCGACGGCGTCAGCGGCGCGGAAGAATTTGCCGGGCGGGCGGGCACCCAGCTTGCCGCTGTCCGGGTACTCGACCGTCTCGGGCGCCCGGTTGGCCGATAACAGCAGCACGGTCCCCGGTCCCCGAACCTGATGGGCTCCTGCCGGCCCGGCGGGGAAGCAGAGCACGTCGCCGCGGCGCAGCTCGCGCTCGCCCTCGGGCGAGCGAACGATCGGCCTTCCGTCGATCACGATCAGCCACTCCTCCATCCCGTGATGGAGGTGGTAGGGGAAGGTCCGCTCGCCTTCGGCGAGCTCGTACAGGGAGCCGCCGATCCGCTCCGCGCCGATCTTGCCGCCGACCCCGGACCCGCGCCAGCGGTAGCGCTCGCGCTCGGACGACCGGTCGAACTCGGGAGCGAAGAGGTTCACCCTGCGCACGGGCGCATCCTCGCACGAGTCGGCTCAGGAGCGCAGGCGCCGCCGCAACGCGTGCTCCCAGGAACGTGGTGGGAGCAGGCGATGCCGATTGCGGATCGTCACGACGATCAGCGTGACGACCAGCAGCAGGTTTCCGGTGAGGACGAACACGTCGGCGAGATTGAAGGCGATGCCGGTTGTGCGATCGCCGAGCAGAAATGGATTCGGGACGCGGTTGCCGTCGAGACGAGCCGAGACAAGATTCCCGATCACGCCGCCCATCATCACCCCGGCGGCGATTGCGACCGCGCGCGAGGGAACGGCTGCGAGTGCGAGCAGGGCGACCAGCACGAGCAACGAGAGGGCGACCCAGCCGGACGAACGCTGATGGACGTCCCACGGCGGAGTCGCGACAACCGCCTTGACCCACAGGTCGCCCGCCGCGAGCACGGCAGCCGTCACCACCACGAGTGCGAGCCGCTCGGAGATTCGCGTCCGTACCGAAGACTGGGCCCGGCCTGTCACCGATCCCATCGTGTTCAACAGCGCCGCAAGTCCGGCGTTACCGGGCGAAAAGCGGTCGCACGCGGCCATGTGCGTGCCACGCCGCCATCGCCGCAACGCAGAAGGCGCCGACGACGATCACGAGGCCCTGCGCCGCTACGCCGAACGCAATCGCTTCGTCGGCGTGCATCCCGGACGCGACGAGGATCGCGGCGCCCGCGCCCGCCTGGGTGACCGCACCCGCCGGCGCGATCGGCAGAACGGCCGAGGCCGACGATGCGCAGAGGAACGCGAGCGCGAGCGCGAAACTCATCCGCAACCCGAGCGCGCCCAGGAGCACGAAGAGCGCGAGCCCGCGAAGCGTCCATGAGACGGCGATCGCAGCCCAGGCCGTGAGGGCATCACGTGGCGGAGTCTCGTTCTCCGTCATCCAGCGCGTGATGCGGAAACGTGAAAGACGGCGCACCCGAGCGAGCCGCGGCAGCGCGAGCACGAGCCCGGCCGCGGCAACACCCGCGACTGCGACAACGATCAGCGCAGCCCGCCCGACGCCAGAAACGTCCGTCACCCCTGCGGCGACCGAGGCGAGCGGCGTCAAAGCCGCGCTGTCGATCAGCCCAAGCACGAACAGAGAGAAGACGACGGCACCGATGCTGGCACGCGGACGGCGGCAGCGACGGACGACGGCGATCCGGAGCAGCTCGTCGAAGCGGCCGGGGAGCGCGATCCCGCCGACGGAGGCCGCGCCGCCGGCAGCGGCGAGCGTCACCATCGCGGGACGGCGCTCACGGCGGAAGAGCCGCTGCCAGCCCCACGCCTTGAAGGTGTATGCGAGGAGGAAGATGAGCGCGGCGAGCGACACGAGCCAGACGTTGGCGTGATGGATCGGCCAGCCGCTGACGACGAAGTGGCGAACGACGAGCCCGCCGACGGCAAGGGCGAAGGCGACGGCAAGCGCGTTGAGGAATAGCTTCAGCCGCACAAAGGAACCGCTCACAGAGAAAGCAATCGGCAGCCGTGGCGGCCACCTGTACCCCTCGGTTGTAGCACTCTTTCCTTAACGAAGCCCGAGCGCCACCGGTAGCTCGCGGAGATCGTCCAGGCGCTCGGAGTGTTCCGGGTACCGCCCCTCACGGTCTAGCAGGACGGCGCGCATGCCGGCGGCACGGGCGCCCTCGATGTCGTCCTCGAGGGTGTCGCCGACCATCACGGCCTCGTCGGGGGCGACGGAGAGCCGGTCGAGCATCGCTCTGAAGATCGTCCCGTGCGGCTTCGTCTTGCCGTGCACGTGCGAGGTGAGGACGGCGTCGGCGCCAAGCCCATGGTGGGAAACGAACTCGTCCAGGTCGCGCGAGGAGTTCGAGAGGAGGCCGATCTTGAGACCGTGTTCGCGAAGGGCGTCGAGGACAGGGAGCGCGTCGTCGTAGAGCTCGAAATGCACCGACTTCGACCAGCGACGCTCCATCTCGACCGCCGCCCCGTAGGTGTCCCCGCTTCCCCCATGCCCCGAATGATCCGTTCCGTGAACAGCACCCAGATCTCCTCGTCGTGGTCGAGCTCGGGGTGCCGCTTCACCTCGGTGAAGGCGGCTGCCCGCGCCTCGTCGTACCGCGCGGGGTCGAGATCGAGGCCGTAGCGGAGCCCGAGCTGCCGGTAGCCCTGCGGCCCTAGGTCTGGACCCGGGCGCGCGAGCGTGAAGTCGACGTCGAAGACGACCGCTCGCAACACGCCTGCGAGGATAGTCCGGCCGCCGGATCGGCGCCGCGTGCCGCACCCGGGAAGCGCCCGCAATCAACGCTGCCGGCGGCGACTTCGGCCAGGGCAGCCTTGAACGACCCGTACGAGGGCTTGCGCGAGCCGTCCGCCCACAGGAGGCCCGACTGCCAGCCACCGAGTCGCTCCTCATCGACGAGCTGGAAGTTGAAGAAGGCGCCGACCGCGGGCTGGCAATAGGCGAGCGCGATCGCGTCGCGGAGCTGCGAGGCCTGGTCGCGCACGAGGCCCGCAGTCCGAACCGAGGGCAAGACCGGTTGCACGACCGCAGGCGCGAACTCGCGGCCCGTGTAGCGGCCAATCCTCTCGGCCGGCACCGCAGTCTCGAACCCGTCCTCCAGATACCAGATCGTGACGCCAGCCTGTCCTGGAACAGGCTGTGCAGTCTCCCCGAAGGCAGCGGTGAGTGCGCCGAGAAGCGCCGCGTAGTCGCCCTGACCGAGCATCCGCGAGCCGGGATGCGGCGCAAAAGGAGGCTCATCGTTCGCGGCCGGATACGGGTTGTGGCCGAACGAGTCGAAGATCGGGCGGATCCTGCCGCTCGCGCGGTAGGCGGCGCCAAGCCCCAGAATGAACGCGCGCGGATCGTGCCGCGGCGCGGTCGAGGCGATCAGGTTCACCCGGCGGCGCAGGCTGTTGTGCATGACGTCGTAGCACTGCGCGAGCAACGCCTCGTAGGCGGCGGCCGCCCCGTGTTGCGGTCGCCAGAAGCTCGGCGAGTTCGCCTCGTTCCAGATCACCACGTCGTGAATCGCGGGGGCGCGCCGCAGCGCGTCGGCGACGAACGCGCAGTATTCGTCGCGCTCCTCCGGTGTCGCGGGGGCGCTGGCTGCGTTGCCGTAGATCGACAGCACGACGCGGTCTCCTCGCGAGAGAGCCGTCGTGACGCGCTCGAGATAGAGCCGCCCGAGGTGATCGAGGCCCACCTGGCCGTGGTTCCAACGCAGTGTCACCCTGAGTGCGGTGAGGCCGAGATCCTCGTAGGCGGCGATGAATCGCCATCCGGGCCAGGCCCACTTGAGCGTGTCGTCGTCCACACCGACGAGCAGGCCCGCACCAGCACGCGCGACCTCCCGGCTCGGAACGGCCCGGCAGCGTGAAAATCCCGACCACCAGCATCCCGAGGATCGCGAGGGGCCGCAGAGCGATCATCCGCCGCCTCGCCCTACGAACCGGCGGTCGTCGTGGTTGAGGTCGGGGTGGCGGGAACGGGCCGCGGGCCGGTTGCCGAGACCGGGAACCGCGAGCAGTCGATCGTCGCCTCAGCGATCGAAGCGAAGAGCGTCTTGACCAGCTCGTACGAGGGCTTCGGTGTGCTGTCGGCCCAGAGGAGCCCTGACTGCCAACCTGCGAGGCTCACCTCGTCCGAGAACTGGAAATTGAAGAACGCGCCGATTGCGGGCTGGCAAAAGGCGAGCTCGACCGCATCCTTCAGCTGGCTCGCCTGATCGGGCACGACAATCGCAGAGCGCACCTTGGGCGCGATCGGCTGGATCAGTTGGCGGTTCGATTCCGCGCCTGTGTACCCGGAGCGCTTGTCGCTCGGCACAACCGTCTCGAAACCGTCCTCGAGGTACCAGATCGTGACCGGGCGCTCGAGCGGCGGCAGAGCCCGGGAGCCGGTGCCACTGCCGGGCGTCGTGATGCTCCCCTCCCCGGGCACCGGCTGAGCGGTGCCGCCGAACGCCGTGGCCAGGACTCCCATCAGGCGGACGTAGTCGCCCTGGTCGAGCGAGAGCAGGCCGGGATGCGTCGCCAGCGGTGACTCTCGGGTCGTCTCGGGGTAGGCGTTGTGCCCGAGCGTGTCGAAGATCGGCAGCGTCCGCCCGCTGGTTCGGTACGCAACGCCAACTTCATGGAGGAACCGGCCCGGATCCTCGTGGGGAGAGGTCGAGCTGATCACGTTCACGGTCCGGCGGTACTTGTGCAGCGTGTCGTAGCACTCGGCGAGCAACGCCTCGTAGGTGGCCGCCGCGTCCTTCTGGGGTCGCCAGAAGAGCGCCGAGTTCGCCTCATTCCAGATCACCACGTCGTCGATGTTCTTGGCACGCGAGAGCGCGTCCTGGGCGTACGAGCAGAACTGCGTCCGAAACTCGGGCAGCAACGGGGGCGTCGCCGCGTCACCGAAGATGCCGACGACGACCCGATGACCGAGCTTGGCGGCCGCCTGGGCTCGACGCATGTAAGTGCGCCCGTCGTCGTCGAGCTTCGTCTGGCCCGGCAGCCACTTCAGTGTCATCCGGACCGCCTTGAACCCGATCGCCTGGTGGTTGACGACGACGGTCTTCGTATCCTCGGTCCACTTGAGATCGTCGTCCGCGACTCCGAGGATCAGCCCCGGACCGGCCGACGCCGCTCCGCAGGAGGCGAAGGACACGAGCACAACCGCGAGGAAGAACCGCATCGGGACGGGCCGATTCTCTAGCGCCGCGACTGCGATTGCAAACCGGGCGTTGCAGGGGGCTCACGGGGGAAAGCCGTTCTCCCCCGTTTCGTGCTCCCGTGCTCGCCCTTCCATCGGGGTGCCCAGATTCGAACTGGGGACCTCTCCGACCCGAACGGAGCGCGCTACCAGGCTGCGCCACACCCCGAGCCGGCGAATCCTAGCCGCTCGAGGTCGACCTCTTCGTGCAACGCTTCGATTTTGCGCCTGTCCGTCCGGTCGATTATCGTGTGGTCAGGATGAGCACTCTGCGGACAGGGCGGGACCGGTGAGGTCCCACCTCGACACCCGAAGGGAGCTGGAGCATGAGCCCGCCGACGCTTTGAGCGCGGCGGGCTTTTTCGTGCAGCGACGAGACGTGCACCGAAGAGAGGAGCAGCAAACGTGGCCAATCATCTGACGCCAGAGGAGCTTTCGAAAGAGGTCGGCATCGACCGCGACGAGGTGATCCGAATCTGCCTCGAGGAGCACGTGCCGATCTACCACGGAAAGATCGACAAGACGCTGTTCCAGGCCCAACTGGAGGCCAACAAGGCCCTCCCGCGACAGCACTGACCGCAGAAAACGCCGTGGACGGAGGTGCGGGGTCTTTCCCTGCGCCTCTCGCTTCGGGACTCCGTCCCAGCGGCCTAACCGGTCGCGGCGCGCTTCGGCGCGGCAGCCGTCTTCTTGGCGGGAGCCCTCTTTGTCGGCCCTGCGGCGGCGACCGAGGCGCGGAGCGCCTCCATCAGGTCGATCACCGGCGTCTCGGGTGCAGGCTCCTCGGGCGGTGGCAGCTCGTGGCCCTGGGCCTTTGCCTCGAGCAGCGCGCGGAGCTGAGCCCGATACTCGCTCCGAAGCTCGGCGGGATCGAACGCACCCTGCAGCCCGACGATCAGCTGCTGTGCCAGCGCGAGCTCCTCTGTGCGCACCTTGGTCGCGGCAACGGCCTCGTCGATCTCGTCCTGGCTCTTCACGTCCTCGGCGACGTAGAGAGTCTCGAGCGCAAGCGCATCGCCCTTCGGCCGGATCAGGCAGAGCTTTTCCTTGCCGGCGAGGACGAAGGAGCCGATGCCGACGACGCCCGCCTCCCGCATCGCCGCGAGCAGCAGCGCGTAGGGGCGGCGCTGCGCCTCGGTGCCGGCGGGCACGAGGTAGTACGTGCGGTCGAAGAAGACCGGGTCGACCTCATCGGCGCCGACGAAGCGCGAGATCTCGATCGCCCGTGACGTGTCGCGCTGCTCGAGCGCCTCGAGCTCGTCGTCCTCGATCGGCACGAACTGGCCCTTGACGACCTCCCAGCCGCGAACGAGCTCGTCCGGCCCGACCTCGACGTCGTGGACGGGGCACCACCGCTTCTGCTTGATCGGCGTGAGGCACTCGCGATGCAGCATCCGAAACTGCACGTCGGACTGCCGGGCCGCCGGAGCCGTCGCCGGCGCAAGCCCGACAGGGATGCTGACGAGGCCGAAGCTGATCGATCCGTTCCATGTGGTGCGCATTGAGTCTGGAAGTGTACGACGGGATGCCCTGGATTCGCGACGGCGAATCCGTCTCCTGCCGGGGTGTCGCTAGATGACGCGGCGAGCGCCGACGTACGAGTAGGCGTAGGAGCCCGAATCGAGGCTCGACACCTTCACGACGTCACCGGTGTGCGGAGCGTGGACGAACTGCCCGCCGCCGATGTAGATCCCCACGTGACCGAGCCCATCGAAGAAGACGAGGTCGCCCGACTCGAGCTGTTCCCGCGGCACCGCCACGCCCACGTTCCAGAGCGCATACGAGGAGTGCGGCAGCGAGACCCCGACGCGGGAGTAGGCGAACATGACGAGACCCGAGCAATCGAAGCCGCCCGGTGCCGAACCCGCCCACACGTACGGCGTGCCGATGTACGAGAGCGCGACGCCGGCAGCTCCTGTGTAGGCCGACTGCGGCACCACGATGGCGCCTTCCGGCGTCGCGGCGGTCGCACCGAACGACGTGATCCCGGCCGACTGCGACTGACGCGCCTGCCCTTCGAGGTAGGTCGCGCGCACCGCCTGTGCCTGCTGCAGCTCCCGAGCTTGCTGTGCAGCGATCATGCGCTCGATCTCGCCGTTCAGCGAGGAGAGGAGCCGCTGGCGCTCAGCGAGCTGCGACTGCACCGAGCGCTGCTCGGCAGCCCGCTGGGCCACGAGGTGCCGCACCTGAGCGTTCTGGCGCTTGAGTACCCGCGCGTGTCTCTTGACCGCCGTCCTGTACGTCCTGACCTCACTGATCACCTGCGCGTCGAGTGTCGAGACCTTGTCCTCGGTGTCCATCCGATTCAACACCTCCACCAGGCTGCGCGCGCCGAGGATCACCTCGAGCGGCGAGGTCTCTCCCTTCGTGTAGAGCGTCACGAGCCGCTGCGCGATCGTCTGCTGGCTCCGGCGCAGGTTGTGCTGCGCAACGCGGAGCTCATGGCGGTTCTCCTTGATCTGGCGCTGAACGTGGTCGAGCTTCAGGTTCGCCAGGTTGAGGCGCTCGTTGGCACGGCCGAGGCTTGAGTCCAACTGATCGATCTCGCCGAGCACCCGCTGCGCCTCGGCCTTCTTGGCCGAGATCGAGGGTGAAGGAGTCGCGAACGCAGGGACTGCGACGAGAAGAGCCGCGAGAATCCCGAGTAACACGTACGGCGCTTGTCCTCGTCCCAGACTAATGACGATCCTCGTGTAGCTGACAGGACAAGCGCGCCGGGGGGGGCCGGTGCGTCACGAGTCCGGCACGTTAGCAAGGTGTTAGGACGGAGGCAACCGGCTCCCGACGAGGAGGAGACGTTCAGGCCGCGCCGAAGAGGCTCGGTTCCAGGAACTTTTCCCGGCGAGCCTGGTAGGGTACCCGCGTGCTTGGGCAGGCACATTCGCCGTGGAGGCGACTGCTTGGCATCTCCATTGCGGCTTCCTTCGTTCTTGCGCTCCCGGCAGTGAGTGGGGCGGACACGTCGCGCTCCGAAGCCAGCCTCAAAGCGCAGCACGCGACGCTCGAGTCACAGGCTCGGTCGGCGGCGCTGAGCCTGTACGCCCTCGACTCGCGCCTCGCGACCGCGCAGGCACGGCTCGACGAACTACAAGCGCAGGCGACCAGGCTCCGAGTGGAGCGGCTCACGCTCGCAACCGAACTGAGGGTCGCGCGTGTGGGCGCACGCGTTTCGCAGCAACGGCTCGCCTCACGCATTCGGCTCCTGTTCGACCACGGCGACACGAGCGCCATCGAGGTCATCTTCGGCGCGCGCTCCCTCGACGACGCTCTCGTCGGGTTGGACAACCTCAACCGCGTGACCTCTATCAATCAGGACGTGCTGACGCAGGTGCGCACCGCGAAGACCCGGATCGATCGTGCCTCGCGGGCGGTCACGGCCCGGGCAGCGAAGCTCACGGCCGCGACGCGCGCCCAGGCCGCAACGATCAGGGCCCTCGCCGCGGCACGGGCCGAGCGGGCAGCCTACGTGGCCGACCTCAGACACCGCCTCGAGATGACCTCCCTGCAAATCAGGGGAATTGAGGCTCAGGTACACACGGCCGGCATTCGCACCCAGCAACTCTCCGGAAGCCGCGTAACGACGAGCTCGATCCCGACCGCCACCCGGGTCACCGTGACACCCGGGCGGGGCAGGACCCTGACCCTGATGGCGAGCGGATACGCGCTGACCGGCAGGACCGCAACCGGGCTCCCCGTGGGCTGGGGCGTCGTTGCGGTCGATCCCGGGGTAATCCCGCTCGGAACGCATATGACGATTCCCGGATACGGCGAGGCAGTCGCCGCCGACACAGGCGGCAGCGTCGTCGGCGCAACGATCGACCTCTGGTTCCCGACCGTGGCTCAGGCGAGCGCCTGGGGACGGCGGTCGGTCACGATCACGCTCGACTAGGCTTCTGCGCCGCCATTTCGCCGAGCCTCCAAACGCCCAGGTAGGACGACCGAGGTGAGCAAGACAACCGACCCGATACCGCAACTCTCGCCGCGAGTCCTTCTCGTCGACGACCACGACCTCTTTCGCACGGGGCTCCGCACCCTGCTCGAGGGGCAAGGTGTCGACGTGGTCGGGGAGGCCGAGACCGGCACCGGCGCGCTCGCGCTCATCCGGGAGGTGGCGCCCGAGGTGGTGGTGATGGATCTGAACATGCCCGGCATCGGCGGCGTCGAGGCGACGCGCCAGATCGCGATGATTGCACCACTCACGCGTGTTCTCGTGCTGACGATCTCGGACCAGGACGATGACGTGATGGATGCGATCCTCGCCGGCGCCTGCGGCTACCTGCTCAAGGACGCGGCGATCCAGGATCTGATGGCCGGCATCCGCGCCGCGTCAGTCGGCGAGTCGCTCGTCTCGCCCGTGATCGCGTCGAAGCTGCTTCAGCGCCTGCGCGCGACGAGCTCGTCGCCGCGCGACCTCGAGTCGATCCGGTCAGAGCTCTCCGACCGCGAGATCCAGGTGCTGAAGCTGATCGCGAACGGCATGGACAACGGTCACATCGCGGCCGACCTGCACATCAGCCCGAAGACGGTCAAGAACCACATCTCGAACATCCTGATGAAGCTGCAGATCGAGAACCGGATCCAGGCGGCTGTCGTACGCCGTCCGCTCCGGGCTCGTCTGAGCCTCAGGCTGTCCCTGTGCGGACTGCGAGGGAGTGACGCCGTCTCAGGCGGATGAGTTCGCTGCGGAGACGCTCGAACGAGACGTCGCACGCGTCGAGCCGCCTCGCGAGCGCCGAGACCTCGCTCGTGCTCGACTCGCCGCCCTCGTCCAGGGTCGAGGTGAGCTGACGCACCCGCCGTTGCAGGCTCGTGCGCTCAGCCTCCAGGGTCAGCGCCCTGGCATAGCCGTCCGTCAGTGTCTGCTCGATGCGGGCAGGATCGTCGTTTCCCTCCGCCTGATCGAGCAGCTCGGCGATCTCGTCGAGCAGAGGTTCCAGTTCGCTCATGGAGAGGCGAGTATTTGCCTACGCAAGCGGGTGCGTCATGGGCCGAGCGGCCCATCTTCGCACCGGGGCAGGCCCAGATTCGAAAGGAGTCGCCCGGCGGTCGTGCAAGATCTCCACATCAACCGACACGAGGTGAACCGGCGGTGGCACTGGGCAGCGGGACTCGCGGTCGCGTGCGCGCTCTGCGTGCCCGTCGCCGCCGGCGCAACCGCGCCGAGCCTCAACGGGCATCTGCGACGCGCGCTCGTCGCGCCCGGCGTGGCGGCCGCGTCGTCGGCCGCGATGGCGGTTGACCTGACGACGGGCCAGACGGTGTTCGCCCACAACGTGGATACGCCGCTGCAGCCGGCCTCGAACGAGAAGCTCTGCGTCTCCTTCACCGCGCTTCGCGAGCTTGGCCCCTCATACCGATTCCGCACCGAGGTGCTCGGCGAGGGGCGCCAGGTCGGTCACGTCTGGCAAGGCCGCCTCGTGCTGAGGGGCCACGGAGATCCGACGCTCGCGTCGCGCGACCTCCGACGGCTCGCGAACAGGCTCGCGGCCCGCGGCATCCGCCGGGTGACCGGTCACGTCGTCGGCGACGACTCCTGGTTCGATAGCCGCCGAACCGTGACCGGCTGGCTGCCCGGGTTCCTCGTCAACGAGTCTCCACCCCTTTCGGCGCTCGTGGTAAATCGCGGCTGGAGGAAGGGACACCCCGTCGCAAATCCGGCGCTGGCCGCAGCGGCGCTGTTCGACACGTTCCTCCGGGCCCGCGGGATCGAGGCGCGAGACGCACGCACCGGTCGCGCGGGACCCGGCGCGGTCAGGCTGGCAAAGACGGAGTCGCGGCAGCTCGCCTCGCTGCTGACGGCGATCGACGCCGACAGCGACAACTTCGCGGCGGAGCTCGTGCTGAAGGCGATCGGCCGCGAGGTGCTCGGGAAGGGCACGTCGAAAGCGGGCGCGGCGGTTGTCAGGCGCGACCTCGACGCAGCAGGCGTTCCGCTCGCGGGCGTGCGCATCGTCGACGGTTCCGGCCTCTCACGCGACGACCGCGTCACCGCCCGCGAGCTCGCTGCGCTTCTGGTCGCGATCTGGCGCGATCCAGAGCTGCGCCCGCTCGTACGCGACTCGCTCGCCGTGGCCGGCATCAGTGGGACGCTCGAGCACCGCCTGGAGACACGCCCGGCCCGCGGCCGTGTGCGCGCGAAGACGGGAACCACCGCGATCGCGTCGGCCCTCTCGGGCTACGTGGGCGCCCGCTACGCCTTCGTCGTCGTCCAGAACGGATTGCCGATTCCCTCGTGGGCGGCGCGGGCGGCGCAGGACCGCTTCGTGGAAGCGCTTGCGGTCACCGCCTCGCAGCGCTGAGATCAGGCCGCCGGGGCGCGGAGGAGCTCCTTGAACTCGTCCTCGGTGAGAAGCGGAACGCCGGCGGCCGTTGCCTTCGCCGCCTTCGTGCCGGGGCTCTCGCCGACGATCACGCCCGCGGTGTTCCTCGAGACGTTGTCGGATACTTTCGCCCCGAGCTGTTCGAGCGCCGCCTTCGCCTCCTCGCGCGTGAACGACTCGAGCGTGCCGGTGATCACGTACTGGCGGCCCGTCAACGGGCCCTCCTGCGCCCGCTCTTCCTCGCGCACCTCGAGGAGCGGCCAGAGCTCGTGCACGAGGTTCTGGTTCTCTTCGTCGGAGAACCACTCGACAATCGCCTCCGCCCTCTCGGGACCGACGCCCTCGCACTCCATGATCTCCTCCTGTGTCGCGCTCGCGAGCCCGTCGACGGTCCCGAAGTGCCGAGCGAGCGACTGGGCGGTCACCCAGCCGACGTCAGGGATGTTGAGGCCGTAGAGGACGCGGCCGAGCGTGAGCGACCTCGATGCCGCGATCGCTTCGACGACATTCGACGCGCTGCGCTCCTGGAAGCCGTCCAGCTCGAGCAATTGCTCCTTCTCGAGTCGATAGAGGTCGGGCAGCGAGCGCACGAGACCGAGGTCCCAGAGCCGGCGGACGAGCTGCTCGCCGACGCCCTCGATGTCTGCGGCCGCCATTACCCAGTTGTTCAGCGACTCGAGCCCGCGCGACGGGCATGCGCGGTTCGGACAACGGTGCATCACCTCGCCCTCCGGCTTCGCGACGGGCGTGTCACAGAGTGGGCAGCGCTCGGGCATCCGGAAGGGCTTCGTACCCTTCGTGTGAGGCAGCACCGGGCCGACCACCTGCGGGATCACGTCACCCGCCCGCTGCACGACCACCCTGTCGCCCTCGCGAATGTCCTTGCGGTTGATGTCCTCCTCGTTGTGCAGTGTGGCCCTGGAGACAGTGACGCCGCCGACCTCGACCGGCTCGAGCATCGCCCAGGGATTGAGCGCGCCCGTACGTCCGACACGAATCGCGATCTTGAGCAGCTTCGTCTGCGCCGCCACCGGTGCCCACTTGAACGCGCGCGCCCAGCGCGGGCGGTCGTGCAGCGCGCCGAGGCGGCGCTGCTGATCGAGCGAATCGACCTTGATCACGATGCCGTCGATCTCGTAGTCCAGCTCGGCCCGTCGGCGCTCCCATTCCTCGCAGCGATCCGACACCTCCCCGATCGACGCGAGCCGTTCGACGTGCGGGTTCGTGCGAAAGCCGTGCGCGCGAAGCCACTCGAGCGACTCCGAGTGCGTCGCGAACTCGATCCCGTCGCGATAGCCGGAGCCGTACACCCAGATTGAGAGCGGCCGCTGCGCCGTGATCTCGGAATTGAGCTGACGGAGCGAGCCGGCCGCGGCGTTTCGCGGGTTCGGCGCTGTCTTCCTGCCCTCGGCCTCGAGGCGCGCGTTGAACGAGCGAAAACCCGAGAGCGGCATGTAGACCTCGCCGCGCACCTCGAGCACGGGAGGCGTGTCGTTCCCGAGCATGCGGAGCGGAATCGCCTCGATCGTTCTCAGGTTCACGGTCACGTCCTCGCCGCGGGTGCCGTCACCGCGGGTCGCCCCTCGCACGAGCACGCCATTCTCGTAGACGAGCGAGATCGCCGAGCCGTCGATCTTCGGCTCGATCACGTAGGCAACCGGCTCGTCGGAGCCGAGGCGCTTGCTCACGTCTTCTGCCCACTTGGTCGAGCGCCTCGCCGGTCGTCACCTTCTCGAGCGAACCCATCGGTGTGAGGTGCTCGACCTTCGTGAACCGCTCCGCGGGCGCCGCGCCGACCCGCTGCGTCGGCGAATCAGAGGTGACGAGCTCCGGGTGCGCCCGCTCGAGCTCGACGAGCTCGTCGTAGTGGCGGTCGTAGGTTGCGTCGTCGACGGAGGGCGCGTCGAGGGCGTGGTACTCGTAGCCCCAGCGGGCCAGCAACCCCCGCAGTTCGGCCGCTCGGGCGGCCGCGTCAGAGGACTGCAAGCAGCTCCTCCGGCGAATCGACGACCACGTCGGCGTCCGCCAATGCGCCGCCGTCGTGAATGCCGCCCCAGCTCACGCCCACCGCATACACGCCGGCGGCGCGTGCAGCTGTCATGTCGTAGGGCGAGTCGCCGACGTAGGCGGCGTCTCCCGGCGTCGCGTCGAGGCGCTCGAGTGCGAGCAGCAGCGGCTCCGGATAGGGCTTTTGGCGCTCTGTCTCGTCGCCGCCAATGATCACCTCGAACAGGTGCCCGAGCGGCACGCGTGCGAACGCCAACTCCACGGTTGCATGCCGCTTCGCGGAGACGATCCCGAGCCGGCGACCCTCAGCCTTGAGACGCACGAGCACGTCGTCCATGCCGGGGAAGGACACGAGCTCGTCGTGCAGCGGCTCGTTGTGCGCCCGATAGGCGCGCACCAACTCGTCGACGCGGTCGGGCCCGAACGACTGCATCTGGGCCTCCAAGCCGGGCCCGCCGACCGACGCCATCAGTTCGTGATCCGGGATCTCTCGCTCGAGCACCGCACGCGTGGCATGCCGCATCGACGCGAGGATGATGGCCCCGGAGTCGATGACGGTCCCGTCGAGGTCGAGCAGGATGACCGGGAAACGCATCGCTCGATCGTAGCCACGGCTCCGACGCAGGCCTGCCTGACGCGTCAGTAGCGAACGTGCGTGAGGTAGAGCCCCCACGGCGGGGCTGTTGAGCCTGCCTCCGAGCGCGGCGCGCCCGCGAGCAACTTCGCGAGCTCACGCGGGTCGCACTCCAGCATCGTTCCGACGAGGGTCCGCACCATGTGGCGCAGGAACGAGTCGGCGGTGATCTCCAGTTCGACGGCATCGCCCCGCTCGTGCCACTTTGCCGCTTCGACGACGCGCACGAACGTCGAGTGCTGCGTCTCCGCGGGCGTGAACGCGCGGAAGTCGTACTCACCGACGAGCCGTTCGGCCCCGTCGTTCAGGCGGCCGACGTCGAGTGGCCGCGGATACCAGAGCGAGCGGTGGAGCTCGAACGGCGAGCGCTCGCGGCGGCGCCAGATGCGATAGCGGTACGAGCGGGCCTCGGCCGAGAAGCGCGCATGGAATTCCGGGGACGCCTGCTCGGCAGCCACGACCGCGAGGTCGTCGGGGAGCGTCGCGTTGAGCGCCTCCACCGCCCGCTCGATCGGCGGCCCGCCGTTCACGTCCACCGAGACGACGTTCGCGAGTGCGTGCACGCCGGTGTCGGTTCGACCCGCGACCGCGAGCTCCTCGAACGACTCGTAAACCGCCCCGAGCGCAGTCCGCAGATCGCCCTCGACGGTTCGCTCGCCGGGCTGCCGTGCCCACCCGCGAAACGCCGTGCCCACGTATCCGACCGTGAGCTTCAGCCGCACGTCAGGTACTCCTGACCGCTCTTGTAAGGCGTTCCTGATGCTCTGGGAACTTGCAAGAGGTTGATTACACTAGCCACATGACGGACGAATCGTTCCTGCTTCAGCGTGTGCAGCCCGCCATGGTGGGGCTCGTCGACGGCTCGCTGGCCACGCTGGCCCCGATCTTCGCGGTCGCGCTCGCCACGCACAAACCGCACTACGCCTTCGTCGCGGGCCTCGCGAGCGCGCTCGCCGCGGGTGTCTCGATGGCGTACTCCGAGGGTCTCTCGGACACAGGGGAGCTGACGGGCCGCGGACATCCGGTGATGCGCGGTGCGATCACGGGCGTCGGAACCTTCATCGGCGGTGTACTGCACACGCTCCCGTTCCTGATCCCGCACTACGAGGTGGCACTCGTCGCAGCGCTGATCGTCGTCGCCCTCGAGATGCTCGGGCTCGCGTGGATCCGCTGGCGCTTCTTCGACGCCAACTACCTCTCCTCGCTCGCCTGGGTGTGCTTCGCCGCCGTCGTGATCGTAAGTATCAGCGCCGCGCTCGGCACGGCCGCTTAACCGCGCGCGGCCTCTACTTCTCGGGCTCGGACTCGTCCTCGGCCTGAAGCTCGTCATCCTCGGCTGCAGGTTCGGCCTCGGCGGAAGGCTCGTCGG
Source organism: uncultured Actinomycetes bacterium (assembly GCA_963750545.1). Classification (GTDB taxonomy): domain Bacteria; phylum Actinomycetota; class Thermoleophilia; order Gaiellales; family Gaiellaceae; genus PALSA-600. The sequence continues at coordinate 17,670 of CAVVQY010000001.1, read as the reverse complement.
CTTCGACCTCCTCGGCGACTTCGGACTCCGTCTCGAGATCATCGGCCGAAACAGCCGCTTTGGTCGCGGCCACGTCGACTCGAGTCTCTGCCCGTGGCAGTCGCGTCTTGAAGACAAGCGGCGTGTCGACGAGCTCGAGGTAGACCATCTCAGCCGCGTCTCCCGATCGCGGGCCGAGCCTCACGATCCGCGAGTAACCGCCGGGGCGCTCCGCGAAGCGCGGGCCGACCTCGGTGAAGAGCTTGTGCACGACGTCCTTCGAGCGAAGGAACGCGACCGCCTGCCTGCGAGCGTGGATGTCGCCGCGCCGACCGAGCGTGATCATCTGCTCGGCGATCGGCTTCACGGCCTTCGCCTTCGTCACGGTCGTCTTGATCCGCCCGTGCTCGATCAGCGCCCCGGTGAGATTCGCGTAGAGGGCCTTGCGGTGGGCCGAGTCACGGCCCAGCTTCTTCCCGGAGCGCTGATGCCGCACGAAACCGCTAGCCCTCGACGCCGTTGTCGCCACGGAGGCGCAGCCCGTGCTGGGCGAGCGTCTCCTTGACCTCTTCGATCGACTTCTTGCCGAAGTTCGGGATCGAAGCCAGCTCATGTTCCGTCTTTGTCACGAGATCGCCGATCGTTTCGATGCCGACGCGCTTGAGGCAGTTGTACGAGCGAACACCGAGCTCGAGCTCCTCGATCGGGAAGTTCTCCATCCCGTGGGCGAGCGACACGTCGTGCCCACCGCCATCGACCGACGGTGCCTCGACGCCGAAGCCCTCGATCCGGTCGATGTCCGTGAAGATCGCGAGCTGGCGAATCAGGATCTCCGCGCCCTGCGCGATCGCCTCCTTCGGCTCGATCGAGCCATCGGTGGTGATATCGAGGATCAGCTTGTCGTAGTCGGTGCGCTGGCCCACACGAGCGGACTCCACGTCGTAGGCGACGCGTCGGATCGGTGAGAACATCGAGTCGACCGGGATCACGCCAATCGTGTGGGCCTGGCCGCGGTTGCCTTCGGCCGGCACGTAGCCGCGGCCGCGGCCGACGGTAAGCGTGATCTCGAGTCGACCCTTGGACGAGAGGTTGGCGACCTCGAGCTCCGGGTTCAGGATTTCGAGGTCCGCCGGCGCCTCGATGTCGGCGGCTGTGATCGTGCCCTCGCCTTTCGCGCTCAGCCTCACCTCGACCTCGGGCGACTCGCCGTGCAGGATGCAGACGAGCTGCTTGAGGTTGAGGATGACGTCGGTGACGTCCTCACGCACGCCCGGAAGCGTCGTGAACTCGTGTGCGACGCCCTCGATCTTCACCGACGTGACGGCGGCGCCCTCGAGCGAGGAGAGCAGCACGCGACGCAGCGAGTTGCCGAAGGTGTGACCGAAGCCACGGTCGAGCGGCTCGATCACGAAGACGCCGCGATGCTCCTTGACCTCCTCGTGGGTGATCTTGGGAACCTGAAAATCCATCACGGTACTGCGAGCGGACAAATTGTTCCTTTCTTCGATTTGAGCGAGCTCGATCTCGAGCAAGCAGAGTGTCGAGCTACTTGGAGTAGAGCTCGACGATCAACTGTTCCTGTACCGGCGTGTCGATCTCGGCGCGCTCCGGCCACTTCAGCACCTTGCCGGTCAGCCCCTCGTGGTCGGCTTGCAGCCACGGGGCGACGGCGGCGGTGAGGTCGGTCGCGTCACGGATGACCTGCTCGGCCGTGGAACCGGTCTTGAGCATGACGACGTCATCGGGCTTGGTGCCGTAGCTCGGGATGTTGACGCGGCGGCCGTTGACGAGGAAGTGGCCGTGCCGAACGAGCTGCCGCGCCTGGGCACGCGAGGCCGCGAAGCCGAGCCGGTACACGACGTTGTCGAGCCGTGTCTCGAGCATCCGCAGCAGGTTCTCGCCGGTGACGCCTCCCTGCCTGGTCGCCTTCGCGTAGTAGGTGCGGAACTGGGTCTCGAGCAGACCGTAGTAGCGCCGCGCTTTCTGCTTCTCGCGGAGCTGCAGCAGGTACTCGGACTGCTTGATGCGACCGCGGCCGTGCTCTCCCGGCGGGTAGCTACGGCGCTCGATCGCGCACTTCTCGGTCAGGCAGCGCTCGCCCTTGAGGAAGAGCTTCATGCCCTCCCGGCGGCACTGCTTGCACTTCGGTCCCCGATCCCTCGCCATCTACGCTCTTCCTCCCAAGATCAGACCCTCCGCCGCTTCTTCGGCCGGACACCGTTGTGCGCCTGCGGCGAAACATCCTTCACGCCGAGAATCTCGAGCCCTGCGGCCTGCAGCGAGCGGATCGCTGTCTCGCGTCCGGAGCCGGGGCCCTTCACGAACACCTCGACCTTCTGAAGGCCGTGCTCCATGCCCTTGCGCGCCGCCGCGTCAGCGGTCACCTGCGCCGCGAACGGGGTCGACTTGCGCGAGCCTTTGAAGCCCGCCGAGCCGGCCGACTCCCACACGATCACGTTTCCCTCGGGATCTGTGAGGGCGACGATCGTGTTGTTGAACGACGTCTTGATGTGCGCCTGGCCGATCGCAATGTTCTTGCGAGCGCGGCGGCGTGCGCGACCGCGGGTCGCTGCCTTACGAGGAGGCGCCACTTACTTCGCCTTCTTCCCGCGGCCGACAGTCTTCTTCGGGCCCTTGCGCGTGCGGGCGTTCGTCTTCGTGCGCTGACCGTTGACCGGCAGGTTGCGGCGATGCCGCAGCCCGCGGTAGGCCCCGATCTCGGACAGGCGCTTGATCGCCTGGGTACGCTCGCGGCGCAGGTCGCCCTCGACCTGGAAGTTGGAGTCGATGTGCTCTCGAAGCTTCGCGACTTCCTCTTCGGTCAGGTCGCGGACCTTCGTATCCTGCGAGAGTCCCAGTGCGGCGCAAATCTGGCGCGCCGTCGGCTGACCGATTCCGTAGATGTAGGTCAGCCCGACCTCGAGTCGCTTTTGATTCGGAAGGTTGACGCCTGCGATGCGAGCCATATTCCGAGCTAGCCCTGACGCTGCTTGTGGCGCGGGTTCGAGCAGATCACGAGCGTACGACCGTGCCGCTTGATCACACGGCAACGCTCGCACATGGGCTTGACTGAGGGGCGGACTTTCATCGGTGTAATGGCGTTCTCAGGTGCGGTGGCGATAGGTGATCCGGCCTCGGGTCAGGTCGTACGGCGACAGCTCGACCTTGACCTTGTCCCCAGGGAGAATGCGAATGTAGTGCTTGCGCATCTTCCCGGAGATCGTTGCAAGGACGTCGTGCCCGCCGTCTAGCTGCACTCGGAACATCGTGCTCGGCAGAGCTTCCGTGACCTCGCCCTCGACCTCGATCTTCTCTTCCTTACTCGCCATCCTTTCCTTTTTCAACTCTCATTCGGACACAAAAAAGCACGGCGCTCGGCCGCGGACGGGTCATCGTACCAGGACCTGCGCTCGTTTCGTGAGGACCCGCGGGCCCTCCGCAGAGATCGCCACGGTGTGCTCGAAATGGGCCGCGAGCGACCCGTCGACGGTCGAGATCGACCATTCGTCATCGTGGACGTAGATGTCGGGACCACCTGCCGTGATCATGGGTTCGATTGCGATCGTCATCCCTTCGCGCAGCTCCGGGCCGGCGTAGGAGGTAACAAAATTCGGAACTTGCGGGTCCTCGTGGTAGAAGCGGCCGACGCCGTGACCGACGAGGCTACGCACGACGGAGAAGCCGGCGTCCTCGGTCGTCGACTGGACGGCCGCCGAGATGTCGTTCACCGATGCCCCGACGCGAGCGGCCTCGATCCCCGCCTCGAGCGCTGCCTGGCAGACGTCGAGCAGCCGCTGTGCCTCGGCCGAGATCTCGCCCACCGGAAATGTCGCTGCCGAGTCGGCGATCAGGCCGTCCTTCGTGACACCGACGTCAACCGAGACGACGTCACCTTCCTTCGCGCGGTAGTCGCCGGGGATGCCGTGGACGATCATCTCGTTCGGCGAGATGCACGTCGCCGCGGGAAAGCCCTTGTAGCCCTTCGAGGTGGGAATGCCGCCGTGCGCGTGGATGTACTCCTCGGCGAGGAGGTCGAGCTCGGCCATCGAGATTCCCGGCTCGAGCCGTTCCTGCATCAGCGCGAGCGTCCCCGCGACGACTTCGCCGGAACGCGCCATCAGCTCGATCTCCTGCGCACTCTTGCGGATGATCACGCGCGCGCTCCTACCTGTTCGAGCGCTTCCTGGATCTCGACCCAGACCTCGTCGGCCGTCCGCTCCGCATGTAGCGGTACGAGCTTGCCGGTGACCCGGTAGTGCTCGACGACCGGCTCGGTCTCGGAGTGGTAGAGCTCGAGCCGCCGGGCGATCGCGTCAGGGGTGTCGTCGATGCGGCCCTCCTCCCCCGCTCGTCCGAGCATCCGCTCCGTGGCGACGTCGTCCGGCAGATCGAAGAAGAGAATCGCGTCGAGTTCCCGGTCGATGTCGCCCAGCATCTCGTCGAGCGCGTCACCCTGCGGCTCGTTGCGGGGGAAGCCGTCGAGCACGAAGCCCTTCCCGGCGTCCGGTTCGCCGAGGCGCTCCCGGATCATTGCGACGGTGAGCTCATCGGGAACGAGCTCGCCGGCGGCGAGGATCGGCTCCACCTGCCGGCCGATCTCAGTCTGCCCAGCGATCGCGGCGCGAAACATGTCGCCCGTGGAGACGTGCGGGATCCCGTACTCGGCCGCAACCCGCTTCGCCTGCGTTCCTTTTCCAGCCCCCTGCGGGCCGAGGACCAGCAGGTTCACTTCAGAAAGCCCTCGTACGACCGCATCATCATCTGCGACTGCATCTGTCTCATCGTGTCGAGCGCGACGCCGACCACGATCAGCACCGACGTGCCGCCGAGCGCGCGCGAGGTCGCCTGCGAGAAGCCGCCGTAGCGGATGAAGATCGACGGCAGGATCGCGATCGCGGCCAGGTAGAGCGAGCCTGGCAGCGTCAGTCGCGTCAGGACGCGGTCGAGGTATTGCGCCGTCGGCGGGCCCGGCCGGATTCCCGGGATGTAGCCGCCGTACTTGCGGAGGTTGTCGGCTTGGTCGACCGGGTTGAACTGGACGGCCGTGTAGAAGTAGGTGAAGACCACGATCAGCACGCCCTCGAGGATCAGGTAGGCCCAGTTCGAGGGCGAGAAATGCGCGTTGATGAAGCTCTGTGTCTGCGGGAAGAACTGCCCGATCGTGGGCGGGAAGGCCATGATCGCGGCCGCGAAGATGACCGGGATCACGCCCGCCATGTTCACGCGCAGCGGCATATAGGTCGATCCGCCGGCGGTCTGGCGGCGCCCGACCATCCGCTTCGCGTACTGGATCGGGATCTTCCGCTGGCCCTCCTGCATGAAGACGACCGAGATCACGATCCCGAGTGCGACGATGGGGAAGAAGAGCTTCTCCATCGGTCCGCCGTTGATCCACGCGTTCACGCCGGCGGGCGCCGACGTGAGGATCGAGGCGAAGATCAGCAGCGAGATGCCGTTGCCGATGCCGCGCTTCGTGATCAGCTCGCCCATCCACATCAGCAACGTCGTCCCGGCCGTGAGCGTGATCACGATCAGCACCATGCGGCCCGAGTCGATGTTCAGCGCGCCCTGGCGCTTGAAGAGGTACGCATAGCCGACGCTTTGCGCTGCCGCCAGCACGACCGTGAAGTAGCGCGTGTACTGGTTGATCTTCGCGTAGCCGGCCTCGCCCTCCTTCTGGAGCTGCTCGAGCCTCGGCATGACGACCGTCATCAGCTGGATGATGATCGAGGCCGTGACGTACGGCATGATCCCGAGCGCGAAGAGCGAGAAGCGCGAGAGCGCCGAGCCGCTGAACAGATTGAGCAGGCCCAGCACCGTACCGCCCTGGCCGTTGAAGTAGTCCTGGATCGTCCCCGAGTCGACGCCCGGTGCAGGCACCCACGAGCCGAGTCGGTACATCGCGAGGATGAAGGCAGTGAACAGCACCCGGCGCCGAAGCTCCGGGACGCGCCACGCGTTGGCGAGCCAGGAGAGCAGTGCCCTACGCCTCGCTCACCGGCTCGTCGGCCTCGGCGTCCGGCTCCGCAGCCACCTCTGCCTCTGGCTCGGCATCCTCTTCGGGTGCTGCAGGCGCAACCTTGTGCTTTTTCACCTTCCGAACCTTCGGCTCCTTAAGGAGCGTCAGGGTACCGCCGGCCGCCTCGACCTTGTCGCGCGCGCTTGCCGATGCACCGTGAACCGTGATCGTGAGCTTCTTCGTCAACTCGCCGACGCCCAGCAGCTTCACATCCTTCCGGATCGAGCGGATCAACCCCTTCGCCTTCAGCGTCTCGGGGTTCACCTCCTCGCCTAGCTCGAAGCGATCGAGGTCGCGGAGGTTCACCGGCTGCGTGTACGTGCGGAACGGGCCGACCGGCATCGCGTCCTTGGACGTGTTTCCGCGCAGCTTCGGGATGCGCATCGCGAGCGGCATCTGGCCGCCCTCGAAGCCGGCCCGCATCGCGTGCGAACCCGCGCGCGACTTCTGGCCTTTGATCCCACGGCCGGAATAGCGGCCTTTGCCGGAGCCGAGGCCGCGGCCGATGCGCTTGCGGTCCTTGCGCGGCTGCGCAGGGCTCAGGTTGGAGAGGTTCAAATCCCCGGCCATCAGGTCTCCTCGATCTTGACCAGGTGTCGCACCTTGCGAAGCATGCCGGCGATCACCGGGTTGTCGTCATGCTCGCGGGTCTTGCCGATCCGGCCGAGGCCGAGCGCCCGCAGGGTGCCGCGGTGGCGCGGGGTCTGCCCGATCGCGCTTCCAGTCTGGGTGATCCTAAGCCTCGGCAAGAGTCGTCTCCTTCACGGCGGCTGTCTCCTCTTCGACAGGCGCCTTCCACGGCAGCACGTCGCGCACGGCCATGCCCCGCGCCTTGGCAACGTCTTCCGGCCTGCGGAGGTCGCGCAGCGCCTGCTCGGCCGCCTTCAGCATGTTGATCGGGTTCGACGTGCCGAGCGACTTTGCGAGCACGTCGCGGATGCCGCCCAACTCGAGCACGGCGCGTACGCCGCCGCCGGCGATAACACCTGTGCCGGGTGAGGCCGGGCGCAGCAGCACCCTCGCGGCACCGAATCGGCCAAGCACCTGATGGGTGATCGTCTGGCCGTGCTTGGGGACGGTGAAGAGGTTCTTCTTCGCATCCTCGACGGCCTTCGAGATCGCGAGCGGCACCTCGCGCGCCTTGCCGTAACCGACACCGACACGATCTACCTCGTCGCCGACCACGACGAGCGCCGTGAACGAGAACCGCCGGCCGCCCTTGACCACCTTGGCGACGCGGTTGATCTCGACCACGCGCTCCTTCAGCTCTCTCGACTCTGCGACCTCGATCGCCACTAGAACTTCAGCCCCCCTTCGCGGGCGCCCTCGGCGAGCGCCTTGACACGTCCGTGGTACAGGTAACCGCCGCGATCGAAGACGACCGAATCGACGCCGACCTTCTTCGCGGTCTCGGCGAGCACGCGGCCGACCTTGCGGGCCTGATCGGTCTTGTTCCCCTGGATGACCCTTGACCGTGACCCAACTCGCCCCGGCGATCGTCTTGCCGCTCGAGTCGTCGATGAGCTGCGCGAAGACGCCGCGGTTCGAACGGAACACCGCAAGGCGGGGCCGCTCGGCGGTGCCGGCGACCTTGCCGCGCACGCGACGATGACGGCGCTCGCGCGCCTGGCGGACGGTGAGGCTGGTCATGCCCGCTTGCCAACCTTGCGGCGAACATGCTCGCCCTCGTAGCGGATGCCCTTGCCCTTGTACGGCTCCGGCGGTCGCACCTTCCGGATCTCGGCCGCGGTCTGGCCGACCATCTGCTTGTCGATCCCGCGCACGATCACCTGCGTCGGCACGGGAACCTCGAACTCGATCCCCTGCCGGGGCACGATGCGCACGTGGTGCGAATATCCGACCTGAAGCTCGAGCTCTGTGCCTGAGAGGGTGGCGCGGTAGCCGACGCCCTGGATCTCGAGGCGCTTCTCGAATCCCTTCGTGACGCCCTCGACCATGTTGGCGACGAGCGTTCGGGTGAGTCCGTGCAGCGCCCGGTCGGGCCCGCGATCTGTCGGTCGCGTGACGAGGACCTGGCCGTCCTCCTGCTGGATGGCCATCCTCTGCGGCACAACCTGGCGCAGCTCACCCTTCGGCCCGTGCACGGTGACGCGCCCAGGATCGACGGTGACGGTGACGCCGGCGGGGACTTCGATTGGTTGCTTGCCGATACGACTCATCGCGCTACCAGACGAAACAGATGACCTCGCCGCCGATCCCCTCACGCTCAGCGGTGCGGCTGGTGATCACGCCGCGGGATGTGGACAGGATGGCGGTGCCCATGCCGCCGAGGACGCGCGGCAGGCGATCCTTGCCCGCGTAGATGCGGCGCCCCGGCTTCGAGATGCGCTTCAGCCCGTTCAGGACGCGCTCGCGGCTGCGCCCGTACTTGAGCTCGATCACGAGCACCCGGTACGGCAGCTCGCGCTCCTCGACGTGGTAGTCGCGGACGTAGCCCTCCTCCTTGAGGATGCGCGCGATCTCCTCCTTGAGCTTCGAGTTCGGCATCTCGACACGGTCGTGCAGCGCCTTGTTGGCGTTGCGGATGCGCGTGAGCATGTCTGCGACGGGATCGGTCAGCATGGTCTGTCTCCTACCACGAGCTCTTGGTCATGCCCGGGATGACGCCCTGGTGGGCGAGCTCACGCAGGCAGATGCGGCACAGCCCGAACTTCTTGAACACGGCACGAGGCCGACCGCACTTGTTGCAGCGGCTGTAGTTGCGCGTCTTGAACTTCGCAGGGCGCGCGGCCTTCGCGATCAGTGACTTCTTGGCCATCTAGTCCCTTCCATTTAGTCGCGGCGCGCCTCGGAGGCGAGCGGCAGGCCCAGCCCGCGCAAGAGCGCCTCTGCCTGCTCGTCCGTCTCGGCGGTGGTCGTGATCGCGACGTCGAGGCCGCGAATCGTGTTGACACTGTCGTAGTCGATCTCGGGGAAGATGATCTGTTCGCGCAGGCCGAGCGAGTAGTTGCCGCGGCCGTCGAACGACTCGGGGTTCAGCCCGCGGAAGTCGCGGATGCGAGGGAGCGCAATCGAGACGAGGCGGTCGAAGAACTCCCACATACGGTCGCCGCGGAGCGTCGTGCGGGCGCCGATCGGCATTCCCTCGCGAAGCTTGAACTGCGCGATCGACTTGCGGGCGCGCCGGAGTTGGGCGCGCTGGCCCGCGATGATCGTGAGCTCCTCGATCGCCGCGTCGAGCACCTTGGCGTCCGTCTTGCCCTCGCCTACGCCCATGTTGAGCGTGATCTTGGTGATCTTCGGCACCTGCATGATCGAGGACAGGCCGAGCTCCTCCTGCAGCTGAGCTCTCAGCTCGTCGTTGTAGCGTTGCTTCAGGCGCGGCACGTAGCCATTTTCAGAAGTCATTGTCTCGCTGACAGCCATCAGCGGTCGATGTCCTGGCCGCAGCCGTCGCGCTTGCAGAAGCGGATCTTCACAGTCTCGCCCTTGATCTCAGCCGTCCGGTAGCCGACGCGCGTCGGCAGCTTGCAGACCGGGCAGACCACCATCACGTTGCTGACCGGCACGGCCATCGGCCGGTCGTGGATCCCGCCCGGGATCATCTGCGGGCCACCCATGCGGCTCGAGTCGCGGAGCGGGCGCGGCTTCTGGTGGCGCCGCGCGACGTTGAGGTTCTCGACCAGAACCTTGCCGTCGCGCGGGCGAGCCTGGAGGACACGTCCCTGCTTGCCGCGGTCCTTGCCGGCGAGCATCTGCACGACGTCGCCCTTCCTCACCTTCATCTTCAAGCTCCCGGCCATGGTCTAGAGCACCTCCGGCGCGAGGCTGACGATCTTCATGAAGTTCTTCTCCCGCAGCTCACGGGCTACGGGCCCGAAGATGCGCGTGCCGCGCGGATTGCGCTGGTTGTCGATGATCACGGCCGCATTCTCGTCGAACGCAATCAGCGTGCCGTCGTCGCGGCCGAACGGTTTCTTCGTGCGGACGACGACCGCCTTCACGACCTCGCCCTTCTTGACGGCAGCCTGAGGCGCGGCGGTCTTGACCGTCGCAGTGATGATGTCGCCGACCCGCGCGTAGCGGCGCTTGGAGCCTCCGGCCACGCGGATGCAGAGGATCTCGCGGGCGCCTGTGTTGTCGGCCACCTTGAGACGGGTCTCTTGCTGTATCACCGGGCCCGCTCCACGATCTCGGCGAGACGCCAGTTCTTGTTCTTCGAGATCGGCCTGGTCTCGACGATCCGGACGGTGTCACCGATCGCGGCGCTGTTGGCCTCGTCGTGCGCGTGGAACTTGCGCGTGCGGCGGACGACCTTCTTGTACTTCGGGTGTGCCTTGGTCACCGAGACCTTGACGACGATCGTCTTGTCGCCCTTGTCGGAGACGACGATGCCGCGCCGCTCCTGACGGCGGCCGAGCTCGCTGTCGGGCTTCGGCAGCCGCGTGATCGGCTTGCGCGTCGTCGCCGGTTCGCGCTTGGGCTTGGCGTGCTTGTGACGCAGAGCACGCGGAAGCCGCTTCTTCGCGGGCTTCGCGGCGGGCGCCTCGGGAGCCGCAGGTTCCTCGGCGGAGGCCGCTTTGGCTTTGGCCGCGGGCTTCTCGGCGGCTTCCTCGGCCGCGATCTCTTCGACTACTGCCGCCTCGGCTGCGACTTCCTCGACCGCGACCTCCTCGATTGCTGCCTCTTCGACCGCGACTTCCTCGACCGCTGCCTCCTCGAGCGCGACCTCCTCCGCTGCAACCTCCTCGACCGCTGCCTCCTCGAGCGCGACCTCCTCCGCTGCAACCTCCTCGGCCACTGCTTCCTCGAGCGCGACCTCCTCAGCCACGACCTCTTCGGCCACTGCTTCCTCGATCGCGACCTCCTCGGCCGCGACTTCCTCGGCGGTTGCGTCCGCGACGGCAGGCGCGGCGGCCTCGACGGGCTCCACCGTCTCCTCCGCGTCCTTCTTCTTCCTCGGCTTCTTCTCGTCTGCCATCTAGCTCTCGACCCTCTCCGTTGCGGTTCGCTCGTGCTGCACTGTCAGTATGCGGGCGATCTCGCGGCGGGCGAGCCGCAGGCGCGTGCTGTTCTCCAGCGCGCCCGTCGCCGACTGGAAGCGCAGGTTGAAGAGCTCTTTGCGCGTGCCCACGAGGCGCTCTGCGAGCTCCTCGTCGCTCAGCTCACGCAGGCTCTTAGCCAGCAAAGAGATCGCCACCTTCACGTCGCACGAACTTCGTCTTCAGGGGCAACTTCTGCCCGGCGAGCCGCAGTGCCTCGCGGGCGAGCGGCTCCGGCACTCCGGCCAGCTCGAACATGACGCGTCCCGGCTTGATCACCGCGACCCAGCCCTCGGGCGAGCCCTTGCCCTTGCCCATGCGGGTCTCGGCCGGCTTCTTCGTGAACGACTTGTCGGGAAAGACGTTGATCCAGACCTTGCCACCGCGCTTGATCTTGCGCGTCATCGCGATCCGGGCGGCCTCGATCTGGCGGTTGGTGATCCAACCGCACTCGAGCGCCTTGATCCCGTACTCGCCGAACTGCACCTCGCTCTGGCCCTTGGCCTCGCCGCGCCGGCGGCCGCGGTGCATCTTGCGGAACTTGGTTCTCCTCGGTAGCAGCATCAGGCCTCGCCTCCCGACGGCTCGGACGTGGGGGGCTCGGACTTGGGGGCCGCATCGACCGGCGGCGTGACCACCGGCGTCTCCGGCGCATCCATCACGGGCGCCTCGCTCGTCGGCGCAGTTTCGCCGTCGGCCCAGCCGCCCGTCGGCACAGTCTCGCCCGTCGGCGCAGTCTCGCCCGTCGGCACAGTCTCGCCCGTCGGCGCAGTCTCGCCCGTCGGCGCATTGTCGACGTCCCTGCGCGGGCCGCCACCGCCACCGCGACGCGGGCCGCCCGGCTTGCCGCCGCGCTGTCCTGGCCTTCCGCGGCGCACGGGGCCGAGGCCTTCGCGATCCTGGCCGCGGCCGCGGCCGCCCTCGCGAGAAGCGCCGAGCCCTTCGCTCGCGCCGCCGCGCCGCCGCGCCGTGTCCTGATCGCCGAGCCGGGTCTCCTTGCCGCCGCCGGGCACGCCGCCGTAACCCTGGGGCATGATCTCGCCCTTGTTGATCCAGACCTTGACACCGATGCGACCCGTCGGGGTGCGTGCTTCGGTGAAGCCGTAGTCGATATCGGCGCGGATCGTGTGCAGCGGCACGCGGCCTTCCGAGTACTGCTCGGAGCGGCTCATCTCGGAGCCGCCGAGGCGACCGGAGCACTGAACCTTCACGCCGGCCGCACCGGAGCGGATCGCGGAGGCGAGAGAGCGCTTCATCGCGCGGCGGAACGAAACTCTGTTCTGCAACTGCTCGGCGATCGACTGCGCAACGAGCTTCGCGTCGAGCTCGGGACGCTTGATCTCGTTGATGTTGATGTGCACGTTCTTCTGTGTCATCGAGTGCACCTCTTTGCGCAGCGCGTCCACCTCGACGCCCGACTTGCCGATCACGATTCCCGGGCGCGCTGTATAGATGTCGATCGTGATCCGCTGCTTGTCCTTGCGGATCAGAATGTCCGAGAGCCCCGCGTGCGAGAGCTTCTTCAGGATGTGCTCGCGGATCTTCAGATCCTCGAGGAGCGCGCCAGCGAACTCCTTGTTGCTGACCATCCAGTTCGACTTCCAGTCGTGGATGACGCCGACCCGCAGGCCGCCCGGATGCACCTTCTGGCCCACTAGACAGCCGCCTCCTTCTTCTTCCGCGTCTTCGGCTTGGCAGCCGCGGCGCCGGCGGCGCCTCCGCTCGTACCGGTGCGAGCGCGGCGCGGCCGCTTCGCTCGGCCTCCGCCGCTACCGGCGGACGCGGCAGGCTCGAGCTGCTCGAGCTTGATCGTGATGTGGCAGGTGCGCTTCAGGATCCGGTTCACGCGGCCACGTGCACGTGCGCGCCAGCGCTTGATCGTCGGGCCTTCGTCGACGTAGGCGGCGGCCACGATCAGATCGTCGCCGTTCCATTGCAGATTCGGATTCGTCTCTGCATTGGCCACGGCGGACCGAAGCACCTTCTCGACATCGCGCGCCGCCGCGCGAGTGCTGAAGGCCAGGATCGTCCGCGCCTCCGGCACTGAGCGGCCACGGATGAGGTCGACGACCAGGCGCGCCTTGCGCGGCGAGACGTGCACGAACTTCGCCACCGCCTGGACGTCCGGACGCGCGGCGGTCATCTCTTCACCTGCGTCCGTTGGTCGCCCGCGTGGCCACGGAAGTGGCGTGTGGGCGCGAACTCGCCGAGCTTGTGCCCGACCATTTGCTCCGAGATGAAGACCGGGACGTGCTTCTTGCCGTCGTGGACAGCGATCGTGTGGCCGACCATGTCGGGAAAGACGGTCGACGAGCGCGACCAGGTGCGGATCATCTGCTTGGAGCCGGCGGTATTCATCGCCTGGATCCGCGCGAGCAGGCGCTCCTCCACGAACGGGCCCTTCTTCGAACTGCGAGACACTTAGCGCTTCTCCTTCCCGCGGCGGCGGCCGCGGACGATGAGCTTGTCCGATTCCTTGTGCTTGGAGCGGGTGCGCTTGCCGAGTGTCGGCACGCCCCACGGGGTGACCGGGTGGCGGCCGCCCTTCGACTTGCCCTCGCCGCCGCCGTGCGGGTGGTCGACCGGGTTCATCGCGGAGCCGCGAACAGTCGGGCGCTTGCCCAGCCAGCGACTGCGACCGGCCTTGCCGCCGGTGATGTTGCCGTGGTCGACGTTGCCGACCTGCCCGATCGTCGCGCGGCAGGTGAGCAGCACGCGGCGCATCTCGCCCGAGGGGAGACGCAGCGTCGCGTAGCCGCCGTCCTTGGCGACGAGCTGGATGCCCGAGCCCGCGGAACGTGCCATCTGGCCGCCCTTGCCCGGCTTGAGCTCGACGTTGTGGACGAGCGTGCCGGTCGGGATGTTCTCGAGCGGTAGTGCGTTCCCGGCCTTGATGTCGGCCGCGGCGCCAGACTGGACGAACGAGCCGACCCGCAAGCCTGCGGGCGCAAGGATGTACGACTTGAAGCCGTCCGCATAGTGAAGCAGCGCAATCCGGGCCGAGCGATTCGGGTCGTACTCGATCGCGGCCACCTTCGCCGGCACGTCGTCCTTGCGGCGCTTGAAGTCGATGACGCGGTAGCGGCGCTTGTGGCCGCCGCCCTGGTGGCGCGTCGTGATCCGGCCGTTGTTGTTCCGGCCGCCCTTCTTGGTCAGCTTCTCGGTCAGCGCCTTCTCGGGAATCGACTTCGTCACCTCCGCGAAGTCGGAGACGGTCATGAAGCGGCGCCCCGGCGAGGTCGGCTTGAAACGGCGGACGGGCATGGCTAGATCTGCGCTCCTTCGAAGAATTCGATGGTCTGGCCAGCACGCAGCTGGACGATCGCCTTCTTCCAGCCCTGCCTCGTCCCCTTGATCGCACCACGGCGCTTCGGCTTCGGCTGCACCTTGACGATGTTCACGCGCTCGACGTTGACCTCGAACAGCTGCTCGATCGCCTGGCGGATCTGCGTCTTATGTGCGTCCTGATGGACACGGAACGTGTACTTGCCCTCGGGAGTGCCGGCATAGCTCTTCTCCGACAGAACCGGGGCGAGGACGATCTGGCTCGCGTCCATCAGCTCGCCCTCGTTTCGACGAGCGCCCGCTTTTCCACAAGCGCCAATGACGCCTCGGAGACGACCAGCGTGCGAGCCCAAACGACCGCGCTCACCTCGAGTTCGCTCGGAGCGACGACCACCACGCGCTCGAGGTTACGGAATGACTTGGCCGCGTTCGTCTCGTCGCCCGTCAACACTAGGACGATCGGCACAACCAGGCCGGACGTCTCGAGGAACTCCTTCGCGGCCTTCGTCGACGGCACGTCGAACGCGGCGCCATCGACGAGCGCGAGCGACCCCGCCTGGGCGTGGCTCGCGAGCGCCGACCGTAGCGCGGCCTTCGCCGCCTTGCGATTGACCTTCTGCACGAACGTCCGAGGCACCTTTGCGAAGGCATGTCCCCCGCCCTCGAACTGCGGCGCCCGGATCGTGCCTTGGCGTGCGCGTCCGGTGCCCTTCTGCCGCCACGGCTTCGCGCGACCGCCGGAGACGAGCCCACGGCTCTTGGTCGCGAACGTCCCGGCGCGGTGCGAGTTTTGTTCGGCTCGAACGGCTTCGTGGACGAGGTGCGGCTTCGCCTCGGCGGCAAACACGACCTCGTCGAGCGTCACGTCCTTCGCCTTCGAGCCGGCGACATCGAGCAGCGGTGCCGTTGGGCCAGCCATCAGCCGCGCACCTCGACGAGTCCGTTCTTCGGCCCGGGAACCGAGCCTTTGACGAGCAGGAGGTTCCGCTCGACGTCGACCTCGTGCACCGTCAACCCGATCTGGGTGACGCGCTTCCCGCCCATGCGGCCTGCCATCTTCATGCCCTTGAAGACACGGGACGGCGTCGCCGAGGCACCGATCGAGCCTGGCTTGCGGATGTTGTGCGAGCCGTGCGAGCGCGGGCCGCTCGAGAAGTTGTGGCGCTTGATCGTGCCCTGGAAGCCCTTGCCGATCCCGATCCCGGCCACCTTGACCGCGTCGCCCGGCTGGAAGCTCTCGACCGTGACGGTCTCGCCCTCGGCGGCCCCGTCGATCGCGCCGCGGAACTCGACCAGCTTGCGATGCGGGCCGACCCCGAAGCGCTTCAGGTGCCCGAGTTCCGGCAGCGTGAGCTTCCGTTCGGGCACTGCGTCGAAGGCCAACTGGACTGCGTCGTAGCCGTCAGTCCCGACGGTCTTCACCTGAACGACCGGGCACGGCCCAGCCGCGATCACGGTGACCGAGGTGACCGTGCCGGTGTCCGGGTCGAAGACCTGGGTCATGCCGAGCTTCCTGCCGAGGATCCCCTTCGCCATCGCTAGAGCTTGATCTCGATGTCGATTCCCGCCGGCAGATCGAGCCGCATCAGCTGGTCGATCGTCTTCGGCGTCGGGCTCAGGATGTCGATCAGGCGCTTGTGCGTGCGCACCTCGAAGTGCTCCCGCGAGTCCTTGTCCTTGAACGGGCTGCGAATCACGCAGTAGACGTTCTTCTCGGTCGGAAGGGGAACCGGCCCGGTGATCGTCGCCCCGCTGCGCTGCGCGGTGTCGACGATCTGCTGGGCCGACCGATCCAGTTGCTGATGGTCATAGCCCTTCAAGCGGATACGGATTTTCCCCTGTGCCATGTCTCCTCCAGCCCAGCTACTTGATGATGTTCGTGACGACGCCGGCGCCGACGGTGCGACCGCCCTCGCGGATCGCGAAGCGGAGTCCTTCGTCCATAGCGATCGGCTGGCCCATCTGGATCATCATGTTCGTGTTGTCGCCCGGCATGACCATCTCCTGGCCCTCGGGAAGGTTGATCGAGCCGGTCACGTCGGTCGTCCGGAAGTAGAACTGGGGCCGGTAGCCGTTGAAGAACGGCGTGTGGCGCCCGCCCTCGTCCTTGGAGAGGACGTAGACCTCAGCGTTGAACTCCGTGTGCGGGGTGATCGAGCCCGGCTTCGCGAGCACCTGGCCGCGCTCGACCTCCTCACGCTTGACGCCGCGCAGCAGTGCACCTGCGTTGTCGCCGGCCTGCGCAAAGTCGAGCGTCTTGAGGAACATCTCGAGCCCGGTGACGACGGTCTTCGCCGTCTGCGGATGGATGCCGACGATCTCGACCTCGTCGCCGACCTTGCACTGGCCCTGCTCGATCCGGCCGGTGACGACCGTGCCGCGGCCCGTAATCGTGAAGACATCCTCGATCGGCATCAGGAACGGCTTGTCGACGTCGCGGGTCGGCTCCGGGATGTAGGTATCGACCGCAGCCATCAGCTCGAGGATCTTCGGCGTCCACTCGGCGTCGCCCTCGAGCGCCTTCAGCGCCGAAACCTGGATGACGGGGATGTCGTCCCCGGGGAACTCGTACTTGGAGAGCAGCTCGCGGATCTCGAGCTCGACGAGCTCGAGAAGCTCGGGATCGTCGACCATGTCGGCCTTGTTCAGGGCGACCACGATCGCCGGCACCTCGACTTGGCGCGCAAGCAGGATGTGCTCGCGTGTCTGCGGCATCGGGCCGTCGGCGGCCGAGACGACGAGGATCGCGCCGTCCATCTGTGCCGCGCCCGTGATCATGTTCTTGATGTAGTCGGCGTGGCCCGGGCAGTCGACGTGCGCGTAGTGACGGGCCTCCGTTTCGTACTCGACGTGCGCGGTGTTGATCGTGATCCCGCGCTGGCGCTCCTCGGGAGCGTTGTCGATCGACGCGAAATCGCGGACAGCCGTGTTCGTCGCCCTGCTCGGCCAGGACCTTGGTGATCGCGGCCGTCAAGGTGGTCTTGCCGTGGTCGATATGCCCGATCGTGCCGACGTTGACGTGCGGCTTCGAGCGCTCGAACTTCTGCTTGGCCATTCCTCTCGTCCTCCGTTAACTCGTTAGGAGCCGCCGCCGCCCTGCTCGGCGATTTCGCTGGCGATCGATTGCGGAACTTCTTCGTAGTGGTCGAAATCCATATGGAACGTCGCCCGGCCCTGCGACATCGAGCGGATGTCGGTCGCGTAGCCGAACATCTCGGAGAGCGGGACGCTCGCCTTGATCACCTGGGCGTTGCCGACGGGGTTCATCGACTCGATGCGACCGCGCCGCGAGTTCAGGTTGCCCATCACGTCGCCGAGGTAGTCCTCGGGCGTCGTCACCTCGACGGCCATCATCGGCTCGAGGAGGATCGGCTTCGCGCGCTT